>CAZWXQ010000016.1:0-3377 GCA_964637955.1 uncultured Gammaproteobacteria bacterium | reverse complement strand
ACAAAGTCCGCTACCGACATCCTTGAAAAAGTCGCCCGAGGCAGACAAGCGTTAGCCCAACTTGCGCAGCTGAACGCCGGTTTCAGTTTTTTTGGAATGAAGGTCTGAGCGAGATCAATGGGTTGAAGGTGGCGCCGGTCGAGAATGTGGGTGTAGTGCCAACCATCCCCATTTTCTTTTGAGCAAGGATCAGTTGTGATCCGGGCATGTACCTGCGCTACACGACGGTGAAGAAGGACGGCAAAGTCCATCGTTACTGGCGTCTTGTGCGTAGCGTGCGGGTCGGCCGTCGGGTGATCCAGCAAACGGTGGCGCAACTCGGCGAGCTGGATGCGCGAGGCCGGCTGCAAGCCCGGGCGCTTGCGCGGCAGTTGATCGGGACGCCGGAGCAGGCCGGTCTGTTCGATGATGGCAGGCAGGACTTGACGGTCCCGGTGCGCTTGAAGGGCGTGCGTGTCGAGCGGTCTCGCCAGTTCGGCGACGTCTACCTGGCGCTGGCGCTGTGGCGCGGCACCGGCCTTGCCGATCTGTGCGAGAAGCTGCTGCCCTCGGGCAAGGAAGCGGTGCCGTGGTCGAAGATGGCGGCGGTGCTGGTGGCGGCGCGGCTGTGCGAGCCGTCGAGCGAGCTGCACATCGCCGAGGACTGGTACCGCCGCACGGCGCTGTGCGACCTGCTGCAGCTCGACGGCGACCTGGTCAACAAGGACCGGCTGTATCGCGGGCTCGACCTGTTGCTGGAGCACAAGGCTGAGCTGGAGGCGCACCTGTCGCGGCGCTGCGGCGAGCTGTTCGCGATCGACAACGAGGTGCTGCTGTACGACGTGACCAGCACCTACTTCGAGGGCGAGGCCGAGGGTAACGAGCTGGCCCGCCGCGGCTACAGCCGCGATCACCGGCCCGACCGCAAGCAGGTGTGCATCGCCCTGGTGGTGACGTTCGACGGCTTCCCGCTGGGTTACGAGGTGTTCGCCGGCAACACCCACGACAGCCGCACGGTGCAGACCATCGTCGACACGATGGAAGCCCGCCACGGCGTGGTCGGCCGGGTGTGGATCTCCGATCGCGGCATGTCGAGCGCCGAGAACCTGGCATGGCTGCGCCAGACCGGGCGGCGCTACATCATCGGCGCGCCCAAGGTCGAGCTGCGCAAGTTCGCCGCCGAGCTGGCAGCGGCCGACGGCTGGCGGGCGATCCGCGACGGCATCGAGGTCAAGCTGGTGCCCGGGCTCGAGAGCGGCGAGCAGGCGATCCTGTGCCGCTCGGCCGATCGGCGCAGCAAGGAAGCCGCCATGCACGACAAGTTCAGCGATCGCATCGCCGCGGCGCTGACCAGCCTCGCCGCCCGCATCGAGAAGTCGAGCAAGCGACTCAACGCCGCCCAGATCAACCGCCAGATCGGTCGCATCCTTCAGCGCAACCAGCGCTCCGCCGCGCGCTTCCAGATCACGTTGATCGCTGCCGATTGCCCTGCCGGGTTACGCCTCCACGTCGAGCACGATCCGGCATTCGACGATTGGGCCGCGGTGTCAGAGGGTGCCTACATGCTGCGCACCAACATCGCCGACTGGACCGACGAGCAGCTGTGGCGCGCCTACATCCAACTCACCCAGGCCGAGGCCGCCTTCCGCATCCAGAAGGACGAGCTGCAAGTCCGACCGATCTGGCATCAGCGCGCCGATCGCGTGCAGGCCCACATCCTCGTCTGCTTCCTCGCCTTCGTGCTGTGGAAGTGTCTGGAGATGTGGCAGCAGCGCGCCGGCCTCGGCAACTCGCCCCGCACCGTGCTCGAGGAGCTCGCCCGCATCCAGTCGCACGACGTCGTCCTGCCCACCGCCACTCACGGCGAGATCCGGCTGCGCTGCGTCACCCAGCCCGATCCGGCTCAATCCGCATTGCTCGAACGCCTCGGCGTCGTCCTGCCCAAGCGTATGCGCCCCGACGCCGCCGTGCCTCTCGCCCTCACCGCCTGAAGCACCACACTTAACCAAAAATGTAGTGCCAACTTTTTGGCTAACTCATTGATTCCATTGAACCAGGGTGCCGATTCTGCGCAAGTTGGGTTAGGGCCTGTGACGAAATAAACGAATCGCAAGCAAGGCAACAACGGCATTAAGGAATCGGCATTCACGACGCGGTGGAGTGCGACACGCTCTATATTGTGTGAATGATCGATGCGGTTGCTATCCGTATGCGTTATGAGGCGGTGGCGGGCCATCTCGACGAACGAGGGCTCCGTCTTTTCGCAGCGAGCGAAGCGCGAGCCGCAGGCCGCGGTGGCATAGCGGCGGTGTCGCAGATCACCGGCATCGCGCGCAGCACTATTGGGCGCGGCCTGAAGGATCTCGAAAGCGAAGCGGCTGAGTGGCCCTACGGTCGCGTCCGGCGCAGCGGCGGCGGCCGCAAGGCAGCGACGATCACACAGCCGGGCCTGCGCAAGGCGCTGTTGCAGTTGGTAGCCTCGGCAACGCGTGGTGATCCGCAGGCGGTCCTGCTTTGGGTAAGCCGCAGCCAACGCCATCTGGCGACTGGGCTGGCCGCCCAGGGGTATCGGGTCAGCGCCAACCTGGTGGGCCGTCTGCTGACGGACCTCGGTTTCAGCCTGCAAGGTAACGCCAAAACCCGCGAGGGAGGCCAGCATCCCGACCGCGACGCGCAGTTCCAGCACATCAATGATGTCGTCGTGCGCTTCGCTCGAACCGGTCAGCCGGCGATCTCGGTCGATACCAAGAAAAAGGAGCTGGTTGGCGATTTCAAGAACGCCGGTCGAGAGCTGCGCCGCAAGGGCCGGCCCGACGAGGTGCGCGTGCACGACTTCGTCATCCCCGGCAACGGCCGCGCCGTGCCCTACGGTGTCTACGACATCGCCGCCAACCAGGGCTGGGTCAGCGTCGGCATCGATCACGACACCGCCGCCTTCGCCGTCGAGAGCATCCGTCGCTGGTGGCGCCGCATGGGCCGCAAACGATATCCCGCCGCTCGCCGCCTGCTTATCACCGCCGATTGCGGCGGCAGCAACGGCGCCCGCGTGCGACTGTGGAAGATCGAGCTGCAGAAGCTGGCCAACCAGACCGGTCTGGCGATTTCCGTCGCCCATCATCCGCCGGGTACCAGCAAGTGGAACCGCATCGAGCACCGCATGTTCGCCTTCATCAGTCAGAACTGGCGGGGCAAGCCGCTGCGCTCGCACCAGGTCATTGTCCAGCTGATCGCCGCCACTCGAACCGCCACTGGCCTCGCAATCTCCTGCGCCATCGACGGAGGCCGCTATCCAAAAGGCGCGAAGGTTTCCGACGCACAGATTGCTGCCATGAACATCAAATACGATGCGTTCCATCCAGATTGGAACTACACAATACTACCTCAGCGCTACCGTTCGA
>CAZWXQ010000015.1:0-3648 GCA_964637955.1 uncultured Gammaproteobacteria bacterium | reverse complement strand
GTGATGGATTAACTGTTTGATTAGATTCGAAACTTACATAATTTCCACCAGAAGCTGAGGTGTCAGGTTGAGTTGTGGTATTTTCTCCTAAATTCCCATCTTCAGCCTCAAGTTTGTCAGCTGGGGCAGCATGAATACGGCTATCTAATTTTTGTCTTATTCCAATAAGAAGAAGTGGGAGAGAAATAACTAGAATTATTAAGATAATTAATGAAGCTTTTTTATTTTTGTTCACATCTTATTTATAGATGTTTTGAAGCTAATTGTAAAATTATGGCATCTCGGCTACATAATCAAACCAACTTCCGTCTGTAATTCCCCAATCACTTGTCCAAAGTATTTTTGTGCCATCAGTACTTACGACTCCTTTAGGTTGGACTTCATAGGTCGCATTTGTGCTTCTATGGTTTGCAAAACTTTGTATGATTTGACTTCCATCTAGCTTGAAAGCAAATGCTTGATTATATCCAGTTCCTATTAAAGTAGCATAGCACCAGCCAGGTCTTTGTAAATTTCTGCAAGAAATATGTCCTCCTCTTTGTGTGTTTAATACAACAGTTTTTGCTCCTGTATCAACTCTAGATTTTGTTATATATCCATTTTGACCTAAAACATAAACAAGATAATCGTTGCCATCTACATCAGTAGTCATATCCGCATGCTCTCCTTTGGGTGCAATTTCTACAATATAATTTAAATTTAAATCATATGTTTTAACTGGCCCGACGCATGGAGAGCTGCATGCATGATTTATTACCACGTATTTTCCATTTGGTGATATAGAAGCCCAATCTAAGCCGTTTTCCCATACGCCTTGAAAAGTTTTTCTTGAAATCTCTTTATTATTTTTGATATCAAATACTATTGCAGTGTAATCTGTTCCATTTTTTCCTGATAATACTACCATTCCATCATCACTTGAAAGATTACCTTCCCATGGTCCCATACGTACTTCGTCAAATCCTGAGAATGAGCGAATTAAACTATTAGTTACTGTGTTAACATCCCAAACTCTAAAATCACCATCACCTTCAATTACATAAATTTTATTTGGGTCTGTATTTGACCATCTATATTCACCAGTTAAAGATATAATATTTTTAATAACGGTATAATTTTTACCGTCTAAAATATATTTTCCCATCATCATTTTACTTCCATCTTTATTCCATGCAGCGACTTTTGAGTAAGCATGACGAATTGTAGTAGATCCTCCAAATGCAGATTGATCAGTAACTCTTGTAATTTTAGTATTAAAGTTTGGATCGAAAACAGGCGAGAGGTAATTTGGTCTGTTTAGCGTGGCTGGAGCGACTGAGATAAATGTAGAATCTTGAGGGTATTTAAGAGCTGAAATTGGAGTAGGTGTATTCAAATTTGCTTGATTAATTCCAAGTGCTACAAAACTTCCACCAGATGCATTAGTTGAATCAGATTGAACGATGGCATTTCCACTAAAATTTCCACCTTCTACTTCAAGTTTATCTGCAGCTGCAGCATTGCTTCTATTGTTTAAAGTTTGTCTAATTCCTAAAAGAAGTAATGGGAGAGCAATTATTATAATTAACAAAATAATTAAGGGCAGTTTTTTATTTTTCCTCACTTCTCATTTATAGATGTTTTGAAGCTAAAAGTAAATTAATTATTACCTGATGAAGTTATAGTTCCATTCTCCCCAGCATCAGTGTAAAAAGAACCAGATGTTAGATTACCAGTATTGTTTTGTAAAACTGGACTACTAACATTTCTTAAGGATACTGGATAAGGTGGAGAGGCTTTCGCATTTTTAGTAACATTGTTTCTCACTATAAATGTACCTGTTTTAGCAGGTGCACTATCAAAGTCAATTGATAATGCAGCAAAATTATTAGATTTACTAACTCCATTAATAGTATTTCCCTCAATTGTTATATTTGCATAAGTACCTACGTTTGCATCTTCAGCAAGGTAGCCTGAGTAAATGGTGGACCATCCATAATCACCTACAACATTATTTTTCATGGTTGCTCCATTCGCACCTTGATTGCTATAGTTTGGTTCAAAATCCCAAACATCTAGTGCAATATCTGAAAATGAATTATTTTCTATGGTTACGTTATTTGCAGCTATCCAAGCAACTCCCATCCTTCCGTTTCTTTTTACAGTCGAATTATGCATCCATATGTTTTCAGACCATGCACCAGATCCATTTGAATAATCAGACATATATAGTCCGTCTCCATTTAAATTATCAAAAATTACATTTGCTATCTCGATATTTGTTCCACCATAAGAGATAACACCCATTTGGTATTCACGAGATGAGCTATATGCATTTACTGTAGCTGGAGAAGGATTACTACCGTAACCATTAATATTTTTAATTATTATATGGTCAGCCTGAGATACATTAAATATGCTATCTGAAGGTGTGCCACCACCAGTTTCCTTTATGGTGGCGCCATTTGTATTTCCGTAAGTAGTTGGGGTACCAGAACCATCAATCGTTATATATTTTTTACCTTTAAAACTTAGTCCAGGGTTTACTTGGTAAGTTTTACCAGCTGGAAATTTGATAATTGAAGGGTTATTAGCTGTTCCATCTGGAACACTATCTATGAAGCTTTGAAGCGAACTCTTTACATTTGTATTTCCAGTATCATCTATATTTGTAGGAATATTATAGATTGTCCCAGTTTGAGGCTGTGATGGTGTAGGAGAATTTAGTTTTGTAGGAGTGGCCGTAGGATTTGAACTAATGCCAGCATATGCACCGATGTCTTCAAATCCTCCTCCAGCGGTAGGTTTTAGAAAGTTAGGACTAGTCGGATCTGTGCTTATGAATGTTGGAGTTCCACCTCTTTGCCAGGAATTATTTGATTGAGTTCCTGTAGTTGGTCCATTTTGACCCACAATATTTCCCTTAGGACTTCCAACGGAAATTGAATTTTTTATCGTAGTAGTTGGATAAGCATAAACTCCGTAATCGCGGCTATTGTAAGAGGTAACATTAAGCATAGTTACATTTTCACCACCATTTGGATCAAAGTTCCCTGTCCTGTTGTCATATGCAATTGAATGATCAACTTGTGTGTTTCCTGAAGGGGCAATTCCTCCTAGTTTAAATCCAATTCCATTTCCATTTGCAAGTCCATTTCCCGTAGAAATACTGTATGCGACTCTGGAATTTGCAGATCTCCATGAATCAAATCCATCATCTGAATTTCTCGCAACAAGAACATTTAGCACTAAATTGTCCCTGCCTCCTGAGATAGCAATTCCATCAGCATTTCCGCCATCATTAAAGTCTCCGCCTGTGATTCCTGCATCAGAATTATCGACTGAAGTTACATTTTGAATTGTATTATAAGATCCCATACTTCCATCAGTTATAGAAGACGGGCTGTAGATATTTATTCCACTTAATTTGTTGTGGTGAGTATAAATGCCGTCAATTATATTATGATTTCCCATAATCATAATACCCTGCTCGGGCATGTTTCTTACTTCAAATTTTCTAAGTTTATAATAATTTCCATAAAGTCTTATGTAGTCTTTAGCGAGAGGGGCATTTGTCCCATCAAGGATTGCATTTTCTCCAGGATAAGATTCAAAAGTAATATAGTTTGTGGTCGTGTTTTTATTTAAATTTACAAAGTCATTTATGTT
>CAZWXQ010000014.1:0-3769 GCA_964637955.1 uncultured Gammaproteobacteria bacterium | reverse complement strand
GAGTAGTATCAGTTGCATCAAATACTATTACATTATTTCCTGAGTTTAGTGTAAGGTTTGTTGCATTACCCGATACTAATGTAAATGCGCCTGTCGCAGTAAGTGTTGTTGATGCGCCATCAAATGCGATGTCTGTGTCAGCGATTGAAACATTAGTTGAGTTAATATCTAAAGTTGACCCGGCATCAACTGCTAATGTAGTTCCAGTTGCAATAGAAAGAGTACCGGATGTAAATGAATCAGAGGTGTCGCTTCTTAAGAATTGATCAGAATTTAGAGAATCAAAAAGATCAGCATCAAGTCCACTTCCAGCACCATCATTTCCTGAAGTCCAAACAGTTCCGCCTGTTGTAAATGTATATGTTTGATCACCAGTTATCGCAGCAACATCAAATGTGCCATAGTCTGTTCCGCCACCATTTTCAAGAATTCTAAATGAGTCAACGCTTGTTGCTTGACCACTATTACTAATAGTGAACCTTGTTATTCCAGATGAAGATGCTGCAAATATGTCACCACTATTTGTTTGATTAACTATAAGAGCACCATTTCCTCCAATACCACCACTGATTGATATTGGAGCTGGAGTAGAAGCAGAGCCAACAAATACACTGCTATCAAGGTCACTAGCGAGAATTAGGTTTCCTGTTCCATTTGGTGTAATGGTTATACTATTATTATTACCGTTAGTAATTGAGTTTCCGCTGATACTTAGATTATTTGTCCCAAAGTCTAAGGTTCCAACATTTGAGATATTATTTCCTGCGCCGCTTAGCTGTCCACCTAATGTAAATGCATTTATTGTAAGAGTATTAGTTGAGGAAATAATTGGTGCAGAACTAGTAAATTGGATTGAATTGTCGGATATTTTTATATTTCCAGTGCCAGAATCAAGAACGATGTCTCCAGTCGTATTTCCGCCTATCGTTAATGTTTGACTATTGGTTGTTCCTAAATTGCCATTTCCTGTTAAGAAGGAAGCATTGTTGCCATTATTTGCAGAAACAGATGCTGTTGGAGTTCCACCTGCAATATTAATTACAGAGAACTTAGCAGCAGAAGTTGAAGTTCCACCAATTGCAAAATCATAAGTAGAATTTGAAGGGGAGAGAAGACTATTATTTAATTGCCAATAGTTAGCTCCGATAGCGAATCCACAGTTTAATGAGTTTTGAATACAAATAGTTCCATCTTCATTAGGAAGATTGACTAATCTATTTGCTGTTAATGTATTAATATCAAGAGTTGTTGAGAATGCAGATGTATTGTCAGAAAGCACTAACTCTCCAGTATTTCTAATACTAAATCTTGTTGTACCAGCTGCACTTGCGCTGATGAGTTCGCCTGGTCCTGTTTGATTTACGATAAGCGTTGCATTTCCACCAATGTGACTTGATATCGATAGTGGAGCAGGAGTAGTTACTGATCCAATAGAAACTCCAGAATCATTATCAGCAGAAATTAATAGATCTCCACTTCCGGATGGAGTAATTGAAATATTATTATTTGCTCCGTTTGTAATTGTGTTTCCATTAAATGATAGATTATTTGTTCCCAAATCTAAGTTGGTTAAGTTAGTTATATTATTGCCTCCTCCTGCGATGGATCCACCAAGAGTAAAGGCATTAATAGTCAAAGTATTAGTTGAAGAAATAACAGGAGCACTTCCAGTAAATCTCAGAGAATTATCAGCAATCTGCACATTGTTAGCGCCACTATCTATCACTATATTCCCAGTAGTATTTCCACCGATTGTTAGAGTGTTCATATTTAGACTTTGGATAGTAGAGTTTGAAGAATTAAGTGAAATTCCATTTCCGTTACTTGATGCAGAAAGAGTAGCGACAGGTGTTCCAGCTGCTATTCCTATTACTGCGAATTGTGCGCTACTTGTAGAATTTCCGCCAACTGCAAAGTCATATGTTGAATTATTCAAATGGATTAAGTTGGCTGTATTCATCCAATAGTTTTCGCCTGTTGTTGCAAATCCACAATTATTTGTACTTAGACAAAAAGTACCTGAAACGTTTGGAAGAGTAAAAGTTTGGGTAGTTGTTGCAATAGAATTAATAGTACTCATTGCAGTATTAGTTCCAGCAAAACCTATGTTTCCATCATTTCTAATTACGAATTTAGAAGAACCACCCTTACTTGCTGTAAAGATATCTCCATTTCCAGATTGATCTACAACTAATCCAGCAAATGTTGTATTACCAGAAAAGGTAGCAATTGGAGCAGTTCCTGAAGTTGTTTGTACATCAAGTGTTCCAAGAGGTGTTGCAGTTCCAAGTCCTAGTCTCTTGTTAACATTGTCAAAGTATAGGTTAGAATCTGATGTGATATTCTGAGCTGCATCGAAGAATGCAATTCTTGTTGCAACTCCAAGACCAGTTATGCTGTTTCCAGCTCCTGCGCAGTTTCCGGAACTGAAACAGAAATCAACAGATGCTTGAGATAGGTCTGGGATGTTAAGCGTTTTTGCTGCTGTAGCATTTGATGTAATAGTATGAGTCACACCTGATCCCGCATTGAGCCTTATGAGTCCGGAATTTGTAATTGTAAATCGAGGAGCTCCACTTGCTGAAGCGCTGAAGATATCTCCATTTCCAGATTGATCTACAACTAATCCAGCAAATGTTGTATTACCAGAAAAGGTAGCAATTGGAGCAGTTCCTGAAGTTGTTTGTACATCAAGTGTTCCAAGAGGTGTTGCAGTTCCAAGTCCTAGTCTCTTGTTAACATTGTCAAAGTATAGGTTAGAATCTGATGTGATATTCTGAGCTGCATCGAAGAATGCAATTCTTGTTGCAACTCCGCTTCCTGTAATTCCAGATCCAGCTCCTGCACAGTTTCCAGTATCAAGACAAATTTCAGCAGTTGGTCCAATGAAATCTGGGAAGTCATATGATTTTGCATCAGCTGCGCTTGAAGTTAATGTTTGGAGAATGTCACTTCCTCCTCCTGTGAATTGAACCTTTCCATTATTTGTCACAGCAAACCTTGGTGCTCCAGCATTTGAAGCAGTAATAATAGAACCAGTTCCACTGTTATCAACAAGTAGAGAAGTGAAGCTTGAATTTGCAGATATAGAAGCAGTTGGTATTGTTCCAAATGAACTTCTTATATCTAGTGCTGCAAGAGGGGATGAAGATAATCCTATTCCTACCTTACTATTACCATTTGGACTTAAGAATATGTCTCCGGTTGTAAGAGTTCCTAGAGTAAGACTCTGAGCATTTGTTGTACCCAATACTCCATTTCCTGCTATATATAGAGATCCATTTCCACTTCCTGCAGAAATAGAAGCTGTAGGAATGCCACTATTTACATTAATAAATGCAAATTTAGAAGAAGCTGTACTTACTCCACCAAGCAAGAAGTCTTGTGTAGTTATTCTTTCAATGATACTTCCATTTCCTTCTTCAAATGGAGATCCACCATTGGCTACCGGTAGTATGCCTGAGACATCAGCTGTTAGACTAACGGCTCCGAAGAATGGCGTTGTTCCTCCATGTAGAACTTGATTTGCTGATCCAGTAACTCCACCGGTAACTACAGCAGAGCCATTTGTATAAAGCAATGATCCTTGAGCGAATCCAGTTAATGTTAGATTTTGTCCACCTGCCAATGTAACTCCTGCATTTGCTGAGATTAATCCATTTGCCCCAAGTGTTCCATTTAGAGTAGTATTATCATTCAATGTTATTAATCCACTTCCACTATCTAACACTATATTCCCAGTAGTATTACCACCAATTGTAAGAGTGTT
>CAZWXQ010000013.1:0-7235 GCA_964637955.1 uncultured Gammaproteobacteria bacterium | reverse complement strand
ACAGTATGCTCAAGATAACTTCTTCAAAGTCTTACCGATGTGGTCAGCCAGTACAAAGGATTGACACCTTGATTAAAATTTGAAATACTTTCCCTATGACAGATGATCCAAACCATGATGATGCAGCGCTTAAAGCTAGTAAATCTCCAGATCAAAGCACTGGTGGAAATTTAGGAAAAAAGCATAGAAAACTTATACTTTGGTTAATTGTATTAATTGTAGTTATTGCTCCCCTCACTGGAATTTTATTTACTCTCCTCTATTGGTAAAATCTGGTTGCTAGTTGCTAGTTACTAGAACCTGGTTATATACTGAACCTATGGACACAAATCCAACTACTCCGATCGTCAATACTGATCCAAACCAAACCCCACCAGCTCAACCTTTAGCCACTCCAGCAAATCCGGTAATCGTTGGAAATACTCCTCCTAAGAAAAAAATGAGTCTAAGTAAAAAATGGATTATCATAATTCTGGTTCTTTTAGGACTTTTCGCGATTGCTGGAGCTGGTGGCTACTTTTTCCTAAATCAATCTAAAACTCCAGTCGCCGTAATCCCAACTCCAACTCAAGCACTAGAACAAGCTGCTTGCACATTGGACGCGAAAGAATGTCCAGACGGAAGCTATGTTTCACGTCAGGGTCCAAAATGCGAATTTGCCCCCTGCCCAACAGGGATAGCCAGCACCTCAGTAGATACTTCGAGCTGGAAGACTTTTAGCAACTCTGAATATTCAATCAAATATCCATCAAATTGGATAATAGAAAAAATGGCCACAGATAATTTATCAAAAAACGATATAACATTTAAAAGCACTGATTATAAAGATGATGGAGGCTTTCCAAGTATAATAAAAGGCTTTACAGTAAAAGCTAACTATAATCATGGCTGTGTTAACGAATATCTTAATAGCAAGAATCAAACTGGAATAAAATCTAAAAAAGCACTTGATACATCAAATAAATTTTATTTAATTGAATGGGCTTATGATACATTCGGTTATATTCTAATTCCAAATAAAGAAATAGATTTTTGTATGTTCATTTCTGTTCCGGCAGATAAGAATACGATCGAAGTGCCTTTTACGAATCCCATATTATTAGAAAATCAAGCGGACTTCATTAAATCAGCAAACAGTTTTTCAAAAAATAATTAAATGCCAGAAGAAACTTTAACAAGTCCTTAAAGTTAAGTAATATTAGCGCGGTGCTGGAGGATATTTGCCCAAGTTAACATTTTTTCTGCCCATATTTCTCTATCTTTTCCAAATTTATCAAGACTAAACAGTGCAAATTCTTTTTTAAATCTTAAAAAAACGTTTTTGAGATCTTTTGGTAATTCTCTTTTTGACAAATTATCAACATATCCTTTTGTTTGAAGTAAAAATTTTTCTATTAAATTCTTTTTTTCATCAAATGAGTCCGCTGTCCAGTTTCCAATTCTTGCCAGATTTTGAGAAATATCCATCACCATAATGTTTATTGGTAGATCTTTCATAGTAAATATTCTTTAATAATTTTATCAAATTCTTTTCTTATTTCTTCAGATAGAATGTCCCGACTTGGATTCTGATTTGGTCTCAGATTTATCATGGAATTATAATCTATTGTCTTTGTTTTCGGATCCAAACCTCCACCCCAAATATTTTCCTGTTTTGATCCGTTTTCAAGCAAAATCTGTTCAGCATCAAAATGTCTTTCTCCACCTCCCGCAATAATTTTTATATTTACATCAATAGTTACTTTTATATAATCTCCTCCAAAATCTTCAGCCATTTTTTCTAATTCTTCCTTTGTTGCTTTTTTTGAAATAAGAATAATCATAGCTTCATTTTATCACAGACCCTTAATTTAATTGATCTAACACCTACTTGCTAACCCCTAATTACTAACACTATACTAAATTTAATGCCAGAAGAAACTTTACCAAACCCAGAAAATCAAAATTTAGCCTCGCAAGGCCAGGCCTTGCAGTCTGAAAGCCAGACAGTTGTAAATCAAAAAACACCTCACAAATTCCCAATTCTTAAATTTGGATTAGTTTTAATATTTATTGCTTTTTCATTAGTTCTACTTGGAGGGGGGTATTATTTGGGTAAAGAATCTATATTAAAACAGTTAAATCCTGGGCCTCCAGCTTCTCCGCCTCCACCTGATGAACCTAAATATGATCCTACGGCAGACTGGAAAACATATGAAGGAAATGGATTTTCAGTCAAATATGATCCTACTTGGCAAGCAAATGCCGATAATGACTTTGGTGTTACTTCAATATATGATCAAAACAGCTGGGAAGAAAAAGTCGGAAACGGAGGATCTAAAGTTGGAAAACCTGCAAAATATTTTACAGTACAGATCAAAAACTCTACACAATCAGTAAAGCAATTTGTCGACCAGGCAATTAAAGGCCCTGAATATAATGGAGGAAATGCTGAAAGACAAATTGTATCAGTTGGTGTACTCACTGGAGAAATCTATAAATCAGGTGGCGAAGGATCAGATGGATATATTATTGTTTTTACAAATGGTGATGGGAAAATTGCTACTATTAATATTCCATACTCTTCCCCATCTGAAAACGAAACTATTTATAATATGCTTTCCACCTTCAAATTCACCGACTCTAAAACAAGTCTAATATCTCCTGCTGTAACCATCATCAACACCTCTAAGAAGGTTATAGAACCAACATCTGCAACTAAAAAAAGTTATCCGATTGGATCTACTTCTGGGTGGAAAAGAGTCAAAAATAATGGGGTTTCCTTTATGATTCCATCAGATGCAAAATGCAACGATGATAATGCTTGTACTCAGTTTAATCTTAGTACTTCACCCTATATTCCTGAAAATATTTCAGTGACTAAATATAAAGGTGCCTCTAGGAGAGTGCAGCTCCTCGGACCATCCCCCTATGATTGCCATTATATTTACCAGGATGCAACTTTTGGAAATGTAAGCGCTCTTCTTGTAGCTGGTGACGCTGATTGGTGCCAAGGAGGAGTTGGTGGAATTGGAGTTGTACTTGGTGATAAATTTATAACATATGACAATCTTGACTATAATCCATCTACAAAAGTAATTTCTATTGCAGAGGATAAAGCTACTATAATTTCTACACTTAAATTAACAAACTAATGCCTGAAGAACTTTTACCAAAACCCCAGACTGATTTGCCTTTACCGGAAAAGAAATTAGAGTCCGGAAAAATAAGTTCTGATCCACACCCACTTGAAAGCCATACGCCAATTAGATATGAAGATCCTCATCATAAGCATCATTTGCTTAAGTATTTCCTGATGGGATTACTCTTTGCCTTCGCAGTGGTAGCCGTTCTCGGTGCATATTTTATGGGAATGAATAAATCTATGAATCAATTGGCTTCAATTTCCCCTACTCCGCAAGCAACACCCACCCCAGAAGTCCCATTAGATCAAAAAGAGGGCTTCACCACATTCAAAATGCCTACATATTCTATCCAAGCTCCAGAAGAATTTAGAAGAGATATGAACGCAGGTAATTTAAATACATTTCTCTCAATCACGAATTATGATGTCGCCACTGCCCCAGGAAGAGGCTTTAGTCCAACATTAGATAAAGGAAAACTTAAAGTCGAAATTTATGAATCTAATGACATAAAAGAATTTAATAATTTAATGTCAAAGAAGGAGTTAGAACCCAATACAGAAAAAATAGATATTAATGGAGTTCCAGCAATAAAAACAACCTCAGACGACGGAATAGTTTCTATACTTATTAAAAACCCAGATAAAGATCTGGTCTATAGCATTAACTTCTTCTTAGATTTTTCGAATTTCAAGGGAATAGCTTATGAAATTTATTCAACCTTCAGATTCAATGACTCAAAGTCCCAAACATCGACGCAAAAATATCTTGAAATTCCAGAATTTAAAGTAAAGATTCCTATCACTGATGCAAATAAAGATGCATATGCTGTAATAAAAACTGTTAATGGTTTTACTTTTGCAGAACTCAGAGTTCATTCTCTAGACTCTGAAAAATATTGCAATGATGAAAGCAGCGGTGGCTTAGCCTTTTTGAACAAAGTCTCAAAGGACAAGCTTAATGAAAGAGAAAAATCTATTGTAGATACAGAATACGCAAAACTAATTGGAAATTATTATTACTATATAGAGGGCTCACAAGCAGTTTGTACGCAAGATAAAGCAAATCTAAATATTGAGGTTAAAGCACGCGGAGCATTCTTAAATGCAGTAAAAAATATAACAGTATTATAATATGTCAGAAGAAAAAATCGCATCGCTGCCAAAACCTTTAACTGATTTACCTAAACCAGATTTAGACTTACCTTTGCCAGAAAAAGAATTGGCAGCACACGCATCAGAATCAGCATCAAGCTCAACTGATTCAAACAATGATGAATCAAAAAGCTCCTACATTCTCAAGTCTTTCCTTCTGGGAATATTATTTGTGTTTTTAGTAATTCTGATTGGCGGGGGCGCATTTTTACTGGGTAGAAATACCAAGTCAGAAAATCAGCAAGTAGTAGAAACAAAAGTAGCAGCACCTTCCCCGACCTCAATTGAAAATAAAAATGTCTTCAGCAATGAAGATTTTTCTTTTATTTACCCTGATGGATATTCTAGTCAAAACTCAATAAATGATGATTATTTCTGGAAATCTGAATTTACCCCAAATGAATTTACTTATAATTCTATGGTCATTCAAGTCCAAGAAAAAGCATTCCCAGCTTTAGCTAAAAACAGCTCCTTTACTAGATATCCACTTGGCCCAGAAACTAATACTCCTATTACCTCAACTGTTTCATCAGTTGAAAACTTCAAAGATACAACTTTAAATGGGAATAATGTAACTACTTATAATATCAGCTGTGGCGTCGATTGCTATTATCATGTGCTTGAATTCAACTCAAACAGTAAATATTACAGATTATTCTTCAATGGTGCCGGAGGTGGACTTATCACTAAATTTGAAAACATGCTTACTACCTTCAAATTCACAGATCCAAATTCAGGATTTACCAATGAAGAAATTCGATCCGATGCAGAAAAAGAACTTGGAAGTAATTACACAAATGTAAAAATAAAAAAAGTATTTAACGACACATATGCACTCGGAAATGCTGGATTTGTAGAATACGGAGGAGTAGAATTTCTAGTCCATCTGGAAAATGGATCCTGGAAAGTAATTTGGAAAGGAAATGAAGCTCCAGGCTGCTCTCAATTCACAGACTATCCCGATCTACCCGAGGATCTTTGTGTGAATTATTAAATCTTTGACACATCTTTCCTACTCTGAAATAATCTATATATGGATACTAATCTGCCCACTGATCCAATAGTTTCTGTAAATAACAATCCCGTGAATCCAGAAGTTCAAAATCTTAAGACTGAAAAACCCCGCCCGCAAATGCCTGCCAGCCCGCATGCCAAGCAAGACGTGGCGGGCAGGGAGCATAGCGATGGCGGGCAGGCTAAAAGAAAAATTCACATCCCTAAAATCACAATTCTAATAGGATTTTTTATCATTCTGCTAATTCTCATGCAAGGCGGCCTCTATTTAGCCAAGAAGTCAGATAGCACTTACCCTTCACCTACCCCAATTGTGGCAGCAAACCCATCTCCTAATCCTATGGCAAATTGGAATAAATTTATGAATGACGGGTGGCAATATTCCTTTAGTTATCCTTCGGAATGGACGAATTTAACCTTAGAACCAACTGTAGGATCTGAAGAATCAGGAAATCTTATAGCTTCGGCAGATCTTGAAAAAATTGACTATTCAAATGTTGAAAAAGGCGCATATATATACGGCCCTTATACTGCTGGGGTTGTTGGAGGAACATGGGAAAACGTATTCAAAAACTATACGACAAAACCCATTGAAATAGTCGAAGATGAACTAACTTTAGATGGCCAAGAAGCCAAAATTGGGATTATTAAAAATACTAATTCAACTGACATGGTAATATTCTATAAATATCCAACGCCTATTAAATTTGACGGGCAAGCAAAGCCCATTGAATGGTCATTTATAAGCCTTGTGTCATCTGTGAATGAATTTGAAAAAAATAAAGAAATTTTTGAGCAGATTCTATCTACTTTTAAATTCTCAAATCCAAATTCCATGATAGTAAATCCTGACGGTTCATCATCTTCACCAGCAAATCCCGGACAGACTGAGCCTGCAGCTCCGGTCATGGTTGCATGCACTATGGAAGCGAAACTTTGCCCTGATGGCGTAACTAGTGTGGGAAGAAGTGGACCAAAATGCGAATTTGAAAAATGTCCTGGCGAGTAAAACGAAGTAAATGGAAAACCAACCTGTCACAAATTCGACCAATGCCCAATCTCCTCAACCTGAAAATAAATACAATGAGAAATTACCAGAGCAACTCGCTTACGAAGAATTGGGGCCAAAAGATAAACCTCCCAGAAAAATTCCTTTTTTAAAAATTATTATTTATGTAGTAATAATTATCATTCTTTCGCTAACTCTTATTACAGCAATCTATTTAGTAAAAAAACAAAAAACGAAAATTTCATTCTTCACTCCTGAAGCTTTTATTACAGCAACGCCAGTTTCCCCTGTTCCTAAGCCCACCACTAACCCTTGTGGTTACGAAGCGAAACTTTGTGGAGATGGAGCGCTCTCTGAAAAATCGGGCCCAAGTTGCACATTTAAAACTTGCGATGATGCTGGCATGGATATGACTAAATTCTGGGAAGTTACCACTAGCGACCAAACAAGAACCTATACAAATACTGACATAGGCTATAGTTTTCAAGCTCCAGCTAATTGGAGATTTATAGGACGCGACGTTGGCGTAAATCTTTTCAGCTCAAGCTATATATGTAAAAAAGTAGATACTGATTGTACGGGAGCAAATATCTTGCTTCTCACATCAGTTACCACAGGAAAAACAAACGCTGTTGATTGGCTTATGTCAAAAGAAAATTATGTTTTCCCAAATGTAGCAAAAAACGCTAAAAATTTGCCAAAACTAACTATCGGAGACTTAGAAGCAGTAAAAATAAAAGACGGCGGAACTGCACAAACATATGTTTTTATTTATAATGACACAGTTTTTATCCTAAGTTATGGAGGCTCAAATGGAGATGAAGCTAATGAAGCCAAAAAAGTTTACGATCAAATCATCTCCACATTTAAAACAAATATTTAATGAGTAGGCTGAGATACATCGGTAACACTTTTGAGATAGAATAGATATTTCAA
>CAZWXQ010000012.1:0-11656 GCA_964637955.1 uncultured Gammaproteobacteria bacterium | reverse complement strand
GAGCTGTTACGCTTTCTTTAAAGGATGGCTGCTTCTAAGCCAACCTCCTGGTTGTCTGTGAATTGTGACTTCGTTCAAAACTTAGCTTTTATTTAGAGACCTTAGACGAAAGTCTGGGTTGTTTCCCTTTTGACCCATCAGCTTAGCCCGACGGGACTGACTACCTATCTATTACATTCCAGTATTCGGAGTTTAATTGAAGTCTAGATCTTGCGACCTAGAAATTCATTCAGTGCTCTACCCCTGGAACTTATAATAGGCGCTATACCTAAATATATTTCGGGGAGAACCAGCTATCTCCAAGTTCGTTTGGCATATTGCCCCTTACCTCAAGTCATCCCAACCCATTGCTACGGATACGGGTGCGGTCCTCCTGCCAATCTTCATTGGCACTCAACCTGCTCAAGGTAAGCTCACTTGGTTTCGGGTCTATACGAAGCTCTTATAAATTCGCTCATTTAGAGCACGCTTTCACTTTGCCTGCGGAACGTAATTCCTTAGACAAGAGCCTCGAATAACTCACCGGTTCATTCTTCAATAGGCACGATATTATCCCTCACCATTTGATCGAAACAAACAAATCAAACTTAAAAATTTAATCTGTTATCTCGAAATTACAAATGGTGAGGGACTTTATCTGCTTGTTAGCTGACAATTTCAGTTCTATTTCATCCCCCTCCCGGGGTTCTTTTCACCTTTCCCTCGCGGTACTAGTTCACTATCGGTAGATTTTGATATTTAGTCTTGGAACGTGGACGTCCCAGATTCCCACAGGGTTTCACCGTACCCCATGGTACTTAGGTACAGACTATCGGGTAAATTGATTTCGCTTACTAGACTTTCACTATCTATGGTGTGCCATTCCGGACACTTCTGCTATCAATTTACTCATCGAATATCGTCTGCCCTGCAACCCTCCAATAAATTGGAGTTTAGACTGATCCCTTTTCGCTCGCCGCTACTAGGGGAATCTCATTTGATTTATATTCCTGGCGCTACTTAGATGTTTCAGTTCACGCCGTACCCTGCCACATCGCTATTAAAATAATAAATTATCTTTGTTTACGAAAGGCTCACTATAAAAGTGGGATTGCTCCATTCGGAAGCCGCCGGATCAAAGGTTTATAGCACCTCACCGACGAGTATCGCCGCTATATGCGTCCTTCCTCGGTCAAAATCTCCTAGGCATCCATTATCAGCATTATGAGTAGTTTCTTTAATTTGTTTCATTGCATGAAACTTTAAAGACGCTTGTCCTTTGCCATAAAGACAAAGGACTGTCTTGTAAATAGCTACAGTTAAGAAGCCATATACAAGACGATTCTCTTCACTTGTTAAAGAGCCAAAATTATTTGGAAATTAGACAGTCCAAAGCAAAAACTTCAGATCTGATCTAAAGGCCGTATTTAAAGTGTTTCGTAACTGGCTAGTGGAGAACTTCCAACTCTAGCCAAGTACCAAACATTTAAATACTGAATCTAACGTTATTTTTAAGCGCCTTACTATCTTATTGTCTTAAGTAAGCACCCTCTTACTAGGATGCTCGCTCAAGGCAATAAGACTACTTTCAAAAAAGTGGACCTGAGGAGACTCGAACTCCCTACCTCCTCATTGCAAATGAGGCGTTCAACCTGCTAAACTTCAGGCCCAAAAACCTCTGAGAGAAATTCCACTTATGAAACTCCAAATTATTAAACAAATTGAGGCTGATTTTGACGAGAAAACTTAAAAGAGGTTGATTACCAAAGAGGAAGTCCTGTTAGCAACAGGATTCATCAATATGTAAGAATTTCAACATAAATATCTTTTAGGATTCCTCGTTTGGGTTAAAACCTCAAACTTGTACAAACGATCTTATCACAAGGCTAGCGAAAGTGTCAAGAATCAGAATGTAATTACTCCTTAACAGTATAGTTTAGATTTCTAGTACTGATGGTACGAGGCTTGATAGAATTTGCTATAGTAAGTTTTAACTCTACTGTTTTATTAATTGGCGCATATCTCCCTGATTTAACTTTTAAATTCACAGTTTTTGTCTGTCCTGGATTAATCTTAATAACCTCAGGAGAATATTTCCATCTGGTAGTAGGTAAATCTAAATTAAATCTAATCTTTCTTTCAGAGCATGATTCAGAATCGTTATTTGTAATCTTAATAGGATAAGAAAGAGTCTCAAGTCTTTTACCAGATTTACTAAAATCTACGTAAAAAACTTTTGGTTGTTTTCTAATGCATCCCGTAGGTGAAGGCTCAGGAGATATAGTTGGACCTGTCCCACAAGAATTTATAGTTTTAGGTAAACCTATTAACCTACCCTTTACGCTTGGGTCAGAAGAATCTAGGGCATATGCATAAATTTCATGGCTTTGATCATCTTTAAGACTTTCTGGAGTAGATATTGAAAATCCATGTACTCTCACATCTCCACATTCATTCCCAACCCCAGCTTCTCTTGGTAGTCTTGCTACGTCTTCTCCAATGAGCTTTCCTTCTTCAGCTGGTCCATCAGCATACAATTGAACTTTCAAGGGTTCGTGATATTCATCCGGATCACAGGCCCAACCAGTTGAGACTGTACAGGAAGCTGAATCAAGGTAACCGATAGGATCCTCATTTTCTGGAGGCGATGAAGGTTCTGGCTCAGGCTTTTGTGGTCCTTTTCCAAATTTACCTTGAAATCTTGGCTTAGAAATTATTTCCCTATATGCATTAACGATTGATGGATCAGCTTGTAACTCAAAATTATCTTTTTCAGCCCCACGTTTTCTCATGTCGATGTTATAGTATAGAATTCCCTTTAATCTTGGCCAAGTATCGTATGCATATTCATAACCTTCTGTTATCCAATTCTTCCTATATTCAGGAAAATTATCTGATACACCATTAGTGTGCGTCGAGTTGATGCCAATTTCACCTACTATAATAGGCCTCTTTGTTTCCGCCATAAGAGTATTCATTGGCTTTTCAAAAGCATCTTTAATAGATCTATAAGGCTTACCTCCAATTCCACTATAAGCATCAAAGCCAACATAATCCACAAAATCATCTCCTGGATAATACTTCATATCTGGCTTATCCAATGAACACCAGTAGAACTTAACATTCGGAGCTATTGGCTTAATAATACTATGGATATGCTTCCAGGCAGCTACATAATTTTCAGGGGTAGGCTTTGCTCCAAAAAATCTTCTCCTATCATAATTTAAAGTTTCATCTCTTTCCCCTGACCAAGGGAAGGACTTCCAGTTCATTTCATGTGCATATCTAAAAAGCACTGGATCCTTATATTCACTAGCTTGTCTAGCAAATTCTCTAAAATAATCATCCATTTCTCCATCTGCAATTGCCTGATTACTAAATCTTTTACCATTAAATGTATCTGGCATTGTTATGAATACAGGCTTGTTATTGCTAAAATCTCCATTCAAATTAGCTTTTTTTGTAGTTGTTACTCCTAATTCCCAGTAAGAACCTTTATCTATTTTTGAATTAATAGTAAATTCGAAATGATTATCATTTTCATAATCCACTACATTAAAACTTTGTTTTTCCGTAACTGGTTTGCCATTATCATTCTTCACCACTTCACCGTTTTTGTTTTTCTTCACTACATCTTTTATTACTTTAATCTGTCCAAATACTTTAACTTTCGAACCTGGAATCCAAGAATTTGCTAAACTAGCTGGATCGTCTGGATTATCTGTTCCAGATGAAATCTTACTTACGTAAATTTTAGTAATATTTGAAGGGGTATTGCTATTGAATCTGATTTGTCCTTCTGGAAATGAGTCTTCAGGGTTAATTTGATTTGAAAGAACAAATCTTCCGTCAAATCTAAAAATATATTTAGACCTAGGATTCAAAGAGATTCCCATACCTATTCCATTCTCTTTATAATATTCCTGAGTTTTATCATCAGGAAACCAAGTTCTTGAATCAAAATTTCTCCAGACTGGAACAATTGCAGGATATTCTCCAGTCTGTGTTTTAACTTCTTCAACTGCATCTCTAAGTTTTTCAAAGCCAGTATACTCATTTCCTCCGATCATATTCATGCCAACTATCATTTTCTGTCGGCTATCACCCTCACTAGCTCTACTTCTAGTCTCCTGCTGCACAAAAACAAAACCTAGAAATATCGGGAGCGCAATAATAATAAATGCAAATGGAACTAATCTTTTTTTATCTGAGGGAAGTTTATTTGTAAAAGCTTTATAAAATTTGGTTTTTTTAGCCTTAACTAATACTTTAGACTCCTGACTAGAGGATTCACCTGACATGAATAATTTTAGTCACAAATTAGATTGTTAGTCAAGTTAACCACTGAGTAATTCATACAAAAAAGCCTCAGAAAAGTGTCAAGCGACGATTTATCGAAGCGCAGTGCCATGAGCGAAGCGAAAGTGGTGCAAACGAAAGAATCGAAAGCGACATTGAATTGGCCTAAGAAACTACAAATAACTTACTCTCCACCTTCAAGAAATCTTTTAGTTCTTCTAATTTCTTGCTGCTCAGTGATAGGATTTGGTCTTTTAAATGCCTCACTTATGACTGTTATGGCGTTCGGACCAAAGCCTCTAATTTTTCTCAATTCATCTTCCGGCATTTCTCTCACTCCACCCATGGTGCTTGGATGGGCTCCAATCAATCCCGGTCTACTAATGGTATTAAATGATCGGGTTACGATAAGTTTTTCACTTGGGCTTAAAGTTTTATAAAAATCTCGCCATAGCTCACTTCTTCCTCCAAGAGGATTGATTTGCTTTAAAGAAGTTTCGTCTGAAAAATCACCGATTATTGCCTTTATCCCCTGGCCTATTTGAGCATATCTTACCAGCGGATCTTCAACTGTAGAATCAGCTGCTAATTGAGACTCAAAATTTACTATCTCACCGTGAATCCGTCTTGCAAATTCAATATATGCTGGATCAAGCGAGAGGTCTGCCATTTGATCTCTCAATAATTCTTTTAATATTTCTGACATAAGCGTAGATTTTACTTTAAGTTTATTTAAATATCAAACAAATAAGGCTAGGTGAAATAGAATAATATATAAATTTACCTTATTTTTCCGAAATTTTCCGGTAACTCCTCTTGGATTCCAAATAATCTTTGTAAATTAGCATGTAACCACATGTCTGATCTAGGATCTGCTTTATAAGGATTTTTAGTAGATCTTGACTGGCAAAAACACGTCTTACATTGTCAATACTTGGCTCTATACCTTTTTCCCCTGCTATAGGAGGCGTATAAATTACATAAAATGCAGGCTTTCCATTTAAATCATTGAACTTTGCAGCTATTTGTTTATCTACGTAAATATCATTTATATTTAATTCATAAGGTAAATCTTCATCAATAATACATGATGAAGCTTTCGGATACTCATAATCATCAGCTTTATCAACAGCCAAAATAGCTGTTATGTCTCCCCACCAGTCATAATCTATACGAATATTTAATTGTCCCTCTCTTATTTTTAGGATTGCCGCTCTATCTCTTTTGCTTAAACGGGGATGATCTGGTGATTCAAATCTCAAATCTACTCTTTGATCTGGTCCTTCGCCATTTTTTGTAATAGAGCTTAAAAACATACCCTCACTGTATGGACCAAAAGTTGCTCGAGCTGCTATTTCAAAACCTGCCCCATTTGGTTTTGGCGAATAATAAGTTCTATCTATAAATCCATAATCACGCTCTTCTGAACGAGATTGAGTGGCCATTACTATTAATAATCTTGATGGATCAACCCAGCGAAGACTTGTTCCTTCTGGACCAAATTGTGATAGATAAAAAGATTCAAAATCCTGTTCAAGATTTGACCCACCAACATGAGACTCATCTGAAGCTGTAAATTCTGGTATTTCTCCTGCCATGGTGGGATTATATATTAGAGCAATCTAGTGTCAAGAGCGGGAATCAAAAGCATTACCAACTAAGCAAATATTTCTTCTGGAGTTAAATTAACAAATCCTGGTAAATTTTCCTGAGTAAAATTCATTGGATCTTTCATAACTTTCATGAGCTCAGTAGCCTCTTCAGGACTTAATGGCCTTTCAGATACTGTCTCTGCTCTAATATCACTATGATCAACATAATTAAATGTTCTTCTTACTAAAAGATCATCTTCCACCCCAAATTCATGTGAATATCCACCAAGTGCTTCCTGAACAGCAAAATATAATCCTCCACTCCTTGGATCTCTTTGAAAAATAAAAACTAAATCAGAATTCAAAAATTGTCTAAATGATCCCATTTCTCTATAAAGACTGACCTTGGTAACTGTCTTGTTAACGGCTTGTGGCTCTAAAAGCTTTTCATCAACAAGCTTATTAAACATAGCTAGGTAGTCTCCAGCTACTGCCTCAATTTCTCTATTTCTTTCTAATACAACTCCCATAAAATATTTTTTCTCTTATTTTATCTCAACTTTCCAAATCCTGGCGGCAAATCTTCCCTGATTCCAAATAGCCCAAGTAAATTCGCATGCAGCCAAGTATCAGCTGATGCCGGAGCACCAATAGGATTAGATGCAAGTTTTGGCGAAATTAAAGCTTCAACTACTTTATTTATTTCTACTTTTGATCTAAAAAATATTTCTGATCCAGCTTCAAAACCTTGTAAAAAAGTCAATCTCATACCCTTTGAATCTGAAGCAATAGTAACGTTTTCACCTAAAAAGTCTGATGGAACTCCCATATCTGGATTTATATTTGAAACATATGTCCAATAACCATCCACAATCCCCTCTTCTGATAAGACTCCAAACCCAATAGACACTAGGTCATCTGAGTCATAGCTTGCTTTTATTCTAATTCCACCTTTATTAAATAATATGTCAGTTTCATTGGAACCATTTGGCAAAAATAATTGAGTTTCTCCATAGCCCGCTAAAGGATCTTCGCTATATTTTGTAATATCTCCAATTATTCTCGGGTCTCCTTTTAAATTATAAAGGTCTAGTTTTGCCAACATGCTAAATTGGCTTTCTGATCCTGGCTGACTTTTAGTAAAGTACATACGCTCAACAAAAGAAGGCTTAATTTGCCTTCTCCATGTAAGAAGCAAATTTTTAGGATCAACTTTATATTCAGATGGACGACTAAGAAAACTTGAGCTTGCAACCTCTGCCATCACCCACGCTTCAAAATCTCGACCCACTACTACTGGATCAAAATCAGGAATCTGCAATGGACGTAGAGCCACATCTTCATCTTTAGAAAACTTGGGTAGTTCGTCTGTCATAGCAGACAATTATATACTATAAGACTAAATTTATCAATTTTTGCTATTAAAATAGCCTTACTTCATTTACACCTGCTCCTGCTGGCATCATTGGAAAAACATTTTCTTCTTTTTCAACATCAATACTAAGTAGATATGCTCCATCTGACTTTAACATTCTCTCAAGCGCTTCGCCTAAATTCTGCCTTCTCCCTACTCTTTCACCTTCAATGTCATAAGCAGCTGCAATTTTTACAAAGTCAGGATTTTGCATATCTACAAATGATTCACGCCCTCCGTGAAACAATTCCTGCCATTGTCTCACCATTCCAAGATGTGAATTATTAAGAATTATCATTTTTACAGGAAGTCTTTCTTGCATTATGGTTCCTAACTCTTGAATATTCATTTGAAATCCTCCATCTCCTGAAATAGAAATGACCTGCCTATCAGGAGCTGCTATCTTCGCGCCAATGGCAGCCGGGAGAGAGAAACCCATCGTGCCCATTCCCCCTGAAGAAATAAAACTATCTGGGGTATTTGTTCTATAATGCTGCGCTGCTACCATTTGATGTTGACCTACATCAGCCACCACCACTGCCTCGCCGCCGGTTTTCTGCGCGAGCAAATGAACAACCTCAGCCATTTTTAAATCCTGTGAAGATCCATCAAGAAGCGCATCGGTCACCTTCTCCTGCTCTTCTGCGTCTAATCTTCTAAATCTTTCAACCCATTCACCATGATCTTTCTTTTCAACCAGACCAAGCAAAGCATCCAATGCTGTTTTAACATCTAAATTAATTGGAACCTCGGTAGGAACTAATCGACCCAATTGATGATTATCGATATCAACATGAATTATCCTTGCGTCTCTGGCATATTTCTTTAAATCCCCTGTTACGCGGTCATCAAAACGCATTCCAAGAGCCAAAATTACATCTGCTTCATTTGTAAGCATGTTCGCTGAATATCTTCCATGCATGCCTAGCATTCCTGCAAAAAGCTCATGATCCTGGGGAAAAGAACTCAAACCATGAAGCGTATTCGCAACTGGTATTTGACCCTTCTCAGCAAGTCCTAGAAGCTCACACGTCGCTTCAGAAAGAAGTATTCCATGGCCTGCTAATATATATGGTCTTTCTGCTTGATTCAATAATTTTGCTGCCTGCTTTAGCCTTGCCATTGATTCATCGGTAAGTGGGATCTCAACCGAACCAGGCTTATATCTTCCCGCTTCATGAACAGTTTCTGCCAATTGAATATCTTTTGGTATATCTACGAGAGTTGGCCCCGGCCTGCCCGATGAAGCTGTTTGAAAAGCTCGATCAATCGCGGAGGCAATATGCCTTGGATCTCTTACCTGAGTATTCCATTTGGTAACAGGCTTTGTGATCTCAGTAACCGGAGCTTCTTGAAATGCTTCCGTACCAATAAGCTTACTTGAAACTTGCCCAGTTACCGCAACAACTGGTCTCGAATCCATCAATGCATCTGCAATGCCGGTAACAGTATTTGTAGCTCCGGGGCCGGAGGTAACCAAAACAACACCGGGCTCTTTTTTCATTGCCGAATATCCTTCTGCTGCATGAACAGCTCCCTGCTCATGACGAACCAGAACGTGCCTCACATCAGGAGCACCCGGCATTTGCAAAGCATCATATATCGGCATTGCCGCACCCCCTGGATATCCAAACATTACCTTAGCTCCATTTTCATGAAGCGCTCTAAGCGTCGCCTGTCCACCTGTTAATATTTCTTGTTCTCTTTCAGCCATATTACTAACCTCTTATCGATCCCGCAAAGCGGGAGAGATTTAGAGTTAGTTATCCCTTCAGCGAAGCTGAACGGGATGAACTCCTCAACCCATAAAAAAACCTCCCATCTTGGGAGGCTAAAGTTCTTGTCATTTCTGGTTTTTTAAACCAAGAACTTAGCTCCCGTGAGGGAGTTGATAATGACAAGAATAATATTTGAATTTCTAAACATTAATTGGATGATAACAATTCAGGCTAATAAATGCAAGCATCTAGGCTAACTTTTATGGCTAAATACGCTGTGCTTTTGAGCAATTACGAAATGAGAAGACAAAAGTGCAAGCTCAGAAACTTATTCCTTTTAGTTTCTAGGCGCAGTACTTTAATTACAATCTCTTTGAGAGGTAATTAAAGTGCAAGCGTAAATTAATTCTGATATTCGATAACAATTCGTGGTCTTGTAGAGCTCGATTCTCGAGTCATGAGAATAAGGTCATTTGAGCCGTCCGTTGTTAAAGCTAAGCTTACTTTTTTCCCTGTACTATTTGACACAAAGCTAGTTATGTCTAAATCTAAAACGCTTACTGCATCTTTTCCTTTAAAACTAGCGATCGTTGAACCCAGCGCGGGCTTATTTTTAAAATTTATCTTGTCTTCTGACCAAGATGAAGCCCCAACTCTTCTTAGATTAAATAATTTATTGTCAGATTTAGATCCTTCACTTGCTGGAACATTAAGCTTAAGTCTAGCTGAAATTATTCTTTTACCATTTAATGGCATTAGATCAAACTTCATATAACTTATCTTCTTAGGACTCCCGTCTACTCTCATTCTTTCTGATTTTCCAAAATTAGCGCTAGGCTTGTTTGAATCTACATAACTATCTTGAAAAGATGTAGCTATAAAGTTTTCAGTTTTTTGTGGAGGCGTAAAATCAAACAAATTCTTAGTGTCTACCATTCCCCATCCTTGAGAATTTACATCAAATCCTAAATTCGTTGCGTGAGTAGTGAGCGCAATTTTAACTTGATATGGAGTAGCATTTGGATTTTTTTGCATATATAAAGCCGCGATTCCTGCTACCACTGGAGCTGCCATACTTGTTCCCTTAAGAGATCTATGCGTACTATCAATACAATCTACGCTTGGAAT
Source organism: uncultured Gammaproteobacteria bacterium (assembly GCA_964637955.1). GTDB lineage: Bacteria > Patescibacteriota > Microgenomatia > Levybacterales > UBA12049 > 2-01-FULL-39-10-A. The sequence continues at coordinate 1,526 of CAZWXQ010000012.1, read as the reverse complement.
AGATCCAGGATATTTTGCTGAGCAAATACCAGCTCTTGGATCAGGAGAAGGAGAAGGAACATTTGAAGTATCAATCGGAGGATAACCCTCACCTGGAGCGACTAAATCTGGCTTATTTATAGTTTCCCCATTCCATAAAACTGGACCACGAGAGCTAAAGCCACTCATTTGCTTATCTTTATTAATAGACCCAACAGTGATAGCAGAACGCGCATTACCAGGCATATATATAGCATTTGGATTTGTTCCGACATTTCCTGCTGCTGCTACCACCACTATTCCTACACTTGATGCGCTATCTACCAACTGAGAAATAGGTGCATCTGGACCACAACTAGTCGTATTGAATCCATTACTGCATCGTGATCCTACGCTTAAATTTATTATATGAATATCGTTCGTACTAATTCCATCAAGACGTGTGCCAATCGCATATTCAATTCCATCTTGGATATCATCTAAGTTACCTCCACCACCCGATCCAAGCGCTTTAAATGCATAGATATTAACTCCTGGTGCAATTCCCTTAATGCTCCCATTTGATCCTATAATTCCCGCGACATGAGTTCCGTGACCATTGTCATCCATTGGATCTAGATCAATTTTGTCATCAGGATCATCGTAATCTCCGTCATTATTTGCATCAATAGTGTTAGCAAAATCATACCCTCCAACTACTTTTGAATTAAAAATTTTGCCCGATGCGCTTTTTCCTAAATCTGCATGCCTATAATCCACACCTGTGTCGATAATGGCTACATTTACACCTTTTCCATCAACATCTCGACCCTGTGAGTCCTTAACTTGCTGCCAAACTTTATTAGCCCCAACCATAGGCCTTACATCATCAAGAAGTGTCTCAACCTCCAAATTTTTATAAATAGCCTCGACATATGGAGATTCATTTAATAACTTTTCTGCTTCGGCATCTGAAATATTTAATGCAATTCCATTAAATCCATACTTATATTCCCCCAATACTTCTACGTTACCTGATAAGTTACTACTACCAGCTGGGGATGTGCGAGTAGATGAAGCGCCATAAGATGACTTTCCTAAAACATTTAATATATTCTTTTTTGCAGCTATATGTTGAGTATCCAAATCAACTTTTCTCTCAGCTGTTGGCCTTTCAGAAGCTATGCTAATACTTCTAGTTGCTGCAATTGGCCCATCTTTATATTCGATAATATAACCCTTATATGGAGGACTTTCGATTTCAGATGCATGCTTTTCTATATCCTGCTGCTGTGAAGACAGTACTACGGTTAGAGGAATAGCTAGAGTTATCGCAAAAACTATGATCAATTTCTTATTGAAGGCAAGCTTAAGGTGATGATTTACTTTTTGAGGATCAGTATTGGACTTAAATTTTTGAATGTAATTCATACTAACTGCCAATTTAATAATAGGATTATTTTGCTTAACTAGTCAAATAAATAACTATTGGTATTCAACTACTAACTGAGGTCTCTTGGAGGTATCAAGAGCGTTTCTTGAATAGAAAGCTCCTGAATCATCAGCGA
>CAZWXQ010000011.1:0-14341 GCA_964637955.1 uncultured Gammaproteobacteria bacterium | reverse complement strand
TTTGAAATATCTATTCTATCTCAAAAGTGTTACCGATGTATCTCAGCCTACTCATCCTTCGACTACGCTCAGGACAGAGGGCGTAAGCTAACCTCTAGCTAGTAATTAGATTCAAGCACTAATATTCAGCTGGCATGGAAGATTGGGAGTAGTAGCTGTTTGTGTCGGTAGATTCTTGCAGGCTATTTCCATTCCATGTGTAATAAACTGCAATTATTGAAAAAATCAGAAGAAGAGAACCAATGAAGTATGGGAGGGGATTATTGTCTATCTTTACACTATTTTTCTTGTTATTCATATTAAGCATTTATGTTCGAGAATTGGAATCCAGTTATAATCATTGCCATTAATAATAACACAACTAGAACTGAAACTTGACCAATTACGCCCCAAGGCCTATCGAGTCTATTGTCAAACTTTTTTTGAAATTTATATGCCCAGTAAAAAAATGGAGGATTGGTAATTTTTAGGAAAACGTAAGGAGCACTAGCCCAATCTAAGAACTGCGCCGCGATAACAATTACATATGCGTATGCGAGACTTGTTTGAGGGAAAAGAAATGTAATTAAAACAAAAGTAAGTACATAGCTTAAAACTAGATCAAATACTGCTTCGTTTACGAATCTATCATTTGGTTTTTTGCTCCTGTTGGTTCCGGCATCCCAATGAGGAAAAGCGTCAGCGGCGATGTGGGAAAGAAGTGCGATAGGAATAGCTACGACTGGATTTGGAAAAACTGCTGCTATTGCGACTCCGATTACTGCATGTCCTGTTGCGGTCATAGTGGGATCTCCTTATTTGTCTTTTTAGATTTTTCTGCAGACATAATTTATCTTGAAATCGTAAATTTTCGTATCTTTCATTATAAACCTTGAAGGTAAGTTAGTGTCAAGCGATTTAGCATTTAGCATGCTTTTATATATTATTTATGAATTACCAAATACCAATTGAGAATTTATTAAATGGCCAATGATAATAGGTATATTTTGAGGCTTACTCTAATTCTTCTCGCTTGCGGGCGGCAAAAGAGAACCATTGTTCGAAGAATCCAATAATTCCTTTAAATGGGGCTTCTATTAAAAGATCAATTAAGATAAGGAGAAAATTAATCTGAGAAATCCCTTCGGTTAAACTTCTTCCAAGTCCAACAATTGGTACAAATAAAAAGTCAAAAATAGGAGTAAATATGCTTTGTTTTCGGGTTACAGTATAATTATTTGCAGTCTGGTAGATTCTATATGAAAGAAAAGCGATTATAGTTATAAAGAACATAAATATTCCTTTACTTACGATGTCAAAGCTTAGCAGATTTAGAATAAAGTAAATGAATCCAAAAGTAAGAAAAATAGATAAAAACCAAATAAGTGAAAATACGTAATCTGTAAAAGTCTTTGATTCTTTCGGTTTTATTTTTAAATAAATAGTAGGAAGTAGGTTAGGATTCTCTTCAAAAAGCAGGCTTTTTACTTGAGCGAGTATAGCTTCTGTGTTGTCTTTACCTGGCATTCTTATGCTGAGACCCACGATAAGCATGATCATAGGCGGAATAAATATATTTAAAATTATAGGTGTCCAAACGATTCCACCTAATACTATTGTTTGATAAGTGCCTTCGCCAAGAATGGTAAAAATAGCTTTTGTAAAAAGAATAAATATGAAACTTCGTATGATAGCTGTTCTGACATTTCTTTGGATTAAGGTATATTTTTTTTCGCAAATTTTAAATATTTTTTCTTTTAATTTTTCTTCATCAAGAGATAAATCTTTAATTTCAGCCTTTTCTTTATCTATGTATTCATAAAGAATAAGGAAAGGTGGAGTAATCTTTTTAATGTGATTAAATATTCTTTCTTTTTTTGGATAATTTAATTGATAAGTAATTTCTTTATATCCGTCATTAAATCCTGAAGCAATTTCGTTTAGATTACTTTCTTTAAGTTTTCCAAAGATTTGTCTGAAAAGTCTGTAATGAAGAGAAGCTAAATCATCTTTGCCGAAATTTTTTCTGACAGCTATATAAACTTGAAGGTCTCGATTTTGTTCTGAATCATCGTCGATCTTTATAGTATCTTTCAGGTTTTTATACATGAAATTGGCAACTGCATTTTTTTCTTTATTCGGATGGATGGTGTTTAGGATTTCACAGGAGAGTACGTCAATTATGAAAGTATTTAGGTCGTCTTTTGAGATAGATTTTTTATCTCCAACTTTATTTTTTAATTCTAGATAAAGTTCAATGTTTTTTGCGACCTCATCGGTTATGGTTTCTGGGATTGAATCATTTGGGAAATAACCTGCCCAGATTAGCTCGCGAACTAGATCTTGGGCAAGTGATTTGGGATTTTTATCCAAAAAGAGTCTGCGTTTAAGTATGCGTTCGATAGCGCGACGGGGAATAGTTTCTTCGCTGCCATAATCCATCGCAGTTCGGAATTTCTCATAAAAAACTGCGACTTTACTTACAAGCGCGTTGACTGTTATTTTCTCTGCGTTTTCGTCTTTATATTTGTCGTCAAAAACATTTATAAGCGCGATGGCAGAGCTAGATAAATTAGATAAAGCCATGGACTGTAATGTATTATATATGAGCGTGAAGTCTTGTCAAACGGTAGTAAATTGAAATTAATATTAGCTATGCTGCTTTGAAGAAGAGATCTCTCTAGACGCTTCGGGATCCTGAAACTAGTTCAGGATGACAAAAAAGAAATGCTATAATTGCATGGTGAAATTAAATGCAAAACAGCTTAGGGCGACTCCGCCCACGCCTGAGGAATTCCGAGAGCTTAAGAAAAATCCTATTTATATTGTTCTTGATAATGTTCTGGACACTTATAATATTGGTGCAATATTTAGACTAGCTGAAGCTGTAGCAGCTGAAAAAGTGATAATCTGTGGAGAAAGTGAGACGCCACCAAATACACGTATTAAAAAAGCCTCGATAAATACGACCGAGTGGGTGGATTGGGAATACTCTGAAGCTGCGGTTTCAGCAATCTCAAATCTCAAATCTCAAATTCCACATATCCAAATTGTAGCGGTGGAACTGGATAAAAGGTCAAAGCCTTATGAGAAATTTGATTATTCATTTCCAATTGCTTTAGTTGTTGGTCATGAAACTACAGGAGTAAGCCCTGAAGTTTTGGATATCTGTGATGGGATTGTAGAAATCCCGATGTTTGGGGTAAATATAAGTTTAAATGTAATGGTTTCGCTCGGAATAGTTTTATACGAAGTTATAGAAAAATTGAGTAATCAAAAAAATGCTTAAAACACACGAATTTACTACAAAAAATGGTTTAAGAGTCCTCTTGTTACACAGGCCGGAGAAATATACCACAGGGTTTTCTTTGATCGTAAACGCCGGGTCTATTTATGAAGATGATAAGACTTCAGGAATTAGCCATTTTTTCGAGCACTTATTCTTCAATGGAACTAAGTCATATCCTACGGAGCAAATTCTTCGCGAAGAAATGCAAGAGATTGGACTTGGTGTAGGAGCGAGAACCAATCAAGACCAAATAGAAGTTTATGGGAGTTTTCCTACTCTGGAACTTGAAAGTTGTTTAGGTGTTCTTAAAGAAATTGTTTTTGATTCAGTTTTAGAAGAGTCCTCAATTAATAAAGAGCGTGGAGTAATTTTTTCTGAAATTGCGATGAGAAATGATAGTAATGCAACATACCTTTGGGAAGAGGCTATTAAGCTTAGATTTAAAAGCGGAAATCCACTAGGTCGTCCTATTGGAGGTACTCGCGAAACTGTTGGAAATATTACTCGTGAAGAGATTATTTCATACTATAAAAAGTACTGTACTGCGAAGAACAGTGTTTTGGTTATAGCTGGAAACACGTCTTTTGAAAAAATGCAGGAAGAGATCGAAAAAGTGTTTGAGGATGTAGATAGTGGAGAAAGAATTCCTGAAAAAGATTATTCGAAAAAAGATATGATTGGTAGAGTGATTTCCACAATTGAAAAACAGACTGAGCATACATATCTTATGGTTTCTTTTCCCTCAGAAGTAGAAAAAGAAATTAACAGAAACTGGCAAAGAGGATTTATGACAGGTCTTATAAGTGAAGCTCTAAATAAATCTCTCAGAATGGAGAATGGAATCGTTTATGATGTTTATGCTTCTAGCTCAGGATTATCAAAAAATGCAGGATTTTTCTATATAAATACTTCATTTCATCCCGATGTTTTTCCAAAAGTAATTAGTGAAATTTTTAAGGCAATTAATGATGCAAAAGAAGGAATATTTGACATGAAGACTTTTGAGAGGGTAAGAAAGACTGGAAACAGAACGCTCCCTATGAATTTCGATAGTATGGGAGGAGCGATGAGTTGGGTGGTTTCTTCTTTTTATTATGATGGGTTAATTTATAGTCCCGAAGAGGTAATCGAGGCAAGAAATAAAGTGACTTCAAAAGATATGCAAAATAGAGCTATTGAGACTTTTGATTTCAGTAAAATAAACGTGGTGAGTCTTGGGGAGTTAAAACAAAGTGAGCTAGAAAAAGAAGTTGAAAAATATATTAAATAAGTTTTATTAAATATTCCCAAATTTTTGGTTCTAGCTGTTCTAGTGTTGAATTTTTAACAGTAAGATCTAGAGCGCGTCCTCCTTCAGCTTCAGCTGGTAAAGTAAATGTAAGTTTTTGAATTTCCTCGTGAATATAAATTTCTATATCTGGAAGTTGATCAAGAGATTTTGCTTTTATAACAGCTATTAACCTTTCATTAATATTTTTTGAAGCAGCTTGGAATCTTAACCAATTGCTTTCATCGTCATCATGACGCAGGGCATAGTTACTTATTCTTTGTTCTTTTTCAGCATCTTTTAACCCTTTGATTACAAGTTCTTCTGAAGCAGGAGGCAGATATTGCTGATGATCAGGATCTATAGAATTAATTGCTATAGGAATTACATGTGGAGTTTCGTCTGGTGTTGTAGCAGGAGTAGTCAGAAATAAAGTAATCCCATCATGCTCCACTGCGAAATTAGGGAAGGGATCCGGAATTGTTTCTTCAACATTTGCTTTCATTCTTAAAATCATTCCAGCATTAGATATTAGTCCTGACTCGGTTGCATCAAGGATGATTTCCTCAAATCTTTCGAGTTCGCTTTTGCTTCTTAAATCATGCATAACTTTTTCCTGTAACCTCATGTGAGAGGCTATATCTCGTTCAAAAGTAATTGGCGATTCAGTTGTTTTTTCATGTCCTGCTGTCATAGTCGGGGAATTATATCAAAAATGGACAATATTTACTACAGGATTTAATTTGATGGTTCTGGCAGGAGTTCTCGAACGTTGGGCTCAATGAATTCTAAAGATTTTAAGTTTTGAGTTAAAGTAACTTCAAAATTATCCATAACAGGGAGTTTTAATTTAATGGTTTCATTTCCTTGAGAATCAACTGCGTAGGACATTTTTACATTTTCAACATCACCAACTTGAATTCTAAGCATCGTATCGATGAATCTTGTTAGGGTTCTATCGCTAGTCCATAATCTGGATTGGGTATGCGCCTCATAAAGATCATAAATTACAATATGCTCATGTACAGCTTGTTGAATTTCAGTTCTTCCTGTTTCTTTCATAATCTGGGAATTATATCAAAAAATGATATTATTATCGAATGAATAAAAAAGAAGAGATGGAAAAAGTGGCAACAGAAATTGAGAATTGTCAGATTTGCAAAGCTGGAAAAAGTGGTAAGGCTGTTGTTGGTGAAGGAGCACTTGACGCCGAAATTGTTTTCATAGGTGAAGCGCCTGGTAAGACTGAGGCGATTGAGGGGCGTCCATTTATTGGTCGCTCGGGAAAAATGCTTCGTTCTATGATTATTTCCATAGGCCTTCTCGAAAAAGATGTTTATATAACTTCGCCTGTAAAATACTTGCCAGATCGAGGAACTCCGACAAGTGAGGATATCGCGCACGGCAGAACTCATTTATTAAAACAATTTGAGATCATAAAGCCAAAAGTTGTAGTTTTACTCGGGCGTGTGGCAGCTGAAGGAGTGCTAGAAATGAAAGTTCAAGTGACCAGAGAGCACGGGAAAATTATTGATGAACGCGACGGCGTTAAGTATTTTTTAACACTTCATCCAGCCGCAGTCCTCAGATTTCCATGGAAGTTCAAACCTGATTTTGAGGAAGATTTTGGAAGACTGAAAGAGCACCTGAGTCTTCATTAATTAAAACAAAGAAATCAAATTCAGTAGGAGAGTAAGGCCAATTCTATGATTCTCCATTATCATCAGTTTTTAATTTAGTTTCAAGATGAGGTAGTGAGGGAACAAGGGCAACTCTTTCAAAATTTAATTCTCCGGTTTTAGTAATCAAAACTTGTTGATCTATTTGTGTATGTAGTTGATCTTCGGGATGTAATGAAAATATAGGAGTTTCTCCTTGATTTTTTTCATCAGGGATAATGAATAAATCGTGGCCGTATGCAAAAACCAGATTTCTTTCAGGCTCATCAGGATTTTCGGTTGGTCGTGAATACATCCCTATTCTAAGAGGGAGAGCGGTTCTAGTTTTTCTCATTTCAATTAATCTTGAAGCCAACTCTTGGGAAATTGTATTTACTTCTGAACCATCTTCGGGATGCTCAAATTTATGCTGTTGGGCTTCTTGGAGTTCTCTTAAAAGTCTAGTTATGTATTTATCTGATTCTTCATAATTTCTACTCCTTTCAGTAGGTTCCCCGATAAGCTCAAGCACATCTAGCGAAGTTAATCCTCTTGCTTTAGCAAGATCTGCAAGTGATGTATTAAATCTTACTGGTCCTGCGTCAATTTGGACTCTTCTGCGAGAAAATTGATGATCAATTTTATTTTGTCGGCCATTTTACAGATGTACATCCAGATGAATATTTTGGTAATCAGGATTATCAAGTCCATTTCCGTGTAGATGTATATCAGTATTTCTTCCAGCTGCTCTTTCACTAGCTCTAATTTCAAGCATTGCTAAAAATAGTCCATTTTCTTCTTTTGTAAGTTCTGTAATCCAAGAGGGCATACTGTAGGATGCGCCAATATAATATTCTATATCTTGCGCTCTGTCCGCTAAATCGTTAATTAATTCTTGGGCGACAATAGCTTCAAATTGTGGTAATCTTTGTTTCTACTGGCATAGGGTGATATGTGCCTATTTACATAGGCAAAAAGCAATAAATAAATTTATTAATAAACCCTTCCAATTTTGCCTCAGAATCTATATAATCTAGTCTTGCCGACATATTATGAAAATTGGGAAAAAGACAGAAAAAAGCACAAATTTAGCCAAGCATACCACGAAAAATCCAGTTGGTAGATTCTTCTTAAATAACTTTTTAAAAACAGTAGTTAAGACCACTAAGCCACTTCATATAGAAACAGTTTTAGATGCAGGATGTGGTGAAGGATTTACTCTTGATCATTTACAAAAAGAAAAAATAGGTAAAGTTTTTGAGGGAATCGAGTACGACGGGCAAGCAGTGCTTCTCGCAAATGTAATGTATCCGAAGATAAAGATTATTAAAGGAGATATTTATAAGCTACCATATAAAAATAATTCATTTGATCTTGTGATCTGCACTGAAGTTCTCGAGCATTTAGAAAATCCTAAAAAAGCATATAGAGAGCTTTTGAGAGTTTCTAGAAAATACGTTCTCATTTCTGTGCCGAACGAGCCATTTTTTACCATTCAAAGAATTGCTAGATTTCAAAATATTCTTCATCTTGGCGCACATCCTGAGCATATTCAGCATTGGACTTATAGATCTTTTACTAAGTTTGTAAAAGTAAAAGGAGTAAAAATAGTGACTCGAAAACTTCCTATACCTTGGACTATGATAATGGTTCGAAAAGTGAACGTTTAGAATTCTATTAAACAATCTGTCTTCTCAACAATATGCAAGAAAAACTAATAAGAATTTCCCCAGTTTAAGCCCCATATGTAAGTGTGGCAAAAGATATAGTTTCAAAAAGATGTTATTTAATTCCTAGGAATTATTCAAGATGCTCTTAAAATATTCCTCGTAATCATTTACCATTCTTTTTATATTAAAGTGTTCTTCTACATCTTTTCGTATGTTCTGGCGCATTTGATTGTATTCTTCATCGCTCATGCTATAAATTCGATTTACCGCTTCACAAAGCCCTTCAATGCCTGTTTTTTGGGTAATCCAGCTTCCCCTTATGTCATCATCTGAGGGATTTACTATAAAACCTGTTTCGCCGTCTTTAATTATTTCAGGAACCGAGCCTCTTGCAAACGCTATGACAGGAGTGCCTGCGGCCATAGCCTCGATCATGACTAGCCCGAAAGGTTCCTCAACTAATGTTGGGAAAAGCAATACCTTTGCACTATTAAACCATGTGTTTTTTGGTGGTTGGGGCGGAGTTATCATTTTAATTTTTTCATTTTGTTTTATTTTAGGCATAACCAGTGAATTAAATGCTTCCATATTTGCATTATCGACCTGAGTAAATAAGTCTAAGGGGAGATCAAGTCTATTTGCCACTTCGACAGCTATTTCAAGACCCTTTGGCGTTAATGAGTGATAACGTCCAATAAAAGTTAAATTGTCTTCAGCTATTTTTTCTATGAACGGGAGAACAGAAGTATCAGTTCCGTGTAATATTGCTGTCTTTGAAGTTTCTGGTATCCAATCTGCATGTTTTACTTGAAATTTTGTGGGGAAAACAAAATGAACGCTTTCTGGCAGTGGTAAAAATTTGAAAAAGCTTACATATTGAGCTTCCACTGTGTCATGACCTATTACTATGAGAGGTTTTTTGAAATTGTTCCAGCTCGCGCTAAATATCGGTCTTGCTCCTGAGCTATCAATAATTAGATCATAGTTATTTTCTCGCTGTTTTATTTCAAGAATAGCTTTAATTCCACCTATTCCCGCATATGCATCTTTATCTTTTTGGAGATTTTTACTGTTTTTAAAATATGGTTTCTGTACTATATCTTTAATTCCTTTTTGTAGAGTAGGAACAAGATTTATTTTTCCAGGTTCATTTATTGAGTTAGCTACTGCATAAAGATCAAAAGTATGACCTCTTTTTACAGCTTCATTCATGAATTGAGAAGCCCAGACTTGAGCTCCTCCTTGTGCATCTAGTGTTGTTTCGCCATAAAATGGTGCAATAAAAGCAATATGCATTATGCTAATTCTATCAAATTAAACTTAGTATTTGTTTGTATTTTGGGAAAATAATATAATTTACTTTATGAATATTCCGCTTGTCAGTATAATAATTCCTTATTTTAATTCAGATGCTTATTTTGAAAAATTGCTTATAAGTATCGGCGAGCAAACTACAAAAGATCTTGAGGTAATAGTTATTGATGATAAAAGCAGTCGAGAAGATTCGAGTAAAAAGTTAAAAGAAAATATAAACAATTTCCCAGAATTAAATTTAATTTATCACTATAACGAAGAGAATCTGGGAGTGGCAGAAACAAGAAATGTCGGTTTTAAGTTAGCAACCGGAGAATTCGTAACCTATGTGGATGCGGATGATCTTCTCTGTGGAAAGTATAGTTTGGAATATAGAATTGATTTTCTTAAGAAAAATTCGCAGTTTAGTGGAATAGGCGGATATGATTACAGAATTGATGAAAATGATTCTATAAAATTAAATCTCCCAGACAAAAAAATTGAACATTTCAGAAAAGGAGTAAATAATCCTGATGATTTAAGGAGAATTTATGCTCATAATGTTCTTAAGAATTCAAATGAAACCGCATCGGCACTTTTCTTCGCTACAGGAAGCTGTTTGTTTAGACGGGAAGACTTGAAGGATTATCCGTTTGATCCAGAATTTGAATCTGAAGATGACATCGAATGGCTTTTAAGATTTCTTGAGAAAAAGAAAATTAAATTAGAGATGGTGCCATTTCACTGCAGAAGAGTGCATGAGGAGCAGTATCACTTAAGAACTCTTTCTGAAACTACTCAAAAAGTTTTTGATCTCGCCAAAGCTATCGCAGGCGAAAATTAATTTGACAATCAGATCCTTCCTGCGTAATCTTAAAATATGGCAAACACAATAATAGAACTCCCACGACCAGCCGAAGGCCAAGTCCTCGTGGGAAGCAGTGATCGTGCGGAAATAGCCAGAGGCCGTTTAGATCCCGCCGAAATTATCGCCGAAGTTTCAGTTGATACAAATGAAGGAGAAGGCTTCGCAAGCATGCATGAAGATTTATCTACCCCTGCTGTTCTTTTTGGTAGAGATGTCGGCCCTATGCACACAGTTGGACAAGCGCTGGTATTACCAAATGGAGGAGGAGATAACTGGCAAAGTTCTTCAGTGGAGGGAATGAAAAAAGGTAATTATAGAATAATTATGGGGAACATTTATCCATATATGTTCCAGGAAGGCCGGGCGCCAACACATGAAGAATATGAGAGAGCTGTCATGGAACATTTTGATGTTTATCAGGATTTGGCAAGAAGATATCCCGATGACATACAGCTTGTAGGAACTCAAGGTGAGCTTGCGGACTCTCAAGATCACGGAAGAATTGGTATGGTAATAAGCAATGAGGGTATATATTTAGATCCTTCAAGAAGGGAAGAAAGTCTAAATATGGCTGAAAGAATGCGAAAACTAGGAATAGTTAGTTTCTCATTTTGGAATGATCCTACAGCCTTAGGTTCTACGCAAAAAGATGAAAATGAAGGTAATGACATAGGATTATCAGACTTTGGAAGAGATTTTTTTCAGGTAACTACTGGCTTGGGCGGTATAGTAGATGCTTCTCATGCAAGCACAAAAACAACAGAAGACTTTCTAAAAGAATTTGAAGAGGTTTTTGCTAGTCATTCTGGAGTTAGGGGAGTGAATCAACATTTAAGGCTTCTTACACCAGAGCATGCTAGAGAAATTGTAAGAAGAGATGGGTTAGTGGGAATAAATTTACATCATGGATTTGTTTCACCAAATCCAAAAGAAGTCAGAGCTACAGTTGATCATGTGGTAGATCGAATTATTGAAGCAGCGGGAGTTGTGGGAGGAACAAGGAATCTAGCAATAGGTACTGATTTTGGAGGTCTAGGTACAGCTACGATTATAGCAGGACTCGAAGATTCTACAACAGTGAGCCTAGAGCTATATAGTAGGCTTAGGGCTAGAGGATTTAGTAAAGAAGAAGCACGAGGAATATTATATGGAAATGCAAATCGTTACTTAATGCGAGTTCTTCCAAAAGCAGCATAAACTTCTTTCCCCTTGACTCTTTTTTTTTCCAAAGGCATCATTATAATGATGCATATAAAATCACTTAAGATTTCAAATAAATTTAAATTTCATAGAAATAAAAAAACTGATGAAAGCTCGGTGCATCCTGGAATTTTTGATTTACATGTAGATGGAAGTACTCCTGAAGTAATTTTAGATAGAGGTAAACAGTTTGAAGAGATGCATCAGATAGGTGAGGTAGATAGACTTCCAAATGGAAATAGTAATTTGCAAGATATATCACTTCCTGGAATGTTGAAGGGTGGTTATGTCGGAGCGCTTGTGAATTCTTTTCCAATTAGTCATGGTGGAAAAGCTCCAAGTCATGATGATTTTTGGGAGGCGTATAGAAAGCATGCTGATGTTTATGAAAGAGCTGCGAAAGACAATCCTGAAAAAGTAGCAATCGTAAAAAATAAATCAGAACTTTTAGATGCATCATTATCAAAAAAAATGGCAATGATAAAAAGTATCGAAGGTCTTTATGTTCCTTCAACAGAAAAAGGACTTGAGACTATTGAAAAGTTAGCAAATGATGGGGTAAGGAGCTTTGGAATTCTGTGGAATATAGATAATGGAATTGGCACGTCTTGGTTTACTGAAGCAAATGGGATCGATATTGGTCTTACCGATTTTGGGAAAGAAGTAGTTAAGTTATTAAATGATACTAAAGGAGTAGTCATAGATCTTTCGCATTCAAGTGCAAAGACTACCGAAGATGTTTTGAAGATTGTCGGATCAGAAAATGGGAAAATAATAGCAAGTCATGCTGGTGTAAGAGGAAGAAATATGAATAGGCGAAATTTAACTTTGGAAACTGCATCTGAAATAGGTAAAAATGGGATAATTGGAATTCCATTTCACAGGAACTTTGTGATCCCTGAAAAAGATCGGACAGATCCGGATGTGATATCTACCACAAATGATGTAATTAATTCTATTATCGAAATGAGAAAAATTCTGGGTGGGAGTGAAAATATAGGTATAGGTACAGATTTTGGAGGTCTTGGCAAGAGAACTGCCACCTTAGGTTTGGAAGACTGTTCGACTTTTGCTCAGTATTTATTTGAAAAGATGAAAGAGTCTAAGGAATTTAAGGATGAAGAAATAGAAGGAATTTTTAGCAAAAATGCCCTAAGGTTTTTTGCCCAGGCTCTTCCTGAGAATTAGTAGTTCTTAATTTGGAATTTGAAGAACGAAGTATAGCTTAAGGTTCTGGCACTTTTGCTCTACAAATGTTCTGCATTAGAAAATGTAGATTTGAGCTTGACATATTAATTTTGTGTACATAGAATGATTTTATGGAACCAATAAAATCTATTCCAGACGCTTCAGTAAGTCAACCAGATCAACAAGTTACTCCTGAGGTTGAGTATTCTGGGTTAATTAAAGCAGAGCAATGGTTAGGAGAGGCAAGGCCGGGAGATGTTAGATTTATTGTATTTGCAGATATGGCTCAGTTAGCAACAACTGTTGCTAAATCGGATTTAGAAGCCACAATGATAAATAATATAAATGCTTTGAATGTGGGGGAAACGGTAAGAAGAAATGGGAATGAGCGTGCGGGTTACTTAGAAGCCCTTAGTGATTTAAACCAAGGGCCTTTAGTTGCTGCAAAGAAAGATGCAGAAGAAATCATTAGGAGAGGTTATGACGCTTTTGATATGCTTACCGAGCAGGAAAGAGATGCTCTAATTAGATTACAGTTGGGCATAGAATTAGATAAGATAGCTGTAAAAAGAACGTTAAAAATTATTGGTAAAGATTAACTAAATATTTAAGATTCGCTATAAATCATCAAACGACACTATTTTTATGAATCTGCAAGACATTAGTTCACTCAGTATAATTTATATTTCTTGATACCCTTTTGATTGATTTACGATAAAGACTTAAAAATGTGAATCTTTATGGTAATTCCTATTGACTTTGGCTTCGGTTTGAACTAAAATGTTTTAACTTATGTAAAGTTTTCGCCAAAGACGTTGGTTAATAACCCGCCACTGGCGGGATTTTTTTACTCAAAAACTTTAGTTTTTAGAAAATACTTTACATCAGGGCAATTTCAAAGCTAACAATAGGAAAGAGTTAGATAGTAGAAAGCCAATTGCTCTTTAATAATTAAAGAATAGACATGCATACATAATTTCTATCAGGTGTGGATCACCTAGATAGAAGAAAATGAGCCCCATTAAATCTTTTACATTTTTAATGGGAATATACTTTTCAATTTTTGAAAAGTGGTAGGATTGGTTCGATTCGTCGAACCTATCTGACCGCTCTGATTTAATCAGAGCAGTCAATTCGTACTTGGATTTGAAAACCCAAGTATTATATTAAATTCAACTTCGTTGAATTTTTTTGAGAGTTTGATCCTGGCTCAGGATGAATGCTGGCGGCGTGCCTTAGGCATGCAAGTCAAGGGGGTCGGTAGCAATACTGACAACCGGCAGACGGGTGAGTAACGCGTAGGAATCTACCTCTGGGTGGAACATAGCCTTCCGAAAGGATGGGTAATTTTCCATAGTTCTCGTAAGAGTAAAGGACTTAACGGTCCGCCGAGAGAGGAGCCTGCGTCCTATCAGCTTGTTGGTGGGGTAAAAGCCTACCAAGGCGATGACGGGTAGCTGGACTGAGAGGTCGATCAGCCACAACTGCACTGAAACACGGGCAGTACATCTACGGATGGCAGCAACCGGGAATATTGCGCAATGGGGGAAACCCTGACGCAGCGACGCCGCGTGAAGGAAGAAGGCCTATGGGTTGTAAACTTCTTTTGATAGTCCGTTCACAGACTATAGAATAAGCTCCTACTAACTACGTGCCAGAAGTCTCGGTAATACGTAGGGAGCAAGCATTATCCGGATTCATTGGGCGTAAAGTGTGCGTAGGCGGACTAGTGTGTCGTATCTTAAAGACCAAGGCTTAACCTCGGATCTGGATACGAAACTACTAGACTAGAGGATTGTTAGGGGTGCTAGAACAGTTAGTGTAGCAGTGAAATGCGTTGATATTAACTGGAATACCAAAGGCGAAGGCAGGCACCTGGGATTTTCCTGACGCTGAGGCACGAAAGCTAGGGGAGCGAAACAGATTAGA
>CAZWXQ010000010.1:0-14897 GCA_964637955.1 uncultured Gammaproteobacteria bacterium | reverse complement strand
CGCGAGCTGGGTTCAGAGCGTCGTAAGACAGCTCGGTCTCTATCCAGGACAACCGTTGATATTTGAGGAGATTCGTCCCTAGTACGAGAGGACTGGGATGAGGGAATCCCTGGTGTGCCAGTTGTGGATACTATCTGCATCGCTGGGTAACTAGATTCCCAACGGATAACCGCTGAAAGCATCTAAGTGGGAAGCCGTCTCTAAGATTAGATATCGTTCCTTCGCAAGAAGGATGACACCCCTTATAGATCATGAGGTTGATAGGCGGGCGGTGTAAGCACAGTAATGTGTTGAGCCTACCCGTACTAATGGTGGATAAAGTAGTTTTTTTAATTGACGCTAGTATTCTCTTCACTTTTTAAGTAGCTAAACTTTAGGGTTTAGGTTATTGGTGGCAGGGTGTAGATATCTATATCCTAAAGCCTAAACGCTATATCCTAAAATTGAACATTAAAAATATACGTAAATTTGTACATTCGGCAAGATCAGTACTATGCTGAATTTATGAATGCATTTGTACTAAGGATCTCGGTCTTTTGAGCGTTGTGGCACTACCTCTTCCCATTCCGAACAGAGTCGTAAAACACTTCAGCGCTCACGATACTCGGGTAATGTCCTGGGGACAATAGGTCAAGGCCGGGATCGTTAGTACAAATCTAGCAACTAGTCACTAGTATTTAGCGACTAGTTATAAATATGAAAACCATAAATAATAATCAGAAATTCTTTTACAACTTCTCATAAGGGAGGTTGTATTTTCTGTGTTTACAAGCCTCCCGAATGGGAGGTTTTTTTGTGGTTTATACTTAGATTGAAAATCTAAGTATAAGAAACTCTAAGGCTCGTTACGTCGTAACTCGCTAAGAGATTTCTAAAAAGTCCGCCTTCATTAAAATTTCGGCGGAGAATCGGGGTGATGAATATGGAAATTAGTATTGGAAGATATAAAAAAGCTGAAGTTCCAAATGAAGATGGTTATTATGAAACTGAGTTAGGACCTATTCAGGTTGAAATTCTTAAAGAAAGCCATCCAAATGGAATAATACGACAGATAGCATTAGAAGGAGAAGTTCTTCTGGGTACACCCTGGAAAAATAGGCATAAAAGAACATCTAGAAAAGTTATTTCACTTAGTCCTTATGGCACTGGTGCTCAAGACCTTTCTAAAAGAGAGAGGGTAATTGTGGATCTTTATCCAAAACAAAGCGCAGAAAGTATCCGCGATGCTCAGGTTTTGTTTAGAGATGATGGCTACTAAATTTCACAAAAAACCACCTGAAAAGGTGGTTTTTTGTTATCCTATGCGCAAGAGATAATATGTTATTAGAGAGCCAATAATCACGACAACTATTGGTTGATTCAAAAATTCCCAAATTAATTCGAACTCTTTTTTCATTTATTTTATAGTTTTAAAGCTAATAAATTTCTGTGTCAAATATATTATAAGATTGTAGCTGAAGGTGATTCGGGGTTTGCAATTAAGTGGTTTTTGTTGGATTGACACATAAAGCAAAAAATATATAATGCTTCCAATGTCTGAGGGGGCATTTTTTTATGACTGAACCAGATAGGCCAACGCCGCCAGAGGCATTAGCACAGCCTTCATCAGAAGTTGAAGATCCTATAATAACACTATATAAGGACTGGGTTAAAGATGCATTGAAAAGTGAGTTTGGGGAAGAAGGTTCTTCACGAGAGTATTTGGATTTTTTTGGACACAGAGTGGATTTTAGAATCAATCAGTGGGGAGGATTGGAGGATTTATTTAAGAATACATATAGGAGTTATGTGCCTGAAGTTGAAAAACCAAAATTTCATGCAGCCGTAGCAGGGGTTATTGCACAAAGAAGTATGGATCCTGAATTAAAAGCTGATGAAGCCATGGTGTTGGTGCGTACTGCGCATCTGTTAAAAATTGCAGATGCTGCTGAACCCTTGAGTAATATTCTTATAAATAATCCACAAGTAAGAGCGGATAACAATATATTAACATTTGGTTCTCAAATAGTATTTTGGTTAGGTCTAGTAAAGGGAGTAGACAAGGAAAAAGCGGCACAGCTAGAGGAGAAATTGCTTGACTCTGAGTATTTTAATGATGGGGTCCTAATTGAGTGTTTAAGATTATTGATAAATATAAAGCCTGAAAACGCAGAGCATATAATTATGAAATATGCAGAAAGGATTAGGACGTTTAAAGAGCTGGTAGTTAAATCTGGAGGTAGAGATTTAGATATTTATAAGATTAAAATTGAAAGCATAATTGAGTATTTAGATTCGTTAGGAGTGAAATCTTCATTATCAAGTGGAGCATTATCGGTTATTTTAATTTAGTTTTTTCTTTATTGAAATAATTCTGGAAAAAGATATAATGCTTCCAATGCCTGAAAGGGCATTTTTTATGACTGAACCAGATAGGCCAATGCCACCAGAAACATTAATACAGCCTTCGTTAGAAGTAGAAGATCCAGTGAGAGTAAAATATAGGGAATGGATTTCTCAGAATCTTGAGTCAATTTATGGACAAAGTGTTGTTAAAGCTGTGTATGCTTTAAGATTAGATGAAAGACATGTCATGCTTAGAGAAACGCAGGATGGAAATGTTGAAAATTTATTTGAAGCAGTGTATTTTCGTTTAATTGATGATGAAGAAAAACCTCAATTTAGAGATGCACTTGGTGACGTTATTGTAGATAGGGCAAGTAAAGAAGATGTGAATTTGAAAGAATTTAGTGCTTTAACACTTATAACAGAAGGAATAAATGCAAAAGATGTGAGTCCAGCACTGGTCGATGCAGTTATAAGTAATCCAACAATTAAGAACAGTGAGGTTGCTGATAAAGTGTATAGAGCTGTTTTTTTGTTAGCTTGGAATGCGTATCAGACAGAAGGTATGGAGATAGCAGTACAGCAGCAAGAAAGATTATTGGATTCTGAGGGATTTCCAGATCGTTGGCATCTTCTTAACGGAATAGAGGCTTTAGTTTTATTTGATCCGCAAAATGCTGACAGGGTAATACAAAAATATGCTGATAGAATTAAAAAATTTAAGGAATTTGTAAAGAGTAAAGGTGAAAAGTGGACTGGATCTTATGATTTAAATGTAAAAAGAATATCCAGGCAAAGAGAAACTCCTGAGGAAACACCCGCTTTATCAAGTGAATCATTGGCTATTCTTCAAATTTAGGTGGTATTTTGTTGGATTGATGATATAATCCCAGGCATGGCAAGACCTGAAAATGAACCTTTATCTATTGAAGAATTAAAAATAAAATTTGAAGCCTTAGTTACCGTTTGGACACTTGAAACAAGTAGTTCAAGTATGGATGAGGTTTGGAATAATCCTGCATATGAAGAAATAATAAGAGTTGGTGAGCCATTTATACCCTTTCTGCTTGATGTGTTAATGGAAGAAGGTGGCGAGCTTTATTATGCTCTAACTAGAATTACCGGAGAATATCCAGCGAAAGGAACAGAAACTATGAATGAAGCAAGAATAAGATTAAGAGAATGGGGGACCGAAAGAGGATATTTTCCTCTTGATCCAAATTACAAGCCTGATATAAATGTCTGGAAAACCGAGCCAGGAAAAGATAGTTTTATTTATAGAAGAATGACCGGACAGATTTCTGAAATGGAATATCGTGAAGCCATTAATTCTGCAAGAGTAATAGCCGGTCTTCCGCCTCATGAATTTGTAGATAAAGCCTTTAATGATTAATAATTGTCTCCATTTAAGATTATTTCCGCTTCAAGCTTAAAAATAGTGGTTTTTGTTTACAATAATAGCATTTAGATGTATATTCTCCAGTTATGAATAAAGATAGGCTAAGAATTATCGGAAAAGCAGCATTTTTAGCTTTAAGTATAGAAGTTGGCAGCGCACTAGTTGATGCAGTACGTGAGAGTCAGGACACTTCCTATAGGCATAAAACTTGGAGAATAAGTTTTCCTCATGAAGAAGGGGATATTTACTGTTATACAGATGTTTTGCCGGAAAATAGAGTATATACAGTTGAAAATCCTGATGGGACAAAACACAGGTGGTATAAAGTTGATTTAAATGCTTATGCATGTGATCTTCCAAGAGAGGGAGTGCTTGGGCTACGAACAGGAGAGCAAGTGCTATATTCAGGTTTTTCTGGGAGCGCAGATGTTAAAGAACCATTGCTCGAGAAGCTAAAATAGCCTCAAAATTATTTATTTAATCCTGTAGCAAATTACTATTAACAGCAATATTTAATTCATGATTATCCTAAAGTATGTATTATGGATTCGGCTTCGCTCACCACGAAATACTTAGTATGTCTGTGTATTTCTGGCTTCAATCTTGTTTAACTTTAAATAGCGTGGTATACTTGAGCACAGTCTTATATGAAAGGAATTATTAATAATGGCAAATGCAACATCTATGGCCGAGCTAATGGCCAAATCCGCTCCTTCAATCAAATCATTTAAAAAAGGTGAAATCGTAGACGGAACCATAACCAAATTAACTAGCAGTGAAATACTGGTTGATATTGGTGCAAAAACTGAAGCTGTAGTTCTTGAAAAAGATAAAGGAATTCTCAATACTCTTCTTAGTTCTTTAAAAGAAGGCGATAAAGTTAAAGTTAGTGTTTTAAATCCAGAATCAGATCAAGGTAATCCTGTTGTTTCACTAAGGCGCTTTATTGATGAGAGGCTTTGGGGAGATTTGGAGAAATTAAAGAATGATGAAGTTATTCTTGATATAACTATCACTGATTTAACAAAAGGTGGATTCTTAGTTACAACTAGTGACGGATTATCAGGATTCTTGCCAAATTCTCAAACTGTTTTGAATGATGCTCCTGCAAGCTTCGTGGGAAAGAAAATGAAGGCAGTAGTTCTTGAGATAAATAGACAATTACATAAAATTATATTTTCACAAAAAGCAGCCACGACCGATGCAGACTTTGCAAAAGCAGCTTCAGAGATAAAGACAGGGACAGATATCGAGGCTGTTGTTACAAATACTGCTACGTTTGGAGTATTTGTATCAGTCAAAAACTTGGAAGGATTTATTCATCTTTCAGAGCTTTCATGGGACAGAACTGAATCTGCAGAAGGTTTTTATAAAGCTGGAGAAAAAATAAAAGCCAGAGTTATCGGAATCGATAAAGAAGGAAAGAGAATAAATCTTTCAATAAAAAGATTAACTGAAGATCCATTTGAAGAAGCAGTAAAGGCATTCACTGTTGACAAGAAAGTTAAAGCAAGTATCTTGAAGATAAGCTCACTTGGAATTAGTCTTGATTTAGGAAATGAAGTAGAAGGTTTGATTAAGAAGGATAAAGTTCCTCCAAGTTCCACATATAAAACAGGGGATGAGATAGAAGCTACTGTGTCAGAGGTGGACGTAAAAAGACATAGAGTTATATTGACTCCGGTTTTAAAAGAAAAACCAATGGGGTATCGTTAAAAATTTTCAATTTCTAATTTTTAATTTTTCCCGTTGATAGTTTTCAGACGGGATCCCGCTTCAGAGGCGACAATGAATTTTAAATAATTTAATTTTTAAACATTTAGATTTGATTAAAAATTTAAAATTTCAAATTAGAATTTATGAAGAGTACTACTTCTTATGTTTGCTCCGAATGTGGTTATGATTCCCCAGCTTTCATGGGTAAATGTCCTGAGTGTGGAGTCTGGAATAGCCTCCGTGAAATTAAAATTAAGAATTCAAATTTCACGGAAAAAAGAGGTCAAAATGCTAGCACAAGCATTAATACTCTGCCAAAAAAATTAAGTGAAATTCAGTTTCAGGAAAAGGATCGTTTCACAACCGGCTTTTCAGAAATGGACGGAGTTTTGGGCGGCGGAGTGGTTCCCGGATCAGTTGCGCTTGTTGCAGGAGATCCAGGAATTGGAAAATCTACATTACTTCTTCAGCTTGCTCTAAACATCTCAAAATCAAAGGGTGATGTTCTGTATATCTCTGGCGAAGAGTCAGAGCAGCAGATAAAACTTCGCGCTAACAGAATAACTAAGGCAAAGCATGATAATTTGCTTCTTTTGTCGTTAAGTAATTCGGACGCGATTGTCGATGTCCTAAGTCAGGTTAAGCCAAAATTAGCCATAATTGATTCTATTCAAACTATGGAATCAGAAAATCTAACAGGATTATCGGGCTCAGTTGGGCAAGTTAGGTATGCCGCTATGGAATTTATTAAAGTCGCAAAGAGTCTAAATATCCCAATTATTATAGTAGGGCATGTTACTAAGGAGGGAATGGTGGCTGGGCCGATGGTTCTTTCGCATATGGTTGATACTGTTTTGTTTCTAGAAGGAGAGAAGTTTACTAGAGTCAGAATTTTGCGATCTCTTAAAAACCGCTTTGGTCCGGTAGATGAGGTGGGAGTTTTTAATATGGAAGAAGGGGGAATGAATGAAGTGAAAAATCCTGAGCAAGTATTTTTGACCATAGGAAAAGAATCAGCTTCAGGTAGTATTCTTACTGCGACGCTTGAAGGAACGCGTGCATTTTTGGTAGAGATCCAAGCTTTAGCAGTGTATTCCAAGTTTCCAATGCCAAGGCGTGTGGCTTCAGGGGTTGAAGCTAGGAGACTTGATCTTCTTTTGGCAGTTTTACAAAAGCATTGCAGGCTTCCAGTGGACAGTATGGACATTTATGTAAACGTGGCAGGAGGAATGAAGTTGTCAGATCCTGCGGCTGATTTAGGAATTTGCTTAGCAATATTTTCGAGCATTAAAAACATCCCCGTGAATAAAATGGTCGGGATTTCTGAAGTAGGACTGCTTGGTGAGCTTAGGCCAGCTACGGAATTTAATAAGAGAGCAAAAGAAGCGAAAAAGCTTGGTTTTGACAAGATTTTGGGCACTGATAAGTTTAAATCTTTAAATCAAGTTATATCATCATTATCAAAGGAATAGTTTACATTGCTTTATATTTTGATACAATTGAGTAGGAATAAAATTGAAATTTGATCTATGGCAAAAAAGACTGAAAAAAAAGAAAAACCAAAAAAGGAAATAGTTCCAAAAAAAGGAGATAAAAAGCCTGTAGAAAAAGGTGGGCTTGCAGCTGTTCCTGAAATTCCAGCAAAACTAGTCCAGTCCATAGCTGATGAGGTAGCAAAAAACGTAATGAGTAGGCTTCCTCATATGGCTATGCCAAATATACCTAGGCGTGCCCCCAGAAATAAAAAGCCTCAAAAAATTGAAGATGCCATATTTCTAGATACTTCAGCGATAATTGATGGTCGAGTTTTTGATGTAATAAATATGGGAGTTTTGACTGGAACAGTAATGATTCCTGAAAGTATTCTTCTAGAATTAAAGCACATCGCCGATGCTCAAGATATGGTTAAAAGAGAGAGAGGAAAGAAGGGCTTGGCTCTACTTGATAAGTTAAAAAAATCAAAAGTTATTAAAGTAGTACATGTTCCTGAGAAAAATGGAGAAGGTACGCCTCGTGAAGTCGATGACAAGCTTATTGAGATAGCCAGGACGAATAAGGGAAGGCTAATAACTTGCGACTATAATCTTGAGAAAAAGGCAAGTATCTCAGGGGTAATAGCTATTAATATAAATACGCTAGCAAATCATCTTAAGATTAAAGCTGTTCCAGGAGAATCTCTTCACATAAGAGTTCTTCATGTGGGAAAAGACAATACTCAAGGCGTAGGTTATCTTGATGATGGAACAATGTTGGTTGTTGAGAACGCAAGCGCAGATGTTGGGCGCGATGTTGATGTTATTGTTTCAAGGGTAATTCAGACTTCAGCAGGACGAATTTTGTTTTCAAAGAAGATTTAAGCCTTTTTTTTGTCATCCCGAATTCGTTTCGAGATCCAGTGGATAATTAGAAGATGCTGAAGCAAGTTCAGCTTGACAAGAGCCTTAGACTCCTAGATAAACGCTCACTTTATTTCCGTTTGTTTTAAGTAGTCCATTATTAATTTTCATTTCTTTTTGCATTCCTTTGTCATGGAGAATGATTTTATCCTTGATAAGTGAAATAAAATTTTCATGGAAGGGAAGGATGTCAAAAAGACCTTTCTCGTTATATGATGACAAGGCAAAAATATCTCCTTCATAGTAAATTTTAGTTTTATCTTTAATAATAACGTGAATTTTAGGATCCATAATTATTTGTCTATTTCATCTAGGCCTCCAAGGAATAGGAATTTGTCTTCGTCTACTTTGTCAAGCTGCCCATCAAGAATTGCTTTTACATTAGCTACGGTTGTTTTTATAGGCACAAATCTTCCTGGTCTTCCCGTTTGAGCCTCTGCTACGAAAAAGCTCTGGGTCATATAGTTTTTAAGTTTTTTCGCACGTTCAAAAACTAATCTATCGTCATTTGAAAGCTCGGAAGAACCAATAAGTGAAACAATTCTTTCAAGAGTTACTGATTGTTTTAGAAGTGCTTGAGCTCTCAGAGCTGTTTCATAATGATCAGCTCCTATAACGCTTGGGCTTAGGTTAGCCGAGCTCGATTCAAGAAGATCTATAGCTGGAATTCTTCCTTCCTGATAAACATTTCTAGAAAGAACGATTGTTGAGTCTAGGTAAGGAAATATAGATTGAACACCTTGATCTAGGATATCATCGTTTGGAATATAAATAGCTTCAATGGTGGTAATTGCAGTTTTTTTTGTTGAAGTGAGTCTTTCATGGAATGTTCCCATTTCTGAGGTTAAAGTAGCCTGATATCCATCTTCTGAAGGAATTGTATTCATAAGCATAGATAATTCATTTCCAGCTAAAGCAAATCTGAAAATATTATCTATAAAGAATAGTACTTCACGGTCTCCTTGATCTCTAAAATATTCAGCTATAGTAGCAGCAGTAAAAGCAGTTCTGAATCTAATTGCAGGATTGTCTCCCATGGTTCCAAATATAAGACTTACGTTCGGCAGGGTCTTTTGTTCAAGTAAGGTTTCGTAAAGCTCTTGTCCTTCACGAGATCTTTCCCCAATTCCAGCAAACACAACACTTCTTTTCTGCTGTAGATCTACTACGTTATGGATAATCTCAGTAAGTAATATTGTTTTTCCAACTCCTGCTCCTCCGAAAAGTCCAATTTTGTCTCCTTTGACGATAGGGGAAAAGAAATCAAGAGCTTTAATTCCAGTCTCGAGAAATTCTTTATGAGAATCAATTTCTTCATATGATAAATGTTCAGAATAAATTGATGATTTCTCCTTCGTGGCTACTGGGCCCTTTCCATCTAGAGGTTCGCCAAAAATATTTATGACACGTCCCAAAACTTCTTCTCCAACTGGAATCATTATTGGTGAACCTGTGTTTATGATTTCAGCTCCTCTGTGTAATTTTTCAGTAGAGGAGAATGCGAGGCAGTAAAAAGTAGTTTCTGAAGCTGAAACGATCACTTCCATTCTGACGCTTGGATCATCATTGAGAATTAATATGTCTTTAGCAACAGGAGGATTATCAGAATTAAATTCTACCGTAATAACTTGACCCTCAATAGCGATAATTTTTCCAATTATATTTTTAGACATATTAAATTTTCCCCCATAAAACTCTGCTCGTAAATGTTTCGAGCTGTTTTTTGTTTTGCTGCCTGTGGAATGTGCGATTCTTCTCAGATGTCACTAAGGCAAGTTTTTTATTAATGTTTACGGTTGCCTGATCAAGAGTTTTGAGACGTGAAGCGATCTTTGCTAACTGTGATTCTCTCATTGTTTGTTCAAAGATTGAGGCAAAGATCTGTTTTTCGAAGAATTCAAGAATTTTTCCAAGCGATGGTTCGAAATAATATCTAACATATGGATGAGTTGAGGCTTCTGTGGGCATGGTGTTTCCTGATATGTCAGAATATGTCGGTTCTTGAGTCACTAGATTTTGGAATTTACCATAAAAAACGACTATTTTTTGGTAGCTAACTATAAAGTCTAGAACTTTTTTCAATGACTGCTCATCTACGTCTTGATCAGGAAAATCGAAATAAAAATATTTGCTTGGATTTCTGGATTGTTGCCACATAGAAAGTCCCAGTTTTCCAATTATAGCTCTGTCTGCGCTTGGGTCGCTTGAATTATCAGAGAATAAATCAAATGTTTTTTTCACCAAGCTTCCATAAAGTCCAGCATTTGCTGAAATCAGTAGATATAAAGTTTTGCCGTTTTTATTTGCAAAACTTGTTTCAGAAAGATTATTACCTTTTTTATTTTTTAGTAGTAATTCTGCCTCTTTTTTGTAAGATGAGATAACTTCTTTAAAAATTTCATTTAGTTCTTCTATGAATGCGCGATTAGTTAGAACTGATTCTCTCGAATGCATGATTCTGTTTGCAGCAATTTCTTCATATGCTTGAATCATGCTATTTAAGCCTGCTAAATTTTGTATTTCTGATTCAAGTACTTTTTTTGTAATCATGATAGAGAAGGAAGGAATTGATTTAAATTATTTTGAACTAATAGTAATAGATCATTAAATGTATTAGTGTTATTTACTGCCTCATCGGCAAACTTTCTGTAAGCAGGATCTGTGTTATATAAAGTAACCAATTTACTTCTGTCTTCAAAAATCTTTTTTGGATCAGTATCATTGATAGCACCGCTCCAAATAAGAGTTAAGAATATTGCTTGGATATTTCCTGGAATAATTATGTTTGGATCTTGTTCAAAAATGCTAAGTAATTTATTTCCAGTATTTAAGGTGACCTTAACTGAGTCTGTAAGCTCTGCTCCAAAGTGTGAGTAATTTCTAAGTTTTTCAAAAAGAGTCATGAAGCTTAAGAGTTCGCGATTTATGCTACGTTTCGATGCAGATTGAGTCTGTTTGCCGACGCGGGTAACTGAAAGAAAAGGATTTATAGCAGGTCTTCTTCCTTCAGCAAATAAATTGCTATCAAAATAAATATGTCCGTCAGTCATAGACATTACATTTGTTTGAATATAGCCTGAAAAATCACCCTGAGATGATTCAACGACTGGGATACACGTAATAGCTACTTCTTTATTTTCTATTAAAAAATTTCCTGCCCGTTCCATGAGCCTTGAATGAACATAGAAAATATCTCCGGGATACGAATTTCTCCCAGGAAATTTGTTCGCAATTAAGGAAACTTCACGGTAAAACTTAGCATGATTTAATAAGTCGTCCAGAACTACCACGGTGTCTTGGCCGTGGTCTCTGAAATACTCAGCGATAGTCATAGCTGTGTAGGGAGTTAGGAATATTTCGCCTGCTGGATCTTGGGAAGTCGAAGCTACAATTATTACTTTATCCAAAACTCCATTTAGCTTTAGGTATTCCTCAACCTTTTTAATATCAATTTTCTTTTTGCCAATTGCAGCATAAATGCAAATGTTTCCTTGGTGCACCGCAGAAACCATTGCTTGGAGAAGGAAATTTGTTTTTCCAGTTTTTCTATCTCCGATTACAAGCTCTCTTTGTCCATGCCCAACGGGAACCATAAGGTCTACAATTCCCACACCGGTATCCAGCTGCTTCTTGATGACCCTTCTTGTCATGATTCCGGCAGGCTTAACTTCAACTGGTCTTATTTCCTGAGTTTTAATTGGATCTGCTGATTCGCTTATTGGTTCTCCGAGTGGATTGATAATTTTTCCCAATAGTTCAGGTCCAACCGGAACCGTAGTTAATCTTCCAGTCCTTGCTACTTTTTCTCCAGTTCTCACAACTTTTTTTGAAAAAGTTAGAATTTCTACCATGTCATTTTTAAGTGATGTAATTTGTCCAATCTGTCCTCCCTCAAACATTACTACTTCGCCTGGGTGGGCGGAAGGTAAGCCGTCAGCATAAGCAATTACATTTACTACTTTTTTTACATATCCAATCTCACCAGTTTCATTAAGATAATCGTTAAATTGTTTCATAATTAAAGAAGGTTAATAAATTCAGATTTTTTTGATACAAAATAATCGTCAATCATATCAGAAAGAGAGTATTTGATATATTTACCTTTTTGAGAAATTATAATTGCACCTGCAATTAGTTCAGGTCTGATATCAATATCGAAAACTAGGTTTGTCAATTTATTTGCCTCAGTCCAGGTTTTAAGTTTTTCGATAAGTTCTTCAGTTGGAGCAACAGCAATCGAAAGTTTTAATTCTTGCATAGATTTTGTTTCTTCAAGGACCTGTCTTAAAAATGACTCCATTTCTTTTGGGTTGTCTCCAATTTTTCTTTTTTCAATTTCAAAGTAAATTATTTCAAGTGCCTTTTTTTCGAAAGAGGAGTTGGGGGTTGGTTTTGTGTTGTTTTTGAAAATATCCTCAATAAGGATTTCAAGTAAATTAACCAGATCATATTTTTGCTCAACTGTCATTATATATCTGAGGATGAATTCGCCTGTCATTATAATGCTCCTTCTTTTTTAGCTTGATTAAGAGATCTTATTATCAAATCTTCTTGTGATGATAGATCTAGGGACTTGCCAATGATATCTTTTGATATATTAGTTAATATCTTGTATATGTTTTCATCAAGTTTTTTTATCTTTTCCTCTCGTTTAATAGCAACTTCTTTTTCAAGTATTTCGTATTCTTCTTTTATTCTTTGTTGTGCAAATGTTTCAGCATCGAAGGTTTGTTTTTTAACTATTTCAAAAAATGCCTTCATATCATTTCTTGAATTAGTTTCTATATCTTTATATATATTTCCAGCTACTTCTAGTATATGCTTGTTGAGCTGCATAACTTGTTCTTGATGAGTTTTTAAGACTTCAGCTGACGTGTTGGTAAGCTCTTCCTTTTGATTTTTCAGCATCTCATCAATAGCCTGCTGAAGCTTGATCCCGCTATCATTATTTATCTCAAGAGCTTTATGAGAAATTTCAGAGGCTTTTTTATTAGCATCCTCGATTATCTGCTGATAATCTGTTCTAGCTTTAAGTTCAAGATCGGCCCATTTCTTGCTTTGCTCATCTGTTAGGGAATCAAGTCTTTTATTAGTCTTATTTAACTTGTAGGCAGTATATCCGAAAAGGCTAATTGAAGCTATGCTTAGCCAGATAAGGAATACGTTGAAAGAATTCAGATAATTTAGAATGTTCATAGGCAGCTAATTCAATCATTGCATATTTAAATAATCAAAATCAAATATGCGATCACGAGACCTGCGATAATAATTAAAGCTGTTAATCCCACATTCAAAAGCACTGAAAATTCAATCGTTCTTCCTGCAAGGGGATTTCTTCCAACTGCCTCAACGCCTTTCTGTGCTACTCTTCCGAAGTAAATAAATCCTATTACGAAGCCGAGAAGTGCAACTAAAGCTGCAATTACATATCTCAAGGCTTCAAGAGGCGAGAGATATGCAGATTGTCTGGCCGTAGAAAGAACGTCAAATATATTTCTGTTTACTCCTTTTGAGAATGAATTGTCATAATGTGGATTAACATTTAGAAGAATCATTCCGTTTTCAGACCCTGAATAATCTTGAAGAGCGGTTCCGATAACGAATCCGTTAACAATAGCCTTCATGCCCACCCCTGGTGTCTTAGAAGAGGTGATTAAATCGTTTCTCTTGATGGGTCCATTTGCTGTGGAAACTAAAATTCTAGTTTGACCATCATAAATTACATAAATTAAGCCAGTTGATGGTGATGTTTCCAGGCCAACCGCAGGAGTTTTGCTTATGATTCCATACATTCCGCTGTCATATTCTTTATTGGAAATTCTATATCCCTCGTTAGTTCCAGATACGATTGATCCTTCAGGAGCGTTTTTTTCTGAGAGCTGAATACTTACACCATAGCCAGAATAATTTTCCTGACCTAATGTTGGAGTTTGCGCACTTACTGCGGATATGTCCAGGATATTAATTAAAAATATAAAAAATGTGAGAGTAATAAGAGCCAATCTCATTTCATGCACCTCTAAGCTAAGCATATTATTATTTTTCCTAATATGTCAAGAAAAGAGAAAAAACAGATTTATAATTCAAAGTAATATATTGATATATTATTTTATATTTAGACTATGTCAATGGATTACAAATATTTTCACATTTTTTAAGTGAAAAAAATATCAAAATTTTTTATTTAAGTTAGGTCAACAGTGTTGCTATAGGACTTAAGTTTCAAATGACCCGGAAAAGAAGGGGAAGAATATTTTTCACAGAAAATATCATACATAATTTCACAATAAAAATTAGTTTTTTTGACAGAAAAATTTTTCATCAAAAATTTAGCTTCGATTTGAGGCAATTTACTTATTGACAACTAAGCCAAAAAATGTCGTAATTATATATACAATTAGAATATTAAAAAATTAAACATTTTCATGAAAAACTTACACATTTATCTTCAAAACTTACACATTTCATATTCAGAAGCTCAGAAAACAGATTTTATTATCGTCTGTTAGTTATTTGAATTTATCACTGCCCAAATGTCAGAAAAATTTATCAGCATACAAGATGCGGCCAAAATGCTTAAGGTTTCAAAAAGAACCTTAAGGAGATGGGAAGAAAAGGGAATATTAGTTCCTATTCGAACTGCGGGTTCCCACAGAAGATACTCCCAGTCAGACTTAGAGCAATTCTGGACTAATTACTCTCAATTCAAGGAATCTAAGTCTGAGGCTATTCAGACTGAAGAAAAAAGACCTTTTAACATAACAAAGTCTGTAGTTGAGGCAAAAGAAGATCACGTAGCTGCTCAGAAGAAAATTATTACAGGACATAATCCTCTTTACAGCTCTCATGCCAGAAGGATCATTGCGGCTGCTGCATTTGTAATGGCATTATTTCTTGTGGGCTTAGGCTCAATTGCATTCTTAAGTTTTCGCACTCCAGATTCAAGTACTAGTCAGGTAGTTAAGGCGTATGATCCTAAAAACGTCCTCGGTCTTAACACTCTCAGCTTCAAATCCCTCTTCCGTATCAACGTCCCAGCATCCTTCTCTCAAGATGTAGAA
>CAZWXQ010000009.1:0-20781 GCA_964637955.1 uncultured Gammaproteobacteria bacterium | reverse complement strand
TTCTACATCTTGAGAGAAGGATGCTGGGACGTTGATACGGAAGAGGGATTTGAAGTTTCCCATACTTACTCCAAGAACATTTTTATCTTCAGCTGATGCTATATTGATATCTTTTGATTTATTTTGATGTGAAGATTTAAAGCTAGATCCCAAGATTGAAGAGAGCAGTATAAGAAAGGCTAAAACAGCTACGGATGAAATAAAATAAATTTTCTTTTTAGAATAAGTTTCTTTGTGATTAAAATCTCTTTTAACAAAGCTCGAAGAGTCAGTAGTTTCGAATACACTATCCTGCTCTCCAAACTTATCAAGATGTGCAACTTGAGCAGTTGCTTCATAAACTGGCGCTGCTATTATAGGACTATTTATTTTTTGTCCTAAAATTTGAGATTGAAAACTAAGCACCTCACTCCTCAAATATCTTCTGTGATTACCATCTGTTCTCTGAGGAACTAACTTTCCCTTAGCCTCCCATCTCCTTAAGGTTTTTGAGGATACGCCGAGGATTTTAGCGGCTTCTTGTATACTAACTAGTTTATTATTATTCATTGGGCAGATTTTTGGAGTTTAAACTTGGACACTTTGATCTCAATGTCCACATTTTTTCCCCTATATATAGTAGGACATATTTTTCACACTCTGTCAAGCCTCGGACTGAGGCTGTGAAAGAGCAATTTCATTAAATAAAGTGGATACGTGAAAAGAATCATCAAAAATTTATTGTTTTCATTAACAATTTTTAACTAAAAATAATATAGTCATATTACCTACTATAGGTTCCTTTAGTATAACTGCAAATTAAATTTTTTCACAATTTTTTTGTGAAAATTTAGCAGGCAAATATATCATTCGCTAAGCATTTATGGCTTGTTTTGGGGTCTTCATTTTTTAACTAAAGATAGAGATAAAAATACTTAAATTTTATTTTTACTCGCAGTCTTTTCCCTATTTATCAAATTTAGCTATATATAAATATATCATTCTATATTTTCTAGCCTCAGGTTTAATAATTGGATTTGAACATTTAATTTGAGCAAATTAAGCTAATCAGAAGATACAAATACATACACTCTCACTGATATGTTTTTATATATTTTTATATATTTCATTTTTAGAATAAATGGAATACATAACAAATATTATAATTTCTACATTTTTTTAATTAATTTCACTTTTTTCTATTAGATAATTTGTGTTTATTTCAGCAATTTTAATGGTGAAATGATTGATCTTATCAAATATATCAAAATATAAACTAATATTAATTAATGATTAAATATTTTATTTGAACTTACTCATTTCTCCCGAATATCTAGAGAAGGTTAACCCTTCCCAAAATGTTTTTATTCGAACTAAAACGCTCTTGGATTTCCAGATGTGAATTTCTTTATGAAGAGAAATTACTTTCCATTTAAAAGATAACTATTCGCTATTCGCTATTCGCTATTCGCTACCTAGGCTCCACTGCGGTCCAACTGAACTTAAGATTCTGTGCTGCAGACTGATTAAGCTTAATTGTAAATCCACTTACGCTTCTTCTAACAACTGCAAAGCTATAGCCTTGAGCAAGTATGGCGTCTTCCTGAGCTTGGTTATCAATGCTCAAATTTGCTGATACTACTGGAGTGAAGTCATAATCTGAACTAAAGCTAACTGTAACCTCATCGGTCCCTGCAACTATTACTGCTACGCCTGCTGTATCTTCTCCTACTCCTATGTGATCTCTGAAGATAACTTTACCAAAGAAGTCTGATACCCCAGTTACAAGCACATCTCCTGCCCTAAGCGTATCTAAGACCGTCAGGATACCTTCTACCATCGTATTGCCGCGGACTTTAAGATCTCCTGAAACAGTAGCTATTCCAGCAACGTCAATTGAACCAAGTGTTATTACTCCTGTAGAAGATGCACTCGCGGTTGCAGATTCAGTGAGTAATCTTGCGATTCTCTCTTCATTTGTCTCAGAAACTCCTGCAGCAGCTGAACTTGCACTCTGAGTCTGAGCGATCAAATCATCGAGCCTAGTTCTAAGATCTGAAATCTGAGAAACAGCAAGTGTACCCGCAATCATATCGAGTCCTTCGATCTGATCTGCTCGCAGCCTCTTAACATTGATTTCATCCGCCGTAAGCTTTGGTGTAATTATTTCAAATCCAGCAAGAAGCGTGTCTGTAGAAAGTATCTTTCCGCGGCCACCCTGCTGACCTGATTGTAAGACTAACTGTGCAAGAATCTCACCACTGCTTGATGAAGTATCTACACTTAGACTTCCAAGCGAAATCACGGATTGATCGAAGTAAGAATTTATAGAGTTATCAATAGCCTCATATAAGCCATCAACATTTGAAACATCAATCGTAAGAGTTCCTGAGCTACTTGCCGTAACGTCAGAGATATACTGAGCCAAAGTCCTATCTCCAATCATCACATCTTCTGAATTTACTCTCAAGCTATCCGTAGTTACTTTCTTAGCATCAACCAAACCAGCTCTGATCTTTCCAGATACAATCTCTGAGAATGCTCCAATTCTAGTAATAACCTCATTATTCTCATTTCTTACCTGGAAATCAGAACTTGCGCTAGCTGTATTAACAATACTAAGGTCTCCAGAAGAAGTCAAATAAACATCAGGGTCAAACCATCCTACATTTATAAATACAGTAACCTCTCCTATTCCTGCATCAGAATATGATTCCATTGCGCGTCCGATAATCATACCTGGAGTTGTTGCTTTCATAGCCACACCAGGAATACTTGATACAGTTAAAGCATCGCCAGCCTCAATAAATCCATTTTCAGTAGAAACTTTTGTATTAACTCTTCCTGTTAATGCAACTGGAACCTCACCTTCATCAAGCTCATCTACACTTCCTGCGCCAATTGAAATTCCTTCATTATTGCCAATTAATAAACCTGGGGCATCTGAAAATACACCAATTATCTTAGATCTTGTACCTGAATCTGCTAATCTAACTTTTGCTGAAGCACTACTACTCAGTGCCACTATTTGACCTGCTTGGATATCTGATGTACCATCATTCAGATAGACCTCTGCATAATCAGCACATGAATTAGTTCCTCCTGAATCATCACAAGTACCACTTATAAATAGATCGCCAGCATCACTTAGCCTCATTCTTTCAGTACCATTGGTAGTAAAGTAAAGATCGTTATCTGAAGCATCAGATCTAAGAGCCCATTTATCAGTAGCATCATCACCATCATCTGCAAAAAGCCTAATAAGAGCATCATTCCCTTCTGTGCCATCAACTTCAATTATTCCGTCACCAGAAGCAGATTTAGCTGTTAATGCAACTCCAGCTGACGGAGCTATGCCAAACCCAACTTCGCCATTTACCTGAAAATTTCCAGTATTAACTACATTTCCCGATGAATCCATCGTCCAAGCTGTGCTGCTAGAGCCTGTTGTGGTTCCAGTCAAGATTCTTAGACCATCGCTAAAATTATCTAAATGAAATGAAACTGAACCTGAGCTACCTGGATTCAACTGGATTTGTCCTCCTTCAGTGGTATTATGAGAACCTAATACTATATTTGATTCAGATGGTATTAATGCAGTAGCGAGTGTTCCAAAAGCAGCATTTCCTGTACTATCTAACCTAAATACAGTTGTTCCAGATTTAGAAGCAGTTAAGATATCCTGATTTTCTATTTGATCAAAAATAGCAAGTGCTTTACCTGTAGCACCCCAAGCAAGAGGACGGGTTACATGAAGATTAGACGAAGGAGATGTTGTTCCGAAACCAAGTTTTCCAGAATTATCCAATCTTAATCTTTCTACTGTGCTCGCTGTTCCATCAAGTGTCGTATAAAATGAAAGTCTACCCGGCATATCATTTGCACCAGGAGTACCATCAACAGCTGAGAAAATTAAGGCACCAGGTTGGAAAGAAGTACCATCTGAACCTTTGAAATAAATATAGCCTAGCTCATCTCCATTTTGCAGAACGGTATGATTTCCTTTAATATCACTCCTACTTTTATTAAAGTTTAGCGCTGTTTCAGAAAATGAATTTGACCTAAAAGTCTCCATATTAATTGTTCCATAGGATCTAACTGTACCATTATTTTCTATTGTAAATTTAGTAGCACCACTTTTAGATGCAGTGAAAATATCTCCTGTTCCTGACTGATCTATGACCAGAGCTGCATTTGTCATGGATCCAGAAATAGAAGCAGCTGGCATTACAGCAGAAGTACCTCTTACGTCAAGAGTAGTCATAGGGGAAGCAGTATTAATACCAACACTTCCATTATTATCTAGAGTTAACCTATTACTCCATGTGATAGCAGAGCCTGCCGCACCCGTAGCTGCAGTTTGCAAGCTTATGGCTCCATAAGCCTGATAAATTCTAGATGCTGCTGCAGCTACATCCCTTACAAATCCTGAACCTCCAACATTTCTACCATATGTATTTTGTCCCCAAGATGCTTCGTTATAAAACTGCTGAATTGATGAATCTCCATAGCTATTTCCTTCAAATCGAATGTAATCCTTCATGATATCCGTACTACCTATATGAAGTGCTGATTGAGGAGTTGAAGTGCCAATTCCCATCATTCCACTTTCATTTATAGTAACCAGTGGATTGAGCGCTCCACTTCTCCCATTTGCTCCAATATAAAATGATTTCGTGGAAGTATTTACACCAAGTGCGTAATCCATAGAATTTGTGCTGCATCCGTCTCCACTCGTACATTGAATATGAAGTGAACTTGGACCCAAGAATAAATCTTTAAATCTAGCAGATGAAGAAGCACCTATACTCATCGTATTATCTGCACCAGGAAGCAAGTTTCCTCCATTTGTAATAGTAAATTTAGTTGATCCTGAAGCCGATGCAGTAAAGATATCCTGATTCTCGATTTGATCAAATATAGCCAAAGCTTTTCCATTTACTACAAAAGAAAGAGGTCGAGTAACATAAAGAGAAGATATTGGAATTGTTGATCCAATTCCAAAATTACCATTATTTTCTAATCTCATTGCTTCATATTTAGAAGCTGTTCCAGTCTTATTAATATCAAAAGTCATATATGTACCCTGACTGGAATCTGTCCAAGTTTCTGAAGCTCTAAATTGAATTGAAGCTTTAGAAAGCGCTGAAAAATCAGTTAAACCAAAAGCTCTACCATATAATCCAGTTATAACATCACCTAACTGAACCGCGGTTGGAGCAGAACTCGTTCCTCTAGCTTTATACCCAACAAAACTTGCTCCTCCTGTATCATCAGAGTATTTAGCCACAGCAACTTCTTCATTTGAACCCAAAACTACTTCAAGCTTGCTTCGAGCACTAGTTGTTCCAATTCCTACATTTCCTGAAGCATCTATTATAAATGGAGATGTATCATTTATAGTGTCATCTACCTGGAAGAGATTTATAGACTCAGTATCTGCTGCGCTTATATGAAGAGCTGCTGTAGGCATATCTGTCATTATTCCTAAATAACCTGAAGTAAGAATATTTGCGTCCGCAAAAATTGATTTTACTGAGTTAGAAGGTGTTCCATAAAGCGTCCAGGATTCAATTCTGGCATGTGTTCCCTGGGCATGATTTTGCACTGTAGTCACGACGATAGCATAATACTCATAAGCAGTTGAATTACCGGTAGTTGAATATGTCACCCCATTTACCAAACTTGAAGCTGTAAGACCAGACTGTGAATCAATTTGAGTCCAAGCTGAATCATCATTTGATCCGTAAATCACAAAACTTGCAGGAGAACGATTATTATTTGTATTCTCAAGTGTATAGTATTTTAGTGTTACAGCCTCAGGGAGATGAATTTTTAACCATTCACCATTTGAAGCACCAAGTGAATTTGCTCCTATATAAGTTCCACTAGAATATGTAGAACTTGCACTCTGCCAAAGATTTGTACCGTTATTTGAGAAAGCTCCTATTGCTCTAGTGCTTGTTAAAGCTTCTGAGGAAGCGCTGAAAGTATAGCTTCCATAACCATGAGTAACATCTGAAACACTTGTCGTATAAGGACTTGCAGTTGTTGAATATGTCATATTAATCGGTGGGAACCTGTATGAAACATTCGGAGCGGTACCAACTCCACCAGAAACTGAACCATTTACAGTTAATTTTTCAATAGGTGTAGTTGTACCAACTCCTACAAGTCCTCCATTTGGCTGAAGATTTATGTATGATGTAGTTTTAGTCGTACTACTTGTACCCTCAAGAGTAAGATCACCATTTGAAGCACTGTCTCCAAATACTGTTCCTGATCCATTAATAGGCTTTAGATAGATATTTCCTGTGGTATCTCCACCTAGAGTTAGAGAGGAATTCCTGTCTGATTGAATAGTAGGAGTTCCAAAAATAGTTAATGCACCTGAAATAGTAGCTGTAGAACTTACTGTCAGCACGTTATCAATAGTTACATTATTATAGAAACGGGAATCTGCACTATCATCAATGGCCAATGCCAATCCTCCCCTAATCTGAAAATTGATTCCATTAGTTCCTGCTGATGGAGCAGTATTTGACGAGTCAGTTGTAGAATTAATAACAAGTGTTTTAGCGTTATTTGTGGCAGAATATCCAGTTATAAAATTACCTCCTGAATATCCTCCTATTCCTATATTTTGACTTGTACTTCTTCCAATATTTGCAACATCTATGTTATCTTTAAAAACAGATAATAATGAAATAGGTGTAGTTGTTCCAATTCCTACATAGCCATCAGTACCATTATTTGGATTTAAAATTATATTTCCTGTAGTATTTCCACCAATGGTTAAAGTCTGATTTCTGGTAGTCTGAATTGTAGGTCTGGAGAATGAACCTAGTACGAGTTCTGCAGCAATAGTGGCATCTCCACCATATCCATTATTTGGCATAAGAGCAAATTTACCTGAAAATGATGCTTGCGTTTGATTTGTTAGAGATGAAAGACCGGTGAATGCAAATTTAGCTGAAGATGTTGCATTTGAACCAACCAATAAATCAGTTTTAGAAGCATTGTTTGGATATATAGCTCCACTATTTACATTCCAGAATCCTTGTGTTCCACCGCATCCTCCAGTAGATACACAAAGAGCTCCTCCCGTAGCTGGAAGAGTAAATGTCTGAGCTGTGGTAGCACTTGAAGAAAGTGTTGTAAATGCACTAGATTGACCACCTGCAAATCTTATATTTCCATTTAGATCTAAAGCAAACTTAGTGGTTCCTGAAGCACTAGCCGTTAGAATATCTCCAGCATTTCCTGTTTTGTTTACTATAAGTGCTGATTGACCTCCTGAGTTAGAGAGAATTGCTGCAGCACTTCCTACACCTACATTATAAATATCAAGCACTGCTCCACTTGCTTTTTCATAAGACTGAGTAAGTGAGAGAATATTAGAAGTATCTACACATGTGCCTCCAGAAGCAGACAGACAATTTGATGATAATGCAGCTAAATCGCCAAGTTGATTCATCGTAGTTGTGGCTCCGCTAGCAGTATCTGATCTTGCTGCATTCAAGAAATTATATGTATTTGAGACATTACCAGTGAAAGTATAGGCAGGATTAATTGTTAATTCATTTCCTAGATTTGGATTTGAATTTGATCCACCACCGTTTATGATAATTCCATTTGATGTTCCTGTCGTACCACCATGTACTATTTTTAGTCCTGTCATACCAGAACCTACGCTTGTCAAATTAACTAAATATCCTGTTGTATTTGTATTGCTTAGTGACATTGAAATTCCAGTTCCTGAGGTAATTGAATTTGCAAATGACAATCCTGTACCAGTCGGGATATTATTAATAGTCACTGTTCCTGATCCGTTTCTTGGTGAAAGTACTATATCTCCTGTGGTACTTCCTCCGATTGTTAAAGTTTGATTTGCAGTTGTCTGTATTGTCGGATTCGAAAATGCTCCAAGGACTAATTGACCAGAAATTGAAGCATCTCCACCATAACCATTGTTTGGCATAAGTACAAATTTACCACTGAGCGAAGCTTGAGTTTGGTTCGTAAGACTTGCCAGTCCTGTAAATGCGAATTTTGCAGAAGATGTTGAAGTTCCACCAATTAATAAGTCTGCGTTATTACTAAATGGTGAAATTGCTCCACTATTTAATTGCCATAGACTCTGACCTACAGAACATGTTCCCCAAGCTGGAGCATAACCTGCTCCAGATCCTGACATTAAGCACTGATTAGCTGTAGAGGTGGTAGCTGAATTTAATTGACCAGTTGATGCAGCACCATAAAGTACTGCATTATTTCCTGTAAATGCAGGAAGTGTTATTCCCTGACCGCTTCGACCAAGAGTAATTGTGGTAGCAGTTCCATTTCCTATAGCTAGGGTTCCTGATGAAGCCACATCAATTGTAGAATTAGCTCCAACAGTAAGTGATGTTCCTACTGCTAAAGTTGAAGCCGTAGTTACAGCATCTTGAAGTATAATTGGGCCGGCTCCACTATCAATAACAATATTTCCCGTTGAGGAACCCCCAAGAGTAAGAGTATTACGTCTTAGTGACTGAATAGTCGAGTTATTTGCATCAAGCACTAGGCCATTATTTGTAGATCCTGCCATAGTAGCAACTGGTGCATCATTGTTAATTCCAGTAACTGCAAACTTTGCGCTGGCAGTCGTTGATCCACCAAAAAGAACATCTACATTTGAAAGAGTTGGATAAATAGCTCCAGCTGCATAATCCCAGTTGGTAGTACCGTTTCCGCAAGATCCCCACGACACAGCACTTCCCGCACCACCTGATTGCAAGCATTGGAAAGTTGACCCTTCATTTGTACCCAATTTCAATCCCCCTGCATTTGTAATAGTAAATCTAGGTGTTCCTGAAGCCGAAGCTGTAAAGATATCCTGATTTTCTATCTGATCAAAGATAGCTAGAGCTTTACCATTTACACCTGATGCAAGAGGACGAGTTACGTGAAGCTGGGATATTGGAGATGATGTACCCAACCCAGTATTACCTGCAAAATAGTTATCAAATGAAGATACATTATATATAGAATAGTTTCCTGTAGGAATTGTTGTCTGACCTAAAACTACATTGGAATTATTACCACTTGAAGATAATACTCCAATTACCAATCCTGCACTATTTGTAGCTGTACTTAACGAGTCCATGGTAATACCTCTATAATTTACAATCGCTCCAGCTCCATTGTCATTAGGGGTCAAAAGACGAATTCCATATCCATTTGTTACTAATCCTGAAAAACCTGATCCCAAATCTGTTCTTAGTAATAATGCTTCATAGCTGGTAACTGTTGAATTACTATTGTTTAAGTTAGGGACAATATCTACTCCTCTAATAGCACCTGCACTGACTGATGGATTAAATGATGGTTCAATTCTCATGCCCCTTGTATCATTTTGATCTGTGTTGACAGTACTTGAAACATAAATTAATCCGGATGCGTCAGTGTTTGTAGAATAAGTTCCGGATAGCTGCAAAGCAATAGCTGATGCGTTTGGAATTGGTGTATTTATTGTTATTTTTCCAGTATTGTTTCTTGGTGAAAGAATAATATCTCCTGTGGTACTTCCACCAATGGTTAGAGTGTTGTTTCTTAGAGTTTGGATAGATCCATCTGCTCCGAGTACTAATCCATTGCCGTTTCCTCCTGATGCTGTGGTAGCTGAGATGGAAGCTATTGGAGTAGCACTACCTGCATTACCTATGAATGCAAATTTAGCTGATGATGTGGAAGTTCCACCGAATGCTACATCATATGTATTATTTCCTTGAGATAAGACATTTGAGTTTAATTGCCAAAATGTATTTGCTGTGCAGTTATTTGCTGATGTACAGATAATACCTGTTACATCTGGGAATGTCCATGTTCTTGCTGCTGTTGCA
This sequence comes from uncultured Gammaproteobacteria bacterium, assembly GCA_964637955.1. Lineage (GTDB taxonomy): Bacteria > Patescibacteriota > Microgenomatia > Levybacterales > UBA12049 > 2-01-FULL-39-10-A. The sequence goes on along the minus strand of CAZWXQ010000009.1, from coordinate 10,918 downwards.
GCTGAAGCAATAGTAGATAAGTTATTTGTTGTACCTGCAAATGACAGATTACCATTGTTAAGAATTGTAAACTTAGTAGCTCCAGACTTAGAAGCTGTGAATAGATCTCCTGTGCCTGAATTACTTGTAAGAAGTGAAGCAAAAGAAGTAGTTCCTGAAATTGATGCAACTGCGATAGTACTATTTGCTCTAACATCAAGTTTTGCTACAGGTATCGATGTGTGCCCAACTCCCAAATTACCGTTATCTCCATTTATAAAGCTAAATGTATTTCCACTAAGCTGTGTGTTATACGTCGTAGATCCATCACCCTTAAAGATTTGCAAAGCTGATACACCGCTTGTATTTGCACCTCTGTTAATTCTAACAAAACCATTACTTACCCCATCAGATGGAATAGCATTGATATCTAACTGCATATCTCCCGAAGCTGTATATTTACTTACAGATCCCTGACCTGCTGAGTTATCTACTATATCAAGATACGATGTAGTGCTTCCTGCTTCAGTAATTCGAAGTGTTGGATTTCCAGCAGCAGAAATTTCAAGCTCATTGCTTGGAGTTGTTGTACCGATTCCTACAAAACCTCCATTTGGTTGAAGATTTATATAGGAAGTGGTCTTTGTTGGACTTGAGGTTCCTTCAAGAGTTAAATCTCCATTTGCAGATTGTCCTCCAAACACTGTACCCACCCCATTTAATGGCATAAGAAAAATGTTCCCCGTTGTGCTTCCACCAATTGATAAAGATCTATTTTCCGTTGTCTGTATTTGCCCCGTACCAGACCTAAAACTTAACTGTCCTCCAACACTTGCTGTACCATTCACATCAAGAAGAGCAGTTGGAGCTGTTGTACCGATTCCTAACCCTGCACCGGTATTAATCCAACTGTAACTACCAGCATTTAGTCTTATAACTTCAGTTCCTGATGAATTATTTAATTGTAAGTAACCATCATTTGCTGCATATTTTCCTAATAAAGCTCGAGTGCTTCCATTTTCAGTTACTGAAATTCCATTACTTAATCCTGAAGCTATGCCGACTTCAAGCAAATTTAATGGAGTTGATGTTCCAATTCCAACTCTTCCACTATATCCATTATTTGGCATAACAATAAGTTGACCAGAGATTGAAGCTTGAGTTTGATTATTTGGATTTGATAGTCCAGTAAATGCAAATGGAGCTGAAGCAGTAGCTGTTGAACCAATGAGAACATCTGTTTTACTTGTGTATGGAGAGATAGCTCCACTATTTAGCTGCCAATAGTTAGTAGTAGCTCCAGAGAAACAATTAGAAAGAGATTGGAGGCAGAATGTATCATTTACTGATGCACTTGGAATATTAATAGTTCTAGCTGTTGCATTAGAGGATGTAAGGGTAGTTAATACTGATTGACCACCTGCAAATGCTAGACTTCCATTGTTTGTAATAGTAAATCTGGTTGTTCCTGAAGCTGAAGCTGTAATTAGATCTCCTGAATTAATATTGTTAACAGCAAGTGAGGCATTTGAACCAATTGCATTGTTAATAAATAATGGGAATTCTGTTGTAGCTGATGAGGCTCCGATAAGAACCTGAGAATCAGCATCTCCAGTGAGTGTTATGTTTCCTGTTCCGTTTGGAGTAAGAGTTAATAGTCCATTTGATCCTGTTGAAACTGTTCCTGCTCCAATGAAGGCTAATTCATCCATATCAAAGTATGAGGATTCAATGGTGATTCTTCCAGCATCTCCACCGTCATTAATAGTTATTGCTCCTGTTCCAGCTGTAATATCAAATTCTGTGGTATCAACTGCGAATGAGTCTGCTCCATCTCCAAAGGTCATTGCTCCACCTGGAGTAAGAGTAAATGCACCTGTTGTAGTAAATGTAGTACTTGCTCCATCAAAAGAAATATCTGTATCAGCAATTGAAACGTTTGTTGAGTTGATATCTACTGTTCCTGTGATAGCTCCAGCATTATCAATTGCAAATGTAGCATTGTTAATGTTAAGTCCACTATCTGTAAATATAGTACCTTCTACTCCAAGAAGACTTGATACGAATAGATCATCTCCTGAAAGAGTAAATCCTGCTGCTGAGATTGTATTTGCATTTGATCCTACAAGAACATTCTCAGAGATATTTACATTTCCTGTTGTACTTCCACCAAGAGTTAATGTATTGTTTCGAAGAGATTGGATAGATCCATCTGCTGCTAAGACTAATCCATTACCGTTTCCTCCTGATGCTGTAGTAGCTGATACTGAAGCTGTTGGAGTAGCACTACCTGCATTACCTATGAATGCAAATTTAGCTGATGATGTGGAAGTTCCACCGAATGCTACATCATATGTATTATTTCCTTGAGATAAGACATTTGAGTTTAATTGCCAAAATGTATTTGCTGTGCAGTTATTTGCTGATGTACAGATAATACCTGTTACATCTGGGAATGTCCATGTTCTTGCTGCTGTTGCAGCTGAAGCAATAGTAGATAAGTTATTTGTTGTACCTGCAAATGACAGATTACCATTGTTAAGAATTGTAAACTTAGTAGCTCCAGACTTAGAAGCTGTGAATAGATCTCCTGTGCCTGTGTTATCAGTAACTAATGCTGCGAAAGTGGTAGCTCCAGATATGGATGCTATCGCTGTGGTCCCACCTAATCCTTTATTTAATATACTTGGCCTTACATCTAGGGATGCTAATGGAAGAATAGTATTTACGCCTACATTTCCACCGCCGCTGTTAAAAAGTAGCGACTTTGATGTTGATGATGAATAATCAAAAGCCTGTATTACCCCTGCATCATTCGTTGTTGTATATTCGAATTTAAGTCCAGTTCCTGCCAATGCAGGAAGCAGACCTCCGGTTATTGCACGAATCCAACCTTGACCACTTACATCCAAAGCTGCTTGAGGAGTGCTCGTTCCTATTCCGACTCTTCCACTATATCCATTATTTGGCATTACTATTAACTGGCCTGAGATAGAAGCCTGAGTCTGATTATTTGGATTCGAAAGTCCTGTAAATGCAAATTTAGCTGAAGATGTAGATTGGCCACCGAGAAGAATATCCATGGTTGAGTTTATCGTGGCTAAAGATCCAGTGTTAGTAGGAGATGTCCACCAATTATTACCACCACCTGCTGTACAATTACCCCAAGTAGCAGCTCCACTAGCGCCTGAAAGTAGACATTGACCTGAATTACCCGTACTTCCATTTAAATTAAATGGTCCTTTTATATATAACGTATTCCATGAATTTGCTGAAGAACCAAGAGTATATGTATTATCTACTGAAGGGATAAGATCTCCTGTTATTGTTACATCTCCTGAAAATGCTTCTCCGATGTCGATACTTGCTGTTCCACTGGTTAAATCTCCTCCTGCAAATGAAATATCACCGGTACTTGAAATGGTAAACATAGTACTTCCACTCTTAGAAGCTGTTAGAATATCCTGATTTTCTATTTGGTCAAAGATAGCTAGAGCTTTACCTGTAGCGCCCCATGTAAGAGGCCTTGTCACATGAAGCTGTGAGATTGGAGATGTAGTTCCAATTCCAAGTACACCTGTGCTTGTTAATCTTATTCTCTCAGTAGGAGTCCCTGATCCATCTGCGCTTGTTGAAAACACTATTCTTCCAGGCATATCATTTAAACCAGGAGTTCCATCAACTACAAAATTTATTCTCGCCATTTGAGAATATGCACTTCCATCATATCCATTAGCCTCTATTTGAAGAGCTGTATCACCTGATTGAATGATAGATTTTAAGGAATCAAGTCCTCCCCTAGCTTTATAACCTGCAAACACAGGATTTGCTCCAGTTGTATTATTTGCAACTTCTATAGAAATCGCCGTATCGTTTGGTAACGCACTTGCTACATGAATCAAATGTTGATGCGTAAGTCCTAGTTCTGCTCCTGGATTAATCGTTCCAATTCCCAGTTTCCCACCAAGTTGATTTGATCCACTTGTCTTTGGCATTACTATTAGATTTCCTGCGACAGATGAAGTAGGAGTTCCCCCAGCATTGTTAAGAACTGCAAAGTTTGCAGAAGAGGTTGCAGTTGAACCTACCAAAAGATCATAAGTACTATTAGATGGAGATATAGAATTACTATTTAGCTGCCAGAAGTTAGTATTAGCTCCTGAGAAACAATTTGAAGCTGTTAATAAACAGAATGTATCTGAAGCACCTGAGATGTCTGGAATAGTAAACGATGCTGCTGCGTTATTACTATTTGTAATAGTAGCTAGTGTACTCTGTCCACCTTTGAATTGAATATTGCCTGTACTATCAATCGTAAACATAGTGGAACCTGACTTAGAGGCTGTTAGAATGTCCTGATCTTCTATTTGATTGAAGATAGCTAGAGCTTTACCAGAAGCACCAAAAACAAGCGGTCGAGTTACTTGAAGTTGAGCTATTGGCGACGTAGAACCAATTCCTGTTTTACCTACGGAATCAATTCTAAATCTTTCTGTACCAGTTAAGTCAATAACAAAGTTTTTAGTGGTAGATGTTCCATTTAAATTCGCATCATCAATTAAAACTGCTGTTCTTGAACCATCATATCCAAATCTTGCTCTTTGCTGAGCATTGAAATAAACCGACTCACCTGCTCCTCCCGTACCACCTTGTGCATAGATTGATGACGCACCATCGCTTGTATTTACTTGTAATACTGTGTTGGGCGTAGATGTACCAATCCCAACTCTACTATTTACTGTGTCAAAAGTTGTGAATGTTGAATCTGATTTATTATTGATATTAATTAATCCTGTTGTAGATCCTCCAAGCGTAAGTGTTTGACCAGCAGTAGATTGAATTTGCGCTGTTCCTGATCTAAATGTAAGCTGACCTCCTACTGAGGCTGTACCTACAACATCAAGTTTGGCTGTTGGAGAAGTTGTATTTATTCCAACATCTCCAGTACTCGTTATGGATAATTGCTCTGTGTCTGATGTAAATATACCAAGAGCATTCGTGCTAGCGTTATATGTTAGGCGTCCGTTGTTGTATGTAGATGCACCATTTCCTCCAAGCAGTAGCGATGCATTTCCAGTAGATCCGCTGACAATAGCGAGTGAAGCTGGATTATTTGCCGCAACAGATTGACCTATTACTGCTACGACATCGCTTGTTGGCGAACCTGAAAATACTCCACCCTTCATAACTTGCAAAGTGGTTGTTGGATTTGTTGTACCTATTCCTACATTGCCATAACCATTGTTTGGCATAACAATGAATTGTCCTGAGAATGATGCTTGAGTTGCGTTGCTTGCTAATCCTGCGAATATAAATGGAGCAGAAGTTGATGCTGTGCCACCAATTGCAAAGTCATATGTAGAGTTTATTGGAGAAAGAAGATTAGAATTAAGTTGGAAATAATTTGTTCCTGTTGCATATCCACAATTATTTGTAGAGAGACAGATTGTGCCTCCAGTTGATGGGAATGTATAGGTTTGAGATGTAGTAGCAAGAGAAGCAAGCGTAGAGTTTGCATTTGTCTGTCCTCCTGCAAAAGAAAGATTACCATTGTTTGCTATTGTAAACTTGGTTACACCTCCTGCTGAGGCTGTAAATATATCCTGATTTTCTATTTGATCAAAAATGGCTAGGGATTTACCTGTAGCGCCAAATGTTAAAGGACGTGTTACATGAAGTTCCGAAGCTGGAGTTGTAGTGCCGAGACCGATTGAACCTGTTGAATCAATAGTGAATCTTCTAACTGAACTCCCATCTCCACCTGTAAATATCCCAAATCCATTTGAAATTTGTTGAAGTCTAACATCATAATCTTCTCCGCTTGTATCTTTAAAATCTATAAATGGTGATCCAGCTCCTCTTAGTATTTCTATATTTCCATTTGATCCGATAAAACTAACTGCATTTGCAGGAGAAACTGCATCTTGAGCTGTAATAGTACCTACAACAGTTAATGCAGATGTTGGATTTGAAGTTCCAATTCCTACATTTCCTCCATATCCATTATTTGGCATAACAATTAGATTTCCAGAAAGAGAAGCTTGGGTTTGGTTATTTGGATTTGAAAGACCGGTTATTGCAAACTTTGCTGCTGAAGTAGATTGTCCTCCGATTAATAAATCTTGGGTGGAGTTGAGAGCAAAGATAGAGCCAGAGCCAGTTGTAAATGGTGAATCTGTACCTCCTGTTGAGCAAGAACCCCATGTTGGTACTGTTCCACCAAGAAGACATTGAGTTCCTGTTCCTACTCCTGTTTGACCTATGAGACCAGAAGTGGAAGTATAAAGAAGTCCTCCTGCATTATTATAATTATTTGCAATTATATTTCCACTGTTTGTAATTGTAAACTTAGAAGCTCCTGACTTGGAAGCTGTAAATAAATCTCCTGTTCCAGTATTATCTGCTACAACTGCTGCAAAATTGGTACTGCCGGAGAATGATGCGATAGAAATCGTAGCGCCATTTGTCAGATTTGGTCTTACATCAAAAGTTGAGAGAGGTGCAGTTGTATTAAGACCCAAGGTTCCAGATCCAGTCAATCTTAATTTCTCAGTACGATTTATTCCTCCCGTAGCAGTTGTCAGGAAACTCATATAAGCACCTTGTGCTGTATCACTCCAATTCTCTTCTGCCACAAATGCAATATTGGCTCTTGTTATTGAAGAAAAGCCAGTTGTTCCATATCCCCTTCCTCCAATATTTCCTAGGTTATCTCCAGATAAAGCAGGGCTTGGATTTTCAGGAGTTCCTCTAGCTTTTCTGAATGCAATTCCCGGTCCACCTGCTGAATCTGCATAGAAATCCTGATATTCTGGATTTCCACCAGTAGAAACAATATGAAGCCTTGCTTCAGGATTTGTTGTTCCAATACCCACATTTCCATATCCATTATTTGGCATTACAATGAATTTACCCGAGAATGAAGCTTGTGTAGTTACGCCTGAAAGTCCAGTAAATGTGAACGGTGCGCTAATTGTTGCAGTACCACCAATCGCAAAGTCATAAGTATTGTTTTGAGGAGAAAGAAGATTAGAATTTAATTGCCAGAAGTTAGATGAGGCTCCTGAGCAGGATGTCCAGACTGGAGCACTTCCCCCTGATACTAGACAAAGACCGGTTGTTGAAGTACTTATTTGGGAAAGGTTATTATTACTATCTGCATAAAGAACTGCGTTAAGAGAAGCTCCACCAAAGTTAGATAATTTAATCGTAGAATCTGAAAGCTGAGTGATATTGCTTCCTGAATCAATGATTATATTTCCTGTGGTAGCACCACCGATGGTTAGTGTCTGATTTCGAGTGGTAGAAAGACTTCCGGCAGAGTCCAAACTTAAGCTTCCTGAAATAGAAGCAATTTGACTTCCCCTAGCTAAACTGTTATTCAGGAAAGCAAATGTTGCTGAAGATGTACTTGACCCTCCAAACAAGATATCCAAACTTCCATTGTTTGTATAAAGAGTTCCATTTGCTTGATTCCAATTAAGATCTCCACCTGTTTCGCAAGATCCCCATGTTGGTACTGTTCCACCTAGTAAACACTGGGTTCCTGTTCCTACTCCTGTTTGACCGATTAGTCCTGTGGTAGAAGTATAAAGAAGTCCTCCTGCGTTTGTGTATGCTGCGCTAGATAATGCTCCTGTGTTAGATATTGTAAATTTGGTTACTCCTCCTGCAGAAGCTGTAAGAATATCCTGATTTTCTATCTGATCAAAGATAACTAGGGATTTACCCGTAGCGCCGAAGGATAATGGTCTTGAAACTTGAAGCTGAGAAATTGGAGAAGAATTTCCAACTCCAAGCAATCCTCCATCAAGAATACTAAAGACTTCATTCGTATTATCAAAAATATTTACTAAATCAGACGTAGAAGTGCCTGTTATTGAGATAACTGGCGTTACAGCATTCTGGCTTCGGATCAAAGTTGTGCCCGCATCTAATCTAGTGTATGCATTAGCGTTAGAATAAATTTCCAGGCTTGCATTTGGATTAGCAGTCCCAATCCCCAGTCTTCCACCATATCCATTATTTGGCATGACGATTAGATTTCCTGAAATAGAAGCCTGAGTCTGGTTATTTGGATTTGAAAGTCCAGTAAATGCAAATTTAGCACTAGCTGTTGATTGTCCTCCGATGAGAAGATCTAGTGTAGAAATATTTGTATATAAAGCGCCATTTGCTTGAGTCCAGTTTAGATCTCCTCCAGTCTCACAACTTCCCCACGTTGGAGCTCCAGAAGCATTTCCGATTAAGCATTGCGCAGCAGTTCCACTTGAAATCTGCTGAAGTAGTCCTGATGCATTTGTATATAGTAATCCACCGTTTGTTGTATAGTCAGGAAGGAAAATGGAACCTGAACCTGAATCAAGAAATATGTTTCCAGTACTTACTCCTCCAAGAGTCAGAGTCTGAAGTTTAGTAGTTCCAAGTGAACCTGCTGAATCAAGAGTTATTGAACCTGAAATAGAAGCAATTTGACTTCCCCTAGCTAAACTGTTATTCAGGAAAGCAAATGTTGCTGAAGATGTACTTGACCCTCCAAACAAGATATCCAAACTTCCATTGTTTGTATAAAGAGTTCCATTTGCTTGATTCCAATTAAGATCTCCACCTGTTTCGCAAGATCCCCATGTTGGTACTGTTCCACCTAGTAAACACTGGGTTCCTGTTCCTACTCCTGTTTGACCGATTAGTCCTGTGGTAGAAGTATAAAGAAGTCCTCCTGCATTAGAGTATTTACCTGCAACTATTCCTCCATTATTCTGAATTGTAAACTTAGGTACTCCACCAGTTGATGCCGTAAAAATATCACCAACTCCAGAATTATCCACAACCAATCCCGCTTGATATGTACTACCTGAGAATGAAGCAATTGGAATATTGCTACTAAATTGAGACCATGAACCAACTCCAGTTCTCACATCAAGTTTTGCGAGAGGTGTTGTTGTACCAATTCCTATAGAACCAGTAAGAGGCGATATTCTCATTGCCTCAGTCAAACTAACACCACTCCTCATAACTTGGAAAGATAACCCTGTTTGAACACCAGATGTCGTTTCTGTTACAGCTCCAACCCTTGCTCCAATTCCCGGATAATTACCTCCTCCACTTGTATCTGAGATATAAAAATCAAGTGCTCCTTGAAGATCACCAATGCTCCAAGTTTTATCTTGGTTGTTTGTAAGTCTAATCGTTGGAAATGAAGCAGAAATATCTATATTTGCTCCTGGATTATTTGTTCCAATTCCTACATTTCCACCAAATCCATTATTTGGCATGACGATTAGATTTCCTGAAATAGAAGCCTGAGTCTGGTTATTTGGATTTGAAAGTCCTGTTATTGCGAATTTTGCAGAAGAAGTACTTTGTCCTCCAACCAAAAGATCTACCGTAGAGTTGTTTGCATATAGAGCACCAAGTGATTGGGACCAGAATGCATCAGCTGTTTCACCTGTTCCATTACATGATCCGAAAGAAGGAGCAGCATTTGATCCATTACTTACCAAACATTGTCCGCTTAATCCTTGTGAAGTTAATTGTGTTAATAAACCGGAAGAATTAGTATAAAGAAGTCCTCCATTTGTACTAAAAGCTGAAATTGTTGGAGTATCTGCAAAACTGATTGTTCCTGCTCCACTGTCAACAACTATGTTTCCCGTTGTACTTCCTCCAAGCGTAAGAGTTCCTAGTCTTGCTGTTTGGATACTTCCTGCTGCATCAATATACAATGCTTGACCACTAGCGTTTTGTGCTGAGATAGAAGCAACTGGAGTAGAATTACCTGCGTTCCCTATGAATGCGAATTTAGCACTAGCTGTACTAGCTCCACCAAATGCTATGTCATAAGAGTTGTTACCTTGACTGATTACATTTGAATTAAGCTGGAATAAGTTAGATGAAGCTGCTGAACAACTACTCCATTCAGGTGTACTTGCTCCGCTTACAAGACAAAGACCTGCTGATCCTGTTACTGAAGCTAATTTTCCTGTTCCGCTAGTTGCATAAAGAATTGCATTATTACCTGTACTTGCTCCAAATGAATTATTGCCTAATACCAAATCTCCTGTTGTAGAATTACCTAAAGTTAGACTCTGCATATTTGAAGTTCCAAGAACTCCTAATCCTGATAAGAATGTTGCATTATTTCCACTGTTAGCTGAGATCGAAGCTGTCGGAGTTCCAGAATTAACATTAATGAATGCAAATTTAGCAGCTCCAGTTGAGTAACCTCCAAGAAGAAGGTCCAATGTGGAGTTACCTAGATATGCGGTTCCATTTGCCTGATTCAATCTTGCTAGAGATGCATCAAGAGCAATTATTCCTGTTGCGCCTGCATTAGATAGATCAAAATCACTCACAGCAAATCTTAATGTATCAATTCCTCCAATCGGAGTATTATTTCCTTCCTGGATTTGAATAATAGCTGCAGAATTCCCACCTATATCACTCCCACAAGCCCAAACCCCATTTACACTATCCCATTTTAGAACTTGACCATTTGTACAGCCTTGAAGAAGGCTTAATTGAGGCTTGCTACCCGCTCCGACATTAAGCTCAAGTCCGGATCTTGAACTTGATAAACCTGCGCTTGAAGAACTTGAAAGTACATCAACAGAAAGTGCATTAGAAGAAACTGCAAGTCCATTTCCTGTTATATCGTTAAATGAATCTGAGTTAAATGTTAAGAATCCTGTTCCACCAAGTGGAGAAATAACTATATTTCCTGTGGTATTTCCACCAAGAGTTAGAGTCTGGTTGTTGGTTGTTTGGATCGATGCTGCTTTATCTAGAACTAAGTCTGCTGAGTAAGAAGCTACCTGGTTTCCTCTGGAAAGACTGTTACCAATTAATGCAAACTTTGCTGATGAGGTAGATACTCCACCAAGAAGAAGATCTTGGGTTGTATTTCTTTGAGTAATGATAGAGCTTACTGATTCAAATG
>CAZWXQ010000008.1:0-24961 GCA_964637955.1 uncultured Gammaproteobacteria bacterium | reverse complement strand
AATATCTATTCTATCTCAAAAGTGTTACCGATGTATCTCAGCCTACTCATTTACATGTCAAGATTTTAGAAGCTTAATTTGGTCTCTAAGAATTGCTGCGGTTTCGAAGTCCAGTTCCTTAGCAGCATCCTGCATTTGTTTTCGAAGTTCTTTAATAAGTCTTTCTTTTTCATCAGGCATAAGAACATCTTTTTCTTGAAGATGCATAAGAAATTCTGCTGATTTTTGCTCTTCTTCCTCGACTTCTACTAGTCTTGCGCGAATAGCTTTTGTAATCGTTTGAGGAGTGATATTATGCTTCTTGTTATAGTCTTCCTGGATTTTTCTGCGTCTTTCTACTTCTTCGATCGCAGCTTTCATAGACTTAGTTATATTATCTGCATACATAATTACGTCTGAGTCTACGTTTCTTGCAGCCCTTCCCATGATTTGGATTAGGGAAGTTCGTGATCTTAAAAATCCTTCCTTGTCAGCGTCAATTATGGCTACTAGTGAAACTTCCGGAAGGTCCAGTCCTTCTCTAAGTAGGTTAATTCCGACTAGGACATCATAATGACCGCTTCGAAGTTTATCGAGCTCATCCTGACGCTCAAGAGTTTCAATGTCTGAATGAAGATAACTTACTTTGATGTTTCGCTCAGCAAGATATGACGATAAATCCTCTGACATGCGTTTGGTTAGAGTAGTCACTAAAACTCTTTGTTTTTTCTTAACTCTAGCTTCAATTTCACGGATAAGATCTTCGATTTGACCTTCACTTGGTCTTATATCAACTTTTGGGTCTACAAGGCCAGTAGGGCGGACGAGCTGCTCTACGATCGCATCTTTATCTTCTGTAGCTAAGGAAAGTTCATATTCATCTGGTGTAGCTGAAACATAAAGCATTTGATGAGTTCTTTCCATAAATTCATCAAATCTGAGAGGCCTGTTGTCTAGAGCGGAGGGAAGTCTAAATCCATAATCAATGAGCATTTTCTTTCTAGCTTGATCTCCATTGTACATTCCACGAATTTGAGGTAAAGTCATATGAGACTCATCGATCATGACTAGAAAGTCTTTTGAACACTCTTCCATATAATCGAGGAGTGAATGAGGTGCTTCGCCAGGTTTTCTTCCATCAAAATATCTTGAGTAGTTTTCAATTCCATTAACGAATCCTACCTCCTGAATCATTTCAAGATCGTATGTGGTTCGCTGTCTTATTCTTTGGGCTTCAATGAGTTTACCCGCGTCTTTTAGCTCTTTTTCTCTAAGATCTACATCATGTTTTATTTGCTTAAAAACATCTTTATATACCGAAGGATCAGTCATGTAATGCTTGGATGGATAAACTACATACTTTTCTGTTTTTTCCAAAGTTTTGCCCGTGAGAGGATCAAAGGTTTCCATGCTTCTAATTTTGGTAGAATCAAGTTCGATTCGAAGTCCATAATCTACATATGCAGGGAATAGGTCTAGAGTATTTCCCCTGATCCTGAAACTACCTCTTTCAAAATCATAATCATTTCGCGAGTATTGAAGATCTGCTAGTTTTAGCATAAGTTCTTTCTGAGTAATCACGGCACCAATTTCAAGCATAGCTACGAATTTTTTATATTCAAGTGGAGATCCGATGTTATAAATACTTGAAACTGAAGCTACTACCACTACATCTTTTCTAGTTAAAAGGGAAGTAGTCGCCAAAAGTCTTAGTTTATCTATTTCAGCATTTACTTCAGATTCTTTTTCAATATAAGTATCGGTTGTAGCTATATATGCTTCAGGTTGATAGTAATCATAGTATGAAACGAAGTAGCTTACAGCGTTTTCAGGAAAAAAATCACGAAATTCCTGATAAAGTTGGGCGGCAAGAGTTTTGTTATGAGAGATAATTAGAGTAGGGCGTTGTAATTTCTGAATTAGATTTGCCATTGTGAAGGTTTTTCCACTACCTGTAACTCCAAGAAGCACTTGGTGTCGATTATTATTTTCAATGCTTTTAAGAAGCTTCTCAATGGCTTGAGGTTGATCTCCTGCAGGCTTGTATTGTGATGAAAGTTTGAATTTCATGATCTAATATTGTAGCATGACTGATGTTTTTATAAAACTATGGGAGAAAAACCCGGTATTAATCCGAATGAACAATTACTAGATAATTTATATGATTTACCTGGTGAAATGCCAGTTATTCCAGTTGTTGAGCATCCTCTTTTTGTGCAAAAAAGAATAAGCCCTTATTATCAAGAAAGAGTTTTTAATGGTGTTAAGTTAATCGGATATGATTTAATTCAAGCTGGAAGACTTAAAGCTGATAGTTATTATTATCAATTATCTGAAGAGGATAGAAGAATAATTGATAGTAGGTTTCCTATTTCTGAAGATCAAGTTCCTTTAAAATATAGAGAAATTACAGAAGCATTTGGAGTTAAAAGAAGCTACGTAAATGATTTACTAAAAAGAGTAAGAGCAAATTTAATTGGAGAAATTAAACTTGATTAGATTTGACATACTTTGTCATCTTGCATTATTCTTGTATTTTTCGCATAATTTTCTCATACACTAAATCTGCCCACTGGTAGAAAAGTGAATAAATATGCCAGGAGTATTATACAGAAAAGAAAGAGACGTTTTAGAATATTTAGCTCAGTTTCAAAAGCAATATGGTTACTCTCCAACTCTTTCTGAGATCGCAAAAGCCACAAATCACAGAAGTAATTCTACAGTACATTCTATAATCCGATCTTTGGTCGAAAAAGGATATGTTCAGAAAGTAGACGGAAATACCAGAGTTCTTAAAATTCTTGATGAAAAAGCGGCGTTAGGGTTAACAGGGCAGCTTCCATCTATTGAGCTTCCTCTTATGGGCTATATAGCTGCTGGACGCCCTCTTGAGCCTCATACTGATCCGAATGCTACGTTTCAGATTTCTGCTTCTATGATAAGCGGTAAAAAGACAGCATATGTTCTTCAAGTCAAAGGAGAAAGTATGATAGAAGATGGAATTCTCGATGGAGATTATGTAGTTATAGAAAAGACTGATATAGCAAACAACGGAGACATAGTAGTGGCACTTGTTGATGATAATCTAGCTACTCTTAAAAGATTTTATAAAGAAGGAGAGAGAGTAGTATTGAAGCCTGCAAATGCAGCTATGGAGCCAATTTATCCAAATCAACTTAAAATACAAGGAATTGCAGTGGGTGTTGTCCGCAAATTTAAGATCTATTAAACACTTTCAAATATTCCCATTTCTCTAAGTGCTTTTATTCCTTTTTCACGTACTAAGAATAAATCTTCATGAGTGCTTTTTTCGTTAATTCTTGGATGTAGATATGCTTGTACAAATGCTGATGTTGCTTCATTTAAATCTCCTTTAAGTTTCATTGTCTCAGGATCAAAGCTTACTTTTACTCCCTTTAGTCCTATCATGAATGATAATTCTCCTTTTTGGTCTCCGGAGAAAAGATTGATTCCAAAAGATCCGCTTAATCTTTTATTTAAAACAGATTGTTCGAGTGAAGCTTTTTCCTCATCAGATAAATGTTCATAAACTATTCTAACTTTTTCCTCAATGTAGTCATTAGGATGCATCAGAAGCATTCTGGATTCAAGATCTTTACCATGCTCTTCAAGAATATTGTAGAATCTTCCATGTTCTAAAATACTTCCGAAATGCTCTAGTAGTGAACGGCCTCTTAGAAATTCAGATTCGATATTTTTATCATCAATTCCAAGAGTATTTAAAGCTAAGGAGATTTTTTGAAATGAGCTATGGGAACCAGTTGGTTCAACGGCAGTAGCTTTATAAATAAGCTGTCTGGGAAAGCCTTTTATTTCTCCTAGTCGTGATATGGGAGCTGAGATAAAATAACTCTCTGAGTCGTGGTCTTCTATTTTCTGCATGTGAATGCTTCCTTTAATAGGGTATTGACCGAGCCAATGATCATAATCGACACCGTATGATTCTCCATCTGCTGCAGCACCAGCTGCTAAATATGCTTGTTCTTCTGCTTCAGCTATTGCTTCTTCATTATGAGTGGTACTGTAATTTAGTGGGGCAGATACTAATGCTCTGGCGATTTGTTGTTTTCCAAACGTAGCATCTTTTGGCACATAGTGTTCAATATTTTGCCGTATATTTGGAGTATTTGTAAGAGTGCTATGCACTATTGCTCTCATGTAGCCAGCTATCGCATCCTGATTAGGTACAATATAAACATAGGATCCGCCTCGATCTATATATCCTTTCTCAAGAACTAAATTCCAATCAATTGGCTGTGGGTTTTCAGTCATGGTTGTGTATTATAGGACTAAATCTAAATAAAATCAAATGATAAATCCTCTGATTAATGAAAATTGAAATTTCTTCATTGACAACTTAGCAATTAGATTGTATATTTCATTTTTGTGAAAGAAAACTTATTTAGAAAAACAAAACCGATTAAAAAATTTAGCGCAGTGGGTGCTGCGGTAGTTTTGGCAGCTGCAGCGAGTGTGGGAAATGTTGCGGCGAAAGAAGCTTCTTGTCAGAATGAGGCAATTAACCCTATAACAGGATTTCCTGAAGTTGTTTTGACTCAAGGTATACCAGAAGCTATTTTGCCTCAAGCAATTCAATTGGTGGTAGTAAGAGAGGCAAGAAGCACAGATCCGAAAGAAAAATTAATTCCACAATATCCTAGGGTTCAAACGGATAAGAACTTTTCTGATCCAAGTTACGTTTCAAGTAGTAGAGAATTTAGAGGCTAATCTTTTTTAACTGATTTTTCTATTTCTTTCATAGTAGGTGCATCAACTTTCTTCGAATCTTTCTTTTCGCCTCGAGCTTCAAGCTTAGCTTTTAATATTTCATAAGCCATAGGTAGAAGAGAGATTCCGATTATAAAGAATATTGCTTTTTCAAAATTGTCTTTAACGATCGGAAGGCTTCCTAGGAAATATCCTCCAAGCATTAGAGAAGAAACCCAGATGAAGGCACCCAAAACGTTATAGGTAAAAAAAGTTTTATAGTTCATTTTTCCGATTCCAGCTACAAACGGCGCAAAAGTTCTAACTATTGGAACAAACCTGGCAATAACTATAGTTTTAGTTCCATACTTTTCATAAAAATGATGTGTTTTATCAAGATATTTTTTATTAAACACTCTTGAATTCTCTTTGGAAAAAACTCTTGGCCCAATTTTATTTCCAATCCAATAATTTACACTATCGCCAATTATTGCAGCTGCAAGCAAAGTAATATATGCAAAGATAAAGTTAAGATGTCCGGAAGCTGAAAAAGCTCCTACGATAAATATTAATGAATCTCCGGGAAGAAAAGGAGTTACAACAAGTCCAGTTTCAGCAAAAATGACAAGAAAAAGTATTACATAAGTAAGCGGTCCGAATGCTTCAATTACCATTAATAAGTAATCACCCAAATGAAGAATATAATCTGCAAGCTGGGAAACAATATCCATTAAGAGATTGTATATTAGGCTGTAGCAGATGGCAAGTAGTCGGGTGATAGTTTTCATTCTGGATCATCCACGAATTAGATTAATGGAGACAAATAGCTTCTATCTATTAGTTAATAATTAAAAATAATGGTAAAATACGCACATGGAAACTGGCACTTTATATATAGTTGCGACTCCTATTGGTAATTTGAAAGATATTACTTTTCGGGCAATTGAGATTTTAGAATCTGTTGAATACATCGCTTGTGAAGATACAAGAAAAACTGGAATTTTGCTAAAAGAGCTTGGCATTGTTCGCAAATCTATGCTCATTTCTTATTATGAGCAAACTGAAGTAGCAAGAATCCCAAATATTTTAAATTTGCTTTTAAATGGTAAGAATGTTGCTCTGGTTTCTGACTCAGGAACTCCTCTAATTTCAGATCCAGGATTTAGATTAGTCAGAGAAGCTAGAAAGATAAATATAAAAGTAATTTCAATTCCTGGTCCATCTGCAGCTATCTCAGCCTTGGTCTCGGCTGGACTTCCTCCTGACAAATTTTTATTTTTAGGATTTTTACCAAAAAAAGAAGGAAATAAAATTAGGCTTTTAAATGAAGTTAAAGATTCAAATTCAAAATTAGAAGCAACGGTTATTATTTATGAAGCACCACACAGACTAATTAAAACATTGATTAGTATAGAATCAGTTTTTGGTAAAAACCTTCTCTTAACTGTCGCTCGTGAGCTCACAAAGGTTCACGAAGAAGTGCTAGAAATGGAAATAGGAAGTTTAATTGAATATTATGAAAAAAAATCCCCAAAAGGGGAGTTTGTAATTCTTTTTAATACTAAAAATTTTTAAATCGTAAGAGATTTAATGTTTGTAAAATAAATTTTTCCTTTCTCCATGCTCCAGTCAATTTCTTGAGGAAAATAGTGAAATTTCTCAGCTAGCTTTGCGATATTTACTAGATTTTCAATGTCATTTGAGAGAAGCGTTCTTTTAGCTTTATTTTTTCTTTGCAAAATTGAAAATCTTGAAGATTTGTTATTTCGAGGAGAAAGAGTGCTTGAAATTAGCATATGAGATTTTTTATCAATTTCAAAGTGATCTGGGGAAGTTCTTAAATTTACTTTTTCATCAAATTCACCGTTTGTAGCTTTGATAATAATTTTAGATTTATCATTATTTATTGGATCAATTGTATAGATTTTGCCTGAGAGATCGGGAATGATTAATTTTTGAACTAAAATCGAGTTTGCAGAATTGCGAAAATGATTATTTTGGATTATATTTATTTCTGAAAAATTTGATGCCCAAAAATCCATAATTACTTGAATTAGGCTTGATTCACCTTTAACGTCCTTAATGTGTTTATGTTTCTCATGATGGGGCTTGTCGTGGGTGGTTGAATGAGTAACTTTTACTTTAGCATCAGTCATGCTTCCGCCAAGTTTTTTGTATGCATTATAAAGATCAAGCTTAAAGTTTGTTGAAAGATTTCCAAGTACAAAGTATTTTTTAATTAACTGTGAGACTTGATTTAGAGAATTTGGATCGTTAAAGTTTACTGTTGATAACAGATGTTTTGCTTTAAGAGGTAAGTTATTTTCTCGAATAAAATTGTTGAATGCATGAGTGGTGACAATAAATCCTTCAGGAATTGGAATTCCTTCTCGGCTTAGTTCTCCGAGTTTAGCTCCATGGGAACCAAGATTGAAAATATCATCCTTATCGGCTTGTTTGAGCCATACTACATTTTGATCGAGCATTACTTTCATTATGCGATCAAAATATTCATTTGGCAATACTTTACTGGGTTCTATTTATGTTTACATCTACTTTATCAGGTACATTAACCTGAGGAGTAGTAGTTGCTCTATTAAGCATAGGTAATGCATAATAGAAGAATAACATTGCAAGTATGATTACTAATGCGATAGCTGCAAAAGCCACCCATGCTCCTGAATTACTTTCTTCATCAACATGGTGTACAACATGTGCTGTATCTGGTTCTGTTATTATCTCTGCCATATTTATAACTTCCTTTCAAAAAATAGCATATAACTTTTAAGCAAAAGAAAGGTTAATTAATTGTAGGAGCTTTGTGGGAGTTTTAGCTTGATTTTGCAAGTTGATCTTTAAAATAGTCTACCCAAGGATTTATTGCTGGGTTTTGTTCGTATATCAATCCAAGAATTAAGGAAGTGTAGCTTCCTAAAATTAAGCTGAAAAATATATCTTCATAAATATTTTCTCCATCAAAAGTAACCCAGTGGGCTATTTGATTATTTTTAGTCACAACTTCGTGGGTTAAATCCATTCTTTTTTGAATTTTTGAAGAATAGTTTTTCGATTGAAACAATAAAAAGTAAAGTTGAGTAGGGTGAGGAAACTCGAGACCTTCCATGAGATGATGATTGAGATCTGGCACAAGATAAAAAGCAGAGAAGGTTTTGCTAGTTTCGTTAAATTGATTTCTGATGATTTGCGCATTGCCTGAGAGGTGTTCGGCAGAGAAGATTACGGGCATTTTGTCTTTTAATTTTTCGCTCAGCTCTTGTGCATCATTTTCAATTTTTGAAAGTATACTTTCGGTTTTTTCAATTGCCTTTAAGATTTGTTCAGAATTAAATTCAAGAACTTTGATTTTCGATAAAAGACCCATTAGACCAAGAATCGAGTATCCAAGTCCGAGTCTGGGTACGCCTGATGGATTCAAGCTGCCATCAAAGATATATGAAGGGATGTTATTTTCTTTTGCAAAGTCTCCAAGCTTTCCGCCTTTCGTAAGCACTATCATCTTGGCATTTTTTTCTTTTCCTTCTTGTGCGCATGAAAGTACTTCTTCGGTGGAACCTGAATAGCTTGTTAAGACAACTAATGTGTTTTTATCGACATATCTAGGGAGATGGTAGTCGCTAATTATTTCACTTGGATACTTCATTTCTGGGCCTACAATTGATTTTGCTACCATTGCTCCGTACATAGAAGCGCCCATTCCGCAAAATACGATGTTTTTTATACTTGAATAGTCCTCATTAATTTCTAGGGCATTTACTTCGTCCCAAGAAACTTTAAGCTGTTTGGTCAGTAATCTGGTTGACTCAACTGTGTTTTGAGGATCAAGTTCTTTAATTTTGTCAGAACTTAAATTAATCATTCTTCATTCCTCTCTTTTGCTCTTTGTTCTTCTGTTTCATCAGGCCTTTTATAGTCATCCTCAAGCCTAAATGTAGTTCCTATTTCAGGTGTTGAAACTTCGATTATGTCACAATCTGTTATACCAGCAAGCCTGTGGCGTTGTCCTAGCGCACAGCTATAGCCTTTTCCTTCTTCGAGTTCAGTTTCGATAAGTTCTCCCTGCGTATTCTCCCAAATTACTTTTCCACGACCTTTTATGATAAACCAGCTTTCTTGTTTTTTATCATGGACTTGAAGAGAAAGTCTTGCGCCCTCATTTACATGTATTAGTTTTCCCATATAAGGGAGATCAGCTGGCGTCCAATGAATTTCATAGCCCCAAGGCTTATCAATTCTTTTTACGTGTGAATCAGTTAGGAATGTAGAAAGATCAAATTTTGGATAATCACTCATGTTTGGCAAGCCTTTCTATCTCTGATTTTATCTCATCTCTTTTTTCTTCCATGATAGCTTGATCAAAGGATTCAATATTTAGTCTTAAAAGTGGCTCAGTATTTGAGCTTCTTAAAGAAACTCTCCAATTAGGATATGTTATGGCAATTCCATCCATTTCATTAAGATCACCATCTGGATATTTTGCTTTTATAGCTTCAATTATTTCTTTCGCATTTGTCACTTCAAAATTAAATTCACCTGACTCATGTGATCTTCTAAGTTCCTCAAGAATTTCTGAAAGAGGCTTGTTCTCACGAGACATAACAGTCAAAACTGCAACAATCGTGGCTACCTGGCTTTCTGCGTTTCCTGTAGACTTGTAATAAAAATGTCCTGATGATTCTCCAGCAAAAACGGCACCAGTATTTGTCATTTGTTCTGTTATATAAGCATGCCCTACTTTAGTAATATCATACTTTCCACCAAATTCTTCAACTATCTTACTTGATCCTAGAATATAGCGAATATCAAATAAAATCATAGCTCCAGGGTTTTCATTAAGCATCTCGCGAGAAATAAGAGCTGTTAGAATAGTAGCAGTTACGATATTTCCTTTTTCATCTACTAGATAAAGTCTATCTCCGTCTCCGTCTGGAGCGAGTCCTATATCAGCGCCTTCTTCTAGAACTCTTCTTTGAAGATCTTTTAGATTGTCAAAATTTAAAGGATCTGGTTGATGAGCAGGGAATGAGCCATCGAGCTCAAAGTTCATCTTAATAAGATTTCCTGGAACTTTGTCAAAAATAGCTTGAATGTATGTTCCTCCCATGGCGTTTGCAGGATCCGCTACTACTTTGAACTCTTTAATTTCTGGGTTATGAAATATTTCTAAAGCATTTTCTGCTTCGTCTTCTAAAACTCCTGATTTTTCAGTTACTTTTCCTTCGAATTTGGGTTCAAAATCAATATCTCCTGAAGTAGCCATACTTTTTATGTCGTCCATTCCTGTTGATTTTCCAATTTTAAGAAGTCCATTAGGAGTGTTAATGACAAACTTTAGTCCGTTATACTCTGGAGGATTGTGTGACGCTGTGATTTGAATTCCGCAGTCATATCCGTATTTACTTACTGCAAAATAGAAGGTTGGGGTAGATGTTTTACCTATATCAATTACTTCTGCGCCCATATCCACAAGAGTCTGTTTAACTTTTGGATAAAGAGTAGGACCAGAAAGTCTCATGTCATAGCTTAAAACTACTTTAAGTTGGTGCTCTGAGCCAATCTTTTCAGTGAAGAATTTGAATATAGCTCGAGCTATTCTTTCTATTCCTTCTTCGTCAAGTTGAGTGGGATAAATTGCTCTTATGTCGTAAGACTTAAAGATTGAAGGTTCAATTACCATTAGAATTTTATCTTATATTTCAAGAAGTAGAATGTCAATATTCTGAACAAGATTAAGGTTGGAAGATCCAGTTTTTGTACCTTTTTCGATCTTGTAAAGTTTTTTATATATCTCTTTGAGTTTGGATATTTCAAATAAAGCGGCTTGTCTTTTGAGTTTAGTTTTTTGCCAATCGGCCAGTTTTTTAACTTCATCAATATTTTTTCCAGTAGAATTTATTCCAATAAGAAGTCTGAATTGACGAATTATCATAGCAAAAACTACTTCTGGCTCACTACCCACAAGTGCATTGTGGAATAACTTAATATTATTAGGATTAGTTGGTCTTATTCCGTCAAGAAATGCCCAAATATTTTGAGGAACTTTAAAGTTTTCATTTGTGAACTTGGGAAAGTTTGACAAACTTCTGACTCCAACATCTTTGTCTCCATAAATAAAGACATTAGCATTTTCATTTGAATTTAAAATTTCAGTAACTAAAGCTAAGTTTTTGCTTCCTTTTCTCGTAAAAAGGTTTTCAATAAATACTTTTTTAGGATTTTCAAAAAGTCCTCCGCCTTGGAGACTTTGAGACAACTCGATTGGATTCAAACTCTCTGCATCAAAAGTCAGACTTTCAATATCTTTTTGAGATAAAAAAAATTTCCTTGATGACAAATTATCTTGTCCATGAACGAGTGTAAGCATAATTATCCCCCTCTTTTTTTATATTCTTTAAGAAGAGCATTTGAATCATGAGCAATATGTCTATTAACTCCGTGGTGAGAGAGAAGTGCGCCTGAAAAGTTTTTAGGAATGTGTAATAGTTCATGAATAAGGACTTTTGATTTTTCATCTTTACTTAAATTATCAAAATATTTTGAAATAACCTCAATTACGTATGCGGGTGGGATGTCTAGTGCATTTTGAAAGATTTTTGGCATCATCCAAGTTCTAGCATAAGCTCTAGCCTTACTTCCTTCGGTTCTATAGCAAAAAACTCGATCAATTTGAATATGATCCATTTCGAGAACAGAAACAATTTTAGTAATTTCAGTTTTTACGTCCGTTGCATCTTCCCATTCAAGTTTGCTAGATTTGGAAGCCCGTTTTTTAACAGTTCTCTTAATCTTTTTTTTAGGTTTTGATTTAAATATATTCATAGTTCTCGACTTTGCTCGAACAATACTTTTAAATTTTGAATTCTAAATTTTAAATTAAACTATGTATGTTTGTCAGCGACATAGCTTGCTCCATATGCATATGGTTTGGTTTTCGCGACAAACCCATTTCCGGTAACCATTCCTACCACTTCCTTAATCATTTCACGCGTTTCTCCTCGTTCTCCAACATCAATATGAATCTCAAGATTATAATTTAATTCCACTCCTAATGTATCCTTAAGTAAAGGCACGAATTTATGTGCAAATTCTAAAGATAAAAGAGTTTCAGCGTAAATTTTTTCTCGAAGGGAATGAATATTTGAAGTTTTTTTTCTGAGCCAAAAATATTTTCCTCCAAAACCGCGTCTGTGAACTAAAATAGCAGTTACAAGATTTATGGTTCTATTTGAGAGATTGGAGCCTGTGTCCTCATGAGAATCAGTTCCAATTACAAGGCTATATTCTTTATTTGGATCTTGAATTAAGAATAGTTTAATTTCTTTTAAGACTTGAGTGTAGTTAAGAGTACCATGCGTTGTACTTTCAAAAACGAGATTTTCTAAACGAAGCTCCTGCATACTACGAGAAATAATTATAACATACTAGAGAGGAAGTAAAAGCCATTTTACAAAGAGTTTCATTTCGCGTCCATCTTCATTCTCAGTTGATTTAGAAAAATCCTTTATAGGGATTTCGTTTGTTGCTGCTGCTTCTAATTTTTTTTGAGTAAAATTTAAGATTGGTTCTCCTTTTACTTTTTTATAATCCTCTATAGCTTTAAAAACATCATTTTTATTTCCATCTATTTTAAGTAAAGAAAATTTTTCAAAAGGTCCTGGACCAGAATTCAATAGAAATGGAGTTATTGCAACAATATCTTTGTCATTCCAAGCTCCACTCAATGCTGATTTAAAATATTCAGCTACTTTTTTTTCGGTTACTTCTTTTTGATCCCAACCTGTTTCAGTAATAAAAACCGGTAGATCTTTATTTGTAATTGAATCGATAAGTTCTTTTTCAAAAATAAAACTGCTGATGCTCATTCTTGAAACTGTGCTTGGAGGTTGAGAAAATGCTGGGTTTGGATAGGAATGTGAAGCATATCCATCAATTTTGTCAAAAACTCCCGGAACTGATTCGTTCATTAGTCTAAAAAAATCATATTGAGAATATGTTCCATCACGAGTTATCGAAGCATTATCCATTCCGGAGGAAATCACGAAATAGTCTTGGTTTTTAGATTTAAAAACATCTGAAGTAAAAGAAAGGATATGTGCATATTCATCTGGATTTGCTTGTCCTTCCCATTCATCCGCCCTATTGACTTCATTGAAAGCTATAATATATCTGTTTTTTACAGGCCAACTTAGGGAATCTAAAAAATTTGCAAAATCGACGATGTCTTCATCTTTTGGTTTTCTCCAAGATTCTTTTTGGAAATAATCACCTTCTGTTGCCAATCGAATTATAGGAATAAGCTTAAGACTTTTTGCTTCGTCCATAAAATTTTGCCATTTTTTAATGTCTTTATCGCCAGCTTGAATTGGAATTGTTACATAGCCCCAGTCACCGCCACTTGAATTTACCAGTTCTTTTGCTTTTGATAGCTCAGCAGGGAAGAGTATATGAATTCCAATCTTGTTATTTGGCCTAGATAGCGGGTCATAAATAGCATGTGAATTGTTTGGAAGCAAAAACAAAAATGATAAAAGTAATATGAAAAATAAAATAAATTTCATGGCATTTAATTATATATAAAAATGATTTAAAGACAAAATTAAGTCAAAGAAGAGAGGGGCGGAAATGGAAGATTTTTTGGGCTATCAGGAGTTTTATGAATTAGTATTGTATTTGCCGTTACAGTGGAGGATTTTACTTGTAGGCCACTATCCATTGCATACTTTATCCAATCTTTCGGATTATATCCTTTACCATTAATGGTTAAATAGTAAATGGGATATTCTGAGATTAATATTCCATTTGTCGCAGTAAGATTCCACATCCTTTGCAAGTGAACTGCATGAGAAGCCGCATGATTAGCAATATATCCAGAACCTCCAAGTGGTCTCTGAATTACAACATTTGCTTTTTTCCTGTCAAGCCAATCATCTAAAGTTCTCCATGTTATTGACTGAGAAATGTCGCCCATAAGCTGATAAACCTGTTCATTGTTATCGCTTATTAATTCTTCATCTGTTCGAAAATCATTAAGAGATAGGCTAATTCCTAGTCTTTGCTTTGAAGGCAAAACATAATTTTGAAATAAATCCTTTAGTGTGCCACTTGGAGCCATGAGATCGATTACCAAAGGATCTTTATACTGGTTTACTATATCTTGAATTTTTTTGCCTTCGAGTACTTCTTCAAAAAAATGATTGTATGATTCAAGATTTGAGTTGTAATGTGTCCAAGTTCTGTCACTTGAATAACCTTTTCTTTCCCTAGTCCTTCTTTCATAAAGAGGAATAGGTAAGCCCTTTTTTTCATAAAGAGGAATAGGACGTTTTCCTTCGGGAGTATTTATCATCGGGGGATTATATATAAAAAATAATTCGCTTACAACAATAGGTGAAATTTTGGCCGCAAAAAAACCCCATTGCTGGGGTCTTTTCGGGGTGCTCAACATTGCTGTCGGGCTCCTGCCATTAATACTTACGTATTGAGGGTAAAAAGAATGGTAGACCTATTTAAAGCTTTGAACAATATGACAATTGCTATCAAACTAGACCAATATTGATTTTATCTATTAAATAGGAGTAAAATGATTTTGTATTTAATTAGAAATGGTTGAATTACCTCATAAAGTTGGCGAAAGAATGTTTCTTCCAAACGGAGGATATGTCGAATCGGTTATCGAAGATCCTCTATATTTAAGTGATTCTTACAGTAGAACTGCACTTCATGAATCAAGGCATGCAAATGCTGCTCCAGAAAAAGTTGTAGAAGCTAGCATAATTCCTGAAGATGATTCTTTGGGGCATGTTCAGTTTACCTCGCATGATGATGTAGCGGCTGCGGCAGCTTTAGCATACAAGATGCCAGGTACTATTTTTGATGAAAAGACTATTCAGGGAAATCCTGGTGCTGCAGCTTCAGCTGCTCGTCGAGTTCTAGATCCACAAAAAGATAATGTTATTAATTTCGCAAGATTTTTGGAAGCAAACGGCACTGCTGACGGAAATGACTTAATGAATGTTAGAGACAAAACAGAAAACGGAAATGTAGTTCGATTTAGAGTAGTAACTGAAAAAGGGGTTAGTACTTACAGAGAAAGAGTTGGTCTTGGTCAGGAGCATGTAATGATTCCAGGCGTTTGGGTAAATCTTGCTAATGCGGCTTAAAAAGTTTATTATTTAGTTAATGGTAGGGGTTAAAAACTCACCTGAGAAATTAAACAAAAAATTAGATTTCCTCTCTAGCTCCTTTTTGTCAAAAATTCTACTTCTTCTTATAAAACTTCTTATTCTTGTAGCTTGTCTTGGTTTTCTTGCGGGAGTTATTAAAACTTTTTACGAGCTAGAGATGATATTTCATGATAGCGTAGAGGAAACTTTAAGACAGCTTCTTTTAAATGTGATAATTCTACTTGCTGTTGTCGAGATAATTAAAACTGCCCTGGGATATATAAATGAGGGCAGAGTAAGAGTTACGTTTGTGGTAGACACAGTAATAATAGTTTTTCTTAATGAATTAATTTCGGTTTGGTTTAAGCATCCTCAGTTAGAGTTGATAATTATGCTTTGCGCTACCATACTTACTCTTATATTTATTCGAATACTTGCAATTAAATACTCGCCGAACGATGATTAAATGATGACAAATCAAGATATTCTTGCAATTAGACTAAATAACCAGAACCTCCAAGATAAGAAGATTAAATCTGTCCCTGAAACAGTTAAATGGCTGGGCGCAGTTCAGTCTCAGGATTTTCCTGGGGCCAAATGGGCGCTTTCTCAAAGACTTAATTTTATTTCAAATGAGGACCTTGAGAAAGAATTTAACGCCGGAAATTTCTTAAGAACTCATGTACTACGTCCCACCTGGCATTTTGTTCATAAAGACGATATTTATTGGATGCTCGAGCTTACTGGACAAAAGGTGAAAAGAATGATGGGAACTTATAATAAAGCACTTGGTCTTGACGAAGAAATCTTTACTAAATCCACAAAGTTGATCTCCCAGATTCTGAAAGATGGTAATTATTTAAATAGAAATGAGATTGCTAAGTTTCTGACTGAAAATGGAATCAAATGGAGCGGAAATGGGCTTTCTCATATTCTCATGTGGGGAGAATTAGATGGTGTAATTTGCAGTGGGCCAATTATAAATAAGAAGCAGACGCATGCACTGTTATCTGAAAGAGCAAAGATCGTTAGTTTAAAAAGGGAAGAGGCGATTAAAAAACTTACGCAAATTTATTTTAGGAGTCATGGACCAGCGCAAATTAAGGATTTTTCTTGGTGGTCGGGCTTGAATATGTCTGAAATAAAATCGGGAATTGAGAATAATAAATCAGAAATTCGATTTGAAGAAGTAGATTCTAAAACTTATTATTTCTTTGAAAGCAAAGTTAAGACGATTGGGCCAGAAATTTACTTATTACCAAATTATGATGAATACACCATCGCTTATACGGACAGACAAATTCTATTTGAGAATGTGGATCACGCAAAGCTTGATGAGCGTCAAAATGCATTATTTAATAACGCAGTGATAATTGATGGAAAAGTAGGAGGACTTTGGAGAAGAAATCTAAAATCTAAACAGGTTTTAATTGAGCTTAGAATGTTTAAAAAAATGTCTCCTTCTGAAAATTCTCAGCTTCGTTTGGCGCTCGAGCAGTATGCAAAGTTTTTAAACCTAGAATATAAAGCCTCTTTTAATTAGGTAATAATATGTAGTATTCTTATTTTTTATGGCTGAAGAAATTTGTCCAAAATGTGGAAATCCGCTTGCTGAAATAACTACCACCTCAACTGGTAGAAAGCTTCAAAGATGCTCAACGGGAAGTTGGAATCCAGAAACCAAAAAGAATGAAGGATGCGACTACGTTAAATGGATTGAAATGGAAGCGGAGCAAACAGATGAGAAGTGTCCAAAATGTGGTAGTCCACTTGTGATTGCTTATACTAGATTTGGAAAAAAGATGAAAAAATGTTCCACGAACGTTTGGAATAAAGATACCAAAAAATCAGAGGGTTGCGATTTCATAGAATGGATAAACGGAACAACGGAAAAGCTAGATGAAGAATGTCCTGAATGTGGAAGTCCATTAGTCTTATTTACCACAAATGCAGGAAAAAGAATGAAGAAATGTAGTACGGCTGGTTGGGATAGTGCAAACAAAAAAGCAACAGGATGTGCATATATAGAATGGCTAAAAGGTCCAGCTCCTGTTAAAGCAAATGAATCAAATGACAGCGGTGGCGAAGAATTTTTACCTCCAGAGCCTGAAGGCGAAGAAGATAAAGAAATAGAAGTTTAGTCTATTAAATTAGCCCTTAAGCTTGCTTTTTTTAGCAATAAGCCTCGATTAAATTATCAAATGGTCCACGTATTAGAAATTTCATTCATCATAAGAATGAGAAGCTTTTAAGCAGCTAAATTTAATTGATAGCTTGGATGTAGGCTGTATTGTGCCATTTCAAACGGTGGATATACGAGTGTTGATCCGTCAGGTAATAACTCTGTTCCTGGATCTTGTTCAAAGGTGAATATGTTAGCTTCAAGTCCACCTAAGTTATTTCTAGAAAATTCAGGTTTTTGATAACTTTCATCAATCGAAGCTAAAACATCTGAAGATGTTGGCCAAATTCCACCTTCTATTTCAGCAATTTCTTTAAATATTTCATCTAGATCATTAGAAGCTATAACAGTTGAAAATCGTGACTCCTTTTGGTTTGCTCTGTGATTTGCTGGACTTCCTGAAAACCATTTACCGTCAGACTTACTATGAGCCAGAAAATATACTGCCCATTGATGTTGGTCTTCGGAGTTTGCTGGAATATTTCCTTTCACAAGCATTAATTTGTCGAACTCATCTCCGTGAGTTTTTTGCAGATAATTTAAAGCAATAATTGATCCTGATCTGCAAGCACCACTAGATACAATTTCTAGCTTTTTTTCAAGTGAAACAGAACGCAGATATGGACTATTAAGTAATCTATTTCCACGTTCTTCTGAAAATCTTCTAACGAAATGCATGGCATCCGCTACTGCTATTTCCGGTGGCATATATGAGGTTCTTTCGCTCATAAAGTAGAATTATAGCATAAATTAATAAAATAAACTATAGGTTATTAATTTTATTAAGAGTTATCATAAAAATTAGGTATAATTAGATATAATCTGGTTTAAATATTTGGCTACTCAGGCACTACAGTTTGAATTTTATCATTTGAAGTTTTAGTTTTTCTTTTTTTATTAATAGAATATGGAATAGCCACTAAAATACTAATTATTAAAGTAATTAAAAAAGTTAGAGCGAGAATTAAAGCTAAGGAACCATTAAATTGCCAGAAAAGAAAATGAAGTTCTACCGTTTGAAGGTTTTGAAGTACAAATATTAAAAGTAATATCGAGAGTCCCAACCCTGTAACAAGCTTTATCATATTTATATTCTATCAAATTAAATAGTTTCAGGTTGTATTAACTTATAGTAATTGATACAATTCGAAGCTATGGAGACACAAAAACCAGGTGCAATCATTGTTTATGATGAGCAGGAATTTCGTGGGGTTAAAAAGGAAGATGTATTGGCTGCTCCAGATCATTTGAGTGTAATTTCAAGAGTTAGTGCAGATACTGCAGGAATACTACATAGGCAGTATAGAGATGAGAAAATGCATTATCTGGGATTTAAAGCATTTGGATTAGAAGAGGCGGCTGAGCTTATGAGAGTAAGAACTGAGCTTGTACATCCAGAAACTACAGGAAGCATAATAACGCATAATAGTCTAATTGACAGTTCATTCCAGTCGGAGGCAGTTGCTTCGCATTTAAAAGCATCAGATGATGTTAATTTATCAAAAATTAAGGTAATACTTCCTTTAGGACATAGAAGAAGACCAAGTGGACAGCTTCGCGCATATGGTGTAGACGCAGAAGTTGTAACTGCGCATGAGGTATATATAAAAGATGGTAGCATTGACGCTCGTGAAAGAAATCGAAGGATTGAAGAAATAAGTGAAGCATACTTTAAGCTAGGTACTTTTGGACATTTATCTCTTGAAACTATGCTAATTTTACTTGGAATTATTGATAAAAAAGGTTTAATTGGGCGAGAATTTTCTAAGAGAATTAGAAAGGCATAAGTGCTTTAATTGATTTTTGCAATTTATAGTGCTATTATGCTTGCCAAATGGATAGTGAAAGAAAAATATTAAGTAGAAGAAGAGCTTCAGTGCAGGACTTGCTGTTGCGGGTGCAGCTTTAGTCTCAGGATGTGCTGGTCCATCCAATAATATAGTTGATTGCAATTCAGATCAAAAGACAGCTACTGCTACTTTAGAATATCCTCCTGGTGTAACTTTTTCGTTAGGAGGTCCAACTACGGGATTGTCAGCTCATTCAGAAATTAAAATTACATCAAACGGAGGTGGAAATTTCAGTATTCCTGAAACTTCATCTACTGGCAAAGATGTAAAAGTTATTTTAAATGAAGGCGATTTAGAGTCTTTAATAGTCAGTCAATCCTCAGAGCCATTTAATATTCATAATGATGGAACAGTTATTTTTAATGGTCGCGAAGATGATATTGATTTTACGATTAAAGCTAGTAAAGGAAAAAACGGCAATACTAGATTTGATGTAACCGCAGCTTGTCCTACTAAATAATAACGAATTACTGAAAGAAATCTTTTTATCTTTACACTAAAAGTCAAAACTAAGTATAATTCTACGAAATGCCAAGATTTGTCGAATCATATAGGTCTGCAAGAGATAGAATTAATCCAGAAGGAGTAGTCGTGGCTACCACTATGGGAGCAGTTTCATTTCCTCTAATGATCCCATTAGAAGCTAGTATCACAGCGGCGATTCAAGAATTTACAAATGGTGAACCCAATCTCGCTAGATTGGGAGTAATTGCTGCATCTGGCCTCGCAAACGCAGCAAGCATTACTATAGAATCTCGTGCGCTTAGAGAAAAAGAGTTTAGCGGTAGTTTAGGTGGCACCACTTGGAATATTATGACAGGTAAGCCGCGTTTATCATCCACTCTTGATCACTTGGCAAACTATGGATTACTAACTGTAGCAAATCCTGTAAATGCAGTAGCTATTTATAATAGTGATTCGCAGTTATTGATCGACAGTCTAATAGCTTCATCTATTGTTATACCATTGTGGGATATTCCTGTTAATACATTAATAGTTAAAGGTAAGATTGACCCAGTAGTTAAAAAGATGAGATCGATTAGGGAGTCATTGGTTAATAAATTTAGAAAAAGACCGTTTGAAGATCAAATAGTTCCAAATTATGCGTACAGTGAAGAAAAAAACGATGAAATAATTGAATGACTTCAGCACTCCAAATGTTTCAGAATTTGAACCAGATACGAAATAATCTTGAACAATGGAATAGTTTATTAAATTCTAGCTTCAATCCAGCCTCAGATCTTAACTGCCATTAAGCAGTGGCATAGTATTGACATTTAAATTGCTTATTGCAATAGTTTATTTATGGAGAAAAGATTACATTTGGGATTGGTAGGCATAGAAATCGGAACTGCAATTGCAGCTTTCGCACTTACATTTATAGTTAACCCATCTCTCGGTAAATTACAGTCAGAGATTGGCAAACTGAATAGTAATCCCTTATATTATTCTGCTTATTTTGGTCTAATTATTGTTTCAATTATTCTCGTTGGATTAGGAGGAAAAAATTTCCAAACACTTTATTCTAATAAAAAAATTACGTCCAAAGACAAAAATCTTGGTCTATTACTGCTAATAATTAGTTGGTCTGCTATTGTTTACCTCTATTTTATGCCACTTTTCAGTATAGTAAATTCAATTTAATTCTACGAAAAGCCTAATTTATTGGAACCAAAAAAGCCTCAGTTTATTTTAGAGTTTGGTTTGCTATAGAAGATTTAGCTTTAGGTACTTTGTTTACTGTGAAGGGGGATTTCAAGGTATTTCCCTGCTGAGCTCAGGAATTAAAAACATCACTTTCTACTAGAATTTACAAAAAATCCCACCGAAGTGGGAATTTTCATGAGTACCCCGTACCGGATTCGAACCGGTGATTTCTGGGATGAAAACCCAGCGTCCAAGGCCACTAGACGAACGGGGCGCATGCCTATTATACCTTAAATCTGTATAATGAGGCAAATGAGCCTATAATATGATATAATTGCACCTTATGGAATTAAGAGGAAGCCATGCGAGATATCATCCAGGGCTAGGAGTTGAATCAGGTGCTTTTGTAGAGGCAGCAGGAACTTTGCAAGACAAAAGAATAGCTATCTCTACAGGACTGGGAAGTGTTTTCTCACCTTTAGCTGAAGAAGCGCATCGAAAACTTATTGTAGAAAGAGAAGGAGTTGGATTGATTTTACCAGAAGCCCTTCCTGGAAAAGATCCGTTTAAAATCAACTTAAGCGATCCAAATGTTATATATGAGAATTTAGGTCTTAGAAAATATTCCGGAGTAGAATTTGTTCGCAGCGACGTAGCTTACAGGTATAAGCATGAAAAAGAAGTAGGTATAAGAAGTAAAGATACATTTGATATAGACCATCCTATCGGGCCATATGGTGAAGCATTCACTCTAGCTATGGTAAATACTATGAGAGCGTTTTATTCAGTTATTCCGGAGCAAATGAGCTTAAGTTCTAGAAGAGCAAGAATGGCACATAAAGATCTTCTTGATAAATATACCTTTTTATTACAGCCCAAGTATAGCTTAGCAGATAGTCTTAAAAGCACAGGAGAAGCATTTACATTCTTAACAAATGATGGATTAAAGCCTGGTTTTGAAGAAAATCCTGTAGGACTTTTTAGAAGACTTATTGAGACTGGTGCTTTTGAAGAACTCTCAAGAATGCTCTTATTTTCAGAACTTGCTACGCTTACTCGTGATGGATTTAGTCCGAAAGGAATTTTAGATCCAAATACACTGGAGATAGATCCAGATGTTAAAAAGGTATTCTTAGAACTAAGATCAAATAAAGCACAAAGTAGTTCTAACGAATTCCAAACATTTAAAGGTTGTCCTCTGGGATATAAAAATACACCAGCAGTTGATGAATACAAGAATCCGCATATCATAAAAGAGTCTGGAGTAAATTTTGGAGCAAGAATTTTTGTGGAATATCTCGACCACTATTATCAAGAAGCTTTAAGACAACAAGGAGAAATTACATAGAATGAGTCACGAATCATCTCCTACACGTGATTTTGGTCAACTTGAATCACTTAGGCAAGCTTATGCTATTAAAAAAGACCCTTATCAGGCTTTGGACTCCCTTGCCAGAAAAGGAATTGGTAATGCTGATTTTCACTTTGGAAAACGAAGAGTTATTTTTGTTGGCGAGCCTGAAACAGCAAAAGATTTATTAACTCAGCCTGACACAAGAATCTCAAAATATACGATGGACATGTTGGTTTTTCGTGATCTTGGAGGAGATAATATATTTAACGTAGGTGGGGGAGAAGAATGGGAAAGAAGGAGATCTGCTGAAAAACCAGCATTTCACCAAAAAATGATCGATGGCTATGGTCCTACTGTTATTTCCGAAACACAAGAATTTATTAGGAATTTTCAAGGTAAAAATGATGCAGTAGATATGAATCTAGAATTAAGTATCTTAACTGCTAAGATAGCTGCTCAAATCCTTTTTGGTTATTCTACTGGAGGTAGTGAAGGATTAGAGTTGCAAGCTGCTGTAAGAAAATCTATTCAAGCATACTCATCAATAATAAAAGGTGGTGCAATAGCATATGAACTTGGAATAAGTAGGGATGTCAAAAGAGTTAAAGATGGAAAAAGAAGAATGGAAGATTTTGCTGAAGATGTTCTTCAGGTAAGGTCAGAGAGGGAAAATTTGCTTCAGATGATGGCAGACGCATACCCTCATGATGAACTAATTGACGAGATTGTTTATTATTTTGGCGCAGCGCACGAGACGACAGCAAGTTCTCTTGAATGGGCTTTAATAGAGCTTGAAAAACATCCTGAGTGGAAACAGAAAATGAGAGATGAAATGAAAGATTGGGATGGAAGCTGGGAATCTCTTTCAAACATGCCTGTGTCCTCCGCAGTTTTTAAAGAAGGAATGAGGATTCATCCACCAATATGGACTGTAAATAGAAGCGTAGATGAAGAGTTTGAAGCAGCTGGTATA
This sequence comes from uncultured Gammaproteobacteria bacterium, assembly GCA_964637955.1. Classification (GTDB taxonomy): domain Bacteria; phylum Patescibacteriota; class Microgenomatia; order Levybacterales; family UBA12049; genus 2-01-FULL-39-10-A. The sequence continues at coordinate 2,067 of CAZWXQ010000008.1, read as the reverse complement.
GGAAAAGTGACGCCTGGAACATTTTTAAGCATTAGTCCTTATTACATTCATAGAAATAGAAAGTATTGGGATAATCCCGAAGAGTTTGATCCCTCAAGGTTTTTACGTAACGAAAGCATTCCATCCATGACATATCTTCCTTTTGGAATAGGAAAGAGATCATGTATAGGTGGGCAGCTCGCAATAAAAGAAGGTCCTGCAATTTTAAGCCTTTTGGTTCAGGCTTTTGATGTTAAGACACATAATAAAATAACGCCAGAAATAGCAGCTGTTCTTAGACCTAAAGAATATTTAGCAACTATGTCTCCAGTTATTTAAGTCTCTTTTTAATTCCGTTTAAAATTTCTTTTGCGTTATCTTGTCCACCTAGTCCAAATGCTATACCTCCAGCGATAGCTACCATGCCAACAAATCCAGTAAAGAGTATTCTAATTAGATCTGTTGCTACTCCGAGTTGGTTAAGAACTGCGAGAACTACGAATATATTTATAGCCCACTGTGTTGATGTAGCAATTATTTTTGCAGAATCTTTATTTATTCCTTTTAGCGAAGCTAAGATTACATCATGAGCAAGCTTTGCAAGCACAAAACCAACTAAAGCGATAACAACAGCTATAAATACATTAGGTAAATATAAAAGTATTTCGTTAAGTAAAGTTCCAATTCTTGGTAGACCCCAGATGTCTGCAGCTGGAATTAAAAATCCAATTATCACGAACCATCTTATAATTTCAGCTAAAATATTTACCCAAGTGTATCCCGGTCTTATTTCAGGAACCCCATATCTATCAAGATATTTATTTACTTTCAAGGAATCTGAGATTGCCAATATCAATTGCTTTACAATAGTAGCTACGACAATTCCGATGAGTAAAACTAAAACGCCGGCAATAAGTCTAGGAATATATTCGATAATCGCAGAAATGGCAGTGTTTAGTGAATTTACTAGAGTATTTCTTATCTCTTCAAACATTTAATCACCCCCTTATTAGAAATCTCTTAGCGAGCTACAAGGTAGCGAGCTTTAGAGTTTCTTATACTTTGACCTTTAGGTCAAATGTATTTCAAGTTAAATCTCCTAAAGCTGTTAGGATTTTTGTTTTATCGAGCAGTAATCTTTAACGTCTTTAAACAAAATATATTCTTTTACAAGCGAGCTTGTCAAGTAATTTACAGGAATATTAGATTTGGGGTTATTTAATCAAGTGCTTCTTCAATTTCTTCCTTTTCTTTTTCAAGCTCTTCTTTTTCTTCATCAGCATCTTCTTCTAGTTCTTTAGCATCTTCTTCGTATTTTTCTGCATACTCTTCATTCTCTTTAGCATCTTCTTCGTATTTTTCTGCGTATTTTTCGTTTACTTTTGCTTCCTGCTCTAGTTTTTCTATTTCTTCTTCTAATTCTTTTGCTTTTTCTTCCAGCTCTTCTGCTTTTTGTTCATATTCGTCTTTATATTCATCTGCTCGTTTAGCTTCTTCTTCGTATTGTTCTTTATATTTATCATCCTGTTCTGCTTTGCGCTTATAATTTTCTGCGTAGTTATCATCTCGCTGAGCTTGCTCTTCATCTTGATAAATTCTTTTTTTTGCTTGATTTGGATCTGTCATATAAATATTTCCCAAGTACTTATGTTAAATAATATTATTCTAGCCTCAGGCTTGTCAAGCCCAGCCTTGAGATAGTATAATACGAGAGTATGTTTTATACATACGTTCTTAAAAGCAAAAAGGACGATAAATTGTATATTGGATATACACCGAATTTAAAATTAAGAATTCCAAAACATAACAAAGGTTTGGTTTTAGCAACTAAAAATAGAAGACCATTAAATCTCGTTTATTATGAAGCGTGCTTAGACAAAGAAAAGGCGATAAAACGAGAAAAGTACTTCAAGACTGGTTTTGGAAGAAAATTTTTAAATTCTCGCATTTAGTCATTTGTTAATTAGGTGTCGGATGGGCTCGCCCGCTAACGCCTAAGCGTAGCGATGGCGAGCGGGCCGGTAGCTCAGCGGTAGAGCAGGAGCCTTTTAAGCTCTTGGTCCAGGGTTCGATCCCCTGCCGGCTCAC
>CAZWXQ010000007.1:0-55356 GCA_964637955.1 uncultured Gammaproteobacteria bacterium | reverse complement strand
CAAGATAACTTCTTCAAAGTCTTACCGATGTGGTCAGCCAGTACATTTAATTGACATGGCTGCTTCTGTTTGAAATACTAACATAAATGAAAGCTTGCTTGATAGTAAATCCCAAATCAGGCCTTGGCACTTCTGAAATTTCCCTTGAATCATCAAAAAATTTATTAACAAAAAATGGCTATGAAGTTTCAGAATTTACCACCATTGAAGCCGGTGACGCCAAAATATTTGCCAAGAAAGCAGTAAAAGAAAAATCCGATCTAGTAATAGCAGTCGGTGGAGATGGAACTATAAATGAAGTCGTAAATGGGCTTGCCAATTCTGATTCTACTCTTGGAGTCATCCCCACTGGCACCGCAAATGTGTTTGCAAAAGAAATTGGTATCCCTACATTCCGCACATTTACTTCAAAATCATTTCTGCTTGCTACTCAAGTTTTACTGGACAGTGAAGTTAGGAAAATTGATTTAGGAATAGTTAAATTAAAAAGATATCCTTCCAGATATTTTCTGATGTGGTGCGGCGTGGGACTTGATGCATCAATTACCTCATCAAAAAAATCTCCAAAAGATATTTATTTTGGAAAATATATTAATTTCCTAAAATGGATTTCATCTGCTATTTCAACAACATTTAAATTCTCCTCTGTTCAATCTGAAATAAGATTTAATGATAAATTAATTAGCGAAAAAGTAAACCAAATAATTGTAAGTAATGGTAAACTTTATGCTAAGTATTTTAAAATTTCAGAAGATTCTAAGCTCGATGATGGATTATTTGATGTAGTAATAATGAAAGGAAATGTTTTTCCTGGAATTTTCTTAAAAGGTTTAAATACGATTGTAAAAAAAGAAATTTATACAGATATTAAGAACATTCATGTGAGTAAAATTTCTATTTCATCAAGCGCTCCGCTACCTGTTCATGTAGATGCAGAGACTATTGGAGAAACTCCAGTGGATATTGAAATAGCACCAAAAGCATTAAAAATATTGATGCCAAAAAAAAATTAAGCTGTCACGACTTCTGTTTCTACCTCTTTTTCTTTTTTTATTTGGTCAAGTCGCCATGCAGCGAAGTCGCAGTTTGGATAATTACTGCAACCATAAAACTTTCTTCCCTTTTTAGTTTTTTTAATTATAATTTTTCCCTTATCTTTCGGACACAAAATATTTGTTTCTTCAGTAAATGGAGCAGTATATTTACACTCAGGAAATCTTGAACATGACAAAAATTTACCAAATCTTCCAGTACGAATTACTACGTCTCCTTCGCTACAAGTCGGACATTTTTTCCCAGTTTTCTCTGTCTCAATTTTTACTCTTTTTACATCTTTTACTTTATCGATCGTTTCTTCAAATGGTTTATAAAATTCTGCGATAACAGGAACCCATTTCTTAGTACCTCCAGCAATTTGATCCAATTCATCTTCCATCCCAGCAGTAAATGGAATATCATCAACTGTTGAAAAATTATCTACCAGGAAATCATTTACAGTAATTCCTACAGGTGTTGGTCTAAATCTTGATTCTTCGCGCTCGATATAACTTCTGACTTCAATTGTCGAAATAATGGTTGCATAAGTAGAAGGTCTCCCAATTCCTTTTTCCTCAAGAGTTTTAATAATTGAAGCATCGTTATACCTAGGAGGTGGAAGACTCTCGTGAGGCTCAGTTTTTACAGAAATAAATTTAAGACTCTCGCCATTTGTAAATTCAGGAAGTCTATTATCATTTAAAGCGGATGGATTTACCTTAAGAAATCCTTCAAATAGAAGAACTGAACCATTTGCTTTTAATTTATATGAACCATTTCCACCATTTACTGTAACTACAGTAGACTCTGTAATAGCATCGCTCATCACAGTCGCAACCGCTCTTCTCCAGATAAGTTCATAAAGTTTCCCAAATTGAGCTCCAAGATTTGCTGAAACGACGGCCCCTGTCACATTTACTTTTGCTGGACGGATTGCCTCGTGAGCTTCCTGTGCATTTTTAGCATTATTTTTATATTGTCTTGGTACACTTGATACATATTTTTCTCCGAATTCTGCATTAACAAATTCACTCATTTGCTTTCTTGCTCCATCTGAAATACTTACAGAATCAGTTCTGTGATAAGTAATGTAACCTTCTTCATATAATTTCTGAGCAAGACTCATCGTCCTCTTTCCTGAAAGTCCCATACGTCTTGCGCCGTCCTGCTGAAGAGTCGAAGTAGTATAAGGAGGTGGCGGAGTTCTTCTCATTTCTTTTTTTCCTACATTTTCAACCACATAATCTTTAGTTTTTAAATCATCCTCAATAACTTTTGCTTTTTCAGGCGTATCGACAGTTGTTAAAACATATTTATATTCTCCATCGTACATATCAATTTTTTTATTTTCCTCAATCTTTTCTCCATTTATCTCTATTAATTCAAAGCCCGTTGGATCTTTAATCTCTGATTTATCTGATTTCAAATTTACCAAAAATGTAAAATATGACTCTTTATTAAACTTCTCAATCTCTCGCTCTCTCTCAACTATCAAACGGAGCGCTACTGACTGAACGCGTCCAGCCGACAATCCACGACGAACTTTACTCCAAAGAAGCGGTGAAAGCTTGTAACCAACCAAACGATCAAGAACGCGACGCGCTGTCTGTGCATCCACAAGATCTTTATTAACCTTCTTAGGATTTGCTAATGCATCTTCAATAGCTTCTTTGGTAATCTCATGAAATACGATTCGCTCAGCATTTTGGGCTCCAATATTTTCTGCGATATGATAAGCGATAGCTTCTCCTTCACGATCCAAATCAGTTGCGAGAATTATTCGATCGGCATTTTTACTTGCTCTCTTGATTTCATCAAGTGTCTTTTTCTTTTCTGGCATTAGCTCATATTGTGGGCTAAATTCATGCTCCACATCTACGGCAAGCGTAGACTTGGGAAGGTCATAAATATGTCCCATCGAAGCGATAACTTCGTAATCGCTGCCCAAAAAACGTCCGATTGTTCGGGCTTTCGTTGGAGACTCTACAATAACAAGATTTTTCATATTTAAATTCCCTGTCCCGTTAAAATCGCTCCGTGAGCCGTGAACGAATAGTTCCTAAAGGCGATCGGCAAGATTAATGGGATTCATAATTTATTTTTTAAACTTAATAAGTTTATTCTACATTGTACATGGTGTGTCAAGGGGAAGCTTAAATAAGCTTCATTCAAAGTACTTTTTGAACAATCAAAAAGTGAGATGAGAAAAGGACAAGTGCCTTTGTTATCTTTATAGAACAGAGCTTCTGCCTAATCTTTGATCAAGCCAAACTAGCGTATGATCATAGGGCATAATCGATGAAGGATCTGCGATCAATTTTTCCACCGTTGCTGCTTCTATATAGCTTTTATCTACTGCTGAAGTTGTAACTCTCAAGTATTCCTTAAAAGAATCATCATTAAGCTCAGCGTAGCCATCTCTTAAAAGTGATTGTGCCACTGGGTGCTCATCTAATTTTCCACTTATTGGATGCCTGGGTCTCCCTTCAGTATTTATTCCTTGATAAATTTCTTGTGTTTGAGGATCTATAAACTGAACAAATGATACATCGACTAATAATCTTTTGCCGCCTATACTCAGGATATTGAAACCATGCTGAAAAGCGTTTTCCATTCCACCTAAATCCCTATGCACATATAAGAGCTGACGGGTTTCAGCGGATATTCCTTGTAGCTCTGCAGACCTTCTTACCAAGTCTGATGCCAATCCACACGCTCCAAATCTTCTTCCTGGCTCTCTAGGCTCTCCCATCGCCTTATCTGCCTCTTCAATAGCTACTCTTAAAATCTGGTCAACATCTCCTTCTTTAAATCCAACTTCCATGCATAAATTATATCAAATAATTAATGACCTACCGAATAACTTCCTCCAGAATTTTTAATTATCCCCTTTATCTCCATCATTGAGAGAATTGTCGCTAGCTTCGCGGAATCGAGTTTCAAACTTCGAACGATTTCATTAAATCCCATCGGTTCATTTTCGATGAGTTCAATTATTTTCTTTTCTTCAGAAGACAAACCTTCAAAATTTTTCTTATTTTTCGGAAGTTCAGATGTTTTTATTCCAAGTTCTTTTATTACATCTTCCGGTGTCACTACCAGCTTTGCTCCTTTTTTTATCAGTTTTAATGGCGCCGCAGAAAGTGAACTTGTCACAGGTCCTGGAACTGCGAAGACTTTACGATCAAACTCTAGTCCAAAATTTGCAGTAATCAGACTTCCTGAGTCCTGAGCTCCTTCTGTAACCAGAATTCCGTCAGATAATCCAGCTACGATTCTGTTTCTAGCAGGAAACGAGCCAACTGATGGTTGAGTGCCAGGCGGATATTCAGAAATTATCATTCCACCTAAATCAATAATTCGATCATAAATTTTCTGATTTTCCCGCGGATAACAAATATCCACTCCATTACCCAAAACTGCGACAGTGATTCCGCCTGCATCCAAGCATGCAGTATGCGCAAGAGAATCAACACCTATTGCCAAACCGGAGATAATAATCAAACCTTGGGAAGCCAGATCTCCCGCAAACATTTCAGTCACGTTCCTACCATAACTTGTAACTCTTCTTGTCCCAACCACTGCCAAAAATTTGTGTTCAGAATTAAAACTTACTTTCCCTTTTGAATACAAAATTATCGGAGGATTTTTGATTTCTTTTAAACTCTTAGGATACTCATCTTCAAAGGAACATATATAGTTTATTTTCTTTTTTACTAAATTCTTTTCAGATTTTTCGATATCAAACTCTTTTCGAAACGCTTCAAACTTTGAGGTTAATACTGGCTTTAATATCAATTCAAGATCTTCACTAGAAGCATTCCAGATACTTTCTGCAGATCCAAACGCATGAAGAAGCTTCTCAAATTTGATAGGCCCAATTCCTGAAAAATTGGAAAATGCCAGATAATAAGATTTTTCGCTCATTTTGCACTTGACTTAAAACATTTTTACTTTATAATGCTCCTACGTTAATTATCTGCCATTTATAATTTACTACCTGCCTTCCTGCTCCCAAAAAGTAATGAAATATACATTAATATCTTTATTAATTTTAACAGTTGTCATGCTTTATTTTGCCAACAAAATGCTTGATGTCAAAAAAAACATGGAGAAAAAGATTATTGGAGCATATTATTCACAAATGGAAGAAGTTAATAAAGAAACAGGCATGGATATATATAATATTGACAACAAAAATGATTATGAAAAATCACTTGAAGAACTTAAGGATATCCAATAATTAATTATCTCTATATGGAGAACGTCTAAAACGACCTGAAAATTCAAGCGCTTTTTTAAGCTCTTCTTCTCTTTCTTCTTTTGAATATGGATCTACTTCTCCTTTAGGAATATATTTAGTAATTTTAATAGGAATACCTTTTTTATCTGTTAAAATATACTCAACAGCAAACCATAATGTTCCATTACTTCTTTTCCCCATACTTATATTTTTAATTGCCGCTGGAACTTTAGGAGCAGTAATATCCGCGCCTATTTCATAAATTTCATTTCCTATTCCTGAGTCTAATCCCGTAGAGCAAGAATTAAGAACGATTCTAGGATGCTTAATAAACCAATCTTTCATTCCAGCACGAGAAACAGTTCCTCTAAGATCTTTTTTATCCACCTTATGGTTTCTGATATCAGGATATTCAGGTAATCTATGTTCAATACTTTTACCAAATGCTATTTGATCTTTAGCTCCATGCCCTCCAATAACGACAAATGAAATCTTATTTAATCCACCATACCTACCGTTGGCTTCACCCAATCTTCTTAATGTTCCAAATCCACTTCCGCTTTCATAAATTCTTAGCCCATATCTCGCATGATCTACATCCGTAAAAAGATCATCTAAAACTTCTGGGTTATTAAAAGCACCATTATTATCGGAATGAGGATAGATCAGTACTCCGTATGGCATGTCTCTATCCCGATAATCATATTGATCAATAAGTGCTTTTAGGGGATATCTTGAGAAATTGTGAATTCCAAATTCTTTATACAAAACCTGGCAGATTCCAGGTCTTTCAGCTTCAAGCTTCGCCATTACATCAAAATTTTTAGCGATAAATTCAGGATATCGGGCTGAAAGTTCCGGATCAGGATCATCATAATTTTGGCTCCATACTCTTAGAATTGGTTCTGGATCAATCCCGAATTTTTTAACTTGATACGCAAGATACGAATCGGCAAACGCTCTTATATCCTTATTATCCGAATCACTTTGCGCTACGGCCAATCCCTCTATCGCTACCCTCCTTAAGTGAGGTGTCGATTGAGGATCTTCAAACACATCTATTGCCAAGCTTAACACGTCTCTAGAGACTTCAGATCTGGAATCCATTTTCAATTCATCTTTTCCAAGATTACTTGCTATCATTCCTTTCTTAAAAAATTGCTTTATGTAAGCAGGAAAAAGGTTGTCTTTAAATACTGCAAAATTTTCTGCAAAAAACTCAATAGTAGGTCTTATCTGAGAAGGAGTAAAACCCTCTTCAAAAAAATAAGATAATTGATTAATAAAAACTCCCGATATCGCCCAGTCAACCTCAACGCTGGAACTACTTCCATAAATTTTTCTCATTTGATCTGCATAATTATTTACCCAATTAATTTTAAAGTCTCTTAAGCCTGTTGAATCTTGAACTGCATGTTTTAAATCCTGCTTTTCCTTATCAAATCTTTCAGCTCTTTTTGCATCAATGTCTCTTATAGTTCTTAAAGTAGGAATTATAAATTCTCCATCAAATCTCGGTTGAAATGAAGATAATCTGGCTAGTAAATCATCATTCGTAACATTTCTATCGATTCCTGCTTCAGCGATCTTATTACAATAAAAAGAGTATTCTTCAAAACCCATCTCATGCACCATTTGATAAGGCGTTTTTTCTTCCACATTTGAAACTGTAGCCGATGATGCAAAATCTGTAATTCTTAATGGCGCTTCTCTTAGTGATGGCTGGCTAAAAGGAGATTCCTGTTGTTCTGGCATAGTTCAATTATAGTTTATTATTTTTCACTAAACCATTCTGTCAAAATTTCAGGTCTAATAAATTAGTTTTTTGATTCTTTTGGAAAATGCGCAGCATTAGCTTTACCCTCAAAAACAACATCAAACTTCAGACTTCCATTTCTTTGCCTAAAAGCTCTAATTTGATCTAAATTTGTACTACTATCTGGCGCAATAACATTTACACCTAAACTAGACATATCCTCACCTATCCCTGCCTCAACCCCGGTACTGCATGAAATTAAAATAAGCGTCGGGTCTTCTATGAAAAGGTCCTTAATTTTTTTAGTTCGGGGATTTTCTAAATCTTTTTGAGAAATTTCCAGATCCCCATTTGATCTTCTTCCTCCCATAGCTATTGAATCTGGTTCCCCGTGTCCTCCCAAAACTGCAAATGAAATTTTATTTTGTTTGCCGTACCTCTTGTCTGCTGAAATAAGTGCTCGAACTACTTCTTGCCTACTTCCACTCTCATAAATTCTTAATCCATGATTCATTGCTGAAAGGTCTCTAAAAAGTCCTTCTATTGCTATTTCGTGTTCTGAAAAAGCTCCATTGTAATCACTTTCTGGATAAATTAAAACTCCGTAAGGAATCTGTTGATCGCGGTTATCATATTGAGCAATTAATGAAACTGCAGGATATCTACCGAAGTTTCTAATTCCATACTCAGTAAAAAGCACGTTGCAAATCCCCGGCCTTTCAGTCTCAATTATTCTCATACTATTAAGACTATTAGCAACAAACTCACCGAATAATTCCATACGGTTATCTCCTGTTTGATTTTCCTTCCATGCTCTAACAGTCTCATACCCATCAATCCCAAATTGACTCACTTGCTGAGTAAGTATTTCATCAATTTCTTTTTCTATATCAAGTGGATAAGTAGATCCTACTACGCCAGCAATAGTTGCATTTATTTCTGCAAAATCTTTTGAATTCTGCAAGGTTTTTTTTGCTAACTTAAAAACTGAATCTCCTATTGTTTCATCCCGACCTTCATTATATTCTTTTCTAAATTGATCCCAACTTAATCCTTTTCGAAAAAAATATTTTCTCAAAACTGGCCACATAGAATAACCAATTTCTTCATATGTATCTATAAAAAACTCTAAGGCAGATTTAACTTCAAGACCATTTGCACCGAGAAGTTGACCTTCAAATACGGCAACAATCTCTTTTCTGAGCGCTTCATCTTGAGTAGCAGAATAAACTTGTCTGAGTAGTGGAGAATTTGAGTTAACAAAATCTATCTTAAAACGACTTAACTTATTTTTAGAATCATAAGCTGTTTGAGAATTTTGATCTTTTTCGCTTACATCGAACCTATTTGAATTAATATTTTTAATAACATTAAGCGTTGAACCCAAATAACCTTCCTCAACACGTGGACTCCAGCCCTTTAACGTGTTAACAAATTCTGGGTTTGGAATAGACAGAGTATTATTTACTTTTATGAGCTCTTCACACTGAAGCTTGTAATCTGAAGGATTCATTTCTGCCGTATTTTTATACTCTGGAGTAGAAGGAGTTGCAATTGCTTTATCTGGTCTAATAAAACTTGCATCCAATTGTGGTTCGGGCATAATAATATATTACTTTTCACTAAACCACTCTGTCAAAATTTCTTTTGCAATTGGAGCTGCTATATTACTTCCTTCTCCCGATTCTTCGGCAAGAACTGTAACGACTATCTTCGGGTCATACGCAGGAGCAAAAAGCGTAATCCATGCATGAGGGAGAGTTTTTTCACCTCCATGCTGTGCAGTTCCAGTTTTACATGCTACCGGAATTTCCCGATAATCTTTAAAATTTCCTGACACCGAAGACTGCTTAACTTCCAGATAGTTTAATCCATCAATTTTTAAATTTTTATTTTTAACTTTAAAATTATAAAGTGGATAAGCAACCCCAGTTGGCGCACATGCTTCTATCATTCCCTCTCTAATAGGTTTTAATGTTTTTTCACTTAAGAAATTCGCATTTAATTTTTCTGGCCCTAAATCCTTAAGAATATGTGGCTTATAAAGAGTCCCGTTCGCAGCTATAGTTTGTGCCCAAGAATTTACAAGAAGTGGTGTAGAAAGAAGATAACCTTGTCCGATTCCCATGTGATATGTGTCTCCCAGATACCACTGCTCTCCAATATTTTTTCTCTTCCAGCCATCATCCGGAACTACTCCTTTTGACTCACCTGCCAAATCAATTCCAAGACCTTTATCTATTTTAAATTCTCGACTCATACTTGCGAGTTTCTCGATTCCAATCTTTTCAGCTAATTTATAAAAGAAGATGTCATTTGAACGCTTAATTCCTTTCACCACATTTACATCTCCATCTGTTCCTCCGTTATTTGTGTAATACCAATTGGCAAAAGAAAATTCACCTATTTTCACAATTCCAGTATCTTTCACGCTATAACTAGTATCAATAATTTTGTCTTCAAGGCCAGTTGCGGCTGTAATTAACTTGTATGTAGAACCTGGGGGATAAAGTCCTGAAATACTCCTATTCAGAAAAGGCTGATCCGAGGCAGTAAAAATACTTTCAATAGTAGGATATGCACTATCCGTTGCAGTTTTATAATCATTTCCCAAAGTAAAAAGATTTGGATCAAATGAAGGCATAGAAACTAGCGCCAGAATTTCACCATTCGGAGTTGATACAACTACCGCTCCTCTTTTAACTTTTTTAAGTGCTTCATAAGCTTTTTTTTGCAATTTTGAATCAATAGTTAATGTGATATTTTTCCCAGCTGTCGGATCTGTTTCTCCAAGTTTTCTAATAATTTTCCCTTGACTATCTATTTCAGCAAGCTGCCTCCCATCTTCTCCTTTCAAAAAACTTTCGTACTGTTTTTCGATTCCCATTTTTCCAATTACATCCCCTGACGAATAACCAGTAAAATCAGACTGCTTTAATTCTTCAGGAGAAATTTGACCGAGATAACCGAGTAGATGCGACGTTGCTTCTTTTTCGGGATATTTTCTAAGACTATCTATCTCAAGATCTTTTTTCCCTTCTGCGAGAAGCTCTATCGCCTCATCTTCGCTGACAAGTTTCGTTTTTCCATTCACAGTCTCTCTAAATCCAGGAACGTTATAAACAAGTGGTACACCATTCCGATCAAAAATTATTCCTCGAGGCGCATGAATAACGATAGTCTTTTTTCTATTTCCATCTGAGAGCATTCGATAGTAACTACCTTGAACTATTTGGAGGAAAAAAAGTCTTAAAATTATAAAAAATACTACTACTATAATTATAAGCGGAACTAAATAAAATCGAATTCCACGAGGAGCTTCTTTACTCTCATAATTTCTCCTTTTTATTTTTCCAGTTGAAATAGACTCGCCGAAAATTGGGCTAATTTTATCCATATTTAAGCGTATTTTGAAGCTTTTTTGTTAAATTTTTTAAAGGCAATAAATGATGCTGTTATTATTCCCGTTGAAACAAGGCTCTGCAAAATTATACTCGTTCCACCTTGAATTAAAAGATAAATAAATGATCCGAAAAATGCAAACAATAGCATGAAATAAATAGTTTCGATCTCAAATTTCCTTTGATAGGTATAAATTAAAAACACAAACGCAGTAAAATAAAGACTTGAAAAACCAAATCTTCCGAGCGTTAGTAAATCCAAAAATACTCCTGAAATAAAAGCGATTAAATAAACATCACTTGTTCTAAAAATAACTGCGAGAAAAAGAATTGAAAGCAAAACTAATGGCAAAGTCGTTATGCTTGCCTCAAGAATTATAGAAATAATTATAGTTAGAATTATTAATTTCATAGAATTAAATATATTCTTCGAGCGAACAATAGTGAGTCGAGAAGTTCTCGACAAGCTCGAACAATATTTACTTCATTACGAAAACCAAAGTTAAGTTTTTAAAATCAATAGGACTTAAAATCGTAGCTTTCTGAAATAAATCACTTTGCTTTTTCTCAATTGATATAATTTTTCCTACACTAATATCAGGAGGATATCCCTCATTTTTCTCATTCTTGTCTCCTTTTGTAACTATTTCATCATCCTTTTTAAGTTTGGTGGTAAGAAGAACATTATCAAAAATTATTTCATCCTCACCTTGTCCTTTAACGATTCCGTTTGCGTCCTCCGCTCCTTGAACCTTCGCCGTAAATGAAGAGTTTTTATTTGTAATTAATTCCACTTTTGAAATATCCGCAGAAGTATAAGTAATTTTTCCAACTAAATAATTATTTGAAATTACAGTATTTCCAACTCTAATTCCTGCCTTTTCACCTTTATTTAAAATTAGATATGTAGGTAAACTTATCCCTGGCATAAATCCTGGTGAACCAATAACTTTTACTGGAAGCATTTCTGCACTTTTATCAGGTGCAGTTTCGAATTGATTTTTTAAAGCAGAATTTTCAATCAAAATGTTTTTTTCATCAGACAACTGTTTTTTCATTTTTAAATTCTGAGCGACCAACTCTTTTACATAATTATTTTGAATACTCTTAAGAGTTAAGGCGTTTGTAATATTCCTACCCGTTTCTGTAGAGTGATTAAAAAATGAGGAAATATTTTTATAAATTCCGGAAGTACCAAATAATATTAAGACAAAACTAAGCGTAAAAAAAACTAAAAAAAATGGTAAAAAATTATCTTTTTGTTTCATCTTGGAATTCTACCTATTCTAGAACTTTTACAAAGCCAAGACAAGGCTCTTTACCTCAGTATAATTTTTAATTGACATTCTAAAATACAGACTTTACACTGAACTTATGCCTGAAGGTTTTGAAAATGAAATCAATTTGGATAGGTCGCTTTATTTAGAAAATTTTATTAGTTTAGGAAGAAGAGAAATTTTAAGTTTATCGCAATTTGACAGAAACACAAATAAAAAAGTAACTAATGACATTACTAGAATTCCAACTTCAGAAAGAATAATTAACACGATCGATCTAGGAAGAGCAAGAGAAGCTGAAAATATTCAAAGAAATAGACACAGACTAGGGGAATTATTCGACTCTTTCCATGTCTCAGAATCATTAGAAACAAGAATTCCACTGGGAGCAGCACTAACTCAACTAGCTGATTTATATCCCGCTCTAGGATCAATAGCTATTCCTCGAGATGTTAACCCAGTTGCAGCTGAAAGAATGAGAGAAGCTGTAGATGGAGTAGCTGTTTTAAGACAAGTTTTATCAGCACTACCTCCTGAAGATGCAGATTCCATAATAAGTCGTGTTGGGGAAAATTTTGAAACTCCTGAAGGAAAAAGACAAGCTGCTTTTCTTCAAGCGTTATTTAACATGGGAGACTCAAATGAACTTGCAAGAAGACTAAAGAATCAACAAATAAATTTAGGAGAACTTCCCGATCTTTTGTTTGGACCTGGCATTAACTCAATCCTTACTGTAATGCTTGAACATCCCGAAAAATATCGAATGCACTTAGGTGTAATACTTAGCCAAGTAGACATAAGGAGAGTTCCAGATGAATTAAGGGAAAAATTAGCGCCATTATTTACAGACTTAGAGCTCGATGTTAAACCCGAACAAGGCTCTTGGTATCTATGCAGCAATGCAGAGCCGAGACTACAGACTACTATGGAGGATAATTCAGGATTGGCAGTTACTATTCAAGACAGACCTGTATTCCTCGTCAAATTTGTAGGCAAACTTTCTGCTCTATGCCTGGTTGATTTTGCTACTTTAGATGGAAGAGTGTTTGTAAAAGGCGATTGGTATTCACCAACTGATGATGATACAAGGGATGCTCTTAGGACTGCATTTATAGATGGGAAAGGAAGACTGGATTTGCAAAAAGGAGGTTGGGCATTAATGAGACCAATCAAGGCTTTGGGAAGAAAAAAGGAAGATGAACAGATTGAAGATGCCATAAAATATGCTGGAAGTTTACCGGACAGATTCCCTACTGGCGACATTATTAGATCAAATGGCACCACGCAGTCCAGAGAAGAATATTTAAGAACGCATAAGGAATAACCTATTTTAGTCCGCCGATTACTTTTACTCTCTCAAGGAGTGCGTCATCTTCAAGCACTTTTCCTGTTCCCCTAACCACAGTAGTTAGTGGATCATCTGCTCTAATTACAGGAATATGTGTGCGGTCTACGATTAGCTTATCCATTCCATACAGCATTGATCCTCCGCCGGTTAACAAGATTCCGTTTTCTAGAATATCTGAAGTAAGTTCTGGCGGAGCCTCCTCAAGAACATCTGCTACCGCTTCAATAATCTTTGAAATAACAGGGGCAAGTGCCTCTCTTACTTCGTCTTCTGTTACCTTCAAGCTTTTAGGTAGACCTGACTCTAGATCTCGACCGCGAACAATCGCAGCGCGATTATCGCTCTCTTCATCTTTTTTAATCTTAGAAAGAAGCTCTGGCTCCTCAGTTTTAGATTTTACAACCTTTCTAATTTTTCTCTCATATGCTGTTCCTAGCTTTATCTTAAGCTCTTCTATAGTTTTTTCACCAAGGAGTAAGCCATGACGAAGTCTTATGTAATGTCCTATCGCTACATCCATATCATCCCCAGCAACTTTAAGTGACCGGGAAACCACAATTCCTCCAAGTGATATAACTGCAATCTCGGTAGTTCCGCCACCAATATCTACTACCATTTTTCCAGTCGGAGCAAAAACAGAAACACCTTCTCCAATTGCCGCTGCCATTGGCTCTTCTATAAGAAATGCTTCACGAGCTCCTGCAGAAAGTGCAGCTTCCCAAACAGCACGTCTTTGAACTTCAGTTACAGCAGATGGAATTCCGATCACGACTCGGGGACGAGAAATAGCCAAAGGAAGTGGACTGCCCATCGAATGAACGTCAGAAACAAAACGGCTTATCATGGCACTTGTTGCATCAAAGTCTGAAATTACACCAGACCTAAGAGGCTTTACTGTAATTATAGATTCAGGAGTCTTTCCAAGCATTTTCTTAGCCTCACTTCCAAGCGCAATTACTTTTTTTGTCTTTTTATGAAGAGCTATTATCGAAGGCTCACGAATTACAATCCCTTTACCTCTTACCCAAACAAGAGTATTTGCAGTGCCTAAATCTATACCAATATCATGACTAAAAAATCCAAAAAAACGTCTGATCATACCAAAAAAGCTGCATAAGCAGAATCAAAACCATTCTATCGTCACTGCTGACTATTTGCAACAAGCTGACTTCGTTGACTTATTTCGTTCCACAATTTATGATTTTAATTGTGCCGGAAATCAGCGAACCACCAAAAACCACACCCGTTTTAGCCAATTCAAATTTAAGTGGATTACTTGAAAGTGTAGCTGCACCAACTGGAACTGAAATTCTTGACTCTTCAGAGATTACTCAGAGAATAAAATTAGCACAAAGAAAAATAAGCATAGCTCATCCAAATCTCTCGCCTGAAAAAATTGAACTCATGTCTCATCTGGCTTTTGGCCCTTGGATGAGTGAAAATGTTTTTAGAATTGAATCAGCAAATCAAGATAAAAAAGAACTAAGCTCCAGAATTCAACAACATGTAGTACATACTGTTCTTTTTGGAGCTAGTGATAATGCAGCTCCAAGCTATACTGAAAATGCTTATAATCTCATCGCCCAATATGAAAAACTATCCAGAATGTCAATCGGAAAACCTACGGGCCCTAATTTGTTCATTAGCGCAATAAGAAGCGAAATTGGAATCATAAGAACATTAGCAGAGAAAGGATGCACTATTTATCTTCCCGATTACACTACGAAATCCGACCCGCAAAGCGGCTTAAGATCTGAAACTCTGGATTGGGATCTGGAGTTTGCCACTGATTTTATAGCTGTTACAGCTGATGGTAGAATGCTTCTCATTGATGCGAAAGGTCAAAGCTATTTCCCAAAGGATCCTCGAAATCCTGATGCACCCCAACAAACTAGAGATAGGGTTGATATAACTTTCGGAGTTTTACCAAGAGAAAATCCTATTCCTAAAAGACTAACTGCACTTAGAAAATCTATAAACAGAATTAGGCATGAGAAAAAACTTAGTAACAAATCGATTGTAAAAGCTACAATAATTGTTCCTACAGGACCCACAGAAATGGGGAGACTTGGAGATTCTACTAATTCAGCAGATAAAAAAGAAGGTCTGAAAAAGTTCGGAGCTCTGCAACAAAGACACCAAGATGCTATAATAGAGGGTCTAACAGGAGCGATAAAAGATGCCAGAAGTAAGGATTGACAATGGAGCAACACAACCGCTTATAGATGAAGAGCTGGCGGCTTTTGACGAGCTAGTGCAAGAGGTTCTAAGATCAACAGATGAATCTAGCGCTATTTCAGTTGGCGATGAATATTTTCAAGGACTTCCTCCTCTAGCTGAAGAAAGTTCTCTATTTGGTATTCCACGAGAGATCACGGAAGCTAAAATCTTAAAACAACGGTTTACTAGGAGACCTCCCCTACCTACCGCCCCCGAGGCTGATTCGGATTCAAATCAATAAAAGTCTTGATGAAAATTTCTCCAGTTGCTAGAATAGCAAAATAGTCTACTAGATAACTTCACAAGATATTGAGCGTAGTCGAAATATGAAGATTTTAAATTATATAAATAGATCTATCGAATATCTCTACTACTCTTTATTTCTCTTTGTTCCTTTAATCTTCGCCGGAAACACCTCAGAACTTTTTGAATTCAATAAAATGTGGTTAACTTTTGGAATTACTGCGCTCATTTCAGCGCTTTGGTTCTCAAAAATGGTCATCCTTAAAAAACCTATTTTTAGAAGAACTATATTTGATATCCCGATTCTTTTATTTCTAATTTCTCAAATAATATCCACCTTCCTATCTCTTGATCCTCATATTTCACTTTGGGGGTATTACTCAAGATGGAATGGCGGACTTCTCTCAACAATAACTTATATTATTCTTTTCTACGGATTTATAAGTAACTTTTATAACAATACTGAAGAAAAAGATTATGATAAACAGAACTGGCTTGATAAAAACCCAACATCTGAAACTGTAATTAGAAGATCTCTTTATGTTTCTTTAATTGCAGGATTAATTTCTGTAATTTGGGCGCTCCCTTCACATTTCGGCTATGATCCAACTTGCTTAGTTTTCAGAGGAACTTTTGATGTATCATGTTGGACTGCAGATTTTATGCCAAAAGTCAGAATTTTTGGACCTCTTGGCCAGCCTGATTGGCTTGCAGGATATTTGGGAATTCTTCTTCCAATAGCGGCTGCATTTTTGATAAGAAATCTTCGGGAATCAAAGAAATTATTAAATCCATTTCTTATATCCTACTCCGTATTATTTTTCCTATTCTACGTAGCGCTTCTTTATACTAGGTCCCGCGCTGGCATTTTGGCATTTTTCCTTTCCATGATTTTTATGGCCATAACATATATTGCCTTAAACATAAAAAACCTAAAGTTCTTAAGAAATATATTTGTACCTATTTATTTAGTCATACTCATAATTCCGATCTTTGTTATTCAAGTAAATATTCCAATACTAGACAAATTCTCACTTAGTCATTTTCAAATAGTGATAAGTCGCCCTGATCCTGAACCGGTTACGCAAAAAGCTCAAGAAGCCAAACAGGTCGAAGAGCCAGCTCCAGCCATGTCTGCACTAGACTCAGGCGGATCAAATTCATTTGAAATTAGAAAGATTGTTTGGCGTGGTGGACTCGACGCGTTCAAAGCCAATCCTATTTTTGGAACCGGAGTAGAAACATATGCTTTTGCATATTATAAATATCGACCTGTAGAGCATAATAATGTTTCAGAATGGAATTTTCTCTATAACAAAGCCCATAACGAATATATAAACTATCTTGCTACAACAGGACTTTTTGGATTCCTTACTTACATGGCATTCATAATTCTATTTATCTTTCTCGCGTTAGTAAATTTACTAAATATTAAAATAAAAAATAACAAATATATTGGGGCTATAAAGGCTCCTTTTAATCTCGATAAATCTGATCCATTATTCCTTTCTCTTTTGACTTCATTTATTTTTATTCTCATAATTAATTTCTTCGGTTTTTCGGTCGTAATTTTAAATATTTATCTATTTTTAATTCCTGCATTCGCACTACTCTTACTAAACTTAATTAAGCAGGATGAAAGACCCGATAAGATTCTGGGAATCGACTATGTCCAATGGACTGCAGTTGCAGGGTTTTTCTTTGCAGCATTTGTAATAATATTTATACTTATCAAATTCTGGATCGCAGACACAAGCTACGCACTTGGCTCAAACTATAATAAAGCTGGTGATTATCAAACTGCCTATCCTCTCCTTCAAAAAGCTGTGGATCAAAGAAAAGAACCTGTATTTGAGGACGAACTCGCAGTAAACAAAGCTACACTCGCTCTAGGCATCGCCCAACAACAACAAGGTAGTGAATCAGCTCAGACGATCTCTCAACTTGCCCAAGAGTCTCTGGCAATGAATGAAAAATTGGTTAAAGAACATCCAAATAATATTCTTTATCTTAAATCTAGAGTAAGAATTCTATATACCCTTGCTAATCTAGATCCTCAATTCATGCCAGCTGCTCTTCAAGCAATTCAAGCAGCCTCCAAACTCGCTCCTACTGATGCATCTATTCTTTATAATCTTGGAGTTTTGTATGGCCAAAATGGAGACTCTGCTTCTGCTGTAAAAGTATTACAACAAACCGTAGCATATAGACCAGCTTACAGAGAAGCTCACTATGCCCTTGCACTCTTCTATCACGACCTCGGTGTAGATGCTAAGACAGGGCAAATCATAAACCCAGTTATGCGCCAAAAAGCTCTAGATGAACTTAATTTCATATTAACCAAGCTTGATCCAAACTATCAACAAGCCAAAGATTCTCTTAGCGCGTGGGAGAATGAAAAGTAATTTTTAATTATAAATTCTCAATTTTTATGATTTTTCAATGATTTAATTTGTAAAATTTAAAACATTTAGATTTAATTGAAAATTATAAATTGTAAATTAAAAAATCAGATAGCAAATTAATTTGCATTTCTTATGCTATAATCCATGCTTAATGTCTAAAATTATTTCTGCTCCAGATTCGGTTCTAAGTCAAAAAGCTCCTGATTTTATTTTCGGGAAAGATAAAAGCGCGCTTGAAAAGCTTCTTAAAGAAATGGAGATCGCTCTCCTCTCTGCAAGCGATCCAAAAGGTGTAGGTCTTGCTGCACCTCAAATAGGAAAATCTATCGCAGTTTTTATCACCAAACCTACAGATAAATCTAAGATTACAGAATTTATAAATCCAGTAATCTTAGATGCAGAAAAAGCTCCAGAAAAAAATGAGAAAGAAAAAGTTAAAAAACTTGAAGGCTGCCTTTCTCTTCCAAATATCTGGGGTGAAGTTCTTCGAGCTCCTGAAGTAACACTTTCATACTATGATAAAAAGGGCAAAAATTATATTAAAAAATTTACAGGATTTATGGCAACTATAGTTCAACATGAAACAGACCACTTGAATGGAATATTATTTCCCAAGCATGTACTAGAGCAAAAAGGAACTCTCTATAAAAGCTCTAAAAATGAAAAAGGCGAAGATGAGTTCGAAGAACTTACAATATGAAGGTAATCTTTTTTGCAGGAAATAACACTTATGCACCTATCTCAAATGCCCTCAAGGACTCTTTTGATTTAGAACTGACTATCACTACTAGTTCTCACGTCATAAAGACTGCGCAACTTTCTGGTGATAATTACGCTCAAGTCTTAAATATTGACGAAAAGATAATTTCTGAAATTAAAAAACTAGATCCAGATTTGGGAATAGTAGCTGACTTCGGTCTTATTATTCCGCAAGAATTAATTGATGTTTTTCCTTATGGAATTTTAAATATTCACCCTTCCCTACTTCCAAAATACAGAGGCCCTACACCAGTCCAAACGGCTCTTCTTAACGGAGATGCTAAAACAGGATTATCAATAATTAAAATTGACGAAGAATTAGATCATGGCCCTATACTTTATCAGGAAGAAAGAATAATAAATCCTGGTGAAACTACCCCTTACTTACTTAAAAGCCTCTTTGAAAGATCTGCTCAAGTTTTAGTTGATGTAATAAATAATTATATTGATGAAGAAATTACACTTCACATGCAAGATGACGATCAAGCCACTTATACAAATCAGTTATCCAAGCAAGACGGCTATATTGATATTAATAATCCTCCCAATATTGATGAATTGAACAGAAAGATAAATGCTCTCGCATTCTGGCCTGGAGTTTGGACCAAATATACTTTATCTTCAAAGGAAGTAATAGTAAAACTTCACCCAGGCGGAATTATTCATGTTGAGGGGAAAAAACCCATGAGCTATAAAGACTTTAAAAATGGATATGAAAAAGGCGAAGAATTTTTGAAGAAACTCGGCCTCGTATAATTAATTTCTAATTACTAAATCCTAATTTCTAAACAAATCCAAATGACCAAATCTTAAATTTGAAATTTTTATTGAAAATTAAAAACTGAAAATTATAAATTATAGCGAAGCGATTAGGCTAATCCTGAGGCTGCTGGAGCAATTGAAGAAACTTCCACGTTTTTTACTTCTTTAGTAGATTTAGTTGTTCCTTTTACCATTCTAAGACATTTTGTACAAAGTCTAACTCTCATAGGAGTTCCCCCCACAGTGATTCTTGCTGCATGCAAATTTGGTTTAAAAACTTTTCTTGTTCTGTTTTTAGCATGAGAAACATTATGACCTATCATAATACCTTTTCCGCAGTTAAAACATTTCATTCCAGTTGCCATAGGCATATATTATACAAGATTGCTTCCTCAAACTCAATCCATCTGATAAAATAAGCAGATGGACTTAAGTTTTATCTTTATTTCATTAATAATTCTCGTTTTTTCAGCAATTTTGCATGAAATTGCACATGGCTTTGTAGCAGAAAGACTTGGCGATCCAACTGCCAGACTTCTTGGACGCCTCACTCTTAATCCTATTCCTCATATTGATCCCATAATGACAATCTTATTGCCTTTAATTTTAATCGTCATCCAATCCCCTGTTATTTTTGGAGGTGCAAAACCAGTTCCTGTAGATCCGTTTAATCTTAAAGAGCCAAAAAAAGATATGGCATTAGTCTCTATGGCTGGACCTTTAACTAATTTTCTGATCGCCTTTAGCGCCGCATTAGTATTTAATCTTTTAGAGCCATTTATCGGAAATGTTTTTATTCTTAGAATTTTCGAATATACTGTTTACATAAATCTTGTCTTGGGTGTATTTAATTTGATACCAATCCCTCCTCTTGATGGTAGTAAAATACTTGCGATAATTTTGCCGGAAGATTTAGCTAAGACATATTTAAGTATCGGAAGTTTTGGTATAGCTATTATTTTTTCAATTATGTATCTTAGTCCGTTACCATTTTCAATTATCGGCAACACAGTAAGTTCTATAATGCGGCTTTTGGGAATGTAAATTTTACATTTAAAACCTCGTTTTGAGTTGACTTTAACTTTGAATCTATATTACTCTTAGTTTAGCCTATTATTATGTCTCGAAAAATCCTGCTCATATTTTTCTTCCTGGGAATACTTTTTCTTTTTCCAATCCTAAACCCAAGGCCATCAGATGCGGCTGAAGTTTGCTCTACCACCCCTGTTGATGTTGTATTGGTAATCGATAGATCATCAAGTATGTACGGTTCAAAATTACAAAAGGCAAAAGATTCAGCTAAAAATTTTGTAGACATGTTAAGATTAAATAACCCAAAAAATCGTGTCGGAATAGCAACATACGCCACATCATCTACAATTGAAAACTATTTAACAAGTGATTTTAATAAAGCGATTAAATCTATTAATGATATATCTACTAATAGCCAGGGGAGTAAAACTTGTGTTGAATGTGGTATTTTTAAAGGTAAATATATATTAAACAGAAGCGGAAATAATGATGTAGATAAAGTAATAATTCTTCTCACAGATGGAATTGCAAATGTAACTCAGGAAAGCCAGCCAAATGTAGTAGGTCAAAAAGAAGCAGAAAATGCAGCTTTAAATGAAGTCAAAAATTCATCTGCAATTTACTACACAATAGGCTTAGGTAAAGATGCAGACGAAACTTTTCTAAAAGATATTGTAAAAAAATCCAGAGAAAAAACTGGTAAAGGAAAATATTATCCAAATAAAGATATAACCGTTGGGACTCTTACAAATATTTATAAAAATATTACAGAAGACATATTCTCACCAAATAGTATAAGCGGGTTTGTTTTTGAAGATAAAATAAACTTTGGATCATTTGATGAAGGTCAAGACACAAAACTACCGGGATGGCCCGTAAAACTTAAAGACAAGACAAATACTACTAGCACTAAAACAACAACTACAGATTCTAATGGTAATTTTAATTTTGAAAAAATATGTGATGGAGATTATGAATTAACTCAAACTGCTCGGGTAGGATATGCACAAACAGTACCATCTTCTGGCGGATACAATCTAAAGATGAAAGGTAAATCAATGTCTGGATATATATTTGGAAATAAAAAAGCCGTTATAATAACTAATACTCCTACTCCTGTTGTAACTATTACTCCTGGGCCTGTCAGCGACGGCTGGATCCAGGGAACCGGTGGAAACATGAGGCTAGATCGATATAAGAGTCCTACCTTTACCAACATTATTCCGGTTGCTAGTCAATATTTTTCTAATACGCTACCTGGAAAAATGATGCATGGGATTGTATTTCTAATGCATAATTTTAACTTTACTACTCTACCGAGTAATCAAAATGATCCAAGCAAGGCAAATGAACAAAAACAGTTAGTCGCAAATGCTCCGTTTAAAAATCCAAGTGATACAAAAGAGCTTAATACTTCTTATACAAATGTTATAGAAAATTTAAAGAGATCAGGAAACTTCAATAATAAGAAAAGCTTTAGTAGTGATACACTTTCATCATCCATGACGCAAGGAATTTATGCTACAGAAAGTGATGTTTCGATAAATTCACCTATTACTTTTACAAGCGGATCTGATCATAAGTATTATATTTTCCTTATTAAAGGCAATCTGACAATTAAAAGTAATATAAAAGTTCAACAAGGCACTGTTGCTATTTTTATTGTTGGGGGAGATATAGTCACTCAAGGTAATATTACAGTTGATCCGAATGTTTCTATCATTGAAGGAATTTACTCAGCAGAAAATAATTTTAACATAGAAAGCAAAGGACCTGGGGCTGATTCGGATCTTATAATAAACGGAAGTATAATTATAAATGCTAAGAATACTGGGCTTGGCTCTCTTACAGGAAGGAGGGATCTTGGATCGTTAAATATAACTAAAGCTGGTGTTCAGATAAATTATCGACCAGATTTTGTTCTTAATTCCCCTCTCTTGTTCAGAACTTCGAATTCAAAAAGAATTGAAGTAGCTCCTGGGGCTACGGAGTAAAAATTCACAGTTAAAATTACCTGTCAAGGCGTTGACATCTAGACATTTCAAACATATACTATTTCTGTCCTTTGATATTAGAGAGGATTATGATTTTTCCTCTATGTTAGTTTCCTTGAGGTAGTTCCAAGAAATTGGGGCAACGAGGCGGAGTTTTGGTTAACTTAGGTTAGTCAAACAGCTTTTCCTATTTTTCTCAAGGGGAAAACGATAATCTCACTCGGTATCCCGTCAGACGACGGGACTGCGCTTCGGCGCTAGTCAAAGGGCGTATTAATTTTTATTTATCTATTCCAAGCTTGTCATTGCTTCAAATCTCCTATTTTTGGTAAAATTGCAATGCGTCTAAATCTAAGCCGAGATAGCTCAGTGGTAGAGCAGCTGTTTTGTAAACAGCAGGTCCGGGGTTCAAATCCGCGTCTCGGCTCACATTCCATCTATAAATCTAAACAAATCGCGCGGATTTAGTCTCTGAAGATTACCTACCCGCGCATCTTTTAAAGGAAAGGTTGGGATTGCCGAAAGGATCATTCCCAAGACGCGCTGAGTTGGCGGAGTAGTCAATCGCACGTGACTGTAGATCACGCGGCCGGAAGGCCTACAGGAGTGCAAATCTCTTACTCAGCACTAAGCCACTGTGTGGCATCGCCGACTTGGCTCAGTGGTAGAGCAAGTCATTGGTAATGACTAGATCGTGGGTTCGATTCCCACAGTCGGCTCTGGATTCGACAAGTCCTTCGATTAATCAGGATAGTGAGCTTATCGAACTACTCACCATTCACGTTGAATTATCGAATCTAGTTTACCGAATGAGATTTCTTTCTCTCATGAGTAGCATAGAAAGAATTCCTACAATCAACTCTAAGGTATTTAAATTCGAAGCTACTTCTGCTATAATTGAGACTTCAAAGGGAAAAATATGGCAAAAAAAGGTGAACACAGACAAAATTTCGGACTAAAATGTAGCGTTTGCAAACACGTAAATTACATCACGGAAAGAAATAAAATAAACACAGAAGCAAAACTTTTACTTAAAAAGTACTGCAAAGTTTGCAGAAAAGTTACAGAACACAAAGAAATTGATAAGCTAAAGTAATCCTCTTATATAATCTCTTTCGAACACCGTAAGGAGTTAGACTTAGAGCTACTTATCCTCTGCAAAGCCTCTTCCAAGTACTCGTTGCAAAATTAAAATTCTTAAAATAAACTGGATATGTGAGCACTAAATGGGTTTTCCTAAAACAAAAATTTAAAGATGATAAAGTAAGAATCTTAACTTTAGTTGCTCTCCTAATCTTAATCCCCGTACTTATTGGATCAATTACATTTGTGCAATTAGGTCAAAAAAATGAATCAACCCAAGTCGAAGAAAGCAGATATCTTTATATTACAGACTACCGAATGGATCAACCAAAAACCTTAAAATTTGAATTTAGTGATCCTGTGAATCTAGAGTTGCTTCAACATCATTTCATAATCTCCCCAGAAATAGAAGGCTCACTTCAGAAAGATGGAAGCGGAAATAAAAAGTTTAAATTTGTTGCGAAAGAAAGTCTGCCTGAGAATGCATATATTTCTGTCACCATTCTTGGAGGACTTACGAGCGAAAACAGAAAACCATTTATTGAAGATTATTACATGAGCTTTGATAACACAACGAACGCAGAAAGTCTTTTTTCTAAAGATAGTGTAACCGGAAAAGTAATGTCTTTTTCTGCGGATAAACCTGTCGAAATAACTGTACAAAAATATACTAGATCTCCTGAAATGACCATAAATCTTTATAAATCAGATAACGCTAGTCTTTTAAATTTCTTATCATACAAAGAAGTAGAAAAAGGAGACCAATATAAATACACAGAAGAACAGTTTATTCGTAAAAACATTCCTCATCAAAAAAGCAACTTAATCACAACAAAAAAAATTACCACTAAATCTTCAAATGAAAAATTTAATTTAGGCCCGGGAGTTTATTATCTTGAAGCTACAAATGGTAAAGATAATATATACGGAGCTAGCTTTATTATAGTTAGCAAAAATGGCGTGGCCTTAAGACAAGATGATAAGAAAATAACTTTAGCAAGTTTTAATCTTTCAAATGGCAATAAACAAAACACTGAAACTGAAGCTGTTTTTTATAATCTTAAAGATTCTCCTACAAGAATTGGCGAAACTAAATTTAATGAAATGGAGAGAGAATTTAATATTCCCTTTTCTCAGCGAGTTGATGCAGCTTTAGTTACGATCGACGGAGAAACTGTTTTTATTCCACTAAAACTCCCGCTTTCACTTGCTGATATAAGAGCAAGACAGGATCTTGAAAAAACAACCAAAATTTTCCTCTATACAGATCGACCAATTTATAAACCAGGAGATACAGTATTTTTTAGAGGAATCGTAAGAATGGATTCGGATTCACTTTATAAAATGCCTTCAAGTGGAACTCCCGTCTATATAACCAGGGGTTATAACGGACAAGAAGGAGCAGAAAAAATTACAGTTCTTACTGACGGAAAAGGAGTGTTTTCTGGAAATTTCGTTATTCCAAAGGATGCAAAACCCACTGAGCAATATAATTCAGAAGCACTATATGCTACTTTAAACAGCTCTTCAGAAAATAATTACTACGATTCAAGTTCTTATGCGTACTATACTCTAGCAAAATATGTAAAACCGGATTTTGAATTAAAAGTCGAAGCCCAAAATCCAGAGTCTTTAAGGAATGAAAGCCCTAAATTTGTCATAACTGGAAAATATTTCACTGGCAAGCCTATGGCAAATCAGGAAGTAGAATATGAAGCATTTACTACTGATTATTATGAATCAGAAAAAATGGTATATAACAAAAATTTCAATATTAATTCATTTGGTGGAATGTGTGGTGGTGGTTTTGGTTTTGGAGACGACTACTATGGCACCCCGCTTGGAGAAAAGAAAAAAATTAAGCTTGATGAAAATGGAAAAGCTACAGTCGAATTTCCAACGGACTCCAAAGCACTTCTTAGTCAAAGTGTAACAATTACAGCTAAAAAGACAGATAGCTCAGGGAATGAGATTCTAGGAGCTGCAACCAGCACAAGACATGCAGGAGCATTCAACCTATTTCTTATCCCCTCTTCAGACGATTACAAACCAGGTGACAGTATTTCGATTCCATTTTATACAGAAGAGTTAAATGGCGAAAAAGTAGCAAATAAAGAATTTAGCTACAGACTAATCGAAAACACTTACTCAGGTGAAAGAACAAACGAAAAAGAAATAATATCAGGAAAAACTAACTCTGATGAAAATGGAAAAGGAACAGTCTCGTTTACTCTTCCACCAACCTTAACACCAGACAGCTATAATTATGTAATTATAGAAGGAACTGACAGGTTTGGAAATAAAGTAGAAAATAGAAAATCTCTTTATATTACGAACAATTCTACCGCAAATGTCCAGAATATTTGGCAAAACCAATATGATACTTTCCTAAAAATATCAAGCGCGCAAAATTCATATCAGCTTGGACAGAATATAAATCTCACAGTCAATTCTCCTGCTGATCTTGATGTCTTACTTACATTTGAAAGAGGAAGAGTATACAATCCTCAAATCCTTCATCTCCAAAAAGGAAATAATAAAGTTTCTATTCCAGTTACCGCAGAGCACAGTCCATCTATTACACCTGTCTTTAGCTTTTTCTATAATGGTAATTACTATTCTGAAGGCTTAAGTCTAAATGTTCCTTCTATGCACAAGCTTCTTAATGTTTCTGTAGCATCAAATAAAAGTGAATATAAAAAAGGTGAAAATGCAGAAGTAAAAATAAAAGTAAAAGATGCTTCTGGAAATCCTGTTTCTGCCCAGCTATCACTTGGCATCGTAGATAAAGCAATTTACGCACTTAAAAAAAGCGCGACGCCTGCAATTCATTCTTCTTTCTATTACTTTAGACCTAGAACCACAAACGCATCTTCTTCTCTCACGTGGGTCGGATCATACGGTGGTGGTGGAGGCGGTGGTGGAGGTGGAGCTGAAAGCCTTAATAGGCTTGTGGATACTCTCTACTGGAATCCAAATGTCCAAACAGACTCAAATGGTGAAGTAACCCTCTCTGTTCCACTTGGACAGTCACAGACTATCTGGAAGGCTCTAGTGGTAGGATCTGATGAATCTACAGATGTGGGTCAAGCAGATACGGAGTTCCTCGTAAACTAAGCTTGCAGGGGCGCACAGACTCGAACTGTGAAAAGCAGTTTTGGAGACTGCTGTGATAGCCATTTCACCACACCCCTAGAGTAAAAACAATTATACTTTTAAAGTAGTTTTTAATCAATGTTTTGGCGCACAATATCGAATAATCAAGATGTAAGAAAATCTCCATCCTTGTTTAAATCTCCTTCATTGACATTTAAAACCCTTGCTGGAATACTTGATTCATGGAAGAAAATAATACCTCAATCATGGAAAATCAACCGCTTCCAACAAGCCCCATTCCCGCCCCAATTCATGAAAAAAAGAGCTCAAAGAAAAATGTGGGACTTATTATCGGTGGCATAATCTTGCTTCTGATCTTAATTGGATTTGGAGCATTTTATTTTAGCTCTCATCAAAAAAAATCCATGACTCTTGATAAAGCAAAATATATAGAATCAACAGCAACTCCTATACCTACTCAAGTCTCAACTTTCTCCTCAAGTCTACCTAAAGAATATAAAATACGTCATTTTGATATTACAGAAGATTTTGCACCTGAAAATGAAAAATATCCAACTGAAATAACACAAGCCTCAGATGATTCACTGACTCCTATTTATTGCACGCCTAACTATACTAAGTATGGCGATAAATATACTTCAAGTGATGAAACTAATAAAACTATTACATTGGATGATCTTGAAACTCTAAATTACATTAAGACTCTAGAAGAAAAATATAAATCTGAGGATAGATCTGTTATGGAAATATCCACTTGCGCCCCAAAAGAAGATAAAATAATTATTTTATACAGCCTTGGACCTTGTGGAGGCGGGTGCTCAGGCGTACCGTATGTAGGAATTGTCAACGGCGAAGAAATAAAAGAAATTGCAAATATTTCAAAACTCGAAGATCAAGGCATGGCTTATTTTGGCTGCAGACAACCTCTACAACTTACGAAAAACAACATTTTCTATTTTACTTGCGGCGGTGGTGATGGCCCAGGATCCTCGGCTTCAATATATAAATTATCATTAGTTACCGAAGCAGTATCGAGAATAGAAACTTGTAATACTTCTGGAACTGAGGATGGAAATGGCTCAAAAACAGAATGCAAATAACTCCCATCACGAATTTAAATAAAAACTTCCAACATAGTCACTCAGGGCCTGCATAACAGAATCAAACCTCATTTGCTATAATTTGTTTATGACTGAACAAACTGACGGTCGCGAAGTACTGACTCCAGAAGATTTAACAGCTGAAAAATTAGATAAATGGGTGCAAACTGCTCATACTTCTTTAACTGGATCACTGTCTAATTTAGGAATAATCCAGCAACATCCTAATGAAGTTGGTTTCCAGATTTCTCCAAAAGTAACCAGGAAACCTGCAAAAAGTTCACTATGGGAAATTAGTTACGATTCTAAATTAGATCCTGCTAAATTACCCTGGCCTTTGAATCAACCAGATGCAGGACTCTGGGCACAAGGTGGCAGAGGAATATTACTTGGATGGGAAGATGAAGATTTAAGTACTCACGTAGAGCTCAGACCTGGAAATCCTTCAGGCAACATGGATCCTGTGGAATTATCTGTGTCACGTGGAAAATCTACTTTGGCCAATAATGTTCAGGAATACAAACATGGAATGTATGGATTTAAATACAGCCACTATCCTCACTCAGGAGCCATGATTACTACCGAAACATTCACTCCTAAACTTTGGACTCAAGAAGAAGTAGAAGCAGCTCGAGCTAGGCTTGCGAGAAAAGCAAAAATCTCTGCCCCTAAAGGAATGATTAATATTAACCATAGTCGAGAAATCGAAGAACTGAGACTAAAACAGCTTGCAGAACTTACAGCTGACGGAGAATTTACCGAAGCTGTTAGCCAAGTTTATTCACGTGTCGCAACACTTCTAGATTTCACCGAGTCTGATGCGTGGAAAGTCATTACTAGAATAAACGATTCATTAGCAGAAGCTGCTACACATGGCCCAATTCAACCTCCGAGCCGCTTCCGTAGACTATTTGGAAGTTAGAATAATAAAATAATTTCCAACATAGTCACTTAAGGCCTGCTGATAGATTTTGATATACTCTCCTCTTTCTTGATATAATTCCCTCCGATGACAGAAGGTTTAACTCTCAAACATTCAGAGCTGATTGGAAATAATTATCTTTTAGAAAGATATGTCGTTGACAGTGTATCTGGTATTTATCCAGCTTATTCGGATTTACCACAGCAACTAACTTCAACTACTATTGAAACTTATGCAAACTGGTTATCGGAATTAACTCAAAATGACACTGATGGACGCGAACGAGGATCTCTTATAAGCATTAGCACTGATGGGCAGTTATTGTTTCCCGAAAATCCTGAGATT
Source organism: uncultured Gammaproteobacteria bacterium (assembly GCA_964637955.1). GTDB lineage: Bacteria > Patescibacteriota > Microgenomatia > Levybacterales > UBA12049 > 2-01-FULL-39-10-A. The sequence continues at coordinate 26,314 of CAZWXQ010000007.1, read as the reverse complement.
GGTGATGATGCTGAATGTGATTGGGCAATTTATGACGAACCAGGATCTAAAATAAGCATCAATACTCACTCTCATCCATATGACATTAGCTTTTCAGGAGCTTATGCTGATTTAACAGCTTTACTTTCCGGATGGTCAGATAGTAGAGGACTAGTTCTTCCCACAGGAATGTTAGTTTCAACGCCAGAACATAATTATTTAATGCTAAAAAGTAATGAAACTTCGCAAGAAGATCGTCACGAAGTATATAAGAATGCGTGGAACGCTAACCCACAATCCACTAGAAGAAATTTCATACGATTCGGCACAGATACTGGAGCATTAATTCCCAAGGACAGATCTTCAGATTTTAGAAGACTCTTCGAAATAGCTCAGCTTGAATTTCCTGATGGAGATTTTGAGGCATATTATTCAAGCTTTATTGATTCGATAAATCTTGCTGAAATTTATAAAATGGGTTTCTATGTCTCTGAAAAAGATGGAAGCTATATTAGACTGACTAGAGAAAAAGTTATGGAATTATTAAAAGATAAACTTGAATCAGCATTAAGAAGAGCAAAGAGATAATAGCTTCCAACATAGTCACTTAAGGCCTGCTGATAGATTAAAAATCCACTTTCAGATTAACTAATTCTTCTTTTAAGTCTTTGTAGTTTTTATATAAAATTGTATGAATACCAAGCTTGTCTGCCGCATCAACATTTGGCTTCTTATCATCAATAAATAATGTTTCTTCAGGAACGAAATTTATATCTTTTAGAACAGCTTCATATATTTCTAGATCTGGCTTTTCCATACCCATTTCCGTAGAAATATATGCTTTTTGAAAATGAGAATAAATTCCCCTTTTCCTTACCAAAGGCACAACATCTTTTTCAGCATTTACCAAACAAAAAACTTCATATTTCTGTTTTAGATTTTCAACTAAAGCTATAACTTCTTCATCCAAATTTTCTATAACTTCCCTGAAAAGCCTAAGGTGTTCATCTACAAGATTTTGACCTGTTAGACTAGTTAACTTGAAATGATTAACTATTTCAGAATATACATCAATTAGAGAAATCTTTCCTTTTGTAAGATCTGATTTATATTGTTCATAATACTTATTAAAAGATTCGAAATCTACTCCAGCGTATACAGAAACTCGCTGAGTAATTTTTTCAACTTCTGGAGAAACAATTACTCCTCCTATATCAAAAATTATTGCTTTTATCACGAAATGAGTATATCAAAGATAATAAAAATAATTTCTAGTATGGTCGCCTTAGACCTGCTGATATATTGTGATATAGTGACTAGTCTGCTATACTCTCCGTCATGAATGAAGAAGTTCTGAGATTTGTGTCAGCAGATAGTTTTTATCCCACTCCTATAAGAAGAGTAGAAACACCTACGCCTACTATTTTTCAACGAGGTGATTTAGTTAAAGCACTTATTGGACCTGCTATTGGAAGAGTTGGTGCAGTCGTTGTAGAGAGAAATGGAAACTATTCTGATTATGAACCATATGTGTCTGAAGATTCAATTGGTGTAAGCTTTGCTGAGCGAGAAGAATTAGATCTAGAATTGGAAAACTTAGTTAGAGGTCTAATTGATCACGAAGCAACAGTTAGAACAGTAGTAAGATGGTTTGACTCAACTGAGCAACTAGAATTTGCATCTAGTACTGATAATAATTCCTAACAGAGTAGTTACTTTAGACCTGCTGATACATTTTGATATACTCTCCCCTTTTTGATATAATTTCCCACTATGAATGAAGGGGCACCAATTTCAGTATTTGAATATACTCCAGCAACAACTGGACTTCCTGAGGTTAAGTTTGATTCCATAATTAATTCCTACGAAAAAGGACCGGATGGAAAATTTTCAGCAGATCAATTAAGTAAAATGCGAGTTGATATAACATTCTCCCAACTTCATCCTGATTTACCTTTGGAAAATGCTTCTTCACGATGGGATAATTATTCTCCACAAAATCAATCTCAGACAGACCTTACGAGAATGATGGAAAGACTTTTACAGACAGCTGATGGAAAACTGGCAGGAATGTTTGTTCATGGAGATCCAGGAGTTGGAAAAACTCATCTAAGTGTTGCTTTTGCAAAGAAAGCTATAGCAGAAGGTAAAAAATCGATGTATATAAATCTCGCTGAACTTAAAGGACTTGGCAATGAAATTCTGAGGCAAGAATTTGACGTGCTGATTATTGACGATTGGAATTCAGAGTATGGTAGTGGATCAGCTTTCGTACGAAAAGCTATTACCTTAATGCATAACAAAGGCGGAAGACTTTTTATAACCAGCAACACACAGGATCCAAAAAGTTTTCTAAAATCAGGTCTATCGTTTGCTGGAGATACAAGCGAGACTATGAGACTAATAGACAGAGCAAAAGGAGGATTACTAATTCAAGAAGTTAGAGGTTCATCTCAAAGAAGTTCGAATACATGGTGGGATGAACCTAAACAATTAAAGCCATAATGTAATACTCTCTTCGCTCATTTTACTTACTCAAACATTGCTACAATAAATTTATGATAAGAGAACGATTTTCATGGATTGATGTTGCTCGCGGCATAGGAATTATTTTGGTTATTTATGGTCATACACTTGGCTCTGAGGGTTATAGATACTTGATCTATTCATTCCACATGCCACTCTTCTTTTTTCTTTCCGGACTAGTTTTTCATACCAGGTCAAATGAAACATATAAAGATTCTTTAAGAAAAGATATTAAGAGAATTTTGATTCCCTATTTTATTTTCGCGTTCGCAAGTCTCATTTTATGGTTTATAATATTACCTTCCCAAGATCAAACGATTTACTACATCTCTAAGCAAATATTTGGGATATTTTATGGAAATGCAAATCATGGATATTTGGCGATAAACACTGTTCTTTGGTTTTTACCATGTCTATTTTTAACTAAACAGATCTTCTGGTTCTTATCAAAATTAAGTATAAAATCTTTAATCCTAAGTCTAATTATTTTTTCTATACTAGGTTTTTTAATTTCTCATTACTTTTCTTACATAAAATTCCCCTTTGGTTTTGAAACGGTTTTAACTGGAATTGTATTTTTTGGGATGGGATATCTTTGGAATTTTCTCCCGGAAAGAATTAATCAAACATTCAATAAGTATTCAATTTTCTTAATGGCAATTTTTATAATCACAACTTTTTTCTTTGCCAATCTTAATTTTGATAACTTTGGTGTGCAAGTTGATTTAAGACTAAACAGACTTAATAATTATTTCTACTTTTATATAGCTGCTATTTCTGGAATCCTAGCTACTATTTTTATAAGCAAATATATTAATAAGAATAAAGTGCTGGAATATCTAGGTAAAAACACTATGCCACTTTTCATATGGCATTATTTCGTGTTTATCTATTTAAGTAAAGTTTTCTTTTTATTCCATCCGTCAAAGAACTTAGTTAATTTTAGAAATGAATATTACACTATCATATACACAACGCTATCTATAATTTTTATCATGTGTGCTGTAGAAATAAAAAATAGATTTAATTATTATTATAAAAACATAAAATAACTTTACTATTTATCGGAAAACATATAACATTCTCTTAGGATTATTCAGGCTTTAAAAATGTATAAAGTAAAATTATTTGAAACTCAAGCAATAATTGATTCTTTTGCAATATTAAGAAATAAGAATACAAATATAAACGATTTTAAATTTCATGCTGATAGAATATTTAAAATAGTAGGTGAAGAAATATTAAATGATCTTCCGAAAATAAATGTGCAAATACCTACGCCCGTAGATGATTCATTCAAGAATTATGAAATAAGTGATTCAGCAAATGTTTTACTCGTGGGAATTCTGAGATCTGGGTTACCTGCAGCAGAAGGAATTAAATCTTCAATGCCAGATGCTACACTGGGTCTACTTGACATAAAAAGAAGCCATGAAACTTCGCTTCCAAGCTTAAATTATAATGGGTTAAAAAAATTAGATCTTAAAAAATTCAATAAAATAATTATTCCTGACCCCATGCTTGCGACAGGCGGATCGGCAAGTATGGCAATTGAAATATTAAAAAATATGGGAGCAAAATTTAATCAAATGCAAATCTACTCCCTAGTTTCCGCACCTGAAGGAATAGTAAGAATTAATGAGCTTTATCCAGAAATTAAAATAACTACTACTGCCGTAGATGAAAGATTAAATGATAAAAATTATATTGTGCCAGGCTTGGGAGATTTTGGAGATAGATATTTTGGGAATCACCCATTCATGATTCAAGATAAAATAAACGGAGTAAATTTAGCTTATCATCAGGGCATTCTTTCTTCTTCAAACAATGACGTTGATTCTATTTTTTAAGCGATTGTCAAATCATATTTATTTTTGTAATATTAAAAAATGGCACACGATGAACACCATGAACATCTCATAAAAGAAATTGCAGAAATATTTGAACCTATCCTTTCTGATTCCCCTCAAGCTATTTATATTTATCTAGATGACACACATAAAATCTGCAATCAAAATTTCGCAGATCTACTTGGTTACGAATCAATCGATAAATGGGTTGAAGTCGAAAGTCCGATAGATGATGTCGTAGAAGGTGATCAAAATACTGTAATTGAAGCTTATGGAAAAGCCAGCGAAGAACTTACTGCCTCTTTCCTATCAGTCAATATTAAAACTAAAGGTGGATCCGAAGTTGAAGTTGAATTAATTATGACTCCATTTAATTATAAAGGTGAGGTTTTCGTAGTTCACTTTATAACTCCAAAAATCTAACTCTTTGGAGGCATTGGAATTAACGCACTTAATGATCCACCTCTGTGAATTCTTTTAATTGCCTCTGCTATGAGCGCAGCTACAGTTACAATCTGAATTTTAGGATTATTTCTAACCTCATCTGATTGGCGAATAGTGTCCGTTACAAGAACTCTATCGATTGGTGAATCTGAAATTCTATCAAGAGCCGGACCAGTGAACTGACCATGTGTTGCTAAAGCAATAATTCTATTTGCCCCATGTGCTTTTATGAGTTGGGACGCCTCTCTAAGAGTTCCTGCCGTATCTATCATATCATCAACCATTATTACATCCCTGCCTTCCACATCTCCTACAACAGCTTTAGCTTTTACATCTGCCCCGCTTCTTCTTTTATGTACCATAACTACTTCGCCGGATCCATCAAGCAAGAGTGAAAATTTTTCAGCTTTTTTTACCCCCCCGGCATCAGCTGAAGCCACAACTGGATTATCGAGCCCTAATGCGCTAACGGCAGGAAGTAAAACTCGACTGCCATAGAGATTATCCCAGGGTCTAGGTGCTATGGAGCCCATCGTTTGCTCTGCATGTATATCAAGAGTGAAGATTCTGTCTGCTCCTGCATTTACAAGAGCTTTAGCCACTAAATCTGCAGTAATAGGAACGTGCGGTGCGTCTTTTTTATCCTGTCTTCCATATCCATAATAAGGAATAACAGCTGTGACTTCTGCAGCAGATGCCAGCTTCGCAGCCTGAACCATAGTCAATAGCTCCATAAAATAATTATTGGCAGGATCCTGCATGGAATTGATTACAAATACATCTCTTTTTCGAAGATTTGGGGTAATTTGAACTTTAGTCTCATGATTTAGGAACTCTCCTGCTGACCCATCAACTGTTCTATGAAGTATTTCACCTATACTTTTAGCGAGTTCGGGATTTGAAGTTCCCGCAACAATCTCATACGAAGGTCTTTGGGGCATGCTCTCGAGTAATGATGGTCCTCTTCTTTCCATTTTTTTTGAGCAGCCTGATGAATATACTACTGTAAATTTATCTTGTCAATTGCTAAGTGGAAATTTAAAATTGCTAATTGATTGTAAAAATTTATTTTGTTATATTTTGCTTGTAAGATCGCCTGAGACTACTCAAGCTCATAGACCATCTACCTTGAAGAACGGTTATTCCTTTGCTTTTAACCCTTAATGCAGCCTATATTACTGGGTTTCAGCATTTTTTAGACATAATTTTAGAACCCGTTTCCAGCCCCGATCAACCCGCTTTTACGCCTTATTATGAACATTTACCTCTAGATTTTCCAATACCTCTATGGGCGCAGGAAAAATTGCCGATAATTTCATCCCAGCTTGCACAAGAAGAATTATTAAGAGAACTCGAGCTACGATCTAGCGAGTTACAAAAAGGCATATTTCCTTACGTGAGCCCTGTTGAATTAAAAGACAACTCTTAAATAAAATAAAAATTTTCTTTCCGAACTCTTACCTACCTTTTGCTAGATTAATGCTAAGAAAATCTATACTTTTTTTAGCAATAAGAAAGGAGGTGAAAATTAATGGCTAAGACAACAAAATCTAAATCTAAGGTAACTTCTACTACAGGCAAAAAAGGTGGAGTAAGTATGATCTCTCCTGAAATAGTAGGCGCTATGACTGGAGCCGCAATCGGTGGTGTAGCAGGATTAATGCTCGCAAACCAAAAAACTCGTGAAAACCTTGCCGTAGTTAAAGATAAAGCAATTGATACAGCAGGTGATGTGCTAAATAATGTAAATTTAGAAACTTCAGGAATGAAGGAAGATGTTAGGAAAAATATAAATCAAGTTTCTAGTGTCGCAGCAGACAAACTAGATAAAAAGGGTTCAAAAAAATAAAGAAATTTTAGCTCTATAAAAAGCTTCCTTAATCGGAGGCTTTTTTAGTTGTCCATTCTTTAAGTTTTAGTGCGACACCTTCTGCTATACCCGCACCAAGCTCTGTAACCGTATCCACGGGCTTATGAGTTAGCTTCGATAATAGGGCTAAATTTTCCCTCATTCTGAAAAGAAGAATCCCGATACCAATCATAAGAGCTATCATCGTTACCATAAATATCGTGCCCACGAAGTAAAAAATATTTTGAAAGTCCATTTGCTTAATTTAACAGTTAATAATCTAATCTATGCAAAAATATGGTAAGACCTACGTATAAATATTTGAAGCGAATAAAATCCATTATTTTTAAAAAATTAAGACTTATAGTTTTGACTATCAGGCTCATTTCTGCTATAATTCCCCGGTCTATTAACTAACCAAAGACACAGTCAGACAACTGACACTAGCGTGTCGAAAGGAGGGTTCATAGCAGCTCTTTAACATCGGCTACAACACATAGCGTGCACACGCAGTGCACAGAAAGGACATCGTGACCACACGGCTCGTAAGGATCTTGCCCTTCGTGGCAGTGATCCTGCTGTCGCTTGTCGGAATCACCGCACAAGCAGCAGACCCCGCCATCCCCCACATCACGGTCAGTGACCGCGGATGGGTGGATACGACGGAAACAGTTCCCGCCGCAACCATGGAAGCTCTTCGCAAGGAATCCGACAGGGTTCATGCGGGCGGCTATCAATTGGCCGGCGTGTTCTTTTCGGACATCGAATCCGACCCCAGCCAGTTCACCTCAGACGTAGGTAACGTGAACGGGATCGGCTCGGCCGAAAAGGACAACGGTCTCATGATCCTGGTCCTCCTGGACCGCAAAGGCTCGGACGGCAACAAGCCGTACATCTTTGTGGCGCCAGGCCGAGGACTCGAAGGAGACCTCCCTGACTCAGCGGTGACCCGCTTCCGGGAGAAGTACTTCAACCCCCTTCGCGCCCAGGGACGGTGGGAAGAAGGCCTCATAAGCCTTTCCAGGGAACTGGCAAACTTCATGGTGGACTTGTCCAACCCAGAATCCCAGAGCCCCAACCCCCAACCGACCCAAAGCACCAATGATGGGAACGCCCTCATGTGGGTGATCCTCATCTTCGGGGCGATCGTAGCGGCAGTCGTGATCTTCTTGGTCGTCCTTGCAAGGAAGTCCCAGAAGCAGGATCCCTACTTCGACCCCGTGTCCTACCCAATCAGCAGTTCGTCCACGCGAACGTCGTACACGCCCCAGCCAGATCCGTACCCTTCCCATGGTCTCACATATCTGGGAACGGCAGCGACTCTGGCTTCAGCCGGGCACTCGACTCGCAGAGACGAGCCAGAAGACCGTGACGACGACCCACCGCACAGAAGCTCGCATCATCATGACGATGACAGCGGCAATTCTTTCGGGAGCAGCTTCGGCGGCTCAGGATTCGACAGCGGCAGCTCTGGAGGCTTCAACATCGGCGGAGGAGAATCCTTCGGCGGAGGTGGAGACTTCGGCGGCTCAGGCTCGGGTGGATAACCAGTAAGATGAGGCTCCGGAATCTCTTCGGCGTAATCATCTTCCTGACCCTACTGCTCGCTGGCTGCTCAGGGTCCGCGGATCCCTCCATTCCTCAAATCACGAAGAGTGATCGAGGCTGGGTGGATACCACAGGCACTGTTCCCGGCGAAACCCTGGAGGCATTGAGGGCACAGTCCGATAGGATTGGCACTCTGGGCTTCCAGCTCGCAGGCGTGTTCTTCAAGGACATCAACTCAGATCCGGCTCAGTTCGCGACCAAAGTCGCCAATGAGAACGGTATCGGCTCGGCCGAAAAGGACAATGGTCTCACGATCATGGTACTTCTCGACCGTCCGGGATCCAAGAACGACCCCAAGCCCTACATCTTCGTCGCTACCGGCAAAGGCATGGAAGGACTTCTTCCCGATTCAAAGTTCACCCTTTTTCGGGAGAACTTCTTCAACCCTCTACGGAAGGACGGAAAGTGGCAAGACGGACTCGTCCAACTTGCTACGAAGTTCGCTGACTTCCTCACCCAACCGGAAGCCGATGAGTTCAGAGACCTCAAATCTCCCGACTCGGGCTGGCCATGGTGGGTATGGGTACTCATCTTCTTGGGCCTCGTAGTCCTAGCTGGTGCTCTAAGAGGCGCTACTGGATACGGGGGGTCTTACTACTCGGGCAGTTCATCTAGCTCGAGCTCGGGTGGTGGTTCATTCGGCGGCGGAGGAAGCTCCGGCGGCGGCGGTTCAGGCGGCTAACGCCAGAAAGGGATCACAAGGTGATCATGCGTGGATGTGGGATGATCTCCCTCATCGTACTCGTCATCGCGGGGCTCTTCGGTGCCTACCAGGTCGTGGGATACGCATCCCTCGCTGGTGGCCAAGAGACTATCCGCGGCAAAACCGCTGAGATCTGGAACCAGATCGAACGCGCAAGCGAACTACTGCCCAGGCTTGAGCAGCAGTTCAACGTGACCGTCGATCTCCAGCGAGATCTCATCGAGGAGATCGCCAGCGCTCGAAGTGCCTTCGACACAGCGTCGCAAGGCGACACATCCGATCCTGGCAACGTGGAGAACGCCGCGCAGGCCTTCTTCGCACTCCGCTCCTTCGTGGAGAACTACCCGAACATCGGGCTCACGGAGATCCAGCGTGGACTCTTCGATGAGACCGCAGGCTCGGTCAACCGCATCACCTATGCCAGGGGTGAGCTGATCAACGCGCAGACCGCGTACAACCGAAGCCGCGTGCTCTTCGTGCCCATCGGCCTCTTCTGGCCGGACGAGCACGTTCTCGGGGAAGACGAAAACCCTCGGGCGACCTTGCCGCCCAGCAGAGTCGGAGTCTCTCCGGCACCCTAGGAAACGTGCCTAGACCCATGTAGCCGACTTAGTGCCCCCTCTCCCGCCAACAGGCGGGTCCGCGTTTCGCGGGATAATTCATAATAGAGGGGGCTTTTCTTGCTTAAAAATCTATTAACCAATTGCCAGAGGCGATGAGTTTTAGTTTTTCTTATTAGTAACTTCTTAACGAGAGATGCCGTAACGAGTTCTAGAGCTACTTATACTTTTGGTCATGACCAAAGGTATTGCCAAGTTATTTCAAATTACTTAGATGACTCCTTGATAAGGAAAAATGAGGTTAGTAGTGCCATAGAAAAACCTAATAATAATCCTCCCAAAACATCGCTTGCCCAATGCTCGCCCAAATAAACTCTACTTGAAAACATAATTAAATCAAAAATTAAAACTCCGCCTATCAGAATCATTTTAATTTCTCTTGAAAGCCTGGAATTTAACCAAATCACAAGAATTAAAATGCCTGATACAAATGCAGTACGTGCACTATGTCCTGATGGATAAGCGAAAAAATCTGCAGAAACGCCACTTGAAGGCAAACCTAAAAGCATACTAGTTTTATGAAAATATAATGGTGGACCTGGCTGATTTATTACAGTTTTACCAAAGATTTCAACAAGTCCCATAAAAACGAACATGAAAACAACTATTACCAACTTCTTGGTCCTAAGAAACAGAAATAATAATATAAGCAAAAAGATTCCTGTAAATTCAGCAGATCCTAAAACACTGAAAAAAGAAAATGGCATTATGAATAAATTTGGAATTAGTTTTTGAGATAATTCAGTAGTTTTGTAATCAAGCGTTGCAAGTGCACTTATATTTAAGTAAACAAAAAAAGTAAACACAAAAAAGAGAAAAAACATGAATAATGAAAGTTGTAATAAGGAAGCCCGCTTCACAATTATTATTATACCAAGCGCAAAGAAGCTTAAATAGCCTTGATTAGTTCCTTTTTTTGATATAAAATGCCCCACAAGGCACTTTATGTCTACAAGCCCATTTGAATTAGCTCCTGCTCCTTTATTAATTGACGCTTATGATGTTCTTGAATTAACTCAAGAAATAGAACGTCTTGGCTTTAAGCTGATTTTTTCTCCTCAAACTCCTACTACTATGTCTACCGTTGATGAACATGCTCTTAGTGGAGATGCTTCTAACATTGTTGCACTTACTGATCATCAAACTAATGGAGTTGGGCGCGAAGGACGAGCATGGCACGACAGTCCGGGAAAATCAGTTTTAATGAGTATTCGACTGAACCCAGACGAAAGCAGTCTAACGACCTATGCAGATCTCGTAGCCCTAAACGCATGTCAGACATTAAGAGAGTTAAGTGGCCTGCCAATACAACTTAAGTGGCCCAACGACATCGTTTATGAAGATAAAAAACTTGGAGGAATCTTAACTAGAGCTATCTATGATGATCAAAATAAATTTTTGGGTGCAAATGTAGGAATTGGCATTAATGTGCATCAAGAAAAATCTGAACTCCCTCCTTCTGATTATGGAGCAGTATCCCTTGATATTTTGCAGACAAACCCAGTTTCAAGGAAAAATTTGGTTTTAGGAATTTTAAGTAATATCGCAGATATTGGGCCTGATGCAGAAATTATACAGACAAATCCGGCAGCTCGAGAAACATACGACGAGCTTTGGCAAAAATTATCTTCTGTTTTAGGAAGAGATGTTGAAGTGACTCACGGTGAAAATACGACAATTGGTAGAGCCATTGAAGCGAAAATTGGCCTTGGACTTAGAGTAGAAACCTCAAAAGGCCTAGTCGTATTTAATCAATTTAACACAAATATGAAAGTGAGGATTATTTAAATGGCAGAAAGAGAAAATCGAGCAAGTCGAAGTGAAATTTACCCACAAGTTGGAACCCCTGCGGAACGACTTCAGGCAGCTACTCCTATTTTTGGAAAACCTTTAATAGATGCAGTCGTTGGTCTAGTCGAAAGTGGAACTGATGTTTCAGCTTCTTTGCAAGTTACGTCCCTTGGAGAAAATCCTCAAGTGTTAAGTGTTAATCTCTCAAGAGATGGAGCTACCCGCGAACTCAGAATCGAACTTACTGGGGACTGGGATAAAGGCGCTGAGCTACGTAGCGGCACTCCTCTTATGGCAGGTTATAACGGAAAATTTTCTACGATAAATCCAACTGACGGAAATCCGATGGTAGGAGCAGATGATTGGATTGCAGCTGATGCTCCGCTGGGAGTAGCAACAAAGGGAAAAGGTACAAGATTTATGATAAGACTTCCAAGAGATAAATTTCCTCAAGGTGCAACTTTTATTGGATATGCGGCAACTGATGGACAAGATGTAGAGCCAGGAACTGTGCTTTGTTACGTAGAAAAAACTGAAAGATCATAATATATATGCCAACTATAGAACATGAACATCAAGCCGAAGTTATTACTCCAATACAGAAACTTTTTATTGCCAATCGAGGAGAAATAGCAGTAAGAGCAGCTCGCGCCTGTCAAGAAAGAAATATTTCTGCTGTAATTCCTTATTCTCTCGAAGATTCAGATGCACTGATTACTAGAATTGCAGATCAACAGGGATGGGAACTCGCTCCAATAGGAGGAACTTCTGCACAAGAGTCTTATTCTGATCCTGATAAAATTCTGGAAGAAGCAACATTTCGACAGTGTGACGCTATCTTTTTAGGATATGGATTTCTTTCAGAAAATGCAGACTTCATAAGAAAATGTGAGGAAGCAAAAATAAGAGTACTTGCTCCCCCTTCCCCTGTTATGGATTTAGCAGGAAATAAAATAAAAGCCCGCGAAACCGCAAAAAAGGTAAAAATTGGACCCTTATCTCACATTCCGGTTTTAGAAGGAACTGGTAATCTCGCTACATTTCGAGACGCATCCAAGAGCGCTGAGGCTTTAACTTATCCAGTCATGCTTAAAGATCCAGATACTGGTGGAGGCATGGGCAATTTAGTGGTCAAAGACAAAGCAGAACTTGAAAGCGCATATCGTCAACTTCGCATGAGAGACGGCAACAGGGAAGTTTATATGGAACACTTGATAGCAAATGCTGTTCATGTTGAAGTTCAAATTGCAGCGGATAACTATGGCAATGTTGTTTCACTTGGCGAAAGGGATTGCACCATGCAACGCCGTCACCAGAAAATCATTGAGGAATCTCCTTCTCCAAATATAAGTCCAAAGCTTGCTCGTACTATTCAAAAAGCTGCTATTAACTTTGCAAAAGATATTGATTATAGAGGAGTTGGCACTTGGGAATTTATCGTGGATACAGATAGACAAGGCAAGACAAATGAACCTGCTTGGTATTTTATGGAAATAAATCCTCGAATTCAGGTCGAACATCCTGTAACCGAAGAGCAAACAGGAGTCGACATAGTAGGGCTGATGATAGACATTGCTGAAGGAAGAAAACTAAAATTAGCCCAAAAAGACATTTCCCCCAATGGTCACACTATAGAAGCTCGTGTTTATGCTGAGAACCCGAGAAAAGGATTTGAATTAAGCCCTGGAAAACTTGATATGCTTCGAGTTCCAGAAACTCCAGGCATACGCGTAGAAGCAGGTGTTTCTGAGGGGGACGAAATTTCTTCTTGGTATGATCCAACAGTACTTAAAGCAATTGCTCATGGGGAAAATAGAGAGGATGCGAGAAACAAATTAATTGAGTTCTTGATAAAATTAGAGCTCACTGGAGTATCCAGCAACAGAGAGCTATTAATTGAGTTATTAGCTACCCCAGAATTTACCAATTCCACCATGACAACAACTTTTATAGAAAGGTGGTGGAATAATAAACTTAAAGAAAAATCAAGAGGATTAGAAAGATTTATTGATGGCGGAGTCTTTACTGTACTTCCTCCTTCTAGAAAGCTCGCAATTGAACTTCTTCCTCAGGACGTAAAAGTTCCAAGAAGAAATTCTGATGAACCTATATCATATAGTCAGTACAGGCAAGAAATGGCTGCAAGAAGAGACAGTGAATCCTATGCTGAATATGGATTTTATGAACGTGACGGAATTAGATACATACTCTATCGCCTTGATGGACAACTAGGAATCGATGAAGGCACTGCTTTTGAAGATGCATGTAAACTTGCTAATTCAGAAGGGTTACCACTAGTTACGATAGTTAGCTCAGGAGGCGCTGAGCAACAACAAAACACAATAGCTCTCCACCAAATGAGAACCACTATCCAGGCACTTAACAAGTATCCCCCTTCTATGCATATAAATGTTGACGTTGGAGGAGTATATGGAGGAGTTCCTGCAAGCTTTGCCGGAGTTGCTGATTTAAAAATTATAGTTGAAGCAAATACGAGAAAGGGCTTTACAGGTCCTTTTATTGTAGCAAAATCTCTTGGACTTGATCCACAATCTGATAGAGCAAGTGACGCATATCAAGTCCTACCTCCTGGAACACATACCTCCATAAGTTGCTTCTGGGATAGAACAGTTGATATTGTTACTCCAAATCTTGAAGTTGCTTCTGAAAAAATTGCTCATTTAATGCACATCTTAAATGATCCAGCGACAATTACAGATCCTAATATAGTTTTTGCACCTAGAGAAACAATTGGACAGAGAGAAGCATTTGACAGAACAACTAAACCTGATCAACCAGGACAAACTTTCGTTGCATGGATCAGAAATAAAGTAGGAGGAACACTTTGGGATAGTCATAAACCTTCAAAAGGAGAAATTATTTTACCTCCAAGACCTGAAAATCTACCCATAATGAAACGTCTTGAAATCATTCAGCATCCGGATAGACCTACAACAGCTGACTTAATAGATACTCGCTCTGAACTATTTGATGATGCTTTTTTCTTAAGCAATTCAATACGCGTTGATGGAGTTGATCAATACCCAACAGTTGTTGCAGCTATAACTTCTATCGAGGGTCGACCAATGTGCGTAATAGGTCATCAGACACAAAGAGTAAAAAATAGTGATGGAAATGAAAAAAAGGTATATGATCCTCAAAAACCCAAAGACTGGGTTTACATGAAACACATCATGGAACTTGCTGAAAAAAGAAAATTACCCCTTATTCTTTTGGGAGATACTAAGGGCGCCGACCCTTCTCCTGAAGCTGAATCAGCAGGACAATCAAATAACATTGCTGAAATAATAAAATTAACAGATCTCTATCCCTACCCTGTTTTGAGCATAAATACTGGGATAGATGGCAGCGGTGGTGGACATACTATTATTCACCCAGCAGACGCAGCTGCAGACTTTGAGAATGCTCTAAGCTTTGTTTCCGCTCCGGTTGTCCAGTGGTGGATTATGACTGGGCAATGGAAAGATGAAAATAATTTGGAAGAATTTCTTAATCAATTACATGATGCGACATCGCAAGGGAGAATGGAAACAGGACAAATTGATGCAATTATTCCTGAAGGAAAAGGTGGAGCTCACAAAGACCCTAGAGTTTCAGTGCGCTTTCTACGTGACTGGATTAAAATGGAATTAGAAAAACTAGATGACCTACCAACAAAACAATTACAAGAAAGAAGATGGGAAAGAGGAAGAATGATAAATGAACGAGTTACAAGGCCTAATTAATTTAAGTTTAGATTTTTAAGATACTCCCTAAATTGATCCTTAACTTCAGGATGCTCCAATGCGAGATCTACAATAGTCTTCATATATTCGAGCTTATTTCCAGTATCATAATATTTTCCGCCTCTAATTTCAGTAGCAATTATTCTTTTACCATCTGCAAGCATAAGTTTTAATGCATCATTATAATAAAATTCTTGACCTTCAGATAAATTTTCCATAACTTGATCTAAATAATCAAAAATATCTGGTGTAAATATAGAACCTGATACAGTAGCTAAATCTGAAGGCGCATTTTCTTTTCCGGGCTTTTCAATTAATGTTTTCACATCTATTGATCCATCCTCAAGCATATCTCCTCCAGCAAATCCATATCGGGAGTAATCCTCATCTGTTTTAGCTCGAATACTTCCCATAACAGATGAGTCATATCTCTCATAAAGTTCGATCATTTGCTTGAATCTAGATGGATCAGCAACTATAAAATCGTCAGAAAAAGTATAAATAAAAGGCTCGTCTCCAATAAGATGCCTGACATTCATAAGTGGAGTTCCGTTTCCATATGGACCTTTTTGACGCACATAAACGAAATTGGCCATCTTTGATATATTTTCTATTTGCTCAAGAAGAGGTGCCTTTTTCTCTCCTCCAGCTTTAAGATTTTCTACCAAATCTTTACTTGCTTGATCAAAGTGATCCTCAATCGTTCTTTTATGGTATCCGGTAACAAGAATTATGTCAGTAATTCCAGCATCAACTAATTCTTCTACTACAAATTGAATGACGGGCTTGTCTACGAGAGGAAGCATTTCTTTAGGCATTGCTTTTGTCTGAGGCAAAAAACGGGTTCCAAATCCGGCTGAAGGAATAACTGCCTTTCTAATTTTCTTCATAAGATAAGTTTAATAATAGTTGATTCAGAAAACAATTTCAATCATTTAGAAAAAATCACAATCAAAATTATTGCTACAATTTTTGACATCAAGCTCTTGTTATTGATAAATCTTCAATTATTTGCTAAAATAATTGACATATCCGCCAAAAATGGGCGGATTTTAAATATCTATGGCATTTATTTCACCTATTACCTTTGGAAAAGAATCTATAGATGAATTAAAAAAAGTTACATGGCCAACACGTGCTGAAATCATGAGACTAACTGTTGCAGTTATTGTAATAAGTGCAATCGTTGGAGTATTCTTAGGAGGCATAGACTTACTATTAACTAAAGTCCTAGAAAGACTTGTAAGTAGATAATATGGACGACAATAAAAAAATACAGAACCAAAAAGACACAACCGAAGATCAAACTTCGGTCTTAACTGATGAGCAAATCCAGGAAGACACAAACATGGTTCCCCTTCCTGATGATGCGAATTCAAATGAAGCTCCAAATGAACCTGCTGATGAATTAACAGCAGAGATGATCAAGGAAGATGTACAGATGGCTTCTACTGAAGGCTTATCTGATGATGTAGAAGAAGTAAATGATGCTCCAGAAAGCTTAACAGAAGATCAGATTAAAGAAGATACTCAAATGGTCGAGATGAAAGGCGCAAATCAAAAACCTGAAGAAATAAATGAAACTCCAGAAACTCTTACAGAAGAGATGATCAAAGAAGATACGCAAATGCTTCCCGTTGAAGATCCTGATGAAAAACTTGAAGAAGCTAAGAAAATTTTAAATCAAGATGATAACGTTAATGCTAGATGGTACATCGTCCACACTTATTCTGGACATGAAAACAAAGTTGCAAAGTCTATAAAGCAAAGAGTTCAGTCTCTAGGATTTGAAAATAGAATTTTTGACATCATAGTCCCTACTAGAAATACTATTAAAGTTTCTCAGGGTAAAAAAGAAACTGTAAAAGAAAAGATATTTCCAGGATATGTTCTTGTAAATATGGCGCTTGACGATGAATCATGGCTTCTTATTAGAACCACTCAAGGAGTAACTGCATTTATCGGAGCTGGCAACAAACCTACTCCAATTTCAGAAAAAGAAGTTGAAGCAATCATGAAGTTTATGAACGAGGAAGAACCTCTTTACAAGACTTCATTCACTATTGGCGAAGCTGTAAAGATAGTTGATGGACCTTTCTCAGACTTCTTAGGAACTATTGATAACATCGATGAAGCTAAAGGAAAACTTAAAGTATTAGTCTCTATTTTCGGTCGCGAAACACCTGTTGAGCTTGATTTTTTACAAGTAAATAAACTATAAACTTATTCCCTCTTTAATTTATCGATAATCCCGCTCATTACTCTTCTAAATGCATCATTTGGATGTGCTGGAAGCTTGCGTCGTGGGGCTACAATAACTGCTGATTCACCATCAACTAAAACTTGCACTCCAGTATCAACAATCTCACTTGGACGCACAATTCCTTCTAAAAGAGACATTGTAGAATTATTCGTAGTATAGACTGCCATTCCATTTAAACTCCTAGGTACTATATCTAACAAGGAACATTCACCATGAGCTACATGACTTGCACAATACTGCGCTTGTCGCAATCCCTCTTCACCTAAATCTTCCACATAACCAGGAGCCAAATCGTCTGCTGATTCATGTCCATTTAATTCTTGCTCAGCTAAAGAATAAACCGCTAACCGTAACCCTTCAAGTTGCATATGTAGATCAGGATCTTTATGCTCTCGTGTTATTTAACTCTGCATAACTGGACAATGAGCATAGCAATCAGAAGGAGGTTCCCCTAAAGAAACTTCACCATATGTTCTCATCATGTCATTAAGTGTTTCCATAGCTCAAATTCTATCATACTATAGGGCTTGAATCAATCGATAGTTGCTAATTATTTGTGGCTGGGGTATAATACAAACACTTATTGAATATCTGGGAGATTTAAACTCTGATTTAGATTGCTTGAACCAGTAGATAAGAATCGGATCTAATTAATTAGACCTCTTCTCTACTCGTTCCCATTTCCCAATGTTCTTATCAAAATTCTTTCAGAATTTTGAAGAGGAAAGGCCAACTGAAAGTCGAAGCGCGAGCGAAGCGAGCGCAAAGACACCAAGCTGTGACTTGACGATATGGCAGCTAAGAAGATAAAAACAATTATAAAAATTAATATTCCAGCTGGAGCAGCAACTCCTGCACCTCCTGTTGGAACAGCATTAGGTCCTCACGGACTTCCAATCATGGAATTCGTTACAGCGTTTAATGAAAAAACGGCTGATCAAAAAGGAAATATAATTCCTGCGGTTATCACAGTTTATGAAGACAGAACTTTCTCTTTCATCACCAAAAAATCCCCTATGTCAGAGCTAATTAAAAAAGCTATTGGCCGCGGCGGCGCAAATAATCCAGGAAAAGAAGTTGCAGCAACACTTTCCAAGCTTCAGGTAGAAGAAATTGCAAAAGCAAAATTAGAAGATCTTAACACTACTGATGTAAATCAAGCAATGAGAATCGTTGAAGGAACGGCAAGAAGTATGGGGGTAAAAGTACAATAATGGGAAAAGTAAGAGTAAATGTAATCGGTGATGAATCCTTGGAAGCAGAGCAAAAAGCTGAAAAAGATTTAAAAAGAGCTGAGAAAAAAGCTCGAGAAGAATCTAATAGCACTGATGGGACTTTAAGCGAAGATCAATCAGAAAATTCATCGGCAAATAATCAATCAGAAGCTTCTAGTGAAGAAGTAAAAGCAGCTCCTAAAAAAGGAAAAAAGGAAAAATTTCTTAAAAAAGGTCCATCTAGATCCGCAAATTACACTGCAAAAGTTATCCAAGTGGATAAAAATAAGATTTATCCCCTAGCTGAGGGCTTGGAATTACTCAGAAAAGTAAAAATGGCGAAATTTGATGAGACTGTTGAACTCCATATAAATACTGTAACTCCTGGAATTTCAGGAACTATGATTCTTCCTCACGGAACAGGTAAAGAAATAAGAGTTGTAATAGCAGATGACGCTGTACTAGCTGAAGTAGAAAAAGGAAAAATTAATTTTGATGTTCTTATCGCAACTCCTGTACAAATGCCTAAACTTGCTAAGGTAGCAAGAGTTTTAGGTCCACGTGGACTTATGCCAAATCCTAAAAATGGAACAATTTCAGAAAAACCTGAAGAAGCTGCTAAAAAATTTCAAGGAGGTCAAATGGGCTTTAAGACAGAAAGTAAAAATCCTCTCATTCACCTTTCAGTTGGAAAAACATCTTTTGATGACAAACAGCTTCAAGAGAATATAAAAACTGCAATTCAAGCTATCAAAAAAGACAGAATTAGAAAAGTTACACTCAAATCCACCATGTCTCCTGGAATCAGAATCCAAGTTTAATTTGTCTTCTAATCCTGCTTCATTTCCACATTAAGTTTTCAAAATAGACCCTTTTTAGTAAAAGGGTTAATTCACATTTAATTTTGCAGAAGCTATAACACTTAACCATCTTAACGCATAAAATCTATTTTCTTGACAGGCTAACCAATACTGACTTACTCTTAAATTATGAGGAAACTGTGGCATAATACTAAATATAAAAAAATAGCTTTAGTCTCCTTTATCATTCTACTCATAACACTCCCATTTATAATTTTTTCTACTCAGCAAAAACAACAAATTAATACGAGAGCAGACTTTAGCGGAAATGATTATGCAAAAATTCGTGAATCATGGTTTAACTACGAAACAGGCGGAAACTATGACACATCAAACCCAGAATTAAACGGCTTAATTGCTGCAAAAGTGACAAAAATTGCAAGCGATGGCAGAAGCATAAAATCTCAATTAATAACTTCCTCCGATAGAAAATATTTATTTAGCGACAAAAATGGTCCAAATGGAGGAGACTGGGTTGCAGATACTTATGAAAGAATTGAAAAAATGGCACTTGCCTACTCCACTAAAGGAGCAATTACGGACCCTAATGAAAAAGAGGCTTTTTATATCGCAATAAAAGATTCACTAATTTGGTTAAACAACAACTGGTACAACTCTGAAACATGTAAAGGAAACGTTTTTAACTCTCCTAAATCAATCGAAAATCAATGCTCAACTAATCTAATTTACGAAGTTGGAATTCCAAGATCATTAACAACAAATATTATCCTAATATATGACAGGCTTTCTCAAGATCCTGATTTTACAGAATTTATAACTAAAAATATGAACGCTGTGGAACGCTTTTATCCTAATCCAAGAAGTAATTCTAGCAATGAATTTTATAAAGGAAATGGCGTACACGATACAGCTGGCAACCTAGCCATGACAACTGTTCCTTTACTTTTAAGAGCAGGAATTAGCAATGATCCCATAGCTCTAGATGAAGCAATTTACAACTACAATCAAAAGCTCATGCAATATACGAATAGCAGTGATGGAATTTATAGTGATGGGTCTTTCATTCAGCATGAAATTCATCCGTATAATATGTGGTACGGTTCTATATTTTTTAGAAACGTAGTTGAAATTTCACGTGTTTTATCACAATCTAACCTTGCATCTGCAAATACAGATAAACTCTATAGATATTACAAAGATAGCTTTCAACCATTTATGTTTAATGAATCTCCCATGGACATGGTTATGGGGAGATTAATAAGCTATCCAAGAACAGAAGTCACAAATTCAGATTTACCTCTAATAAGTAGCTTAGCTGGATTCATTAGCTCACTATCTGGTAATCAGTATAAAGATTTAGGCTCTGAAATTTTAAACAAAACAAATAAACAAATAATAAGAGATAGTATTTTTACAATAATCGAAACTTATAAATTAATCAAAGATCCAAATCTAATCTCTGTCAACAATTATGAAATTACCAAACTTTTTCCAAGAATAGACAAACTTGTAAGCTTAAAAAATGATTACGCATTTGGAATAAGCATGTCTTCTGGAAGAATTGGTAATTATGAATCAATAAATGGCGATAATAAAAAAGGATGGTATACAAGTGACGGTATGATTTATTTTTATAATAAAACTGACCCAGGCCAATACAATGATTACTTCTGGGCAACAGTTGATAAAACTAAACTCCCAGGAACAACAATTGATGAAACCATCAAGCTTTCAGCAAGCAATACATATTTAAGCGAAAATTTTGACTCCAAACTAAATAATTATATGTCTCCAAAATTATACGCAGGAGGCTCAACATTAAATACATATGTTGCAGTTGGAATGAATTTTAAATCAAAGCTAAATGTTTTTGCAAAAAAATCATATTTCATATTCGACAATGAGCTTGTCGCACTTGGTTCAAATATTAGCGCAACCAATAATCAAAATGTACAAACTATCATAGAAAATAGGAAAATTAAAAATGATAATTCAAATATATTTCAGATTGACAACAAATCAATCTCCTCCCCTACTAATATTTTAAATCCAAAGTGGGCATTTCTAGAAGGCACAGGTGGCTATTATTTTCCAATTAGTGGCAATATATCAGCTCAAAAACAATCAAGATCTGGGAACTGGAAACAAATTAAAAATACTGCAAGTGATCTAACTACTCCAATAAGAAATTATGCACAAATTTTAATAAACCATGGTGTAAATCCTACAAATGAAAAATATGCATATGTATTTTTGCCAAATAGCAGTCAGTCTACAACCTCATCTTATGCACAGAAACCCGACATTTCAATCCTCGCACAAAATTCAGCTGCTCATGCTGTTAAAGAAAACAAATTGAATATAACCGCAGCAAATTTCTTTGGCTCTGGAAATGCAGGAGACATATCTTCTTCTGGCAATTCTTCAATAATAGTCGACGAAGAACCTGAATCTATTAATATTTCTATTGCTGATCCTACGCAAGAAAATGATTCTGTAAATATTACAATCAATAAAAACGCGACTGACGTAATCTCAAAAGACCCTCAAATTAATGTTACCTCAACTTCACCTATTAAATTTTCTGTTAATATGAAAAATTCTCTTGGAAATAGCTTTAAAATATCTTTTTCTAAAAACAATACAACTACACCCATATACACTTTAACTCCAACCAAAACCCCTACTCCTTCACCAAACCCCACTAAAACACCCACAAATACTCAAACGCCGAGTCCAATTCCAAACACTACTAAACTAAAATTAAATTCAGTAAAACTTCACGGAATTGGCTCTGGTGGAGATGCGACCAATAATAAATCTGGGGGTAATTTAAACCCCGCAAGAATCTCGAGAAGCGTGACACTTGAATTAAACAACAGCTCCGGATCCCTAATCATGACAGCTCAGGGAAATATTAATTACTCACCTAACACCGGAGATTTTTCTGGCATTATCACCCTACCTTCCTCAATTGATACTGGCAATTACTTAATCAAAATCAAGTCACCACAATTTCTAAAAAAACAATATAATGGAATAATTAACGTAACTAAGGGATCTATTACTAACTTGCCAGCAATAATCCTAGTTTCAGGTGATGTAAATAATGATAATATTTTATCTATTTTAGACTTTAAGCTAATATCTGACTGTTATTCAGATTTTTTGCCTGCCAAAAACTGCTCGGATCAAAATAAAAAAAATGCCGCTGATATTTCGGATGATGGAAAAGTTGATCAAGATGACTATAATCTTTACTTAAGAGAGTTATCAATAAAATCAGGAGACTAATTGCCCATAGTTACTTGACACTTAAGGCTAAATTACATATTGTTATGATATGAGAGGTTTTATAAATATAATTAAGCATAAATATTTCGCTTTCTCTGCGGTAGTTATGATAATAATGTTGCCTCTATTTCTAGTAATCAATAACCAACAAAGAGATACGAGAAGTCGAGCAGAAAAATCTACTACTCTATCTTTTATTCCAGTATCCGCTCCAAACTCTCCCATGCAAAAAGCAGTAGGAGAAACTTTTTCTCTTGATGTTATGTTAAATCCAGGTAAAAATCTTGTATCATTAATAAAACTTGATATTCAATATGACCCGACCTTAATTTCAATTTCCCCATCAAATCCTTTAGTCATAAATGAAGCGGTATTTCCTCAGATAATAGAAGGTCCTGTGTATTCATATGGCAGAGTTCAAGTTGTTCTTTCAGTAGGAGCTGATCTTTCTAAGGCAATTTCCACACAAAGCAAAGCTGCAACAGTTAACTTCATAGCTAATACCACTTCAAAGCAAACTCTAGTTTCTTTTGGAAGTGGTAATTCTGTATATTCAGTAGCTTCAAATGATCTCAGTGGCGAAAACGTCCTATCTACAACTTCTCCTGCCTATATTACAATCTCCAATTCTACTAGTAACTAGTAAGCAGGGTCCTGGAAAAGGTAAGCCTTCAAGGTAAGCCCTATTGACTGGTTTAGATATTTTATCTAAGCTAACATTATGGACTTCATACATAGCCACAAGCTAATTGTTGCAACAGTCATAATTCAACTTATCGCTCTCCCTCTCATACTTCTGGTTGTAAAAACAAGACAAGATTCGCAAACTCAAGCTTCAAAAGCCTCTACTTTATATTTTTCTCCACAAACAACATCAAATTCACCGATCACAAAAAATATTAATGAAGATGTAGTAGTGGATGTAATGGTCGACCCTGGCACGAATTTAGTTTCCTTAGCAAAATTGGATATAACATACGATCCATCTAAACTATCGGTTACAAACGCCAATCAAGTTGTAGTAAATTCTGCAGCATTTCCAACTACAATCGAAGGTCCAGTTTTATCTGGTGGAAAAATTCAAATAGTCGTTTCTATCGGATCTGATCAAACAAAAGTAATCCAAACGCCAACAAAAATAATGACAATTACTTTTAAGGCAACCGCTCCTGTAAATTCTACACAAATCGCATTTGGTACAAATAATTCATTACTCTCAATTGCCCCAAGTGATTCATCGAATGAAAATGTTCTCTCTGCCACAATTCCTGCTTTTGTAAAAATTAATACAGCTCCTACCAACACACCAACTCCTACAAATTTGCCCACAAGCACACCTTCACCAACCAATACTCCTATCCCAACACCAACAAATTCACCAACTCCTACTAAAACACCTACGCCAACTCCATCTCCAACAAAAACCCCCACTCCTACGCCTACAATTGTGCCTACAAGCACGCCTATGCCAACTGCAGCTAGTACTGTAATTAACTTCACCAACATCAAGCTCCATGGGCTTGGAAAAGGTGGAGATACAGCAAATCAAAACAGTGTTGGAACACTCAATATACTTAGAACAACTAGACCATTTTCTCTAGAAATCTACGATGCAAACGAAACTCTTATTCATACATTATCAGGCAACTTGGTATACAACGGTGCTACTCAAGGAACTTTTGATGGACAAATCGTCTTGCCTAATTCTTTTGTAAATGGAAGCTATATATTAAAAATTAAAACTCCGTTCTATTTGAAAAAACAATTACCAGGATTTTTAGTACCTACTCTGGGTCAGGCGAATAACGCTGCTTTAGTTGATCTAGTTGCCGGAGATGTTGATAGCGATAATAAACTTGAAACCGGTGACGACTATAATCTTATTATGGAATGCTATTCTGATCTGCTTCCTGCAAAACCTACATGTGACGAAAATAAAAAACTTGCAGCCGATATCTCAGATGACGGAAAAGTTAATCAAAATGACTACAACCTATTCTTAAGAGAGCTTTCAGTTCAGCAAGGAGATTAAATGAAAAAAATATTTTTAGCTTTATTACTACTGTCAACAATCTTTTTAAAATACAAACCTGAAAACGTGCATGCACAAACATGCACTGTTACCCCACCGACAAATACTGGAAATGTAACTCTTTCTGCTGATGCAACTGCGGGAACATATCGAGTTTGGAGCAGAATGAAAGCACAAGATTCAACAAACAATTCTTTTTACCTTAAAATAGATAGCACCTGTCCTGTATTGGTTCAAAACTCTTCAGCTTCTTGGGTTTGGGTAGCAAATTCCAATAATTTAGTCTTAACGGCAGGAACTCATGTGATAACTATAATTGGAAATCAACCAGGAGTAGGCGTAGATAAACTACTACTAACAAAAAACTTAAACTGTATACCAACTGGAATAAGTGGCGATAACTGCCCTGCTGAAATAATTGCAACTCCTACAACAGGGGTAACCAATACGCCTACTTCTACGCCAATTCTAACTCCCACGAATACGGCTATTCCTACTCCAACTCCAACACTGACACCAACTGTCTCACCTACTCCAACAGTCTCGCCAACACCAATCCCAAATAGTACAATTCTTAGATTTAACTCTGTAAAACTACACGGAATTGGAAATGGCGGAGACAACACTAACCCAAATCTTCCTGGAACTCAAAATCCTTTAAGAACTTCTAGAACTCTTACTGTAGAATTAATTGATAGCTCAGGAAATTCTCTTCCAGCGTTCTCAGGCAATCTTATCTACAAACCAGCAACCGGAGATTTTTCAGGAGATATCGTAGTTGATCCATCAATAACGATCGATAGTTCAAATAATAATTATCTCATCAAAGTTAAGTCTCCACAGTATCTTAAAAAACAACTATTTGGTATACCTAAAATTAATAAAGCTAGCATAAACACAATGCCAACAGTAGTCTTGGTCACGGGAGATATAAGCAATGATAACGCGCTTTCTATTCTTGATTTTAATATCCTTATGGATTGCTACTCAGAACTATTACCTGCAAAAAATTGCACAGATCCAAATAAAAAAATATCAGCTGATTTATCAGACGATGGAAAAGTTGATCAAGATGACTATAACGACTTCCTTAGAGAGCTTTCTATTGTGAGCGGAGATTAATATGAAGCTCCCAAATAATCGAAAACTATTTTTACTTTTACTATTATTAATAATTGCTTTTCCAATCTTTCTACTAGCCTTAAAACAAACCTCAGATAATAGATCACGTGCTGCAACTGCTGATAAACTTGAAGCCGAAGGTGGAGTTATAGGAGGAAATGTTATTACTAAACAAGATTCCCTAGCTTCAGACGGAGGCTATATAGAATTTGGTACAAATGGATCCATCAGTATTGGACCTCAAGCTGTTGCTTCGACTCCATTATCTTCTGGAACTAAATTTGTTTCCCCTACTGGAACAGGTACCAGCTGCACGCAGACTAATCCTTGTAGCTTAATAACCGGAGCAAATAATGCAGTTGGCGGAGATGTTGTATTTATGCGCGGTGGAGTTTACAACATAAATGACTTTGTAAATTTAAATAAAAACACGACCACAAACTATATTACTT
>CAZWXQ010000006.1:0-105174 GCA_964637955.1 uncultured Gammaproteobacteria bacterium | reverse complement strand
CAACTTGGGTAAATCTGGGAAGAAGTAAAGGAGATCAGGATTTACAATTTTATTTAACAGTTCAATAATTTATTTATAATTATAAAATTATCTTGTTAATTATATTAAGTTGACACTTGATAAATTATCATTTCTTCTAATATCATTAAATTAGCAGGGTTTCTTTCATGACTGATACAGATCCCAACAAAGTAAATCACGAAAATTTAACAAAATTTACCCAAGAATTCAAAAACAGCAAACTATTCTTAAAAATCCACTCATATCCAAATAAAAAGAGATTATTATTTTTATCTATTATTGCTATTTCACTTCCTCTCACTTTAATTCTCGCATCACAACAACAAATATTTGAAAAGCAAGCAGCCGAACTAACTGAAATTTCGTCATTACCATATGTAGAGGAAGACAATATTCCCGAAGATGTTGTACCGTTTACTGACCCACAAATTGCCCAAAACGAATTCGATCAATCTATTGAAAACCTTAACGCTATTGAATCACCAAGCACAACTAATCAAAAACCAAACATTGTGATAATTATGCTAGATGACGTCAATCCAGTTGATGGAAGGCTTTGGAAAAGAGAATTTATGCCTGCTACATACGACAATATAATTTCAAAAGGCATTAATTTTACAAATTTTTATGGAGAAACTTCTCTCTGCTGCCCAGGCAGAGTGGGATTCTTAACAGGCCAACACACACAAAATCATGGCGTAGGAGATCTTAATGGAACTAAATTTCATCCAGGAACCACAATTGCAACAGAACTTCAATCAAAAGGTTATTTTACTATGCTTGCAGGAAAGTACATTAATTTTTTTGCTGAAATTCCACAGAACAGAGCTATTCCTCCTGGCTGGAATAAATTTGACGCTGTGTATGGTAATCAAACTAAATATTATAATTATAATTTGATTTCTAAAAAAGCAGGATTTAACAATACAGAAAGCACAATATCACACCATGGCTCTTCACCTTCTGACTATTTAACAGATGTAATTACCAGAACAGCTCTAAAAAGATTAAAAGAAGCTCCACCAGATAAACCCATTTTTGCATATCTGGCACCTTATGCTATTCACACACCGCGAACAATTGCACCTAGATATGAAAATAGTACGCGCTGCTCAGGAATAGAAGCATGGAAAACGCCCAATGTCTGGGAAACTGATGTCTCAGATAAATCAGATTATTTTAATGATCTTGAAAATGCAAATCCCGCTAATGGCTATGGATTAACTAGAAATTGTAAAGTTCTTTTGGCGGTTGATGACTTAATAAGAAATGTAAAAAATGAGCTAAACAGACAAGGCCGTCTGAATAATACTATTTTTATTCTCACTGCAGATAATGGCTACGGATTCGGAGAACATAGAATACCTGCAAAAACTTCTCCTTTTACTACGCATATTCCTTTTTATGTTTCCTGGCCAGCAGGAAGAGGAACAGCGCCAAAAACAGATTCCAATGTCTTATCGAACATTGATTTAGCTTCCACTTTATGCGAAGTAGCGGGATGCGTCATGGGTCCTTATCCAAATGGACAAAAGGTTTCAGATGGAATAAGCTTTTTATCTTTAATTAAGAATCAAACTAAAAATTATACAAGATACTCAATTCTCGAAAGCCAATATATAAAACCAAAAGGAACAATCGCTTTTGATAAACCTACCTGGTGGGCTATTAGAACTACGGAGCAACATCCTTTAGGTCGTTGGCACTACGTAGAGTACTCTACTGGCGAAAAAGAATTATATGATCTATCAAACGAACCATGTTATCTCTGGACACCTGACAAAGGAGGAGACCCTTGTGAATTAAATAATTTATTAAGAAAAGACCAAGCACCTTCTCCGCAGTCTCAAAATATTGCGACTCAACTAAAAGCTGAACTTGAGCTTCTTAAAACAGAAAAAGGATTCAGATCTATCATTCCAACGGTTTCACCAACACCAACAAACACTCAGATTCCAACACCAACAAATTCTCCAGAAAATCCATCGGCTATTCTGAATAAAACCTTTCTACCTATAGATGATGCCTATGTCAGAAAAGATTCCCAAAGCGCAAATTATGGCTCTTTGGATTTCATAAGAATAGATGGAGATCCAGGAGCAATTTCTTATTTAAAATTTGACCTGAGAGATCTAAACGGAAAAAGTATACAAAAAGCTGTTTTAAGATTTAAAGTTTCATCAAATTCGGGAGCAAATGCTAATCTCACCAAATATCCCGTGAATGTTAAACCGACTAGCAACTTATGGACAGAAAAAACAATCACCTTCCAGAACAAACCTTCTCTTGGGTCAAAAATTAATTCAATTACAGGAATTAACCCCCAAGGAGCTATTGCAGAAGTTGACATAACATCAGGAGTAAACCTAGGAAAAATTAATTCGTTTGTCCTGGAATCAACCGGTGGCTTAGACGGAATAGTATTTAATTCAAAAGAAGCAAGCACTGGCAAGCCTAGACTTGAAATAAATTATCAGTAAAATACCTTAGTATAAAGAAATTGAATCAGCGAATATTACAAGACATTTCGTACTATTGAATCCGGAATTCTTGTTAAAACCTCATATGAAATCGTATCAGATAGCTTCGCCACTTCAGAAATACTATTCTTATCTTTAGAATTATCTGAGTAAACCAAAACCCTATCTCCTTCACCGGCTTTTACATTAGTCAAATCTACACATGTCATACCCATATTCACTCTTCCTATGATACGACAAAATTTTTGACCTACTTTTACGCAACCTATATTTGAAAGGGATCTACTTAGACCGTTGGAATATCCAATTGGCAGGATTCCTACCTTCATATCTCTTTCAGCTTCATAGGTAAAACCATACCCTACTTTTTCACCTTTTTTTAGGTTTTTGATTTTGAAAATAGAACTCCAAAGTTTCAAAACAGGCTTTAAATTTTTATCTTTTCCTTCCGGATCAAAACCATAAATTCCAATTCCCGACCTACCTAGATTTCCAATTTTACCAAGATGAAGATTTCCAGATGTAGCATTGATATGCTTATACTTGGGGTCAAAACCATACTTTTTGAACAATAATTCAGATCTACTAAAATTATCTATTTGCTCTCCTGTGGGTTTATATTTTTTATCGCCTGCAACGCCAAAATGTGACATAATTCCTTCGATTTGCACTTTCTCTTTTTTAACCTCAACGAGAAACGATTCTAAATCTTCCATCCTTACTCCTTCTCGATGCATGCCTGTATCTATAAAGATATGAAAATTTGCCCTCGGCTGATATTTTCTAATAATTTTTAAATCATTTATATCCCAAACTGCGTACGAAAAAGGTAATTTGTCTTTTTTCAAATCATTTGGATCTACATAACCCATTATTAAAATTGGAATTTTAATTCCAGCTTTATATAATTTATAAGCTTCATAAAAACTATCCAGACAAATAAATGGAGGGTTCAATTTTTCTAATACTCTGACAACTTCTATTAGTCCATGCCCATACGCATTTGCCTTAACCACAGGTGCAATTGGCAAACCAGATTTTAATAATAAATATTTATAATTATGAAGAATATTTTCCCTAGAAATTTCAATTAAATTCAACGGCTTTTGCATTTCGAACATTATATAACACTTGCAATAACTATTGACCTAGCGCAGCTCTTTTGGTAAACTTATCAGACCTAAGACAGTTGGATCCGAAAGGATTAAACAAGAACTCCAACCGAGGCACTAAAAGTTCAAATTTTGAACTGCAATTGCGCTCTAGGAGCGCTTTTTTATTGCCTCCTTGTCTTCGAAAGAAACAAATATATGGCTAAAATTAAACAAGCAGTCAAACATACAGGAAAAGCTAGAAAAGAAGAAATCGTAGCTAAATTGGTTGAAAAAATGGACCAAAGTAATGGCCTAGTCTTCACAGATTATAAAGGTATTACTCATATCCAGCTTGAAAATCTCAAAAAAGATCTAAAGACTATGGATTCGACCATAGTTATAGCTAAAAATTCACTTATTTTACTCTCTTTAAAGCAATCAAAAAAATTTGCAGATATAAAAGATATCGAGGGCCTAGAACAGTCTACGGCAACACTTTTTATTCAAGGTGACATGGTGGAACCTCTTAAAAAACTCCAAAAGACCATAAAAGAAATAGGACTTCCTAAAGTGAAATTCGGAATTCTCGAAGGAAACCTTACAGACGAGTCTGGCGTTATGAAAATTGCCGCCCTACCAAGCCGAGAGACACTTATTGCACAATTTGTTGGAACACTTAACTCACCTATCCAGGGATTAGTTGTTACCCTTAATGGAACTATCCAAAAATTCGTAATGACACTGGATGCAGTCGCAAAATCGAAACCTGCAGTTGCAGCAGCTGCTCCATCAACAGAACCAACACCAGCAGCAACTGATGCAACACCAACTGAAACTCCAACAGATGATACTACAACTGAAAACTCTAGTGATGAATCCCCAATTAGCGATCAACCAGCAGAAGCTGCTAATGATCAAGCAGTCGAAGCATCAGAAGTGCCAAGCAATATCGCAGTCCCAACGGAAGGGCCAACAGAAGAAGCAAAAGAAGATAAAAGTGAAGGGGGTGAAAATTAAATGGCAAAAATAAGTAAAGATGATTTATTGACAGCAGTTGAAGAAATGTCAGTTCTCGAACTTTCAGAACTCGTAAAAGCTCTAGAAGAAAAATTCGGAGTTTCAGCTCAAGCTATGGTTTCCGCTGCACCAGCAGCAGGAGGAGCAGCTCCAGCAGGAGAAGCAGCTGAAGAACAGACAGTATTTAACGTAGTTATCGCTTCAGGAGGAGCTAACAAAATTGCAGTTATTAAGGCTGTAAGAGAATTAGTTCCAACTCTTGGACTCGCAGAAGCTAAAGGATTAGTTGATTCTGCTCCAAAAGAAGTTTTAACAGCAGTTAATAAGAAAACAGCTGAAGAAGCTAAAGAAAAATTAACAGCAGCAGGAGCTACTGTTGAACTCAAGTAGGATTTAGGTTTATGATTTATGGCGATTTAGTCATAAATCGAAATTCATAAATCCTAAATCTAAAAAACCGTGGTACTAAGTACCACGGTTTTTCTTTGGAGGATCACGACAACGCTTAATCATAAGCTAATTGTCTTAAATTAGATAAACAATTATAGGGAACGGAAGATTATCCGTAGATATTTATCGATTGACCCGCGCCCTTGAAGTTAAATGCATGATTTAATTCTTCAATATTAACTTTTCTAGATTCAAGCGCCGGAAGACCCGGATCATGCAATATTACTTCATTCCCATCCAAACCAAATACTAATACGTAATGAAGACTAAATCCTTTGGTATTATTCAATCTGCAAGCATCAATTTCCATGGAAACAAGCTTATTTTCCTTCAAAGCTTGGATTACCTCTTTAATGTCTGCTTTTCTAATTTCAGTCTTTACAAATTTTAAAAATTCAGGAATTTCAGGAATAATTGAGGCTATATTTGATTTATTTACATAATAGTCAGCGGTTTCCTTGCCTACTACCTCATATAAATAATCAACTCCTTGGTCATGAAGCTTTTCATAATCAACAGGTTCGATATGCCTAATCTTTACTCCCCTTTTTGCTAGATCTGTAAGCGCAGTAAAAGTCCAAACTCCTTTTCTTGGAATCACTTTCATAAGCTTATCTAAATCTTCCCAAGACAAATCTTCATCCAGGAAATATTTATAAAGCATTTTATAAACTGCGGGAACGCATCGCATTCCATCAGGTGTATTTGAAGCAAAAGGAACATGTTTCACAAGCAAATTATAGCAAAAAAATATCCCAAACTTATCCACATTAAATTTGAAAAGTTATCCACAAATTTTCTGCTAATTGTCTGTTTTGATCCCAAAGGGATTTTAATCTATTCCCCCACGAAGCAAATATTCTGCATACGCGGGACTGCGATCTATTCTATAGTAAATTTGGTTCTTGACACTTTTGTATCAGTTTGTTATTTTGTATATATATTAGATAATATATTGATTACAAAACATATATTATCAAGGCTATGCCTGATCAAAACCTATCAATCAGCAACCTACCCGATCTATTAACAGTCCGTGAAGCGGCTCAAGTTTTACGCGTATCTCCACTTACACTAAAAAGATGGGGCAAAAGAGGAAAACTCCCTGCAATCAGAATCAATTCTCGTGGTGACAGACGATACAGAAAAGAAGCTATTCTCTACCTCCTTGGAATCCAAATGAAAGAAGACTAATCTTCTCTTGTCAAACCTTACTTGTTTCGACATCTCAAGATCCTGAAATAAATTCTGGATAACACGACAATTAAACACTCTTTCTGTAATGGGCTTGATGAATTGCCTTAATCTTCTCAAAATTCGGATCATCAAAGTTTTCTTCTATAAACTTAAATGTTTCATGT
This sequence comes from uncultured Gammaproteobacteria bacterium, assembly GCA_964637955.1. Lineage (GTDB taxonomy): Bacteria > Patescibacteriota > Microgenomatia > Levybacterales > UBA12049 > 2-01-FULL-39-10-A. Next base: position 98,751 of record CAZWXQ010000006.1, on the reverse strand, counting down.
GGATTTTGGGTATTAACGGAAACATTTGTCCCAATCTCAAATCCTCCTAGTGTTTTTAGCCTTGGGATTATCCTCAAGTACCATTTATCTCCAGGATAGATATAAAAGTTAAATGGAAAATCATTTTCATATCTCATCGTATATATCTGAATTAGCCTTGAGACTATAAAAGAAAGCTCCCGAATCTGATCAGCTGAAGCATCAGAATATGAGCCTCCTTCCCTTTTAGGTGCCACCCAAACCTCATCAGGCCAAGCGCTATTTGAAGGACAGAATATATAGAGCTCTGACAGCATTTTAAGATCATGATTCAACATAAGCCTTAAAGGAGGGACTTCTAATTCTACATCGAATGGAATTAAAGTCAGCTGTGAATGAGGATGAGGAAGACTTGCTCCAGCCATTTTTCCAAAGTTATGAAAAATATAAACTTGTCCATATTTTCGGTATTTCTGGAATCTTAATTGAAAAACTTTGAAAACATCTTCAGCCAAAGAGTAATCAAGCTCTCCAAGATTTCTTCTGTGATCATCCGAATGAATCACGACTTCATGAATTGAGGCAAAAGGATAATGATTTGGAATTACTTTAACCTGATTGAGAATAAGAACTGGCTTCTCATCTCCTATTTTTCCATCAATCATCTCAAATGGACAATCCGGCTCTTCTCCGGTTGCCTGATCTGGCTTATGTCCTCTCTTAGGAGCAGATATAACCCAACCGCCGGTATTACTTTTAATGAATTTAAAATCATGCATACTAATTAAGTATTTAGTATTTTCTCTAAAGTATCAAGTAAGCTTTGGGGCCTGCATAGCTTGTGGAACAGTTGCGGATTGACCCATGATCTGAGATAAAAATGGGAGAATATGAGAATCAAAAACAGCTTCAAGACTATACTTAGATTTAATAGTTCTAAATAGATTATTTGTACGCTGATTCTCCAAAACTTGATTTACAAATGCAGCAATTTCATATGGAGGACGAGAAATATTTGCTGTAAATATATTTGCAGCACTTATCTCTTTAAACACTTGAAGATCACTACAAATTATAATGTTTTTACTTAGTCCTGCTTCAAGTATTGGCAAACCAAAATTCTCATAGCTACTAAGGTAAAATATAGCATCGCAAATTTTATAAAAATCTTTTAAAACTGCGAGGTCATTTGTTCCAGGCGTCAATTCATCTTGAATAATCAATACATTTTTATCCAGCTCAAGCTCGTGAATCATAGAATCAATCTTCCAGAGATACTCAAAATCCTTATTGTGATGGAAAGCACGAGCAGATATTACCAGCTTTGGATTTGGGTAAGTTTTTTTAAGCTCACTGACCACCTTCACGGCTATGTCGATATTTTTATGGGGCATCATTTTCCCTGGAATTAAGAATACTGGATCTGCTTCAAAAACATGATGCTTCTGAACCAGCCTTCTAGTTTCTGGTTGAAGGTCAAGAAACTCCATTAAGGGAATTGCATTTGGAATCACATAAATACCATCCCTAGGAAATCCTATGGTCTCAACAAGCGAGTTTTTCATGAACTGAGAAATTGCCACATAGTACACATTTGGAAATGGTTTATAGATTAGCTCTTCAACCTTATCATTTACAAAAACTGCTCTCTCTCGATCTTCATCTAAGCTTACATCTGAGGTCCAAGCAATATACTTCTTCTGAGGATATGCTTCTACAAATCTTCTGAATGCGAAGTTAAAAGCAATATTAAATTTAAGCGTTAACATATCATGAACTATTATCACGTCTAAAGCTGGCAAATAAGTCTCAAGCTGCTTATAAATCTGATTTGAAAGCTCGATAAATCCCGGTGGAAAATCTTTTTGATCTAAAATCTGCTGATAAAGTGTAGGATTTATATTTCTAAGTGATTTAAACTCTGGAATTTCAAATAACTTAATTTCCGGCCTATGAGTCACTCCCTCTCCCACCAAAACCGTTACAGGAAAACCACGATCTGAGAATTGATGAGCTTGTTGTCTAATCATGGTCTCAACTCCACCAATGATAGGGGGATAAGAATAATGAAGGATTCCGATCTTGGGTTTAACGTCCATAAATTTATTGTAGCAAAAGTTTTAATAGTTGGTATGAATTAGCTCAATTACCAGCATCATCTTTCCTCATTTAGGCTAGCTCAATTCAAAATCAACATTGAATTATAAGTCTGAGATTATAACTAAGTGGAAGTCAAAAAATATGAATCTGTGCCGAAGAAAATTCTACAATCTATTACTGTTACATTATATATCGCAATATACATCAAGTCAAAGCAATTGATCTTTTAGTATCAACTTTTATTAACCAACTTCTCTCTCAGAACCTCTACGATGAACTTTAAGAGAGCAGTCTGACGCTTCCATCTCCATGGTTGAGTAATTAATCTAAATAACCATTCAAGTCCAATTTTCCTAATCCAGACTGGCGCACGTCTTACATTTCCAGAAATAAAATCAAAAGCTCCTCCTACTCCAATCGCTACCTTAACATCCATCTTAGAAAGGTGTTCATAAATCCATTTTTCCTGCTTAGGAGAGCCAAATGCTACAAATAAAATGTCGCATGATTTAGGATCCTTTACATCGCTCCATTCTTCCTCTGCAAAACTCACCTTAAGGCCAGGATACTTTTTCTGTAAGCACTCTGAAGTAAGTTGTGCTACGTTTTTGCGACCCCCGACCAGTCCGATGGTTATAGGCTTGTCAGAAATAGCCTCAGAAATCTTTTCAACCAAATCCACGCCGTGAATTCTGCCTTCAAATTTTTTCCCAAAAATTCTCCCAGCCCAAACTATCCCCACTCCATCGCACAAAGCTAAATCAGCAGAGATTAAGACTTTTTCGTACTCGTGATCTTTGCGAGCAATCATGACAAGCTCAGGATTTATCGTGACAATAAAGGACTTACCTTTTTGCCCTGAGCTTATGGAATGGGTTTTTTGAGCATTTTGAATAACATACTCTAGGGCTTCACTAAATTTTAAATTTTCAACCTTAAAAATTATATTTTTTATTTTCATATTTCCACAAAAATACTATGAGTTAAATTATATCAAAGTAAATATACGAATAACAACACTTTTGAGTATTAGATTTGATCAATATTTGAAGAGAATATTTCGACTTTGAGGCTAAATTGTTCCAAAATTCACAAACACCACTTAAAAATAAACTATATTTTGTTAAATATGTGAAAAAACTATTCCTACGATTTGATATTCTAGGCAGCTGCATATACTTAGAACAACTACAGGCTACTTCCTACTTATACTTCTTTTGTAAAGTTCTATATTTTCAAGTGCGACTCCCGTTCCTCTAACAACACATAATAGAGCATCTTCAGCTACGTGACATGGAACACCAGTCTCTTTAGTCATAAGCTTATCAAAGTTATGTAGGAGTGATGTTCCCCCACTCATCACTATTCCTTTATCTATAATATCTGAGGCTAACTCTGGCGGAGTTTGCTCCAGAACTCCTTTAACACCATGAACAATATCTAAAAGAACTGGCGTTATAGCTTCACTTGCCTGAGTTTGTGTAAGAACAATTGTCCTAGGGAGTCCAGTTATGCTGTCTCGTCCTCGAATCTCAAGAGTTTTTTCATCTGATACTTTTTTATCTTCAACTAAAGCAGTCCCAATTTCAATCTTAATCTCTTCAGCAGTTCTTTCGCCGATTAAAAGATTAAACTTTTTCTTAGTATAGTTTGCGATAGCCTCGTCTATTTTAGTGCCGCCAACGCGAACTGAATGATGGACTACGACACCACCAAGTGAAATAACCGCACATTCACTCGAACCTCCACCCATATCTACTACCATATGACCTGTCGGCTGAGCGATCGGGATCTTCGCACCAATTGCAGCTGCCAATGGCTCTTCGATAAGATAAGCGACTTTAGCACCAGCGCTCATCGTAGCATCTAAAACTGCTCTTCTCTCAACTTGTGTCACTCCAGAAGGAATACAAACCATAACCTCAGGCTTAAAAAATCTGGATGTTCCGCAAGCTTTATCTATGAAGTACGAGAGCATTGCCTCAGTTATTGTGTAATCTGCTATCACACCGTCTCTAAGTGGCCTCATCGCCACAATGTTTCCCGGAGTTCTACCTAACATGTCCTTAGCTTCTCTCCCTACAGCCACTACTTTATTTTCTTCTGCAGTCACCGCTACAACTGTAGGCTCATTAATAAGTATTCCCTCACCACCAAGGTAAACAAGGGTATTAGCTGTTCCAAGGTCGATAGCAATACGTTTTGAAAGCATAATAATTAATTTTCAATTTGAAATTTAAAATTTGAAATGAAGTTTAAAAATTAAAAATTAAATCATTCACTGAAAATTTATAATTGAAAATTTCAAATTCGTCAAACATAGTCAAAATAGATCACCTGCATGCTAATTTCCGTTTTATTAGTCGAAAATAACAGGTGTAGGAGTCAAAATCTATATCATAAGATACATAAAATATATCAAATTTAGTTTTGAGCTAAAACCCATTATAACATCCCCCATTTGACTTGCAAGTGCTCTATTGTTAAGCGTATAATTTCACTTAGTGAAATTATTTTTTCGCTCCACGTACTTTATGAAGGCTAAAGTTAAAAAAGGTTTCAATAAAATTAACAAGCAATATATTATTTCCGCTCTCATTTTCACAACAATAGTTTTAGCTACAATAGGGGTAGTTTTATACGGTAAGGGCTATAGATTTGGATTTGAGCCGGGAAAAATTGAACTTAAAGGAACTGGACTTCTTGTTGTGAAAAGCTTACCTGATGGAGCTCAAGTATTCATAGATGGAAAGCTAAAAACAGCCACAGACAACACTATTAATCTTGCTCCAGGAGAATATAATGTGAAAATTTTTAAAGAAGGTTATTTCCCGTGGGAAAAGAAGATAAAAATTGAGACAGAAACGGTTAGCAAAGCTGAAGCACTTTTAGTTCCTACCGCTCCAAAACTCGAAAGCATTACTGATCTAGGTGCAAGTAGACCAACCATTGACCCTACCATAACTAAAATTGCTTTTAATGTTACAGATCAAAATACTACGAGAAACGGTATTTATGTTTTTGACATGAAATCAAATCCCCTACTTACCCTCCAAAGCTCTTCAGCGCAGATAATAGACGACGCGTTTGATCTTTTCTCAGACAGTAATGTAACCTGGTCACCTGATGGCCGCGATCTCATTGCTACAGTCTCAGCTGACAGATCTGAACCTTCTTCCTATCTTTTGGACACAGATAGAGCAAACATTCCCCCAAATAATGTAACTTCATCAATCGATACCGTTTCTCAAAGTTGGGACAAGCTTAAAAATAACAAGAGTAAGGCTGTTCTTGATTCAATGCCAAGACCTGTTAAAAATCTCGCCCGCGAAAACTTCAAGATATTGGCATTTTCACCTGACCAAAACAAAATTCTTTACACCGCAAGTAGATCTGCTTCTCTTCCAGTCGTAATCAAACCAAGACTGGTAGGAGTAAACTCCACTCCTGAAACAAGAGCAATTGAAGAAGGTGGCATTTATGTTTATGACATAAAGGAAGACAGAAATTACAAGCTTAACTCAGGCGATTTTCAAGGCGCTTACAGCTGGTTCACAGACAGCAAGCACTTTATCTTCGTTAGAGACAAAGAAGTTCATCTAATGGACTTTGATGGCCTCAACGACACAGTAGTTTATGCTGGTCCGTTTATCGAAGATTACATTTTCCCATGGCCTGATGCTACTAGAATCGTTATCCTCACAAGTCTAGGAAATTCCAAGATCACACCAAACCTCTATACGATAAGCTTAAAATAATAGATTATTAAAAATACTAACTAAACGGAGTTAAAAATCAAAAGAATTTAGGAGTTTCCTACTGGATCTGAAGTGAGACTTGAAGCAGTAGGAATAGTTGCCGAGGATTCTACTGGAGCTGCTGAAGAATTCGATCCCCCAACAAATCTACCTAATCCTACCTTATGCAGTATTGCATGAGCAGTACTCTTAGGCTGAACGGGACTAATCCCTCCTCCAGCTGGTACCTGAGGCAAAACCGTACCAGGCATTCCCCAATTACTCTCAATTGGAGTTGGTTTTACTTCATTTGCTGCTAATGGATCCGTTGACCCTTCTACTGGTGCAGGGGTAGGTTGAACTTCTGAAGCAACAGGAGCAGGATTTACGACTGACTCTGCTGCTGGCTCAATAGCGTCAGCAGGATCTTCTTGTGGAGCTCCAGCTAAACTTGAATCAACGGCTGATTCAGCATGAGCTTCAACACTAACTGGCTCTGCAGCAGCTGCGTTATCTCCCAAACCACCTACAGATGCTGGAGCCGGTGTCGCATCCACCGCCGCAAGCACAGGACCAACCGCAACTGTTGGCTCAACAACTGGTGCAGTAATAGGATCAGCAACTTCTGCTCCTGACTGAGCTGGTCCAGTATGTGCTACTTCGGGATAGCCTAAAACTAAACCTGAAGCATTTGCTCCTTCAGCTGGCTCATCTTTAGCAGCAATTTCGCCGCTAAGTCCTTTTTCCGCATCAAGTGGTTTTGTCGGCGCTCCCAATCCTGCATTCTCCCCTTCACCAGCGGCCTCGTCTAATTTTTCTCCGGACACTGCAGGATCAAGAGGATTAAGTATTCTTTCTGAAGCAGCATCAGGAAGAGGATTTAAAGCGTCTGCAGGATTAGCACCAACTGTAGCCATTGCAGCCGCCTCAGGCACTGCTGGAAGAGCTGCTGAAGTATCAACTCCTGTGCCAATTGGTTCTGTTGTCGGTTCACCGTTCATATTAATAATTTATCGCATTTGTCTTATCCTGTCAACTTGTCCGCCAAGCATGTATATTTGCTGGCATTGCAGGCGGGTCAATTACTTAAAAACACGATCAGTATTTCTAGGCCTGGCAAAGATTAATAACCTTTTCCAAGTCGTACCTGGAGGCCAGCAAGTTTGGAGAATTAGCTGCTCATTTCCAGTGTTGGCATCAGTTATTAATGAAACATCATCTGAATCTACTATCTGCTTATCGCTTACGAAATAATTATGACGCTCTCCTTGATAAAACACAGAAATCTCATCCCCAACTTCAAGATCTTTTAGAAGATAAAAAATAGCATTATAGCGACCTACATCCCAAAAGTTATCAGTCGAGTGGGCAAAAAGATAAATATTTCCTGGCATTCCAGGAAAAACTGTACCCTGAGCATGAGCTACGCTAGTTTTAAGAACCGGCAAGAATGAATCTTCATTACTTGGATCTACATTTGGAGAGATCTTGGAGGCAGCGCCAATTTTCGGAATCACTATACTAAACTCTTCATCGGGAGCTGCTATTTCCTGCTCTTTTTCTCCGGTGAGCAAATCCCCAAAACTTGGCTGACTCTTATCTTCTCCTTTTACAATTTCTGTAACAGACTCTGAATCTGCAATCTTATATGTAATACCTCTTGCTTGAATAACGCGGAACTGAACTTCAAAATAAAGCGCTGGACCAAATGTAGAAAATACACCAAAAATAGCAAAAAGCAGCAAAAAATTGCCAATTGATCTAAGTATGAAGAATTTTCTCTCTTGGCGGGTCATAAATTAATAGTAGCAGATTAGGCAGATTTTGCAGCGGTTCGCTTCTATTTTAAAGCTACTTGATCTAATAGCTCATCCATTCTATCATTTGGTATTCTTAACTTTAAAGTTTTAGCTCTTCTTCTTATATGATTTTTAATTTGTGGCAAAGCCTTATTTAAATCTCCTTTATAATTCTGAATAACTGAAATCGCATAAACATCATCTACAAGCACTGACAATTCGGTAGGAAAATCAAAATATTTAAAAACATTTAGCCTTGCTTCTCTTCCTCTATCGGTTAAAGAAAAATTAGCTTGATTATCGAAAACTATAGTTTTATTTAGACCATCAACTGGTGAAACGAATCTTCCATGCATATCTCTTCCTTCATAAACAATCTTTACATCTTCTAGCTTAGGGCTTTCTTCAATAGACCCTTCGCCTATTAAAGGGGTTTCTTCGCCTGCAGTAAGCAAGGCTGGATCTTTAAATAAGCCAGTTCCGTTAAATAATCTTTCTGGGCTTAAAGGTCTATCTTCTTCAGCCTCAGGCTCAAGAATTACTTCAGCTGGAGCCTTAGATCCACCTTTAGGATCTCCACCATTTCCTGTTACCCAATCAGGTATAGGAGCACCATCCGTCCACTCCTCACTTTCCCAAAAAATTGGGTCTGAAGGTTTTGGCAGAGTTATCAATGGAGCAGTTTGTCCTGAAGGAATTATCTGGGCTTCATCTGCAAAACCCCAAGCATCAAGTCCTGGCAAATCCCATGCTCCTGCTGCTACAGGTACAGATACTGGTTCTTGCGAAGCATCTTCCGTCTGATCTGGCTGAACTGAAAAAACATCAGCAGATCTTGCGTCTTCTGCTGGTCTCGGATGTACTGGAGACGCCTCGTCCATTTCATCTCCGTCATCTCCCCAAACAGGAATAGCATATCCTATGCCTGATGTTTGCTCACCGACATTTTCATTAATTGGTTTTCCACGGTTTATCCTATTTACAACAGAATCTCTAAATCCTCTCACACTTGAAATACCTTTACTTCCCAAAATAACTGACCCAGCAACGCTTTTGTCAATAGCTGCTGCTGTACCCATAACCACTGGGGTCATAACTTCTCCAATCGTATCTTCTGCTCTTCCTACTCCTCTATTTACTGCTCCGGCTGCTTTTACAGTTGGCACTAAAACTCTACCAACACGACTATGCCTGAATGCAAATTTAGGATCAAGTGGCTTAGAAGTTACTTCATTTCTTTGACTAAAATCATCTATAGCTATAGCAGCTCTCCTTGCTGCTTCTTTATTAGAAGCATCCATTTTGCGAGCTGTTTTTCTTGTGACTTCAGCTCCTTTTGAAACGGCGATAACAGAAGCTGCAGTTAATCCTACAGCAACATTTCCAGCTACTCTACCAGCTGTTTTTGCTTTAGCTTTAGCATGAATATGAGGAAGGTGTCTTTCGATCGCATCTGCAACTCTTTTATTTGATTCATCCATAGAGGCTGAGCCCAATTTCCAAGCATCGATTACTCTTCTAATTCTTCTGGGGGTTTTCATCTCTACTTCTGTTGCCACCGCAGCTGTAGCTGCAATGGACTCAGCTGCAGCCGATCCAGAAATAGTCGCAGACCCAGAAGGAGACGCTGACTCACCTGCAGGCGCTTGTTCGCCTGATGAAGCCGCAGATGTTGCGACTGATGGAGCGGTAGCTTGATCTTCTTCTATTTGTCTTCTATGAGCTAAAAGCGCTGCTGCTACAATTCTTGATGTTCGCTCATCCTCTCCTTCGGATAGTGCTTGGAGTTGTCCTGAAAGATTCGCAAGTTCTGAATTCTGAGATTCTTGTACTCGATCCATATCTTCCAAGAGAGTTCTAAGTGATGCTAATTCCCGAGCAACTTGATCTTCCGCTACTTCAGGCTCTGCCTCCACCGCTGGAGCTGTTGTCTGAGACGGATTGTCACGTGATGGAGCGGCAGTCGGCCCTGGCTCAGCTTGTACTGGCTGGGTACTATCAGGATTGGCTTGACCACCGGAAGGTGTTACGTCTGGAGGTGTTGTTTGATTATCACCAGGCTGTGGTGCTCGTGCAGCTTGATCTGGCGTAACAGTAGGAGCTGCAACTTGAGCACCTAATCTATTATTAATATTATTAACTAAAGCTAAAATAGCTATAGAACGTCCATCAAGCTCTCCAATTTCTTCGCGCAATTCTCTAACTTCTGCGCGGGCGGCTTCTAATTCCTGATGGTTTGAATAAGCATCTGCAGCAACTTCATCCATAAAATCAGCCAAGGATTGGAGATAAGCCTCTTGAGCTTGATTTTCTACTACAGTCTGTGATCCATCAGCATGAGCATCTGGAGCTGGTTCAACCCTAGGAGTTGGTGGCATAGGAGCTCGAGCAGGCTGAGCAGCAACAGGTCTTACTGCTGGAGATCCATCAGTCCTATCTGGGGCTGGAGTAGTAATCGGATCTGGAGTAGCTCTTCTGTCTGGAGTGGCACCAGCATCTCTCGAAGCTGCAAGAGCAGCCATTGCTGCAGCTGTCGCAATTTCTCTTACTCTTTCCTCTGTAAGTGCATTTCCTTCCAATGCTCCAATTCTTTGGCCTAACTGTGTGTCCGCTTCTTCAAGTTGAGTTAACTCTTCTTCCACTCTTCCAAACCCTTCTTGGATCGAAGCTCCCAAATTATTTATGGCTGTTACCGCTGGGTTTTCCGGTGCAGGTTGTGTCTCCTCAGCAGGAGATGCTGGAGCTGGTACTGGCCCTTGCTGTACCCAAGGATATGATTCTTGAGGATAATTATATGTCCAAGGCGGAGTTACACCCTGATAAGCCCATGGCCTTGTATATCCAGGACCACTAATCACTCTACCATCTTTATCATAAACAAAGGCATTTTGCTGTTTTGATTCAAATTCCTGAGCAAGTAAACTTTGAGAAGTTGGTGCTAATCCTGTAACGTCCCAGTCAGTAATTTGAGTTAACCAATACATACCTGTAGTATTGTCTTTTATGTGATGATAAGCTTTATCTATCTTCCCCTGCTTTAGGACATTGTTGCTATATTTTTTATCATAACTGCCTTGCCTAATCTCCTCATAAGTATTTGTTGCAGCTACCCACCTTTGACCCAAAACTATCGCGTTTCCATTCTGATCAATACGAGTAACATGAATATACTCATCCATATTCATAGGATCTCTTTCCAATCGTTTTAAATACAGAAATCCAGAGCCTCTTCGTCTTAATCCAGCAAGCTCTGCTCCTACATCTAAGTGAGGCATTTGGCTGTCTTTAAGGTTTACTGGCTCTCTTAATAAAGTTGCTTCTTTCATCGCCTGTATTATACCACTGTAAGGCTAATTTCTCAAGATAAAAATAACTTATAGTTATTGCTATGAGGATTTTATGCGGCTGGTTCTTTGTCTAGATGCGGAATAAGATGATTTGAGTAGTTTGGAAAAATAATTACATCGTCAGTAACTAAAATTTCAGTCTCGGTATCGGCTGCTCCAATTACTATGTTACCTGAAGCAAATTCTTCTCTTACACTCGAGACTTCTCGCACTGGTGGTAAGCCCATATAGCTTATCTCCATCTCTATTCTTCCAGTTGGTCTAACTACAGCTTCTTTTATATCTATTGCCAATCCACCTGCATGGACACCTGAATATGTAGCTTTTTTAAATGTAGGAGACATCAATGGAAGAGGCTCACCTGCAACTCTGTCATTCTGTCTTCGTCTAAGATTCTTACTTGTTGCTATTTCATCCGAAATAGGAAGAGCTGAGCCTGAGCCTCTGTATCTTACAGCCAGCTTATTTCCCAAACGAATATTTTGAGAATGTGGTTTTTCGAACGGAATTGATCCTTCAGCTCGTGACATAATCCGAGGAATTTTATCAATATAGGCCTAGCTGTGTCAAGAAGAAAATTATTCATCAGAGGGAGCTTGCTTAAATACAACCGAACCTTGAGAAAGTTCAATTCTTCCAATTTTTGTACCTGTCCATCCTTCAACAACTACCGTTCTGCCTTCAAGCGTAACTTGAGGATCTTTAAATCCTAAACTTAATCCCCATGGATGAGTAATATATGTGCTTGTGTCATCTCCGTTTGGATTTCCAAATCTAATTGAAAAACCTATATCTGAATGTAAAAGACTATTATCAAATAAATTACCATCAGCGAGATTTAAACCTCCCCCTATAGCTTGTGCTGCATGTGCTAAATCCATAGAAGTTAGATCAGATGCTTTTTTAGAAAATTGGTAAGCTTTATTTTCTCTATTGTCAGGCGTGTTAGGCATAAGTGGGGTCAGTATGCTACTTTTTAATAAATTGTCAATAAAAACGTACCTGATACAATATGCGTCCCCGAGAGGAGTCGAACCTCCAATCTTTCCCTTAGGACGGGACTGCTCTATCCGGTTGAGCTACGGGAACAAGAAAAATATACAATTTAGAATTTACGATTTACTATTGAATTAATAAATGATAAATGATATCTAATAAATTATACTTTCATTGTATTTTACCATAGCCATCATATACTTACCTATTGATTTTTGCTTCACTTTATTTAAGAATATAAGGATGCAAAAGAAGGAACATACTCCAGAAAAATCAAGCTCCAACTGGGAAGCAAGCCTCAAAAAAGAACAGCGCTCTGAAATGATGAAAAAGGTCGCACTTTGGGGTGGAGTCATCATCGCCTGTATCGCTGGACTTGCAATCCTCGTCCAATTAGCAAATAAGCAAGGTCCTACCGCTGAACCTGTGGTAAAAGAAAATCTTAAAGCAGTTTCAGCAAACGATATAGTCCTTGGAAATCCTCAAGCAAAAATAGTGGTTTATGAATATGCTGATTTCCAATGTCCAGCATGTGCTTCATATAACCCAATCATAAATCAGCTTCTTTCTGAATATGACGGAAAAGTAAAAGTGGTTTACAGATTCTTCCCTCTTACAGGAATTCACCAAAATGCATTAATCTCAGGCCAAGCTGGATATGCAGCTTGGAAGCTTGGTAAATTTAAAGAAATGAAAGACTTACTCTTTAGCAAACAAAAAGACTGGGAAGAACTCAAGGATCCAACAGAAGTATTTACTAGCTATGCTCAGATTGCAGGAATGGACGAGGCTAAGTTTCTAGAAATCATGAACTCAGATGAAGCCAAAAATGCTGTTAAGGCAGGCGAAACTGAGGCTATTTCACTCGGACTTAACTCTACTCCATCATTCTTCGTAGGAAATAAACAAATAGCTCCAAATGGACTTGCGGGATTTAAAACCTTAATTGATTCTGAACTAGGATCAGCAGGCTCATCAAGTAACACAGAAATAACAGCTAAACCCACCACCAAACCTCTAAGATAAATCACAAGTCTTAATGATATTGATCACATTTATTTATTAGAGATTAGATATAATCTATTTTATTAATGAGCCTACTAAAAAATAAATATTTTTACGGATTAATTTTCTCTCTCATGGCGTTCTTCATCTCATCATATCTAACAATTCTCCATTTTCAGAATACCATTCCCCCATGCACCTTCTCAGGCTGTGAAGTAGTCCTTACAAGTAAATATGCAGAAATAATGGGCATCCCTGTTTCTCTAGTAGGAGTATTATTTTATGCTACGACCTTGGCACTCTCAACTTTACTTTTTTCTGGCTTTAAGACATCAATATATAAAATTTATTTATTATTAGTTTTTTCAGGCATGATTATCTCCAGCTATTTTCTCTTCCTCCAAGCAGCTGTAATAAAAGAATTTTGCCAGTACTGCCTAGTCACTGAATTTTGCATATCAATTCTATTCTTAATTGGCATTTCAGATCTTAAAAAAATCAGACACAATACCACTGTTGACGAGACACAAAAACAAAAGTAATATCCACACATGCCAGTAAAAAACAGACTAGAGCATGATTATGATGTTTACTATGCCCCGCATGTCGAAGATGAATACATCGAAAAAAGAGGACGAGATGCGAACATTGTCTTAAGCTATATACCTTTTGATGAAAATAATGAAGTTTATAATCCTCAGGAACTTTCTCCAAGCGATTGGAATAGATTAGCCCAGTCTATGCCAGAGTATTGGGATAAGATAGTTGAGCTAGGTGAAGCTTTAAAGCTAGGATACGAAAGAAGAGAAAAATCTCACTCTGAACAACAACAAGGTCATGATTCATATTACAGAGATGACATGCTTACACAGTGGGCTTTACCAAGAGAAACAGAATCGCTCCTAAATCTTATTCTTTGGGCAAGAACTCCGCAATATTATAAAAACTGGGATATAAGTGAGGAAAATGCTGTTATTTATTCAGAGTTAACTAATTTAAGAATTTTTACAGATGAAAGTGATACTGACATATTTGAAGGCTCAAACATATGGCCTGTTAATGTTATTGAAAGAGTCTTAAATCACAATCTGAAATTAAAGCCTAGCGTAAAACCTGAAGAAAATTAACTACTTCTCGTCTGGGAGATAAACGTGTTCTGCTTCTGTTCTCTCCCATTCGAAAATTTCAGAATCATCAAACATAAGTCCAATTTCTTTTTCTGCAGCTTCACTGTTCTCTGAAGCATGAATGAGATTATATTGCTGACTCATTCCGAAATCTCCTCTTATAGTTCCTGGAGCTGCTTCTCGAGACTTTGTAACACCAAGCATAGCTCGTATAGCTGGAACAGCCTCATATCCCTCCCAAACCATAGCTACAACTGGATATGATTGCATATACGACTTCAAGCCTGGGAAAAATGGCTTATCTTTATGATGAACATACCACTGCTCAAGCAGTGCATCTTCAAGCGCGATCATTTTGCATGCAACTAATTTCAATCCTTTTCTTTCAAATCTGTGGATGATTTCACCGATAAGTCCTCTTTGGACTCCATCTGGCTTTACTATTACAACGCTTCTGTTCATAGATTCATATTGTAATTGGAAAACGGAAAATAGTAAATAGCTATTTTGCGTGAACAAACTCAGGAAAATTAGGGTCTCTAAACCTCCTGAAATCCGCTCTATCCAATACTGTTAATGAAGATCTTGCAGATTGCCGCTCCCCATCTTTATCCACAGGATAGTTGCCAAAAATACAGCCTCCACATTGGTCATTTGCCAAAGTTATCTCAGTTGGATCATTAGGGCGCTTAAATTCATGCCCAGGAAGCGAAGTTAATTCAATTAGGTCTGCTGGTGGAAGAAAAAATGTTTTATGAGCACCGATTTCTTTAGATAAAGCCTGTGTATCTGGATTATAAGGATCAAGTCCCAATCTATGTCCTGCAAGCTCAGTATAATTTCTAGTGCTCATTCCTAGATGACAGGTGTGATTATATGGCGTATATCCAAGAAATAAATCTACCTGTGATGCTCCTGCATCTTTAAGAAGATTAATTATAGCTGGAGCCTCAGTTCCACGAATCAAAGTATCATCAAAGACACCCACTCTTGCTCCTTTCAGTATGTCTCTTTTGTCTATTTTAAATTTACTTCTTGCAAGAGCTCGCATTGCACTTCTATGCTGATCCTGCATAAAAACTCTCATATTTAAATCGTGAATAATTATCCCTTGATAAGGCACGCGTGATTGCCTAGAAAAACCCTCCGCATATGGAATTCCTGATTTAGGAACACCTACCACAAAATCCAAGTCAACTTGATCACCGTAGAGCTCTGCAAGACGCGCACCAATTGAATCTCTTATCTGTCCATAAGATCTCCATTCGGAAGGATCTGTAAAAGGATTTGGCTCAAGTGAATCAGGGCGACCAAAATAGATCTTTTCCATTACACAAAGCCTCTCAACTTCTTTTTGAGAAAGAATTCCTGATGAATTTTGAACAAGTTGACCTTCTCTCAAGATATTTTTTTGCCCATTACTATCAACGCTTGTGATCTCCCCTGCTCTTAGTGACCTAACCACACTTCCACCAATCTCATCCATAGCAACAGTTTCTGAGGCAAATATCAAATCTCCCTCGGCTGTATTGCCCTCAATCATGGGTCTAATTCCATCCATATCTCTAGAAAAATATGCTCTCCAATAATTAGTTTTTGGATCTCTAAGAAAAGTGAATTGGGCTGCGGCTCCAGGATTTTCCTCAAATACTTTTTTAAAAGCCCGATCCCAATTTTCTCCAAGAGATACTCCTTGCCCTGCACCGTAACCGATTTCCTGCGCCAACAGCTTTGTGATTAAAATCGTATCGCTTGCTTCTGGGGAAACTTCACCTCTAATTTTTGCTCTAATTTTTTCAGCACCCGGATATTCACCATTATGAGAAACGCTTACTTCAGTATTATCAGAGGCAATTTCAAGACTTGGCTGATCATTATCTACGGAGTAATCTCCAGCCGTACCATATCTTACATGAACTGCAGATAACTCAGAAACTTCATCAAGCCCAGCCATTATACTTTCACGCTTAAGTCTTTGGACATGGACATTACCATTTAAAGTAGTTTCGCTTGTCAGTGAGGCGGATAATGCCTGCTGATAAGTTCCTTCAGCATGAATTAATTTAAGCTTATCTCCTCCAATCGATAATAACCCAACTCCATTATCTGAACCTCTATGAGCAACCCCACTTCCCGCCAGGTATAGCGTATCAAGAAGCTTTTTGGGCTCTTTGGGAATTATTACCACAATTCCACAATGTTCAGGAGGAGCTTCTTCTTCAAGAGGAGAAATCATTTCTTGTCTTACGATCGCATCAGGTAATAAAACCTCACTTTGCGCACTTAATTGATCTGGATTAAGCCCTGGCTTTATTTCTGCCGACATCCTTTTAGCCATTCCACTATACAAATTCTTTTGGAATAAAAGCAACGGCACAAACTGTAACAAAATAGTTAACTATGAGTTATCATTAAACATTAAAAAGAAATAGATCTTATGCACGTTGACTTCCCAAATTTGACATTTTGATATATTTTGATATAATTCGCGCTTACTATGAGACCTGAATTATCTTTATCAAGATTACCAGCTTTGTTTGGAAAGAGAGATCGCGCCTTAATGCCAAGTTCCGCAGCGCCCGTTGAATCTGGAGTAGGATTTCCTGAACCAGCACCTAGAGTCGATATTGATTTATCAACACAAGCACAACACTTAAGATCTCTTGCTGACGTTTTGTTAACTTATCCTGCGATTAAACTTGACCACGGGACATCTGCAACTAGACTCCCTGATGGAACATATCAAGTAACTGGAATGCAAGCAGATGGAAGCATAGCTAAATCCTATGATACAATTAGCAGGCTCACTCTGCATACTAATGATCAGGCATTTTTAGAATTTCTCAAATTTCCAGACAGACACACCGATTTTACAAGCGCGGACCTCACTACTGCAGAAGGATATTCAACTGAATTAGATTTAAGATCTCCAGAAGGAAGAGGTAGACTAGATTTGCTAATCGCTAGACTTCAAAGAGGAATTATTAAAGCACATTTGACAGCAACTAATGACTTAGTTCCAGAAATGAGCACTCAACAGCGTTATGAAAATGAAAAAATACAAGAAATCAAAGCAGCTAGAGAAATTCAAGCTAAATACCCAAGTCTTTTAAGAGGAAATGATCTTCTATTTGTTCCTGTAAGTTCTAACTCTGCTTATTCAGCAATTTTTGAAAGAGCCGGTTTTGTCTTATCAGAAAAAATGAAAAGACAGATTGATGGATTAAGAGAAGGAAAAGAAATTCACCTGGGAAATGGAATAATCTATACTAGAAAACTTGGAATCGGAACCCCTAGAATGAGGATAGTTTAGAGCTTAAGGAGTTTTTCAAACTTTTTCTTATTTTCGTCTTCAGTCTTTTTATCTTTTCCAAAATTACCAATTACTGCAAAGTTCAAAGTTTTACTTACTAAATATTTTTTACTAACTCGCAATATATCATCTATTGTCACTGCGTCAACTTTTTTCAATACTTCTTCTGGATTATCGATATCTTTTTCTAATATTTGTTGTGTTGCGTAGTATATTGATACACTTCGACTATCTTCAAGTTCCAAAACCAAGTGCCCTTTAATATATTCTTTCGCTTTTCTTAGCTCTTCTTTAGAAATAGGCTTTTTCTCATCTCTAAGATTAGCTAACTCGGCAATTATTACTTCAACGGCTTCAAATATTCTCTTAGGATCAACTCCAGCTGTAACGACTAATGAACCTGCATCTGCATAATGATCAGATGAAGCTCGTACATAGTAAGCAAGTCCTCTTTTCTCACGAACCTCTGAGAACAATCTAGAACTCATTCCCCCACCTAAAATTGAAGCTAAAACTGAAAGCGGATATCTGTCATGTGAATCCAAAGAAACAGTTCTTACTCCAAGAGCAAGATGAGCCTGCTCTGTAACCTTATGCTTTATAGCTGCAACTGGCTTAGACTGATCCTCTTTAATTGGAAGTGCTTTTGCTGTCTTTGATTTCTTAAGAGTGCCCAAATATTTAAAAGCAAGCTTCTCAACTGCCTTACTCTCAATTCCACCTGCGAAGATAATAGTAATATTATCAGGGCTATATAGTGATTTCATGTAATCTACAAAATCTTCACGCTTCAGAGACTTAATAATATCCTTTTCCCCTGCCGTATCCCAGCCAAGCGGAGTATCTCCGTAAAGAAGTCTTTCAAAAATATCACCTATATGCCTCATTGGAGTATCTTCATATAAATTGATTTCTTCAATTATTACTCCTTTTTCCTTTTCAATCTCGGCTGAATCAAGAAGTGAATTCTGAATCATATCTGAAAGAAGATCAGTTATGACCTCAACATTATTTTTTCCAGCCTTAACATAATACCCAGTGTATTCCTTAGAGGTAAATGCGTTGAATTCGCCACCAATTCCATCGATCAGGCCTGCAATTTCTAGATATGTGGGGCGCGTCTTGGTCCCTTTAAAGGCCATGTGCTCTAGGAAATGAGAAATACCATTGTTCTTATGAGTTTCGTAGCGACTACCTGCTCCAACCATAATAAGAGCTGTTGCAGATTCAAATGAGGGCATTGGGACAGAAATTACAGTGAGGCCATTTGGAAGAACTTTCTTATTAAATTTCATGAAAGAATTCTAGCATGTTTAAATTTAAATTAAAACTAGTAGCTATTCATTAGTTATCTGAGGCTTCTTAAATGCACATGCCTGGCGTCTGCATATCGCATAGATATAACTATCACCTATTATGGGGTCTGAAAATATGCTATCAATACCGGTTTTACCGTAACTGAATTTTGCTATTTCTTTTCCAGTATTAATATCTTGTGCCACTACCCAACTTTTCGACACACCATCGAAAGCATGATCTAAATTGATATATAAAATATACATTATGTCATTGTCTATTTTTAATGCACTAGCAACTTCACCGTCCTCTGGAAATGAATTGACAACATTACCGGAGTATTTATCTAATACGTTTATTTTATCATCAAATGCAGCTACTATATTGTTTTTAGAAAGAGCTATGAGCATAGGATTACTGTTCATGCGAGGATTATTTTCATTTGCATGTATTGACCATGCTAACTCACCTGCTTCTTTATTTAAGGCAAAAACTTGATCATTACTAAAAACATATATATATTTATCATCCATTGGTGACCCACCTAAATCCTGAGGAACATTATCAATTGCCCAAATCAATTTTTTGTTTACAAAATCAAAAGCCATAAACTTACTATCATAATGCTGATCTTGATTAGGATCACCTATGTAGTAAATAATATTTCCATCCACTTTCATTTTCGGGATCTCTTTATCCCAATAGGGCAAATCTCCCTTTTGACTATATGATAAAGTCTCTGGATCTATTTCATATAATTTTCCTTCATCACTTACGATTAGAAATTTTTCATCTTCCAATACGGCATCTGAACTTGTATGAAATGGAAATATTACCGAATTTATTTGCTCACCTGTGTCTGAACTTAAAGCGGTTACTCTACTTATTCCGAACAAGTAAATTTTATTGTTAAAAGATTTAAATGAATCCTTGTTGTTATTTGGATAAATTGAGCCATCTTGCTTATAAAAAGCACTTAAAACAGATGTGTTCCAAATCAAATTACCTGTATCCTTAGATATTGAATATAAATCGTTATAACCTGAATGCGTAACAATATTGACAAGATTATCCCCAGAATCATATTGGTAAATATGCTCACCGCAGATAGATTTCTTATTCGATACATCTGGGGACTTCCACGAACAACCTTTCTGAAAGTCTGATCGCCAAGCTAGAGAGCGGCTGGACAAAAAACTTCTCAAAACAATCACAAACATGACCCCCATAACCAGTATCGCTCCTGCTCCAAGCAAAATTCCTGATAAGAAAAATCCTCTTTCCGAACGAAGTTTATGCATAATTTTATGCTACGACTTGTAGATTTAGAAGTCAAACTAGATCTTCTCCGGGGTATTAATTCCTAGTAAATTCAAACCCTTTCCTATTACATTTTTTACTGCCAAACTTACCGCCAATTTTTCACTTTCATTTTCACTCCCAATGATCTTTTCCTTTTCATAAAACGCATTAAAGTTTTGGGCGAGAACAAACAGATATTCTGTTAAAAAGTTTGGCGAAAAATGGTCTTTAGCGGTTTTTACAACACTTTCAAATTGGCAAACAAGTCGGCCTAGTGCTAGCAATTCTGGGGGGTAATTTTTCACGGAAATTGAGGCTATATCGCTTTTTGAGGATTTAGAAATAATTGACGAAATTCGAGCGTATGTATACTGAATATACGGACCTGAATTGCCTGCCAAATCAATGCTTTCTTCTATCGAGAACTTAATGTTAGATTCCCGTGAAAACTTAAGCATTGACCATTTTACTGCTCCGATAGCTAAATCTTCTGCGACGTCGTCTGAGACCTCTTTAAACCCTTCTTTTAATCTTTTTTTTGTTTCATCAAGTAACCAAAAACCAGACACTACATTTCCACTTCTCGACGACATTTTCCCTTCCTTAAGATCTATAAAACCATATGATAAATGAGCAGTTTTTTCGGCGATTTTTTCATCCACTTCTCCCAACGCTTTTATCAAAACTTTGAAGTAATCAGCTTGTTCATTTGCCGTCATAATTATCGATTTATCGACATTTGGAAAATCTCGATTTTTCGCAAAAGCCAACCCCAAATCCTTCGCTTCATAAATAGGATTTCCCTCGCTGTTTATAAAAACTCTGGTATGTAATCCAAATTTTTCACCCCGAAAAATATATGACCCGTTATCATTTTCAAAAACATCAGGATTTTCCAAAACGATCTTTTTCCCCTGCTCTGCAATTTCTGACTCGAAATAATAATTTTCATATTTCACTCCAACCCTTTTATAAAGCCCTTCGAAATACTCAAGGCTCCATGCTCTTCCAATTTCCCAAATCTCTATAATTTCTGGGTCTTTTTCATAAACCTTTTTATTTATAGCCACAATTTCTTTCTTTGCAACCTCATCTTCTTCAAAAGCCTTTGCGCCTGAGGCGTAGCATTTACCTAAAAATTTTGCTCGAGCTTCCAAATCTTCCCCTGATACTTTTTCAAACTCGCCAGACTTTCTAATTCCCCAAATAGATTTAGCCACATGCATACCTACATCACCTTCATAATTTACTCTAAAAACCTTATTGCCAGTAAATTCAAACAGTCTCGATAAAGCTTCACCTAAAGTAAAGTTTCTGATGTGCCCAATATGAGGCTCTTTAAAAGGATTGAGGTCTCCAAACTCCATAATTATGCTCGCCTTGGCTACATCGTTCTCAAATCCCTTCAACGCTTTAGCAACAGAATCAAATATTAATTCATGGGAAATAAAGAAATTTATAAATCCTGGGTTCACAAGTTCGATCTTGGTAAATTTGGAATATAAATCCTTATCCTCGCGAAGTTTCTCGACTATCTTCTCTCCTGCCTCCATTGGGCTCCCCATTTTTCCAGCAAGCCTCATGGCGATATTTGATGTAAAATCTCCCTTAGAAAGGTCGTTTGGAATAGAAACCTGTGCTTCAATTTCTTGACCTACAAGCTCAGAAACAATTTCTGAAAGCTTCTTTTCTAACTCTTCTTTTATTTTCATAAACAAATTGTATCATATAACATTTTAGCCTTGAATTATTGACCTATAGTTTTGATGTGTCACACTTTTTATGGTATAATGTCAGCCGTCAAAAGAATCTCGCTTTTTTGCAAAGCTCATCTGGAGAAAACATCGACAGAGAAAAAAGATGCTCGCGACAGCACATTTCAATTCGCATACAGGAAAGAGTTCGTCATCGACTGATGTCGAGGCCGAACCGTCTCAGGAATCGCCTAGTACTCGGAGGAAACGCAGTGAATCTCAGGAAGCTTGGAGCCTCGATCTTGATCGCGACATCCGCGGTCCTCATCGTCGGTTCTGTGGCTAGCGCCAGCACACCCAACGACACAATCCGCGCCCACGTGGCAAGAGGTGTCCAGAAGGTGACACTGACGAGTGGCCATCCGATCCTGGTCATCCACGACGATCCGGCGCTGTGCGACACGCTGATCAAGCCGAAGAAGCGCATCAAGCGCGACTTCAAGACCGTCACGGTCGAGAACGTCGTCATCGATGCCAACTTCTGCTTCGCGTCGTGGTACGCACCGGACGAGATGCCGAACCTGGTCTTCAACTACCGCAACGCGGTACTCGGAGCCCCCGGCATCTCACGCAGGTATTCCCGCGGTGAGCTGTTCTACGCAGCCAACGAGGGTCTCGTCCTCTGGTTCAATCGGCCTGGTGGCTGGTTCATGTTGGGCGTACCGCCCTTCTTGTCTCCGACGGCAACGCTGAAGGAGATCGCCATCTACCTGACCGGATACCCGGACACCTACTGCCTGGACACGATCAAGGACAAGTTGACCAGCGACCGCATCGTTCGGTACGGCTACGCCCACGCGTGCCCGCCGATCGAGTTCATCGATCCAACAAACTGGTTCACGAACGATGAACTGTCCACCTGGCCTTACACGCACAGAGATCCCGGCTCGATGGTGTCTTCGAAGAAGTTCAAGCTCGTTCTAGACAGGACGATCTACGACCGTGCGGTCTATGACCTCTTCATGCGAACTCGCATGGATGGTGGCCCCAAGAACGCACGACTCATCCGAGCCGTTAACGCGGTGAAGGCGCACTAGACCTGCGGGTCAAGAGCGTCAGGAAGGCGTAAGGGAATGGGAGGAGCATTGACCTGTCTAGTCTACCCAAGTGCGGTAGTAATGACGGCTCATTTAGCCCCCTCCCCAAACCCTATTTTCACCTTTCCTGTATGCATTTTTCTTTTAATCATCTTTTCCGACAAAACTCATACATATTTCACAATTCTTCTTAATTGCTTCAGATCATAATTCGTTTATGTTTGGACAAAAAATTCATATCGATCCCATGGTTCCTCATTATGATCAAGAGGATAAATCTAGTGACTCAGAAACTATATCAAAAGGTGGTAAATCATCTCGCAATAAATCAGATACCGCTTTAGAAGTCGTCGAAAATAAATCAACCACTACAGATAATACAGGAGATGAGACCATAGAACTGAAAGCAGTTAAAAATGCAGACGAACAAATTGAAAATGATCCACTGCCAAATTACCTAAAGGAAGCTCAAAAAGATGGAATAAAAGAAGCTATGAAGGAATCCGTAAGAGAACACAGGAAAAATACTTTTAAATTTTTCGGATTATTAAATAAGTCAGAAAAAATGGTTGCAAGATTTAAAAATATTGTTCCCCTTCTCCCAGGAGAGGTAGTTATAGACACGGCAAAAATAACTTTCATCCACCGCCCTTTCTTTTTCTCTGAAAGAATTCACTCAATTTCGGTAAAAGATATTTCGGATGTTTATGTAGAAACCGCTCCGATTTTTGCGACACTACATATTGTCGATGTAAACTTTACAGAAAACCTCATTAGTCTAAATTGGTTTTGGAAAAAGGATGCAGAAAAAGCTCGGAGAATAATTACTGGACTTATGGCAGCAAGCAAAGAGCAAGTAGATTTAAAGACTGTTGACGATGACGGCCTAGATGAAAAACTTGAAGAAATTGGAAGATTAAGAGGCGTCAATACCTCTGTCTCAAAAGCCTAAAGATAAATATCATATACCATTTATCATTTACGATTTAACAATAACAAAAATGGTAAATAATAAATCATATATTGTAAATATTTAATTTTTCACATCGCCTTTTTGGAATTATTTACTACCTTTTAGCTTCCTAAATGCTAGCATTCAAACTATATCACCTGCCAAGATTTTGTGAAAAAAATTAGGGATTTTTGCTCATTTTGCTACTGAATGGAGTCCTGGAAATTATTGCATGTTCGACCAAAGGAAGGCCCAAATTAAATGTAGGGCGACCAAAGGAAGTCTTTAATCCGGAGAATTATGGTATGGAAATATTTTATTAATTTTATGATTTTAGAAGAAAATTAGAGAAATAATTTTTTTATATAAAGGGTGCGATAGTAGTGCTATGGGGAAAAAGAAACGAGAAAGTCTCGCTGGGTCAGAACGCTAAAGTTCTGGCTTGGCGAGAACATCCTTGTCCTCCTCTTTTACTCTTTCGAGTCCATAGCACTACCTCACACATTTTCTGTTACAGAATTTATGTCACCTCCTTGGCAACTTTACCTCTCCGAAACCGGATTTGGCGCTTGTGGGACTGAAACCCTGTTCTCGAGCACATGCTCAAGCGCTTCCGGACGATCAGCCGACCTCAAACCCCGATCTACCCAGATCTGGACATGTAGTCTCGCGACATGCGAGCCAGATCCTGGGCTGGGATTTCACCAGGCCTGAGTGGAGCCGCCGTGTACCAGGCGATGTTGCAGTGCCTTGGGCACTTTCTCACCGAATGATCGCGGATTCGATGGACAACACGAGAGTCCACGAAATTGGCCTTGGCGGCTCGCAGCAAATCCTTCGGCGGGTGGAATGATGTCTTCATCCAATTCACTCCCTTCGGGGTGAACTAGCTCGCACTTTCGGTGCGATGGGACTCGGCAACTTGCCAGATGTTGAGTCCAGCCAGATGCCAGAAGGGATCAGCGACCGGTCGCCAGCTTGCGCGTTCGCGCCTTGTTGCCGAGACGGCGCTCAGTCAACCAGGCCTGCGCCTCGTCGACGGTGGTCGCGTTGTCGATGACCCTGCGAAGCAGCGTCAGGTGATGCGGATCGACGTCCTTCTCGGCGAGCTGCGGAAGCTGCTTGAAGAGCCTCTCGAGCTGGGGCCCGGCTGCCTCGACGATGTCGTGGATGGTGCCGCTGAAGCGAACCAGGAGACAGAACTCCGTGTTGCCGGGCGGGACCGTCCCACAGACCATGACGTCTTGGTAGACCGTCACGTCATCGAGAAGCTCGAACTTCTGCTTGCTCTCGATGCAAGCCTTGATCTGGCGGATGGCGTCAGCCTTCAGGGTCGCGTGGTCGGAACCGTACGCCTTGATCTCCACCAAAGGCTTGTCAGAGCCCTCGACGCGGAACACGACCCATGCGCTGAGCGCACGAGAATGGATCGGAGTGACCGAAGAACCCATGGATGTAACTCCCCTTGAGGGTCTATTGACCCTTCGGATGATGCCAACAAGTCAGCTTTAAGACTGACTCACTACGGCCAAATGGACTTTTGTCAGTGGACGATGCCCCTGACTTTTATTCTGAAGCGCGTAGCTTCAGTATGGGATGAGGTTAAATAGATGAGGACCTAGAGGGGTCCATTTTAATAATTAACAAAAAGCTAATTATCAAGATGTACCCATCTAGGTTAAAATTCTGTCCTGCATATTTTAAATATGTAGGATTAGTAGAACTAAATCTGAATAAATCAGACAGCTACTACTTAATAACATTTTAATGTGCGATGCTCCACTCTTTAAAGTGGAACGAGTCCCAGGACGGATGTCCAAGAGACAAAGACCCACGCATAAACGCGGGACGAAGTTTCAATATTTAATTTGAAACCAAATTTGCATACTTTATCTAATCCTCAATTCTACGGGCAAATCCGAAGAGTGAAGCTTTTAGCATCAAGCACACAAGAATGAATTTTATCACAAGGCAAATTTAATAGTCAACGACTATGGGGCCTATTTTGAAGATTTAACTTTATAGCTTCTCCCATCAGATATAATCTCAATCGTCCCGTTCTTATCAGTCCTAAAAATCTTAATATTGTTCTTTTTGAGTAGATCCAAACTTTCCTTTGCTGGATGACCATATTTATTCTTCTGTCCAACCGAGATCAAAGCTATTTCCGGCTTTACCAACTTTAGGAATCCATCATCCATTCCTGTCCTGGAGCCATGATGTGGGACTTTTAATATATCGATATCGCCAGCCACATTTTCTAATTGATTCATGACATTTTCTCCAGCATCACCTGTAAGAAGCATTGAAAAATTCCCGTACGTTAGCAAGGCTACTACGCTTAATCCATTTAGGTCTATATCTGCGCTATTCTGATCTATTTCTTTAGAATTTTCTAGCTTCGGCCATAATATTTTTATATTTACTCCAGACTTATTTCTAAAATTATCGTTTACGCTCAAATCTTTAGCACTCATTTTTTTACTTGCTAATTTAGCTTCAAGCAAATCAAAACCCTCAGAATTCGTTTTTACGGCTTCGGTATAAAACCCATTCAATTTATATCGCTCTATTACATCTATCAGGCCAAAATAGTGATCTGCGTGTGGATGAGTAAGGATTATAGCCTCAATACTTCTATCCCAAAACGGCATATGCTTTGATAAGCATTCAAGAACACTCTTATCAGGACCTCCATCTATTAGAATTTGGGCATTATCAGGGGTATCAATCAAAATCCCATCACCCTGCCCTACATCACACATTATTATGTGAAGCTTTTTATCATTGAAGCTAAATAATACGAATATAATTAGAATTAATAGAGAAATAGAAGCTGTGAAAATAAAAAAATATACCTTCTTCATACATGAATTCTATTGAATAAGGACAATATCAAACTATTACTTTTTATTTCTAAAATAGACAATTATTGCCAGAATTATTAAATAATAGCCTGAGATTATCATTAATGACATGCTTTTTATATTTATCTGACCTGGAAAACTTCCAAAAACCTCAACGATTTTTGTAAAATAAAGCAAAAATGGTACAGAAAAGTATAATACCACTCTTGCCATAGGCTCAATCAGAAAAGAAATTATCGCAGCTGCTCCACCTATTATCATTAGTATTGGAACTGTCCAAAGTACAATCGCGTTTACTGGAATTGACCAGAGACTATAACTTCCAAAATTGGCCAGAAGAATTGGCAAAGTCGAAATCTGAGCTGTTAAAGTAGTGGTCAAATCTTCAACAATTACTGACTTTTCTGAAAACCTTTTAATGCCTGGAATAAATGCAAATATAGGCCTAAGATAAACCAAACCAAATGTTGCTAAAAACGACAATTGAAATCCAACATCAAGAATTAGACTAGGCGTTCGCATAAGCATTAAGAAAGCAGCAAAGAATAGTGCCAGGAAACTGCTATTCTGACGCCCTGTAAGCTGGGCTAGAAAAACCAAAATACCCATAATCGAAGCTCTGACTATGGACGGCTCAAGGCCTGCAAGCACGGCATAAAGAATGATTCCAAGAATTGTAAGAATAAGTGCTACTTGTCGTCTAAAAAACATGGCAAAAATCAAACTCAAAAATCCCCCAAGCATGGTTATATTCATTCCGGATGCAGCTATTACGTGCATAAGTCCTGTTTTTTGAAGATCCAAGTAAAAATCAGCAGGCATCTCCTCTTTTATGCCAAAAACTATTCCAAGCATTAGAGATGAATATGTTTGAGGAAGAGATGAATTAAAAAAGCTGATAATGTGTTCTCGAATTCTAATTATGAAACTGCCTTCCCTGCCTACCTCAACTATCCTAAACTCAGGATAATTCATAAAAGCGATCAAATCTCCTTCTCCGACTTCTATATAATCCACTTTACCTCTTATCAAAAGACTATCTCCATACGAAACCTGAGGAATTAGCTTCAAATTTAGCAAAACTCTTTGCGAATTTGGCATAGATACTGAAAACTGCTGACCACGAACGCTTAGCTTCGGCTGTGTTAGCACTTTTGCTTGCCAACTGATTATCTGGCCTGGAGGATATTTTTCGACAGAAGAATAAAATAAAGCTATTCTTATAGATAGCAAAATAAAAAGACAGGCTACTATCAAATAGATAAATTTTGGAGACATAGCACTTCTCCGCTTATTCTAATCATAACACCACGCCAAGCGAAATTCGATTAATTAAAAGCTAAAGTTCCACGCTCAAATTCATATTGCATATTGCAATTTGAGCGTGAGGGTGTTACTTTTAACTTAACTATGAGAATTCTACTTGTAGATGATGACGAAGCAATATTAAAAGTATTCTCTGCTTCTTTAAAGATACACGGATATGAAGTTATCACTGCTTCAAACGGCAATGATGGCATAGCGAAAGTAAAAACACAGCAACCTGATCTTGTGCTTCTTGATCAAGTACTTCCAGACATTCAAGGAAATGAGGTTCTTATCACTCTTAAAAGTGACCCTGCTACTCAAAACATTCCAGTAGCTATGCTCTCTAATTTTGGTCAGAATGAACTCATTGAAAAAGCTATTAATGCAGGAGCTGTAGACTATATATTAAAGTACCAAATAACACCAGAGTTTTTAGCTACTAAAATTCAGGAACTTATTCAACCTAAAGCTCCTGTTGATGGCCAACCGGTTTAAGAACCATGAATACAACTGCCCTGCTCCTACTCTCAGCTCTATTATTACTTCTCGTAGCAATTTATTTATTATGGTGGCTTTATCTTGATCGTAAAAAACAAAAAGGTGAGGATGTAGAAATTCTGCCCAGGCGCACAAATCAAGAAGAGATGACGCAGGTCATGGTACATGACTTGAGAGCCCCAGTCGTAGCTATAAAAAACAGCGCATCTCTTATAAAATCTGGCAAACTCAGTCCCGCAGATGAAAAGGACATGCTTGGACTAATTCTTGAACAATCCGATAACGTACTATTTCAGATCTCGACCATTCTTGATGCTGCAAAAGTAAGCCAAGGCAAACTGAACCTAAAGAAGGAATTATCTGATCTTGGAGCCTTGGTAAAAGAACAGCTTTTAGTATTTGAATCTGAAGCTAAAAATAAAAATATCACTGTTACCTCAGAGATAGTCACAAGTCTTCCTAAGTTTTACTTTGATAAAGTAAGAATAACAGAAGCATTAAACAACCTACTTTCAAATAGCCTCAAATATACAAATGAAAATGGCTTAATCAAGGTTTTCTTAAAACATCAAGGCCAAAATGCGACAATTATAGTTAGCGACAATGGAATTGGTATTCCAAAAGAAAAACAAAAGGATTTATTTAAGAAATATGCAGAGCTTAATAACAGCGATAAAACTAAAAAAATAAGCTCTGGTCTAGGTCTATATATAACAAAATGGATAATAACAACTCATGGAGGGACCATAAGAGTAGAATCAGAAGAAGGAAAAGGAACAACCACATATATGATGATTCCAATAGACACCAAGGAACCTAAAAAAAGCTAATTTGCGGCTATTTGATCTTTTATCTTCTCGTAAGTAGCGTCACCCACTATATCTTTTGATTGAAGCTCATCTATGCTTGCGTATGGTCTACCATCAATGATTTTCTGCGCAGTCACTTCTCCAACCCCAGGAAGAGCCTCAAGATCTGTACTTGAAGCCAGATTTATATTTATCACTTGACCCCCAGTACTACCAATCGAACCACCAGAACTTTGAGCCTCAACCAAAATATCTTCCCCTACCCTTGGAATATAGATCTTTAATCCATCTGAGACTTTTCCAGCCAAATTTATATTCTTTTCTACATAGTCTCGGTCTGCTTCTGAGGAAAGTCCTCCAGCGGAAGCCAATGCATCTACCATCCTACTCCCAGAAGCTAATTTATAGACTCCAGGATTCATAACTGCACCCGAAACATCAATCACAAGCTCTGTATTTTTCTCTTCGACTTTACTTTCTTCAAAAACTAAATCAGGCTCAGTTGAGCGCGAGGAATATGCTTGAAAAATACCACCGATTAAAAGAAGAATACCTAATGTGCCTAAGCTAATAGGAATAATATTGCGCTTCCCTAACTCTACATACTCTTTAGGATCCATATCCTTGTCATTCTAAACTTTATTCAAAACCTAAATAACAAAGCTAATAATTTTTCCTTTTATATAAATTATTTTTTTAATTTGTTGTCCTCCTAGATATTTTGATATATTTTGATCATTTTTTACAATCTCCTCTATATCTGATTGAGATTCAATTTTTGAGCTTTCTACTTTTATCGCTCCACGAACTTTGCCATTTATCTGTACTGCAATATTTACTTCATCTTGAACTATCTTAGCCTGATTAAACTCGGGCCATGATTCAAGATGAATAGAGCTTACTGGAAATTCATCATCTATCTGGCTCCATATTTCTTCTGTAATATGTGGCGCAAAAGGAGCAAGTAGCTTCAAAAATGTTTTATACTCAAGATTTGAGATCTCTTTCTTGGAGGATAAATAATTTAACCACTCCATGAGAGTTGAAACAGCGGTATTAAAATGTATCTCCTCAAGATCTTCTCCAACCTTCTTAACAGTTTTATTTAACCAATACTCATCTTCTGAATTTAATTCAATATTTTCCCCCAAACTATTTTGCAAATCCCAAACTCTTTTGAGGAATCTAAATATACCTGAGATTGCGCCTACTGACCAAGGTGCTGTAGCCTCATAAGGCATCATAAAGCACAGATATAAACGGACGGTGTCTGCTCCGTATTCACGAACTACATCATCTGGATTTACTACATTTCCCTTTGATTTACTCATGCGGTTTCCGTCAGGCCCTAGAATCACTCCATGTTGAACTCGCTTCAGCGCAAACTCATCAAAATCTACTAATCCTAACTCCTTAAAGAACTTTGTGAAAAAGCGCGCGTACAGCGTGTGACCAAGAGTGTGTTCTCCTCCGCCAAAATACACATTTACAGGCATGCTCGCTTTGACAAGCTCGCTATCAAACGGTCCTTCCTCAAAATGAGGCGAAACGTAACGATAATAGTACCAAGCAGAATCAAAGAAAGTGTCTAAAGTCTCGGCATCCCTCTTAGCCGGCCCGTGACAAACAGGACACTCAACATTTAACCAATCTTCCGCTGATGCCAAAGGAGGCTTTCCCTGTGGTGTATAATCTACTTCGTAAGGAATCTCAACCGGAAGCTGATCAAATGGTACTGGCACATCTCCATCTTTTTCACAATGAATAATTGGCACAGGTGTTCCCCAATAGCGCTGTCTTGAAATAGACCAATCATGAAGATGATAATTTACAAATCTAACGCCAATTCCTTCTTTTTCAATCCAATCTAGCACCTCTTCTCTTACTTCGCTAACTTTTCGACCGCTAAATGGCCCTGAATCTTTAAGAACACCTTTATTGTCGTGAGCATTTGCGGGCTGATCATTATATCTATCTACTACCTCTTTAAGATCTAATTTATACTTTGTGGCAAACTCAAAATCTCTTGGATCATGGCTAGAGCATCTAATTATACCTGTCCCAAAATTTAGCAATGCAAAATTTGCAAGCCAAATAGGCATATCTTTACCGCCAAATGGATCCTTTGCATATCTTCCTGTGAAAACACCTTTTTTTTCTGTAGTCTCTTTTCTTTCCAGCTCAGTTTCCTTTGACATTTCATCTACAAATTCCAAAACTTCTTTTTCGCTATCTGTTCCTTTTACAAGCTCTTTAACCAGTGGATGTTCGGGAGCAATGACTATGAATGAATCTGCCCATAACCATGCAGGAAAAGCTGAAAAAGTTTCAAATGAAAGATCTGTTCCTACGACCTCGTGCTTAATCTTTATACCATCTTTTCTTCCAATCCAATTATTCTGAGCTTCTCGGACACTTTTTGGCCAATCAACTCCATTACTGATCTTTTCATCAGTATTCTCCCAAAGAAGTTTATCGGCAAAATCTGTGATCTTCAAGAACCACTGCTCTACTTCTTTTTGCTCAACAACTTCTCCACATCTCCAGCATTTTCCACTCTCAATATGCTCGTTAGCTAATACAGTTTGATCCTTTGGGCACCAGTTTGATAGCGCTTTTCCTCTGTATGCAATGCCCTTTTCAAACATCTTTAAGAAAATCCACTGATTCCAGCGGTAATAATCTGGAAGACACGTTTTAGTGGTGTGAGTCCAGTCAATCATAGTTCCCATGGTTTCAAATTGTCCCCTCATAGTTTCGATGTTTTTCATAGTCCAATCTTTGGGATGGATATCACGTTTTATTGCAGCATTCTCAGCAGGTAATCCAAATGCATCAAACCCATTCGGAAATAGAACATTTTTACCATTCATACGCATGTATCGCGCGTGAGCATCCGGCGGAACAAAAGCAAACCAATGTCCTAAGTGAAGATCTCCTGAAGGATAAGGAAGCTCTACTAGGTTATAATATTTTTCTTTTGAGGAATCAGATTTGAACTCATAAATCTTATCACTCGCCCATTTCTCTTGCCATTTAGCCTCAATTTTGTGCGGAAAATAGCGTGAATTAATTTTTAATTTAGAGTTTTTAATTTTCATTGAAATATAAATGTATTAATTTTTAATTTTAAAATTTTGAGCTTGATTGAAAATTGAGAATTTAAAATTGAAAATTATACTTGAAGTATAGCACTCCTGAGTTATTAGTTACTAGATACTAGTGACTAGCTTTAAATCTATTGCCTAATATCTAATACCTATTAACTAATGACTATAAATGGGCATGAAAAAACACAGGTGTTAAGGAGAAAAAATGAGGAGAACTCGAGGGGGTGCAGCGATGCAGCACAACCTTAAGATCGCCAGATCTAGTCTCTATTTCCAAGACTTTCGTCCCAGTACCTGTGCAGTTTCACCCATGCCTTTTAGAGCACGAGTTGTATCCATAGGGCTGAATTTCCCCTTAGGATGATTGCGGAATGAATTGAGCTACTTGCCCTAATCTGCTCCTTTCAGAACTTGATGACAACAGACTTCTTCTGCTTGCCGGTGCTGGGAGCGATCCTGGGATCTACCCATGGCCTAATGAGACCAGGAGGCCTAGGCCAACTGCGAACCAGGATCCTCTTCGGATTCTGAGGCTTCTTCACCTTCCGCTCCTTTCGAGCTAAAGTTTGCCGAGCAGCTTGTAGGCTGCACGAAGACCACGTCCGATCGTCAGAACTGCGAAGCCAAGACGGATAACCGCCTCAAGAAGCGCGCGAGCTTGACGATATTATCGGTAGCGTTCTGCACACGCGATACCTCACTAAGAGTTCCGTACCCGGAGCTGAGGAGAGAGAGCAGACTCCCCTTTTCGCCCCTATGGCCTAGCGGAAATTGTCGTCGTCGAACGTCAGGTTCAGCTGGATCGGATGCGTGGACGGCCACAATGAGCCAACTGTCACGAACATCTGATCGTCAGTGAACTTGAACTCCGCTGAGCCCCCGAAGCCATTGTCATCCGTGATGACTAGGCTGAGGTACTTGAAGTACCTGTTGTCGTAGGCGAAAGGACTCACGGAGTAGAAGACCGCCTCGAACCTGACGGAGGAAACCCCCCCCTCTTGATCGACACGGATGATCCGGATGACCCACTCGGGATCGTTGACGATGCGGGTGATCGTCACCTTCTCCTTGATGGCCTTTTCCAGGATCTTCCTCACGGCTCGAGCGAACTCAAGCTCGCTGTTCTGGCGAACACTAAGAAGTGACATGCCTGTGCTCCAGCTTGTCTGAGTTTTCTGCTTGCATGCTTTCTGCTCCTCAGACATGTTCTTTCTCTGCTTTCTGCTCTCATAGTCGAGCGAACTCTTCTATGTGACCTTGCGGCCAAAGCAAAGTAAGGACAAAAGATCAGCTATTTTTACTAATAACTAAACCATTGTCCTCACTTTACATGAGCAATAATTTATAATTTTCATTCCATACCGATACATTAAGTATCGGCATCAAGTAGTTCTAAATCTGAATAAATTCAGATAGAAGCTACTAGACAATCTGTTAAGGTGCGAGGCCGCTTTAAGCGACCAGATCTGAGAAAAATTAACCTCTCAGAATAAATAAACTTAATGATGCTAATTTTAACCGCAAATGGCTAATTTAGCCTCAAAAAGCGATCTATATCCTACCATATTTTAAGGTAAATGTCAAACTATAGGTCTTTAAATTGCAGCGAAACTGACTTCATGGCAGGTTATATTACTTTTGTGCTACGATTTAATTAACGGAAAATTATTATTTGTAAATTTTGAATTAATATTTCAATGAAAATTAAAAATTTAAAATTAAAAATTTATTTGCTTATTTGTTTATTTGCTTATTTGTTTATTTCTATGCCTTTGGTTCGTGCCCAGTCATCTCAGAATTCGATGTATAAAGTTCAGATTGAAAACATCAATTCTTTTGCAGACCCGACTACATCAAATAATATCGATATAGACACATCTAATACGGGTAATGAGCTTTCAGGCGTGAACTATAAAGTTGATTTGGGAAAAAACTATTCTCCAGAAAATAACCCATTCAGTTTTTCTATTTCAAGCACTAATATCGATTTCGGCTCACTTTCCCCAACCAATCCAGTGACCAGAAGCAATATTTTGAAAGTTAAAAACATGAATAAGGCTGGCTATAAAGTTACAGGAATTGAAAATCATGAATTAACCGAAGCTAAAAAAGGCGTGAAAATCCCAGACACGACTTGTGATAATGGAAAATGCACAGATTATACTTCAGACAAATGGGACAGCACTCTTACTTATGGATTTGGATATAGATGTGATTCTAGTAAATCTAGCTGCGTGGAAAATGACACTAGCTTTGATAGAGAAAATTATTTCAAACAATTCTCAGATGCATCAAAAGATGAGACTCCAACCACCATGCTCTCTGAGAGCTCTAGCTTAGGCCAGGAAGCTTCGATTACTTACAAAGTGAATGTTTCCTCATCTCAGCCTCGAGGCCCCTATTCAAATACAGTTACTTTCATAGCTATTCCTAGTTATTAGCTTTGCTAATAATAATTTAAAATTACTAATTTAAAATTATTAATGAAATCTAAATGTTTTAAAATTTAATAATTGAATGAAAATTAAAAATTTAAAATTGAAAATTATACTTCTAATTGCGCTTATGCTTTTAACTACATTTGCACAAAACGCTAGTGCTCAAAATTTTTCCACAAGCGTAAACCCAAGCGTAATTAAGATTCGCGCAAGCTCACCTTCTGTCGTGAAAGCTCCGATAAATATTTATAATTCATCGGATCAAAATATAACTTACAATATCTTTCTTCGCCCATTCAAGGCTAATTCTGATTTTAGCGGAGAACCTAATTTTGATCCAGAACTCTCAGAAGAATATAAATCTTTCTTTGAAAAAGTAACTATATCAGACCAGGGAAAACCCTTAAGCGAGCTCACAGTGCCACCTTTTCAAAGGAAAAATCTCTTGCTAATGATCCCGGTTACTGATGAAGTTGAACAAAGAGATTATTATTTCACAGCTATTTTCTTATCTCAAACAGCTTCTGGCGAAGCTAAGACAAATATAGTTTTGAATAAAGCAGGCTTAGGCGTAAATCTTCTTCTTACTGTTGGATCAGATGATAAATCAACCGGAGCTATTTCCAAATTTACCATACCCCGATTTGTTTCAAATGGTCCAGTTGAAGCTGAATTAGAAATAAGTAATACCAGCAAGCATTTTGTTACTTCAAAAGGAAATTTAGTCATAAAAAACATGTTTGGCCAAACTGTAGGAAATGTCGAAATTGAACCAACCACGATACTAGAAAACTCGAGCAGAATTATAGCTAACTCAAACGGCAAGTTAGCCTGGAATGAAAACTTTCTTCTAGGAATATATAAGGCTGATCTTAATGTGGCAATTTCTGAAAATGGCCCCCTACTACACGAATCAAAAGTATTTTTCGCATTGCCAGTAAAAGGTCTACTAGTTACAGTTTCTCTGATAACTATACTTACTTGGCTTATAAGAGCTGCAAAGTTAAAAAACAGAATAAAGTAAATTAAATCTTGGTATAATAACTTGGATAACGAAGCTAAAACCAAACTAAATCACCACTAAGGCATTAGCAAACATATTAAAGGTGGCATACAGGCTTATTTAACGCGTAAATAAACACATAATAACTTGAAAATTTAGCAGTGCGAGACATGCTACTGATAAGGAATTTGCAATTGAGGCTAAATAAAAACGTCAGAAAGCTAGCACATACCACTCTTCTTCGCCAAAAATGACAAACCAACCGCCAAGCATGAAAATTTAGATATTATTCTGTGGAAAATTAAGTTTTTCACAGTCCAAAGCTGAATTTACACAAAGAATTACTTTTCACAAAACTTTAAAAATCGTTATTTATTCTACCTAATTATAACTAAATATATCATTTCACACTACTCCAGGTTCTTGACTTCAGGCACAAAGCTACACTATTCTTATTGTATAACAGTAATTAATTTATTACACAAGAATAATCAGTATAATCCGTATAATCTCAAGGCTAAAAGAGCATTTTTAATACTTTATTTCGGGAATCATAAATATGAACTTATCTGAACAATTTCGAGACTATTTACTCAATCAAAGCCACCCAGCTTCAAAAGTTACCGTGAAAAACTATGTATCAGATGTGAATAGGTTTACTAAATGGTATGAAAAGCAATTTAATATGGGCTTTAATCCGCTCGAAATTAATTATGAATTAATAGAAAGCTTCAAATTAGCCTCACTTTCAATCTATTCCGCGTCCTCAGTTGAAAGAAACATCTCAAGTCTTCGTAAATTTTTTACGTTCCTTCATTCTCAAGGCATTGTTTCACAATCTCCATTTGAGGCTAAAATTGAAATTGATCGTGAAATTGATCAAGACACGTGGAGAATAAGAGAATTTAAAAATTATCTATACACAGAAAAGGCATCTAATCTTACTATAAAAAACTATATCATAGACTTAAAACAGTACAAAAACTGGCTTGAGGCTAGCATAATAGACGCTCCAAATGCTAACAGCAAAGCTAGCTTAGCCTTAAATAATGTAAATAATAATTCAATAAATGAATTTAAAAATTATCTTCTAAATTCACTACTTCTCTCCCCTGCTTCTGTTAATAGAAAGCTTTCATCTCTGCGAAGATACTCAAATTGGGCGACTGAGCACGAACTTATCAGATCAAATATTCAAGTGCTAAACGAATCGAGGCTAGACGATAAATTAATAATACCCGCTTTTACCCCAAATTTAACTGAAGAAAATGTATCAAAGGATATCAAATATTCTAGTATTCCCCCGGTTAGAATAGCCCAAAAATCAAATATAGGCCTAAAATTAGCGGCAGAAACTCTACTGGTTACCCCTTTTGCTGCCGCTTTATCTCAAGCTGATAAGGCTATTTGGATCGCTAAGGGAAAACCAGTCTTTGAACAAAACGCAAAATCAACATTTAATACATTTGCTAATACTCAAAATAATTTTTCAGTCAAAAACATATCTAAATCTACCTATTCTCCTTCAAGCATTTCAACCGAAGGAATGCCCGTTCATAAAAAAATCATCCACATTAGTAGATATTCAAGACCAAATTGGTACAAAAGATATCATTCATATACATTTGTTTCCTATTTTCACCTTTCTCTTCTTATGCTGACCGTGATTTTATTTTC
This sequence comes from uncultured Gammaproteobacteria bacterium, assembly GCA_964637955.1. Lineage (GTDB taxonomy): Bacteria > Patescibacteriota > Microgenomatia > Levybacterales > UBA12049 > 2-01-FULL-39-10-A. The sequence goes on along the minus strand of CAZWXQ010000006.1, from coordinate 61,297 downwards.
ATACCTACTTTTATCAAGAGTAAATTCAGTAAATCAAAAAAGTCTATCAGTATTAGGCTCTAATCCTTCAACTGCTTCAAGAGTGCTTACTTTCCAAGGAAGAATAACAGACGCCAGTGGACAAGCTATAAATTATGAAACAAATCTAAGAATGGGGCTTTATAAAAACGCAGTAGCATCTGGCTCTGCTCTTCTTTGGCAAGAAGTAATTCCGGCTACTCCAAATGCTGATGGAATTTTTAATGTAGTTTTGGGGAAAAACACACCAATCCCTCAAAATCTTTTCTCCGAGAATCCTTCCCTCTTTTTGGGAATAACAGTCGATGAAACAAAAGAACTAACTCCTAGACAACCAATCGCCACTGTTGCATATTCTCAAAACTCAGAAACAGTTCAAGGGCTTGAACCAATTACTAGCTCTTCAGAGACTTCAAATGTTCTACTCTCCTTAAACTCATCTGGAAATTTGACTATTGGTGGAAATGCTAGTCCGACTTTTCAAGCAACCGGTGGAACTTTTACTATCTCAGGAAAAACACTAGTTCTCTCTACGACGTCGCAAACCAATGGCGACATAATTCTCTCACCAGATGGCTCAGGTTCGATTGACATACGAAAAGGAATTAAAAATACATCAAACAGCGATTCTCTGGTACAAGGAGCAGTTTTAGTCGAAGATATGCTTCTCGTAAATGGAACCTCTGGGAGACAAGCTATTTTAAGTATTAACCAAAACTCGACCGGGGATCTTATAATTGCATCGACTGGAGCGATAACAAAATTCTTAGTTGATAACGGTGGAAATATTTTAACCTCTGGAAACATTAATGGACTTGGCATTACAAATGGAACCATAAATACCGGATCATGGAAAGCTGGACTTATCACAAACACTTATGGAGGAACTGGACTAAACACTTCCTCCTCCACTGGCGTACCAGTAATTAATCAAGGCATATGGAGCGTGAATAATTCACTTGGCGTAAATTTTGGCGGAACTGGAATCACAAGTTACAATTCAGGTGATATGCTCTATGCTAATAATTCAAATGGATTAAACAGACTTTCAATTGGAGCAAGCGGATTATGTCTTATTTCAAATGGATCCTCACCAACTTGGGCACCTTGCTCATCGGGATCACAAAACTCAAACCTTAACCAATCGCTCGGATCGGTTTTTTTGAGTAATTCTACAAATGACTTCTTAGTTGGGGGAAATTCCACCTCTTCCGCCAAATTTGGGATCATAAATGTTAGCACTAACCTCCCGACAGCGACAATTGCAGGCAATCTAATAGTCATGTCAAATAATGGAAATGGTGGTAATGTTGGGATAGGAACAGTTAACCCCGAGTCAAAAGTTCAAATCTCAGGTGGTGGACTCTGTGTTGGAAGTGATTCGGATTGTAACAATGACAATAATTCTGAAGGGGTAATCTACTCATCCTCCACGGCTACCAGTGTTTATGATGTGGCTGAGAATTATCCAACATATGACACCAGCTTAACAGCAGGCGAAGTCGTAACTATGGATCCTCAAAGAGGTGTTTTTGTGAAAAGAAGCTCAACTCCTTATGACCCACGCGCAATTGGAGCAATATCAACAGCTCCTGGCCTTTTACTCGGAGGCTTTAATGGAAATCAATACAGAGAACAAAAACAAGTTCCTGTTGCGCTTAGCGGAAGAATCATCGTTAAGGCAAGCAATGAAAATGGCAAAATTTTTCAAGGTGACTATGTAACGTCATCAAGTACTCCCGGAAAAATAATGAGAGCAACAGATCCTGGACCAGTCATAGGCCAAGCACTTGAAGATTGGGATGAAAATCAGGATGGAGTAATGATATTTGTGAAAGCTACTTATAATAGTAGTGAAAAATTCATTACTCGCGCAGATTCACTCAATATTACTCCAAATCAAGAAAACGGCTTCGGAATAACCTATGATGATCTACCAATAACTAAAGTTGAGGCATTTTCAGATCTTTTCGCAGCCAACATAAAAGCTGGATATCTAGAGCTCGGAAGACTGACGGTAAGTAGCGCATATATAATAGTAGCCCACATTGAAAATCTTTCAGTTGATACACTGGCAATCGCTAGTGAAGATATTACAATTGCAGGGAAAAATATTAGGGACTATATATATAGTATAGTCGACGAGAGAGTTGGCCAAAAACAAATCGCACTTTCCTCACCTATCATTGAGTCAGATATTATCAAGCCTAAGTCTGGAGAAAAACTTGTAATCAAATTGCCGACAAGCGATAAGTCTTCAAAGGTTGAAGTCTTTAATGCCTCAAATTCAGCCATAGCTTCAATTGACGCAGAAGGAAATGCCAGCTTCTCAGGCAATCTAGCCTCAAACTCATTACAAACAAACGATGCGAGCATTTCAGGAACCCTTAGAGCAGACAAAATCATAGCTGACCAACTAGATCTTTCTGAAGAAGCCTTGGCCAAGCTTCAAGGAATTAACCTATCCTCTTCTTCAGCAAGTAACACTTATATTTCTAATAACTACTATTATAATAGTAGTGAATCCGCTTCTACTACAAACTTGGCATCTGCTAATGGCTCAAATGATATTGCCGGATTTAGCGCAAGCTCAGGAACCTTTACGGAAAGTCTCGTTTCATGGGGTCAAACCAGCTTCTATGAAGCAAATATTGCCGAGAGACTATTCGTAGGCGCACAGCTTTCAATTGCTGGAAGAAGCATAAATGTTCTCGGAGGAAACCTTGAACTTCAACCCTTAAGACAAGGAGGTGTCTCCATCGCAGGAGGCCTTGTAGAATTTGATACTGAAGGAAATCTAAAAGTAGGAGGAAACGCATACTTTGCTAAAAATGCGCAGGTTAATGGCGAACTTTTGGCAAATATAATTGCTCCAATCCCCGGTCGTGATCTTATATTTGACTTTAAATCTGATGATATAAACGAGTCCAAAATTGAATTTAAAACTGGCACGGGCTCAGCAGTATTAACATTTAATTATAAGGGTGACGTAGAAGCTTCAGGATCAGGGACTTTTAATAAGCTAAATCTTAGCTTTATACATAAAGCCTTGGCCGTAAGCGAAACTGAGGTAATAGCCACAGGATCAGCAGGAACTGCAGACATAATGCCTTATAAAAATGAACTAACTATCAGAAATCCTTTAGTCACCAAGGATTCACTAATATATATCACTCCAAGAACTAGCATCCCAAATCAGAGCGTATATCTACTGAGACAAGTCCCTGGAGAATCGTTTTCCGTTGGGTTATCTAAAGCAATTGAGAAATCAGTTCCTTTTAATTGGATTCTTATAAATTGATATAGTTATTACTAATTATTTATGCTTGACATTATACTTTTGCTAAATTACAGTTATTAGATACATGGAAAACAGAAACAAACATGCCCATCAATTAGATAAAGCTTCTGTAGTAATACAAGGTATTTATTTACTTTTATTTCCTGTTCTAGTAGCATCTATTACAACAGATGCATATCTAATTCCAAAACAAGCAGGTATTGCTTTTGTAGTAATTTCAGGCTTGGTTTTAATGGCAGCTAGAGGAATTCTTACCAAGAACGTAAGGCTCAGAAGAACCCCATTTGATCTTCCAATAGTACTATTAATATTAGCAGCTCTCCTTTCAAGCGTATTTGCAGTAAACAGATTTGATTCTCTTATTACATTTGTTCCCTTCATGTTCGCAGCACTATTCTTCTTCATAATCACCAACACGGCTAAGAAACAGCAAGATTTCAAGTTTCTGCTGGGAATGTTGATTGGTGGAGGAATTTTAGTTTCAGCTATTACTCTTCTTTCATACCTAAAGATCTATTTGCTTCCATTTTCATTTGCTAAAGTTCAGACTTTCACTACATTTGGATCACTCTTCGATCAACTAATGTACTTAGTTCTCATTTTAGCTATGGCTCTTTACATGGCTCTTCCAGCTCTCAAAAAGAAAGCCGTAGCAGAGAAAGGTAGCTTAATCTTTGTAGGAGGAGCTTTCGTACTTCTTTTAGGTGTAGTTATTACAGCAATTGCCATGTTTACTCTTCAAAAGCCAGTTATCTTACCATATCAAACAGGTTTTCAAACAGCATTCGCAGCAATATCTCAGGATAATGGCCGTGTGGTTCAAGGCTTCTTAATGGGATCAGGCCTAGGCACATTCTTAACTGACTTCACCAGATTCAAGCCAGCAACATTTAACGCAAGTGAAGCCCTTTGGAATCTATCATTCTTAAGATCATCTACATTCGCGCTTGAATTAATAGCTACAACAGGACTTCTTGGCATTCTGTCATTCTTATTCTTAATCTATAAAATATTCAGAACTAAACCATTATTTACTCCTTTAATCTTGGCAGTAGTACTAGCTTTCATACTTCCTTTCTCATATTCTTCAATAATGTTATTCTTCGTAATATTAGCTTTATATAGTGTAAGTCGAGGATTTGGAGAACATCACAATTCAAACTTCTTTGATGTAGATTTAAGATTAGTTACACTTAGACAAGGCGTATTTGCACTTACTGATCCAAACTCAAGAACAAGCTCAGAACACTCTAACTTACTTCCAGTCGCATTTGCAGTACTAGTTGGGGTATTCACATTCGTAATAGGCATAGTTAGCGTGAGATTCTTAGCTTCAGACTACTTATTCCAAAAATCACTCATCTACGCTTCAAAGAACGATGCTCAGAATACATACAAATATCAAACAGACGCTATCAGAATGTTCCCACAAAGGGATGGATATCACAGAATATTCTCTCAAATTAACCTTGCTATAGCTAACAACTTGGCTTTAAGTATCCCTCAAGGCACACAACCTACCCAAGAACAACAACAAACAATATATCAACTTATCCAACAAGCTATAAATAGTGGCAGAAATGCAAGCACAGTTTCTCCTCAAACATCAGTTAACTGGCAGAATCTTTCATCTATTTATAGAGCACTCATCGGATTTGGTCAAAATGCAGATCAATTTGCATTACTCGCAAACCAACAGGCGATCATTCTTGATCCAAATAACCCTCAAGAATACATAAATTATGGTGGAATTTACTATCAATTGGGTCAATGGGATAATGCAATCAGACAATTCCAATATGCTGCCAGCCTAAAACCAGACTTTGCTAACGCATACTATAATTTAGGTCATGCTTTAGAGCAAAAAGGAGACTTCCAAGGAGCACTTACACAATATCAAACAGTAAGACAATTAGTAATTAAAGATAAAGCTAGTGTTGACGTAATTGATAAAGAGATTGCTGCTCTTCAACAAAAAGCAGCAAATAGTCAGCAAGCAAACACGCAGCCTTCAGTTAATCAAGGTGATCTTCAAGTAAATCAACCACAAGCTCAACTTCCAGAACAAAATCCACCTGTTAAAATTCCAGGCCCAACAACAAGCCTTACACCTTCACCATCAGCAAGACCAAGCGTATCTCCTTCCCCAGCTAGATAGTAAATTAATCTAATTTTCCTAATACCTAAATAGAATTGTCCTATTTTAAGCCACTAAAAATCCCGCATCTTTTTTTAATTTGACCTGATATAAAACTATCAAATCAAAGATGCGGGAAAATATAGTTGTTATTTTGAAAATAACTATTCAGATTTTGGCTGCTCTTCTTCCATTGGAGTTTCTTCCATTGGAGCTTCAACAGTGTCATTATTGTCTGAATGATTATTTCTGTCTGCGTTCATAGGAGCACCATCTTTTTGCTTCCTGAAACAATCTCCACAAAGTACTGGTCTATCTCCTCTTGGCTGGAATGGAACTGAATCTTTTCTGCCACAATTTGAGCAGGTTATTTCATACATTTGTCTTGGACCACCTCGTCCTCCACCATCCATTCTCGCTTTTTTAGCAGCTCTATCTTTTGGACATCTTACTGGAGAATTTTGAAATCCTTTTGATTGGTAAAATTCCTGTTCTGACGCTGTCCATACGAAAGGCTGTCCGCAATCTCTACATGTTAATGTTTGATCTTGAAATGCCATATTTTCGAATTTAAAATTTAAAATTCAAAATTCAAAATTAATTGAAAATTGAAAATTAAAATTGAAAATTAATTTTTCACCTCCTTTTTAGATTTGCTTTCTTTTTCGAAGAAAAAGATTAGTAAAATCTTATACTTTAGTATTAGTAACTCTTTAGCGAACAGAGTGAGCTTTAGAGTTACTTATACTTAGATCTTTGATCTAAGCACTGGGCTCACTTTCCTCGCAATATCCCATTAATTGGGAAAACGAGTATTTTTCTACAAGTTTCTATTTTGAAAACAAAACAAAAACTCTCGATTTGAGATGATATAGTATGTATCTGAGGTATTCTCTGAGAACAACATTTTCTTTCCCCAGAGAACTTATGAAGTTTCCATGGGCACCAATTGCAGTATATAGTAAAAACTTTTAAAAAGCAATAATTGTAAATACACTAGCCTACAGGAAAAATTAATTTTGCTTCAAAAGCATAAATTGAACTCTTTTCCCCTGCACCTTCATAAATTTCAAAATTATTATCATTCATCTTAATCTTAATCTTATTAAGTAAATAAAATAATCTCTGATAAATTATGATGAAATATATTTCAGGACCTTGGTAATCATACGTTAAAGCTTTAGTTTTATTAAAAAACTTATATATATAATTTTCAGCTAAAAATTTATTACTTGAATAATCTTTTTCGCAAATTACATAAACTTCGATACTAGTATTTTTTGGCTTAAACTTCGAATCTAAATATACGACAAGATCTTTATTGAATTTAATACCCTGCTTTCCTGCTTCCTGTCTCACATTTTCCCTATGCTTATCGATCAGATCATAAGAAGTTTTTTCAAACCTACAACCAAACAAATAAAATGGCCCAATTTCCTCTTTCTTAAATATATTTTTAATATTTTTATCATCAAAGAACAATGTGTGAATTTTCTCTAAGAATTCAATTTCTTTTTTACTCTCCTCTATTTCATTTCTTAAACCAACTAAACGTTCTTTTAAATACGAGTCATTTGATTTTATTTGTAAATTTAGTTTTATTTGAGAAAGAGGGATATGGAAATTCTGCATAAATTTAATCATAAGAAAGTCTTTTACCTGCTCTACATCGTAATATCTATAACTTGTCCATTTATCAATGTACCTGGGTTTTAATAATTCTTTTTGATCATAAAACCTTATAGTTCTTGGAGTAGTACGACAAATTTGAGCAAATTCTCTGATACTTATAAGATTTGTGCCTGAATCATCTAAAACTTTGCCTTGACTTTGACGTTGCGTCATAGTTTATAGTATACAAACTTCTAAATAAGAAGTCAAAATTATGGAAAGAGAAATTGATATATTACCAGTTACCGACACGCAAGATATTGGAGCTCAGGAAATAAAAGGCGATGGAATAACCCGCTTCACCCCTGAAGCAAGAAAAGCTTTAGAGGAAGCCGGGTTCATGATATTTGAACTTCAAAGCAAATCTGTAAATGACTTAAGAGGTGAAGGATTAACCACAAAAGGTCCAGTTCTCAATAATTCATTTGATTTACCTTCTATGCATTCTGAAGTTGCCTTAGATTTGGACCTAATTTATGACATAACAAAAAATTCTACAGGTCGCTTAAGCACTCGTCGTCCTGTAAGCACAAGTAGAATTCTTCCTACAAAATTCTATGGAAAAGGCAGCAGGGATAGAAATCGTAATAGTTTAGCAATTACATATTTAGAAGGACTCCCAATTGACTCCGATGAAATAGATGTTGTTATCGGAAACATAGCAGATTGGACTCAAATTTTATTGCAACACAGAGAAAGGACAGGAGAATTCTTATTTGGAAAACCAAGAACAGATATGGAAGGTTTTCTATCCAGTAATCAATGGATAGGTACTGAACCTAGACTAGAAACTAATTATTCAAGAGATACATTTGTTTACAACTTACTTAGATGGAAAAACGGTTTTACACCTAAAAATCAGGAGAAAAGTATTGAATTTAATCGAAAATACAGCAGAAGAAGACCTGGTGAAATTATTCCATTAGTTGTTCCTTCTGAACAGCTTGTTAAAATGGGCAGACAACCTACTGAAAGAATTGAATACCCTGAATTTAAATACCCTGAAGAAGAAGCACCGCCTGAAGCTGGAGATATAAGATATGCCACCTCACCTGAAGGTATAGTAAGAAGAGTATTAATAAAACAATTAGTTGAGGACGGAGATAAGTTATTTGCAAATTGTTATTTACTCCTTGAAGATAGAAGATTTGCAACAAATAGTGATGTAAGTACAAGTACAGATCCGAGAACCGGATTTAACGACATGGTACAAACTGATTTATTCTTTACAATGGATGCAAGTCAATTATCTTCTGTCAGAAACAGAAATTTGAGCAAAGATGAAATCGAAATTTTAGAGCAGAAAGCAGAGGAAAATCACAATTTACAGAAAACTAGAATTACTCAAGCTCAAATAAATCATAAAATGAAGGAATTAGAAATATTACAAAAAATTGCGATGCCAGCTTTTGCTGATATTTTTAATCAAGCTTAGATAAAATCTCCATAAATATATTATCGTTGAAAAATGTGGACCCAAGGGGATTCGAACCCCTGACCTCTTCTATGCCATAGAAGCGCTCTACCAGCTGAGCTATGAGCCCAAAATTCACATGACTTCCTTCAATATTAGAAATATTAAACCAACTTCCAAAGGATTTTTATTGTAAATAGCCAAGCGGATTAACAAGAACACCATTTTGGATTACTTCAAAATGCAAATGAGGTCCGGTTGTTCTTCCGGTAAGTCCAACTGTTCCAACCACTGTCTTACCAGCAGTTACACTCTGACCTGGGCTAACATAAACCTGAGACATATGAGCATAGTGCGTTTGAACTCCTCCACCGTTACTTATATAGACATTATTTCCATATCCCCCATCATATGTTCCAGTTATAACATTTGAAACTGTTCCGTTTGTGGCTGCCACTATTGGAGTTCCTACATCTGAGGTTATATCAAGCGCCATATGATACCAGGAGGGATACTGACTAACACCACCTCTAAGTGGCCATGCAAATCCAGATCCACTAACAGAAGCTGGTCCCTGAACGTAAATTGGCTGTCTTGGTCTTACATATGTAGGCTGCTCTGAAGGCTTAACTCCGTCAGGCACGATAAGGATTTGGCCTGAAGCCAATGAGAAAGTTTCAGGGTTTTCAAAATCATTGAATGGGAAATCGACGATCTTCTGAGGCTCAGTATCAAGTTTTTTTGCAATTGAATAGATAGTCTCTCCTTGTGAAACTTTATATGCAATTCCAGTTACGGGAAGAATTCGAAGATCATCTCCCACTGAAATATTTTCTCCGTTTAAATCATTTTCCCACTGGAGAGTCTCAACTGAAATACCGAACTTTCTAGCAACCGTTGAAAGAGTATCTCCTTTTTGGACTGTGTAAGTAATAATTTTGTCACGAGGCTTCTGAGACACACTGGTCGAAAATACATTATCTCCAACGATTATTGACTCCTGAGGAGCTTGGGCTTGGGCGGATGAATTATTTCCCTGAGAAAAAATAGGATAACTCTCACCTATCAAAGGCGAAAGTATTATTCCAACTACGAGAACTCCCATCGCTGAGATGTGCAAAAAAGGTCTTGCATATCGGCCTCTTTTCATCATAAAAAATTTCACTAATCGATTCTTGTTCTTTTCAAAGTGGCGAGAAAAAAATACAATCTTATGCTTAAGATAAAGAGAGAAAAATGCACTAAATTGGGAGAAATGAAGAATAAAACGATCAATTGGGTTCTTGGCAAGGAGAGGGTTCTTTTTCAGTAAGTTTTTGAACATACTAATCTAAAATTTTAACAAAACAAAAGATATGAGTCAAACAAAATTCTCTTGTCATGCTGAACTTGTTTCAGCAACTAGATCCCGAAATAAATTTGGGATGATACAAAAGCTCTATCCTTTTCCTAATGAATCGAGGAATTCATCATTTGATTCTTTTTTCTGAAGCTGCTCAATTAAACTCGCTGTCGCTTCTCCCCCATCTCCAAGCATTCCAAGCATCCGTCTTAAAGTAACTGTCTTTTTAAGCTGTTCTGGTGATAAAATCAATTCCTCTTGACGTGTTCCACTTCTCTCAACATCAATCGCTGGGAAGATTCTCTTCTCGGCTAGTCTTCTATCAAGATGAATTTCTGAATTTCCTGTTCCTTTAAACTCTTCATAGATAAGATCATCCATCCTAGAGCCTGTATCTACAAGCGCAGTACCGATAATAGTTAGAGATCCACCTTCCTGACAATTTCTTGCTGCTCCAAAGAATTTCTTTGCAGGCCAAAGAGCTGCAGGATCAAATCCCCCTGATAAAGTTCTTCCGGATGGAGCTACTGCCAAGTTATATGCTCTTGCAAGACGAGTAATTGAATCTAAGAGAATAACAACATCTTTACCTGACTCAACCAATCTCTTTGCACGCTCAAGAGTAATCTCAGCCACTCTAGTCTGATTCTCAGGTGGTTCATCAAAATTTGAAGCTATTACATCACCTTTTACAGAGCTTGCGATATCAGTTACTTCTTCTGGTCTTTCTCCTACAAGAGCTGCCATAAGATGAGCTTGTGGGAAATTCTGTGAGATTCCTGCTGCGATCTCCTTAAGAATAGTTGTTTTTCCAGCCTTAGGTGGAGAAACGATCATTGCTCTTTGTCCAAATCCAATTGGAGCCATAAGATCAATAATTCTTGTTGAAAGTGGCATTTTACCTGTCGTTAAAACTACCTGCTTTTTTGGATAAACTGCTGTGAGATCATCAAAATAATCTCTCATTATTGATTGATCTGCTGGATTTCCATTTACTTTTTCCACTTTAAGTAGTCCAAAATAACGTTCTGTGTCTTTTGGAGGACGACCCAATCCTTCAATCAAATCTCCACTTCTAAGCATAAAGCGTCTAATTTGAGATTGAGAAATATAGATATCTTTATGTGAAGGAATAAATTTAGGTCTTAAGAATCCATGACCTTCTGGCTGGATATCTAAATATCCTGATACTTCATAAGCTTGCTCTATTCTTGGCTCTCTAAAATTGGAGTATCCATTTGATGCAGGCGCTGAATACTGTGACTGTGCAGGTTCAGCCTGAATTGATTGAGGAGCAGTCATTGGCTCTTGAGATTCTAATTCTTTTACCTCTGGCTCTTTGACTTCCTCACTAGCAGTTCCTACCAAATCCACAGCATTACTAGCCTCCTCTGATTTTTCCGATTTATCTTCGGAAGATGAAGGCTCTAATACTATATCCTCTTCTTCTTTTGGTGTTTTTTTCTTTACTGGCATATAAAATTTAAATTAAAAATACTGGCAGATAATTACCATTGAAAATTGTTAAAGCATAAAGCTTGATCCCAACTGAAATATATCATTGGGAAAATATTAAAACTGGAATTTAAAGTTGCCGCCCCGCGGCTGAAGTAGTTGTATTACATCATATGGACCTATTTGTTGTCAAGAAGTAAGTTTGCAAACTTACTTCGCAGTCCTTTAACGTAGTTAAAGGGCAAGGAGATACAATTGAACTTCACCACGCAGTACTTAGTGAGCAATTACGAAGTAAGGCGAGACAAGTGCAAGAAAGTATCTTCAGCCCGCAGTACTTTAATTACAATTTCCGCGAAAGGTAATTAAAATGCAAGTGCATAAAATCAACAAAATCAATTCATTCTATAGACATCAACAAACAAAACAATCTACATAAAATAAAAAGAGAAACAATTTCCATCAAAAAAATCCTTAATCCCCTTTTTAGTTCTATATTATAGTAATGGTTTCTTTCCTACTATATATATTATAAATTGAAATCTACATTTGATATTTGAGATTTTCCAACTATTAATCAACTTTATTAATTACTTGACATGTCCTATAATGTGTGTTAGAATGCCGTTTATAAATCTAGCAATACATAAAAACGTATTGCTTTTTTAAATTTTATTTATGAGAAAATTAATATTTGCATTAACAGCTTTCGCGTTTATCGCCTTCACTGGCAATGCTTTTGCTACTTCAAATGGCGGATATGGAACAATTGATTGTCAGCCAATTTATGGTGGTGGAGAAACTTGTGAAACTTCAAATAAGTTTGTTCTAGATAAAAAAGTATTACATCCTACAAAAACTAAAGGCAATGTAGAGGTTTATGTTGATAATCTTACAATCAATGATCCAAAATATGCTCCTGGACAAACAATTAAATTCCAACTTAGCGTTACAAACACTGGAAGTTCTAAATTAGATGAAGTAACATTTACTGATTACTTACCTAATTATGTAGAATTTGTTTCTGGACCTGGTACTTTTGATTCAAATAGCAACAAACTTACATATAAAATTGAAAATATTAACTCAAACGAAACAAAGCGATTTATAATTGTTGCTAAAGTTAAAGGAGCAGGTTCACTTCCAAACACTCAAAACACTGTTTGCGTAGTTAACCAAGCATCTGTTACTTTCGGTAAAGACGAAAGTCGTGATAATTCACAATTCTGCATAGAACAAACAACTACAACTAAAGGTGGACTTCCAGTTATGCCTGCACCTAAAATGACTCAAACTCCTTCAACAGGAGCAGAATCACTAGCTTTAATTGGACTTATTCCAGCAGCAGTTGGTGGATTATTCCTCAGAAGAAGAAGCAAGTAAGTTCGTTCTAAGCGAATCAAAGCGCCTGCGGGCGCTTTTTTTATACCCAATTCCAGAAATACTAATATTAAATTTCGTCAATTTCGCAGAATTGTGCATGAAAGCATGAGCGAATTATCAGGGGGATTCCTCACAAACTTGTTGAGGAGGGGGTGAAATCACCCGATAAATGAGCAAATACTTGAAAGCACAAATCAAGAACTGACGAGAGCTTTTGATTCTTTTCTCGGAGAAAAGAATAATAATTTATATCGGTCTCGTATACCTCTCTCTTGAAGAGCGAATCGCCTTTTCCCTATTCTGAGTAACAGATCGCGGCAAAGGCAGAGTCTGAGCCAGGAATGGAGACTGACTTATGTTATCGATTGCAAGCTTTAAGATAGTCTGGTAGTTTCCTAGAGACAATAGATCTTTTTCTTCAAACCTCTCACTAAATTCTTTCGCCATAAAAGGTGCATCTTCAGCTCCGATAAGGAATGACATCATAGTTCCGGCATTTCCGAAAATCGCAGACCTGACATCCTCAGGCACCTGAGCTATATATTGATTAGCCAATATAAGATTCAATCTATACTTGCGAGCCTCGGACAATATTTTAACAAATGATGACGTGGCGAAGTTCTGGAACTCATCAACATAAAGATAAAAGTCTCGCCTATCCTCTTCCTTTTGAGTTACTCTATTCATAGCAGCCAACTGAATCTTGGTAATAAGCATTGCGCCAAGAAGTGCTGCGTTATCCTCCCCTAGCTGTCCTTGTGACAAATTAACTAAAACAATCTTACCTTCATCCATTACTTTTTGAAGATCAATTGTGGACTTAGGACTCTTAATTATATTTCGAATAACAGTACTACTTACGAACTGCCCGACTTTATTTTGGATTGGCATTATAGATTCTGCCTTAAGTTTATCTGTGTAATTGGCGAATTCGTTTTCCCAGAAACTTTTTAGAACAGGATCTGTTAAATTTGCTACCACTTTTGCTCGGAATGCATCATTTGAAAGCATTTCAGGCACCATAAGAAGTGTCGCATCCGGCATATCGATTACACTCATCAAGGTATTTCTAAGTATATATTCGAGCCTCGGACCCCAAGAATGGCCGTAAAGTTTATTGAAAATCGATACAATTCCTGAAACTACTAGCTCCCTTTGATGCGGCTCACTTATTTCAAGTGGATTTATCGCAAATGATCTCTCTCGATCCGCAGGATCCAAATAAATTACGTCATTTACTCTGTAGCTTGGAATGTAATCTAGTAAGACCTGGCACAAATCTCCATGCGGATCAATGATGCAAAATCCTCTTTTGTTTCTCATATCATTTATAGCCATATTCGCAATGAGAGTAGACTTTCCTGCTCCAGTTTTTCCGATGATATAAACATGTCTTCTTCTGTCCTTAGATTTAATTCCGAAAGTAGTCTGTTTATTTTTAAATTCCGTGGAAGCGAAGAAATTAAGATCTGCTTTCTCTTCTTCTGAGAGACCCTCAGCAATAGGTAAATTTTCAGGCGGCTCTGAAAGAACTACCTTATGCCATGAAATAGAATGAACTTTAGAAAGTTGTTCTGTAGGAAAATGGAAAAGTGTCGCAATTTCTTCTATATTTAAAATCTGAGTTGAGGGCGCGAACCTTTTACTCCTCCTGTTTATCGCTTTTATAAATCTATTTTTCTGCCAAAGATAAAGTTTTTTATATGACAAAGAATTTCCTCCCGGGTTATTAAACGAAGAAAAACTATTCGCAACTTCATACATCAAGGACCTACTTCTTTCATAGGATGAAGAATTTACTGCTATTCTTACAGCAGTCTTAAATCCATGATACGCAATTTTTTCTCCGATAATTTTTGCTTGAGGATTGGCATGCTCTACTCCAGCAGCGTCTTTAGTCTTTCTATTCATTTGGCGTTCTCCACTTTTATGCCAACTCGATCCAACAGGATTTAAAAGATATTGAATAACTATTCTGTCATTTGGTTGGGCCTTTGAAAGAGATGAAAGAAGTGAAGCCAATGGGTCCACATCCTTAAATTCACTGTAGACTTTAAGTGGATAGAGATAGCTTGAACTAAGCTTCATTTGCCCCGTAGCAAGTGTTGATTTATTGGTAAGAATCTCAGGCATATAGTCTTTTGTATTTACAATAAGTGATCTGTGATATGCGGCTGTAAGCTGGCCTTCTATAAATGTCTTTAGTGAAGCTGGGCATGTTACGTAGAAGTGAATAGTCTGGTTAAACATGGCTATCTCGAGGCTAATTGGATGCCCCAGCTTCCACATGAGCATAAACCGCTTCCGAAGCCCAGTAAGCGAAGCTAAAAATTGAACCATAGACTCAGTCGTCTCTTCACTTACTCTCGAAGTCTTGATCTCAAGTATTACTCTATCTTTTTCCATATCTAATTATAAGTATCTAATAAGCCGAGGCTAAATGCAACCAAATTCCAGGCTTGAAATAGCCTCAAAACATACTTCCAGCCTCAATTTTCACAATTTAGTCATATCGTTCGTATTTTTTTCGTATTTTCTGATTGAGGCTAATATCTCACCTTTTAGCCTCAGATCGAAACTAAATAAATAGCTTATTCCCTTTCTCTACCTTGACCTGAGGCTAGAGTGCTTTTTAGCTAGTTTTCAGCTGTTTTGATAGCTTAAACTTCATACCAAACTAAACAACATACAGTGTCCTATAGCATATATAATAGTAATTGGACAATTAATGATATGTCCAGATTTTTTATACAAATTTGCTATAACACTATACCCCTTCCCTATCCCTACCAAGCCAACTTGACAAAGGCCTATAATATGTAATATAATACGCGAGCTTTTTATAAATTGCCCATTTGCGGGCTCTTTTATAAACAGCAAGGTCCTGCTCTGCAGGGCGAATTTTTGCAACATTCTTCTTTATCCTTAAGGACAGAAGAATAAATTGCACTTCGAGTAGATCTTACTTGTAAGCAATTACAAAAATAAGGTTTCTGCGAAGATTAGTACGTTAACAAGGTGAACAGGAATTTCTAATTATCAATTTTTTAGTTGGTTGATTAGCTTAACTTTATAGCTATTCCCCACAACTTGTGCCATGCACAAGAATTATTAATTTTTAATTTCAAATTTCAAATGAAATCCAAATGTTTAAAATTTAAAAATTAAACAAATGAAAATTCATTGAAAATTGAAAATTTTAAATTGAAAATTCATATGCTGCGCGAGTTCTGGGGGTTAGTTATGAGTTAAGTTCAGGCGATACGTGCTAGCAACAGTGCTAGAAATCGTTGCCTCGAATGGGCTTAACTTAAGAGATGAGTGGACATCACGTCTATTCAGCTCTCTACCCAGTCAATCGGCCAACCCAACCAATCCAGACGAAAGAAAGGTCGTCAAGAAGCTCTCCAACCAAGGAGGTGTCCAGGGAATCAAAACCCAGGGCTACCCACCCCATCAACCGAGTCGGACGCATCCACTCGCACACAACAAGGAGACTCTCTCCCATGACGAACCAGGCAAGCTGGGCTACCGTGCCCGGTATGGCGCAGGGCAACCTGCAGCCCGTGCAGCGCACGCGCCCCAACTGGTCGAAGTCCATCGCGAAGGTCCTCGAGACCCTCGCCGTGGCTCTCGCCATCATCCTGACCAGCGCTCTCATCGTGGGGGCACTGCTGGTCCCGATCAACGGGAGCAACCTGCCGCAGCACGGCGGGAACCTCATGAGCAACTTCGCGGCGGCTGCCGGCGGGTTCATCGACAACCTCGGTGACGACGACGGCAAGTCCGCGATCCTCGATGGCTGCAAGCCTGGCACTCGCACCGACAACGATCGGGACGGCGACTGCTGGGACAACAGCATCGATCAGTGCCCGGACTACGCGAACGCCGACAGCAACGGGAACATCTTCCTGTGCCCCGTCGACGCCTCGCCCGAGCCCGGCAACCCGAACGGTGAATGCGCAGGCGCACCCGCGCTCGCGATCCACCAGCAGTTCCTCGCGGAGCTGGACCCGTACTTCCACAACGACGGTTGGAAGGCGTGGTTCGACGCAGCCGGCTTCACCGCAGACGCGGTCAAGTTCCAGGCTCGCCAGCCCGAGGAAGACTCCCTTGACCTTGACGGCGACCGCATCGTCGACGTCAACTACGTCGCCGGCCTCCAGGTCGACGGCAAGAACATCGTGGTCATCTGGCCCAACGTGGTCACGACCAACGATCCCGGCCGGATCACGAAGAAGCTCAAGGGCTACCATGAGCATCTCGTCGATTCCGACGGCCAGGGCTCCACGCAGTACACGAACGTCATCGCCAAGGGCGAAGTCACCGTGTGGGCGTCCGGGTTCTCCTGGAGCGAACTCAGCACGCCCTTCGCATGCGTGCAGCCCGAGATCGGGAACGTCCACGCCAACTCCGGCATGACCGGTGCGGCCACGGGCCCCGATCCCGATCCAGTCGATCCTGGCACCACCGGCAGCGAGGATCCCGAGGATGTCTGTCTGACGACCGACGATCTCGCGGCTCTCACGAACACGCCGGAGGACAAGATCAACTGGCAGTACAACGAGGGCGACCTCGCTGGCGCTCAGCTCAGGCTGAACCAGAGGTACTCGGCACTCCCCGGCTGGACGATGCATCTCAACACTGCGTCGGTCGCTTCGGCCAACAAGGGCCAGACCGTCACGCTGTGGTCGCCCGAGAGCTGCCGTCCGCTGTCCTAGACCACCGGTCTAGACCTGAATACCGTTCTTCGGTCCTGAGGGATCGTTCCGGTTGGGGTCTTATGACCACCCACTCCTCGAAAGGAGGATCCGATGCGCCGAACGCGGCTCATCACCCTGGTAGCAGCGCTGTTCATGGCCCTCGGCCTGATCGGCGTCAGCCCTTCGGTTCCCCTCGTGGGTTCCGACAACGTTGCGACTGCGGCCTCGTGCCTCAGCCTCAACACCCTGGACCGCCTCTACGGCATCCAGATCAACGTCCAGCGAGGCTCCGCGAAGAACGGGGTTCTCTACAACGGGAAAAGACAGCGCGCAGGCGTCGTCGTCTCCCTGACCAAGGACCAGAGAGAAGACCTCTCGGATGCCGGATGGCTCGTGCAAGGCGAAGGCCGCGTACGCTCCATTTGGACCCCGAACAGGTGCGCCCCTCTCGCCACCGGCGGCTGGACCCCCTCGGTAACGAAAGCCCGGACTTGCTTGACCATCCAGAAGGTGGACAACCAGTTCGGCATCGAGGAGGACGCCCTGAACACCGATTTCGGCCTGATCCGGAAGAAGTCCGGCAACAAGCCGATCATCGGTGCCGTGGTCCACGTGACCCAAGCCCAGAAGGCCATCCTCGACAAGAAGGACTGGGGCATCCAGGGAGCGAACTCGACCGTCAAGTCGATCTTCGCACCCTCGTGGTGTCTCCCCCTCAAGATGGGTGGCTGGACGCCAACCTCCAAGTGCTACACGTTCTCCGCGCTGGTCAACCAGTACGGCGGCGTGCCTGAAGCACCTAACGGCGGTCGTCTCTACGACGATGGCCTTGCGGGTGCGCTACTGCACTTGGACAGCTCCGAGCGATCGAAGCTGACTTCCCAGAACTGGGACATCCAGGACGGAGACAAAAGCGACGACGTCGCTTCCGCCTGGGCTCCGCAGTCCTGTAGACCGCTCCGCGAAAGCTGAGCACGCCGTCTCCGAGGGAGAGGGTTTAGAGTACGCCGTTCGGCGTACGCCCTCTTACCTCTGGGAGGTAAGGAAAAGGTTGGAGGTATCTGACCTAGCTGCGCAAGCAGAGAATGTGCATGTTCTGCACAATACCTGAGAAAGGCTGGTTTCCCAGTAGGAATAGACATAGTTGCCAAAATTAGCGGCGATTGTGTAGAAACCTACAGGCGATCCAGTTAGTGGAGCTGCGTCCAACGACGCAACTTTGTAGCTGTATGCTACCCACCTTCCTGTTCACCTTTCTCTTGGATCACTCTAATTTAGGGAGATCGAAGAGAAAGGCACTTGTTAATAAATATGGAATTTATCAAAGATTTTAATAATAAAGATACTATTATTGTAATTTCTGATTATCCCGAATCGAGAAGAAAGGGTGAAAAGAATTATGGTATCGCGTGGTATACCAAGACTTTAATAGAACCTATTAGTAAAAAGTATAATAAACGCTTTGTAGTTTTTGCTGAAAAGGTCCAGGGAGACAACAGTCCAAAGCTTTATGCAAATGGAAGAATTTTGGTACTTAGAATTTTTGACCAAAAACATCCTTCTCTCTTCCCTATTATTTTAAAATGGTTATTTAAATTTGATAACGTAAAATATGTACAAGTTCATTCTGAATTCTTCGTAAACGGTGGAATTAAAAACTTCGCACTCTTACTTCCATTTATGGTGCTCATAAAATTAACTCGAAAACATATAACCTATTTCTCGCATAATGTAGTAAATAATCTTGATTTCATAGCAAAGCATTTTGGCCTAAGTAAAAAATCTCTAAAATTAAAAATATTTAACTTAGGATTAAAATCTATGTATATAAGTTTAGGAATAATTGTAAATAAATTCGTAGTTATGGATGAGGTTATTTATGACAGACTTACCAAGTATGTAAATCCTGAAAAAATAGTTCTAAATAGATTCTGGCTTGATAAAATCGCGACTAAAGAAACCGTAAGTGAATCAAAAGAAAAAATTGGAGTAAAAGAAAATGAATTCGTAATCCTTTATTTCGGTTTTGTTTCTTATTATAAAGGTGCTGACTGGATTATAAGTAACGTTAAAAAATTAAGAGAAAAGAAAGAATATAAAAATATTCGCTTAGTTATCGCAGGTGGAGAAGCATACTCTCTAAAGCATGAAAAGTATTATCAAAAATTCTACAAAGAACTTCTAAATACTGCATCCAAAGATAATGGAATAAAAGTAACAGGGTTTGTACCGGAAGAAGAAATCCCTACATATTTCCAAGCTGCAGACCTCGTTGTCTTCCCTTACAGAGGACTTATTGGAGGCTCGGGATGCTTCTCTCATACCATAACATATGGTAAACCTTTTATATTAAGTAGTAAAATGTCTAAGATGCTTAAAAATGATGATATAGAAATTTTGATGGATAAATTTGAATTAAAAACTAGCGACTTAGCTTTTAATTTTAATACGCAGTCATTTGGAAATTTAATTCTGAAATCACAAGAAAAATCATTCAATAAAGTTTTAACTGACTTCTCTACTGCACTCGGTGAAACAAGAAACAGCACAAATTTAATTGCAAAAGCAAATATAAATATTTTCGAAATAAATGACAAGCCAAGGTTTTCATTCAATCTTAAATCTGCCTATTCTCTAATTCAAAACCGAATATGAGAAAACTAAAATTGCCCAAAATAAACTACTATTTAACGGTTTTAGTTTTAGTCTTTGCTGCTATATTCGTCACAAATTTCTCAACCACTTGGTATACAGGTTGGGATAATCTTCATCCTGAATTTAATTTCGGACTAAATATTTCGCGAGCTTTAACATCCACTTGGCAAGCAAATCAGGGAGTAGGAACTTACGGTGGACATGGATACGGCGCAACACTTCCCCACTCAATCATACTATTCATAATGTCGATCGTAATTCCCGATATGTTTCTTAGGTCAATTTTTACTTTTATTTGCCTCTTAGCAGGATCTGTTGGAATATTTTATTTGGTTAGAAAACTCGTTTCAAATAAAAACCAAATCATAAGTGAAGCATCAGCACTTCTTGGTGGAATTTTTTATATGTTAAATTATGCAACAATTCAAAATTTTTATATTCAACTTGAAGCTTTTATAGTTCATTATGCCGCAATGCCATGGCTATTCTTTAGCCTTATTAAGTATCTTGAAAATAGAAACAAAAAATATTTATTTATCTTCGCGCTAATTACGTTAATCACTTCTACTCAAGGATTTATACCACCAATATTCCTAGTTTATATAATGCTTTTACTCATATTCTTGTTTTTGGATTTCTTAAATAATAGGGATCTAAAAAGCATTAAGTCTGGAATATTAATTCTTTTCATAACTATTCTAATTAATTCTTATTGGCTCTTCCCTGTTGGATATTACACTTTTAAAAATAGCGGAACTTATTTAAATTCATACAACAACATTTCATCGACTGAAGATTTTCTTGAAAAAAATAAAAAATATGGAACCCTAGATAATATTTTTCAATTTAAAGGATTTTTATCAGAAGCGATTGACATAGTTCCGGATGGAACTGTGTTTAAAGTATTTGATCATTGGGAAAATCATATGAATAAAAAGCCTGTTCAATTAATAGGAATTGGGCTATTTATATTTGTTCTTCTTGGATGCATAAAATCTATATATAAACGTGATTCAAAACACTCTACATTCTTTTTTATAGGCTTTTTACTTTCCCTTACATTTCTGGCAACCAACACATTTCCATTCTCTTCGATCTCTGAAATTCTTCAAAATCTGCCTGTTTTTAAACAAGCGTTTAGAATTAGCTTTACTAAATTCTCATTAGCTTTTGTATTTTTCTGCGCTGTGCTTTTTGGAATTGGCGTGTCTGCTTTTCTTAGCTTAATGATAGATAAAATAAAAATCAAAAAAGAAAAACTACTTATCTTAGCTGCATCAGCAGTAATTTTCTGTTCATTAATTTTCGTTTCAATCCCAACATTTACAGGAAACCTACTTTATTCAAGAACTAAAATTAACATTCCAACTATTTATTTTGATTTATTTAAATATTTTGGAGAGCAAAATAAAAATGAAAGAATTGCCAATCTACCACAGGGATGGAATTGGGGCTGGAGTGTTTACAAATGGGGCTATAGCGGATCTGGATTCTTATGGTATGGAATCGAACAACCTGTAATGGATCGCTCATTTGATGTTTGGGGACGTGGCAACGAAAACTATTATTGGGAAATGACGCACGCTATTTTTTCTCAAAGATTTGATCAAATCGATAATATTATGGAAAAATACCAAGTCAATTGGATTATTTACGATGATAATATTTCCCCATATTTAAATCCATATGAATTCTTATATGTTACTGAGCTTAAAAATTATCTCAAAGCAAATAAAAAATTTACTCTTGTAAAGACATTATCCGACAATGATCCTAAAACGAATGATATTTATATTTATAAAGTAAATCTTAAAAGTAGTCCTCAAAATTTCAGAAATACATATTCATTAAATGAAGTTAAAAATATTGGCCCTACCTACTCTTATAATAATGTGGATTACGCATTTGATGACCTAGGTCAATACTATACAGATGAAAGCAAAGAATATGACTACTACTATTTGTTCAGATCACTGTTTGATAGTCGAAGACTTCTAGAATTCCCTATCGAAATAACTGAAACTGATAGAACAATCTCTCTATATTCTAATTTACCAGAGAATGTTAAAAACTCACCCATCCTACTTCCTCCGCTTGATCCAAATTTCTATGACCAGCAACCGAACATTGAAATAATAGGCAGTAAAGCTAAAATCACATTCAATAAAATTGATCAAGATAATTATGACAGTAACACTGACATATTTTTCCTAAACCATAAAACAGGTGATTGTTTAAAGCCAAAAGATAAGAATGCGATATTTAAACAAGAAGCAACAAATGAAAAAACACTCAAATTTACTTCATTTAATAGTGAAAGCTGCTATGCAATAATTCTTGATAGAGCCTCACAAAGATCTTCATATCTAATTCAGATTGAAAGTAAAAATACTACCGGAAGACAGCTTCAATTTGCCGTAATTAATCATGACTCACGAAAAGCTGACATTGATATTAAGTTGCCTAAAAATAAAAATTTTGAAAAAAATTACCTTTTTCTACCACCAATGAAAGAATATGGCGCAGGATATTCATATCATTTTCAAAATACTGCTATCGGCAATCAAACAGCTGTCAATGAATTAAAAAGTATTAAATCAAATATAGTTCCATATGACTTCCTTTCTGGAATAGTTTTAATAAACAAGAATAGTAAAAAAACAGATTCTCGAATTCTAACTTATTATCAAAGCTTCGATTCAGGATGGAGAGCATATGAAGTTAAATCAAATAACAAGCTAAAAAAACAGTTTCCAGTAATCTTCGGAAAAAAGCTTGATAATCATATTTTAGTAAATAACTGGGCAAATGGTTGGATTTATGATCCAAAATCTACAAATCCAAATTCAACTATAATCGTCTACCTACCCCAATACTTACAATACTTAGGATACATTCTAAGCGTTGGAACAATTATCGTTCTGCTAGGTCTTTATATTTACGAAAGAAGGAGTCGTAAAAATTGACTTGATTAAAAATATCTGATAACATTTATCTAAATACAACCATATTCTGCCCTCATAAGTAGTCTTCCCAGCTATGATAAAAGCAAACCCAAAACCATTAATATCTGTCATATTGCCTGTTTATAAATCAGAGGCATATCTTGAGGCCTGCCTAAATAGCCTTAGCAATCAAACTTACCAAAATTTTGAAATTGTAGCTGTAGTTGACTATCTTGGAGATAATAGCCTCAAAATTCTTCGAAAATATAAGAAGATTGACAAAAGACTTAGAATTTATAATAACCTTCAGAGATATGGCCTCGCAAGCACCCTAAACCGCGCAGTACGTCTTTCAAAAGGATCATACCTAGCTCTCATGGATGCAACAAACATCGCAGACAGAACTAGACTTGCAAAGCAGGTAAAATTCCTTGAAACAAACCTAAAAGCAGGCGCAGTTGGTTGTCAAACGACTCTTGTGAATGATAAAAATCGTAAAATAGGGAGTTCAAATTACCCACTGCTATTTGATGATATCTATAAGCATTTGATCACAGGAGAAACATTCAAATTTGAGACTGCGATGATAGCTAAAACAAGGCTACCAAAAGACTTAATTAAGTTCAATAAGGACACTGCTTACCCATTTGTTCTTTCTCAAGTTTTTGTAAAAATTGGAATGTATAAGGAACTTGGCAACCTTAATGACACTCTCATTAGAATACGTGATATAGGTAGTCAAAAAAAGAAAATGGTAAGGTTCGATAAAAAGCTTTCTTTTATTAAGGTTTTATTCGAATCAACTGCTAATTACGAATATAAGCCTTCACTTCGCACCCTCTTCACCCCAATTATCAAGCAAAGTTAATCCTCTAAAACCAATAAAAACAACTCCGGAAAAAATCACATAAATAATTAAAGGGTAACAAGCTTTTCCACAAGGTTTTGGGGATAAAATATCTATCAACGAGTTATCCACATGTTTTATTTAATTTCGTTTAGATTGATTTGACAATCTAATTTCGATGCTTAAAACTACAGGACATACGATTTAAATACTCTTTTTTGCTATAGGTTTGACAGTATTGACAAGGTGTGTTAAAATTCAAATAAACATGGTAAATAAACTTTTAAAACTTTTAGGTATAAGTAAAAAACCTGAAGCTAGTAACTTAAAAGAAGATTTTTTGACTAAGCTTGGGCGTGAACAATTAACAAGACTAAATGAAAGAGGATTAGATTTACCAGTAGCACTTTTATAAAAGATAAAACAACAAACTGACTGCTCTTTTGCAAAAAAAGAGCATCGCTTTCGTTACTCAGGATGATAAATACAAGGTACGAAAAGCAATGCTCTTCAAAATAACAGTTAGTTTTTCAGGCAGGAATAAAACTAACTGCCGTAAATATTGAAACAGGAACTGTGAAAATTGTCAAGTTAAATAGTTGAGGCCAAAAATAACAGATTAAGTTGCCAATCCTTGATAATTCAACAATTCATTTTTGCTGTTTTTAATAAGATTCGCCCATTTAAATGTGCAGATTGAAATAGGATACAAGCTTGCGAAGTCCCGTTTAATACGGGAGGCAGACCCCGCATATTTTGATTGAAATAGGATACAAGCATTGGGCAGGTGCTTGTATCCTTTTTGAGTCTACAAATATGCGGGATTATGTGCTTGTATCCTTTTTGAGTCTACAAAACTGGGCGAGCTTAAAGAAAGAATTATATCTTCATGTTAGCTGCAAATTACCCACCATAACTGGTGGGTTTTTGTTTATAAAGCAGTATTATTTGCCGAGGATTACTAAAACATCAGCATTAGCAGGCTTTGTCTCATCAGTTGGTAAAACAGACTTCACTTCCCCATTTATAGAAGATGCGATGCTTTTTGCCAAGTCAGTCGAAGCTTTATTACTAGTAATTACATAAACTGTATTCTCCTTATAATCTCCATTTGCATTCGAGGTGCTAGAAACTTCAAGGTTTGGGAATTCACTTGCTAAGTCAGCGCCAATTTTCTTAGCATAACCTGCTGTTGTGGTTGCATTAAGAAGAACTACTCTCACCTTTTCAGCCTCTTGTGAACCAGCAGAAGGTGAACTTTCAGGAGCAACTACCACATTTCCAATTTCAATAATCACATTTTCACTTGGCCTATAAACAATTGCTCTTTTTGCTTGATTAAAAATCAGAACTTTATCGCCGTTTTGGGCATTTTGGAAAAGAGTTTGATTTCTAAGCTTAGTAATATCTGAAACAGTTGCAATTGAAGGAGTTTCGCTCGGAAGCTTTATGAGCTTCCCCACTTTTTCAACAATATCTTTTGTGTCTTGTGCAGTTGCCAACTGGGGATTATTTTTAATTGCTTGCTTCTTTTTATAATCCATCATGTAGAACAATCCAATAACAGTTGCTACCAAAAGCCCTATTACGACGATAATTACAACTAACTTTTTAGGTGAGAGTTTCACCTTTGGGGATTTTTTCATCTTAATTTAGATTATTATTTATGCCAAAAATTGTCAAGAAAACCATATTAAAACTCCTCAATAATAAAATAAATTTGGCACCATAAATAATCTTAAACAAATTAATGAGCAATATGGACAATATCCAATCTGATGGCTATGCTAAAGATAGCTCATGAAAAAGTGTTATTTCATCTTTACTCTTTTTATTTCTTTATTTCTAATTTTCAATAGTTCCGCTCAAGCCGACAAATTGACCACAGCAATGCTGAAATTAAATAGAATGACTCCAAACACCACTTTAACTGGAACGATTTGCGCTACCCCATCTAGCGCGACTTCAGGGATAGAAAATAAAGTTAGTGTACAGTTCCCTGCGGATTTTAATATTGATTCAAATCCCTCAAATTGGAATGTTGATACATCAAATATTCCAGATAATGGCGTCCCATGGCCAGGAGTTGGACTGACTGCCTATTCAATTACAAATCGAACTGTTACTTTTTCAAGCTCAAATCTAACAAATGCAGGTAATTTATATTGCTTTAATTTCGCTTCAAATTCATCAACCACAGGAAGTTTAGGAAACAAAACTGGAATTATCACTACTTTAAATTCATCAGACCAAGAAATTGACTCTCAAGCATATGGACTTTCAATTGTAAGTAACGATCAAATAGCAATTACTGCAAATGTGAATCCGAAAGGATCAGATTTTGAAAACTTAATTAGAAGAATAAATCCAATTGGAAATATAGTTTTTGGAGAAAATGAAGAGATTGAATATCAAATTACATATGGCACTTCTCTTTTTATACCGGCTTCATTTAATTTAGAGGCGGGATGGTCTAGAGGAACCAGAGATGGTGAAAATGATGCAACTCTAGATATCCTTGAATATGTTAACGGAAGTGCAACAATTGGGTATGGAAATACCCCACCTGTAATTGATCTCATAAATAGAACTATAACGTGGAATATAAGCTCATATCCATCTGCTTCGACCTCTGCTTTCGTAGGATTTAAATTAAAAACTAACAACACCGAAAGCGGTAAAACATTATTTAGAACTTCAAGCAGAATTCTATTTAGCAACGCATCAACAACATACTCCTTTAACTACGATTATTACAAACATAGCGTAGGTCCAACTCCAACCCCTACTCCTCTCCCACCCGTAATTCCCCCAAAAAAAATACTCCCTAAATTTGAAGAAATTGAAATTCCAGAAATAAAATCAACCGAAGCAAGAGTCTATGTTCAAACAAATATTAAAACCGTAAAAGTTGTTATGTATGGCACTTCAATAAATGATCTAAACAAAAGATCATCTACAAATTTAAATCTTGGAACTCATATTTCCCTTAAGGACCTAAAACCTAATACGAAATATTTCTTTAAAGTTTATGCAACAGATAAAAACAATAATCAGGTAATTTCTGACATCTATACATTCAAAAGTGCTTCAAATTCATCGCCTCTGAGTGCAAATATTTTGTCTTTAATAGCTTCAAGCGACAATACCATCATAACTTCACTTATTCCAGAAAAAAATAATTTCTTAGTTATTCCCCAAAATTCTGAATTTCAATTTAAATTCGCCATGCAAGATAAAACAAATGCAAGCATAGTTGAGGCAAATTTAAGAAACGAAAACATATTAGGCATTTTTGATTTCCCTCAAAAAGCCCAAGCCAATACTGATATCGTGAGCTTGCTTGAAATAGAAAATGGGGTTTATTTTGGAAATCTAAAAACAAGCGCAGATCCTGGCAATTATGGACTTTTTCTTAGAATAAATGACGCGAATGGAAATCTTACTGAGCAGCAAATTGCAAAAGTAAAAGTTGTCAAAAAATTTAAAATCATTTCAACGAATGAGAAACCTATTGAAGGCGCAAGAGTTCATATTTCTGCCTACAATCCTTCTTCAAAAACATATAAAATTATTCCTTCAAGCTCATTATCTGAAGGAAATCCAATCTATTCCAATTCAAATGGTGAACTTAATCTAGTTCTCCCTCAGGGAAGATATAAAGCAGAAATTTCTGATTTAAAACATAAAGATAAAACTGTGGAGTTTGAGATCGGACCAAATAAAGGCCAAGAATATCCAAATGTAACGCTTGAAAATACCAACATTTCTCTACTAGGTCTTTTTAATTATTACCGAAGAACACTGAACGATGTTTTTATTTATAACACTCAAATTTATTCAGAAAATTTAACAGGCTCTACTAGATTTTTTGATTTAGTTTCAATAATTAGCCTTGGAATAGTTATCGCTCTTACTCTTTTCGCGTTTTCAAAAAGACACAGAATCCCGATTTCCTACATACCTTCTTACTTCTATTACTTAGTCGATAAAAAAGATAGAAATGATAATTATATTCATGGAGTTATTTATGATGAAAATGACAAACCAATTCCTAACGCCAATGTTTACTTAACCGACAAAGAAGATGAAGCAATTATAAGCAGCACAAAAACAAATAAATATGGCCAATTTTACTTCAGAAAAAAACAGGGTAAAAAAGATAAAACCCAATATTTACTTATGGCAATGGCTAAGAATTATAAAAATTCTCCTCTCTTTGAATATCGAGAGCGCGAGCATCTCAAATTTAAAATTAATCTTGAACATCAATCAGAGGGACTAGATTTTATAGGAAAATCCATTCACTACTCAGAGCACTTTATCGGAATGAGTTTTGAGGTATTAATAATTGGCTCTTTTATCTTCGAGCTCTTATTCTTAAATAGCTTTGGGATAGCTAAAACTCTTCCCTTCCTTCTAGTCTCAATATTTAACTTGGTTCTGTGGATACTTCACTCTCATAATAAATCCCACAGTAAAAATATTTTCTAGACTAAAAGCTCTTTGTAATCTCCTACTCTTATTTGCCCTATACAGCTTTGGCGAATATTGCCTACCTGTCTATGAAATCAGTCCATGTAATGTTATTTTAAAAGCCCTACATGAAGCATTTCTATGTTGCTATGTCGAATCAAAGCCTGATCCGCCAAAGCTGTAACAATTTGCCCAAAATTAAATTTTATTTTTATACCTAAGGATCAGTTTGTAATAGCAGTAAATAATTTCTTACTGCGATATGTAATTTTTTCATATTATTCCCTCCTTTCTTTAGAAGCCTCTTAACGAGTCGCCTAAGGCGACGAGTTCTAGAGCTTCTTATACTGATTTAACTTAGTTAAATCAGTAGCGCCCACTTCTGATCTACATTAACCCTGTAGGTCTTTATAATTTTCAAGATCTTGATAAGAGATTAGTGATTGTAATGTTAAAAATTTCTAAACTGTGATCTCTAATCTCTTATCTCTGACCTATTGTTTTTAGAAAAACTTAACGATTCGCCTAAAGCGAAGAGTTCTAGTTTTTCTTATACTGGTTTAGCGAAGCTAAATCAGTGCTTTGCTCCTCTGATCTCCCCTTAACCCCATGAGCAATATTTTTGCCTTATACTGATTTCAGATTTAGATTAGTGATTTAAAATATCAAAATTAAATTTAAGAACTGTAATCTCTAATCTTGATCCTAATCAGTATCTCTTTAGTTTTCCTATACAGATTTAATTCTGTATTTCCTTTTCCTTTATGAATTTTTGAATAATAGATTAGTGATTGTTATTTAAAAATTAATTTAGTTTCTGTAATCTCTAATCTTGTATTTCTAATTCATAATTAATCTGGTTAGTAACTCTTAACGAACTTGTGAGTTTTGAGTTACTTATCAGATTGACCAGAGGTCAATCTGGTTTTCTGCTTTGAATATTTATCGGATCTTTCACTCTTATAGCTGTCCAAGTAAATGTGAGGTCAGTCAAAGCTTTTTTATTTAGAACAATGTCAAAACCTTTCTTAGACTTATTTACGATTATGTATTCGTATTTTTCTTTAAAGTAATCCTTCTGTAATTCATCGGATGGAATAACATTTCCTTCCTCGTCCTTCTGCTCTTCAAATGAAACCGAAGCATTGAGAAGTGGCAATTCTTCAAATTCTTTATTAAACTTAATCTCTGCTTTATCTTTTTCTTTTTCAATAACTACAGATCCACCCATATCAGAACTGAATGTAACTGGACCTTCGAATGTTGCATTTGATTTAAAAATTACGTCTCCGAAGAAAGTCGCTAAACCGTTAACTATGATGTTATTTGTGATAATTGAATCAACTACATTTACTACTCCCTCAATAAGAGCATTCCCCTTAATTCTTAAATTATCAGTAAATGTTGGTGTTTCAATAGCTACTAATGAGCTTGAAGTTGTATTAGCTGATGAACTAGCAAGCTGTTCACTTATCATCTGCATGAGCTTATTCTGCTGCTCAAGTTTTATGTTATTCTCAGATAATTGAGAACTAATCGTTGCGTACTCTACGGACACATTAAGCGTACTATCTGAAGACTGTGTAGCGCTCATGGTGGCCACTTTTGCCTCAAGATCAGCTAATCTACTGTTTATAGAAGTTAAGCCTTCTATCTCATCAACAATTATTTTCTTAGCATGAAGTGTATCTACAGTTAATTTTGGAGTTACGATCTCAACTGAAGCAATCAACCTATCTGTTACGATTTCAGACCCTGACAATCCTTGATTTTCCTGATTTTTTAATTCATTTAATACTTCTTCTCCAAACGAATTTGATTCAAGTGAAACATTCTCAAATGAATCACTAATGCTACCTGAGTTATTTTGAAGACTGAAATGAACTACGATCTGACCAATCTCATCACTATCATAATCCTCCATCGCAGTTCCAATAATTTGACCAGATTTAATAGCTTTTATAGCCACTCCTGGAATACTTGACGAGGTCAACTTATCTCCAACTTTAATTTTTCCATTTACTGTAGATACTTTAACAGGAATTCTTCCAGCAAGAACAACGGGCACTTTTGGAGAATCCATCTCGTCATCAAGTACAAGCCCAGGTTTAGTGGTAACAACTCCGATTACATCTTTCCCATAAACACTATCCGCAGGAACAACTATGGATTTTCCGTCGCGTTTTACTAGCTTAACTACATCTCCAGGCTCAGCAAGATTCTCTGGGTCACCTGTATAATTTTCAGCCAAATCAAGACCAGAAGCAGTCAAACTCTGCATTGAAACTCTTACTGCATCAAGCCAGATGGTTGCATTTGTACAGTTAGTGGTACATGCTACAAAAATATTTACTCTTGCCCATCTTGCATTTTGTGCAGTTAAAGTTACAGCTGCCCCTGCAACTTGTTGCCAGTTTGCGCTTGCTGCTCCTAAAGCTGCTGTACTGAAAGGAGCTGTATGAAGAGCTGATGTATTATTATTACAATTCGCCTTAGAATTATAATAACTTAGTCCCATTCTTA
The DNA here is from genome assembly GCA_964637955.1 of uncultured Gammaproteobacteria bacterium. Taxonomy (GTDB): domain Bacteria; phylum Patescibacteriota; class Microgenomatia; order Levybacterales; family UBA12049; genus 2-01-FULL-39-10-A. The sequence continues at coordinate 30,427 of CAZWXQ010000006.1, read as the reverse complement.
CTGTTGGCACTGGAGCTGCTGTATATCTATAGTTGTAATTAATATTATATCCATCATTTGTATCTACTGCATTTACAGGGAAACAGGCAGAATAAATCGCAGACCTATTATTTGTAAATTGAACTTTTATAGATCTGTCTCCATGAGAAGATGTGCTATTATCAACTCTTACTGTACCCGAAGTTGTAGCTGAAACTACCCATCCTGCAGCAAATTCAAAATCATTTGATATCGCTCCAGAACCTGTTGCTACTTCAAATGAAGCATTTGGAACTAAGCTGTTTTGATCACCTAGGGCGTTAATAGTTGCTGGACTTCCATTATTAGTTAACTTTGCAGTATTACTTGCTGCTATAAAATCTCCTCCAAGCATTACGCTTCCATTGTTTGTGATCTTAAATCTAGTTTGCCCTCCAGTAGAAGCTGCTATTAAGTCACCTGTTCCTGAGTTATTCACTACTAGAGCTGCGAAAGATGTTTTTCCGGAAACAGAGGCTACGGCTACAGTACCACCACCATTCGCCGTATTTGATCGAATATCAAATGAAGCTTTTGGATCATTATTATTTGTTCCAGTACCAATGTCTCCATTTGCCTTTAAGAATAATGTAGAATTTCCACCAGCAATAAATTGAATAGATCCTGTGGTATTTCCTCCAATAGTTAATGAGTTTCTTCTGAGTGACTGAATAGTAGAATTTGATGAATCGAATGATAATCCGTTTCCATTTCCATTTGAAACCGTTGTTGCTGAGAAAGAAGCTATTGGATTTGCGCTTCCTGCACTTCCAGTAAAAGCAAACTTAGCTGCTGAAGTTGAAGTGCCACCTACTAGCATATCCAATGTTGCATTTACAGGATAAACTGTACCCTGTGCGCTTTGAAGTGTCCACCAACCTGCTCCAGCTCCTGATGCACAACCACCCCAATTTACTGTTGCCCCATTGCCCGCTGAAATAAGACACTGACCAGATATTCCAGATGAAAGATTACCGCCTGATCCAACTTTTATTTCTCCATTAGCTCCAAGGGCAAATCTAGGAGTACCAGAAGTAGAAGCTGTAAATATATCCTGATTTCCTAGCTGATTGAATATAGCTAATGCTTTTCCGGTATAAGCTCCTTCAACATTTAGAAGTCCCGTTGGACTTGTCATCGAACCAATTCCCACAGATAGATTTGACAATGCACTACTTAACCCTGTGACCTTAAACAGTGCGGAAGAGGTAGAAATTCCACCAATTAATAGATCTGCTGTATTATTAATAGGTGTATGAGTTCCATTTAATGAATTTAGAGTCCAGGTTCCGGCTGCTCCACTACCTCCACATGCTCCCCAAGATAGCGAAGCTCCTGCTCCACCCGACTTCAGACATTCACCTAGTGATCCCTGCAGTTCCCCAATTTTAAATCCTCCAGCGTTCGTAATTGAAAATCTTGGAACTCCGGCTGTAGAAGCTGTAAATATATCTCCTGCTCCTCTTTGATCAATAAGTAGCGCTGCAAATGAAGTCGTTCCTGAAACACTAGCTACGGAAATAGTTCCTCCTGAATTTCCCGTATTTGACCTTATATCAAAAGAGGAACGTGGATCAATGTTATTTGTTCCTGCTCCTATATCGCCATTTGCTTTTATGAACAATGTGGAGTTTCCACCAGCTGAGAATTGAATAGAACCAGTGGTATTTCCTCCAACGGTAAGAGTATTTCTTCTTAGCGACTGAATGGAGGAGGAGCCTGAATCAAATACTAATCCATTTCCATTTCCGCTACTTGCTGTTGTAGCTGAGATACTTGCAATTGGAGTCGCACTACCAGCATTACCTATGAATGCGAATTTAGCAGTAGCCGTAGCTGTTCCCCCAAACATTACGTCATATGTATTGTTGTTTTGAGAAATTACATTAGAGTTAAGCTGCAACAGATTAATGCCAGCGGCACAAGTAGTAGTAAGGCAAACAGTCCCTGTCGCGTCGGGCAATGTCCAGGTTCTAGATGCTGTAGCAGCACTAGCTATAGTAGATAAACTATTTGTTGTTCCTGCAAACTGCAAATTACCATTGTTATTGACTGCAAATTTAGTTGCACCTGACTTACTTGCTGCAAAAAGATCTCCTACTCCAGAGTTATTAACCACAAGCGAAGCAAAGGAAGTGGTTCCCGAAACAGAAGCAACTGCAGTAATTCCACCTCTGTTGGTTCCGGAAGAATATCTTAAGTCTATGCTTGCAAGAGGATTTGAGGTTCCGATTGAGAATAGAGCTCCACCAAGTGGATTAATTTGAACATTTCCAGTAGCTCCTCCTCCAAGTGTAAGAGTCGAATTATTAGTGGTACTAAGAGTTCCATCACCTGTTAAATATGTAGCAAAATTTCCGATACCTGCAGAAATAGAAGCCGTAGGAATTCCACCAGCGACATTTAAAAAGCCAAATTTAGCAGATTCTGTAGAATTTCCACCGATTAATACATCAGTAGTTAAAATATCAGGAGCTAAAACTCCACTCGCAAACTGATTCCAACCAGCAAGACTCTGATCCCCACTCTTATAGATATAGAAGACAATATACCCATCTCCTCCTCTACCTCCTGCTCTTGTTGTAGCAGCCGAAGTAATACCTCCAGCTCCAGATCCTCCACCACCACTTGATCCGCTATTTCCATCCGCACCGGCAACTGTTACCTGACGGCCTCCTCCTGCTCCTCCTCCTGCTCCACTGAAATTCGATGTCGCTACTGCAGCGCTTGCAAATCCTGACTGACCTTGAATATTCAGATCTCCCCCAGTTGCACTTCCTCCATTTCCTCCAGCTGCGGTTACAGCAGAATTAATACCTGCTCCTCCCAACCCTCCGGCAGTATTAATCATTGCCCCAGAACAAGCATCGCTCGCATTTGTACCAAAACAGGTTGAGGTACCTTGGGCACCAGCGTTAATACCTCCCGCAGCTCCTCCATTTCCTCCCCCTCCTACTTTTACATAGTATGTGCTCGAAAGACTACTGAGAAATTCGCGTGAATATCCTCCTTCTCCTCCTCCACCGGCATTCTTAATAGCTGTTGCTCCTCCTGTTCCTCCTCCGCCTCCTCCACCGGCTCTTGCTTCAACTGTCATTTTTGAGGCATTTGAAGGAAATGTAATAGTTCCACTTGATGAAGCTGGGGCAGAATTTGCTGCTCCACTGAAATTAACAGTAAGATTTAATCCTGCATGAGAAGAAATAACATATACGGCCAATAACGTATCTCCAACGCTTGAGCCCGCAACTCCGCAGCTTAATAGCGCTGACGAATCAGTTGAGAGCGTATCGCAACTTGTATAGTTTGCATCCCCAAAACCAATTGTTCCGTCATTTTTAATTACGAATTTAGTCGCACCAGACTTAGAAGCTGCAAAAATATCTCCAACACCAGAGTTATTAACCACGAGAGAAGCAAATGAAGTAGCACCAGCCACAGAAGCAACAGGTATAGTGCCTCCGTTATTTGCAGTATTTGCTCTTATATCAAATGATGCAAGCGGATTTGTATTATTAATTCCAATATCGCCATTTTGCTTTAGGTATAAATTTGGATTACTTAATCCTCCTGGATTAAATTGAATACTTCCAGTTGTACTTCCTCCTAGAGTTAAAGTTTGTCTAGCAGTTGATTGAATCTGAGGAGTTGAATAGAAAGTAAGAGTTCCACCAACAGAGGCAGTGCCATTAACGTCTAGTGCTGCGAGAGGAGCTGAGGTTCCAATTCCAAATCTGGAATTTAAAGTGTCAAATGTTGAAAAGATATTTCCTGCTGAATTCAAAATATTTATAAGTCCTGTCGTAATTCCTCCAAGACTAAGAGTTTGCTTATTTGTGGTAGCCAGATTTCCAATTGCAGATAAATATGTGCTATTTGATGTACCATTCTGAGCTGAGATTGAAGCAACTGGAGTTGCATTACCTGCATTTCCTATAAATGCAAATCTTGCTGTTGAAGTAGCATTAGAACCAAATAAAACGTCGTAAGTATTATTATTCTGAGAAATTACATTACCATTTAGTTGCCAAAGATTTGCACCAGCTGCACAAGTACTCCACGATGCACCTGTTCCGGTACCATTTGAAATAAGACAGTTATTTGAAGATCCGAAATTAGGAAGTCCGGCTAAAAGCCCTAAGCCTATTTCTCCATTTGCGCCGATTGTAAATTTGGTAGTTCCAGCTGAAGAAGCACTAAAAAGATTTCCTGAATTTAGATTATCAACAACAAACGATGCTAGATTTGAAATTCCTGATCTTACAAGAAGTGGAAATTCTTTAGTAGTTGCAGTGCCAATGGTAACTGAAGAATCAGAGTCTCCACCTAAAATTAAATTTCCAGACCCATTAGGGCTTAATGTCAAATCCTCATCCGTAGCAGTTGTAATGTCTGTTGCTGCTCCAGAGAAAATCAGACCAGTTGATCCAATCGTTTTATTAGTCAAGATTTCATTACCTGCCAAGGTAGAAAGTGTTCCAGTGGAAGGCAAAGTTAAAGTGGTGTCGCCTCCAGTTGTGAAAGTTAAATTATCTGTTCCAAGATTTATAGTTTTATTATTTGCAATTCGAAGAGTTCCAGATGTAGATGCATTTCCTGACGAATCCTGAACCGTAAGACCAGAAACTTTTTCTGCATTAAAAGCATAAGGCACCGCTGCCATTTGAATTCTTGGAGTCATTTCTGAATCAGCATTAACTTTCATTCCAAGATAAACACCATCCCAATTGAAATTAAAATTTGAAGGAATTGGAGTAACACTTCCAAGATTTACTCGAAAAATTCCATCAGCTGTTGTTACTGTTTGTGTTTCTTGCCAAAGAACTGTTCCCCCAGTTGCTCTGTCATAAAAAGTAAAAACAACGGTGTATGAAGTGTTACTAACATTTGTCTTTGCTGGATTACTAACAAGTTTTCCTTGAAAGTTTATGGTTCGATTTATTCCAGCAACTGCATTTGCTTTTGGAGAAAAAGTAAAAAATGGAATTACTAAAACTACAGCAATAACAGTTCCTGTTAATATGCTTGTGAAATGTTGTTGGGCAGTTTGCTTCATCACTAATATTACTTCGTAATATTAGTGTAGTGAGTATATACCTAGCCTCCAAATTTATTTAAACTTTGCATAGTATTGTATATAATTGCATAAAATTGTATACTGTATTTAATGTTTTCACAGACCATACATAGCAACATTTCAGATAAAAATTGCTTAAAAATATAATATAGAATTAAATGGAAAATCATAAATAATACATGATATATTTTTAATAGATGGACAACCTACTTAGCGTTAAACAAGTCGCATATATTTTAAAAGTTCACCCTTTAACGATTCGTCGTTACATAAAAGAAGAAAGACTTAAAGCAGTTAAATCTGGGGGAAATGTAAGAATTAAAGAATCGGACTTAGCAGAATTTAACAGAGACTTTAAACCAAATAAAAATCCTATTAAAACAATTAAGCAAACATCTTTTCAGACGTTTTCAGAAATCGATCCCCTATTCCAATTACAAGGAAAAGGAGCAAGTCTTGACCTATGATCAAATATTCAATTTTAAATTTACAATTTTAAATGAAATCTAAATGTATAAATTATAAAAATTATGCAATTGGAAATTCAATGCAAATTAATAATTAATAATTGAAAATTAATAAATATGACACAACTAAGTAAAAAGGTTTTTATAGAATCAGATATTTTTTACGCTTTTGTAAATAGAGCTCATACAAGACATCCTCAATCTACTGCTTTTTTCAGATATTTTGCCCAGGAGAAATTTCAGATCTTTACGAGCTATCCTGTCATCGAAGATTCTTACAGAGAAATTTATGAGAAGATTAGCCCTTCCTTAGCCAAAGACTATGTCCGCGGTATTTCCCTCTCGGCTGTAAATATGCTTTATCCCAATGACTCAGATCACAAGGCTGCCTTAAAAGCGCTGATAAACTATCAAAATACTGAACTTACCCTTCGCGAATCTCAATCCGCAGTGCTTGCAAATAGAAATTTCATTTCTCAAATCTGTACTTTTAAATATCTACATCCACTTTTCGGGATTACGACATTTAATTTACCGTTATAATAGTATATATGAAACATGAATTAGGAAATATGGGAAAAGTTGCTCTAACAATCGCAGCTGTCCTTATTCTAAATACTTTATTCTTAATTCTTAATTCTGCACCCAAGGCGCTCGCAGGACCAGTTAGTAGCAATTTTGAGCTTCAACAATATGGATTTGGAGCAGGTGGAGTCGCCTCAAGTAGCTCAGAAAGTTTTCTTATGCAAGGAATGCTAGGAGAAATTGAAACTGCTAGCCTTTCGTCGTCAAATTATCTATCTCTACCCGGACTCACCTATACGCTTGAGCCAAATACTCCAGGAGCTCCAACTTTCACCAATCCTTCAAATTACTATAATAAACTGCATATCATAATTGATAATGCCAACAATCCTAGCGATACTTTATTTAATATACAAATTTCCTCCGGCTCTGCTGACTTTTCTTCAAACGTTTTCTATGTACAGCCCGATCACACCCTTGGCAGCGACAGAATGTGGCAAGACTATACTACATGGGGCGGAGCAAGTGGGTTTGACATAATTGGACTTAACCCTGGAACAACATACTACGCCAGAGTAGCTGCAAAATCAGGAGTTTATCAAGAAGGAATATATGGCCCGAGCGCAAATGCTAGTACTATAATTCCGAGCCTAACACTAAGCATTGAAACCTCTAGTCAATCAGTGCCTCCATACACAGTTAACATTGGTGGGCTAACTCCAGGTTCAGTTACTACATCTCCAGATACTGTAGATATCACAATATCTACTAATGCTACAAATGGTGGATTAATATATCTTAATGGAACAAATAATGGACTAAAGTCCAGTCAGGCTGGAAACTATAATATTAATAGTGTTTCCAATAATCTTGCTTCTATTTCTGAAGGTTACGGAGCCCGCGGCACAACTACATCAGAAACCTCAGGAGGACCTATGGAGTTTATAAATCCTTATGACGGAGCCGGGAACAATGTAGGGATAGTCGACACAAGCAAACGCCAACTGTCTGATTCTTCAAATTCACCAGTCACAAATGGTCAAGTTTCATTTGAGATAAAAGCCAAAGCCAGCAATACTACCCCATCGGCAAATGACTATGTAGATACCCTTACTATTATAGGAACAGGATCATTTTAAATTTTAAATTTTAAATGAAATCTACATGCTTTAATTTTAAATTAATAATTTATTCACTTACTAACTAAGCATAATTTTATTAAAACCTCTTGACAAGACACCCCAAATCATGTTTTGCTAGATATATAGGCAAAATAATGAGGAATTTATCTGTCCATATTCGTCGTGGTAAATTAGTCAAGCTAAATAAGGATTCTATGACTAGCATAGGGCTTATTGGTGTTTTACTTGGTCTAACTCTTTACCCAATTCTAAATCCACAAAAGGCAAATGCAGCAGTAACCGAATCCTTTGTTAGATTTGACAGACTTTCAACTGGAGCTGCAATATCTGGATCTGCATGTCTTAATACATCAACATCCGGAACTGAAACAGGAGTTACTATAGTATTCCCTTCCGATTGGACTATTTCATCAACCGCTAGTAATTGGACCGTAACTACCACTAATTTACCAACAGGTGCAGGTGGAGGAGCTTCAAGCGCCTGGCCTGGCATTAACACAGCTTCAAGTGTAAATGGACTTTCAGTAACATTCCCAAGCACAGATCTTTCAACAGCAACACTTTATTGCTTTAATTTTACAGGAGCATCCTCTACCGTAGGAGCTGCTGGAAATAATAAAACAGGTCAACTTAAAACAACTGGTGGATCACCATTTGTTGATACCGTTGATTGGGCTACTTCCGTAGTTTCTTCCAATGCAGACCAAATTAACGTTACAGCTTCTGTTTCAGCTACTATGACTTTCTCTCTTAGTGGTAACACAGCAGCACTCGGAACACTTTCATCCGGATCCACGACTGCAGCAACTGGAATAACCCAATCAGTATCAACAAACGCCAGAAATGGATGGGTGTCTTGGGTTAAAAGCGGAACTAATGGTGGAGCAGGTGTAGGAGCACTCCACTCAACTGTTGCAAATGCCGATATAGATAGTCCTGGATCTTTTGACGGCACTCCTGAAACACTCTCTTCAACAGGAGGATACATATTAGACGTTAACACTGGAACTGGATCTCCTACTGTTCAGGCTGAATATGACGGTTCTGGCGCTGATGATGGAGGCCACATTAGTCAATCTCAATTTAGACAAACAGCTACTGCAAATGATCCAGCAAGCGGTGATACCGTATCTCTTGTAGTTAAAGCAAGATCCTCAGATACTACTCCTGCCGCGTCTGACTATACTGATACACTTACAGTTGTGGCTGCCGGATCATTCTAAACATGAGATATGGTAAAAAATTACTATTCCTGCCTCTAATAATTTCGTTTGTTTTTGTCACCCTCTTCGCCAAAAATGCATTCGCTCAAGAGTCAAATTATGATGTAACAGTTAGTCCAGTATTTTTTGATCTTTCGACCAACCCTGGAGGAAAAGTAACAGACAGAATTAGAGTAAGAAATAATACTTCATCCCCTATTCCAGTAAAGGTTGAAATAAATAGACTTACTGGAGATGAAAATGGAGAATTAACATTTAATAAAGAAAATGGCGACAATTCATTAAACTGGATAAAATTGTCTGATAGCACTGTTACTCTCCAGCCGCTGGAATTCACAAATATTCCATTTGAAATTGAAGTTCCAAGCGATGCTTCATATGGCTATTACTACACGATCAATTTGACTCAAGTAAAAGATGCTGCTGATTCTACAGGTACAGCTATTTCAGGAGCAGCAGCTATACCAGTTCTTCTTACAGTAAGACGCGATGGTGCTAAAGCTGAAATAAAAGTAAAAGATTTTAAAGTAAATTCATTTGTTAATGAGTCATTACCAGTAGATTTTGAGGTTGAACTTGAAAATAGTGGGAATATTCATGTTCGACCAAGAGGAAACATATTTATTTCAGGCATGGGCAAAGAAAACATAACTTCAATTGACATAAATCCAAATGGCGCAGCAATAATTCCGAATACAGTAAGAACTTTCCTAGCTTCCTGGACTGATGGATTCATAGTGCGTGAACAGGTAGTTGAAGATGGTCAACCAAAAGTTGATGAAAATGGAAAACCTGTTACTCATATTAAAATTAACTGGAATAAAGCCACAGATATAAGATTTGGTAAATATACAGCAAATATTATTGTAGTTTATGACGATGGAACACGAGATGTACCACTTGAAGCTAGTAAATCATTTTGGATTATTCCATATAAAGCTCTAATAGTCGCAATAATAGCAGTAGTGATTGTAGTGCTTATATTCAGATTCATTATAAAAAGATATATTAACCGCGAAGTAAGAAAAAGATCAGGTAAATAACTTAATTAACAAACACAAAAGTTTTTAAGATATCATTTGAAAGCTTTTCTATATCTCTAATTGAGCTCCCAGAAATAGAAATTGTATATAAAATTCCATTGTCTATGAAAAATAAACTTTTCTCTGCAGGGAATTCTCCGCTTCTGTCTTTAGTAAATGAGAGGGCGTTAATTTTATCAACTTTCTCCTCTTTCTCGGTATAACCGCTGGCCTTATCATGTCTAAGTTTTACTGAAGAATTATCTAAGAGACTAACATCTGAAGATTTATTTGCATTAAAATTAAATACTAACCTCGGGCTTTTTATATCAAATGAAAAACTGTCTCCATCAGAATCATTATTTTTCATATCCTCATTACCCTTGTACGTATAGACTACAGCGGCTGCAGGATATCTAAATGAAGCATATTTTCCATTAAATATGGTGCTCCCTGTTTTTACATCAGACCCTGCATTAACCTTTCTTCCCAGCATATCAGCAATAGCCTTCTGCTTCTGAACTTCAGTCATTTTATCTGGCTTCGACATAACAATAAACCCACCTACAAGAATCAAAATCAAAATGACCACAAAGACAATAATTACAATCTTTTTCATGTACTTTATGATAGCAAATATTACTAATATGATGAAATTTTTGTTATGCTATATTTGCTAATTTTTAATTTTCAATTTCTAATTTAAAGTCAAATCCATATGCTTAAAATACTTAAAATTAATAATTCATTTCAAATTTCAAAATTCAAAATGAAAATTATTATTTTTCTAACTTTAGCTCTCACTTATAGCTTTATAATTCACAATTCTGCGCCTTCAGCATTTGCTCAACAAACCCCTCCCCCTGAAGGGATCACAGTTATTCCTTCAATCATGCAAATTGATCTAAAAACAGATCCAGCCGAATATGATATTAAATATATTAACAATACCCCAGTGGATATTACACTATTACTCAGCGCACAAGACTTTACTGAACTTGAAGATGGATATAAACTTAGTTTTCTTGAAGGAAAAGATGCAGCGAACTATAAGTATTCACTATCTTCTTGGATTTCATTTGAAAACAAAAATCTACAACTCGCCCCTCGCGAAGAAAAAACTGTAAAAATATTTATCGACAAAAAAAGGCTCACTCAAGGCGGACACTATGCAAGTATTTTAGCCAAGATCGATCAATCTAATTCCAAGAAAGCAATAAATATAAATCCCGTGATTTCAAGCTTGTTATTCGTCAGAGCAGGCACAGGGAATGAAATTGAGAGCGGGAAAATAAGCTCCCTTAAGCCTGACAAAAGCATAATTAGTTTCCCAAAAAGATTCGTTTTAAGATTTCAAAATAATGGAAATGTATTTGTAACACCTTATGGCACACTCGAAATATATGATCCTAGAGGCAAAAAAATTGCAACTAGTATCCTAAATGAAGGCTCACTAAACACTCTCCCAGAGAGCATAAGAAGATATGATATTCAGATTAAACCTACTACTAAATTTCTACTTCCTGGAATTTATACAGCTAAAATTAATATGAATTATGGAAATTCCAGGAAACAAATTAATGAGTCTGTCAAATTCATTTCAGAGGGAAGCTTTGACTTTATTAAAATCGGAATCTTACTTTCAATTATATTCCTAATCCTCTTCTTCCGAAGAAAAAGAAAAAAACCTCAAGATAAATAAATTTTTAATTTAAAATTCGAAATTTGAAATGAATATTTAATTCTTTAGTTTTAAATGTTAAAAATTGATTGAAAATTGGCTATTGTTCTGGTGTAGGGGTGGTCTGCGCAGGTGATGGTGCAACTGTTGCACCCTGAGTAGGAACAGGGCTTCCAGATGGCTTCTGGCTCCCTGTAGGCTCTTTTAATAATGACTTTAGAGAAACAGGTTGAGTTGGTACAGGTGTAGCGACTGCAGCTTGCGTAACAGCTGGGGTTTCTGCTGGAGGAGAATAAAATGCTACTTCAATAATCTTATCTGTACCCGGTCTATATAGAATCGCCTTCTGAGCTTTAGGGAAAATAATAACCTTATCTCCATTTTGAGCTTTGGCGAAGAATTCCTGACCCGATAGCTTGGAAATGTCAGAAACAGTAGCAATCGTCGGTGTTTCCTTAGGTATATCAATTAGCTTCCCTACTTTACCCAAAATATCATCTACCTGATTTGCACCAAGCACTTGAGAATTTTTCAAGTTTCTCTGCTGAACAAAACTCAGAAATCCTACGAAAACAGGAATAGCAAGTAAAACCACTAAAAGTCCTGCTGTCTTTTTATTTTTCCCCAATCCTAACTTATTTCCTGAACTTTCCATGAGATATTAGAATAACGCGAGTTCTAATTTATGTCAACGAGTTATTTAGCTGAAACGTATTCATATATTGTTTTTGAAAGCTTGCTCATTCTGTCATGTGCTGTTTTTTTATCACCAACTGAAAGCATACAAAGTAAATATGGGCGTCTAGGTAAATAAACTATTCCGCAATCCATAAATGCTGTTGCCCCATCTGCTGCCCTATATTCTCCAATTTTATGCGCTACCTTTATATCTTCGGGCAATCCAGACTTAAGTTGATCATTAAAGTTACTTTGTGATAGATAATCCAGTATTTCATTTGAACTTTCTTTAGATAAAACAGATGAAAAATATAGCGCTTTTAGAATAGAACTATAATTTCTGGTAGTAAGAATTGCTCCGCCACTGGCTGTATTAAGATCAATATCTATACCTTCATAAACTGAATCAAAATCTTCTTCCAAAACTCTTTTGGCAATAACTTTAGCCGCTGTATTATCTGATTTTTCAAGTGCTAATCTAACGGCTTCTGACATTTTTATTTTCGTACCTGGACCCAACTCCCATAGATCTCCAAACTGTGAATCAATATCATCTTTTTCCACAGTTACCTCCTTTGAAAAATCATTCATGGAATTAGTTCTCTCAAGTGATTTATAGTAAGCTATGATTACTGGAACTTTAAAAAGAGATGCCGCATAAAATTCATTTGTACTATTTATTCCAATTGAAGTACCTGTTGGAAGATATTCAAAATAAAAACCAAAATCTTGTCCATATGGCTCAGTTTGTTTTGCAAGTTCTGTTCTTAAATCAAGAAAACTTATAAGTATATCATTTGGAAATTCATTTAAAATTCTTTTTGAGAGCAAAGGATACTTTTTTTCTTGAGATTCAAATGAATTATTATCAAATAATCCAACTATTTGATGGTGAAAAAGAAGAGTAAAAATAAACAATAACCACCCACTAATTAGAAATGCATATATAATAATGTGTTTCTTTGCCATGAAATATTTTTACTCTTTATGCTAAAAAAATCAATAGGAATTTAATCTCCTGCTTGAATAGCTACCCAGGAGAACTTAATATCCGTAACTGCTGATTTATTTAAGATAATCTTAAATCCAGTTTTCGTAACATCTGAAATAGCAAAATTATAATTTGCATTTAAAATTGCCTGCTTTTGAGCAGTTGTTCCTTCAGCTACTATAGTAGCATTAACATTTGGTGCTTGTTCATATTCTCCTGAGAACTGCACTTCCACTTCTGTTTGACTTGCTTCCACTACCACTACTCCTGCTGTATCCTGATCAAATTTAACTTTTCCATCAAAGCTTACTTTATCTTTAAAGATAGTCTCGCCTAGGAAGTTACTAACTCCGGTTACCAGAATATCTCCAGCTTTAATTGTATCTAGAACTGTAAGGATTCCATCCACCATAGAATTACCACGCACTCTTAGATTTCCGGAAACAGTCGCGATTCCTGCAACGTCAAGTGAACCAAGAGTAAGAGTATTTGATGGCAGAGCACTAGAGGTAGCAGATTCTGACAATAATCTTGCGATTCTCTGGCTATCTGTTTCAGCAGAGATAGATGAAACTTGTGATTGAAGTGTCAGTTGATCTAATCTAGTTCTTAAGTCTTCGATCTGACTTACGGCAAGAGTTCCCGCGATAATATCCAATCCTTCTATTTGATCTGCATAAATTTTCTTAGCATAAATCTCATCCGCCGTAAGGCGTGGCGTAATAATCTCAAAACCAGCTAACAGTGTGTCCGTTGTAAGAATTTGACCTCTACCATCAGCTGTATTTGCACGAGTCACTAATTCATTTAATGTCTCAGAGCTGGTAGCATTTGCGCGCGTAGTCATACTGAATGAATTATTTACAGAATATCCAGTCTTAACAAACATTTCGACTAAACCAATTTCTTCTCTACTATAATCATCCATGGCTACACCTATTATCTCCCCTGCTCCAGTCGCTTTAACGGCTACTCCAGGAATATTGGATGACATAAGCTCGTCTCCTGACTTAATTTCCCCATTAACAGTACTTACTTTAACTGGAATTCTTCCAGAAAGAGCTACTGCTACTCTAGGATCGAGATCAACAGACTTATCATCAAGAACCAAACCAGGCTTAGTGGTAACTACTCCTATAACTGATTTATCATTCGCAGTATCTGCCGGTATTACAATAGATTTACCATCACGCTTAACTAGCTTTACTACTTCTCCTGGCTGGGCTAAATTATTCGGATCTCCTTGATAATTTTCAGCCAAATCAAGACCAGATGAATTCAATGCAGTTTCATTAATCTTGATACCATCTAAGTAAAGAGTCATATTTGTACAATTTGTAGTACATGCTATGAATATTTCAACACGACCCCATGTTCCTGTATTTGCTGTTGTAGTGATTGCAGACTGAATATATGATTGCCAGTTTGCATTTGTAGCAAGCGGAGTAGCTGCAGCAGCGGTTACTCTACGTCCTCCAGTAATAGTATTATTATTGCAATTATCTTTTGAGGTGTATGTAGCAAGATTTGTTCTTACGGTAGGAATGGGTGCTGCAGTTACGCGGTATAGATAACCCAAACTATATGATGTAGTATCAGCAGTATTAACAGGGAAACAAGGTGAATACACAGATGCGGTACTGTTTGTAAACTGAACTTTCAAAGATCTTGATCCATGACCTGCTGTACTATCATCTACTCTAATAGCTCCAGAGGTAGTAGCTGCCATTACCCAACCTGCTGCAAATTCTACACCCTGTGAGAACGCTCCGGAACCTGTGGCTACTTCAAATGAAGCATTTGGCACCGTACTCCCTTGGTCTCCAAGAGCATTAATAGTGGCTGGGCTTCCGTTGTTGGTAAGTCTGGCTGTATTACTTGCTGCTATATAATCTCCACCCAGCATCACTCCTCCATTATTAGTTATAGTAAATCTGGTTTGGCCTCCCTTACTTGCCGTAAAAAGATCTCCTGTTCCAGAGTTATTTACGACAAGAGCTGCGAATGAAGTTTTTCCAGAGATTGTAGCTACAGGAATTGTTCCACCATTTACACTATTTGCTCTTACATCAAATGTACCTAAAACTTGATCTGATCCAGTATTAAGCCCTATTTGTCCCGAGTTGGTTAATCTAAACTTAGTAGCACCAGAAGTTGAAGCAGTAAGTATATCCTGTGTTCCAGTCTGATTGAAAATAGCTAAAGCTTGACCCGTATTTGTTCCTGAAATACTAAATTGAGCTGCTGTCGGACTATAAATCGAAAGTGCACCTTGTGAATAAATTCCACCATTTCCTACGTTCAATCCCCCACCTAAATAAAGTTGATTTTCGAAATATGCATTATCTCTTAAATACATTGTGCTGGCTTCAAGAGAATAAGCTAATAAACTCGATGCTTCAATCCCACCAATACTATAAATCTGGAATTCACAACCTGCACGTTGAGTAGAGCTACATGGAGCATTTACTCCATTCTTTGAAACATAGATATATTTTCCAGAAGCAAACACTTCATACACGTCAGAATCAGTAGGAGTTGATCCTGTTCCAGAATCTGCTCCCCCTAAGTAACTAGGCGATGAAGGAGTGGTAACATCATAAACTCTTAATTCACAACCTGTAGAAGTAGATGAATTGCATATTCCATTTGTACCTGCTCCACCATAATAAAGATATTTTCCTGTTATTGAAATCTGCCATGCAGAAGATGGAGCATCATCGCCCCCTACAAAAGTAGGAGCAGTAGGATTACTAATATCAAATATCTGGAGCTCACAACCTGCGCTCGAACCAGAAGAACATGTTCCTGAATCAGCCGTTCTGCCGAGATACGCATATTTACCAGAAACTACAACAGTATTAAATGAATTACCAGCTGTGGAACCACCTTGATCAGCTCCGCCTATATATGTAGGATTCTGAGGATTTCTTATATCAAAAATCTGGAGCTCACATCCGGTTCGATCTGAAGTGCTACAACCAGTACCAGCAGCACCAGTTCTTGATGCATAAAGATAACTTCCCTGAATTGAAAATGTATAGTATTGACCAGATCCACCTGCAGTGCTTTCCTCTGCTCCGCCAATATAAACCGGCGTTGTTGGATTACCTATATCATATACTTGAAGCTCACAACCTGTACCATCTGTTGAAGAACAAGTGCCTGAATTTCCCTGCTTAGCAACATATAGATACTTTCCGGAAATATTAAAGCTGGCTATATAATTAGTAGAGGTTCCTGCGCTTGTTGAATCAACTCCTCCAACAAATACAGGAGCTGTAGGATTACTTATATCATATATCCTAAGAGCACATCCTGCTGATGAAGATGTTGTACAAGCCGTTGCATCATTCGAAGCGCCTATATATGCATATTTTCCAACTACTACCACTTGATATGCTTCTCCACCTATATCAACCCCACCCATATAGGTTGGTGATGTTGGCGTGCTTACATTATAAATCTGGAATTCGCATCCGGTTCTATCTGAAGATGAACAAGTACCACCATTACCTGACTTTACCATATATAGAAAATTTCCACTTGGATATAACTGGTTTATATAATCGCTTCCTGTGTTATTGGTTACAGTATCAAGTCCACCTAAGTAGACTGGGTTAGAAGGAATTATCTGTACTTCTCCACCGTTGAATGCAGCTGCGATTCTGGCCGAAGAACTACTCATGACTCCGGTAAGATCAACACTTAATCCATAAATACTATTCGTTAATAGATTTTGAGTATTATCATCAATCTCAATATTCAAACCTTTTAATGTATTTGCTACTAAACTTGGATTATTTGCCAGGTAAATTGACTGACCTATTTGAGTTCCGCCTGCTGTTGGAGCAAAAGCAGCAGCTATTGAAGCGATAGGCCCTGAAGTTCTTATTCCTCCTGCAATATCTAATAGCGCATTTGGGGTCGTTGTACCAATACCAATCTTTCCACTGTATCCATTATTCGGCATTACGATGAATTGCCCTGAAATAGAAGCTTGAGTTTGATTATTTGGATTTGAAAGACCTGTAAATGCGAATTTAGCAGCAGAAGTAGAAGTTGCACCGAAAAGTAAGTCTAAAGTTGTATTCACTGGATAAAGTGTTCCCTGAGCGCTTTGAAGTGTCCACCAGCCAGCTCCAGCACCTGAAGCACATCCACCCCAAGCTGGAGCAGAACCTAATCCACTGGTTATAAGACATTGACCTGAAATTCCAGCTGAAAGTAGACCTGAACCAACTTTTAATTCGCCATTCTGACCGATTGCAAACTTTGGTGTTCCAGAAGTTGAGGCTGTGAAAATATCCTGATTTTCACCTTGATCAAACACTACTAAAGCTTTTCCAGTAGCAACAGTAGAAGAAGTTGGAGTTCTTGCTACATAAAGTTGTGAAGTTGGAGTAGAAAATGTACCTAACCCCAACAAACCTAAACTATTTAATTCCATTCTCAAAGTCGGCAAAGTTGAACCAGAATTAGTCCAAAACTTAATTTTAGTAGGCATACTTCCTGATCCCGGTGTTCCATCTACATCAAAGTCAATTCTAGATCCATAAAGATATTGACTTCCATCCCATCCATAACCTGCAAGCTTAAGAAGTGGATCATTATTTGCAAGAATAGTTTTATTTGCCAAAGTTCCTCTCGATCTATAAGCAGCGAATACAGGATCATAAGTATTTGTATCATTTGAATGCTCAATTGCAACTCCAGAATCAATAGATTGATTAGTTGCAATATGAATTTGGGGATTTAAAGTATCTATCGCAAGCGGCAATGTTAATCCAGACCCAGGAGTCGTTGTTCCAATACCAATCTTTCCACTGTATCCATTATTCGGCATTACGATGAGTTGCCCTGAGATGGAAGCTTGAGTTTGATTATTTGCATTTGAAAGACCTGTGAATGCGAATTTAGCAGCGCTGGTTGAAGTACCACCAACCAAAAGATCTGTTGTGTTATTGATTGGATAATGTGCACCTGTTGTTGAATTAAGAGTCCAAGTTCCAGCTGCACCACCTCCACAGTTTGCAGCTGTTTGTAAACAGAAAGTATCTGTAGCACTTGAATTCGGAATTGTAAGAGTTCTATCTAACGTAGCTCCACTTGCTAGAATTGTCTGAAAATTTGTGGTTCCTGCAAATGATAGATTACCATTGCTTAGAATAGTAAACTTAGTAGCTCCACTCTTTGAAGCTGTAAATAGATCTCCTACTCCTCTATTATCGACTGTAAATGCAGCAAATGAAGTATTTGCAGATACAGTAGCTGTAGAAAGCGTGCCGCTTCCGTTAATCCTAAACTTTTCATCTGAGAATGCTCTTCCTCCAGCACCAAAAACAATAGGTGCATTCGGCGCAGAAGCTACCAGATAATATCCACCAGTTGCACCAGAACCTAAATAATTTGCAGCTGAATTTGCCATAGTAACCAAATCACTTGAAACCATACCCGAATTGTTATAACCATACTGAATAAATCTAGTAGAAGTATCCTGACCAGATTGAAATGCAGTAAACCCATTATTGCCAGTTCCTGTATTAATGATATTTACCATTGCAGTATCTGCATTTGTATTTGTTCTAATATCTAATGAATAAGATGGAGTCGAAGTTCCTACTCCAATTCTTCCACTGTATCCATTATTAGGCATTAGAACTAATTGACCGGAGATAGAAGCTTGAGTCTGATTAGTTGTACTTGAAAGACCAGTGAATGAGAACAATGCTGAAGATGAAGCATTTGATCCAAGTAAGAAGTCAGTCCTGCCTGCATTGTTTGGATAAATTGCTCCAGAGTTTACATTCCAGAATCCTTGAGTCCCATTACAACCACCAGCTGAAACACAAAGAGTTCCTGTTGCATCTGGAAGTGTCCAAGTTCTAGAAGCAGTAGCAGCTGAAGCTATAGTAGAGAGACTATTTGTAGTTCCTGCAAATGATAGATTACCATTGTTTAGAATAGTGAATTTGGTAGCTCCAGATTTAGAAGCTGTAAATATATCACCATTTGCAGATGTGTTGTCTACAAGTAAGCTTGCAAATGATGTTCTACCTGAAACAGAAGCTATGGAAATAGTTCCGCCATTTGTTAGATTTGGTCGTACATCAAGAGTAGACATTATAGAAGCACCTGCTAAATTGATTCCCGTAAGTCCATCTCTTGTAACATTAAACACTGGATTTCCTCCCAAACTATTTGCAAGCTTTAATATATCTCCTGTGCTTGATGCATGAACTTGAGTTACAACTAGAGCTGCATTTGAGTCTGCAATATTTCTTCTAATTTCAGGTCCGTTTGAATTTGCATAAAAGAATGCATTATTACCTGAAGATGCATTATTAAATCCATAGCCGTCCGGTGCATAGAAACCTAAACTTGAATAAGTATCCCCAATAACCGAAAGTGAATTGGTTGGATTTGTAGTTCCAATTCCTACCATCGAATACTGTCCATATCCATTATTTGGCATTACGATAAGTTTTCCAGAGATAGAAGCCTGAGTTTGGTTATTTGGATTCGAGAGTCCTGTTACTGAGAATATAGCTGATGTTGTAGCATTAGAACCAATGAGAAGATCAGTCTTTGCTGTATTATTAGGACTTATTGTACCACTTAAATAATTCCATTGACCCAGCCCTCCACTGCAGTTGGTTCCGGCAATACAAAGTGTTCCTCCTGTTGCAGGAAGTGTATATGTTTGAGCAGAAATAGCTAGAGATGCAAGCGTAGAGAATGCACTGGATTGTCCTCCTGCGAACTGAAGATTACCATTACTATTAATAGTAAACTTTGTGCTTCCACTCTTACTGGCTGTTAAAATATCCTGATTTTCTATTTGATCAAAGATAGCCAGAGCTTTTCCAGTAACACCTCTTGCTAATTCTCTACTTACATATAGCTGAGAGGTTATCGGATCATCATGATCAACGCCTATTCCCACCAATCCCCTAGCAGATGGTGTATTTACAATAGTGAAGTGGACTGCGCCGCTTGTGAAGATTCTAAAATCATCAGTGATCGTATCTAAGAAGTACCCACCTATTGTCGTGTCATGATCAGCAGAGGTATAAATCTGTAATTCTCCACCTTCTTCGCTACCTACACCATCTCCATATAATCTAAGTATCCCATTATCTGTATCATTTGTTCCTAAATTTGCAGATCCATCATTTCCAATAACAAACTTCGTAACTCCACCTGCTGATGCTGTAAAGATATCCTGATTTTCTATTTGGTCAAAGATAGCAAGGGCTTTACCCGTAACACCTGTTGAAAGAGCTCTGGTTATATGTAACTGAGATTCAGGTGTTGTGGTACCTAAACCAAGTGTTCCAATAGATGTTAATCTCATTCTTTCAAACTCATTTCCGCCAGCTGGTCGTGTCCATAATGATAAAAATCCTGGATAGTTACCTGATCCCCCAGTCCAACTAGACTCTTTACCCATTACAATTGCACCCGAATGCCTACCTGTCCCTCCATCATCCATACCTTGAAATAGAATTCCAGCAAGAGAATTTGATGAAGAATCTTCATTTCTAATAGTTATGCCCTGTAAGCCACCCACACTTGGCGACGCTGTAGAGTTAACAGCAATTTGTAATTTGTTTCCAACTAAATCTGAACTCAATCCTATTCCTACATTTCCAGAATTAGTGATTACAAACTTAGTAGCTCCTGATTTGGAAGCTGTAAAGAGATCTCCATTTCCTGTGTTATCAGTAAGAAGAGAGGCAAATGATGTAGAGCCTGAAACTGAAGCTATAGAGATAGTACCTCCAGATACAGGATTTGGCCGTACATCAAATGTAGATAAAAGATTTGTATTTATAGCTGAAGCTGTATTTATTCCTATTTTACCTTGATTATCTATTCTTAATCTCTCTATTGGTGATGCTGATCCATCAGGCGTAGTATAAAAGGTAATTCTTCCAGGCATATCTGATGCTCCTGGAGTTCCATCTACTTCACCTCGAATATAACCTGCTGTTTCAAAGGAATCTCCATCGCTTCCTGCAAAAGAAATATTCGCAAGTCCATCATTATTTTGGACTATTGTATGAGCGCCAACTGTATTATTTCTTGATCTTAAGAATGCTAGATCTGTATGATTTGATGAATTATTAAACCTTGCAAGATATTGCGCAACATTATTAGATGTAGAAACACCAAATTGTGCAGTCACGCCAAATGCTCCAATAAACATATCACTCATTCCTATTCCCACACTTCCTTGACCATTTGACTGAAGCATCACATTTCCAGTTGTATTGCTTGAAGAAGTATTTCCAATATATAGAGATTGTCTACTTGTTGTTCCCAATACTCCTGCTCCAGAAAGATAGGTTGCTCCCGTTCCACTATTTGCAGAGATTGAAGCAATTGGAGTTGCATTACCGGCGTTTCCTGTGAATGCGAATCTAGCTGCTGAGGTAGAAGTTCCTCCAAACATTACATCATAAGTATTGTTGTTTTGAGAAATAACATTGTTGTTTAATTGCCATAGATTAGTTCCAACTGAAAAACCACATGAAGTTGAATTTTGAATGCAAAGAGTCCCACTTTCATTTGGAAGAGTCCAAGTCTGAGATGAAATAGCTGCATTCGCTAATGTAGATAATGCATTCTGAGTCCCAGCAAGTTGAATATTACCATTATTAAGAATTGTGAACTTAGTCTTTCCAGACTTTGAAGCTGTAAATAAATCACCATTTCCTGTGTTATCAACTAATAATGCTGCGAAATTAGTAGATCCTGAGAAAGAAGCTATGGAGATTGATCCTCCTATACTTGGACTTGGTCTTACGTCAAATGATGATAACGCAGGTGAAGGAATAGCTGCTGCTAGATTAAACGCGAATCTATAAGAATTATCAATAAATAATCTATCAGTAAATGTAGAATTATCTACGCTCGATTGAATCTTAAAATTACCTTGATCATCTCCTCTTACAGACCATGAAGGATTTGTACTGTTAAGTGGGTTATCTGTATCTGAAAACGTAAGTCTTGGCACACTACCTGAAATATGAATCATCGAAACTGGCGTAGTGGTTCCAATTCCCAACTTTCCAGAATATCCATTATTTGGCATTAGAACTAATTGACCGGAGATAGAAGCTTGAGTCTGATTATTTGGATTTGAGAGACCTGTAAATGAGAACAATGCTGAAGTAGTAGCAGCGGAACCTAACAAGAAATCAGTCTTAGCTGCATTGTTTGGTGAAATAGCTCCTGAGAGATAATTCCATTGTCCTAATCCTCCAGAGCAGTTATTACCAGAGACACAGATTGTGCCTCCAGTTGATGGGAATGTGTAAGTCTGCGCTGTGGTAGCAAGAGAAGCAAGAGTTGAATTAACATTTGTTTGTCCACCGGCAAATCTTATATTGCCTGGGAGATCTACGCTAAACTTTTCTGTACCTGATGAACTAGCTGTAAAAATATCTCCAGAGATACCTGTTTTATTGATCTGGAGTGCAGCTTGTCCTCCTGAGTTTGAAAGAATTGCAGCAGCACTTCCTACTCCAGAGTTGACTATATTTAACACTGCACCAGATGCTTTTTCATAATTTTGAGTGAGTCTAAGAATATTTGAAGTATCTACACACGTTCCGCCTGAAGCTATCAAACAATTTGAAGAATAAGTTACCAAATCTCCAAGTTGATTAACTGTAGTAGTGGCTCCACTTGCAGTATCAGATCTTTGAATATCAAGATAATTCTCTGTATTACTTACGTTTCCTGTAAACGTATAAGTTGGAGCAACTAAAATCTGATCTCCATTTAAAGAAACCGTTCCACTTGCTGAACCACCAAAATAAAGTCCAGTATGGCTTTGACTTCTGGTCATATTAATTACCAATCCTTTAAAGCCTGAATGACCAGTAGCAGTATCATCAATCTGAATTCCTGTCGCAGTTGAACCACTGCCATGTGTTACATTAATTCCAATTCCATTTGCAGCTGTATCCACTAGTAATCCTTTTCCTGAATTTTGCACTGTTCCAAGACTTATTCCAAAACCTGCTCCATTAACACCATTTAAACTAATTCCTGTGCCTGTAGTTATATTTGTTGGCAAGCTAATTCCTGTTCCAGCAGGAGCATTAGTAACTACGACTGTTCCATTATTTTGAATTGTGAATTTAGTAGCTCCAGATTTAGAAGCTGTGAAGAGATCACCATTTCCAGTGTTATCGACGAGCAAGCCAGCAAATGAAGTGGAGCCTGAAACAGAAGCGATAGAGATTGTTCCACCATTTGTAGTATTTGGTCTCACGTCTAAAGTAGATAAAGGGGTAATTGTGTTAAATCCAACTAATCCTGTGTTCTTAAATCTAACTACGCTTGTTCCATTTGTATAAATATTAAAATCAGAATCTGTAATTGTTCCCACAAAGGATTGACCAGTTGTTCCTGTCTGCAAAGCAGCTTCAATTGCATTAGTACTATCTCTAAGTGAAATTGATGATGTTCCAAATACATTAACCGCAATGCCAGTTCCTGTACCTTGCAGTGAATCCGTACCAGATCCTACCGTAAGTAATCTTGATGGAACTGTTGTTCCTATTCCTACTTTTCCACTATATCCATTATTTGGCATTACGATAAGTTGTCCTGAGATGGAAGCTTGAGTTTGATTATTTGCATTTGCAAGACCAGTGATTGAAAATTTAGCTGATGTTGTAGCTTGACCACCAAGTAAGAAATCCATCGTTGAGTTGATTGGTGAAATACTTCCTGAATTACTTGGTGATGTCCACCAATTAGTACCTGCTCCTTGTGTACAGTTGTTTAGAGTATATAGACAGAATGTATCAGCTACTCCTGCTGTACTTGGAATAGTAATAGTTCTTGCTCCTGTTGTATCTGCATTATTGATAGTAGTTAGGAAGTTAGAAGTTCCTGCAAATGAGAATGTTCCATTGTTATTAATTACAAATTTCGTAGCTCCTGACTTAGAAGCTGTAAAGAGATCACCATTTCCTGTGTTATCAACAAGAAGAGCTGCGAAGTTGGTAGAACCTGACACTGAGGCTATTGCAATAGTGCCTGCATTAAAATTACTTGGTCTCACATCTAGAGTTGCAAGCGATGATGTTGTATTAATTCCCAGCCTTCCAATACTACTTAATCTCATCCTTTCAGTCATAGTGCTTCCTATACTAGTACTAAATGCAAGATCATTTGACCCAGCAGATGGCGAATCTGTTCTTACTGACTGTAATCTCGAGCCAATTGCCTGTTGGCCAACAGTATTACTTGTACCAAGTATCAAAGTAGCTGTACCGGCTGATGAATCTTGAATCGTTAGGGTTGGTGTTGCTGCAAACAAGTGAAAATTAGTACTTGGCGTAGTTGTTCCAAGTCCAAACCTAGAATTGACTGTATCAAAAGTCGCAAATGTACTTCCCGAGTTGTTTGCCACATTTATAATTCCAGTAGTATTTCCTCCTAAAGTTAGAGTGTTGTTTCGAAGAGTCTGGATAGATCCATCAGCTGAAATACTTAATCCATTTCCATTTCCTCCAGAGGCTGTATTAGCTGAGATAGAAGCGATAGGAGTAGCATTACCTGCGTTGCCTATGAATGCAAACTTAGCTGAAGTTGTTGAATTTCCACCGAACATTACATCATATGTATTGTTGTTTTGAGAAATTACATTAGAATTTAATTGCCAGAAGTTAGTAGTAGCTCCATTGAAACAGTTACTTAGAGTTTGAAGACAGAAGGTATCTGCTCCTGATGTAAGTGGAATATTAATAGTTCTAGCGGTTGTATTAAGCGTATTAATAGTAGTAAGAGCATTTGTTGTTCCTGCAAATGAGAATGATCCATTATTATTAATCACAAATTTAGTAGCTCCAGATTTAGAAGCTGTGAAGAGATCACCTGAACCCGAGTTATCAGTGAGTATAGATGCGAATGAAGTTGAGCCTGATACTGAAGCTATGGAGATATTTCCACCGTTGGTTAGATTTGGTCTAACATCCAAAGTAGCATTAGGATTTAGAGAGTTTATACCTATACTGGTTCCAGACATAGCAAGAGCTACATTTGAATTATTAGGAGCGAAAAGGAATTTTGTAGCACCTCCCGAAGGCCCTAAGAAAACGATATCATTAGTTGCACTTCCTGAAACAAATCCATTAGTAGCAGTAGACATACCAAGCCAAAACGCAGGATTTCCAACGCTTGTCGCTATTTCAAATCTAGGTAAATTGCTTCCATAAACAGTAATACCAGTTGCAGTTGAGCCAGCATTTACCATAAATGCTCTGTCTACTGTGTCTGACCCAGTATTTATTCCAATTCTGTTATTTATTGTATCTGCATAAATAAGATTATTTCCTGATTTATTCAACAATCTAACAAGCCCTGTTGTAGCTCCACCTATTGTCAATGTCTGCCCATTGGTTGTAGACAATGTCCCATCACCTGTCAGATATGTTGCTATGTTTCCTGAATTTGCTGAGATAGAAGCTGTTGGAACTCCTGAGTTTATATTTAGAACTGCAAATTTAGCTGAAGATGATGCGCTTGATCCTAGAAGGAAATCCACAACTGATGCATACTGTGGACTAATAGATCCATTTAGAACATCCCAGTTAGTATTTCCTGCTCCACAAGATCCCCATGAAGCTGTAGCTCCACCCTTAAGACAATCATTTGTTGTTCCATTAGTGCCACCAAGATTAATTGCGCCCTTAAGATAAATATTATTCCAAGCAAGCGAAGAACCTCCTAAGGTATATGAATTATCAGCTGCTGGGAGCAAATCTCCTGTGATAGTTATATCTCCAGAAAATGCCTCACCTATATCTAGGTTGGCAGAACCATTTGTTAAATCTCCTCCTGCAAATGAAATATCACCGGAACTTGAAATGGTAAACATAGTACTTCCACTCTTAGATGCTGTTAGAATATCCTGATCTTCTATCTGATCAAAGATAGCAAGGGATTGACCAGTAGCAGGAAATACATCAGATACTGGTCTGGTTACATATAATTCAGAAGCAGGAGATAAAGTTCCAAATCCAATTCTTCCTTGTGAATCAATTTTCATTCTTTCACTTAGACCCAATACGGAAGAAATTTGGGTTTCAAATGTTAATGCGCCTGCATCATTTGCACTATCTCTTTTTCCGTTAATGTTTGCGGTGGTATAAGCATAATTCTTAAATCCGATAGATCCAACTGTAGTATTTGTAATTTTATTTCCAACTAACTCAAGGTATGCATACTTACCTGCTCCAATTGCAGAAATGCTCTGAGTAGTGTTGGTATATGGATTCGAAATAGTAAAATCAGAATTAACTTGATCTGTTGAAGAGATTGTAACTGAACCTTGATTATTAATTACAAATTTAGTTGCTCCTGATTTAGACGCTGTAAATAGATCTCCTTCTCCAGTGTTATCTGTGATTAATGCAGCAAAATTAGTACTTCCTGAAACAGAAGCAATAGCTATAGTTGCTGAGTTTGCTCTTACATCAAGCGTAGAGAGCAAAGTGCTTGTCCCAATTCCTACATTTCCCTGAACCCTCAATCCATTTAGATTTGAAGTGGAAGTTTGATAATAACTTGATCCTATAACCACATCACTATTTAAAGATATCATTGGATCCCTAGAATCATTAAAGCCTCTATAGGATTGCTGAGAGATTATTGAACCACCTATTGTAAGTAAGGATGTATACGTAGCGCCACCCAAGGAATATGAAGCTGAAGTATACCCAGGAGATGTTAGTGTAATTGAAGCACCATTCCCAGTTGACTGACCAGTTAGAGAAATTGTTGCAGTTCCAGCAGATCCCTTACCAACAATTGATAAATCAGATGTTGGATTTGTAGTTCCTATTCCTACATTTCCACCGTAGCCATTATTTGGCATTACGATCAAATTTCCTGAAATTGAAGCTCGGGTTTGATTCGTAGCGCTAGACAACCCAGTAAATGTAAACGGAGCTGACGTTGTAGAAGTTCCCCCAATTGCAAAGTCCAGGGTATTAGAGAATGGTGACACTAAACCACTATTTAATTGCCATAGTTCACTTCCTGTCTGGAAAGAACAGTTATTAGTAGAGAGACAGAATGTTCCTCCAGTTGCAGGAAGTGTAAATGTCTGAGCTGTGGTTGCAAGAGAAGTAAATGTTGAATATGCATCCGACTGTCCACCTGCAAGTCTTAAGTTTCCAGAGAGATCAATTGCAAATCTGGTTGCTCCTGAAGCTGAAGCTGTAAGAATATCTCCTGCATTTCCTGTCTTATTTACGATAAGAGCTGATTGACCACCTGAATTAGATAGTATGGCTGCTGCTGAACCTACGCCAAAATTAATTATATCTAATACTGCTCCAGATGCCTTTCCGTAGTTTTGAGTAAGAGAGAGTATATTTGAAGTATCTACACAATTTCCGGAAGTTATCGTACATCCTGAAGCTAATCTTGCTAAATCACCTGTAATATTGAAAACAGCTGACGCATTTTCTACTGTATTTGCTCTAGTTATATTTAAATAATTTCCAGTATCTGTTCTGGTAGATGAAACACTTCTTGTGGGATTTATTTCAAACATATTTCCAGTAAATGCATTTACGTCGGTTGCCCCCCCACTTAAGCTTATTGCTTTTCCACTTGTGATATTTGCTACAAATAAATCAATTGCTGTTCCCTGACCAATTGAATCCAAACCATTTGTAATATATTTTCCTGCAGCTGAATCAATACTGTAATTAAAATCTATTCCGGTACTCGAAGATGCACCAGTTAAATTAAGTAAAGTTCCAGATGAAGCAGTAACATCAAGCTTAGACAATGGTGCACTTGTCCCAATTCCTACTCTTCCCTGCTGAGGATTAAGCAAAATATTTCCGGATGTATTATTTGTTGAACTACTTCCGATTGTAATTGTTTGCCTATTTGTAGTTCCTATATTTCCTAACGCATCAATAAATAATGCATTTGCGGTTCCATTCTGAGCTGAGATGGAAGCAACAGGAGTAGCGTTTCCTGCATTTCCTGTAAATGCAAATCTTGCAGCTGAAGTAGAAGTTCCACCGAATGCTACGTCAAATGAATTGTTTCCTTGACTGATTACATTTGAATTAAGTTGGAATAATTCCGTACCTGTCTGGAATCCACATGAAGTTGAATTCTGAAGACAAATAGTTCCCGATGCATCCGGAAAAGCTATATTTCTAGCTTGAGAAGCAGCCGAAGTTAGATTTATAGGCACTGTTGATGATCCATAGAAATTAATACTCCCATCATTTAGTATTGTGAATTTAGTAGCTCCAGATTTAGAAGCTGTAAAGAGATCTCCTGCTCCATTGTTATCTGCAAAAAGAGAAGCAAAATTAGTGCTTCCTGAAACAGAAGCAATAGCTGTAGTTGCTGAATTTGCTCTTACATCAAGAGTTGCTAATGGAGTGGAAGTAAACACTCCGACTCTTCCAATTCCATTAGGATTTATATTCAAGTTTGCATTTGAAACAGTAGTAAGTGATGATGAAATTAATGAAGTTGTTCCGTATAGGGATGTTCCCTGAAGCGATCCGTTTGTTACTAAGTTTGAACCTGTTGCCTTAATAAGACTAATTCCGCCATAGAAATTTAATCCCGTATTATCAGTTGAAAATGTTACTCCACCACCAACTATTTCAAGCTTGTCAGTAGGCGTAGTTGTTCCTATCCCTACTCTTCCACTGTATCCATTATGTGGCATTACGATGAGTTGCCCTGAAATAGAAGCTTGAGTCTGATTATTTGGATTTGAAAGACCAGTAAATGCAAATACTGCAGAAGATGTCGAAGTAGATCCAAATAGAACATCTGCATTATTAGAGAATGGTGAAATAGTACCACTGTTTAGCTGCCATAAGTTAGCTCCCAATGCACAAGTTGATGTTGTGCAAAGAGTGCCAGTGGTTGGAAGAGTAACTGATGTAGCACCAGTTGTATTAAATGTTACAGTATCGGTTCCAGTTCCGATTACGGTGTTTCCTGATACCGTGATGGTCTTTCCTGTGTTTGCTACTCCTGTGCCTCCGTATTGTCCTGCAATTACTGATCCGTTCCATGTTCCTGTGGTAATTACTCCTGTATCAGCTGTTATTGCTAAACCATTGATTGTTCCTAAGCCTGTTATGTTGTTTCCTGCTCCAGCTACTGTCCCACCAAGAGTGAATGCTCCGAGAGTGTCAGTTGCATTATCAAAGGTAATTCCTCCATTTGCAGCAATTGTTCCTCCGAATGTTTGAGTACCTGTGAAGGTTTGCGCTGCATCTGTTCTTGCAATGGTTGCTGTGGTAGATGGGAATGTCATAGTAGTTCCATCTGTTCCTGCTAGAGTAAGAGAGTTAGTTACTGCAAGAGTCTTACCTGCTGTAATATTTAGAGTGTTTGTTCCATTCGGAGTAATAGTAAGGCCGTTGTATGTAGCGTCAGAGATTGCTCCAGCTGATATATCAATTCCATTGATTGTTTCATCAGTTAAGGTGGTGATTACTCCTGTTGAGGATACTTGGAATGCATTACCTGTTCCTGCTGTTAGAGTTCCGTCTGTATCAAGGTTACCGCTTACGTTGAGTGCTCCTGTGATGTTTGTATTTTCCAAAAGCGCAATATTCCCTGTGGTATTTCCACCAAGAGTTAACGTGTTATTAAGAAGAGATTGAATCGTAGAATTATTAGCATCGAGTGAAATTCCGTTGTTTGTAGATCCTGCAAGAGTAGCTATTGGAGCGTCATTGTTAATTCCAGTGATGGCGAATTGAGCACTGCTGGTTGATTGACCACCAATGAGAAAGTCTAGAGTTGAAGCTAGCTTTGGTTGAATAGTGCCATTAGTTACATTCCAGTTAGAAAATCCTGAAGCACTTCCACAAGCAACAACATTTGATCCGTTTGTAGTAAGGACAGGACAATTTGTGAATGAAGGATCTGAAAGAGTTAGATTCTGTCCTGATGCTAATGTTAATCCTGCATTTGCTGAGATTAAGCCAGATGCTCCAAGAGTTCCTGTGATGCTGGTATTCTCTGCAATATTGATGTTTCCGGTTGTATTTCCTCCAATGGTTAGAGTGTTATTGAGAAGAGTTTGGATTGATCCATCTGCAGAGAGTACTAATCCATTACCACTCCCTCCTGATGCTGTGGTTGCTGAGATAGAGGCTATTGGAGTTGCTGTTCCTGCATTTCCAGTGAATGAGAATTTAGCAGATGTGGTTGAAATACCACCAAACACTACATCATATGTATTATTGTTCTGAGAGATAACATTGGAATTTAGCTGCCATAGGTTTGTGCCTACTGAATATGCTTGGGTACTACATCCAAGAAGTCCACTTCCATCTGTTGTTAGAGCTGTGCAGTTGTTTCTTCCTGTTAGAGTGATTCCACTTGCATTAAGAGTAAGAGCTTCTCCTCCATCTCCAAGAGTAACTGCTCCGCCTGGAGTCAAAGTAAATGCTCCTGTGGTTGTAAATGTAGTTGAAGCTCCATCAAAAGCTATGTTCGTATCTGCAATACTTACATCTCCATTTGCATCAAATGTTCCTGCAAGATTTAATCCTCCACCTGATGTAAAGTCT
>CAZWXQ010000005.1:0-105762 GCA_964637955.1 uncultured Gammaproteobacteria bacterium | reverse complement strand
GAAATATCTATTCTATCTCAAAAGTGTTACCGATGTATCTCAGCCTACTCATTTATATATTGATAAGGCACGTTTAAAGTATTATTATATTTGCTCACAATGAGTAAGAATAAAGGATTAACCAGCAAGATAATAATGATAAGCCCTGATTATTTTGGTTTTAATCCTGAAACATCAAAATCAAATTATTTTCAAAATAGACCCAGGAATTCAATCAGGCAAGTAAGAAAACAAGCTATATTTGAATTTAATAATATGGTCATTTCTTTAATGCATGAAGGAGTAGATGTGGGTATATTGCACTCTTTGGAAAATTCAAATACTCCTGATTCAGTTTTTCCAAACAACTGGTTTTCGACTCATTCGACTGGCGAGCTGGTTTTATACCCGATGCTAACAGTAAACAGAAGATTAGAAAGACAAACCAAAAATTTAATAGATAAATTAAAGAGAGATGGAAAGATATACTCGAAAAAAATAGATCTGACAAAATACGAAAATAAAAATTTAATTCTTGAAGGCACCGGAAGTATAGTTTTAGATCGAATAAATAGAATCGCTTATGCTATGGAATCTCCAAGAACTGATGAAAAACTTTTTAATATATGGTGCGAAAAATTGAACTATACTGGATTTTTCTTTCACGCTTATGATAAGAATAAACTTCCTATATATCATACAAATGTTTTAATGAGTATTGGTGATAAATTTATAGTTTTTTGTGAAGAGGCAATTTCTGATAAGACTGAATTTGAATTATTTAAAAAAATGGCTATAAAAACAAAGAAAGAACTCATTCCTATTACGCTTGATCAGATTTATTCTTTCTGTGGGAATATATTACAGCTTGAGTCAAAAAACGGTGGAAAAATAATTGCGATGTCTAGGAAAGCTTTTAATGGATTTACTCGCAAGCAAAGGATAAATTTAGAAAAATATGGAAGGATTGTTGCTGTTGATATTCCCACAATTGAGACGATAGGTGGAGGTAGTGCCCGCTGCATGATTGCAGAGATTTTTTAAATTATCTCCATTCATCGATTAATCTGCTAAATATATCGACTGCTTTTTCAAGATGCTCTAAAGGTGCTGATTCATTTATTTCATGCATTTGAGACTTTTCTCCAGGTCCATAGATTACCCCTTGTACGCCTAATGAGGTCATGAAACCTAAATCTGCTGATGCTTGCGAAACTTCTAATGTCAGATTTGGGACAATATTTTTAAGTGCTAAAATTAATTTGGAATCTGGATCAGTATAGCCTACAGGTGAACCATCATGTGCTAAAGATATTTTTATTCCTCTAGTTTCTGCTATTCTTCTTATTGTTTCATATGCTTCTTCATGAAATTTGGGTATAGTTCTTAAATCAAATATTGCTTGCGCATGATCAGCAGTCTTATTTGCAGAGCCTGATTTGGCTTCAATGCTAGTTGGTGTAATAGTAGGTGGCAAGAATCCTTCTTCAGTCAGTGAGTCTCCCCAGGATGCGCTTTCTTTTTGTAAATCATCAATAAATCCTACCAATTCCATGATTGCATGTCTTTTTATTAGATTTGGTTGAGAAGCGTGTCCTGCATCGCCATCAATCTCAGCTTTTACAAAGAAGTTTCCTCTATGTCCAAATTGTGCTTTATCTAAATCAGTAGGCTCAGTGAATACTACTGCTACTTCTTGATACTGATCGGTATAGCCTTGATCCTCAAACCACTGCGCAAATGATTGGGTTCCCTTGCCGTCTGTTTCCTCTCTTACAACATATGTAAACCAAAGATCATATGGTAAATCAACTCTTTCATTCATCCTTGCTGCAAGCTCCATTGAAACTGCAGCTCCGGATTTCATATCGCTAGTGCCTCTTCCATAAATCCTGTCATCTTTTATATGACCGCTCCAGGGGCCATATTCCCATTTTGATTCATCTCCTGCGTCTACCACATCAACATGGGAATTAAATATAAGTGCTCTTGTACTATCAGCGCCTTTTAAATGTAGGACTAGATTTTCACCCTGAGCAAATGGCTGAAGGTCTCTTTCTGTGAACCAATTTGCAATGTGTTGCTGTACTGCTATTTCTTGCTCAGAATAAGAAGGAATCCTTACTAGACTTGCAAGAGTTTCTGATAATGATTCTTTAGGTTGGCTCATATTACATTTTCTCAGGGACTTCAATGCCCAGTAATCTTAATCCATTTTTGATCACCTGAGCACTAGCTTTGGTGATTCGAAGCTTCGTATTTCTAGTTCGCAGGTCTCTGTCACCTAGTATAGGGTTTCTATAAAACTTATTAAATAAATCGGCAACCTGGTAAACATAATCCGCAACAACACTTGGTTCGTTTTCAGCAATTGCCTTTTCAATAGAAGTCGGATATTTCGCTAAAAGTTTAATGAGATCAATTTCTGTTTGGTTTGAAAACTCTATAGTAATATTTGGATCAGGAATTTTATGTTCTTCTTCTCCGCTTCTTAAGATAGAGCTTGCTCTTGTATGTGCATATTGAATATATGGAGCGCTATTTCCATCAAATGAAATTGCTTCATCAAGGTTAAATTTAATATTTCTTCTTCTTGGTTGCTTGAGATCCATATAAATAACAGAACCAACCCCTACCTGCTTTGCAATTTGAGTCTTTTCATCTTCAGACAAAGCTCTTCCAGAAGAGTCAATTTTTTCACGAGCTTTATCCATAGCTGCTGTTAAAACATCTTCAAGGAAGACTACGTTTCCTTTTCTCGTGGACATTTTTCCTTCAGGAAGACTCATCATTCCGAATGAAACATGTTCCAGACTTGGTCCTTCACCTTTTGTGAATTGATCAAAGGCCGCAAAAGTTTGTCTAAAATAATCTACCTGGTCGCCGCCAACCACATAAAGAATTTTATCTGGATTGAACCATGCCTGTCTTGCGATGAATGTGGCCATTTCTCTTGTCTGATAAAGGCTAGTTCCATCTGATTTTTGAAGAACAAGCTTTGGTAGATGGCTACTTTCTGGAAAATTAATGCTAAGTGCATTTGTTTCATCTCTTGTTGCAGTACCGCTTGCTTCAAAAGCTTCTATGACATTAGGCAGCATAGATTCGTAAAAAGATTCACCAAGATAATATTCATAGCTTGTTCCGAGGAGGTCATATATTCGTTTGAATTCTTGGAGACTTTGTGAAGTTGCTTCTTGTAGTAGTGCTCTTGCATCAGGATCTCCCGTTTCAAGTCTTCTAAACCATTCTCGTCCTTCGTTCTCTAATACTGATTGAGTTTGTTTACTTAGCTCTTTTACATCGACATCAGGATGGAGCGTTTGAAGTCTAGTTAAATCCTCTGCTTTTTCTCTTCTTACCTCTTCATTAATCATGACGTAAAGGGTGTAAAGTTTTTGGACTGAGTCTGCGTCCGGCATTTGTTTGTCTATTTCTTCTCCCCATAATTCCTTTGCTCTTCCTAGCATTCCAAATTGTGTTCCCCAATCTCCAAGGTGGTTGTCTCTGACTACCTCATATCCTCCTGCTCGATAAATTCTGGATAGTGATTCACCAATTACAGTTGATCTTAAGTGACCTACGCTCATAAATTTAGCTACATTTGGCGATGAACAGTCTATAATTACAACTTTTCCATCTCCTATATTTTGCTCGCCGTATTTATCTCCCATGCCTTCAATTTGACTTAAAACATCTTCCCCAAAAACATTTTCATCAATCTCTATGTTCACATATCCATTCGGAGTAGATTCTGCAGCTTTAAAAATATCTGGTAATGGTCCTAAGTTTGAGACTATAGAATTTGGCGCTAGCCAAAGAGCTATATTTTGAGATTTTGCAAATGAATGTAATGAAGCAGATAGATCTGCTGGTATTTTTGGAGAAGACTCAACAACATGTATGTTTTGGCCAGCAGCGCCTGAGACTAATTGTTCAGCGGTAAGTAGAGCCTTATTCCACGAATAATCAGTTGGGTAAGGAAGGTTTTCAAGATCAGGATGAGCTATGGGAAGTTCGCTTGGGGGCAGCGTAGGAATTTTTACGCCATAAATCTCTTTATCATGCGCTTCTCCGTTTTCTGTTAATGCTTCAGTCATTCTCTCCTAAGTTGTCCTGTCATACAATGTGATGCACCGTATCCTCTGGTATTTTCAAAAAGGTCGATAACTATTACTTCTTTTCCTCTTTTCTGCAAACCTTCTATTAGTAATCCATTTTTATCGTTTGGAAGCAAAACTCTTCTGCCATCAAGCATTAAGAAGTTGCATGCAAAATCCATTTGTTCTTCCTTAGGAATTTCGATAATATCTTCCCCTAGTCTTCTTAAGTGTTCTAAGAAACCTCCTTTGGAAGTCTTACTTATGCTGCCATCTCTGTTAAGCCCGAATTCAAAAACCTCTCGAAATCCTGCCTCATCAGTGCAAACCGCAATCTCTTGATGACCAATAGGGTTTGAGTAAGTATCTAAATGCATCGATTCCATCTGTTTTGATGGATCAGTGCTTTCAGGTCTAGTATCGACAACTGCTGCAAAACTCAACCCTTTTTCATCCATCTGAGGTTTTAGATGCCTGTAAATTGCTTCGACAGCTCCCATAGAAGTTCTAGTTCCAACTCCTACATAAACATATCCATTATGAATATATGAATCTCCACCTTCAAATGTTTCACCTTGAGGAATCATAAAACTTTCAGGGACAGCCAGATGTCTTCGATATATTTCTTCATAAAGAGGAACTTCAGGTTTTCTAATTGGCTTAGCCATATTCGATCTTACTCTAGTTCCAAGAAGCACATTCATTTGGTCTCTGGCATAAATAAGATTTCCCATTGGCATGTCTATATCAAGAATTAAATCATGTGCCATTTGCATGGCTACATCTTGACCATATCCTCTAATATCAGCTTCTATTAATATTTCTAAATCGGAATCAAAAGTTGAAGGATACTTTTCCTGTCTATCATTTGAATCTCCTGTTTCTTTCCCTTCTCTAATTTCTCTATCTAGTTCTTCTCGGTGAGTATCAACTATTCCTTTTGCTCTCTCTTTAAGTTGATCTACTACTTCGTCTCTGTCATATTTTTGTGTAGGAACTACGCTTTCAGCATAAAGGTGTCTAGCTCTTAAAACTTGCACATCATTTTGCTCTAATCTAAAGCCAAAATTCATTGCTTCAGTTCTTGCTTTAGGTACATTCATGGTTGCAAGAAATAAAGAATGATTTTTGGGATAAAGCTGAGCAAGATGTGATTCTGGTCCTGCTGAACCCCAAATCATAGCAGCTTTTAATACATCAGTTTCGTTATCTATGCCGATGGGAATTAATAATTGATCACTGGGAACCTCCGGTGAAATTCCACCGGCCGAAGGGGGCAGATAAGAAGGTCTTATCTCGTTCATTTTAAGTATATATACTCCTCTTTTAATTTAATGTCAAATTTTGCAAGAATTGAAGCTAGCCTCTAGCTCTGGTATAATGAAATTCTTGGTGGTTGTAGCTCAGTGGTAGAGCGTCTGGTTGTGGTCCAGAAGGCCGCGGGTCCGATCCCCGTCATCCACCCATACACAAACTCCCGCATTGCGGGATTTTTTGTATGTGATGATTATGACGAGATCGCCAAGATTCTAAGCGAAGCGAAATCCTTCGGCATGAAATGCGGAATGGACCGTCATCCACCCCAAGTCCTATAGTTTATTTTCAGCCTCATTTTTGATATACTACCCCAATGTCAGAAATTCCGGGACCTAGTATTGAGCTATCTGAGCAGTTATTTCAATCAACTGGTCAATTAGAAGAGTATTTACTAAGTTTATCTTTTACTGAAGGACGGTTTAATCCTGATTCTTTAATACTGTTCGGTGATCTATCTGAGAGTCTTACATCTGGTGGAATTGAAGAATTCATAAATGATCTTCAAATTAGAGGAGATAAGCTTCATCCAAAAGAGGAATATGGTGGATGGATCCATTTAGGTCAAAATCCTTCTAAATTACTTTTTCCATTAGAACCAACCTGTGGATATCAAGAAGTGGGGACAAATGTAATGGGTGAAACAATTTTTAGGCCTACCGTAGAACCTCCTTTTAGCACAAAACCATATATTCATCCAATTTCTCTTGCGCACTCTCATTTTTCATCCGGAACATTTTCTGCTCAAGATTTATATTTTTTAGCTAGAACTGAGGGACAACCAAGGCCATTATTTTTACCACTATCTACTCCCCAGTTTAATTTCTTACTCCTTAAGACAAAAGAGACGCCGCCTATTTTAATAGGTGAATTTAGCGAAGCTTATGGAAAGAGCTTTCAAAGATTTTACGAAGAAGCACTTCAGGCAGATTATACATATGAGAGTCTTTGGATTGCAGACAGAGATGATCAATTTGACAAAGTCGAAGCATTTTTTGATTGGAATGCAAATGAATACTTTGCATATCTGTTAACTACAGCTGTTGTTTCATCCCAATTTAAAACAGGTCTTTACATTTCAAAAAAAGATGGAGTATATAATAGATTGACTGAAGAATTAGCAAGAGAAATATTTAGCGAGTTATATAGGGATATGGTTTCATCAGTGAGTTAAGCTTGATAACTTGTTCTAAAAACTCATCATCGAGGACCCCAACTTTTTTAACCTCAAATAATCCTTGAACTATAACGAGTTTTAGAACTTTTGCTTCTAAAATTATTACTTTATGAAGATAGATGAATATTAATTAAGTTTTTTGACAACTATCAATAATTTATATTAATTTTTCCCTGTAAATGGCTTCTTAAATGCACAAATATCATCTTTGCAAATTACGAATACATATTTATCGCCAATTATGGGATCTGAAGTAGATAAACCATCTTTTCCATCTCGAAATTCTGTTAATTTCTTCCCTGAATTTATATCTACGGCTAGAATATAAGATTCACGATCTATGAGTTCATCTGGGGATTGAAAATAGGTTGTATAAAGTACATCATCTTCTATCTTTAGATTATTAATTTTCCCTGATCCTTTATTAGAAAATGTGTTAATTACTCTTCCTGAATTCTTGTTTACGATAAGGATTTTTTTTGCGAATGGAACCACTATATAGTTTTTGTAAAACACCATAGGAATAGATGATATTGGATAAATATCACTATCTAATGACCATATATCCTCGCCTGTAATTTTATTTACTGCTTTCAAATTTGGAGTTTCCTTATTAATTTTATAAATATATATATTTTTATCATCTATTAAGTCCCAGTATCTAATATTTGTAGTTTTATCAGATTCCCATAATAATTTTTTATTAGCATAATCAAATGCTATATTTTTGCCCACACTTTCTCCATTAATATCATAGTAATCAAGTATAGTGTAGTAAATAATATTATTATCTAAACTCATTATTTTTGAAGAATTTTTCCAAAATGGTAAAATTATTGGATTTATAGTTAAAGATGCTGTATCAATTTCATACAAATTATTTTTTTTATCATAAACAATAAATTTTTGGCCATTTAGTTTTGGATTTGAATTGATTTCAAAAGGTAAAACTAGTTCATTTAATTTTCCACCAGTAATTGAGTTTAGGACGATTAATTTTCCTTCTTCGAACACATAAATCTTTCCATTAAAATAATTTAAGATTAATTTATTATCTTTGGGTGGATCAATTGGACTTTGCCATAAAATTTTTCCTGTGTCTTTTGATAATGCATATACATAGTTATGTATGGAACCTAAAGATGGCGCTATTAACTTATCTTTTGCATCATAAATTTGAAAAGTGTGACTACATTCAGCATTTTTTTCTGATTCATAATTAGGATCGCAATTATTTTGAAGATCTGATCGCCAGACAAGCGAACGGTTCGGTAAACGATCCTTTAACGCTATTGCTGCAATTATAAAAATAACCAATAGCGCTCCACCTGCAAGTAAAATTCCTGACAATAGAAATCCTTTTTCTGAACGATATTTATGCATAATTTAATGCTAGACAGTGGATGATTAAAAGTCAATTTAAATTTTATGATTTAAAATTAAGCGAATTTATTAAAGGTGAGGTATCTTTTACCGCTTAATTGGCTAATTAACTGTTCTAAAAACTCATCATTGAGGACCCCAATTTTTCTAGCCTTGATTTTTGATGCCCAAAAGCGTAAGTTAGAACCTATTTAATTTTAATTTGTCTTTCCGAGGTCTTTGAAGTTTTTATAATATCCAATTGTCTTTTAATATGCTCAACCATATAATCTGCACAAGGGTGTATTAAATTTTTCAATTCTTCCCAACCGTCTTCTTTCTCACCAAGCAATATTGCTTTGGCATTTTCTAAAACTGGTTTGAATTCTTCAGGTGTTCTTTCGATTGCCCAATTAACCGTATCTTCTTTTGAACGGATTGTATCTGTTTCTAAAGTAGACCACATTCTAGTTAATGTTAATAAAATATTCCTTGTATCCCAATCAATTTCTTTCATTAGAAAGTTTAATTCTGCTGTGGTTCCATGGATAAAATCTGAATAAGGAACTTTCTCTAGCAACTTATCAGGATTTAATCCGAACAGGATTTTATGTTGAAGTAATATTTGAGTGATAATAAGAGCTAAGTTAGGCATTTTTTTAGTATTCCAGGGTTCAACTGTTCCATTTTCAAAATCTTTTCTTAGCCAATCACCGTAAAGAAAATCAAATTTAGGATAATCGTATTCTGGAGGATATTTCCAAGGATTTACTTCAGATTTAGTTACAATTATTAGTTCTATTGGCTTTAAATCTGGACTAACGCTATAAATTCCTGAAATTTTTAAAAGATTTTTTTCTAGAAGTTCTTTTTCTTCTCTAGTTGTTTCTCTTTTTGATACAGCAAATATATCTATATCGCTGAATTTCTGGAGTCCTCCTAGTAGATATGAACCATATAAATAAACTCCTAAAAGGTTATCTCCTAAAACCTTTTTAAGTAAATCCAAGCTGGCATTTAATTGCTCTGCAATTTTTTCATCATTAGCTTCCATTGAAATATTATAACATTAGGTTATATTGCTAAATGAAAGTTTATAAAACTCCAATTCCTGTAACTGAATTCCACTAAATAATTTCTAACATCGTTCGCAACCCACCCAAGTTATTTAGTCTCCGGTTTTTGTATCAAACTATTTCACTCCAAGACCGTGTTCTAACTTTCTAGCCTCAAAAGTGATATAATCTGACCATGAGTAATGTCATTGAAATGCAAAGACTCCCAGTTATGTGTTCAACTGCTATAGGTGGTGGAGAGGGTGTTCAGGAAGCTATTGACGCTGTTGAGGGTAGTCTTCATAAAAATCTAAGAGGAAGAAAATGTTATGGAGTCATAAATTATGATGGAAATGGTGGTATGACATATAAAGCCTGTGTTGTTATGCAGCCTGGAGATAATCCCGAAGCTTTAGGGCTTGAAGAAACTGAAATACCAGAAGGAAAATATGTTAGAGAAAGAGTAAAGAACTTTGATTATAGAACTGATGTGCCGAAAGTAATCGCAACATTTGATAGGCTTGCAGGAGAAAATGAAGTTGATAATTCCAGACCTAGTTTAGAATTTTATAGACGACATGATGAAATCATTGTGCATGTTCCTATAAAATAAGCCCCAATAGGTTCTTATAAAACTCAACTTCTTTAAGTTCTAAATTAGAGTAATAAGTCCTGATGTCGTGCGGTAACTGATCCCACTTTTTTTAGCCTTGATTTTTGATGCCCAAAAGCGTAAGTTAGAACCTATTTAAAACTATTTCCGTTGCTCGTTTGTATTTTTCTAAATCGTTTATTTTATTAAATTCCGACATAGTTAAAAGCATTCTTATTCCCGCTCTAACTAGCATTTGGTCAAATTCTCTAACTTCAGAAAAATAATTTAATGCATTCTCATCATCTCTCCATGGGCCTATCCAGTAGGCGTATATTCCCAATGCAAATTCTACGGGTCGGTAGTAAGGAGCAATATC
The DNA here is from genome assembly GCA_964637955.1 of uncultured Gammaproteobacteria bacterium. GTDB lineage: Bacteria > Patescibacteriota > Microgenomatia > Levybacterales > UBA12049 > 2-01-FULL-39-10-A. Next base: position 95,804 of record CAZWXQ010000005.1, on the reverse strand, counting down.
AATAATTGCAGGAGGTAAACTATCATGAAATAAAATATTGTCTGGATTTAAATCGCCATGAATTAATTGTTCATCTAAAACTTCTATATGATTTCTGACTTCATATAGTTTATCTACCATTTCTTTTACTTCTATGTGTATATTTTCTGGTTTATTTCCCCAAGCCATAGCGTCAGATTTTTTATAAGGAGAATCAATAACTGATAAAAATTGTGGCTTCGGAACATCTTTAATTGCTTCATGGAACTTAGTAATCGCCTTAATTGACTCTGGAATGCTTTTTATATAATCGTGGTTACCATCTAGAAATGTCCAGGCAGACCAACCATCGCTAGTAAGCCACTTTCTATCCTGTGTTTTTAGAGGTCTTGGAACCCTGAAGCCATCTTCTTTAATCTGAGAATATAAATCGGCAATACAATTTAAATAATCTTCATTATCATTATTTATATACTTTAAGACAACATTTCCTACTCGAAATGTTCTTTTTTCGCCACCAGGCAAGAATTCTACTTTTCCTTGAATGTTAAATTGTCTTAATACTTCTTCATTGGGATTCATGTTCTGAGTATATCAAATAGTTAAATAGTCTTTTCTATAAAACTCAAAATCATTTTGTGGAATTTGACTGAAATAAGTCCGAACATCGTTCGCTAATCCACCCATGATATAATATGATATATTTATTTTGGAAATTTCTAAGTTTTTGACTATGTTGTTATAATCAGTCTACATGCTTAGAAAATTTCTGATTTTATTAAACTTATTTTTAGTTTTTGGTTTGCTTTCTCCTCTTAAAACTTTTGCTCACTTTCCCGCTACAGATAATTCTATGAATGTAGAGTTTCATGTAGAACCATATCATGACCCAATACCTGGGCAAAAAGCATATTTGCAATTTCTATTTGATGATAAAGAGCAGAAATTTGACTTAAACGAATGCGACTGCATTTTATCTATTTCAGAAAAAAATAAAGTGCTTTATAAAAAGCAACTTATAGGGAAAAAAGATGAAAATACTACTATTTGGGAGTCAGTCACCACCTATGTTTTTCCTAAAAGAGGCATATACCATTTACAAATTATTGGTAAGTCCAAGACTTTAAATGCTTTTCAACCATTTGATGTATCCTGGGAGTTTCGCGTAGACCCAAAAGGCTCACATGGTCTGGTTGAGAAAAAACCATCTTCAAGTATGCCCATGATAATATTTTTCATAACTGGTATTACTATTTTTATTGCAGTTATGGTCTGGTTAATCAAAGGAATAGTTGAAGCGGACAATCTAGACAATGAAAGAAAAATTCGATAATATAAAAAAGAGAATGATTTTTAAGAAAAACGCTTTAGCAAGTATCGCATTAGGAGCAATAAGCATACTATTCGTAACTGTTCCCGCATTCGCTCATGTGGTAGTTACTCCTGACCAAGTTGGAATTGGAGAGTATCAAGAATTTAGCATTAGTGTTCCGACTGAAAAAGAAATACCAACTACTGAAGTTAAGTTAATTGTTCCTGAATCGCTTACTAGCGTTACGCCTAATGTAAAGTCAGGGTGGACAATAAATGTTGTAAAAGATGGAGATAAAGTGAAGGAAATTGATTGGACTGGCGGTTCAATTCCTGCTGGACAAAGAGATAAATTTTTATTCCAAACACAAGCACCTGCAACTACAACAACTTTAGTCTGGAAAGCAATTCAGACGTATGAAGATGGAAGCACAGTAGAGTGGACTCATGAGCCTGTAGGAGAAGGTCACGAAGAAGAATCTAATCCACCATATTCTGTTACTAAAGTATTAGATGATTTAAGTGAGCCAACATCGGAGGAGACAAACACTACGGTAAATAATCAGCTTCTCATAATGCTAAGTGTTTTAGCTCTTGCACTATCAGCAATTTCACTTGGAATTAGTATTCGAAATAAGAAATAGTTCTTACTTTAGAATACTTTGAAATACTCTTTAAATTCTTGAACTTCATTAAGTGCAAGTCTATTGTAATAAGTCCGAACATCATTCGCTAACCCACCCTTCGACAGGCTCAGGGTTTGCTGACTCATTTTGATTATCTTGAAATATTCCAACCTGAGATGTATTCTTAAATTATGTTAACAAACTATGATTTAAAGCAAATCAAAGAAATTCTTGTATCGGAAATAGAACCATTAAAAAGAGATGTTTCAGGTTTAAAAAGAGATTTGAAGGATGTTAAAAAAAGAGTCAAAAAAACTGAAAAAACAATAGATACAATGATTGGCTTGTTTGATAAAGAAATTGTGAAAACGCAAAGAAGAGTTTCAAAAATCGAAGATCATCTAAATTTATAGTTTTACAAAACTCTCCGTTATCCCCCATCTATCCAAGCAGAATTATTCCAATAACGGATAAAAATCCACAAAATATTTTAGTTTTTAGATTGTTTCTCTCTTTTAGAATAATTGCTGCGAGTAATATTGTAAAAATAATAGATGTTTTATTAATGGCTAGTACTTGAGAAAGTTGACCGTTATATTTGATTGCAAAATAAAATGGAGTATATGCAACAACAGATAAAGTTGCTATAAGCGTAGTATATTTTATGTTTACATTTTTTAAATCAATTTTAATTCTCCGGGATTTACATATATAAACAATATAAACAAAAATACCAGGTAATATATACCCAATTGTCATGAATGATAAAACATCAGAATTTCGAGTGGGTAATACTTCGCTCACTCCGGCTATGCCAGCAAATATTGAAGCAATAATTACAAATAAGAAACCTCTATTAAATTTAATTTTTTTAAAATTATTCCATGAAAGAAGCATGATAGAAGTTAATATAAGTATTACTCCGAAAATCATTCTTGTGCTTAAGATTTCATTAAGAAATATATTTCCCAAGATTATTACAGTTAGTGTTTCAGTCGTAGCAAGAATTGCCACATCTGAAGCTCCAATTCTTTTGTAAGCGCTAAATAAAAGAATCATTGTAGTGCCATAAAGAACACCCATAATCAAAAAATTTATGGGATAGCTTGTGATTGGTGGCAATTTAAATCCATGAATAAGTGCAGGAATTAAAATAATAAATGCAGCTATAAATTGAAATAAAATAACAGATTCCAGAACTTGCTTATCCTTATCTTTAATTAATAACTTGGTGAATATTCCCTTAAAGCTTACGGCTACGATAGATGCAATAGCTAATAAATACCAATCCATACACAAAGCATATCAAATGCTAAGAAAAGAATTTCTTTATACTTCAACTTCTTAGCATAATATCTTTAATAATTTCGGAAATTGTTAGACTCTTGTAATTGTCCTATAGTTTATTTTTAGCTTCATTTCTGTTATAATTTACCTCTTATGCACGAATTATTCGGACCCAGACCTGATGGTATTGCGTTTATTGAGCCAGGAGAACCAATTGAGGTTGATTACTCAACTGATGATCCAACATTTGAAAGTCGAGGAATTCAAATTGGTGATTTGGGAAGAGCGACCCTGCTTGGGCACAATTTTTTTGCTGATGCAGACAGTAGCCTCAACTTGCCAAAACCTGGATTAATTATAAATAGAAATGGATTAACTAGAGTGGATAATATTTTTAATTTGACATCAAAAGACGAATTATATGAGATTTCTATTAAGTTAGAAGATACAGCAATAGTTACTAGTAGATCAAGTGCTTTTGGACATAGAGCAAGCAGGATGGTAATGGTTTGCACTATGTTGACCGAAGGTCTGTTGCATGCAGGCAAATTTAGCGCTGTAGGTGAAGATATGGAAGATTTTACCTGGTTTTATGCCTGGGACGAATTAGCGGTAAATCCTCCTACTATACTTACTCATCCGGATCCAGTTGTTTTAAGTGGGCTTACATTTCAATTTAATGGTCGCATGCATTTGCCACAGATAATAGTAGGCCAAGAGTGATTTGTTTTAGATGTTTACTTAAGGCTATTTATAATTTGATTGAAATAGCGGTATCTCCTTCAACTTTTGTATTCCATTTGTCGCTGTTTAGTAATTTTAGATATCCTCCTCCTGCTGGATCACTCAGAAATAAATTGGTACTTAGGAGAATGCCGCCTTTTTTTAGTAATCTCTCGAACTGTGTTGCAAATTTCTTTTGAGGCACATACCCATCATAAAAAATTAAATCAAATGGTCCAGTTAAAGTTGGAAAGATATCTTCAGCTTTGGAATTATAAAAAGTTATTTGATTATTTAAGCCTAAATTATCGCAGGATTCTTTCGCAATTGAAATATGAGCTTCGTCCTTATCTATTGTTTCAATAAATGCTTCCTTATTTCCTAAAGCCAAACAGATTGTTGAATACCCTACCCCAGTTCCTATTTCTAAAATTCTTTTAGCATTTGAGGATGCTGCAAAATCCGTTAGAAACTTTCCGTTTTGATAAGGAACTGCTCCGCAAACATGATTTTTTCGGTGCTCTAATGCAGATTGATAAATATTTTCTAAGATGTCATCCATATATTCGGAAATTATAGCAAGTTATTGAAAGTTATTTCTAGCCTTGGCATATCTTCTGATATAATTAAAAACATGACTGGAAATGTAGAGGAATATGTCGCTAATCCAACTAAAAGACATATTATTGGAGAATTAATGAAGCATGGGAAGCTTAAGTATTCGCAGTTACTGCCTGAGGGTACTGATAATGTACTATTTAACTATCATCTCCAACATTTAGTTAAGTCTGGTTTACTTCTCAAGGAAGAAAATTACTATTCATTTACTCCAGAAGGTTTTATAGCAACTACACATTTAACATATGAAGGCTTATCTTTTCCAAAATTCACTTGTCGATATCGCATGTATGTAATTGATGGCGATAGAGTTCTTTTGCAGCATAGAACGCTAAGTCCATTTAAGGGCGAAATAACAGGAATTTCAAGTAAGTTAATGTATGGAACGTCGTCTTCAGAAAGAGCCTCTTTTAGAATAAAAGAAAAAACTAATTTAGAGACAGAGATGAAGCTCGCAGGTACACTTCGAACGTTAATTTATAATTCAGAAAAAGTAATTTTGGAAGATTGTATCTATTTTATTATGTATGCAACTTCCTTTTCGGGCGAATCATTCGAGAAGGATGATAATGGAAATCCTCTGGTGTGGTATTCATTTGATGAAGCAATAAAACTTGAAGAAAAGAATAAATGGTCTGGCGAAAAATCCGTTGAAATTATAAAAAGACTGTGTAAAGGAAATTTCCAATCCTTTGCATTTGAAGAAGAAATTTTAGCTGATTCCCTCTAATTTGCCTAGTGCTCCACTATCTAGTTTTGGTTGTCATCATAGGCTAATATGCGACTATGCAAGTAATGTTAATAAGTGGAAGTGCTAAGGAAAATTCTCATACATTAGTCCTTCTAAATTACATAAAAGATTTGTTGGAAAAACGAAAAGTAAATATAATTGTTTGGGATTTGCTAGAGCATCCATTGCCTATCGTTATGCCAGAATATCATCATAATCCATTTGAAACACCTGATAAAACAGTGCAAGAGTTCAATCGTCTCGTAAAAGATTCAGATGCAATTGTTTTAGGTACTCCACTTTATCACGGTTCGTATTCAGGTCTTTTAAAAAATGCTTTAGATAATTTGGGTTCAGAAGCATTTAAAAATAAACCGGTTGGTTTATTTAGTGTTGCAGGAGGAATGCCAAGCGTGCAAGCGCTTGAGCATTTGCGTTCAGTTGTTAGAGCGCTTTATGGATATTCACTTCAAACTCAAATTGGAACGAGCAAGGCTGATTTTAATGGTTTAGAAATAAAAAACCCAGAAGTTAAGAAAAGAAGTATTCGTTTAGTTGAGGAATTATATATGCTAACTAAATTATTAATGAATAAAGATAGGTTTATGCGAATTTAATTCAAGATTGTTCTAGGATCTTTGAGGATGAATTGCAGGATTTTGCTCCCACACTCTATTTAGTGCATCCATATTTTTATCAGGATCATTAAGAAGTCTCGCAGTTTGATCAAGCAATTCCATTTTTGCCGAATCTGAAAATAATCTCACTGAGTCTTCTTCTGTCTCTAAATCATGAGGTTTCATTCCGTATACTGGCTCTTGCATCATAATATTACCAATGTCATAAGCCATTTGAATTCCTGCAGCTCGAATTCCAAGTCCATATGCTTCATGCGAAAAGTCTTGAGAGCCTATTTCTCCACTTCTTATTTTTAGCCAAGCTTCTTCTCCGGTCATAAATTTTCCTTTAGGTAAGTCATGCCAATCATTTAGTGAAAATGCAGCATCTACATCTGATTGCACCCATCTGTCACCGTTCCAATATTCAGTTAGCCAGTGGTCTATATATCTAGCTTTTGCGCCTGGAAAATAATCTGCAAATCCAGCTCTTACTCGTGCGGGAATATCATGTGATTTCAAAAAAGAAGCTAATAGATATGATATTGGTGCGCAACTTACTCTTAAAGTTTGAAGCTTATCTTTTCTTCTCGTAGTAAGATCTTTTGGACCTCTTTCAAAAAGCATATCTATCATCTTTTCTGCAGAAGGAAAATCAGGAAAATCTTCACGAGCGGGAGCTCCTTCTGGGAGTTTGGGAATAGGTACTTGATACATTTCAGGATGTTCAAATAAAAAAGGATGAGTATAAAGATTTAATGCTTGAAGACCAGCATACTTGGGGTTTGGTGAGACAGTGGCTTGAATAATTTCCAAATGTCTTCCTGGATTTGTGATTGGACCAAATTCCAAAAATCTGGAAACATCTATCTTTGGAGTTTGCTCGCCTGTAGTGGAACCATTTTCTTGAGTCAATTCTGACATGAAGCAATTATATTACAAAACAGTAGCGATTTTCATAAAATGTATTTTTAAAGTTACTTAATTTTGTTTACAGATGTCCAGTCTTTTTGTCCCATTTTCTTTTTCATGGCAAGCTGGTATTTGATAAGCGTTTTATCTAAAAGTGGTGTTTTGGTTTTCTTAATAGCTTTTTTAGTATATATAAGATCTTTTGTAATCCACTCAACTGAGAAGTTAATTGGATTCGGTTCTTTCTGATAATCTCTCCAAGCAAGAGTGGTAGTAGTTCCTCCAGGTCTATCGGAAAGAGAATCCCCTACTTTCTTAAGATTCATTCCCATTTCACTCGCTACGCCAAGTATTTCACCGAGACCTTGAAGATGAATTGCCTGGAGCGAATTGAGTAGTAGTTTAAATCTTGCTCCTGATCCTTCTTTTCCAAAATACAAAACCTTTTCACTCACAGGAGATAAATCTCTCTTGACTAAATTTAACTTTTTCTCATTTCCACCTGCTAAGAATATTAATTTTCCAGCTTCTGCTCCTGCTCTTCCACCGGTCATGGGTATATCAAAAAATGATATATTTTTCTTATTGGAAATTTCTGCAAGTTCATCAATCCATTCTACTGAAAGTGTTGCGCTAGCAATTAAAATTGATTTTTTACTAGCTCCAGAAATTATTCCTTTTTCTCCGAGCCAAACCTGCCTAGAAGATTCGTCATTTGCTGTAACTTCGAAAACCATATCTGCTTTTTCTGCTGCTTCTTTTGGAGATTCTACTTCAATTGCACCTTTTTCCAGAAGTGGTTTCAACTTATTCTTATTTCTATTCCAAACAAATACTGTATATTTATTTTTAAGATAATTTGAGGCAATTCCATTGCCCATTATTCCTGTTCCGACTACAGCTATTGTTTTCATTTTCGCATTATATCAAAAAAATAAAAGGGGTTTAAAATCATTTGTCTGATTTATTAATACCCACAGGATATCTTATAAGATCTCAAATTTTTCAGACTTAGAACTATTTTGTCTGAACTATTTTAGGATTTGCAGCAATTAGTGTTTCAATATCTTGTTTTGCTGCGCCATTTTGCATTAATGGCAAGATATCTAAAATATAGTACCCTCTTCTGCTGATTCTATCTACAGAAGAATCTCTTTTTTTCTGTCGAGAAGCATGGCATCAAGAACTAAAGAGGCTTCTCTCCATTGAGGGAATGCTTCATCAAACTTCGGGTTAAAATCAGGATTATAATATTCTGATCTTAGCGTTGCATATGAGAACCAGAGTCTGCTAAAAATCCCTTTGCTTTGTAGATCTGGATTAACTTTTAGTAATACAGTGCTTAATCCGTCTGTAGATCTTCCGATTGCATTTTCTTCAAATTCGTCCCAACTAATATCCTTAACCCACTTATAAGCACTAAAGCCTGGCCAATGAAGCATTCCATTTGGAATTTGGGTTAATAATCTTCCGACCATTCTGGGATTTTCCATTCTCTCGATGATATTTTGAACGACATACATATTATCTTCCCTAATAATTCCTAAAGCGAATTCATCCAGTTCCCCATATGCATCAAGTATCTCAGGTTTATAAATAAGCGGATCAGCCATTGGTCTATCCTCAAAATCGCTAAAGGCTTTTTGAAATGCTGATTTTCTTGCTTCTGGATCGCCAGTCGTAAGTGCTTCAGCTGTGAGTCTGTCTGAAGCTAGCTGTGTAGTGACGAATGCAGCTCTAAGACTCTGAGCAATCGCATCTATGCCGGATGCTCCATCAATTCCTTCTTTTTTCATAATTAAGAGTAGAGATGCGAATATTAGCATTCGAAGAATAAAATTTCAAATGCTTAGGATAAATGTACTGAGGAAGTCAGAAAGACCACTTAGCTATGTCCATTGTGTTTTTGCGCCATTCCATGAGCTCTTTTTCACTGAAGGTTGTGTGATTTCAACGATTTCACTTGGATCTATTTTCCAAAAGAGATAACTTTCTACGTCGTCATCCCATCTGTAATTACTTTCTCTATCATCGACAGCTACTCTTATTCCAAAGTCAGGATTAAAATCTAGTCTAGATCTAAGCTTGCTTGGCATTCTAAAAGCGTGATCTGTATAAGTTACTAATTCGATTTCAGGGACATTTAGTTTAAATAAGTAAAATTTTCTATTTCCATCTTTTTTGCCAAAATGTCTACCCACTGCTATGGCAAGATCAGGATAAGAACTTACCGATAAAAACGGTGTATATCTATTTTCTCCATGGAAATGTGTGTCAATTATATAACTAGGAAATGTTGATAAAGCTTTTGCTTCAAACTCATCTAATGACTGATAAGATAAGGATATATAGCTAGCAAGAGGAGAAAGATTGCCTCCATTTTTTATTTCTTCTAACTCATCATCGGTAAGCATAGTTCCTCGCCACATTGTTTTGTTTCCCAGTTTTAATTTCAAAGCTTCTCTTGCTGCTGGAGGATCATCGGTTGGGACTTCTCCTTTTGCAGCCATTTCCATAAATTCTGGTAGATGTGTCATAAAACCAGGATCAAAGCTTAATTTAGCAAGTGAAGGGTACATGTCTCGAAAGTTGCCATAATCGGTTGGTTCTTTTGGCGTTGTCCATCCTCCTGTATGTTTTGGCCAAAATACATCTCCGTATGCTTCTCCCGAAAATGAAGATGAAACTGCATTTAATAAATCATCACGAGAGTGCGTAGCTGGATTTGTAATTACGGAAAGTAGTTTTTGTTTGTCAGCATCAGTGCCAATTTCTACAACTGCGCTATCATTTCCTCTTATGTGTCTTAAGTGTTCTAGGCTTTTTTCCTGTCCACTTGCTTTATCAACTGACATGGAATTAGTATATCAAAAGCAAATTTGGTTTGACTTCATTATTGCTCGTTTTATATAATTCTCACCTTATGTCATTGGAAAATGTTAAGCAAATTCAATATATAGATATTTCACCGGATAAATCTTTTCTTCCTTATGTGGGTTTAGAGCGAGAACAAGCGCGTGAGATTGCAAGAGATTTTGCTAGGCTGCAAGAAGAAATTTTTGCTGCAGCCAGAAAAAAGCCGGGGGATAAAGCAGTTAATTGGTCACCTGATCATAATTGGCTTTATTTTAATGGATCAAATGATGAAATGGTATCTAGAGACGGAAATAAATTTACATTAACTCTTGCAGATTTTGCGAGAAAAATTGCCGATGGATTAGGCATAGATTCTGATTGTTATTTAGGCGTTGATGGTGCAAAATATTTCTTCGATGCTCAAGGAAATTTTGGTAAAGTAATAGGACTGGATTACTACGAACCAGATTGTATAGAGGCTATGCATTCGCCTATGGGCAGGCCATTCTATTATAGAAAAGAGCAAATGCAGGGTGGAGATTTCGAATTCGTTGGATATGTCTTAAGTAGCATGAGGGCTGGAGTAGAAGCTTTTGTCCCAAAAAGTAGTTAAGTAACTAAATTATTCTTCGGAAGGGTTTTGGAGTTTTTCAATCTCAAGTTTCTTCATACCCATCATCCTTTTATATGCTCCAGGAAGACGAATTATCTTATCAATATCGCGAGGCACGATTTGCCAACTTACTCCAAATTTATCTTCCAGCCAGCCGCATTGCTCGAAGTTTGGATTACTTGAAAGCTTTTCCCAGTAATAATCAATTTCTTCTTGATCTTCGCAGCTTACAGATAGCGATATTGCTGGCGTGAAACCAAAAGCATGATCTATTCCCCCATCCATTACTGCTATCCAATCATCAAAAAGTCTGAAATCAGCGTATGAAATCTTCCCCGCCCTATCTGGCATTTGTGGTGGATAATAATTAAGATTTTTACTTATCTCACTTTCTTTAAATACTGAAGTATAAAATTTCATTGCATCTTTGGCTTGTCCATCGCGTTCCTTCGTAAACATAATAGAAGGGACAATCTTTGGCCTTTTATCCCCTTCTGGATTATTTAAAATTAGTTGCCAGCTAAAACCAAATTTATCCTCTACCCAACCGTAATATTTACTGAATGGATATTCATTAAGTTCCATTAGTTCTTTTCCGCCGTCTGATAATTTTCCCCATAACTCATCCATTTCTTCTTTCGTATCACAGGTGTAGAAAAATGAGATTGCTGGAGTAGGTTTAAAAGTAGTGTCTGCGTTTATTGCGGTAAAGCGAAAGCCACTTATTTCAAAGTCAATTGTAAGAACTTTTCCGGCAAAATCTTTTTGGAAGTCAGCTAAGCCTTCTTCTTCTGTCATAGGGTAATTTAGTGTCGAATTAATCTTGGAATCTTTGAAAACGGATAGATAAAAATCCACTGCTTCTTCTGCATTATGATCAAACCAAAAGTTAGGAGTAATTTTTTGCATATAAAAGTAATTTATCACAGTTTTTCGTTTTTGTCTTTCTGATTACTGTAAAGATATTGTAAGAATGAAAAAATTAGTAGTTATTTGAAATTTAAATTTAAATTCACTAAATACATAGATACAGAATATCTATTAAATATTGAGATTTTGTACAAAATCTAACTTTATCTTCTTCGGCGTCCTGGTGTTGCTGCAGCTACAACTGCTACTTTAGCAACTGGTTTTCCTTTTGTAGCGGGTCCAGTTACTGCTTTTGCAACTGCTACTTTTCTAAGTAATGGCATAAAAACTACCTCCCTTCATGTAATTAATATAGTCTAAAAGTTATGGGTTTTATAGTGGCATTTTTATAATTTGTAAATTTAAAAATTTAGAATATATTTGGGTTGTTGAATTGCTTAGCATGATAGCTTTTGTCTGCTAAACTATATTAGTGAATAATAGAAAAAAGATAATAGTAATTATTTTTATTTTATTTTTGGCAGTTTTTATGATTTTTGCAATGAGCTTTTTAAGCACAAAAAAACATTCAATTGATTTTAAAGGTGAAAATAGAGAATATCTTCTACATATCCCTAAGTCATATAAAAGTGGTGATAAGTTCCCTCTTGTGATTGCACTTCATGGATATAAAGATAATCCAAGGCTCATGGAGTTTTACACGGGGTTAAGTAGGAAAGCTGACAGGGAAAAATTCATAGTTGTATATCCATTTGGCACTAAAAACAATGATGACAAAAATCTTTCCTGGAATGGTGGCGTTTGCTGTGGAAATGGAGTTACAAATGATGTCGATGATGTGGGATTTATAAATTCTCTAACTGACGAATTAGTTAAAAACTATAAAATTGATGCAGGAAAAATTTATTTAGTAGGTTTTTCAAATGGTGCTCTTCTTACCTACCGGATTATTTCTGAAACGCCTGAAAGATATCGGGCTGCAGCGGTAGTGTCCGGCTCAATTGGAGGCAAGGTTTATAAAAAGCTCCCAGAATTTAGAATTGAAGATCCGAAGTCCTCAATTTCTCTTATTGCCATTCACGGACTGGAAGACGGTAGGATTCCTTACGGCGGAGGTACAAACAAAGCAGGAGATGGATCTTTTGCTTCTTTTCAGGAGGCAACTGATTTATGGATGGAGGCAAATAATTGTTCTAAAGTGAAATTAGAAGAAAACGAAACAGTTAAAGTTCAAAAATTTGAGAAATGTGATAAAAACTTGGAATTATATACGGTAAAAAACGCTGGACATGTTTGGGGCGGAGGCATACTTGATTATAAAAATGTACTTAAGAGAAAAAGTTTTCCCACCACCGATGTAATTTTAGATTTCTTAAAACTATCCAATAATTAATCATAATTTTATGAACCTATAGTTTTCTTTTGGCCACATTTTTGATATAATTCAAGCTTATGGAAAGAAATCCCGTAAATAAATTGAGACGGTTGCGCACTGAAAGAGGAGTGACGCAGGAAGCAGTGCGCCAGGATCCCTCAAGCGCCAATTTCTATTGGTTAACTGAGTCTATGAGAAAACCACACCGATATTTGTTTTTATCTGATCCAAGAGGATATGAAGTAGTTGTAAAATCTGGAGAGCAGGTATTTATTCATAATGGATCAGTCTCCAGTAGGAATGAAAGTGTAAAAATTAAAGTTACACAACCCGTAACAGATGGGATCAGAATAAGTACATTGATATATAGATCATTTGGTCATGGTAAAAACAGAGCCATTAATGTCCAAACCCAGGTTGATGACCTTAAAAGAGAAAGAATTGGAGATTTGTCAGTTGATTACTTAAGAAGAGTTCCTGAAGGATCAGCAGAATTAGTAATCGAAAATTACTGTAGAGATGTTGCAGAAGGTGAAAATGTCTCCCCTGTTCAAGGAATAAGTCTAACTGAAGAAAATACGAGAGCAATTATTGAGAATGCCTATAGTGTTGCATTTCAAGCTATAACAAAGGGAGAATTTGGAGCAGATTTACAAGTACCTAGCTTGGTAAATGCACAGCAGGTAGTGCCTAGTATGGTGACGAAAGTTGTTGCGTTTTAATTTTCATAGTTTTGGGTTTATGTTTAATATCATTTAACTCTAAGCGTAGGATAAGTTCTTTGAATTTAATCTCCTAATTTCTTTAAGATTATTTTTATAGCCTCTTGCATACCATGCCCGAAAGCTCCTTCACTTTTTAAGACATAAGACGGAATTTTGTCTTCGGAAACTTTAAAGTTACCGTTTGAATCTTTTACGATTACTCCAATACCTCCCATGGAATGTGCTTCTTCAAATAATCTCAAGTCATTGTAATCATTCCCGAGAACTATTGGAAAAATTCCATCAAAGTTATTTTCTGGGAAAATTTCAAAAATATGATTATTTATAAATTTGATGGCTAAGCCCTTGTCTGCATCTTTTCCTTGTATGTGAAAGTGATGTAATTCTCCTCCAATTCGTAAATTGTAGTTAGTCAAATACTTTTTAACTAATTCGAATTGTTCTGGCGATGAATTTCTAACATATGCAGATGCTAATCTGTCAATTGCTCTTTCTAAATCTTTAAAAGTTTCATAGTTGATTAATTTCATAAGTAGATTCGGATCACTCGTGCAGGAGGTTATGAGTTCATTAAGAGATTTTTCATTTAAAATTCGATTGATAAATTTAAAATATTCTTTAATTTTTGAAGTATTAATTTTACTTAAAATTAAAGCTTTTTCTTTTTTATAAGTAATTAAATTATTTTTTTTTGATAAATTTTTAAAATCAGGATCATTTAATCTTGGAAGAATAAGGACAGCCCCGTCTTCAGAGATTATGATACCCTCTGTTTTTAAGACATTTTTATATATTAATGTCTCTCCAAAGCTTCTGGCAGTTATTAGTCCAACGGGAATTCTATTTTTCTGAAGTTGTTCTATAGCTTTTTTTGCAGGAGCGACTGTATTTAATCTTTCTTTTTCAGGTGCTCGTTCATCATTTATCGTTCCATCAATGTCAGAAAATACCAAAACTGCTAATTTCTTACGGTTATTTTGAATTATTCGCGGATTAATCATATTTCAAATTATATCAGTTAAATAATTTTAAATTTCATATTCCAGCTTTTGGTATAATATTAAGCATAATCATGATACTCTTTGAATCTAAATTATTAAAAATAAAAAACTGGACGATTATTCATCTTCCTCTGGAGGCAAGTGCCCAGCTTCCCTCTCGTGGAATGATTATGGTGGCAGGAACTTTGAACGGTAAATCTTTTAAAACTCTTCTTGAGCCAGATGGAAAATATTGGCCTGGAAAAGGATCAAGTCATTGGTTTCGAGTTGATTCAGCTTTATTTAAAAATAATGATAAAAAGGGAGGCCCACCTGCCACGCAAGCTGGCTTGCTGGCGTTGCGGGCAGGAGATATAGTTAAGGTTGAGCTTGAACCTACAAAAGAATGGATAGAGCCAGAAGTTCCAGATGATGTTAAAAAAGCGCTTTCGACCTCGGCAAAGGCGCAAGACTTATGGAATGACATTACTCCAATGGCTCGTTGGGATTGGATTCGTTGGGTTCGGGCTGTGAAGACTTTGGAAACACGAGAAAAGCATCTTATTGTAATGCTTGATAAATTAAATAAAGGAATGAGACGGCCTTGCTGTTTTAATAGAAGTCTTTGCTCTGAGCCATATGTTTCACATAATTGGCAACTCCTCCAGCCTGAATAGATTAAGCTAGTTTTTCGTAAAGAATATCAATCATTTTTTTAGATAAAGTCATAATTACGATTATAATTACAAGTCCGATAAATCCGCTTATTTTTACATTTCCGCCAAAAACAAAATCGATTACTGCCAGAAAAACAAATTTAGATAAAAACATAATTATCCAAACACCAAAAACTAAAGCAAATTTATATTTAGAATCTTCTTTCCCTTTGAACTTTTTAACTACTATGCCTTTTAACCAAAAAGTAATGTAGGTTAGGATTTGCATTACTACTGCTACTAAAAACGTAGTCGAATAAGTTCCAGTGTGAATAATCTGTGTATAATCATTAAAGAATCCCAAAACTACTGAGTAAACCAGAGTTCCCAAAACCATTTCTCTAAATAATTCTTGTCTAGGGTTTCTCTTGTTTTTTTCCATAACGATATAATTATAGCAATTGTTTTTAAATCTAGTTACTTGTGAGTTTTATGTTCACCCTATAGTTTGCTATTTAGGCACAAAAGAAGTAAAATGGCATCTTATGATTGAAGTTCCTGCGCCTGATCCGTCAGAAATTAAAAGAAGATTTGATTTAGCAAATGAAGGGCGTGATTTTACGGTTTATGATTGGCGTATGGACGTTGCTTTGGAAGCAAAATTACGTTCCGTCGTTCCTTATTTCGGTGAAGTTCCAGATGGTGCTCGTATAGTTGACGCAGGTTCAGGGACGGGATTAATGGCAGAAGCTATAGCTAGAGAATTTAGAGGAGCAAATGTTTATGCATTAGATTTTTCTCATGAACTTGCAGAAAGAGCAACGGAGAATCAATCGCTTACGCAACTTGTTTATGGTGACGCGTCAGAGCAAGTATTTCCAGATGATTCAGTTGATATCAAATTTTATTCCACTAGTGGACATGAAATTGAATCGTTTGGTGGAGCTGGGAGAATGACTGATGCTGTCGAAGCTACATTTAGAGAGTTAAAACCCGGAGGTAGAATTATCGTAAGGGATTTTGCAAAGCCTACTGACACCACGCCAATTAACATGAGATTACTCACGCAGGTCGGTGAAGATGATGTAGAAAAAGCGACTCATGATGGCATTATTGACTACAATAAGCTTTCCCCAAGAGCTTTGTTTTTAAGATTTCATGAGGAATTTGGCGGTGGAAATGCTTTTAATTATCATTTTTTTAAGCGAAATGGACATGAATATATAAATATTCTTCCTGAGTGGGCACACGAGTTTTATATGAGAAAAGACTATACAGGAAATTGGAGGCAGGAAATTCATGAGAAATATACTTATTGGACTCAAGAGCAAGCAAGAAAAGTGCTTGAAGATGCTGGATTCATAGATATTCAGGTTATTCCTGATCCAAATGAATTTATATTAAAGAATAGACTAGAAGGAAAAGTAGAATTATCCAAGGAAGATGAAGATGGAAATTTTATACCTCTTCCCTTTCCTACAACTCATATGGTTGTTGTGGGGGTTAAACCTGAAGCTAGAAAGTTAATTACTGATCCTGAAATATCAAGCGTTAATTATGAGGAAATTAAATCGAGCATAAATTTTGATGAAGAAAGAAGGGTTGTTAAGATTGGTGACCAAGAATTCAAAATATCTCCTAGCCATGAAGTAGCATTTGGAAGTAAAAAAATGGTTTTTGTTCTTGAAGAGGGAGAAAAAGTACTAAAAGTTGTTAGAAAAGATGGCAAGAATGATCACAATATTTTTAAAGCAATGCAGCAATCAATTGAAAGGGAAAATTTGCTTGATGAAAACGGTGTTCCTCATGCGAAAATTTTAGAAATTGATCCAGGAGGGCCTCCATATAGATACTTTGTACAGGAGCAAATTCCTGAAGGTTCGTTATCTGCAGCGCAACTTATTAAAGACGGATTATTATCTGAAGTAGATGTAGAACAAATGGCAAAATACATAAATACTTTTGAGCTCGGAAAAAGATGGCAGCTTGATACGAATCCTTTTAACTGGTACAGGGTTCAAAAAGAAAACGGTACTACTGAAATGGTTTATATTGATGGTAAGGTTTATCCCTATGATGAAAAATGGGAATTTAAAAAAGTTGGTCTACTTCAATGGTTAGATCCAAAATATGTATCAGGATTATATAACAGATCGGCATCCATTCCCAAGATTTCTGAATACGAAGAAATGGCAAAAAATTGGCAAGTAGAAAGTAATCCTGTATTAGGTTGGTGGAGAAAAAATCTGAGTGCCATTTTGCAGCCATAATTCTTTTTCTTTTCTTTCAAAATAAGGAGTGAGGCAAAATCTATAATTGTCAGCTCTTTGGAATTGTTCGATCAAGTTTTTTTGGTCGTTATTTAATCTCATCGAGTCCGATAGAGGCATATGAGCTAAGAGAAATGCATCGCTTGGAGTAATGTTGAGTCCTGTTTGATCATTTATTTCGGCTACGATTTCCGCCTGAACTGCTTTATATTTCTCAGGTAAAAGTTTTGGTCCAATATCCTGAGCTACTTTTAAAGCTAACAAAAGAGATGGAACACTTTTAAACCATTTGTTTGCATAAAGAGTAGGAATTGGCTCCCTAGTAAATGTAAATCCTATTCTAAATCTAAAAAGCCCATACGGTTTACTAAAAGACATAAATACAGCTTTGACTCTAGGATTTGAGACATCAAATTCTTGCGGATTGGTATTTCCAACATATGCTAAGTCAAGTGCAATGTCATTTCCCGCCTCAGCAATTGAATTTATAGTAGCGTTATCGATAATATTTCCATTTCGGGCATTTGGGTTTGAAATAAACCAAAATTCATTTCTACTTTCAGCTGATTTTTCAATTGGAACTTCAACGGTATTAATTCCTATGCCAATTCCGTATTCTCTATATCCTTCATATTCCCCTGGAAAAGTATTAATCGTCGTGATGTTTTGGGATCTTAAAAATGAAAGATAATGGAAAATTCCTTCAGAAGATCCTGATGTTGGATATCTGAATGGATATTCAGAGAGATTTGGTACAACATCTTTATATTCATCAATAATCGCTTCTATGATTGGTTCATGAATCATATCAAGATCCACATTTCCAGCTGGAGTTTTTGGAATTTCAAATCCGTTTTTAAATCCATACTGAGAAATAGCTTCATTTGCTTGAGCAATATTTGTTTGTGTTAGAAAGATATCGTGGGGTGTAAGTGCAAGTGAATCAACAACGGCACGGGTTTCAGGAAAATAGTAACTATAAACTGCTTTCATGGGATCAAATTCATTCATAGCGCTTGAGATCCTTCCGTCCAATCAGTCGCAATTCTTCCGTTTGGAAAAAATATTAATTGACGCTTATAATGCGAATTGGTATCTTTTGTTAGAGAATTTGTTAGGCAAACATTTTGTCCTCCCATGTCATAAACTGTAGCACCGAATGGAAACTCCCTTTGGATGCTGCCATTTTTTTCAAGAAAAGTGTGAATATCTTCAAATTGAGGACGAGTTAAGTGATGTGCGGCAGTCCATTCATAAACATCTCCTTGTGCTAAATCTGGTTTATTAACAGGTCTTATGGTGAGCTCTTCAGAGTTATTATTTCTTGCAAAATCGATAAGACGTGCAATTTTATCACTTGAATCTATGTAACCGTTAACCAAAACACATGCGAGTCTTGTGCGAATTCCCATTCCATGCAGATATTCGAGTACGCTTTCAAGGTTAATATATGAATTTGAATAAGGTAAATAAATTTCTCGATTTCTTTCTGGTTCATAGTGAACTATAGAAATAGCGACAGTTTCTAGTTCAAGTTCTGCCCATCTTTCAAGTAGCGGATCATATTGGGCTCTTTTTCTGTCGAAAACTATAGCATTAGTTTGAAGTTCTTTTTTTGGGATTTGGAAACCTTGAGCGTTCTCTTCGCTTCTTAAATTATCTAAATATCCAGTGATATGTCCTGGAAAAAGTGTTGGTTCGCCTTTTCCGGTAATCATTGCTGTCTCTGTGTTCCCTTCTTTTGCTAGCGTCATAGCAACTTTGAATCTGTCCCAGTCGATGGGTTCTTCTTTAAGAGTCACTCCTTGAAGAGGAGTCATTTTAGATACGCAGAATGGGCATCTGGCGTTGCAAGCCTCTGTGCCCGCTACAAGACTTAAAGTCTGAATTTTAGTTTCCTCATTCATAATAAAACTGTCTCCTTTGTTTTACTCTTAGGTCTTAAGTCATAAAGGAGCGTGCTTGTTTGGTAAGATTTTTGAGTTCTTTGGTTATTTTTTGCTTGTTCTGCAATTTCCTCGTATGTCAGCCCTGCATTAATTCTGGCAATCTCAATGCTTTCTGGCTGAACCACTTTTTTATCAATATAATATGGTTGGAAAAGTGAGCGTCTTACATGTTCACCAGATTGAGAAATGATTCTCTCTCCTTTTAGTTCTCCAAGAAAAGGAACTCCTGGAATAGAGCTTTTGCCTGAGCTATTTGTAAATTTAGCTGTGGGACGGCCATCATATTTTGCGAGCTTAAATCCGCTTGAAGCATCGCATCTAGCTGTATTCTCTGAAACCAAAAGTCCACCTGCGCCATAGATTACATAGTCTTCAGCTGGAAGATCGAGCATTTTTAATTTTGATTCTATATCTTCAAGTTGTTCTATGCTTTCAATTCCTTCAATAACAATTTTGTCTAGTTCTGGGTCTTTTAATCCAAGCTCTTCTTGTCTTCTTAGGGCGTAAACACACTCTGCCAAAAGATCTCCCGAATCAAGTCTCATCCAGATTTTTTTACCTGAATTTCTATATTCTCTTTTTATTCTTAATGCTTTTTCGATGCCTTCATAACTGTCGTTTAAATCAACTAAAAGAGTTACTGCTGGCAGGTTTTCTACGGCATGTCTAAATGCTTCTTCCTCATTCACAAAAGATTGAATATATCTGTGCCCTATGGTACCTATAAGATTAAATTGAGGATAATATGCATTTGCCATATCGCTGCTAGTATTTCTAATTCCTCCACCTATATACATCGCTTTTACTGCGATTAGATGTTTGTCATTGTTTTCAACTCCTCTTAGGCCAACCTCTATAAATCTGCTGGGATCTATAATTTCTGCAATTCTTCTTGCGTTTGTTGCAACAAGAGTTGGATAAAAAATTCGATGAAAATACGGTTCAAAATGCGCAACTAGTTCATTTGGACCGTGTACTCTAAGAATAGGATCCCCAGGAAGAACAGAAGTTCCTTCTTTAACTCCGTAAATTTCAAATGGAAGTTTTCCTCCGTGGTCTCTAATTACAGTCTCCCATTTTTCTGGATTAAAATATGGCACTCCTGAAGATTGTGCGTAATAATCTTTAGCAAAATCTAATTGAGCTTGTGTAATTTTTACATTTGCAATTTCATTAACTACATCCTGAATTCCTGTCGCAATAAGAAAACCTGACTTAGCTTTTCTTAATTGGAGAACATAGACACCTTCTTTATTTAAGTCTTCGCCAGCGAGATGTTCCATGGTTCTGTTATAAGTGTCAGATTGAATAATAGGATTCCTAAGAATTATTTGTTTTCTAATTTCGGGATTAATTAATCTAAATTCATTAAATGTTAGATCTTCTGGAAATCCCAGATATCTTTCAGAAAATTGCCTTTCCCTATCTGGCAGTGCATTTATTTCAACTCCTCTAAATAATTCTCCATTCATAATAGTGTAATTCCTACACTAACTAAAGTGTAAAAAAATATTAATTAAACATTACTAAATCTTTGCTTTTAAATTTATAAAGTGTTGCTGGTCTGTGACTTCCTTCTCTGTAAAGTTCATTCGTAGATTCAAGTAAGTTCACTGCATTCATCTTTTTTCTAAAATTTCTTTTATCTAATTTTTTACCTAAAATTATTTCATAAACTGCTTGTAGTTCAGATAGTCTAAACTTTTCAGGAAGAAGGCCTTGTGCTATATTGCTATACTCAATTTTTCCCTTAATTCTTTCGACTCCATAATTAACTATTTCATTATGATCAAAAGCAAGTTTCGGAAGATCTTCAATAGGGATAAAGGAAGCATGCAGTGAATCAGGAGCAAGTGATAAGTCAACGCTGTTGTGTGGAAGAAATGCGAAGTATGCGATAGAAATAACTCTTCCTCGAGGATCTCTATTAACATTTCCAAAAGTGTAAAGCTGCTCCAGATAAACATCATGAATTCCAGTTTTATCTTTTAGAATTTTCCTAGCTGCTGCTTCTAAATCATCATCGATTGAAATAATGTCTCCTGGAATACTTAATAAACCAAGGAAAGGATCTCGTACTCTTTTAACTAAAACAATTTCAAGTTTCCCTTTGTTAATGGAAAAAATAAGAACTGTAATTGATACTGCAGGTTTTTCTATTTCTTTGAGGTTTCTTATCTTTGTCTCAGGTAGTTTAGTGTACATATGACACTAACTATACTACTTTTTGTAAATTTGTCAAGAGGTAATTATTGAAAGTTCTAGATTTCAGGATTATGTCTTCTTCGGGTCGGAATAATGTAAAGCACCTCTTTGTCTTAAAACTTATCATATATGAATGATTGAAATTCAAAAAATTGAAATTATTGATGAAAATTATGAACACTGTATTTTATTTCCAAAAATAAAAAAAGAGCCTGGCAGATTATCTCGTATAAATACAAAACTTTCGCCGGCTACTCTTGTTGCAGGGATTGGTACTGCTTATGCGGGACATATTCTATCAAGTGCAGATTTAAGAAATATTGGAGCCACCACTGTTCTCATAGCAGGCATTGGAATATATGATCTGGTTGATGGAATAAGAAATAAAAGACAGGAAAAAATTGTTTTTGAAGCATGCAGAGATTAACTAACCTATAGTTTGACTATTAGCCTCGCTTTTAATATAATCACAGCATGATGGAATTTGATTTTTATCCAGATATGACACCCGGACCGAAGCCATTTGAGCAATATTTAATAGAGCTAGATTTGAATGAAGGACGAGCGGGTCAAACTATTCATATAAACCCAACGGAATTATTTAGAATTATAAGTAATTTTGGCATAAGTCGTTTGTATTATGGCCCAGCTCAAGAATACGGCTTTGAGCAAACTGGTAGATTAAATTTCGATCCAGAAGGTAAGGTATCAACTATTAGTCAAAGTGGAGAAGGACAAGAATTGTTTATATTATTAAATGATAGTATGGTTTCTGATTTGTTAGGATCTGATTTGTCTTTTGATTTTCCTTTCGGGTTAAATCAATTACAAGCGTCATTCTTAAATGGAGATTTAGTCGATGTAGGGTATGGTATATTTGGAGGTGTAGCTCAATATCTTCAACATGCAAAATATAAGGAAAAATTTAGACCTGATGATTCTAGTCATAAGGTAGTTTCAGGCAATTCAGGTGGATATGATATCGCTTTTGAATACACAGCATTTGAAGATAGTATAAGAGTTGAAGGGGTAACCATAGATCAATCTGGAAAGCTTGCCGATGATCATGTCATTTTTCAAATTCCGAGAAAAATAGATACAGAAGTTATAGTTTCTTCATTAGTTTCTCCAGAGCTTCGTGCAAACCCGACAAGTCCTGATACGAGACTTGATAGATCCTGGATTGGAGTGGATTTTCGAAAGCTTTTTGGAATAAAAGAAATTCTTCCTCCAGAGCTGGAAAGATTGTTCGCAAGATAGTAGAATAAAACATTATGATAAAAGATATTGATTCTTACAGCTCTTCCCTATCGCCTGCTGATAAAGATATTTGTGATTTACTTCGAAAAGAAATTGATTCAGAACTTAAAGAAGCTGAAAGTAAAATCTGGCATGGACATCCTGTTTGGTTTCTTGACGGAAACCCTGTTACGGGGTATGCAAAGAGAAAAAATGACATTCAGCTGCTTTTTTGGAGTGGACAGTCATTTGACGAAGAATGGCTTGAAGTTGAAGGCAGTTTTAAGGCCGCACAGAAGCGCTACAACGACGTTAGTGAGATTAACATAAAAGAACTGAGCGTATGGCTAAAGAAGTCTCGTGATATTCAATGGGATTATAAAAATATAGTTAAGCGCCGCGGAGTTTTAGAAAGATTAAAGTAAGCTTATTTTAGATTAATTTAATTGGCCATTTTCATATCTTACTACCTCTACGTTTCCTTGTCTTGAGCTAATTACTCCAGTTTGTATAAAGTTGATTGCGTCTCTAGGTTTTATTGATGGAGAATGAAAAAGTTGCATTGCTTCTTGCCCCTTGTCTAAATCTAACACAGCTAATACTAGCGGAAGGTCTCCTTCTGAGATTCTTTTTACTAATCTTTGATCACCATTTGTATCACGTTGTCTTTTCTTGGTTGGGAGGATTTCTTCTGGTGTTTTCTTTAAAAGGTAGCTAGTGGATTTTTCATCTAAAACTGGGAAGGTTTGAAGCGATAAATTTGTATTTTCTCCAGAATATCCATCAATATATAGAGCTAATACATTTCGGTTTTTTGCGCTAGCATTAATTGAGGCGTCTGTGAGATCTACTTTTCGACCTAAACTGACTAAAGGATATCTTGCATGGGTTCCGCTTGAGAAAAAACCATCAAGTTTTTCAATAATTGCCAAGTGTTTGTTAAAAACTGCTTCCCTTCGAAATTCTTCAGATGTAAGCCATGGAATTGGAGAAGAACTTCTTCTTTTTGTATCAGATCTTCTAAGGCCCTCTTTAAGTAAATGGTATTGAAAAACCATTCCCATATATCCTGGTGAACTTTCTCTCAATTCTCCTTGCTCAATTTCCATGGCATTTGCAGTCAAATTAGCTAAGACTTCTTCTGCTTTTTCAAAAGCCAATACTTCTCTATTTCTTTCAAGCAAGTGTATTTCCTCTTGGCCAACATAAGACGCTGAGCTTCTTAGAATCTCATCAAATCTTTTGGCATGTTCAATTATATAGTCTAGGCTAAATTGTGGCATTGATTGCCCACTTGACTCCAACTTTTGTCTTATTAATCTATATGTGACTATATTCCCCCAAAGAAATTGATTATGAAGATGTGACTGGAGCTCAGGATCTTCAGGTCTGTTAAAATACGCCATTGCATCCTCAACTACGAAATGTATTTCAGGATTTTGAGCTAGGAGTAAGTCAATTTCACTTTCACACAGATCATTTGCGCTTGAATTTTTACTAAAGTTAAGCTCATCTAGAACGCTTTGTGTTTCGATAGCATTAAATGGAAATATACTCTGATTTATAGGCTCTGTTTCGTTTGCTGGCATAGTCGAAGGATTTTAAACTTATTTTAATTCTCTGTCAAATACGAAAGAGGGTTGATTTAGCTTATTAATTCAATATAATTGGGGAATGAAATCTGAAATTCCAACCCCCATTGAAAGAAATTTTGATTTATTTAATCAGCAGATTAAAGAATATGATGAAAATTTAGATAGAGTTGAGGTGGGTCCTGGGCTTTTTGTGTATAAAGACGAGTTCGGTGCGAATGGAAGATATTTCGTAGAAAAAGATGGAAAACTTAAAACTGCTGTAAGTATGGATCATGAAGGAGGAGTTCATAATGTAAGTTGGACAATAGACCAAGGAGATGATGGCCCATTATTTCAAGCCAACTACAATGTTACTTTTGGAACACCTCAAATTTCCCTTGGGATTGTAGGAAGAAATCCTTTTCCGATAGAGAGTCAAATGTATCATATGCTTTTGGCAAACTACGAATTTAATGGTCAAACTTTTTTATTCACGCCAATATTTGATATTCCTGGCTTTGAAAAAAGAAGTTTACTTACTGGAGAGAAAGGACATTTAATTCAATTTGAGGTAAATGGTATTCAAATAATTGATTTCATGCCGAAGACTGGATTAATTGAAAGACTTGAAATTCCTTCATCGCTCAGCCTTATAGAATTAACAAAAATTAATAATTATTCTTCTGTATTTAATCCTAAAATGCCTTACTTAAATTTTCCAGAAGAGTTGGGTGTATCATTTTCTACTTATCAATTAGAATCTCAATAAGCTTTACCAGAGAATTTATTAGTCGATAAAAGTAATGGCTTTTCCCTTTTTTTGGGCTCTTCCAGTTCTTCCAATTCTATGAATATAATCTTCGTAAGTCGCAGGTTGATCAAAGTTAATAACATGAGTTACATCATCAATATCTAGTCCTCGGGAAGCCACATCAGTAGCTAAAAGAACCTGAATTTGATTGTCTTTAAACTGATCAATTGCGCGCTGTCTTTGGTTTTGGTTTTTATTTCCATGAATAGCCATTGCTCTAAAACCTCTTTGCTGAAGTGTTTTGCTTAGTTTCTCTACTCCCCACTTCGTTCTGCCAAAAACGATAACTTTTTCAAAATCGTCTTCTGCTAGAAGATCATGCAAAACATCTACTTTATTTCTACCCTGAAGTTTTATTACGTCTTGATCAATATTTATGGAAGTATCTTGTGATCTTACAGTAACAGTTGCTGGATTTCTCAAGAAACTTTCAGCGATTGGGAGAACGTATTTGGGCATAGTTGCTGAAAAAAATAAACCTTGTCTTCTGCCTGGTAAATGAGAAATTATGAATTTCATGTCATGAATAAATCCCATGTCCATCATTCTGTCGACTTCATCAAGCACGATGTTGTTGTAGTTAGCTAGATTTAATTTACCTTGCATCTTAAGATCTTTGATTCTTCCTGGAGTTCCTATGATGAAATCATGAGGACGCCTTATGCTAGCAATTTGATAAGACAATCCTGATCCGCCGATACAAAGAACCGAGAGGATATTCATTTCCCTTGCAAAAATTTTTAATTCGTCATTTATTTGAACTGCAAGTTCACGGGTTGGTGCGATAATTAAAACTTTTTGGGATCTGTTATATAAAACTTTATTAATTAGTGGAATCAAAAATGCTCCGGTCTTTCCTGTTCCAGTGTTTGCAATCCCTATTATGTCTCGTCCTTCAAGAACTAGTGGAATAACCTGATCTTGGATTGGAGTAGGTTTTTCATAGCCTTTATTTAATATATTTGTTTTTATCTGATCAGCAATTAAAAAGTCTGAGAAATTATGCCTGATTTCAATTCTAGGAGCTTCGATAACATTTTCAGGCTTATTCACGAAAAGAACAGGATCAATATATGCCTGTTTTTTAGCAGGGTTTCTTTGTCCGTTCGCACGGTTATTTCTATTATTATTTCTATGATTGCTATGATTTTTGTACATAACTAAAATGTTTAAATTGTGAAAAATGAGGAAAAGAGACAGTTTATAAGATGTTCTTATCTAATTATTCAGTGTGTTTATTATATCAGTTTTGCTTCTCACAATCAAACTATAGGATAGCTATATTAGATTGGCGTATTTTGAAGTAAAATTTCTAGTGTCTTCATCTAGCTTTAATTTTTGCAAGTCAGTTGGCGTGAAAAAATCTAGTAGTTGTCCTTCGCTTCTCTCTATCTGATTTACGTTTTCATCAGTAAGTCTAGCATGATAAAAATTATTTGAAATTAATTTTACATCACCTATCTTTATATTTGCTTCATTTTTAACTATTCTTGATAGAGCGTCTTCTGAGGTTTCTCTCGCCATTTTTTCTCCACCAATAAATTTCCAATCGTGCATTTCGACATCAACTGCGCTATTAAATTTATACATCATTAGAGCCTTACCCTTATACGTTAGAAGAATTTTATAATTTGTAGACTTTTTATCCATCTCATATATTATAACCTTTCCAAAATTTATAAGTTTAAGGAAAATATTAAAGCGTGCATTTATTTAATAGTAAATTTGATTTGATTCTGATTCTATAGAATATTTTACTCAGAGATTGAGAAGATTACTTAATCCTTATAACAATTTTACCTTTTGTATGACCTTCTTCAAGTAACTCATAAGCTTCTTTAGCT
Source organism: uncultured Gammaproteobacteria bacterium (assembly GCA_964637955.1). Classification (GTDB taxonomy): domain Bacteria; phylum Patescibacteriota; class Microgenomatia; order Levybacterales; family UBA12049; genus 2-01-FULL-39-10-A. Next base: position 69,034 of record CAZWXQ010000005.1, on the reverse strand, counting down.
TGTTCTAGTGAAAATACAGAATCAATTACAGGCTTAATTTTTTCTGTTTCAATCAAGTCTTTTAACCTATTTAATGTGTTTGTGTCTCCGTTTGTCATTTGAGTTATAGCTTTTATATCATGTTCTTTTGCTAAATTATCATCTATTTGGCCAGCCATTGTAACTAAAATACCACCTTTTTTAAGTATATAAATTGATTTATTTGTTATTTCTCCGCCCACTGTATCAAAAACTGCATCAAATTCTTTTAGTATTTTTGTAAAATCTTGGGTTTTATAATCAATTGCTTCATTTGCTCCTAAGTTTTTTATAAATTCAATTGATTCATTGTTTGTGGTCGTTGCAACATACGCTCCATGTGATTTAGCGACTTGAATAGCTATTGATCCTATGCCTCCAGCACCTCCATGGATTAATATCTTCTGGCCTGATTCAATCTGAATGTGTTCTTCTAAGGCTTGGATTGCACTTGTTCCGACCAGGGGTAAGCTCGAAGCTTTTTCATGGTCAATGTTAGAAGGCTTTATAGCAGAATTTATTTCATTAGCGGTAACAAATTGAGCAACTGAACCGGATCCTCCTTTAAATGGATTAGCAATTCCGAAAATTTCATCTCCAATTTTAAATTTAGTTACATTTTTACCCACCTCTTTTACTACACCCGAAAAATCTCCCCCAAGTGTTGCTGGGAAATTTAACGGAAGCATTTGCTGCATGTAGCCATTTCTTATTGCGGATTCAACAGGATTTATACTTGAAGAAAAAACTTCAATCAGTATTTGAGAATCAGAATATTCAGGATCCTTAGCATTGTCAATAACTTCTATAGCACTTGTATCGCCGTATTTTTTATATTGAGCTGCTTTCATTAAAATCCTAAACTTTCTTTTACTAAAATCACATAAATTTTTCTTCCCATCATAGGATTTTCTTTATGAAGTATAAGAGTTTTTGCATGAGTTGTTCCGACTCCATAAACACCCATCATTCTTTCGTTTTCTTGCGGAATAACAACTTCGTTTAGTCTTTTGAATGCATCATCTAAGTTTTTGGTAATCTTCTGCGCTCCTACTACAAGAATTATATTTTGAGATGTGAATACTAAGTGCGGAAGTTGACTGCCGGTATTTGACGCAATCAGTATTTCCCCATTTTCAGTTAAAGCGTGTGCGCTACCAAGATAAAAATCTGAAATCGTTGAGAGTTTTCTAAGATGTGCTTGTTTTTTGGGATCCTTTTCTTCCAATATAGTTTCATGTAGATTTTCCCAGCTATGATCCCCTGCCTTAAGAAGATCTACAAATCCTATTTCCTGAAGAGTTTTTGAAGTCCCATTGTTAATGGACGATCCTTCAGGGATAAGTTTTATGATTTCTGCTAAAGCTTCTTTTTCTGAATCCGCAACTGTTGGGATAAAGCCATTTTTACTGAGTGATTCAATTGTTTTTTTAATTGAAGTTTCTGACGCAAGAGATGTGTATTTTATTTGAGTTGAGTTCATATTTTTGATATAATAACTATATAATCTATAGCACTACAATAATTATAGTACTATAGAAAGAATAGTATGTCAATACATATAAAAAAACTGTATTGATACCAAATATATGACTAGAAGTAATTTAAATGCTACCCGTCAAGATATAGATAATGCTATTAACATGATAGCTGAGGCTCATATGCTCTGCGTTATAAATCATCTATCCGAGAAAGAAATGAGATTTAATGAGCTTCAGAGAGAAATTGGTGGTCTTAATCCCACTACTCTTTCAGATAGGCTTAAAAGATTAGAGAAAGAAGGTCTTGTGGAGAGAAAAGAGGAAACGCTTGATAAGGTTTCTGTAGTTTATGGCTTAACTCCAAAGGGGAAAGCAATTCTTCCGGTAATTAATGAGATTGCTAAATTTGCTGAAAAATTTCCCAACTAATTTGGTTTTTCTAAATTAGAAAAAATCTGAGCGCAGTTATTTCCTTCACAAACTAAGCATGAATATTTCCAATCTTTTTTTAATATTTCTAAATTATCTTTGGTATTTATCCACTCTTCTAAAACATCACTTGCGGAATCAGCATTATAAATTGAGACCTGACCTATTTTGTAGGGATAATTCCAGTACTTATCTCTAAAGGAAATCTTTTTTATATTTGTATCGTTTGCTAAATCTTTTGCGATAACGCAGAGGCGATCGCTTTTTTCAAATTCTTTTAGATTATTCTCTTTTCGCCAATTTTGTACTAAATTCCAAGTTGAATCAGAATTAATTATTACTAGATTAGTGTCGATTGGAGTCTTTTCGTTTTTATTTTTTAAGCCAAGTATAAAATAACTCAAGATAAAACAAATAATCATTACTGAAAAGATAAGAAGAATTTTTTTTAAAAGAGATTTAGTAAAAATTGATGTAGATTTTCCCATAGTTTGAGTATAACAGATTGTTTTATTTTGAAATTCAGAAGTAATTTGATTTTTAATATTTAATTTAGTCGAGATTTGCTATTTAAAAAATTAATAAGAATAATTTATGTAACAAAACAAAATACCCCCGAAAATACGGGGGTATTTAGAGAGTGGATGTGGAATTTACATCCCCATTTTAGGTCCACCATGACCTTTGCCACCAAATTCTGGCATTAAGTATTGGGAATCAATTCCATTATCTTTTGCCCAAGCCTCCATTTCAGCTTTTTTGGATTCCATCTGAGATTTTCTCTCTTCTGGAGTTTGATTTTTAAAACTATCTTTGTTAGTTTCTCTTTCTTGTTGCATTTCTTTATGTTTGTTAAGAATTAGAGTTTTTTGTGTTTCTGTTATTTTTCCATCAGTAACAAGTTGAGTTAATCTTTCTTCGTTTTTCTTTTGCATATCGGCATGCATTTGTGTTTTTTGTTCATCAAAAACTTTTTGAACTTCGACCTTATTTAGTCCAAATTTAGTAGCAATTTTTTCTACAATCGCTGATTCAGGATCTGTGTTTTCTTGTATAGAAGCATAACTTTGCGTAGCTAATGTACTAAAAGCTAAGAATCCTAATACTACGAATGGTATAACTATTTTTTTATTTATCATTAATTATTCACCTCCTTACTAATCTCTTATCGATCCTTCTTTAGATGGAGAGATTTAGAGTTAGTTATACTTAGATCTTCAATCTAAGTATTGACTCACTTTTGAATGTAGATCAATTAACTCTTCAATACGTTTACGGGATATATTGAAAATTAGTTTTAGATCTTATTTGTCTATATTAGAGAAGAAAACTTAAAAACTGCTTAACTAAGCAAAACAGCTCCCAAAAGGGAGCTGTTTAATTCTATGTTCCTTAACTTATTGTTGTGGTTCACCGCTTGGTCTTGTCATTATTCTCATTTGTGGATTTAATTGAATGCTTACCGCAGTAATTGATCCATCTGAGTTACCTTCTCCAAATGCAGCTACGCTTTCACCTGTTTTTAGATCTTCAATACTTCCTTCCGAAGATTTATTTATTGAAGTTTTACTATTAATAAGAATTATTTTGCTGCTTCCATCAGGAAGTTTAACAGTGATTGATTTATCATCTGCTGAAATAATTTCCCCAACGGCTCCACCTCCATTTGGTCCTCCTGTACGCATCGCAAATGTAGTATTTCCGCCTTCTCTTCTGCCCACTATTGCCTGTCCTGATTGAGAGCCAGTCGTGAATGCCATCATGTCAGGTTTCTGAGATTTTTGATATTGCATACCGCCCACAAACCCTAAAGCTCCACCGAGAGCTAAAGCAACTACAACGCCTATTATTAATTGGTTTTTCATATAATCACCTCCTCCTAGATTTACTTGCTTTTTTTAAAAAAGCTTAGTAACATCTTGGATCCTTTTAGCCATAGGCTAAAATGGATATCCAATTTTATTTAATTTCAATTTTTAATTATATTAATTCTATTCAAATCTTAATGCTTCAATTGGTTGTAAATTTGCGGCTCTTCTTGCAGGATACCATCCGAAGATAATTCCGATAACTCCGCTTACGAGTAATGCTAAGAAAATTGACGGGACTGAAATAATGAATGGAAAATTAGCAAATTTAGAAATCCCAAAAAACACAATTATTCCACCAATCATTCCTATGATTCCGCCTATAAAAGTAAGAATCACAGCTTCGAATAAAAATTGAGTTACTATAGTATTTTTTGTGGCTCCCAGAGCTTTTCTAAGGCCTATTTCGCGAGTTCTTTCAGTTACAGTCACAAGCATTATATTCATAATTCCAATGCCTCCTACAAGTAGAGAAATTGCCGCAATACCTGAAAGAAGCGCTGTAAATGTGCCAGTTGTTGAAGAAACAGCATTTAGAATATCTTGTTGAGAAAAAATAGAAAAGTCGGCTTCAGCGGGATCAGATAGCTTATGTCTATTTAAAAGAAGATATCCTACTTCGCTTTGGGCCTGGGTCATTAATTCAGGACTTTTTGCCTCAAGAGCTATAGAGCTTAAGTAATCTTGACCAAAAAGCTGTTTTTGTGCAGTTTTCAGAGGAACATAAATTATATTGTCTTGGTTAAGAAATCCAGTGCCACCTTTTGAAACAGTGACACCAATTATTGTAAATGATTGTCCAGCTATTCTTATGGTTTGTCCGATTGCGCTACTTCCCTCACCAAAAAGATCTGTTACGACTTGTGGGCCTACAACAGCGACACGAGATAGACTATTTGATTGGGAGTCAGTAATGAAAGATCCTTCTGATATTTCCAGCTTATGAACTGCAGGGTAGGTCTGTGTGCTTCCAATTATCTGAACATTTGTATTGCTTTTTCCAGTGGTGACTTGATCTCGCGAATTAAGCTCAGGCGAAACGTTATTAATAGTAGTTATTGATGGATCAGTTGAGATTGCATTTGCATCCTCAAGAGTTAAAGTAGTGCCGCCTCCCAATGCTCCCCTTACTCCTCCGCCACCGGTTTGTGAGCCCGGAGTGACCGTAAGCAGATTTGCGCCTAGAGATTGAATCTGATTTGTTATTTGTTTTTGTGTAGCTTGGCCAAGAGATAAAAGAGCAATAACACTTCCAATTCCAATCACTATTCCAAGCATAGCTAGTCCAGTCCGCAGTTTATTTAAGGTTAGCGTAGATAAGCTTTCTATAAACGTTTCAAATAATTCTGAATTAATCATACTTTGAAGATTTTGCTATTAAGTTTGTCTGAAATTATGTTGCCATCCTTTATGGTTATTATTCTTTTTGCATAATCTGCAATATCTGGCTCATGTGTAATCATTACTACCGTGTGACCTTCTTTGTTTATTTTTTGAAAAATCTCCATGACTTCTTGGGCTTGAGATGAGGCTATATTTCCAGTAGGTTCATCAGCAAGGATTATCGAAGGATTCATGGAAAGACCCCGGGCGATTGCTACTCTTTGCTGCTGGCCGCCTGAAAGTTGACTTGAAGTATGCGACATCCGATCTTTAAGTCCAACCATTTCCAGATATTTTTCTGCAGTTTCTTGCCTTTTACTTTTTTCTACATTTCCGTATCTCATCGGAAGCATGACGTTTTTTAGAGCCGAAGTTCTGGGAAGCAAATTAAACGACTGGAAAATAAAACCAATTTTTCGATTTCTTATTTTGGCAAGCTCATCATCTTTAAGCTTGCTAACTTCTTCTCCGTCGAGAATATAGCTCCCCGAGGTAGGAGTATCGAGAGCTCCTAGAATATGCATGAGTGTAGATTTTCCAGATCCAGATGGACCCATTATGGCTACAAATTCACCTTTTTTGATATTAAATGAAATGTCAGAGAGTGCAACAGTTTCTACATCTCCCATTTTGTATACTTTGCGGACATGAGAAATATTTATCATATTATCTTTGTTGGATTCTGATTACGTTTCCACCAGCTCCTCCTACAGAAGTTGCTCTAGTGGCTCCTCCAAATCCAGCATTTCCAAATGGAGAGACAGTTTGTCCACCTGGAGCTTGTAAGGATGCTGATCCAGTTACTACCAAATCGCCTTCTTTTAGTCCTGATGTAATTTCTGTTTGGGTATCATTAGAGTTTCCGGTTGTTACACTAACTTGCGTTACCTGGTCTCCTTTTTTCACTCTTACAAATTTTTCGCCATTTATTGTTTGAATTGCAGCTGTTGGAATGATGAGTACATCATCTTTTACATCGGTTATTATATTTGAATTAACACTCATATTTGGATAAATATTATCAAGTGATGTATCAAACGCTATTACCACCGGATATGAAGTTACTCCAGATGAGACAGAGCCAGTCGTATCAATTGAAACAACTTTTCCAGTAAATGATTTATCAGACAATGCATCAAGAGTCATGCTGACTTTTTGTCCTATTTTTACCTTCGTAACATCGATTTCAGTTAGACTAACACTTGCCTGAGGATTAGTATCTGCTAGTTTTACCACTCCAACCGTTGTTCCTGAGGCGTTTGAAGTGGAGTCAGAACTCGTAGATTTAATTGGGAGTCCAGCAGTTAAGGTAAGACCTGAGATATAGCCTGCGATTGGTGCAGTTATGGTCGAAGATGTTTGATTCATAGAAATAGATGCGCTACTAAGGTTGGCCTGAGCTGCTGCGATCACAGTTTGTTGGTTATTATAGTTTGCTTCTGCCTGAAGCCAATCCGCACGCTGCTGGATATATGTGGGGTCCGAAGTGTCAGGAGTCGCTGAGCTTCCTTTGCCATTTACAAATGTTTGATTTGCTTTAAATAGCGCAGATTGGAGCGAATTAATATTTGCCTGAGCACTATTTAAGCTTGCTTGTGCTGACAAATAAGAGGCGTAAGCTGCTGTTGCTTTCTGCTGACTTACTTGATCTAATTCCAAAGCTGCAATTGATTGTCCTGCAGTTACATAGTCTCCGTCTTTTACATAAATTTCTTTTACGATTCCTGACGCATTTGTCGAGATTGAAGCACTATTTGCTGAAGTGATTGTTCCAGACGATGTAATTGAGGAGATTAGAGTTCCTTTTTCAGCTGCCGTCGTTTGGTAAACGGGTTTAACATCTTTTTTACTTTCTGCAAACTTATATCCTGCAAAGATAATCACCAAAATAACTACCAAAATTATCCCCTTTTTAAATAAGGATAATTTTAAAAACCTTTGCCAGATAGATTTAATTTTGGACGAAATCCGTCCTAAGAATAATTTCATTTAGAATCATTTTAGGGCAGGTTCCTTAAAGTTAGCTTAAAAAAGCCTGTTTATTGTACTAAATATTAGGCAGGTAAAATAACCTTAAATTGTGTTCCTTTGCCAAGTGTACTTGTTGCTTCAATTTCCCCATTATGAGACTGCGCAATTTTTTTTGCAATTGATAGTCCGAGTCCATATCCGCTTTCAGAACGGGATTCGTCGCTTCTATAAAAACGATCAAAAATATGTGGTAAATCTTTTTCAGAAATACCTCTACCATGATCAATTACCAGAATTTCAATTTTATTTCCAGATTGTTTTGATTTTATATCTATAATAGATTTTTTAGGAGAATATTTTATAGCATTATCAATAAGAATCACGAAAAGTTCCTGAAGTCGATCTTCAATTCCTTTTACTTTTGTTTTGTTTACCGTATTATCTATTTTTATTTCTTTTGCTTTGGCAATTGGCTCAAGTTTCTTAATTGCATTTTGAATTATATTTTCTAGTGAAATATTATCAGCATCCTTGCTGATTGTTTTACCATTTTGTGCAAGTTCGAGAAGATTATCGCTAAGAGTCTGAAGACTAATAACTTCTTCAAGATTACTTTCTAGAATTTTCTTTGATTTGATAAGCGTTAGATTTTTATCAAGTAATCCTACTTCTATTTCACTTCTAAGTGATGTTAATGGCGTTCGAAGCTCGTGTGACGAGTCTGAAATAAAACGTTTTTGTTCCTCCATGCTGTTTTTAATGGGCCTCAAAGTTCTGCCTGCAAGAAAATACCCAGCAGCACCTGAAAATATAAATATAGCCAAGTTAATTAATGCAAGCCTTGTGATTAGGTGTTCCCTTGCTTCACTAATAGCATCTGGATCGATCTGAACAAACCTTGGAGCGTGAGGTTGGATTCCATTTTCAATCTCTTGCTGAATACGAATCTGCATTCTTTCAAATCTAATGAATTCCGAATTGACTATAGAATATATAACCACACTAAAAAGGAGGCTTATAATCATTATAATTACCAAATACCAGGTAGTAAGCTTAATTCTGGTTTTTTCAAACATATTATTTCTTTACTTTTAGTTTATACCCAAATCCCCTGACAGTGGTAATTGCATCAGGTTTACCAAGCTTATCTCTCAAGTGTTTTACATATACTTCAACAGAATTTGGCAAAATATCAGATTCATAGCTCCATACGCTAGCTATAATTTGGTCCTTGCTATAAACTTTTTCAGGATGTCTCATGAAAAACTCTAAAAGGGTAAATTCTTTATTGGATAATTCAATTTTATTATTTCCTCTTTTAACTTCATATCTTTGCGTATCTAGGCTTATGTTCTCGTAAGTCAAAGTTTGATCAACTTTGTTTTTTGGCCTTCTGGCTAAGGCCTTAATTCTTGCTAGAAGCTCTAGGAATGCAAAAGGTTTGGTTAAGTAATCATCAGCGCCCATGTTTAAGCCATCAACTTTATCTTCAATTGTTCCTTTGGCGGTAAGCATGAGAATTGGTGTGTGTATTTTGTTTTTTCTTATTTCAGTTATGATTTCATCGCCACTTATTTCTGGAAGCATTCTATCTAATATAATCACGTCATAGCTCTCTGAGATTGCTAAATCAAGTCCACTTTGACCATCAAAGGAAACATCAACCACATATTTTTCTTGGGTAAGACCATTTTTAATCGAGTTGGCAATTTTATGTTCGTCTTCAACGAGGAGTATTTTCATGATACTAGATTATACCAATTTGCTGAAAGTATGCTTAAGAATTTCTTAAGTAGCTATTTAGTAGTGGACACAGGTTCAACTTCTCCTAAAACTAAAACTGGTCCAAGTGTCCATCCTTGGAGAAAAGCGTCATATAAGTCATTATTTGGATCATCAAAATCGATGCCAAGTAAAGCTTCTAGTTGATCTTTATTTAGTATTTCTACTGTTCCTTTTGCAGTAACATTAATTGTTTCGCCTAGGCCAACTTTTCCATCATTTGGATCTTGTGGCAGGTTAAATGGTTCTTTCGCTACAACGAGTAAATTTCTTTTAGTTCCACCAGCGAATCCAGCTCCGATTGTTGTATTGAAATAAAATGCTCTATTTGTGGCCCAAGCTACAATTTTTGAATCTACCTCAAGATTATATCCAGCATATACCATAGGTGTTTGGATAATATCTCTTACAGGAACTACATCTCTAACTTCAACTTGAGTTACTGTTTCTTCAACTTTCTTCTCAGGAGAATTATTGGTTCTAACTCTTCCAATTACAAATACAATTGCAAGAATAACCGTAAAAATTATGAGTGCTATCGCTAAAATAATTGATCTTGATCCCATAGTATTGCGTATTATAGGCTATTTTAGAGCAGATGTCAAGCCTGAGGTCGTGGAGAAAGTCCCATTGCGCGTTTTCGTCTTTCTTCTATTTCATCTAGGATAAGTTTTCTAATTCTGATAGTTTTTGGAGTAACTTCTACCAGTTCATCATCTGAAATGTATTCGAGAGCATCTTCAAGACTCATTTCTTTTGGTGTCTTAAAGTAAACAGAAACTCCATCGCCTTTTGATCTGTGATTCGTTAATTGTTTTGTTTTGCAAGCATTTACGCGAATATCATCATTTCTAGAATTTTGGCCAATAACTTGACCTTTGTAGACTTGTGTCTCTGGGCCTATAAATAATAATCCTCTATCTTGAATACTTGTTAAGGAATATCCGGTAGTAACGCCACTTTCGTGAGAAACAAGGGAGCCCTGGTCTCTTTGAATAGAAAAGCCGCTATCTTCTCCATATTCAAAAAATAATGTGTTCATTATTCCTAGGCCTTTTGTATCGGTTATAAATTCACTTCTATAACCAAAAAGATTTTTAGTAGTTATTATAAATTCCATGAAGCAAATTCCATTCTCAGTTTTCATGTCTTTCATTTCTCCTCGTCTTGTTCCCATCTTTTGAATTATAGCCCCGCTATATTCTTCTGGAGTTTCTATGTAAACCTTTTCATATGGGGTTAATGATTTTCCGTCTATCATTTTGTTAATCACTTGAGGCCTTCCTACCTGGAATTCATATCCCTCTCTTCTCATTCTTTCAATTAAGATTGCAAGATGTAATTCTCCACGACCTGAAACAAGCCAGCCTTTATCATTGTCTTCAACTCGAAGTGCCATATCTGTTTCAAGCTCTTTATAAAGTCTGTCTCTTATTTGACGTGATGTTTTAAATTCCCCTTCACGCCCTGCAAAAGGTGAATCATTTACCATAAATGTTGCTCTAATGGTAGGTTCTTCGATTGAAAGAAGAGGCAAAGCTGAAGGATTAATAGGATCTGATATAGTTTCTCCTATTTCAGGTTCCGCAATTCCAGCAATTGCTACAATATCTCCTGCTTCTGCCTCGTCTACTTCCATTTTGTCGAGACCCACGAATGTTATAAGTGAAGTAATTTTATGTTTTAATATTTCTCCACTTCGTCTTATTTGAGAAACTTCTTGATTTTTTGATATGCGTCCATTATAAATCCTCCCTACGGCAATTCTGCCTTTGTGTGTGTCTCTTGAAAGTGTAGTTATTAAAATTTGCAATGCTTCTTCGGGGTTACCTGATGGAGCAGGAATTTGTTCTAAAACCAAATCAAATATCGGACTAATGTCTGTCATTTGAGACAGATCTGGCACTTTTCCAGCTAAGCCGTTTTTTGCTGATGCATAAATTACTGGAAACTCAAGGGCGTCGTCATCAGCTCCCAAATCAATAAATAAGTCTAAAGTTTTATCTAAAACATATTCAATTCTAGCATCAGGTTTATCTATCTTATTTACTACAACTATGATTTTTAGCTTCATTTCAAGTGCTTTTTTGAGAACAAAGCGAGTTTGCGGCATTGGTCCTTCTTTGGCATCAATTAAAAGTAGGCATCCATCGGCCATTTTTAAAACTCTTTCTACTTCTCCGCCGAAGTCAGCATGCCCTGGTGTATCGATAATATTTATTTTTGTATTATTCCAGGTGACTGAAGCATTTTTAGAAAAAATAGTAATTCCACGTTCTTGCTCAAGTTCATTGCTGTCCATGATTAGAGAATCTGCAGTATCTTTATGCATAACAGTTTTTGATTGTTTTAGGAGTGCGTCAACGAGAGTAGTCTTTCCATGATCTACGTGAGCAATAATTGCAATATTTCTTATATCTTTCATAAAAAAACCGCACACAAGCGGTGAGAATCTATTTTAACACAAACTGGATACAAATATCAAACTATAGGATTAGTAGCCTGATGGAGCTTCCATAGCTTCTGTTGGAGACGTAGTAGTATTTATTTCTTGAGGGATTTGTTCAACTTGAACCATAGTATCAGATGATACTGGGTTAAGTGAATTCTTATACATAATTACTGCAACTGCGGCAATAAGTAGAAATACAGGAAGTAGCCAAATTAAATTCGGATGACTATCAAACAATTGACCATGACTTTTTGATGACTTGCTTGATGATTTAGCGACTGGTTTGCTTGAACTTTTCGTTTTTTTCTTTGCCATATATATATAAAAACAGATTGAAAACTTCTTGTCAACAGGTATTTAAGTTTGGAATAAAAAAATAGTAAAATTATTTTGTAATGAAAAAATTTAAAAGTATCCAAAGTATTTATTTGAGTTTGGTTTTCGAGAACACTTTAGCTACTTCTCTGATTTGGGGTATAAATACAATATTTCTTCTAAGCGCAGGTCTTTCAAATTTTCAGGCTTTCGCAGCAAATGCCTTTTTTACGGTTGGACAGGTTTTGTCTGAAATCCCCACAGGAATAGTTGCTGATACTTATGGCAGAAGAACTTCATATCTTCTTGGAACTTTGTCTTTATCTGTGTCTACTATTCTTTACTATTATATGTGGCAAATCCAGGGTCCTTTTTGGGGCTGGTGTGTTTCTTCTATGTTTTTAGGAATAGGTTATGCATTTTTCTCAGGTGCAACAGAGGCTTGGTTGGTCGACGCATTAAAATTCACTAATTTTAAAGGAACTCTTGAGAGCATTTTTGCCAAAGGCCAGATAACAGCAGGTGTAGCAATGCTAATCGGTTCTATCTCTGGTGGAGTTATTGCTCAATACATGAATTTAGGTGTTCCTTATATTTTAAGAGGGTTAATCTTAATTCTAAATTTTGCTACTGCCTTTTTGCTTATGAAAGACTTAGGCTTTTCGCCAAAAAAACCTAAAAATCCTATTACTGAAATGAAATTTATATTTAGTAAATCTGTAGAATATGGACTTGGGAATAAGCCTGTTAGGTATCTTATGTTCTCTCAAGCTTTTTTAGTGGGACTAAGTTTTTATGTTTTTTATGCACTCCAGCCGTATCTTCTTGAGCTTTATGGAGATAAAAATTCTTATGCTGTTGCAGGTCTTGTAGCTGCGTTAGTCGCAGTTTCAAATATAATTGGAGGGATTACGGCTTCTCGTCTTCCTAGGTTTTTCAGCAAGAGAACTTCAATTTTAATTTTGGGCACACTTTTTTCTGCCATTGTTCTTATCTCAGTCTCATTTGTTACAAATTTTTGGCTGGCATTAGTTCTAATTCTCTTGTGGGGTCTTATGTTTTCTTCTCTTATGCCAGTCAGACAAACTTATATAAATGGATTGATCCCATCGGAGCAGCGCGCAACAGTTCTTTCGTTTGATTCACTTATCGGCTCAAGCGGAGGAATTGTTATTCAGCCTGCGCTTGGAAAAGTTGCAGATGTTTATAGTTATTCAGCATCATACTTGGTTGGTTCTCTTTTGCAGTTCGGCGCAATTCCGTTTATTTATCTATCCAGACGTGAAAAATCCTCTGCAGACAAAATTAAAGAATAGTTATACGTTAAAGTTTTCTTTTTTAAGCATTCGGTTTATTTCATTCATGTCTATATTTCTCTCTTTAATTCTCCAAGGTCCTCCTACTTCTCTTTCTTGATAAAAAAGCCTTATGGTTTTGTCTTCAATTATTATTCCCGGGTGACCATTTTCTCCAGGTTTTTTAGGTTTTATAAGTGGGCCAAGTGTTTTATATGGTCCTTCAATCTTACTAGCAATTGCCGTGAACACACGCTGTCTGGTGCCTCTCTCTCCTGTCGGCAGGAATGACACTCCAACAAATAAAAATTTACCGTTTGGAAGAAGCAATATGTTTCCTCCTTCTAGCCCCCATTCATAATCTAGATCATTATGTTGATTATGATGGTTTATTTCTTCATGGCTTATAATTTTTTTAGTTTCATAAGGTCCGTGCCATCCTGCACTACTGGATGCCAGAAAAACGTCTCCATGACTTACTTTAGGCATGCCTGTGTAAACAATATATCTTTTTGTTTTTCCGGGAGTTTGTACTATGAGTGGCTGAGGGTCATAAACTCCAGCTTGGTCAGTGCCTTTTTTTGATCTTATTACTGTTCCCTGATGGTAAAAACTATAGCCTCCGTCATCGGAAGTAAGATATTCAATTGTTCCGTCTAAAGATAAAAATTCAGTTTGCAAAAACATATGAACTCTTTCGTCTTCATAGATAACTCCCGGAGCTGCAACTCCTTTTCCTTTTATTACTGCATCTATGGTAGAAACTTCCGTCCATGGTCCACCAGGAGAATTACTTATTGCATGCAGAATTTCCCACTGCCGGGTTCTGTCATCACCCTTTGTGCCGTAAATGTGATAAACAATTTTATTATTATTTTTATCAGGGATCGCTACGGGCGATGGATCCTTTTGATCCCAGTACTTATCTGTCTTTAAGATTTGAGGGTCATTTGTCCATTTAATACTCCTCACATTTAAAGGTAAACGCGGCAAGTAATTATCGCTAATTTTTATAAATTTTGATAAATTCACAATACATTTTTATATTAAAAAATTTGAAAAAATTGTCAAGCAAAATGAAGAATTTCTTACATTTCTTTACTATCATCTTTTTTTATCAAGTGTTTGACTGTAGTTTTTTTCTTCAAATATCCATGATTCATCACAAAGTATAGAATCACAATTACTGCAATTACTAAAATTATTCCACTAAGTATCCCGCTTTTTTGTGCGTATTGATTGTATGCCACTTCACCGAAATAATACCAAGCAAGAAGAGGTAATTCTGCGATTATTGTTGCTAATATAAACTTTTTATAACTAAGCTTACTGAGTCCTGCGGCAAAACTCACGAAATCCATCATGGATGAAGCCGCAATTCTTACTCCTAGAAATGCAAAAAATTCTTTCTTTTTCGACAATTTTTCTTCCCATTCGTGAAGAGACTTAATGGGAACAAATCTTTTTGCAACAGGCTCTCTAAATTTTCTAGCTATATAAAATGCCAAAGTAGCGCCGATTAAAACACCTATTTCACTATAAACATATGCCCAAAACCATCCAATTATCGGAATAAAAGCAAAGGATAAAACTCCTCCGGGAAGTGGAGGAATAATAATTGCAAGTATTCTCCATGAAATTATTACAAAAGGAGCCAAGAATGGATAAGTTTTAGTAATATCAATAAGCTGACTCTGATATTGAGGAATAAATGTTAAAAAAAATATAACTGCAATTGCAGTAAGAGTGAAAGTAAATACACCAATCCCAAGAGGAAGTTTCATTAATGTTAAGTTTAGCTGTTATTTTCTAATAAACAATATAGCGTTTGGAATTGCTCTACCTGGCCCCACTTTATATCCACCGCTCCAGAGGGCAGTTGAGCCACCGCTGTCTAGGTTAAGTGCATTTTGTATTCCCATTGTTTTTAAGACTCTTGCCATTTGAGCTGCATTTACGCCGTGCACAACTCCGATGTAAACAGTTGAACCTGAGGAGCCAACAAAACTTCTGCTCCCTGCTCCAGCTCTTTTTACTTCATCGTCCCCACCGAAGACTACGTTTCCTCCTGAAACCAAAAGTGGCTGATTTGCAATTACTCCATCTACTCCTGTATCTCTTCCCCATTCAAGGCTTTGTCCAACATACCGGACACTACCGCCTTGAAAAATAACGGCTGGAACTGTCGAATAAACATTATTGTCAGAATTAAAATAATGTTTATTTTTATTCATGAGTAGAGTATCAAATGAATTTGTTTTTCCTGCGCAAGATGGATACGTAGCCGGGCAAAAATAAGATCCATTAATGCCAGCATATGCTCCACTTCGCCCTACATAATCTCCAAGCGCCATAGCTGGGCAATTGTCACGGCAATCTGAATCAGAAGCAGTGTCAACTACTACTCTAGTCGATCCCAGATCAGCAGCGACTATATCTACAAGAAAATCTCCAAAATCTGTATGAACTTTTTGCCTACTAAATCCAGATCCTGGTGCTGAGTTATTTACGGCCACATTTGAAATATCACCTACTGCATTTGAAAATGTCTTGGCAGCGGCAATTTTTGCATTATCTGCTTCGATTGTTTTGTTGATTTGAGTAAGAGTGGATGAAGCTGAAGAATATTCACGCTTTGATAATTGTCCAAGAGCTACTACAAACAGTTTTTCATATTCTTTTGTATCTCTTTTTTGATCACGCATATTAATGATATTTTCATATACTTTTGTACTCTCTGAATACGTTTTTTCTATGTTTTTAATGTTTGTTTCTAATTCGTCATTTCTTTTGACTTGATCAGTGCTTTTAAAATCTTTGAGCTCTTTATTTATCTTTTTATTAGCTTCATTTAGTCTGTTTATCTGATAATTTGAACTCTTGATGTAATTATTTGCAGCAAAGCCGAAAATAAATATTGCAGTAATTCCAATGACCACAGCAGAGACAGGAACAATTCCCGGATGAATTTTGTGAATTTTGGCAGTTAGTTTTGAAACCATTATTTCTTCTTACTGTCTTCAATATCCCTGTGAAGCTCTTTCTTTAAATCATCCGCTGTTTTTTTAATTTTATCTTCAATGTTATCTGTTCTGTCTTTAAGAAGTTTCCAAACTTCTTCGTCTTTTCCTTCTGCAAAAAGCTCTACAAATTCTTGTTTATCTTTATCTGATAATTCAGAAAGAACAGAATCTAAAATTGCATGATGAAGGTTTTCTTCCACAAGGGAAATAAGATGCTTTCTTTCATCCTTACTCATATCCATATCAGCTATGGCAAGGCTTATGGAAGATGTTTCAACTACGCTATGATAAAAATATTTTTTCATATTATGGTTTTGGTTCAATTGGTCCTAAAGGGACTTCATCATTTGGATCATCTATGAAAAAGTATAGTACAGGCCCACGGGAACGTCCATCTACTCTTTCCAAGTG
Organism: uncultured Gammaproteobacteria bacterium; assembly: GCA_964637955.1. Taxonomy (GTDB): domain Bacteria; phylum Patescibacteriota; class Microgenomatia; order Levybacterales; family UBA12049; genus 2-01-FULL-39-10-A. Next base: position 52,606 of record CAZWXQ010000005.1, on the reverse strand, counting down.
CTTCATGACCTCAGGAGAGCCTCCTAGATGTTTTCCTGTCCACTCAGCTGGTCCTGAGTCTCCAATTACCGCAACGACGGCTTTTCCGTTTTGAGGATTTACTACTAGCATTTTTCTAAATCTAAAAAAATCTCTATATTCGCCAACTCTTTCGTTATAGTCCGGTATAAGGAAAGTTTGAACTGCTAAATAGTATTTTTCTCTCATATCATCTTCCTTCGTCATTGCAGCTCTTGAAGTGGCAAAATATCCCCAAGCTCCAAGTCCAGGAGCCATACCTGAAGAGTGATATTTCGAATCATCTTCCATGTTTCCATCAAAATGACTACCTATTGTGTCTCCCGGATATCTTGCCAAATGTTGTTCTGCTCCAATTAGGCCATAGCTTCTATTAAGTCTTTTTCCATCAAGCTGTGCTGCCGCATTTATTCCGTAGCTTCTTGTTAATAATTCGCCTATCTTTGTTTCTTCATCTTGGGTCAGAGGTCTAACTTCGTCGGGAACGCTTCCTGCCAGGTCTGCAATGAGAAAAGTTTTATTATCAATTTTTTGAGCTTGCTCGCTTGCGATAGCGCCTTGTGTAGGGGCTTTAATAGGTGCTGTAAGAAGTAAAAGGCCACTTAAAGAACCAACTGCCAGTTGCTTAGAATTTTCAGATAACCAAGAGAAAGATTTCTTGTGTTTTTTAGCAATTTGTTTTGAGAGATCTTGATGCTTAGTCGTCCATTTGTCTGCGAGGAACTTGTAATTATTATTTTGTTTCATGGCAGGTCTTATAAAAATTGTACCAGATTGATATATCTTTGCAAATTTAAGAGTCAAGCAATTTTGCTCATAATCTCTAAAGTTTTATGTTAATATTTAATTATGGATGAGAAAACTAAAGAGCATTTGTTTGAGCTCTTGATGATAGCTGTGGGGCTCATTGGTTTATTAATTTTATTTACGGTTGTATTTAAAGGTCCAAGGCTTATATTTAATATTATTTTGGGTTATTTTAATATTGCTGTTTAGTTTTTTCAGGCTTTTGAAAGCCTAAGTTTTTAATTTTCTTCCATTTCTCATCAGTTATATTGTTAATTTTTTTGTTGTTAATAAGTAAACAGGATGGTTTATTGAATATATATATTCTTGTAAAGTTTTTTTCAATGTTTGGAGTATAAGCTCTGTGTGTTTTATCAAGTTGATAGCAGGCGTCATAGTAAAAATCTGGAGGAGCATTCTTAAACATATTAAGTCTTTCATCTCTATACACATCAATCAAAGGCATAAAAGAGGTATATCCATTATATTTATAAGAAGATTTTAGATTTGAGAGTACATTAATTAATTCATCCTTTTCTTCTACGAATATCGTGTCATTGTCGCTAGATAAATTTTTAATAGCATTTCCATAAACATAATATCCAGAATAGCCAAAATTATATTCTTCAATCTTGTTTATTTTTTCATTAATAATCAGGTTTGGAGAAGTAAATATATATGCAAATAAAAGAAAAAATGGCAATAATATTACGATTTTGAATTTAGTAGCTTTTAATTTTAATATTTCAAAAATAACTAAAAATGTAGAAAATAATAGGACTGCATACCAAATATTCATGTGATATGCCTTGTAAAAAATAGTGCCAGGAATCTCTGGTCTTACTGCAGCAAGGCTCAGCGCAATAAGTAAAATAATAAACCCCAATCTTCTTAACTTCAAAGAGTAATAAATACCTGAAATTAAAAAAGCTGACATAAAAAAGATGGTGATTTGCCTGAAAAGATTCCAAAAGCCTTCAATATAAATTCTCAGGGGATATATGAGTACTCCTAGGATTCCGCCATTTTTTGATGATTCTGTTTCAATTTGTGATTTGTTAAGTGTAAAAACGTTAGTAAAAAAATCTTTTGGCGAAATTAAAATGAATGAAACAATTGCTGGAGTAAGGAAGCTTATCACAGCATATTTTTTAAGCTTAATGTCTTTTTTGCCCCAGAGAATTACTAGAAATAAGAATAAAGCTAACGGTACGTAAGGTTCTCTTGCGAATATAATAAAGTAAACAAAAATTCCTGACAACAAGTAGTCAAATCTATGAAGTTTCTTTGCATGGATTTTTTCCCAGGAAATTCCAAGTAAATATAGCACAGGATAAACTACTAGGCTTTCTCCGAGGAATCTATCTCCGAATGTAAAAAATTTAGTTAATTCGTAAAAAATTAATGTTAGAAATGCTTGAGTTTTGAATCTAAAGATTAGGATTAATCCAAATAAAAATGAAAATAAATATATAAAAAGTTTATGAAAAAGGATAAAGGTATAAAGTTCTGTGGGGTGAGTGATTTTTTGGATTAGAAAACTAATAACTGGCACTAAAAAACTGTGGTTAAAGAAAAAGTCAGTATAAATTCTTTCTCCTTTGAGAAGAAAATATCCACCCATATAATAAAAACAGTCATCGAAGCACCCAAAAGCCCCCAGCCTTTGATAGTAGAAATAAATAAAAAATGTAAATAAAAACGAGTAAGTAAGAAGCAGGAGAATAAGAAGTTTGTTTTGTAGTATAAGCATTTTTACTTTCTTCATGAATTTATTATATATATTTTGGATTTTTAAAAATGATCTATTTTGGTTCTAATATGTTCGTGTTTTATTCTATTTACATTCTAGTATTATTCACGTATATTATTCTAATGCTGCCCAAAAGTTTAAATTTAAAACTTTTAAAATTCCCCGAAAAGATTCTCCGAATGTATTTGTTCTGGATACTAGCATGAAATTTTCAATTTAAAATTTTCAATAAAATCTAAATATTAAATTTTAAAAATTAGCTTATGAAACGTGTAATTTTACATATAGATTTTGATTCATATTTTGCTTCTTGTGAACAGCAGTTTAATCCCCTTCTTCGTGGAAAACCTATTGGAGTTACTGCTGCAAATGGAAGAACTTGTATTATTGCTGCTTCAAGAGAAGCTAAAAAGATGGGAGTAAAATCTGTGACACGGGTTTGGGAGGCTCAAAAGCTTTGTCCCCAGATTATTACCGTAAGAGCGAGTTTTGAGAGATACTGGGAACTTACTCAAAAGTTTTTAAATATATGTAAAGATTATTCGCCATATGTTGAGCTATTTTCTCTTGATGAAGTTTTTATGGATATTACAGCAACTGAAAATTTATTCGGGGACAGGTATAAGTTAATTGAAAAAATTAAGACTAGAATAAATGATGAAATTGGAGAGTACGTTACGGTGTCGGTAGGACTTAGTCATAATAAGCTTCTTGCGAAGCTTGCTTCAGGGATGGATAAGCCAAATGGATTCGTAGAGATTAATCCAGAGGAAGTGGAGAAAGTATATTCCAAGACTAAGCTTACTGATTTTTGTGGAATTGGAGAGAGAATTGAAAAAAGACTTAATAAAATTGGCATATATACTCCCCTTCAGCTTAGGGCAGCTAGTCTTGACGTTTTAATATATGAGTTTAAAGATGTAGAGGGGCACTTTCTTAAAAATTTAGGGCTTGCCAAAGATGATCGTGAAGTTATTCCCTACTACATACCAAGTGAAACAAAATCAGTTGGCAGGAATTATTGTATGCCAAAAAATGAATATGATCAGCATGTGATTCTTCAAAATGTATTTGAATTATGTGAAGAAGTAGGAATAAAGCTTCGAAGAATAAATAAAAAAGCAAGAACGGTCGGATTTTATCTTGGGGGAGAAAATACATATCACGGTAGAAAGACCACGACTGCTTATATCGATCAAGGAGTGGATATATTTAGGATTTGTAAACTTTTATATGATGAGTGGGGCTTGGCAAAGCTTCCAGGAAGTCAGTCAATGGTTCGACAAATTAGTATTTGGACAGGAAATCTTGAAGATTCGGGCAGCGTTACTCTCTCTCTTTTTGATCAGCCAAAAAACAACAAAATACAAAATGTGATAGACCATATAAATGAAAAGTTTGGTGATCACACTATTCGGAATGGCTTTGTATTAAACGGCCCAAATCTAAAAACTGTGCCAAATGGTTATATGGCTGATAAATTTGAAAGACAGAAATTGGTCGGAAGCGTGGTATAATCCTACATCATGATAGAGGCAGAAGGGCAATTGCCAGGGCTTAGGCTTGATAAATATAGGTCAAGCCCTCTTATGCCTTCACATTTATTTTATACCGCAGCTCATTCTTTGGGTTATAATTTTTTGATGCATCAAATAGTAGGAGAAAATGAAGACCAAACTATAGAAGTTCTTGTTCCTACACAAGAAGAGTTGAGGGATTTGTTTATGCTAAAAGAGCAATTTCTTAAAACCCTTGAAGGACTAACAATTGGAAATATCTATAAAGGAGAATATTATCCATTAATGATGGTCGGCTCTGAATATTTTTTTGGTTCCTCCGGAAAACATCTTAAATACATTGAGCCTACGAGTCGAAAAGCCGCATTTATGAGAGCTTATGAAATAGATAGAGATTTAGGTCTTGATAGCATAAATGGTTTACCAAGAGAAGATTACATTAAAACCCAAGCTTTTTATAGATATATTGGCCTTCAGGCTCAAGGATTAGGTTCATTAAATGATCAAGATATATTACAGATGACTTTTGAAGGAATAGCAAATGTTGCCAATTTAACTAGAAGATTCCCGAACGATTTATAGTGTGCAGATTTCGTTTGCCTCTTTAATAACTTCTCTTTTTTTGTCTTCAGGAATTGAGGTTTGATTAAGAACCGCAGGATTTTTACAGATCTGGCTAATAAGAACTACGTCACGAGCCAAAAGTTCCTGTTTTTGATTAAGAGACAAAAACGAAAGTTGAGTAATAGGGTAAAGTTTATGTTTTTCAGCCAGATCTCTTAAGCTTTCACGATCTGGATAGCTCCATGAAAGGACTTTTACGTTTTCACAGTTAGCATATGCAAGAGCATCTAGAGTGACTTTAGTATTTGTTACGATCATAGCTTTTGTGAATCCATGTTTTTCTTTAAGGTCGTCAAAGCGTGCTTTTGTGTAGAGCGCTACATGAAGATCAGACCTGACGCCAAGTCTATTGTGAAATTTACACTCTACCATAATCTTCTCGTTACCCTTTGAAGCAATTACATCCACTTCGTGTTTTACACATTTGCCTAAAAGAATTTGACCTACCTCCGTTTTATAACCTTCAGCTTTAAGGTAATAAGAAATGAACATCTCAAATGGAAAGCCAGTTGGCCCAAGTTCCATAATTGCTTTTTTTAAAGAATATTTACTTCTTGGATAATCGTTATGAGTATTGGCTAAAAATTCTTCAATATGTCTATAGATTTCAGAAGTAGGAATATTTTCATAAAGTCTTCCTTGAATGTGGCTCAAGACTTGTGATTCTATAGATTTGGGAATTCCTGCGCGTCTTATTGAGTCAATTACCTTTTCTTCACTGAATGGCTCTAGATTTCCATCAGCTTTTATAACATTTATCATTAATTAATAATATATTAAGGAGTAATTCTTTTAAACACATAAAATTCTCCGTCGTTAAAAACAAGAGTAAAATTTGGGTTAACTTTCATTTCTTCAAGATTTTGCCTTTCTTGATCATTTGAGTTATGCATGAGAAGCATTGCTAGGTCAGCTTTTTCAAGACCAAGTGGCATAACGTAAATATCTTTTCTGTGAGATAAGTGTGAGCCTAAATCATTTGATGCAGAGATTTTTACATCTTGGGAAATTGAATTTAGATAATTATTTACTATCTGCTTGTTTGCAAGCGGTTTTTTGTACCAGGAGTCATTTGGTTTTTTGGCAAAGATAAGTGGACCATAATTATATGCTGAGGTTAATGAAAAAATTAAAACTGAAACTGAAATTAGATTAAATGATATTTCAGGAATTTTCTTAATTAAAAATCTAATTCCATAAATCGCAGCAATAAAAATAAAAGGAGTCACAGTAGATGAGTATTGATAATATATTTGGTGCATTTGAGGAGAGGCGCTCATCAGATTTATAAATAAATCAGGAGAAGCGAAAATTAGAAATGGAAAGAAAAATATTGATAAGTATCCAAGAGGAATAAATAATTGTTTAAGATAAATTATTCTGTCTGGATGAATTAGCGTTTTAGTGGCTTCGATAGGATTTAGTAATATATTTTTTATAATTTCTCCCGGTGAATTTCCGTAATCAGAATAAAATTCGAGTGCAAAGTGTTGATCTTTGGCTGCGTATGGAATTGCATGCCAGAATAAAATATAAAAAGTTGAAAGCGAAAGAATTGAAATAACTATGCCTAATAGTTTTTGTTTGCTTATAAAAATAAGATAAAGGCCAAATATAAATGTTATTCCCCAAACTTGTTCTTTTGTGATTCCTGCGAGAAATAAAAATAAAACAACTAAGAACCATTTCTTTTTAAGGATGAAATAAAACGCAGCCAAGAGAAATGTTGTTGCTAAAGTTACAGAATGGAAATCAAAAAGATTTGTGTAATTTACTGCCGGATTTAGGAAAAAACAAATTGAAAGAACAAGTGAGATTGTTTTATTTTTTAAAACTTCGTTTGCAATTAGGAAAACAAAAATTCCCCCTAATGCCAAGATTCCTGATTGAATAATAAGTAAAAGCCTTGGATCTTCCCAAAGAAAATAAAACGGAGCAAAAAAAGCCAAGATAAAATCTGCATGAAATGCTAATCTGCTAACTTCATTAGTGCCATTGGGATTTGTGAGCATGAAGAAGTCTCCATGTTTTGTATTCCAGACAGTTTGGGTCATGTTTCCCAAGTCAAATCGACCTGTGTAGAAATTATTATATTTAAGAATGCTTGCGATTGAAAAATAAAAAAAATAAGTAATTGAAGCAAGTACTAAGCATATCTCTTGCCAATATTTTTTTAAGAAACTAATTATTTTATTGCTTTCTTTTTCCATAAAAAAATAAAACATAAAAATGAAAGCTCAGAAAGAATAAGTATTATTCTTGAAAAAATAGATACTGCTCCAGCATCAGCAGGGCTTAGAATTTCAGATAAGCCAAGAGTTACGATTATTTCCCTTACTCCGAGTCCCATAGGTGTAATAAATGTAAGATAGCCTACCAAAAGAGCAAAAGTAAAAAATGCCGATATTGCTATAGAATTTACAAAGCTAGTGTTTGCGATCGAAATTAAAACAAAGAAATTTCCTAATCCATAAATGAAGTAAGTTATGAATGTAAGTACAGTTGATTGAAGTTTGATTTTATTCTTGAATCCAGGTAGAAAAAAACTTTTTATAATTCCATCAGATTTCCCATATCTTTTTTTGTAAATTACTCCTATAACAACAAAATAAATTATTATTAAGATGATTGAGAAAGGAATTAGTGAATAAAGTTTACTGTGGAGTTCATTCGATGAATTAAGAATGAATGGAATTGCAAAAACTGAAACTAAAGAACACCCTATTACAACGAGTTGAATGTCTGCAATCATTGAAATTCCTACCAATCTTTTTTCGACACCTAAATCCGTAAATAAAGATGCACGACTTATGATGGACCAAATGTTTCCAGGAGTAAATCTTTTAAGCTCAGAGAACGCAAATCTATATGTGTTTTCTACTAAATCAACTTTACTACCATCGCTCTCAATCAGCAGTTTCCATATGTAAGTTCTTAGAAAGTAATACAAAAGAAAAAGACCTATACCTATGCCCAAATAAAAGTAATTTATATCTGAAAGACTAAAAGTAACTCCTTCGCTTTGGTCGGCGACAAACTTAATAACAAAAGCGATTGAAAGAAGAGCAAGGGGCCAGCCGATAAGAAATTTGGCCCACGAAAGTAAATTTGATCGGTTAAATATCACTTGAATAATTATATGACTTTTATCTCACGCCATAAATCCCCAATTAGTTATTTGCGTCGTTTTGAAAAATGGAATTGCTGCGGCTTATAGCGTAGGTGTTGGAGTAAGTGTGGGAGTAATAGTGGGTGTATTTGACGCTCCTGAATAAGTAAAGTTTCTAGTTAGATTCTCCTGGGAAGAATCAACTACACTTTTTACTCTAAGTTCAAGTTTTACGCTTCCGTTTGCGAGGTTATATAATGAAATAGCACTATCGTCATAAGATGACCAGCCTCCCCCATTTACTCTATATGACCAAACAACTGCGCAATATCCATTTGCATCATAATTAATGTTTATTTCTACAGGGTTATCAGTTATATTTTGTCCTTCTTCGGGACTTGAGATTTCTACATTCCCAATTCCAGGTTTGCAAGCTTCTTTAGTTACAACAACTTCTTTTTCTTTAGCTTCAGCTTGATTGCTTGAGGGTTGAGTAATTACGATCGTTTGTGTTTTGCTTGCTTCTTCAATTTTTGGTTCTTTGTTCCCTTTTAAGTTATTAAGATTTAGTAGAAGTACTGTGATTAAAACAGGAACAGTGAGGGCTGCAGCAAAAAATTCTAAGTGTGGTTTCTTCGTATGAAATTCTTTTACACCGTGTTTTATGCTATTTGTTTTTTTCTTGATAAAGTCCATAAGTAATTTCAGAGTATTTCCGAAGGCCTTGTATAAATATTGTATCAGATTGATATATTTTTGCAAATTTAGATAAATTATTAAGAATCTAAATTTGATTCAAGATTATCAACTTTTATCCATGCATCCATTCCCTTTTCGGCTACAAATGAAGATCCAAGTGTTCTTAAAATCAATGCTCTTTGAGGTCCATTTTCAATTTGCCAGTCATCATACACAGTGATATTATCGGTTTCTGGAAATAGCGCTTCATAAGCTGGTCTTGAAACCATAACTTTACCAAGTTCATACAGGTAATCTAGAGTGTATCTTGAATCACCTCCGTCAATACTTAGCCAATCATGCTGGGCATTTTTTGCAAGTTGAGTAGCTGAAACTTCTCTTGGCATTAATGGAAGATCGGAACTCTCTGAAGACATTACAACACCCAAAAGTCCCTGCTGAAACTCTTGAATAGATGGATAATATGTTGAAACTGGAAGTTTATCGAAGGAGCGATCCATTCGCCTTCTTACTTCAAGAAGACCTTCGGCCCCCTTTTCTTCTAAGTCAAAAATGCCAAGTATCTGATGAAGATAATTTCTAAGCTGCTTTTTATAATAAGGATCAAGTTCAGGACCACTTTCTATTAAAAGTGACAAAAGTCTATTAATTTCTAATGAAAGTCCTTCAGCTCTTCTTTCTATACTGTCTTCAGGGCCTCTTTCTCCTCCAAATCTTTCCATAGTTGCGAATTATAGAAAATAATTTATGAATTGTCAACTATAGGTCTAAAACTTGTTTCGGATTGATCTATTTTTCCAAATTAAGTTGATTAGAGCCTTTTCTAAAATATGCCTGCGCAACACCTGTTGCTAAGTCTGGAAGCATTCTTTTATTAATATCTTTAAGGACAATTATTACTTGTCCACTTGCTCCAACTATTAATTTAAGTTTATTAGTAAAGCTGGGGGTGACAAGAGTTTGTCCGGAAGCATAGTCATCATTAAAATCGACCAGTGAATCTAAAACATTTCCAATTCTGGCAAGCCTGTAAATTGTTTTTTTGTAATTTCTAAAACCTTGTATTTCAGAATATTCTGCTGGTAATAAATCCATAAATAGTCTTGTAGTAAGCACCCCTTCAAGATATCTTGCTTTGAGTAATTCATCAGCTCTTTGAGCAGACGCTGTTCGACCTGAAGCAATAATTAATTTTCTAAAATCAAATCCAAATTGCCTTGATCTTGATAATGGTAATGTAGATAAGTAATCTTTTAAGCCAGACATTTGTTTATGATATGTTGCGTTGCCATGCTGAAGCTCGGGATTATCTCCAGAAAGGTAAGTCATTGCGTCTATTACCACAGATCTTTTAGTGAGTGGGTCAGATGTCGTATCTAATAAGTAGTCTCCAATTCGCAGTGATACTGATAGATTATTCCAGGCGACCTGAACAGGTTCAGGTACTTCTTTTTTCAGTTCATGCCGTGACATTCTCTCTAACAGAGGAGCCACATTTGAATAGCCGTTTTCTATTCTATTTTCCATAAGAGCGAATTATATCAAAAAGTCGAAATTATGACTATAGGATCAGTTATTGAGGTAATGCGCTCGTTTTGATAAAATGAATTTATGCGCTCGTAGCTCAACGGATAGAGCACTTCGCTTCGGACGAAGGGGTTGGGGGTTCGATTCCTCTCGAGCGTGCAGATTTATATCTTACATTTACAAATGCCTAAAGATATTGCGAATAAAAATTGGTATTTATATATAGTTAAATGCAGCGATGACACCCTTTACACAGGGATAAGTGTAGATATCCCAAGTAGAATTGCCAAGCATAATAGTGGAAAAGGTGCGAAATATGTTCGCACTAGGCTTCCTGTAACGTTAGTTTATTCCGAAACATTTGAAACTCATAAAGAAGCAATACTTAGGGAAATTTATATTAAGTCTTGGTCAAAAACTAGAAAATTGAGGTTAATTAACGCTTAAATTTATTCGTATCTTAAGGCATCGATTGGATTCAATTTAGATGCCCTTATAGCAGGTGCCATTCCAAAAACCACTCCAATAAGAACTGAGAATCCAAAAGCCAAGAATATCGAAAACGGCGTAACGCTTGAAACCAAAAATATTGAAAGAATGTAGGAAGCTACTAGTCCTAAAATAATCCCGATTGTTCCTCCAAGAAGCGAAAGTATCACAGCTTCGAGTAAAAATTGTTTTAATATGTCGCTACGTTTAGCTCCTAGTGCCTTTCTAAGGCCTATTTCACGCGTTCTTTCGGTAACTGACACCAACATTATGTTGGCAACTCCAATCCCTCCAACCAGCAGAGAAATTGCGGCAATTCCCCCAAGCGCAATCGAGAGAATATTCGTTATGTTTTTGACTATATCTAAAGTAGACTCTGCTGTTTGAACTGTAAAATCATCTTCGGTAAGTCGTTGCAAAAGTGACTTTTTAGTTAGCTCTTGAACTCTATTCATGGAAGCTGAATCATTTACGGAAATATAGATTGCATTTAGATTATTCAATCCAAACTGCTTTTGAGCTGCGGAAAAAGGAATTATAGCTGTGTTATCTTGATCTATTCCGAAAAGCGCGCCTTTTTTCTCAAGGACACCTATAACCGTGTAAGTATTGTTTCCTATATAAATTCTTTTACCTATGGGATTTGCGTTTTTAAAAAGATTATCTTGAAGAGTTGTGCCGATTATAGCGACTCTAGCTCCTGATTGTTCTTGACCAGAAGAAAAGAAGTTTCCACTTGTTAGTTTCGTATTTTGGACTATTTTTGCATAATTTGAAGATGTTCCAAGGATTGAAGATCCTTTGGTGACTTCGCCTTTATATTTTACTGTGCTTGATTGTTGAACGACTGGGGCAATTTGAGCTTGTCCTCTGAGTTTTTGAGAAAGTAGTTTCGCATCTTGGTATACGATTTTATTTGTAACTACTCCGCCGGGTGTTCTTCCACCTCCAAGTTTTCCAGGAATCACGAAAATTAGATTTGATCCGAGTCCTGCGATTTGATTAGTGATATATGCTTGTAGTCCAGTTCCAATTGAAACAAGTAAGATAATTGCAAATACGCCAATTATTATTCCAAGTGTAGTTAAAAAACTTCGAAGTTTATTTGCCGTGATTGCTTTTACTGAAATTTTTAAAAGTTCTTTAAATTCCATTAGCTTTTAATAATACCTTCAGACATATGAATTATTTTTTTGGCTTGTTTAGCTATATCGGGTTCATGGGTTATCACGACTACAGTTTTCCCTTCTTTATTTAAGTTCTTTAAAATATTCATAACATCGTCTCCTGATTTTGTATCCAAGTTTCCCGTGGGCTCGTCAGCAAGAATAAGATTGGGATTATTCATGAGAGATCTAGCAATTGCTACACGCTGCTGCTGACCGCCTGAAAGCTGATTAGGTCTATTATTTACTTTTTCTTCTAGTCCTACGCTTTTTAATAATTCTTTTGCTCTCTTGACTCTTTCATCTTCTTTAAGCCCTGCATAAATCGAAGGTAGAATGACATTTTCAAGAGCAGTTGATCTATTAAGTAAATTGAATGATTGAAATATGAATCCAATTTCTTTGTTTCTCACTCTAGCAAGTTCATCCTCCGCCATTTTGCTTACATCTGTGCCATTTAGAATATATGTGCCAGAAGTGGGAATATCTAAAAGACCTAAGATATTCATGAGAGTTGATTTTCCGCTTCCGGACTTTCCCGTTATAGCAATAAAATCTCCCTTTTCTACATTCAAATTAACACCAAGAAGAACACTAGTTACAATTTCTTCTGAAATATAGTCTTTCTTAACTTCTTTGAGAGTTATTAATTGTCCTGATTTCATGCAGTTACTTACTTACAAGAGATGGATCTGTTGCCACTTCCTCTCCTACACTTAATCCTTCTTTTACTTGCGTAATTAGATCATTTTGAACGCCAACTTTTATTTCTCTTTTCTCAAATTTTTTGCCTTTTTTTACATAAACTTTGTTTTCCTCAAATATACTTGAGATTGGAACTACTACTACGTTTGGAATTTTATTTGTAATTATTTCAGCGCTACCGTTCATGCCAACTCTAAATTTATAGTCAGAATTGTCTGAGGTAAGTTTCCCTTTTACGTAAAATGCATCTCCGCCTGTTGACGTAGTATGAGTTGCGAAATCGATTTGATCAATAGTCATATTTAGTTCTTCATCTGGATATGAATCAAGAAATATCTTTACATTCTGACCTTCTTTTATTTTTCCTACATCAGCTTCATCAACTTCCATTTTAAAGATTATTGAAGCGGGATCAGTTACAGAAAAAATAGTAGCTGAAGTTACATTTACTCCTGGTACTTTTACATCTTGTCTAGTTAAGATTCCTGAAATTGGAGTAGTCAAAACAGATTGTTCTTTTGCTAGGCTAAGTAAATCTACTGAAATTGAAGCTTTATCTAAGTCGTATTGGTTATTTTCAAGGATTCTTTTCAGAGCTTCAGAAACGGGCTTATCTTTATTATTTTCTTTAGTCTGGTCAAAAGTATTTCTTTGTTGTGCAAATGTCGCAAGGGAAGTTTGAAGATTTTTCTGCGCTGATCTTTGGTCAAGATTTGCAATTACCTCTCCCTTGTTTACAAAATCCCCTTCTTTATGAGGCAAGTAAACAAGTTTTCCTCCAGCTAAAAATGATAAGTTAACGGAATTTTCTGATTCAAGTGTTCCATTTGCAGAAATAGATTGAACTAGGTCTTCTTGAGTTACTTTTTGGGTAGCTATCTCTTTTTTATTTTTAGGATATAAAAAATAAACTAAAATTGGGATTAAAATTAGAGGAATTAATAAGAGCTTTTTATGAGTTTTAATATGAAAAAAGATTTTTGAAGTAAATTCTTTAATCCTGGGCATTTTATAATTATAGCCTTAAATCAACCTCTTTTACAATCCTATGTTCCTTAAATACTTATCTATTAATTCTCGTATGGGGATATTTATAGTCATCCATATGTCTTGCCAGAAGCGCAAACGTACCCAATGGATCAACAATATCAGGTCTTTCTTCAGGCTCAGTTGGTCTAACATCTTTCATTTGCCTCCATAAAAATGTACTTGGAACTTCTACCACTGTTGGACTTTTTGATTTTCTAGGAGCATATTGAATAAATTCATAAAATGATGCAATTCTCTTATCCATCTCAGTTCTCCATTCTGAAATTCTTAAATTAAAATCTTCCTCTATGTTTCCGGATGAAGTTACAAGATGTCCAAGAGAACTTGAATCTATTGACCTAGTGAAAAAGTCTGTTAAATGAGGAAACGGTGAATCAATAAGTCTTATAAAAGGCATCTGGTTCCAGAAGTTGTCCAAATCCTGCCCTAATCCTCCGGGAATTGATTCAAAACATGCTATTAATGCTCTTTTTTGTCTTTCATATTCCGCTTCGACTAAAGTTGCAAGAGTTTCATATGCTTGAATATTTTGAGCAGAAGCATACGTAGAAGCCTCTAGTACTCTTGTCATTGCGGAAATAGTTTTTCTTTGAATACGGCCATTATAGAGCAAATCACGTCTTGCTCTTGCCTCGCTGGACGCCGGTGAGTCTCCCATATAATAAGCGCTAGGATCTTTTGGCTTGGAGTAATAAAATCCTCTATAAAAATCACGATAATAATTAGGGATTTTGATTTCTAATGTGCCATCAATATAATCATAGCTCTCAGGCCAAAAAGCTTTCATCCTTTCTGGTACTTTAAAATGCTTTCTTATAACGGGAATAAGACCAATTCTTTCACGGGTTCTTTCGGCACCTTTTGGATCATTAGGATCTGGTTGGGGAACTATCAATTTAGGTTCTTCAAAATAAACAGCTGGTTCTTGTTTAAACTTTGCTATATATATTCCAAAATCTCTCAATTCCTGTTCTAGTTCATAGGTCAAGTCACCTATGTTCCAGGAGTCAGATAATCTAGTTGTTGCATTACGCGCTCTTTCTTTAAGGGATCTAAATTCTTTCAAAAAATTGGGGTTTTCTCTCAAATACTTTGTGCTTCTATACCAGACTTCTTTTGCTCGCACAGCGGCTCTTCTTTCATTTTCAACTCTTTTGCGTTGTTCGGGAAGCCAGGGAGTAGCATCGAGATAAGTTTTGTTTCCTTTTTTATCTACATACATCACCATCATATGTCCACTCATATCATCTGCAGTGCCGCCTGTACCCAATTGATACCCTGTCACAAATGCAATTCCTTCACCAGGCTTTATAAGATGTCTCATTAATTGTCCAAGCGCAATATTTGCACCTTCACATGAAGCTAATTTTCTTTCGAGAACTCTTTCAGTCTGATTAAAAGACACAGGATCATCCTTGCTTATTGCTGCATCTTTAATATCGTATTCAAGAGCCCACACTGATAAATATTGAGTGAGGATTGAAAATGGATCTCTTTCGCTTCCGTCTTTTATAACTTCTCTTAGTCTTCTAATAAGATTTGCTATGTCTTCGGGGTAAAGATTTAATCTGAAATCTTCATCTTCGGAGAATGGACCAAGAAGTTCTGACTGATGAACTTTTGTACGTTCATTGAAACCGGTTTTATAAAAAGCATTTATGGTAAGACTTTGACCTGTTAATTTTCTTCTTACTTCATCAGGCATGTCTTCAAGTGATAGGCTTAAATTTCCAAGCCCATCTACATCTACATATTCTACTAGATCATATTTTTCAACTATGACTCCGTCTTTTCCTACAATCTGTAAATTTATAAGTTTATCTTTTATGTCAGGCTCAAACGTCCTATTATCTGTGTCAGTAACATAAAAAGGTATACCGATAGTTTTAAATTTCATTGGATCAATAACACCTATATTGGCGCTGATGCTCGTGGAATCTATATGCACAATGTCATAATATCTAATTCGAGTTTTTTCCGAATCTGTCGTCATGAGTCCTGATTCGGGATCATATCTGTTGTAAACTTTAGTTACTACAAATCCATTTGTGGCGATTGGTCTTCTGCTATTTTTTACTCTAACAACAGTATTTCCTCTTCCTCTTGGGTTAGTAAGTTTTTCCCTACCTGCAATGTAAAAATCGTCGAGAAGAAAGGATCTTGAAGGAAGGTCGGAATCATCAATCTCCCTCACTCTTCTTCTTTTTCGCGAGGCGGAATCATCTATACGTTCTTGTGGCGCTTGAGGCGTTCTAATAGGAATTCGTGGAATGTTCGGAGTTTTGATAGGTTTGATAGGTATAGTCGCTCCTTCAGGAAGTTTACTAAATAATTTAATCAGCGCACTTTTCCAATCAAAGTTTCGTTTCATCTGAATGCTAGGCAAAATAACTTCTGTTGAAATAGGAGATTCAGCCATCTCATCTTCAGGTTCAGGTGTTGATAATGATTTTGGTATATACGGTCTTGCAAGAATATCCAGCTCAGAGATTTTTTCTCCCACAGCAAGAGATTGCATATATAAATCTTGCGAATCTTGGTCTCCTGTCTGAAGCGATACTGTCAGATCATCAATTGTAGCTAGAGCTCTTCTTATATGCACATCTCTTCCTGCATGCGACATGAATCCTTCAGGATTTGCTTGAATCCATTCAACGATGGGACTTTCTCTTAAGACTCCACTAATTGAGGCATTAACTTCATATGTTACTCCTCTGACTCTCGGTCTATATGGGCGTATTTCGCTAAAAACTTGAGGATCCAGATAAATGCTGTTGCCTGTTCTGTCATATTCAGCAATTCTTTCTATTCCCTTAAATTCCGCAATGCCTGGATTTGGTATTTCACTCATAATTTAAACCTGTAGTATAACTTACTTAAGCTTGAGAGTCAATTAATGCGTAGTGGATTCCAGCTTGTAGTTTTGGTAAAATTACATGTGCGGGCCGCTAGCTCAATGGTAGAGCAATTCCCTCTTAAGGAATCGGTTCAGAGTTCGAATCTCTGGCGGCTCACTATGAAAATCCCAGACTTATGTCTGGGTTTTTCGTAGATGACCTCGCTAGAGCTTCCTGAATCTTGAGCATCGCAATGCGAAATACTGCGACATTTCCTGTCGCAAGTACTGGCGGCTCAATGGAAATTTTCTCTGACGTATAGTTCAGTCCGAACATCTCTTCCAAATTCATATCCTGTAAAACCCACTTTATTATTATTTCCACCGTTAACTTGCTGGAATAAGACAGGATTGTCGCTATATCTACCAATTGTTCTATTGGCTTCTTCTAAAAGAGCCTGATCATAAGAAAAAACTGAAATTAGAGGATCTTTAATACCTTTTGCTCGCTGAATTGCAGATGCAATTCTAGCGAAGTCTATTCCAGACATTTGTCCTTCCCCTAAATCTAAATCAGATAAAATAACATCATAATTTCCATTTAAAAGAGCTACTAATGCTAAGGACGGATCAGTAAAATGTCCTTGTTGATCTGGATCATCCTTAAAGCCGGCAGCAACGAGTCTTTTATACCAGTCTTCAGCGTCCTTGTCGTCTAAAACCAAAATTCTGGCGTCCATTGGCTCTACTTCATGAAATTGGGATTCTATTTCAAAATTTAACGTAGTTCCATACCAAAAAATATCCATAGGTCCTAATATTCCATGTTCTAGGCCGGTTTTGTAGCGGCCACTTAGTACATGCTCCATAACTCCATCTTGAGCATTCATCATTATTTTTCTTACTTCGCCAACTGTATATTTAACTGTATCGGGATCGGAAATAAGTAATGCATTGAGCTCATCATAAAGATTATTTTCAGCAATTTTGTTACCTGTTTCATTTCCAAATCGAGAATCATGAAATCTTAAAAGACCAAATATTTCTTTCGTTTTAGCTAATGCTTCTGCTTGTGTAGGTGATTCTGGAGTAAGCTTATCAATTTGTCCCATTAACCAGTTTCCAAGAATAGGATCTGTAAGAAGTTTTCTTTCGTCATATTCTAGAACGCAGATCATAGTTAAATCTTCCACATCTCTAGCTAGATTTTCTGGATGCTCTAAAAACCAAGTTTGTACTAATTCAGATTGAGCTTGAGGATTATCTGATAACGCGCTAATTTCAGCACGAAGTGGTGATAATTTCTCTAGTAAGCCAGGTTCTGGCGTTAATTTTTCTTCTCTAGGCATATTTGCTGTGCATTATACTACAACTGAGCAAATAAGTTTATGTAATTATTTCAAAAGTACGGGCTCAACATTAAATTGAAAATTAGTTTTGCATAGGTTATAATTCCAGCCATGACTTCAGAACTAGAACCAGTTTCAGATGGAAAACCAACTGACCCAGCCAATGTCGTAATAGTAGATCTTGGAGTAGTTAATTTTGATGAAGCTTTTCCTCCTTTAAATGATTTAGAGTTGGTTAAAGACGACGTATTAAAGATCGCAACAGCGCTTAATGGAGTTGCTGAGACGGAGCAATATGGTACTAATCGTCATATTTTCAGTGATTATGCTATAGATACTTTAACAGGTAGATTTAATATTCAAGTTAGAAAAGCAAACGACCGTTTGCCTGCTAAAACATCACTTCATTACTCATCCAGAAGAATGTTAACTATGGGTATTGATATGCATGATTTATCAAGAGTGGATTATGTAGAAGGTGGAGTGAAATTTACAATGGATTATCCAGAAGGTTCAAATGTTTTAACTGTGTTGGAAGATGGAAGGATGAATTACGAACATATTCCAGTTCAAGTCATAGCTTCCTCTGCAAAAATAGTAGAGCCTGAGCAGCTACCTTAGATTAAGTTTTAAATTAAAACATTTCAGTTTTACAATAACCCAAGCGGTAAATACTGAACTAAAAATAGTAACTGTTCCAGCAGCATCTATAAATACTTTATTTTCAGAAACTGTTCCTACTAGTACAGACCCAAATCCTACAAATAAGGCGATTATAATTGCTTTCCACATATTCGCCCCTTTCGAATCTTTTGAATATAGAGCAAAAATAACAGGTCCAATTAAAGCAAGTTGAGTAATAATTATTATGTAAATAAATTCAAATAAATTAATATTGAGAATGTTAAATATGAAGCTAATTCCCCAAACGCTTATTAATCCAAAAATAACTACTGATATTTTTATAAATTTCATTTTTATCTTTTCGTCGTAATTTTTAGCAAATTTAAAATACTTAAAAAGATCTACATTTATGGTAAGCGCTGAAGTTAAAATCATTCCATCCGCAAGTGACATCATTGAGGCAATGCTGAGCATGATTATTCCTAGCGAAACTATACTTTCAAATTGAGGTATGATTCCAGCAGTTGCTGAGAATAAACTGTCAGGAGTTAAATTACTGAAATGTGCGAGTGTAATTCCAAGAATTGTAGCAAATAAATTTACTGTAAAAAATATAATTATTCCACTTTGCTTTAAGTTTATTGCGCTAGCGTTTGATTTTGATTTCGATCCGCTTATGATACTTTGCCATGAAGAATTGTCTACGAATTGCCAACTTAAGTTAAATAAGATATTTGTCATAAATCCGATGATTCCTAGATTTATCACGATCTTACTAATTGGCGGAAACACCGATGAGATAATCATTTCTCGTGGTAATTTAAGAAATTCATAAATTGCAATTGAACAAATAGCTATGAAGATAACCATTTTTAACGCGTTTAAGAATTTATCTGCATTTGCATTGCCTTTTATGCCAAAATTAATAGTATAAAATATGGCAACTATTACAAAGAATCCAATTATCATTCCTGCAAAGATCTCTGGAGGTAATGAAGTATTTGGAAGCAGTGGTGCTATTACTGATTTATCTATGCTTACTTCCCAAGCTATTAAGTAATTTAGTCCGATTAGACTACAAATTGAAGCTATTAATTTTGTTTTATTATCAAATTTTTGACCCAATAAATCATGCAAGCTATTAACTTTACTAAAATATTTTGATTTAGGAATTAAAAGAAAAAAACTAATAGACCATGCTAATTGAATCAAAAGTGCCCAAATTCCAATTGAATAGCCTAGCCATGCAGCATAAAATATGGCATTTAGCCCAAATGAAGTAGATAACAGTAAATTAATTATTGCAGGAGATTTAAGTTTTTTTCTTGCAAATAAAAATTCTGATGCATTGCTTTGTAATTGCTTTGTCATATTCTCGAAGCAAATTGTAAGTGATATTGCTTATTTAACAAAAAATTGTTAAAATGTTGCCGTGAAAACAAAACCACCTCTTTCAAAGCAAACAAGAGAAATTTATTCTTTACTCCTTAAAGAAGGCCCGCTTAGTGCAGAAGAAATTGGAAAAAAGTTAAATATCTTTCCTAATGCTGTTTACAGACTTACAAAGCAATTATTAGTTTTAGGTTGTTTAATTCAGTCTGGTAGTAGGCCAACTATTTTCCATGCAATTTCTCCCACTGATTCAGTAGAAACTTTTAGCCTAATTCAAAAAGAGTGGTTTTTGAAAACTTTTCTAAGTAATAATTCGAATAATCAAAGTAATATGCCAATAATCAGTTTTATCGAAAGCCGGGAGGATATGTTTGAGAAAGCGATTTCTGATATTAATAATTTAAAATATGAAATGAATAATCTTGCCTCTGGAGATGAGCTCCCTGCTGAAATAATGTTAGCCCAAAAAAATGCTCTAGACAGAGGAGTTAAGATAAGAACTCTTTTCCAAAAAAGAAACGAAAATAATGAGGAATTTATAAAAGTTAGAACAAAGATGGGAGAAGAAATTCGTATCTCGGAAACGCTTAATTCAAGAATTGTAATTTTCGATAAAAAAATTGTTTATATAATGTCATATGATCCCAAGAATTATATAAAAAGTATGGGAATAAGATTTGAATACGAGCCGTTTGGTCAAATGATGTATGATCAATTCCAGAAGCAATGGGAGAAGGGATTAAAGCTCTAATACTCGATCAAGTTGCCTGATATCTTTTAGGGTTTAGTTTATCTGCTCCATCGCCATAAACTGCTAAGTCAGGATCTTCTGATATTTCATCATGAATATTGTCTGGTCCGACTGCACATGTTCTTTTCATGAGCCACTCAAATGAAACATTTCCATGTGCATCTAACTCTGCTTCTTGCACAGGGTCAGCTCCTAATTCAACAAGCATTTCATACGCTGCCCATGAAATCCATGCCGCAGTTCTGTATTTTGGATCAACTATTTGAGGGAGCTGAGCATCAATATGATCATAAAATCCATGTTGAAGTTTATTTCTGACATAAGAAAGAGTACTTATTCCAGTATCTAAAGTATCAACAACATCCATGTAACCAGTTTCCTTGTCGATTCTTGGAACTTCAAATGGAACCGGTTTACCTTCCTGCATTTGTATAAATCTAGTGATTACGTCTCGCAAAAATGGTCGTGCATCTTCATGTACTACTTCGAATAAGATTATCTTCTTTAATTTTTTAATTTCTCTTTCTTCTTCGGTATCTGACTTTAGTATCTTTATATGATCTAAATATACCTTGGAGAATCTTGTTGACTCTTCAACAAATTGGTCTCTACTCATTCCGCTCTCCTCCATATATTTTCTGTCTTCCATGATCATTCTCCAGGAATGATTGACATCATGCATTAAGAATTCTTCGGGAGATTGCTCGAATTCATCAACATAAACAAAATCTTCCTCAAGTCCGACAAATCTTACCGGAACTCCTCTGACTTTCATCAAATCTGTTGCAGACAGAGGTTCGAATGTAGGAATTACAATTTCTCCTGGAAGCATACTTAGCATTTCATTAAATCTGTATTTGTATCTATACATATGGTACTGAGCATACTGAGTTTCGGCTGGATTATGTTCGACTATTCTATCTTTTGGCATTTCATCGTAAAATCCTTTTTTTTGTCTAGAAACTACATCAAAAAAAGTAATTCCTTCAGTGATAGCTAAAAGTGTAGGTAGATATGGCATAAAAGTTCTATTTTTAAGAGAGACTTGTCTAAGTGAAATTACTGCTTTGTCTCTAATTCCTGCAAGAAGAGGAATATCTTCACACATTTGATTGATTTCATGCTTGAATAAATCTAAAAGTATTTTATCTACAGCAGGAAATAGTTCAGGAAAAGAAGTTTCGGAGCTTCCACCATCTTTATCAAATCTTTCTTTAAGAGCTTTATATGCATCGAGAGGATTATTTATGATTGATCTTACAAATTCACGTTCGCTCATTTCTCTTTCTTTTTCGACCGACGATTGACTTGTGATATGAGCAACAATTTCTCTATGGTGTCCAAACGCAAATCCGCCAGTAGTTTCATTTACTGACATGATCTCAGACTTCTTTATCCACTTAAGATTAGTCTTAGGCTCTCCTATTAGCTCAGATCGAAATGCTACTGTGTCCACTATGTGTCTTGGGTCAGCAGGACGTATAGTAGATTTAATATTTTCTCTGTATGTATAACCACCTTCGTCTTCAGGATGAATTCTTACTGATGCAGAATCGTTTTCAGAATAGACTTCATAATAAGTTTTGCCACTTTCATTTGTTCTAATTGAGTACTGTGCTTCATCACCTAGGCCTAGTACTTTATCTCCAGCAACCCTTAGTGCAGCGAAAACATTTTGAGGGATATCTAAATCATTACTTTCATCGCTATCTTTTATTATTCCTCCAGGAAGCGCAGAGCCAAAAGGATAATATCCTCTTTCAAGACTTAATACTTCCGTTTCATTTTCATTATCTGGACTTTGTCTTGTAATCACTAGATCCACAGTTTTGGTTGGAGTCATAAGTGTTTCAACAAACGACTTGGATGCTTCTGAAAGATCAGGGCTAGACAACAAATTTCCTGCAGCTATAGTTGAATCAGGAACTGCAGTTCCCAAATATTCTTCCAAATGAGTCTTAATTCTATTTTGTTCTAGTGTATTATTGTGAAGTCTTTGGTGCCAATAGCTCATGTAAAGAACTGATTGAAATCTTATATCACCATTTAGAAGTTTTTCAGGTGGTACAAGAGCATCCGTTAGCTTTTTATTTACAAGATCACGAACTTGATTTAGTTCAGTTGATCTATCAATATCTAGTGCTATTTCCGGACTCATAAAGTGAATTATACATCATGATTTCATAAATTGCACTATAGGTCTTATGGCCTTATGAATAAGGGAATGGCAATAGATCTTCAATGGATAATGCTTTTAACTTGCCTTCATCATCTGCGATAACAGTAAGAGGTTTGTGACATATGGCGATTTGCCTACATTCACCGCACATGTTTATTACTTCAAAAGAATCAGTTTCTGGAAAATATTTAATTGTAGTAATAGTATCGAATTCACTATCATTCGCTTCCATAGCTTTTGCAATTGCAACTCTTTCTGAGCAAATACACTTCCAAATTTTTTTATACTTAACATTTGCACCTGTATATTGCATGCCAGATTTAGTGGCTAGAATCGTAACCATGCTTGTTACGCCTTCCTTATAAGTATCCTTAATATGTTTTTTTGCAGCCTCAAGTACGGCAAGCTGTTTTTTAGTTAAATTTTCTGTGCTTTGCATAATAGAATTTTAACATAAGGAGCACGCTTAATATTTATTTACAAATTAAGTTCATCAAAAAAGCTCACTTTCGTGAGCTTTTAAGAGATTTTAGGTCGAATGAATTATTGCTTTGGACCAGCGATGTTTACCATCCATTCCATTCCGAATTTATCGGTAAGCATTCCAAATGTATCTCCCCATGGAGCTTTTTCTAAAGGATAATTTACGGTTCCACCTTCTGAAAGACCTTCCCAATATCCCTTTAGCTTTTCTTCATCACTTTCCTCTCCGCTAAGAGAAATAGTTACGCTTGCACCTGGATTTGCTTGCATTTCAGGAGGCGTATCTGAAGCCATAAGCGTCATTTCTGGGCCAACAGTTAGCTGTGCATGCATTATATTGTCAGCTGTAGGGCTTTGATCATGCATACCTTCTCTAAAAGTAGTCATCGTGAGTTCTCCACCTAAGACAGATTTATAAAATTCCATAGCTTCTTTTGCATTATCTTTAAAATGCATATAAGGATTTAATTTTGCCATATTTTTCACCTCCTTACTAATCTCTTATCGATTCCTCTTCAGAGGAAGAGATTTAGAGTTAGTTATCCCAAAGCCGAAAGCTCTTGGGTCTTTAATCTCTTTACTATTCCGCTAAGCGGGAGAGATTTAAAGTTACTTACACTTAGATCGAAATCTAAGTAGGAACTCTGTTAATAAGATTATACATCTACTTAACTAAATGAAATTATATCTCCAGAATCTGGAACTGTTGTCGTTAATCCGAATCTCTCCTTTACTGAATTGGCAAAAGCGTGTCTCTTTACGGTTTCCCCGTGAACCACTATAGTATTTCTTACTGGCCTTTGTCCTAGATGAGGATATTCCAGCCAGGAAAGTAAACCATTTTGATCTGCATGGGCGCTTAGAGATGTAAATAGAATTTGAGCTTTAACCTCAATATCTTCGCCATCCAGCTTAACTGTCTTATCTCCACGTAATATTTTTTCACCTGTTGTTCCAGGTGCTTGAAATCCGGTAAATAACATGACATTTCTTTCATCAGGAAGACATCTTTTTGCGTGCTCGATAATTCTTCCTCCAGCCATCATTCCAGATCCAGCAACTATAATTTTTGGATCTTTTTGTTTTTCAATCATCAAATCTTCAGCATGCGTATATGTTTCCCTAAGTTCTGGAAAGGCAAAAGGACGAATAATTTTAGCTAATTTTTCATTTAATAAATCTCTGTTTCCATTGTAAATACGGGTAACATCAGATGCCATTGGGCTGGAAAAGAATACATCCATACCCATAGTTTTTAAAAAACCCTCTTCGCTTAATTTTCGTAACTCACTTAAGAATGATTGAGCTCTGTCGATTGCAAAAACAGGTACTAGCAGATCTCCTTTATTTTTTCTTGCAAGTCTTATCGCCTCTCTTATGTCCTCGGTAGAGTTATGTTCTTGTCTTTCAATTCCTCCATAAGTAGCTTCCATTACTATGATATCTGCTTCTTTTATATATTCTGCTGGCTTTACTGTTCGAGACGGTGAATCACCAATATCTCCACTAAATGCAACAATGTCTCCTCCTTCACTAAGTTCAAGGCTTGCAGAACCCAGAATATGACCAGCATTTCTAAATATAGCTTTTGCTCCATCTACTTCAAATCTCCTGCCATATGGAACAGTCGTAGTTCTTTTCATAATTTTGTCGATACTTCCTGGAGGAAAAAGTGATGGTGAAATTTTTTCTGAATTTCTCAATGATATATTAGCAATTGAAAGAGTAGCTGGAGTCATATAAATAGGCACTTCTGGAAATCTAACAAGTTGCTGAACCAATCCTACATGATCAATATGAGCATGCGTAATAAAAACTCCTTTTAAATTTGTGGGGTCTAAGTCAGTGTTTCCGGGATTTTTATCATTTTTTTGACTTAATCCACAGTCTATAAGAAATTTGCTGCGATTATTTCCAGTAAGTAAAAATTGTGAACCAGTTACTTCTTCACCGCCTCTAATTTCCAAGCTTTTCATTATGCCAGGATATTAACAGATTGCCAGTTCAGTGTAAACGGATAATTGAGCAAGTTGATTGGGGAAGCTAATTCTCGTACTAGCGAGAGGTTATCTATACTTCCCGAAGAGAACCGCAGCGTCATATCCACCAAAACCAAACGCTGTTGCTATAGCTGTTTGAATCTGAGTTTCTCTAGCCTGTGTAACTATATCTAAATCCATAAATTCCTCACTACGATTAACTAGATTAATTGTAGGTTGAATTATTCCTTCATGGAGTGAACGTACTGCAGCAATAGCATTAATAACACCGGCTCCTCCAAGTAAATGTCCGTGAATAGATTTAATAGCTGTAGTAGGAATATTAGGTAGATATTTCGTCAATGCTTTTCTAAATGCTTCAATTTCTGCTAAATCTCCTGCTCGAGTAGCAGTGGCATGTGTAAATATAGCATCAGGTAAATAAAACCCTTTTTCTTCTCCTTGAACTTTTAAGGTTTTAAGGAGTAACCTAGCGACTCTGTCAGCGTCTAAGAGTGTAGGATTATCAGATCCATCCATTGCTTTTTCAGCGTTAAGAATCGTAGCGTAAATCGTAGCACCTCTCTCTAGAGCACTTTCCAGACTTTCTAATACCATTACTCCACCTCCTGATGCCATTACAAATCCATCTCTATCTTTGTCATAAGGTCTTATTGCATTTTCAGGGTATTCGTTATTTGTCGATATTGCTCCTCTCAAAGCTGAAAATAAACCTACTGCTGGTCTAGACATTCCATCTGAAAGCGTATCTTCAAATCCACCTGCTAGCACAACCCTATTCTTACCTGATCTTATTAATAAATTTGCATCAGCTATACTTGAAAGACTAGTTGCACATGCTTCTTGAGAGTTACTTCCCCATCCGCTTATTCCTAAGTTTTGTGCAACTCCAGCATTAGATTGCTCCGGAAGAACTTTCAATATTTCTTTAGAAGTAATATGGGTTTTTTCTCCTCTACTTTCTCTTTCTATTGTTTCATTTGTAGCTATTATATTTCCCATATGACCAACAGAAGTAGAAATAGTAGTTCCAACATGATCGCGGTGGAATCGGGGATCCAGGCGACCATCTTGATCAAGAATTCCTGAACGACGAGCAGCATCCCTGGCTACTACTCGCATCATTGCGCTAAGTTTAGACATTCCTAGCATATCTTGTCTACTAAAGTGATCAAGAGGATTGAACTCAGCATGTGCGGCAATTTGGGTCCTTTTATTTCCTGTAGGAAACTGTCTGGCTGCAGTTTCTCCAAGCAACTCTCTTCTTCGAGTCGCTTCGGTATCCCCTAGGGAAGTAAGTTCTGCATATCCAGTAACTACTACCATCTCGCTAGGTCTATCTTCCAGTTCGGCTCCAAGTTCTCTTACTTGTTCTGACAAATCAATTCTCCTACCGCCTCTAAGAGCTGCTGCAAATTCGGATATTCCTGGATTTGGACCTCTTTCACTCATGGGCACGATCTTAACAAAGCCTTGGTAGACTGTCAACTTTTCTTACACATCTACTACATTATTTGTAAATTATTTTTAATTTAAAACTATTTAATTTAGTCATGGGTGAAGCGCTAAGAAGGGTTGAAACTTTCATTGCAGAGTCAACTCCTAAATCATCAGAACTTGATCCTGGTAGAATTTCCACACGAGAAGAAGCAGAAATAAGAGTAAGACAGATTAGAAACGGATTTTGGGCGGACTTTAGACCTGGGGACCGAAGAGTTGCAAATGCACATGCCCGAATGGCTGTAGCTGATGAAGCATTCGGCCTCTTGCAAAGACTGGATCTTACACCAGAACAAATCCATAGAGCAACATATTTACTTATTGAAGCAAGGGATAGAGTTATATTAAAACAAAATGCTTACGATCATTTTGGTAGAGTTCCTGATTTATGGGCAGATAGCAAGTCAGAAATGGTGAGAAACTTTAATGAAGCGGTGCAACCCGATATTAATCAATAAAAGCACTGCGGTGAAATCTACTTGCCCCAAATTTTTTTAAAGCGTTTCTGTGTGCTAGCGTTCCATATCCTTTATTTTGCGCAAAGTTATAATCCGGAAAAAGAATGTGAGCTTTTGTCATAAGTTCATCTCTATAAACTTTTGCTATTATTGAAGCGGATGCAATCGATAGGCTTATTTGATCTCCTCTTATGATTGCTTTTTGCTTTTTAATTTTAAGATCAAATCCGTCGACAATTGCGAAATAATTTTCTGATTTTATTTTGTCGATAAGACTTAAAAATACTTTGCTAAGTACTTCGTAATTTGCTTTTCCTATCCCAAACTTATTTATAAAATCTAAATCTACTAATTCGATTGTCCAAATCGAATTTTCTTTAATGAAAAGGGAAAGTTCTTCACGGAGCTTGGGCTTAAGAAGCTTTGAATCGTTTACCTTTTCTAAAAATTCATGCTTAAAACTTGGTTTGTAAATCACTCCAGCTGCTACGATAGGCCCAGCAAATGCTCCTCGA
Source organism: uncultured Gammaproteobacteria bacterium (assembly GCA_964637955.1). Taxonomy (GTDB): domain Bacteria; phylum Patescibacteriota; class Microgenomatia; order Levybacterales; family UBA12049; genus 2-01-FULL-39-10-A. The sequence goes on along the minus strand of CAZWXQ010000005.1, from coordinate 25,076 downwards.
CCTACTTCATCTAAACCAAATACATGATCTATGCCGAATTTCCAGTAGTAATTTTCTTCATTAAATGAGGGTTTGGTCTTCGCCATCGGTAATAAGATTATCAGCTTCTTTTAATTCTGGCAAACTGGGCACAATTGACTGTAGCTCTCCATAAAAATTGGCTGTATTTATATCAAGCTTTTCAATAAGAGCTTCTTGCTTTTTCCACCTTAAAACAGTTGCTCTTCTTTCTGCATCTAGTCCAACTCGCAGCGCATTTACGCTATCAAAGTGTGTTTCCATGCGTCTTTTAAATCCATCGGATAGCATGTAATCTCGAATTGCTCCCCATTCTTCTTCAGTGTGTGTTGTGCTGGATTTAATAGTCGCTACAGTAGTTATGAGGAATCTTACATATCTGCAAATCCCAAGTGCATGTTCATAAGTTGTTAACCATACGCCATCTTTTCTGTCAAAATTATTCATGTCTGATGGTAAAACTTGAGTAACTATTATAGCTTCAGTTGCTGAAATACGATTAGCATCGTCTTTTAATTTAGTTAACCAGCCATTACTCCATGCCTTTGTTCTTTTGGTTTCCCAAATGATAGAACCCACCACTTTTCCATTAAACTTAACCTTTTGCCATATATCTCCTCCTTCTACGCCTTTTGGAACTGGTACAAATTCGTCGCCTGGAAAAGTAGATTTCAGCTTTTCTTCGAAATCCTGTTCGAGCGCTTCTCCTTGCATTTGCTGACTTCCTTGCTCAAGTTTTCGCTTCAAATCCTCATTGGCTCGTCTTAAGTCCTCTGCTAAGCGCTTAATCTGATCCATCTGAATATCTTTTTCTTTAATCTTTAAAGCTTGACCTTCTTCTGCTTCTTTTTCTGCCGCTTTTTTTGCTTCAAGTCGTATTTTTTCCTCCGCCTTTTCTCTTTCTTCTTGTTCTTTTTCTAGCTTTTCTTTAAGTTCGAGTTCTTTTTTTCGTGCTTCTTCAAGATCTTTATCTCTTTGTTTGTTTGCTAATTCAAATTCTTCTCGTAATTTTTTTTCGTTTTCAGCCTGAGTTTTTGCTTTTTCTTCCTCAAACTGAGCCTTAAGTCTCTTACTTTCTTCGTCTCTGACTTTTGATTGGAGTTCATGAACTATAGCTTCTGAGATCTCGACATCTTTTCCGCAGTGCGGACATTTAACTTTATCCATAATTCAAAATATAATACGCGTAACTTGTTTTAATTTCAAGTTATACTTAGTTAAACCTAATTACGAATTATTTCTAAGCAATTAGTTTGCGTTCTTTTAATTGAAAAAATAAGTTATATATTTATTCTTTTAAAATCTTTTAATGCTACTCCTAAATACATAAATAGAATATCTATGAGTAATAAAATGAATATAAAAAATAAATTTAACGGCATAACATTTAAAAAATCATATATAGTTATTTTTTCAACGTAACTGTCTCCCATATTTAAACCAAAAGTTGTAAATGGAATCAAAATTATTCCGTTAATTAAAATATCTATGACACTCCACTTGAGTAATCTAGCAAGTCCATGCGAATTACTTCTGTAGCCAAATATCATACTTAGTATGCGTGGAGCAATAATAAAAGTTAATGCAGTAAATAATGTAATAATTATTTCAAAAATAAAAATAAATTCATTCACAACTTAATCATATATCAAAATTTAAAGAAATTAAAAATACATAATCTTCATATAAGGATATAAAATGACATTATAGTCATGCTTTGATATTCTTTTGACTATCGCTTTATCAAACTGAGCGATCTATTTCTGTCTCTTACTTTTGAATAAATTTCATGAACTATAGCTTCTGAAATCTCAACATCTTTACCGAAGTACGTACATTTAACTTTAGGTCTTATTACACTCTACTCTTTTTTACCTTAGCTTGAGTTTAAGCTGTTTGATTAGTTGTAGGTGAATTTGAAATTATATCATCAGCATTCTTATCAGGATTTTGAAGAGTATTTGATATATTACTGTCTAATTTTTTTTGCTCAGGATCTTTTTTCGTATTATTTTCCTTATTTATTGCACCTAAAGACAAGAAAAGAATATCGACAAGAAGTAAAAATAATACTATAACGCTAACAAAAAGTAATAGATCATGCTCTTTGGATGGAGTTAAGGGTTGAGTATCGCCATCTCCTGAGCCCCCTAATAAAACAATAATATAAACTATCGGCGCATTAATTAGAATATCTATTATTGTCCATTCAATTAAAGTAATTAATCCAAACGATTTTGCTCTATACCCAAATATAAAACTTAAAATTCGTGGTATTAAAAATATCAAAATGGGTATAATTAAAATCATGAGATAAGGAAGAATGAATAAAACACCATTAACAATATGATCATCTCATAAACCATAAATAAGTCAACAACACCTAAAACTTTTATTTATAAGCGCAATTTGATACGCTTTTATGATGAAAGGATTAATTAGGCACACCGTCGTAAATGGAATTTCTCTTGCAATTCTAGATCAAGTTATACCTGGGGTTACTATAATTGGAGGTTTCATGACCTACATAATCGCTGGATTTGTGCTTTCGCTCCTTCTTTTAATACTAAAGCCAATACTAAACATCTTTTCTCTTCCGTTAAACATGCTTACACTTGGACTTTTTTCTTTTTTTACAAATGCAATTATTCTTTATGTGCTAACTATTTTTGTAACTCAAATAAAAATTTCAGCATTTACATTTAATGGATTTACTTATGCAGGATTTATAGTGCCAGTTATGCACTTTAACACTTTCTGGGCTTTCATTTTAACAGCAGCGATTTTGTCTATTATAATCGCATTCTTTGACTGGCTTCTTAAAAGCAAATAATCAAATTAACAGGCCCGCCCGCAACGACTCAGTAAACTTGTCTTGCATGTTGGGCAGGTTGAAATAAAGCTTCTCAGGCGCTATAATTAGCTTATGATTTTAAACATTCTTGAAATAGTGGTGGCAACACTTTTGATTGGTGCAATTCTTCTCCAAGTTCAAGGCACTGGTCTTTCTTCTAGTTTTGGTGGAAGCGGAGAGACATTTAGAAGTAGAAGAAGTATGGAAAAGTTTTTAATTTATGCTACAGTAATTCTTTCTATAATCTTCGCTTTGCTTTCAGTTCTGCTACTTATCCCCAGATAAAAGATAAGTCTTATGATTTTTTTAAAGAGAAAAAGATTAATTTTCTGGTTACTTCGAGCGTACATAAAAAGATGGGGTAAAGTTATTTTTTCAGTATTACTTATAGGAATAATCTTGGCTATTCTTTTATTTTTTAATCGAAAACTTCTCCTTTCTGTAATTCCTATTACAAATGTAGAAACTGTAGGGATTGCTGGAGATTTTAGAGAAGACGGATTTCCAAATAACTTACCAGATGAAGTTATCTCTAAGACTTCCAGAGGCCTTACTAAGGTCTTACCAAATGGACAGATTGCTCCTGACATTGCTAAGAAATGGGATATAAAAGATGACGGGAAAACCTTTATATTTTACTTGAGTGATGATATTACATATTCAAATGGAAAGAAGTTAGACTCAACAACTCTTAATTATAATTTTGCTGATGTAAAAATAGAACGTCCAGGAAAAACAGTTATTATTTTCAAGCTTAAAGATAAATATTCGCCGTTTTTGGTAACTCTTGCGAACAGAAAAGTATTTAATAAAGATCTTGTTGGAGTTTCTAACTATAAAATTAAAAACATTCAAACAAAAGATGGATTCGTTCAGTCTATAGAGTTGGTTTCAAAAAAAGATAAAAAGAAAATCAAATACATCTTCTATCCTACTCAAAGCGCATTAAAGGATGCATATGCGCTTGGAGACGTATCAAAAATCATAGACATCAATAACCTTTCATATGGTGACAGATCTAATTTTGAAAAGTTTAAAAACACAACCATAAAGAAGCAAATCAACAATAATAAAATTGCTACTGTATTTATAAATAATCTAGATCCTGTTTTATCAGATAAAAAAGTAAGAAAAGCGCTTGCATATTCTGTTCCAGATAAATTTGAAGAGGGAGAAAGAACGTATACAATGTATAAAAAAGATTCCTGGGCATATAACAAAAATGAAATTTTCAAAAGAGATTTAGAACAAGCAAAAAAACAACTCGAAGATTCTGATGCATCTAAATCTGGAGACATAAAGATTAAATTAAAAGTACTTCGTCCTTATAGAACTATCGCTGCTGAGCTAGCCAAGAATTGGAAAGAAATAGGTATAAACACTGAGATTGAGGTAGTTGACGGAATTCCTTCGGACTTTCAAGCCTTTTTAGGTGAACTTCCTGTGCTTAAAGATCCAGATCAGTACACTCTCTGGCACACTGGTCAACCAAATAACATTACAAATTATAAAAACCTTAGAATAGATAAGCTTCTTGAAGATGGCCGAAGAACGTCTGACATTAAAGAGAGAAAAAAGATTTACGAGGACTTTCAAAAATATCTTATCGATGACGCACCAGCCATTTTTCTTTATTTCCCTTATACATATACTTTGACGAGAAAATAAATTATTTAGCAATAGGATTTAGAAAATATTTGCTTCTTAGTTTTTTGTGATAAGTTATAGCGAATCTATGAGCTTCATCTCTAATTCTTCTAACCAAATTTAAAGCTGGAGATTTATTTGATAGCCTTATCACTCTAAAGTCTGTTGTAATAAGTAGCTCTTCCCTTTTGGCGATCCCAATTAGAGGAATATCACAGTTCTTTTCAAATAAGGCTTTCATGGCACTTGAAATCTGTCCTTTTCCGCCGTCGACGATTATCAAGTCCGGAGTTCCCCAATCTGACAAGTGATCAAGTCTTCTTGTGATTACTTCTCTCATCATCGCAAAATCATTTGGAACTACTTTTGGAGGCCGCTTTATCTTAAATCTTCTATAATTATTCCCATCTTTTTCGCCGTTAGTAAAGACCACCATAGAGCCTACAGCATGCTTACCGCTGATATTTGAAATGTCATAGCACTCTATTCTTTCAAGCTTTTTAAGCTCAACTCCGTTATTATTTAATACTTTTAAAAGTTCATCAGTCTCTTCTATTCTTAAATCTTGCCTGAGATTTGGATTTATCTCATATTCAAATGGATTATGCTTTTTGCTGGTAATAAAATCTATGGAGTCAATTTTCTTTTGAATCTGTGCAGCTTCCTCAAATTTTTCTTCTTTGCTGAGTAAATCCCTTTCGATTTCAAGTTCTCGAATAATATTTTTTGTGTCACCTTCAAAAAATTGAATTATGTGATGAATTGTAGTTTTATAATTTTTAAATTCCTCATGAGTTTTGAACATAGGAGGACACGGACAAAGTCCCAAATGATTGTAAAGACAATATTTTTTTGGATGGTTTAAAACAGATTGATATGGAAATATTTTGCGTATAAGTTTTAAGACGATTTTTAGATCATTTGAAGATGGAAATGGTCCAAAATAAACTGAGCTTGGATCTTCTGTTCGCCTTGAAAGTAAAACTTTTGGGTCATTTTCTTTTACTGTAATCCTAGCTAAGATATATGCTTTGCCGTCTGTGAGTTTAATATTGTATTTTGGAGTGTACTTCTTTATAAGATTTGCTTCAAGAAGAAGTGATTCGAGCTCCGAATCGGTAGAAATCGTGCTTATTGTTTTAATTTGGCTTACTAAAACTTTGGTTTTTTGACCAAGATCTTTATGGGTGAAATACGATGAAACTCTTTTCTTAAGATTTTTTGCTTTTCCCACGTAAAGCACTTCTCCATTTTCATTTCGGAAAATGTAGACGCCTGGATCTGTAGATAAAGAGTGATAAGATGAGTAAGAATGTTCCAATGATTAACCCTCCAGCTCCAAAGAGAAAATAAGTATTTTTATAAAAAGGTTCTACTATAACTTCTTTCGAAACCTGATCTTTCCCGATGGTTATTTTAACTATGAATGTTTCATTTGTCAAAAGTCCAGGCGAGTGGAATTTAACAGGTATGTTTTGTTTTCCAAAAGGCGCTATATCGCTAAATACAAAATTTTGTGATTTTGGACTAAGTCCTTGGACTTCCACTTTAAATGGTTGGCCTTTTACCAAAACCTTTGAGGTGTTTGAAATGATTAGCTCTCCCTTCAAGGGAAGTCCACCATAAAATTTTTCTGGAAACTGTGTTAAGACAGTGACTGATGGATCTTCATCCGGAAAAGAGTCTGTAGTTTCTATCTTAACATCTTTCTTTTCTCTCTCTCGAAAAGTTTTATATCCACCGGCTGGAATCGGATAATCACTATCTTCACCTTTTACTACAAAAGCAAAATGATCAAAATCCAAAACGTTAAAGTAATCGATTCCCTTGGTAGTATTCTCCCAAGTAGGATCTACCATGATCCAAGCTTTTTTTTGTTCATCATAATACTGCGGCCAAGCATGTAATACATCCTCAACAAGACTTAATGGCCTGTCAGCATTATTACTAGTATTAGCATATCCCTCAATTGCTCGGGCTGGAATTCCTGCAGCACGTGCTAGTGTCACAAAAAGATCTGTGAATTCGAGACAAACTGCAGAGGCCTTATTTAAGAGAACTCCTCGAGCTCCAGCTCTTTTTTGTACTTCATCAACTCTTTTTGTGTCATATTTTAAATTTTCAACTACATATTCTTGAATCGCTCTTGGAGTTTTAAGTTCTTTTGCGAGCTTCTGAATTTGTGGGTCATTTACTTCCCAATACTGATCAGCTCTTAAATACATAGCTTTATTTTCGGCACTTAGTTCTTCATTTTTTGGATGATAAGAGATCTTGGCAAATCCTTTAGCTACAATATTTAATTTTTGAGAAGGGAGAAGTTTATACCTGGCAAGCCAGTTTCCATCTCTGTCTATCACTACATTTATAGGATTGGGGGTCAGTTCATTTAAAATTACTGTTTGATAACTGTTATTTGAAGGAAGTGCGATTTCTGTCGTTTCAGGAAAAACGTTTTTGTTTTGAATGTGGTATGAAAGATCAAATTTATATGCCTGAGAAGTTCCATATGCGATGGAAATTCCACCATTTCCAAGATCATCTCTTGTGAAATACAAGCTATTGTCCTTCGAATTAAAGCTGCCTACTGCCGGTTTTATGATTGATGGTATGCCTATGCTTTTTGGAGCATTTACCCTTACGTTAAATGATTTATATTGTGATTGATTTGATATTCCAGGTATATTTACTTCCCAAACTGTACCAAAATTTTTGGTAATTTCAGGTGTATCAAAGCTAATCGAAAATTTTTGGGTTTCTCCTTTTCCAACCGTTTTTTCATTAAAATCAAAGCTTATTTCTGTTCCATTATCACTTTTTTTAGCGTAATAAGTAATTTCTCCTGATCCATCTTTGACAGCAATATTAGAGATGTTATCAAAACCTGTTTGGACTCCGTATGAAGCTGCATAATAATCAGTAGTTTTATTTGTAAGGCCAATATTTAGAGTAACTCTGGTGTTTTCGTTTTCAAAAACATCATAAACCATGTTGTATGACGTTTCAAAATTTTCTGATGCAAGAATTTTTCGAGGAAATAAAAGACTTATGAAAAGTAAAAGTATGATTAGGGACAGTTTCTTTATAGACATTGAATAAGCTTTTAAAGCACTTTTTTTAAGAACTGGCCGGTATATGAATTAGGATTTTTCGCAACTTCCTCAGGAGTTCCGGTAGCAACTATTTGTCCACCTCGAGCTCCACCATCTGGACCTAAATCAATTATATGGTCAGCATTTTTAATTATATCAAGATTATGTTCAATTACGATCACTGTGTTTCCAGCGTCAACAAGCTTTCTTAATACATGGAGAAGTTTTTCTAGATCAGCAAAGTGAAGTCCACTTGTGGGTTCATCAAGAAGGTAAAGTGAATTCGAGCCTCTTTTTGAAAGTTCTGAAGCGAGTTTTACACGCTGAGCCTCTCCTCCTGAAAGAGTAGGTGCTGGTTGACCTAGTTTTACATAGGACAATCCGACATCATTTAAAGTCTGAAGTCTATTAGCGAGAGCTGGAATATAACTAAAAAATCCTAGAGCCTCAAATACGCTCATATTTAATACATCAGAAATATTTTTATCATTGAAGAGAACTTCTAGGGCTTCTTTATTGTATTGTTTACCTTCGCAAACTTCACATTGAATATAAACATCGGGTAGAAATTGCATCTCAATTTTAATCTGACCTTCTCCTTCGCATGCCTCACAACGTCCTCCTTTTACATTAAAAGAGAATCTACCAGGACCGTATCCTTTCAATTTTGCGTCTTTAGTCTTGGAATAAAGATCCCTTATGTAGTTAAATGCGCCAGTATAGGTCGCAGGATTACTTCTAGGAGTTCTTCCGATTGGTGATTGGTCTATAGAATAAATATGTTTTATGTTTTCATATCCTTGAATATCTAAATGAACTCCTGGTTTTTCTCTGTGAAATGGATCTTCAATTTGCTTTAAACCGTGATACAAGATGTCATTAATTAGAGTTGATTTTCCACTTCCTGAAACACCAGTTATAACCACAAGTTTTCCGAGTGGAAATTCTACGTCTACATTTTTAAGATTATGCTCTCTTGCGCCTCTTAAGATTAATTTGTCATTAATGCCATTTTGTTTTGCTGACTCTACCTTTATTTTTCTTGCTCCTGAAAGATATTGACCTGTCAGCGAATTCTTATCTTTTTTAATTTCTTCAATTGTCCCTTGAGATACTATATTTCCTCCACCAAAACCTGCAGCAGGACCAAAATCCACTATATAATCTGAGGCAAACATAGTTTCTTCATCATGTTCGACAACTAATACTGTATTTCCGAGATCCTTAAGCTTAATAAGTGTTTCAATAAGCTTTTTATTGTCTTTTTGATGAAGTCCAATTGATGGTTCATCTAAAACATATAAAACTCCTGTTAGCCCTGATCCTATTTGAGACGCAAGCCTTATTCTCTGCGCTTCTCCACCAGCAAGAGTTTCCGCTCCTCGAGAAAGTGTGAGGTAATCAAGTCCGACGTTGGTTAAAAATGTCAGACGTTGTTTTATTTCTTTAAGAATTAGTTGTGCAATAGTGTTTTCTCTTGCATTAATTTTTCCCTCAAGACTACTTATAAATTTAAGAGAATCATCGATCGACATGTCACAAACTTCCATGATAGATTTATCATCAATAGTTACCGCCAATGCTTCTTTCTTAAGCCTACTTCCATTACAGGAAGGACAAACTTCATACCTCATGAACTTTTCTATTTGTGAGCGGAAAAACATGGATTCTGTGTTTTGATATCTGTTTTTTAGTTCATCCAGTACTCCTGGGAATTGTTCTGAGATTGTAGTCCCCTTTCCCCATCTGTTTTCACCATGAACGTGATACTGTCTATCTCCTGTGCCTTTTAGTAGTAAATCTTTCTTTTCATTTGAAACTTCTGAAAGTCTAAGACTAAGCGGGATTCCATTTTGCTCCGCAAAAGTCTTAAAAGTTCTGGTAAACCATGTATCATGACTTAAAAGATTTGAGAATGGAAGAATTCCTCCTTCCATAATAGAAAGATTGTCATTAAATACTAGATCTCTATCGACCGTAAGAACTGAGCCCAAACCGTCACATGTCGGGCAAGCGCCGTGCGGAGTATTAAACGAAAAGATTCTTGGTTCTACTTCAGGAAGCGATAAGTTATCTACGGGACAAGCAAACTTGATTGAATAAAGAGTATCTTCCATTTTCTTTGGAACATCAGGAATTTCAAATCCTTCATCTTTAATAACGCTTAAAATTACTTCTCCTTCACCGAATTTAAGTGCCTGTTCAATGTCAGTACTGACTCTGCTTCTATCCGTGTCGTCATTAATCATTAGCTTATCTATAACTACATCAATAGAATGCTTATTAGTCTTAATTAAAACCAAATCTTCAGACAAATCATAAATTCTTCCATCCACTCTCGCTTGTTTGTATCCTCTTTTTCTAAGATCTTCAAAAACATTTGCATATTCGCCTTTTCTGTCTTTAACTATTGGAGCAAGGATGAGAGTTTTTAGTGTTCTTTCATTTTTCATCTTATGCATAGAAACCATCATTTCTGTTATCTGCTCAGGAGCTAGGTGAGAAATTTCTCTTCCGCAAATCGGACAATGAGGATGACCGATTCTAGCAAATAAAAGCCTCATGTAGTCATAAATTTCAGTAACTGTGCCTACAGTAGACCTTGGATTTCTGGAAGTGGATTTTTGATCTATAGAAATGGCTGGGGAAAGCCCTTCTATTAAATCCACATCAGGCTTTTTCATCACTCCTAGAAATTGCCTCGCATATGAAGAAAGACTTTCTACGTAGCGTCTTTGACCTTCCGCATAAATAGTGTCGAAGGCTAGGGAAGATTTTCCACTACCAGACAAGCCTGTGAAGACTACAAGTTTATTTTTGGGGATTTCAAGATCAACATTTTTTAAGTTATGTTCCCTCGCTCCTTTTACTGTAATTTTATCCATAATCTAGTTTTGTTGAGGTAACATTATAAATCAAAATTTAAAGTTAGTCCACATGCTCTATATTGATAAAGTAATAGACAATTTTTAATTTTAAAATTGAATATTTAAAATTTCAAATTAATTAGGGGTTCCAAGATTCAAATGCATAGTAATTTCCACTTTTTCCTACACATGCATGAACATGCTGCTTACTTAAATTCTCATTATGCCCTGGAGAATCTATCCAGCCTTGAACTACAGCATTTGGGTCTGAATTCATAGCTATGTTTTCACTAATTCCTGTAAATGATGGGTAAGGAAGAGAATTATTATCAATTCTACTTCGAAAACCATCATGGCTAAAGCTTCCAGTTATTTCTCCCGCTCTAGTTACAGCGAATGCACAAGTGTATCCATCTGTAGAAAATGCTGGCAGCCCTTTTCCTGCCCTGAAGTCATTAATTTGCTTCATTATTTCAAGTGCTGTATCTGCTGATGTATTTATAACAGGTTCTGATTTTTCTTCAGAAGTTGGAGTTTTGGTGACTGGGGTCTTTGTAGGTTTGGGTGTGGCTGAAGGAGTAGAAGTAGGAGTTGGGCTTAATGTTGGGGTTGGAGGTATTGGTGTAGGAGAAGGTGTAGGAGTTAGACTAACTATCATTCCAAAAGTTTCGTTTGGAGTTGGAAAATTACTAGCAGGAACAATACCTAAAGTAGCAAATATTAATATAGGAATAGCCCAGCCTGTTAAGAAAAACATTAACAGTATATTACCAAAAAAAAATTAGTTTTCACAGAGTTTTTATAGGATTTGAATTTTATTTATATAGTTTGTCCTAATTGACTCTTTATTTTTCACGTCATATTCTTTCTTTAATCATAAATGCTTAATTATCTTGTTAAGACTTGATAATTTAGAATTTTCTGACCGCACACGGAGGAATATGATAACTGTCTATATTAATTTCGAAAAGTGGAAAAGGCTTGTATAGAAATATACGGGCTTTTTTTGTGGTTAAAATACGGTCGAAGAGTGCTGCTTACTCTTCGACCAAGTTAATTAGTCAGTTAATAATTAAAATTAAAGAATTGTCCCATTCAGCTAGAGCTGAAAGGATAAGAAAATCGATAGATTAAAAATACTTAGATCTTTGATCTAAGTATAACTAACTCTAAATCTCTCCCTCTAAAGAGGGTTCGATAAGAGATTAGTAAGGAGGTGAATAAAATATGATAAATAAAAAAATAATGTTAAGTGGAATTTCAATCGTTGCTTCTTTGTCTCTTATGGCAGGCGCAACTTTTGCATTCTTTAGCGACTCAGCAACAGCTTCCAACAACACATTCGCAACTGGAAATGCTGATTTACAACTTTCACTCGATGGAGAAAGTTTTGCTAACTCTATTCCTGGTCCAGCATTCACAAATATGGCACCTGGAGATACTGAGACTTATGATTTTTGGTTAAAGAATAATAGCTCTGCGTCTATAAGTTTAGACTTAACCGCAGATGTTAGTGCAATTAATCCAAATCCAGATGGAGATCAGCTAATTGATAATACATTACTAGTCAGTTGGGTATGTGATACTGATAACGATAATGATTTCAGTAATAACACACCAACAAGTGAATATTCTCCAAGAGATTGGTTGAATGGAGGAAATGCATCTATTGGTGCTTTAGCTCAGAACGCAGAACTTAAATGTCAGCTTACAGGTAGAATACCTTCAACAGCAGACAACACAATTGCAGGTCAAACTGTATTGTTTGATGCGTTTTATGATGGAGTACAGACTCCATAAAAATATAGTGAACTGGTGGGATTTGCGGCGCATGCAACCCAAAAGAGAATTCAGGCAGTCTCACCAGTCACTAAGACAGAATTTAGATTTATGATTTAAGAATTAGAGTATATATAAAAATATGAAACATAAAATTAAAAAAACAGGAAAACTTGGAGCGAAAGGTACAAATATCTTTTTAAATATTACGGTATTACTATTATTACCTTTAGTAGTATTTACACTTCTCTCTTCCAAGACTGATAAGATCGCAGGAATTCAATCTTTCGTGGTGCTCACTGGAAGTATGACTCCAAAACTTCCAGTCGGTAGTGTAATCTTTACTGTTCCTTATGCAGTTTATAACGCAGGAGATGTGATTGCTTTTCAAAAAGACGGAAAAACTATCACTCACAGAGTTACACAGAGGGATATTGATAAAACCGGATTCGTCTATAACACCAAGGGAGACGCAAACAATGTAGCTGATCAAGGACAGGTTTTAGGAGCAGATGTAGTCGGAAAACAAATAGTCGTGGTGCCATATCTTGGTAAATTTATAAACTTTCTAACAACCATGCAAGGATTTGTACTTTTTATTCTTGCACCAATCGCTGTATTTATACTTTTTGAACTTTGGAATATTAAAAAAGAAATGGAAAAGTCGATCGAAGCCAAATACGCGAGAAAAATGCAAGTGCAAGAAGCATTATGAAAAGAATTGGAATATTTACCATTGGAATATTTGTACTTGTGGTACTTTCATATCGGGTTTCGTATGCTCTGTTTACAGATAGTGCAACAAGCACAAATAACACTTTTACTGCTGCCGCAGTCTTCCCTTCGCCCTCTATCTCGCCTAGTATAACTCCAAGTATAACTCCAATATCGTGTACTGATGGCCAAGCTTTTGCAGTTTCGCACCAAAATATAACTCAAGGCACCAAGAAAGATAATTCAGCTATTACTGATCCAGCTAGAATAGATCCAAATAAAATGCTTGGAGCTCCTGATTGGGTAAATGGAACTGGTACCAACTTCTTTGCTGTGGGAAAAAATGGAACTTTAACATTAGTTTTTGCTAATCCTATTTCCGCAACAGGAACTGATAATCTAAAAATTTATGAATCTACAAATGGACGAAGTGCTTATCCACTGGAGAAAGCTAGCGTAGAAGTAAGCATAGACGGAGGTACTTGGACAACTATAGGCGAGGTTACTTCAGAGCCAACTGGTGATGGAATAAATATTTTCGATCTCGTTTCGCCTGTTAAATATGTGAGATTAACCGAGACAACTAATACTGCTCCACATGATAATGCGTGGGACGGAATTGATGTAGATGCAATTGAAGGAAATATAGTTTGCGAGGAAATTAATTAATGAAAAAAAGATTATTAAGTATTTTAAGTTTAATATTAATCGGTACTCTTATCTACCAGAATGGTGGCTTAGGATTCTTTGATAAAAAGGTGGCTTATGCAGTCGGAGAATTAAATGTTTCCTGGGATGGAAGCCCGATTTTTAATTATTCAAATATAGTTCCTGGTTTTGAAGCAAATAGTAGCGTAAATGTAGATAATGGTGGAGCCTCCCCTAGACAAGTCGCTATAAAAGGAATTGAAACAACGGATACTGGAAACATGAGTAACGCAATGCACATAGAAATTAAAGAAGGTTCAACTGTTCTTTATTACGATACTCTTACCAATTTCTTTGCGGCTTCTGCAAGTCCCTTTGGTATATTTTTATCACAGCTGCCTAGTGGACAAGATACTGATTACTCCATAAGAGTAATTTTTGATGGAAGCGCTGGTAATGAATATCAAAATAAAAATATAGTTTTTGATCTTCAAATCGGAATTACTGTAGATATTCCACAGGCATGTACTTTAATAAATTTCACAAGTAATCCAATCTATGGAACAAGTAATAACGACAAAATAAAAGGAACTTCTTCAAATGATCTTATAATTTCTTTCGAAGGAGATGACAAAATTGAGGGCGGAGGCGGAAATGATTGTATAGTTTCGGGCGAAGGGAAAGATACCGTAGAGGGCGGAACTGGAAATGATGTAATTGATCTAGGACTTGGAAATGATAAAGCAGACGGTGGCACTGGCATGGACTTAGTGCTAGGCGGAGAAAATGATGATGACTTAAAAGGTGGAAGTGATAATGATCAAATTTACGCAGGTAATGGAAACGACAAAATAGATGGTGGATCAGGAGTAGATACTATTTATGGAGAGGGTGGAATAGATGAAATAAATGGAGGAAGCGATAACGATCTGATACTTGGAGGAAGTGGAAACGACAATATGTTTGGTGGAAGTGGAAATGACAACATAAATGGTGAGGCAGATATAGACAAAGCAAATGGAGACTCAGGTACAGATACATGTGTCGCTGAAACAGTAAATAAGTGCGAATTATAAATCTAGATATTAGGTATTAGATAATAGGTATTAGATTTTAAAAACTAGTTTCTATTTTCTAGTTACTAATAACTAGTGAGAGGAGGTGAAATAAATGACAAATTTAAAAGTTAAACTAACAACAGGACTCGTAACCGCTGCCTTTGTTGCAGGTGTAGTCGCACCAGCAGGCGCTATGGCTTCTACAAACGTTACAGTTTCTGGAAATGGAGCTGACTCAACTAATAAGGTTAAAGTCAAAAACGTTAAGAAGACTAAGGTAAAGCAAAGTAATACTTCAAATGTAACTAATGCAATTGGAGTATCACAGAATACCGGTGGCAACAGTGCAAATAAAAATACTGGTGGGGACGTTACTGTAACGAGCGGGAATGCTACAGCAACAGTAACTGTTACCAATATGACTGGTGGCAATTACCTTTCTTGGGATGCTATGTGTGGCTGCATGATGCCTGATAACACAGTTGATGTTAAGGATAATGGTGCAGATTCCTATAATAAGGTAAAAATCGTTAATTACGATTCTTCCTATATTTCCCAGAATAATTCTGCAACAATTGTTAATTCTATCAATGTAGGTCAAACTACAGGTGATAATAAAGCCAATAAAAATACTGGCGAAGGAACAGTTGAAGTAATGAGCGGAGAAGCTCATGCGGAAATAACAGTTGATAACACAACTGGTGACAATGTTCTTGGATCTATGACCCCATAAGATCAAGAGCTACTAAAACTACCCTGCCTAATAGAAGTGCTAGGCGGGGTTTTTAGTACTCAGCTCCAAAGTTTAACTAATTTACTGGTGAGGCAAAGATTAACAAACGCTTCCATGAGGTTCCTATCGGCCCGCCCGCAACGACTTGCATTCTTGCATGTCGGGCGAGTTTAAATATTAATATTCATTTTTAAACTGGTGAGGCAAAGATTAACAAACGCTTCCAGGATGTACCTATTGGCCAACATGTCTGAATAATAATTCCCGGTGTATCATTCTTTTCAAGATATTCTGTTTCTGTAGGATACACTACCTTTTTCTGTGTAACTTTATATTTGTAAACTTTATCATTTCTTTTAATTAAGATTTCATCGCCATGGTTAAGTTCATTTAGCTTAAGAAAAACAGTATTATAATTGGTCTGCTCAAGTGGATTTCCAGACGAGTGAGCGAAGAGAAAACTTCTTCCCTTTTCCCCAGGTAAATAAGTGCCTTTTGCTTGAGCTACTCCTTTTTTTAGTGCTTCTGAATACACAGAGTGGTTATTTGGATCTACGTTAAATATAAGAGGTGCCTGTGCATTTATCTTGGGAATGGTTATGTAATCACCAAATAAGATGTTTTGTGATTTAACAGGAGTCGGAAATAAATAAGTTGCAATAACAGGATAAAAAATAATAAAACCAAGAAGAAGTGAAGTTACGATTAGAAGATTGCCTAAATAATATAAAGGACCTTTTCGCTTAAGAAGTATTTTCTTTTTCGCTTTAGGTTTTGCTTTTGTTTTTATTTTTGGTTTTGATTTGGGTTTTAGTTTTTTAGCCACGATTCGGGAGATTATAACAAAGGGGGGAATTAGATTGCAAGATTCGGGCTTCGGCCGGAACGCAGCCGCAGATACCAACCTAAGGAGAACATAATTGTAGTTACTATAGCAAGGACTAGAAGAGATACTGAGCCGGTTACTGGAAGGATAGGCTGACTTGTTGTTGTGCCACCAGTTGATCCTGATCCTCCTCCTGAAGTTCCTCCTTGTGATGGATTATTTGGAGTAGGATTACTTGGTGTTGGTGTGCCATCTGGTGGAGTTGTGTGATCGTCATCTCCACAGCAGTCTACATCAACGATACTAGTATTTATATCAGTATTTTCAATTGTAACTTTATATACTATATCTCCAGTTTCAATCTCTACATCACCATTGTTTTTATTTGCCTCGTTAAGTCCTGTGTTTAAATCCCAATTAGACTCGTTTGTGATATTTGCTTCATTATTTACTGCGATTCGAATAGCGCTGTTATTTTCTACTATTACAGCATTCTCAGAATCAGCTCCGTTTCCAGATATTTTAATATTTACACTTCCACCATTTCCAGCTCCTGCCTCAACTGAAGAAATGTTAATAGATCTATTTATAATAGTATCCTCTACATATATTCCACCAGTTTTAATACTTACGTTACCATTATTTTCATTGGCAGTATTATATCCTGTGTTTGCTCTACCATTTATAGAATTAACTATATTTGCAGTGTTGTTAACGGTAACGCTTGTATTAGCACTTTCCCTGCCAGAATTAACTTGATAATTAACTGAATTATTTGATCCTGAACCATTACCAGAAATTGTTATATTTGAATCTGAATTTTCGCAGCAACCAACACTTACTTCTGACTGATTTATTCCTGCATTTACGATGTCCACATTTGATGTAATATCTCCCGTGGTGATACTTGTGTCTCCGTTTGAATTTTCACTTGCGCTGTTTCCTCCTGTATTTGCGTTTACTTCAACATTATTCGTTACTTGAGCTGTGTTGTTTTGCTCCACGTTTGTGTTACTACTTGATCCTACATTAATTGAACTTGTTGAGCCGTCTCCATTGCCCGTAATAGACATTTCTTCAGCAAGCGCATACGATGGGTTAAGAATAACCGCAAGCGATAATAATCCTAATAATAATCTTTTTTTATTCATATACTTAAGGACAGTGGACAGATTAAGGCAGTTGATTAGCTGTTATTTAACAGCAATGGTTTTAGGCAGATTTTCTACTTATATATTTTTTTCTTGCAAATACTGCTCCTGCTGCCAAAGGCAAAGCTAGGAGAGCCCATGCTAGATTAATATTTGCTGATTTTTGACTAGATGCAACTTTTACTGAATTCAAGTTATTTACTCCAGCTACTTTTACTTCAGTAGTTCCTTCTCCTTGATCATTTGAGCTAACTTTTGCGAATCCTACAGCTCCAACTAGAACTTTTTTAACTGGATTTTTAATAGTTTTTGATGAAGTAGTTGTTGTACTACTTCCTGAATTAGAATCTGAGTTAGAGTTGGATGAATTGTTATTTGAGTTATTGTTTGACTCCACTCCACCTTGTGCAACAACTGGTGAAGTATCTTTGTGTGCTCCTGGGGTCATGAAATCACCTTTCCATGATCCGAATACGTTTACAAATGTAACGAGTAGTTTTCCTCCAGCTATGTTGTTGTTTACGAAGTTAACGATGTTTGCGATTGCTTGAGCGTCTCCAGTTACGATACTTGAATTACCACCAGTGTTTCTGCTTGCATCATTATTTCCAGTATTTGCTGAAAGAACTACATTATTAACTACATTTGCATTATTTGTTTGATTAAGAGTGTTGTTATTTGTTGTGTTGCTTGATCCTGTATTTGTAGAATCAGCACCATTTCCTGAATTAGTTACATTTATTACTCCGTTTGGATCCATTGCAAAGCTCATTCCTTCACTTCCAGCTAGAGTAGATCCTTCAGGTGCTCCAAATAGTTTTCCTACCCAATTTCCTGCTTCATTAACTATAACTAACCACATGTTTCCACCTATCATATTCATATTGGCCATGTTTAAGATATTTGCATCAACTAATACATTTCCAGTTTCAACTGAATTATTTCCATTTGTGTTTTTATCGATTTCATTGTCTCCTGTGTTTGCGTCAAATATAAGGTTATTCTGGATGTTTGCGTCGTTTGATTGGAATGTATTATTGTTAGTTTCGTTTGTAGCTGCTCCTAAATTTTGTGATCCTGCACCATTTCCTGTGTTCGCTACATTTCCAGATCCTGTGCAAGCTCCACAATTAAATTGATCGAATACATTTTCAGGTAGAATAATGTCTCCTACTAAATCTCCAAAAATGTTTACTACTCCGAACAAAACCCCGCCTGCAATATTATTGTTTAAGAAAGTCATTAGATTCGCAGCTACGTTTGCGTCTCCAGTTGTGATACTAGAATCTCCATTTGTGTTTCTAGAAGCTTCATTGTGACCTGAATCAGCTGAGAAAACTAAGTTGTTTGCTACATCACCGTTATTTGTTTGGTTGGTATTTGTATTTGTAACGTTTGTAGATGCACCGGTATTAGAGGAATCTGCTCCGTTTCCTGTGTTTGCAACATTACTTGCTCCAGTTCCACATCCAGAAATGCAATTGGCATTAAAGTCCAAAACGAAATCACCCGTGTGATCATCTACTATGTTGAACTCTGAAATTCCTATTCCATCCACATTTGTGTTTGCTGCTGTTATAACAGTACCTGTTACATTTGCGTCACCAGTGTTAATAGTAGAATCGCCACCAGTATTTCTTGAGTTATCATTATGCCCTGTTGTAGCAGATTGATTCGAATTATTTACAACTACTGCACCGTTTGTTTGATTTGTATTTCCATTATTTACTACTGTCGCAGAACCAGCATTGTCACTTCCAGCACCATTTCCAGAATTTACAATTGAAGCTCCAGTTCCTGCACCTGAGCCGCTACCTCCACCGGTTGCGAGATTATTATTCCCCATATTAGTAATATTTGAATTATTGTCAGCATTTCCTGTGCCAATTGCTGTATCAGTATTAGTATTTCCTCCTGCAGTATTAGAAGGAGTTGGACTAGGATTTTCTTCAGGAAGTACATTTGATGCTGATTCCTGTCCTGGTGTAGGTGTAGGAGTTTTTAGAGCTTCTGGCTTATCAGCGTCTTGAGGTTTATCAGCTTTCTCAGGCTTGTCTGCCTTTTCTGGTTTATCAGCTTTCTCAGGCCATTGAATTCCTGAACTCTGAGTTTGAGTTTGAGTTGCCTCAGGAGTTGGAGTTGCTACTTCGTCAGCCAAGATAACGGACGCACTATTCCCCAAAAGGACTGCGAACATAAGTGTTATTGTTGTTACTTTTTTAATATTCATTTTGCTTTTAATAAACCTTAAAACTTTTTATTTATTTATATAAATCCCAAGTTCCAATTTTTATTGTCTTCTGGTGTAGGGTGCTTTGAGGAAGTGCGAACTCAAAGCAACCCTACCCAAAAAAGATTAGAGTCCTAATGCGCCTAAGAGATCTGATAGATCGAAATCCAATGAAACATGAATTCCAGCCATATCAAATTCAGGCCATGAAGGCTCATCTCCGCCAACACTATTCATGTTAGCTGAGTTTTCTACAGCTACAGTTGTATCTGCATCACCAGTTTCGATGGAAGGGTCACTTCCTTCATAACCAGTGTTTTTGTCTGCATCATTATTTCCTGTCTCTGCGTTTAAGTGTTTAACGTTGTTGTCGAAATCAGCGTCATTATCTTGTGCAACAGCTTGGTTGGATGCGAATTCTCCTTGAATTGCGTTCTCAGAATCATATCCATTTCCAGCGATTTTTGCAGTAAGATCTCCAGTTGTGCATCCACAATTAAGGTCTGCCCAATTGAAATTAGCCATATTGTCAACAGTTACGTCTACAGTAGCATCACCTGTTTCTACAGAAACTTCGCCTCCAGTATTCTTGTTAGCGTCGTTATCTCCTGTATTTGCAGATCCTCCGATATTGTTATCGAAATCAGCTTCGTTATCTTGATCAACTACGTTGTTGTTAGATGTTCCTACTTTTATAGAATTATCTGAATCAGCGCCGTTTTCAACGATTAATAAACTAACGTCGTTTCCCATATCGTGAGCTCCTCCAATTCTTGCAGAATTAGCATTTGCCCAGTTAGAGACTGCTACTTTTACGGAAGCATCTCCAGTTTCAACTGAAACATCTCCGCCGGTATTTTTATCAGCGTCGTTATTTCCAGTTTTTGCATAAAGATGATTTACGTTGTTATCGAAATTAGCATCGTTGTTTTGTGAAACAGCGTTGTTATTTGATGTACCATACTGAACTGCGTTCTGAGAATCTGCTCCGTTTCCAGAAACTTTGATTTCAGTATTGCCGTTAGCTGCACAACAATCGATGTTTGCAACGTTTTGATTTGCAGTGTTTGAAACACTTGCATCAACAGATGCATCACCAGTTTTGATATTTACTTCTCCACCAGTGTTTTTGTTTGCATCATTGCCTCCTGTATTAGCTGATCCACTAATATTATTAGTGAAATTAGCTTGATTGTTTTGAGTTACAGTATTATTTGAAGAATTTGAAACTACAACTCCACTCTGTGAGTCTGCTCCATTTCCAGTAATACTTAAATTTGTATCTGCTGCGAAAGCTGCTGGAACGAATCCATTAGCAACTATTGCTGCGGTTGTAACTACTACTCCTAAAGTCTTTTTATTTAATGTCATATATATTTTCACCCCCTCTCTTTTATAAGATCCCTGTCTGTTTAAACAGACGCACTTGTTCCCGCCCGATTTATTTTCATAAAACAAAACGGAGGCCTTCCCACTTCCCCCGATCAGGGTGGAAATGAAAAAGCCTCCGTTTGCGGTCAGCTATCTAGTTCTAAAAACTACGATATAACACTAAATACCTTGTTGTCAATACTTAAAATTTAGGTTTATACCGTGTCGTTGGGATTTTTGAACTTTACTAGTTAATTTTACCTGAGTTTTTGCGTTTGTTTTTTTAATTATTCTTGTGGAAATTTGAGTGACTTGCCCATCCTGCACTACGACTTCTACGCTCCCGAAGTCTAGACTTTCAATAGTCCTTTTGATTTCATCAAAGATGTTTGAATCTGCCATTATTTTTCAAGGTTTAACTTGATAGTTTCTTTTTTACCGTCTAATTCTCCAATTAGTAATATTATGTCTTTATCCGTATCATTAATCGGAAGACCAATTCTTGTATATTTAGTAGAATCTGCTTGAATTTGTACAGGATCGTTATGGATTTCAGGAGCCAATTGCTCTTCACTTCCGTTCATTTTTACTCTTATATAATCTTTAGCATTAATTTCAATTGTCTTACTGTATGGATTAGTAATTTTAAGATTAAAGATTAGGAAAGTTCTTCCTTTTACAGCTGTTGCTGTTTTTCCTTGATAAATAAATGCATCTTGAAGATTTGCAGACTCAACTATGTATTTAATTTTCGCAACTTGTTTTCCTTTTTCATCAAGAAGAGGAAAATCAAATGATTTGTTTAATTCTTGTGTTGCAATTGGAGTTGGTGCATCTGCTCTTGAGTCTTTTCCTGAAACCTCCCCGAGAGTTGTTGATGGTGCAAAATACCTTCCTGCTAAAAAGACTACGACTAGTGCTATTAACATTCCACCAATATATAAATGAGTTTTTTTAACATTCTTTAACTTTGCGGAAGAATTTCCAAAATTAAAATTTGGTTTTTTAATATTTGAAAACTTAGAAGAAATTTTCTTTCCTGCCTCTGAACTATTATTTACAAAATCATTAGTACTCATTTTTAATAAAAAACCCCATCAACTGGGGCAAAGTTATGTAACGGTGATATTAACAAAATTTTAAAATGTTTGTCAAGCTATTACTTTGACAGATCTCTAAATATTAAATTAGTGGCTATTTTGAGGCTAATTTTATAGCATTTAAGAAGATTTTTATTTCATTTAAAAATCCACTTTTATCAATTCTATGAAGAAGCCATGAGTGATTTTGTTTTTCTGAAATAAATAATTTTGAATTTTTAATATTCTTATTTATCCATTTTCCCATGTAAATATTTGCGACCAAATCTGCACTATTATAATAAAGAAGGACTGGAATATTTATATTTTTCAAATTTTTCTTTGTTAGTATTTCATCAAATTCCATGAAATCTTTCCAATGAATCTTCTTACCTTTATATTCAGGCAAAAGTGCTGCAAGCTTATAAATTTTAAATATATTTCTAAAAACTGGAGTACCAGCAATAATTAAACCCTTAACTAGCTTAGGATTTTTAAAATAATATTTAATCGAAAGAAGTCCTCCATAAGAAACTCCGAACAAAACTACTTTTTTATTATTTAACATTTGTTTTTGAACTTCAGAAATAAAATCCAATCGGTCTATATCCAATTCTTTTGAATGACCAAATCCTGGAAGATCAAATGCTATTACATAGTAATCTTTCATGAGATATCTTACTGGCAAATCTCCCACGTACTGTGAAAATGAATTAAAAAAACCATGGATAAAAAATACTGGAGGATTTTTAGGATTTCCATAAGTCCAAACTGGAATTTTAAAATGGTCAATATTTATATTTAAAGCTTTGTACGGATCCGATATCATAAGACTATTATATTATTGCTTGAGTCTGTAAGTTCTTTGGAATGGTATATTATCAACTATGTAGGGAATCAATGGAAGATTTGGTTCTTCAGTGTCATAGTCTAGTGGAAGTGCCAAGTGACAATCTACATCGCCATACATTATCTTACCCCATCTAGGAGGAATGGCAATTGCGTGACCAAATGGATTTTGAATCATGCGTGACTTACCTATTGCATCATACCAGTTTTCTTCACCAGGAATTTTTCTAAATCTGCTAGGAAAACTTTTTGGACTAACTCCGTATATTTCTCCTGTAGAACCATATACCTTATGATCCCCTTTCTTAATAGGGTTTGTGGTTTCATATTTAACTCCATCAATCACAGTTACTACTTCTTCATCTTCAGTAGCGACAGTAACATAAAATCTACCAAACTTTTCATAAATAGGCGCATATAAAAGCCTTTCTACGATTCCCTCTTTTACAAGATCATGAAAAACATATCCTGGTAGTATCTCCTCGGTAATAATTCTTTCTGCTTCAGTCATAGCCATGAATTATACCACTTTTCACTCAAAACTATAACTATAAGACAAATCAGTTACTACCTAGCAGCCTCTTTCGATTACATACTCTGATGGAGCTAAGGAGCTCGGAGTTTTTAGAATATGTATTATTTCTGAAGCAATATCATCTGGTTTCATAAATTTACTAGTATCTCTTGGCTCTCCACCTTTCCAAAAATTGGTTTGCATACCTCCAGGAATAACACTTGTGACTCTTATCTTATGCGCAGAAGCAGCTATCCTAAGGCTTTCTGTAAATCCTCTTAATCCCATTTACTAGCACAATAAATAGTCTCATCGGCTCTAGCTTTTATTCCTGAAGTAGAAATCACATTTATTATGTGTCCTGATTCGTTTTCAAGCATGCGCTTATAAACTTCTTGCGCAATCATTATATTTCCTTTTAAATTAAGATCCAAAATTTGAGCAATTTCATCTGAAGTAGAATCTTCAAGATTCTTAACTAGTCCTTTACCGGCACAATTTACTAGTATGTCAATTTTTTGATTTTGACCATCAATTAACTTGAATGCTTCAACGATATTACTTACGTCTGTAATATCACATGTAATTTTAATTACTGAACCCTGGAAATCTATCTTTTCAACATTCCTTGCAAGAGCAAAAACTTTGACGCCTTCATTACTTAACTTTTCTGTAACTGCTTTTCCTAGTCCACTCGAAGCTCCTGTAACGACCGCAGACTTACTACTTAATGACATATGGAGATTATATCAGAGAAAATAAATTGAGAACCGGGAATTCACATTCTCGAACAAGCAACAATAATCCTAGATTGGTTGCAAATTTATAAAAAGCTGTGCTGGTTTGTAAAAAGCCTAAGATTTTAAAACAAAAAACATACCATTCTCATCAATATACTTTGCAGTTTTTTGTTTCTCTAACTCATCCTCCTTTGAAAGCTTTTCGTACAGCTTGTTTGCAGCTTTATTTAAGTTTCCATACATCGCTGTTAAGTTGAAATGCCAGAATCCATTTTTATCTCTATCCATTAATGGTGCTCCAAATGGGTGAATTGAATCAACTTTAGTAAGTGTGTAATGATGAGAAATTGCATTTCTTAACTCCCAAAGATGCGATGCTTGTTCCTCTGTATGGTTAAACCATTCTACTGCGCTAAATTTAAAAAACTCCGTATTTGTATCATTATTTCCAGGAATTCTTTTCCTTGATACTCTAGCGAGCAAATCAACTGCCGTACAATATATTGAAATACATGCAAATGTAGGCATTACTTTATAGAATTCCTTTACCTCCTCAGTGGACATATTCTTCTTATATCGAATTCCTCCAACACAAAAATTTAAATCATTTATAAGTGCTTGTAAAACGCTTCTTGCTCCAGCTTCAGGTCTGAGGTCTTTTTGAAAAAAGTCATCAATAACTTCTTGGGGATTATCATTATCTTCTGTCATAGTCTAATCTTAACATTTAGTTTGTTAGCCGTGGCACTTTGAAAGGAGATTTCAAAGTATTTCGCTTTGCGAAGCTTAGGGATAAAATCTCATTCCTGAGTCTTCTTTTAAAATCCCATGCAATGCATGAAATTTTAAAAGTGAGCCGGCAGGGGATCGAACCCTGGACCAAGAGCTTAAAAGGCTCCTGCTCTA
>CAZWXQ010000004.1:0-183500 GCA_964637955.1 uncultured Gammaproteobacteria bacterium | reverse complement strand
TTGATACTGCGTTTACATCAAATGGTGGAATACTTTACACAGACGGAAGTGGAGTTGTAGCTCAAGTTACTGCAGGCGGAACAAATCAATGTCTTACTGGTGGAACCACACCATCATTTACGACCTGCGCACTTGGCACAAACTGGTGGACAACAAGTGGTGATGGAAAAGCACTAACCACTCTTAATTCAACGATGGATATATTGATCGGTGGTCAAGCTACCTCGGGAGCTAAATTTGCAGTACTTAATATGGCTGGCGGTACTCCAACAGCTTCTATCTCTGCAAATAGTGGATTTGGAGCTACATATATTGATGGTGCGGGAAATATAGGAACAAGAGCTAGGCAAACATTAACTCTAGGTGGAGCTACAGCTGGAAATGTATTAATTAGTGCAGGATCTGGAGGCGGAACTGGTGGATCACTTAGCCTAGGAACAGCAACAGGAACTAACGGAACAATTGGTGGAGGGGTAACACTAACTGGCGGAAATGGTTCTTCAAATAGTAATGGTGGAAGTATAAGCATATCTGCAGGATCAGCAGCAGGAGCAGGAACAGGTGGAAGCATAAATATAGATGCTGGTAGTAGTGCTAGTAGTACTGATGGGTCTATTAATATAGGAACTACTACTACAAGCACTGCTGGAATAAACATAGGAACAGGTACATCTGATGCTCCTATCGTAATTGGTCGTTCATCATCAACAGATCTAAGTCTTAACGATGCTGAATGGTCAATCAATGGAGCAGGTGGAGCATCATTTGCTGGATTAACTCTAACTCCAGGATTCGCAAACTGCACCACTCTTAATACAGATGGAAGTGGAGTTGTTAGCTGCAACACAACACAACTTGCAACTGGAACAAACTGGTGGACAACAAGTAGCGATGGCAAAGCATTAACTCCAATCAACTCTACTATGGATCTTCTCCTTGGTGGAACTGCAACATCAAGTGCAAGATTCGGAGTAACTGGAATAGCAAGCGGAACACCTGTAGCTACATTATCAGCAAGTACTAATAATAATGGCATAAGTATCAATGCTGCTACTTCTACTATCCAGTCTCTAAGAAATAACACATTAGCTCTTGGAGGATCAACTACTGGCAATATTACTCTTACTCCTTCATTCGTAACAGGATTAGTTAATGTATTAACAGGAAGTCTTAAAGTTGGAAATGGTACCCCTACCCTAGCGCTTGATGGAGAAGATCTTTATGTAGAAGGAACACTTGAAGTTGATGGAACAGCTCAATTTGATGGAGCATTTGATGCTAATGGTAATGCATCATTTGATGGAACTAACCTTGATATTAATTCAACAAACATAACAATTGCTGATGATAACATCACATTTGACGGAGCTACTACAACATTTACTACAACAGGAGATCTAACAATCAACTCAGGTGGAGGACAAATACTCTTTGCAGATACTAATACCCTAGCTCTTGGTGGAGTTGCTCAAGGATCAGCTTACAATATATTTGGAAACAGTGGAGCAACCAGTACTCAATCATTAGACGGTGATGATGATCTCTTGATTGGAGATGATCTTGAAGTTGATGGAACACTCTTTACTGATGGTGGTATTGATACTGCGTTTACATCAAATGGTGGAATACTTTACACAGACGGAAGTGGAGTGGTAGCTCAGGTTGCTGCAGGAAGTACCGCTCAGTGCTTACTTGGTGGAACAACTCCAGTCTTTGGCACTTGTGCACTCGGAGCCAACTGGTGGACAACAAGTGGTGATGGAAAAGCAGTAGTTCAAATGAATACAACTCAGGATGTTCTCTTCGGTGGAACTGCAACTGGCTCTGCTAAGTTTGCATTCCTTAACAACGCAGGTAGCGCATCCCCTATTGCTTCCATCTCTGCTACAACAACAAGTGGCGGAAGTGGAAATGGAATAGTTCTAAGCAGTAGTGCATCAACAGGAGTTGCTTCAATTCAATCACTAAGAAACAACACTCTTACAATTGGTGGCAATACTACTGGATCCATAAATATCAGCCCTACTAACGGCGCTGCTGGATCAATTCTTAATCTTAATGCAATAACAACAAACTTAACATCAACTACAATAAATGCAAACTCACTTACTTCTCTAAGTGCGACTGCTCTTTCAACAATTACCTCATCGACAGGACTTAGTATAAATCCAAACACTGGCTCTTCTTATACATTTAATACAACTGCAACAACTCTTGATGCGTTTGGAACTCCAACTACATTCAATCTTGGAGCAGCTGCTTCTACATTTAATATTGGTCCAACTGCAGCAACCGCTACTTCAATTAATCTAGCAGGTGGATCAGGAGCAACCGGATGCACAGTTGATGGCGCAACTGGTAATTTAACATGTTCAGGTAATATTATCGGAAGCAATACTGGAGCTCAAGGACACTGGAATGTAGCAAATGGTACAATATATCCTCTGCTTGCATCAACACTAGACTTGCTACTTGGCTCAACCGCTACCTCTACTGCTAAGTTTGCTTTCATTAATGTTGATTCAGGAACACCTATTGCTTCTATCTCTGCGAATAGTGGAAATAACAAAACATTCTTAACTGGAACTGGTAACCTTGGTACTACAAATGCTCAAACATTAACACTTGGAGGAAGTAGCACAGGAGACATATTACTAAATGCTGGATCAAATATCATAAGACTTGATTCTACAGATACCACCATATCAGCACCTGGACTTACAACATTAACAACAGCAGCTACGCTGTCACTTTCTGGAGATTTAACAATAAGCGGAAACGATATTACGAATACTACTCTTAATATTGGGAATGGATCTAGTGCAACATTTGGTACTACAACAACAGCAAATCTAAATATAGTTTCAGGAACAAGTGGAAGAGTTGGAATCAATGCCTCCTCCCCACTCGCTGGAGTTGACATAAGAAGCACATTTAATACTCTTGCTATTGCAAGTATTTCAGGAAGCACTCCATTCGCAGGCGTAGTTGTAGATAATAATAGTACAGGTGATATATTCACAGCTTCAAAATCAGGAAGAACTAAATTTACAATTTTAAATAATGGAAACTTGTCATTTGCAGGTACAACCAATTTCTTGTCAACAATTGCCTCTGCCGCTACTTCAGCTCAGACTTGGACTTTCCCTGATGCAACTGGAACCATTTGTGTTTCCGGAACTAATTGCGGAGGTGGACTTGGACAATGGAATGTAATAGCTGGAGCTATATCGCCAAACAACGCTGCAAGTCTTGATCTATTGCTCGGTGGCACTTCTACTGCTTCAGCAAAATTTGGATTACTTAACGTTTCAGGTGGCACTCCAACTGCTTCTATTTCTGCAAACTCAAATAATAATGCTGTTTACCTAACAGGAGATGGAACCCTAGGAACAGTTAGAAGAAATACATTAAATATTGGCAACTCAGCTAGCTATAACACAACCGGAAACACTCTTATTAACTCAAATGGACAAGGCTTTGTAGGTATCGGAACCACTGCTCCATCATCGATGTTTGCTCTTGGGACTGGAAATCTTTTCCAAATAAACTCATCAGGAAATGTAACATTCAATCAAACATCTCCGACTATTACTTTTGGGAACGCAGGAACACTTTCATTATTAGATAGCTCATCAAATGCACTATTCTCTTTTGCTGATTCAACAAATGCCACATTTACAGTTGGCATAAATGGAGCAAGTGGGGTAAATGGATCAATTATCTTTGGTTCAGCAGGTGCAGGAGAAACTAATCCATCGATCACAGCAGAATCTGATGGAGATCTTTGGATGCAAGCTCCATCAGGAACAACAATCGTAGGAAGTGGAACCGGAGATATAGTAATAGATCCAGGTGCAAGCACAAATCAAATTTACTTTAACTTAAAAACAAGCGGATCTGGAACCGGAGACATTAACTTTAGAACAAATGGTGCTAACTTCCTAACTCTAAGTGAACTAGGTAATACCACTTGGACACTTCCTGCAGATAGCACTGTAAGATTAACAATTGATGGATCAAGTACGCCATCTATACTTAGTTCTGTAAATGGTGGTCTTCTTGATATTAATGCAAACTCAATCACTGCAAACAACACTGGGCTAAGCATAGATTATACAAGTGATGATGGAGTTAACTCTTCAAGTACTTTATATGGCCAAAGAATAAATCTTTCCCAAAGTGATTCAGATGGACACTTACAAGGATTGAATATTAATTTTGCATCAACAACCGTTACAAAAACAGGCACTTATTTAGTAGACTGTTTGCTCTGTCTTTCAAATGCTGAGAATCAAGCTAACGCGATTGGAGCAGCCATTAGTATTTCAGGGTCTGCTGCAAGTGGTGCAATTGCATATGGACTTGATATGAATGGCGCAACTGATATAAGTACTGATTTTAGACTTCAAAACGGCGCAACTATAGATAATGATTCATCTGGTATAGTTAACTTTAATGCTTCAAGATTTGCATTTGGAAGTACAACTAATACAAATCCTCTTGGAACTTTCGACTTACGAGCAAACACTACGAATGGCGGCACAGCTCCTGTTGCCACAGTTTCTGGAGCAACATCATTTGCTTCTCTCGTAGTCAATAATTCAGGCAGAGGTGATATATTCACAGCTTCAAATGGTGGAAGAACAGTATTTACAATAGGCCAACAAATAACAAACATAGCAACTGAAGCTCTATCCAATGCATCAAACGCAGCAAGACTCACTAATAACGGCAGTCCTGTTGTAATAAATGCGATTGGAGATCAAGGAAGCTTAATCCCTAACTCTTCATTTGAAGTAGCAACAGGCTCAGGCTCAGTCACTAATAATGTTGAATTTGCATCAGGATGGACAATTACAGCTACCAAGGCAGCTTCTGTAAGAGTTGATCTTAGTGGAGCATCACATGGAGAGAAAGCTCTTAAGTTCTGGTTAACAAATAACACCTCTACTGTTTATTCTCCTTGTGTACCTATAAATACTGTTGGTGCTTCATATAATCTTGGCTTCCAATATAAAGTTACAGGTGCACCAATTCCAACTATCAGAGGTTTGTTGGCAAGCTATACCTCTAAAGCAAACTGTAACAATAATACATCTGCTCAATTTAGTGCTGGCGTAGGACCAACAATTACAGCTAATGCAAACTATCAGACCTTTGCAGGAAGCGCGGTTACACCACCAGCAAACTCAGGATCTTGGGGAAGAGTTATACTTTTCGTAGCTTGCAATACTAGCTGCACCAATTCTATTGCTTATGTCGATGGAATAAAATTAGCAATGTCAGCTACTACTTCAGGTCTTGACTATGCTGAAAATTATTCCGCTGATCCAGAAAACCTTCCACAAGCAGGTGACGTGGTATCAATCTCTACTACAGATGTTAATTTAGTAGGAAAATCAGCTAGCTTTATGGACAAAAAAGTAGTCGGAGTTGTATCCACAAAACCTGGACAAGTTTTGGATAATGGATCGATTCCTGATCCTAAAGTTCCGGTTGCTCTTTCCGGACGTGTACCAGTAAAAATTACTACACTTACTGGAAATGTTTCAATTGGCGATAGACTAACAGCAAGTCATATTTCAGGATTTGGAACAAAATCTACAAAAACAGGAACCACAATTGGAAAAGCAATTCAAAACACATCAGCTTGGAATGACACCAACTGCAGTACCGTAGATTATCTAAACGATCTAACATGGCCAGAAGATAATGGATCAAACGAAAATGCTCCATGCTACAAGATCCCAACAGAAAACATATCAGGTGTACCTTCAAATTATTCTGCACCTTTTGTTTATGTAGGAAAAATCATGATGACCGTAGAAGTAGGGCAAAGCACTCCAGATGAATTGATAAACAACAATCCTATTCTTGATATTGATTTTGGCATAAATATTCCAGGAGCTGGAAGTGAATCAGCATCTATGTACTTACTACATGATGGAAATGGAAATATCTATAATAATGAAGCAGCGTTCTCAGATATACTCTCAGCAAATGGAACATTCGGACAACTTAATGCAAACAAGATAAACGTTGGAACGATAAGCGCAGACCTACTTGATTTTGGAAAAGGAATTAAACTCACGTCGACCACTTCAGGAATGCTTTCTATGATAAATAGCCTTGATCAAGAGATATTTAATATCGATAGTAATGGTAACGTAAAGATCTCTGGAACTCTTACAACATCTGGAGGAAATTATGATCTAGCTGAAGATTATGCAACAAAAGATGATTCAATTGAATTTGGAGATGTAGTTTCAATCGACCCAGAAAACAATGAGCAAGTAGTTAAATCAAGTAAATCTTATGATAACAGTGTCATTGGAATTTATTCCGAAAAACCAGGATTTAAATTATCGCAAATTGATTCAACAATTAATGGAGAAACTGCAGTTACAGTTGCTCTAGCAGGAAGAGTACCAGTTAAAGTAAATGGTGAAAATGGACCTATTAAGAAAGGTGATTCTCTTACATCATCTTCAGTTCCAGGAGTTGCTATGAAAGCAACAAAACCTGGACAAATTATTGGAAAAGCTATGGAAGACTTTAATGGAATTGGTGTTGGAAAAGTTATGGCTTTTGTAAACATTTCATATGCTGATCCAAAAAATACACTTGCTGGAATTAATGTTGATGAGAATGGAAATGTAAAAGTATCTAATGTCTCTAGTGATGATATTAAATTACCAGAATCTATAGCAATCAATGGATCTATTTCAAATAATCTAACTGATGCGCTAACAAATCTAAGTAGAGGCCTAACATCAACAAATCAAGAAATAAGTATCGTTCAAAGAGATCTTGCAGAAGCTGCAACAGCATCTGCAGTTATTGCTAATAGAATTATTAACGTTGAAGAAAAAGTGGCAAGCGTGTCAGCAAAAGCAAATGTAAACGAAGAAAAGATAGATGTAACAATTGCAGGACTAAGTGATGTTAATGCAAAAGTTGATGACTTAATTGCAAATCTAATACCATTAACTCTAACATCAAATGAAATGATCAGCCTAATGGATAATCAAGCATTAACAAATATCATTGCGAGAACAGAATCTATAAATGATAGAGTTTCAATCCTTGAAGAAAAAATTGCGACACTATCTGCTTTACTTGCACAAAAAGAATCAAATAATGCAAGTCAATCAAACTTTGATGCAATACTTACAGCAAACATTTATCAACCAACTCTTACAGCAACTTCAGCTGGAGAGTTGAGTCTTGATATAATCTCAGTTAAAGATGCAACAGTTTCTGGAACACTTAATGTACTTGGAAGAACAGTAGTAACAGATCTTGGCGTAACTGGAAAAATTGTAACAGGTGCATTGTCTATAAATGGACTCGATGAAGACGGAAATACAAGCATTAATTCTGTTACTACTTTGAAGCTTCAAGATAAAGGACTTGCTGGAATTGATATGCTTGATGGAAAAGTAACAATTGATGTAAGCGGAAACGTAAAGATTCAAAACAGCCTAACTGTAAAAACGCTCAATACTCAAAAGGTAAATATTATAACAACAGACACAGCCGCATCAAATTCAGCTGTTCTATCAGCATCTGCCGGAAATTCAAAGATATCTAAAGGAACGAAGAGTATCATAATAAATACAAAGGCTGTAACAGCAAACTCACTTATATATGCAACATTTAACGGCGACTACAATCCAGCAAGTAGATATTGGATTACTGACAAAGTTGGCGGAAAATCATTCAAACTAGAATTAGATGCAAATGTAGCAAAAGATGTTAACTTCAGCTGGTGGATAGTCAATTAATTTATTTATAGATTCAAAGCTCAAGTCATTAGAATAGATAATTTTTAAATCCTCAAATAAAAAAAGTAAACACAAAATTACTGGAGAAATAGCCTCGTAAATGATAAAATAAGATATTGCCCGAATGAATAGAAACGCTTTTTTTTTACTAGCCTTTGCTTTAGCTTCAACAGTAGCTTTAGCAGCAGGACTTCTCATCTTTCAAAAAAATAATAATAAATCTCCTTCAGTATCACTAAAAGAAACGCCAAATTTCACTCGCGAAACTACTCAGATTCCTATATCACAATCTGAAAACGGAGAGGTTCCAAATGTTGAGGGAAATAAATCTCCAAAATTTGTTTTTGATTTAACTGAAAACAAATTTAATCAAATAGTTAATGCTTCAGGAAGCAAAATAAATGAGCTAGTAGAAACAAAGATTATTAGCGTTGCACATGCTGATCAAAAAATAGATGCTTATGTAGCGATCGACGGTGGAAATAAAAAATTAACAGTGCAATCTGGTGATTTAGATAATTTTAAACCTGGTCTATATAAGCTAAGTCTTAAAATGAGAACAACTGAGGGCGAAGTGAATATTGAACAAGATTTCACATGGGGCGTAATCGCTGTAAACACAAATAAATCGATCTATGCTCCTAACGAAAATGCCAAAATTGGAATAGGAGTGTTAAACAATTCAGGTGAAACACTTTGTTTGACTAGCACTAATCGCGTTGATGAAATTAACATGACTATTAAAGATCCTTCTGGAAAAATTATGAACTTTTCCACAAAAGATAAAACCAT
Source organism: uncultured Gammaproteobacteria bacterium (assembly GCA_964637955.1). Taxonomy (GTDB): domain Bacteria; phylum Patescibacteriota; class Microgenomatia; order Levybacterales; family UBA12049; genus 2-01-FULL-39-10-A. Next base: position 174,918 of record CAZWXQ010000004.1, on the reverse strand, counting down.
AAAAGACAGCGGAAAATGCGGACCAACTACCGCTACAAATGAAGCAGATTTTCAAGCAAACTACACGACAAATCAACCTGGTATTTATCAGATAACAGTCGATGCCGTAGTTAGTGGTAGAAGTAGACAAATTACTGATTATTTTAAAGTAGATCAGAACGTCGTATTTGATGTGGAACGCACTAGTTTTCCAACAAGAATTTATCCAAAGGCTATTTATCCTACTGCAATAACCATAACAGCTAAGTCAAACTACAACGGCACTGTAACAGATACTGTTCCAGGATTTTTCAAAATCGAAAACATAAGCGATGGTGGAAAAATAATAAAAGACGGAAATTTTCAAAAAATAGTTTGGACCACAAATCTTTCTACTGGCCAACCAAAAACATTTACTTACTTTATTAAGTTCCCACCAGTATCTCCAGAGTTTTATCTACTTGGTCCGATAACTATTGGAAATTTTAAAGAAGCTAGACAATGGCAAATAGCATCTGATGCTATCAATTCTACTTCTGGTCTTGTGACATATGAAGATAACGCAGGAAGTAATACTTATTATCAAGTCTGGACAGGGACTGCATTCAATACTCGAGCCAGTATGTCCTCTACGCCAACTGATTCTCGATGGTTCAAGGAAGTAAGTAGTCCAAAGACTGGTGAAAAGTTGGTAGCAGTTTTAGACAACACAAATCCTGATGTATTCTATGTATTTAGATGGAGCGGTACTGCATGGAGCTTAGAAGTTACAGTAAATACCGGAACTGTAAATACAATGGATACTACAAGAATGATGGATATTACTTATGAAGAACTATCAGGAGATGCCCTTTTTGTCTACAGTAAAGGCACAGGAACAACTCTTTATTACCAAAGAAGAACATCTGGAGCAAGTGGCTCTTGGTCTGGAGAATTAACTGCTGGAACTTTATCAGACTTTGCTAGATGGGTAAGAATTAAGCCTCAATTCAATTCAGATGATATTTTAGTTGGATATTTAACCAACAGCGAGAGAGTAGGTGCTTTTATCTGGCAAGGATCTACGAACACTTTTACGAGTCAACTTTCAGACGCCTCAGGAACCACAACAAACACTAGTGACGAGCAAGCGTTTGATGTAGCATGGGAAACGCAAAGTGGAACCCCTAGAATTTTTTGGGGGGGAGGAGCGACAACGGATATTATAACACGTGAATTTTCATCCGGTACATGGCAAGCTGAATCACAAATAACTACTGCTCCGACTAACGCCGTTGACTGGCTTTTTGCGGCTGCAGATCCCGATTCGACAAGCAACAATATTTCAGTCGTAGTCCAAGAAGGAACCACTTGTGTCGCCAGAATGGGCATCTGGAACGGATCAACTATTACAATGAATGCCACAACTGTAACGTGTCCTATTACAACTACAAATAATCTCGTGGACACTGCAATTGAAAATACAGGAGGGCGCGCTATGTTTGTAATTATCCCTGATGAAGGCACGGAAGATGATAATATAGAGTGGTGGACATGGACAAGCGGAGGCGGTTTTTCAGGTCCAAATACTATAACTCAGAATGTTAGTCCAATTGAGGGCATACAGCTTTATAGTGATCTTAATACGCAGAGCATGATTTTACTTTTCCATGATAATGCAGGCACGGATGACGATTTATACTATAATTCTTGGGATGGTACAACCTCAAGTTGGGGAACAAGCACTCAGCTTTATGACAGAATTGCTGCAAATGCAGATGACGATACAGAACCTTATGGTTTTGGTTTTGACAGAAATCTTGAAAAATTAGTCGCATATAAATGGTTTAATAATGTAAATGGAGATACTGGAGCTGGATTAAGTGCACTAACTTCTCAAGACACGACTTACACGTTAACTTCAGCAAATCAACAATTCCGCCTAAGACTTTTACTATATTATCCAGATTCTGTTTTAACTTCTATCGGAAGGCAATATAAATTGCAGTATGTTGATCCAGGAAGTGGAACTTGTGCTTCTCCTACTGGAGGGACACCATCCACCTATACTGATGTGCCCACTACCGGTGGAACCACAATTTCATTTGCGAGCAGTGGATCCTTAATCAGTGGAGATAATATAGCTACAAATTCTGCTGACCCCACATTTCAAGGACTAACTAGACAGTATCAAGATTTTCAAAAATCAAATAACTTCACAAACTCTAGAACAAACGTATTAGCTGATCAATTAAGTATCTGGGATTTTTCACTTATAGATAATACTACCTATGATCGAATAGCTCAGACTTATTGCTTTAGAGTTGCTAGAAGCAATGATGTTGTGCTTAGAATTGGCTTGTATCCTCAGATTTCAACAGCAGCTCTTCCTGATGTGCTTATCCAAGGAGGAACGCTTATCCAAGGAGGAACAAGAATTAATAACCCGAATCCCTAAATTCAATGAAGCTAGTCATTTTATTTACAGTTCTATTCTTTATATTTTTATCTTTTTTTGGAAATACACAGTCCTCAATAGATAATCCGTTTCTAGCATATACTTTTTTTATTTTGGAAATAATATTGGAGTATTTTCCTTATTTTTTAATTGGCTTTTGCATAATATTTTTATTTTTAATCAGGCCATTCTTATCACGAAAGCATTTAACTTTTAAAATCATTCGACACACTTTTTTTCAGATTATTACAATATTTTTAACTGGATTTTTATTTTCATTTTTCATTCTTGTTCTAATCGGACTAGTGGAATTAAATATTTATTCAGGAATATTAAATAAAAACCCTGGCGCCTTAGGAGTGAAAACACAAATTTCAGATATTGTATTGGCAATCAAAGACAATGACCAACCCCCAACTATAATTACCTCTGACAAAGGCTCAGAAAGTGAAGTTAAAGCAATTGCAAAAGCATCTTCCGGAACAAATAATTTTTATGGAAACAAAATTCTTTCTGCCATTCCGGATTTATTAATTATACCTGTTAATACGAAATCAAACTTATTATTTTTAGATAATACACTCATAGTTAAAAGTGTTAATGAAGATGACATGAAAATACTAAGTCCACTAATCGGTTATCAAATAATTAAAAGCTATTTTCCTACAAGATTTATAAAATCAAATCCACAAGTTACCGTTTTAAACAGAAATTCTTATAATAATTTTAGAGATAATGATGCTAAAAATAAGCTAACAAAAGTAGAAATAGAAATAAATAAAACGGATGCAGCAATCTCATCATTATCTGCTGATATTGAAAAAGGTCGTGCTGATATAATACTATCTTCAACCTCAAAGAAATCAGTATTAAAAGATAGAGATAACGAATATAATAAATGTCTTTCCGAAGGCACATATAAATTAAATGTTTTTACACCTAAAAATACTCAAGAGTTCTGTGAGGAAATAAACAAGAAATGGGAAGAAAAATTTAAAGAATCTGAAAATCAAGAAAAAAATCTCACACAGAATTTAGCTGATAATGAAAAACTTCTTAAAGAATATAAATTTTATAATTCATATTTTAAGGCTCAAAAACAGTTAATAGATTTCTCAACAAATAACATTCCTTCTGAGCTTGGAGTTTTTGAACCCCCCGCATCGATAAAGGTAATAATTAATGACTCCTCTTCTACTTCAATTGCTGACTTTTTTGAATATTTATGTCACGAGTATTTACACTTTACTAGCTTTAATTCTGACAAAAGACTTGAGAGTACTTTTTTTGAAGAAGGTCTCACGGAATACTTTGCAAGAAATACTATCAAAACTAGCCTTAAAACAGAAACTAATTTAGGCTATCCGCTATTGGTCAAAGTAATTGAAGAGTTAAGTAAAAAAATCTCAGAACCGGAACTTGCGGAAATATATTTCAATAAAGATCAGCAGGGCTTAGAGGATAAAATTAATCTTATTTACGGAGAAGATTTTTATAAAAAAAATATCGTTCTATTTGAAACACTTGTATTCACACAGGATCCTAAAGAGGCATTAAAAATTACAAATACTATCATGGAAAAACTAGGGGGACGTCCAATAGATGAACAGGAAGTATTTAGTAAAAGGAGTGAGATTTAATCTTCTTTAAATTTATGGAGTTGGAGTTATTCTTCTTGCTGGAGTTACTGTTGGTCTTGGTAAATTCGAATTTGGATTAGGTCTTACAGTTGGCGCTGGAGAAACTGTTGGCGGATTATCTAGAGTTGTTACGTTTGGTAAATTTGGGTTCTGCAAAGCACTAGTAGACTGATTTGTAGTTACCGATTGCTGACTCGCTTGCTGTGCTTGCTGACTTTCAAGTTTTGATTTTAGATCTGCAAGAAGTGCAATTGCTGTTTTATAGTCATTACTATTTGTATCTTTACTTAACATATTTACTAATTGCTGAGCAACTAATACAGAATTTGCTAGATCATTATTATCTCTCATTGCAATTGCTAAGTTATAATATGCATTTGCATAATCTGATTTGAGGTTTGCAGCATCAGAGAAGAATCTAACAGCCAATGGATAGTTCTTTCCTGCATAATATATTCCTCCAACATTAACTCTTAAAGCAGGATTTAATGGATCTCTTTGAATAGCTTGGCCATATGAAGCAAGTGAGAATTCAAGAGCATTTTGGGCAACTCCTGTGATATTTCTATATATTGAACCAAGAAGCTCCCAATTTGCAGCCGATCTTGGACTTAATGCTACAGCCATTCTTCCTTCATTGATTGCTTGTGAAAGCAATGTCTGAATTGTCTGCTTATCGTTGTCAGTTAATGTACCTTGTGGATTTGCTTCTGTTGGGCCTTTTTGAAGAGCAATTGCGTTTGCAAGCGCAAAGTTAGTTTGAGCCATATCTACTCTATACAAAGCAACGTTTGGATTTAACGATTCTGCTCTTTGGAGATACTTATATGTTAATGATCCATCTTTAAGAGACTGCGATAAAGCTTGTCTGTGATAGTAGTCTGCTGCAACAGCCTTTACCGCTCTGTTCAAAAAGAAAACTGCAACAACCAAGTACAGTCCGAAAACCAATACTGGGAATAAATCAAATCTACCACCTGAAGTTGTTGCTTTAATACCTAGTGACAATTCTGTTACCTTTTCTCTTATTGGCTTTTGAGCCATCATGAATGCTGCAAAAATAAAGAGCGTCATGACAATTGAAACAAGTGTTGTTGCATGAAGTACTAATAATACTACTGCTACAATTGCTGACAACGCTAATGCAGGAAGAATAACTGGAGCTTCATTTTCTTCAACTGTGTCACTGGATCTGAATGAAAGATTTCTTTTACTTGCTCTTAGAACGATCGCCAAAACTACTACGAATGCACCTAGGCCAAACAATCCAAGCGTTGCTAGTAGTTGGAAGATTTCATTATATGCAGTATCGAATGAAAAATTCCAATATGGAAGCGTGTTGAACTCTGCTGGCTTATAAGATGTGAAATTAAATGAGTAAGATGATGGACCAGTTCCAAAGAATGGAGCATCTCTAAATGTTGATGCTGTTACCTTCCAAGAAACTGGTAGTGATAATTGAATTTCCTTTGGAAAATTGTTTCCCAAATTGTGGAAATAACCAAATGGTCCGGTTAAAGGTAAGTATGTTAAGACTGCAAATAACGCAACTATTACTGCTGGACCCACAAAATATTTGAAATTACTCTTAACCTGTTGTGGCCTTGATATTAATAGACAAGCTACGAAAATTAGAGCTAACACAACAATGTATGGAACAGAACTTATTAATACAATTACTGTTCCAAACAATGTAGCAAGTGCTGCTGCCAAAGGAAATGGCATATACTTATTTCTATTTACCAAAGATAAGATCGGTAGCGGAATAAGCATCATTAAATATGCAATTGTTGAGAACGATGAACCAGTGGGAGTGAAGTTTACTGATTTTGCAAATGAAATTGGAAGGAATATTTGAAAATAGGATAACAATGATATAATTGAAAGAACTACACCTGTTCCGCATAAAACGTATAGTAAATATTTAATATTCTTAAATTTTCTGAAGTGAGAAACAGCTAAAAAGTATAATAGTATATACATCACCCATGCAACTGCAGATGCATGAACCCTAGGAAGATTTCCATAAATTGAAATTAGCCTTGTTGGACTGAAAAATGCCGATACTATCACAGCTAAAAGTAAAAAGATTAACGCAAGATCAAGTGGTGTTCTTGATATTGAAATCTTTCCTTTTAAAATCCACGAAAAAACCCAAAGTCCCAATAAAAGAACTGTAGTGAAGATGAGAAATATTAATTTGGGAATTTCATAAAACTCAGTAGTCTGATTAAACATTAAAAGCGGAGTTACTCCAGCTATGATTAATAATGTAACTGTAATTGCGGAATCTAAATAGTGATAAATTCTTTCTCTCATTAATATTCAAATTTAGTATATTTAAAATTTGAGTTATAATTAATATAATCAGAACTGAAATAAAAGGTCAATATGTATTTTTTGTATATATCCCATCAGAACACGTAATTAGCTTTAAAATACTTTAAATTAAGTTTTTTAATAATTTATATGCAAGAATTTAAATTATCAGAGTTATTAGAAAGATTTCCAACAGATGATGAATGCCTAGAAGAAATTAAAAGGTTAAAGTTTCCTGAAGGAATTCACTGCATCAAATGCAAAAGAAAAACCAAACACTATAAAATAAAAAATAGAAAAGCATATTCTTGTAAAATTTGCAGAAACCAAGTGTTCCCATTAGAAGGCACTATATTTGAAAAATCTACTACGCCCCTTCCTATTTGGTTTTATGCAATGTTTTTAATGACACATTCTTGGGGAAAAATTTCAATAAGAAAATTACAATTGGAACTTGGTGTTACTTATAAAACTGCTTGGAGAATTTCAAAATCACTTACGTATCTGATGTCACAAAGTAACGGAAACTTATTAACCGAACCTAAACAGGTATTTAATTTAAACATTTTTAATGCTATTGAGTTTAATGTGGTTCAAAAAGAAAATTATAAATGATACTTCGTTTTAGATGCTCTTTTTAAAAGTTCAAAAAAATCTTTTTTAAAATTTTTCCTTTTACTATTTCTGATTTCTTTTCTTAAGCTTAGGTCTTTAATTGCAATGGGATCTGTCATCTTATCTAGGTGAGATTAATTTACTGAGAAATACTTTTTCCAACAAGCACTACTTCTTCAGCTAATCTATTACTGTATCCCCACTCGTTATCATACCATGCAACCACTTTAACCATATTTCCCGCAACAACTTGAGTAAGAGATAAGTCTACAATTGATGAATGACTATCCCCTACAACATCTGAAGATACAATTGGATCAGTAGTAACTGCAAGATATTTTCTAAACTGATCACTATCCGCAGCCCTCTTTAAAACCTCATTCACTTCCTCAACGCTTGTTTCTTTTTTGAGTAGAAAAGTAAAATCTGACAGAGACCCAACTGATACGGGCACGCGAATTGATAACCCTTCAAATCTATCTGTAAGATTAGGTAATGCTTTTGCTGCAGCTTGAGTGGCACCTGTTGTAGTAGGAACTATATTTTTTCCTGCAGCTCTTGCACGCCTATAATCCTTATGTCCACCATCCTGAAGCTCTTGATCTGATGTATAAGCATGAATAGTAGTCATCATTGCCTTATCAATTCCAAAAGCATCTTCTAAAACTTTTGCAACTGGAGTTATACAATTTGTGGTGCAAGACGCATTATTAATTACCTCTTCCCCTTTATACTCATGGTCGTTAATTGAAATAACATATGTAGAGGTATCATCTTTGGCTGGAGCAGAAATTACAACTCTTTTTGCACCCGCTTTAACATGATCCATTGCTTTTTCGGTAGTTAAAAAATGGCCAGTAGATTCAATTACTACATCTACTCCCAAATCTCCCCAAGGAAGAAGAGTCGGATCTTTCTGAGAAAAAACTGAAATCTGATGTCCATTTACCACCAAAAGTCCTATTCTGGCATTTGGACTTTCTTCATTTTTTTCTTCTTCTATTACAGACACTTCCATATCAAGAGTGCCGTAGTTACTATCATATTTAAGAAGATGTGCCCAACCCTGAAGATCTGTAGACGATCCAGCATTAATTGCAACTATTTCAATATCATCTTTATGACTCTGAAGAATTACGCGATGCACTACTCTTCCAATTCGACCATATCCATTTATCGCGACTTTTACCATCTTAGATTTAGTTTATTAGAAAAAACTTTTCTTCGCAAGTTATTTATCAACGCCAACGAGATTTTCTGCATTTCCAGAAGCAAATGATTTAATATTTTTTACTGTTGTTTCGAGAATTTGAGCAACTGCTTCATTACTATCAAATGCGTTATGTGGAGTTATCAAAACATCATCACGGTCGAGCAAAATATGATTTAAAAGACCTGTTTTAAGATCTCTATTATCAATATATTTAGATGTTATTAATTCACTTTCTTCTCGAATTCCAAATTCTTCCTCCAAAACATCAAGTCCTGCAGCCAAAAATATTCCCTGATTTAAAGCTTCTAAAATTGCTTGAGTTTCGACCAAGCCTCCGCGAGCATTATTTATAAATACAGCTCCCTTTTTAAATTTATTTATATTTCCTAGATTAATAATATGATGGGTATCTTTATTATATGGCAGATGAAGCGTTATGATGTCTGATGAACCAAGCACACTATCTAAATCTTTAAATTCCACGCCTTTATTTTTAAGATCATCGTCTTCATGTCTATTATATGCAATTACTTTCATTCCAAGACCTAAGGCAATCTCAGCCACAACTTTTCCTATGTTTCCTGTACCAACGATTCCCAATGTTTTTCCATAAAGCTCAAATCCCCTCAAGTTTTCAAGGCTAAAATCTCCACGCCTTGTGCGATCAACTGATGGAACTATTTTTTGAGAGATTGCGAGAATCAAAGCAAATGTATGCTCTGCGACACTATGCATTCCATATGTAGGAACATTGCTAACTAAAATTCCTCTCGACTTACAATATTCAAGGTCTATGTGATCAAATCCAGTTGATCTGGTAGTTACGTATTTAAGGTTTGGGAATTTATCAAGCATCTCTCTATGAACTTTAGAAAATGTAAAAACAGAAACTACCTCCGCATTAAAAATTTCTGAATCAAACTCTCTTCCATCCTCTAGAGGATCTTTTGAAAAATAGAGCTCTTGGTCTGATAAATTTTGTTTAAAGTACTCTTCTTCTGAATTCTCTACATCGAAGAATGCGATCTTTGCCATAAATTAATAATAATGTCGTGGGTCTTAAAACGCAATAGCTATAAACTATATTTTTGAATAAAAATTATAAAAATCTTGATTTGATATACTCCGATTGTGGCAAGAATTGTAGTTTTTAATCTTTTATCTCTTGACGGATTTTTTGAAGGAAAAAATCATGACATTTCATGGCACAGAGTAGATGATGAATTTAATAAGTTTGCCGTTCAACATACCAAGAAATTTGGAAGCATAATCTTTGGAAGTAGAACTTATAAATTGTTCGAAGATTTTTGGCCAACAGCTGTAAATAATCCAGAAGTGAGTAAAGATGACCAAGAAATTGCAAAAATTATTGATAACGCCAAAAAAATTGTCTTTTCAAAAAAACTAAAAAAAGTTAACTGGAAAAATTCAACTCTCTTGAACAGCATAAATAAAAAAGAGATTGAAGATTTAAAAAAGAAAAATAAAAAAGACATGGTAATTTTTGGAAGCGGAACTATAGTATGTCAGTTTTCAGATTTAGGACTAATTGACGAATATAGATTTATAATTAATCCTGTTGTTCTTGGAGAAGGAACACCAATGTTTAAAGATCTGACAAAAGGGTTTAATCTTAAACTTAAAAGTAAAAAAGTATTTAAAAATGGTAATATTTTTCTAACATATTCTAAATGAAAACATACAAATCAATTGACGAATACATAAAAGATTTTCCACAAGAAACACAATTAAAGCTTGTGGCAATAAGAAATGTTATTCACGAAACAGCACCTGATGCTACAGAAAAAATAGTATATGGAATGCCCACTTTTTATTTAAATGGAAACCTTGTACACTTCGCAGCTTTTAAAAAACATATAGGATTTTTCCCTGCACCAAGCGGAATAAATGCTTTCGAGGAAGAATTAAAACAATACAGAACTGGTAAAGGAACTCTCCAATTTTCAAACGATAAAGAAATTCCATATGAATTAATTAAAAAGGTAACTAAATTCCGCCTCGAAGAAAACTTAAAAAAGAAAAAATAGCTTAATATTATCGCGTTATGAAAAAAGATTTTGATTGGAAAAAATATATTGAAGAAGGACTAAGCGCAACCAACTTCTGCACAATTGCCACAATCGACCCCAAAGGAGCTTGGTCAAACCCAGTTTATTTTGCCTGTGACAAAAATTATAATTTTTATTTTATTTCTCAGATTTCTTCTCGTCACATGAAAAACATTAAAAATAATCCGAGAGTCTCAATGTCTATATTTAGCACCTCTCAAACAAAAGATATTGTTGGAATTCAAATTGAAGGAGCTGCAAGAATATTAACAGATAAAGATAAAGATAAAGTTGAAGCTGCATGCAAAACCTATTACGGAAGAGCAGGATATGGCCCAGACATGCAAGAATATTTAAACAATCCTACTTGGATCTATGTAAAGATAGCTCCAGATAATATTTATTATTTTGATACAAGATTTTTTGAAGAAGTAAGACAAAACGTTCCCATCAAAGAATTGATATAATTACTATATGGAAACAAGAGTTGATCCGCTAGATCTCCCTCCTTTTTCAGCTGGAAGTATTATCAGATCTACTCACAACTTTCGAGTAGTCATGGGATATAAACCAGGTATGGAAGGACAAAAAACTGGAGAAAGATTTTTTATAGAACCTCTTTCGGATAAAGCTGAAAAAATGCTTGAACTAGCTGCCGCTGCACATAATGTACCAAACATTACCAACAGACCAGTCCATCTAGATGATCAGGTCCAAATTAGAAAAAGCTTAAGAGCAGATTTTATTACCGAAAACTTACCTGCTCTTATCGCTGGCTTAACCGAAATTCCCACAGAGGGAATAGATACTATTCCTTCACCTGACAGAATGGAAGAATGTTTAAGAGATCATCCCAATCATTACTCATTTTCTGATTGATAATAAACTTGATTCCAAGGTTTTACCTTTATTAAAGGATAACCAAATTTTACAGACACATATCAGTTTTGCGAAAAATAATGGATTCTCTCTTAATCAATCTGCAAATAGTATACTTATTGCAGGAAAATCAGACCTTATTAAATTCGCAGTCTGCGTAGCTCTCGCTCCAACCAAACTTGATGTAAATCATAAGGTTTATGGTGTTTTAGAAATTAAGAAAGCATCATTTGCTACGCCAGATCAAACAAAAGAACTTACTCAAATGCAAATTGGCGGATTCACAGTATTTGGAATAGAAAATATCCCTAGTCTTAATAGATAATGAGGTTTTAGTTAACGAAAAAATAGTTATCGGCGGAGGAAACCGATCTAGTAAAATTTTAGTGGATCCCCAAATTCCAAATGTGAAATTCGTTAATGGATTGGCAATCCCTAAATAATTCTTAAACAATCTTTTTCCGAAACATCTCCAATACCTGTTCTTTTAATTGAATATGCAAATGCATATGAATCAAGCTTTTCCCCTAAATCATTTGCAACTCTTCTGATATATGTCCCGGTTGAGCAATTTACCCTTATTTTAACTTTAAGTAATTCTCTCTCGACATTTTTTCTTTTAAAATTTTCCCAACAATCAATTATCTCATCTTGTCTAAAATCTCCATTTATATATTTAATTTTATTTATAATTTTCTCTACCAATTTACTAACGTCAATCATTTCAGAATCCAACAATTCAATTTTATAAACCTCGATTTCTCTTTCTGGAATTTTTATTTCATCAAGTTTATTATTTCTAGCCCACCAAAAAAGCGGTTTTCCATTAATTGCCTTAGAGGAATATGGTGGATAAATTTGCTTCTGTTTTCCTACAAATAATTTCAATCCTTTTTTAATTTCTTCTGTTGCAATTTCTTTTAAATTTAAATTCAGAATCAATCCTAAACTATCAAATGTATCCGTTGAAATTCCAAAAATTATTTCTGATTCATATTCTTTTTTAAGATCTAAATATTTTTCTCTATTTTTATTTTCTGCTCCGATAAGCAAAACCAAAATCCCTTCTGCCATCGGGTCAAGTCTTCCGGCATAAGAAATAGTTTCATTTTTATACTCTGGATTTTTTTCTTTAAATTTTTCTACTACCTCAAATGGCGTGAGCCCTAACTTCTTCCATATATAAATAGTATTTTTCATATTTAGTAAACAATTCTACTACATCTATTGATCTGTATCATGGAAATAATTTTAATTTAGTACTATCTTCAAATTATGACTGTGCAAAATATTTACAAAATATTTATGTTGCTTTCTTTTTTAGGAATAGCACTTGCAATCTTTCTTCTATGGGAACAGTTTTTTAAATCATCAATCCAACCATGCAATATCAATTCCAATATTAACTGTGAAGCAATAATTAGCGGAACTGTTTCAAAAACTTTTGGAATACCTACCCCATTAATTGGCCTTATCGGCTACATAAGTATTTTAGTCTCGGCATCCCTTAGAAAAAGAAAAACTATTTTAATTTTTTCAAGCTTCGGATTATTATTTTGTTTATCGATAGCATATATTGAGCTTTTTAAGCTAAGCGTTGTTTGCCCAGTGTGTATAATATGCCAAAGCATTATGATTACTATATTTTGTCTTTCTTTATTTCTTAACTTCAAAAAAAATTAAATAAACTGATATAATCTCCCCATGTGTCGAAACATAAAAACACTTTATAATTTTGAACCTCATGCGACAAATGATGAAATTCATGCTGCTTCTCTTCAATTCGTTAGAAAGATTTCAGGATTTAATTCTCCTTCCGAAGCTAACGAAAAAGCATTTAATCTTGCAGTTGAGGAAATTGCTCACACCGCATCTCATTTACTCCTAGATTTAAAAACTACTGCCGCCCCAAAAAACCGGGAAGAAGAAAAAAGAAAAGCTAATGAGAGAGCTATAAAACGATTTAGGAAAAACTAAACAAATAAAAATGATTGCTTTTAAAAATAAAAATGAATACAATCCAGGCGAAATCATTATTACAAAATCTCAAATACACGATCGCGTTAAAGAATTGGCTCAAGAGATTTCTAATGACTATAAAAACAAGGAATTATTAATTTTAAGTGTACTTAAAGGTGCATTTAAAATCACAAACGATCTTTCCGAGGAACTTCATGTCGCCGGACTTACAGATCTATCAATTACATTTATGACACTAAAAAGCTATCCAAGCGGAACGATTTCTTCTTCAGCTGCTAAAATAATTCACCACATGGATATTCACCCAAAAGATAAAAATATTTTGATCGTTGACGATATTATAGATACTGGGAAAAGTCTAAATACAATTATAAATTTAGTAAAAAAAGATGGATGCAAATCTGTAAAAACTTTTGCTCTTCTTGATAAACCTGATAGACGAGAAATAAATATTCATGCGGACTATGTAGGCTTTACAATACCAGACGTCTGGGTCCAAGGATATGGAATGGATACCGATGAACTAGGTCGGGCAGAGCCAAACATAATAATTGGACCTCATAAATATAACCAATAATTAATGCTATAATTTATTAATGGATGAGGCTATGGAGCAAATGCAAACTGAAGTTCTAGATCTTACAGGAATTGAGGCTGCTATTTTTGATATGGATGGGACCATGATAAATAACATGGGTCATCATAAAAAGGCTTGGCTTGAATTTGCTAAACGCCATGGACTTAACTTCACTGAGGAAGAATTTAAAGTAAGATTTTCAGGAAAGAAAAATGATCAGATTCTTCCAGAGCTTTTTGGAAAAGAATTAACTCCTGAAGAAATCGCGGCATATGGAGCCGAAAAAGAATCAGTTTACAGAGAACTCTATGCTCCAGATATAAAAGAAGTTGAAGGACTAAAAGACTTAATTGCCAAACTTAAAGAAAAAGGTTTAAAGCTTGCAATTGCTACAACTGCAAATGAAGCCAACAGAAAATTTGGACTTGATGCGCTAGGACTCACTGATTCTTTTGACTTAATTCTAGGAGAAGAACATGTGCAACATGGAAAACCACATCCTGAAATTTATTTAAAAACTGCCGAAGAACTAAAAGTAGATCCCGCTCGCTGTGTAGTTTTCGAGGATAGCCCTCCAGGCATCCAGTCCGGAAAAAGTGCCGGCATGAAAGTTATTGGAATCTTAACTACGCACTCATCTAAAGATTTATCAAACGCGGATCTACATATTCGCGATTTCACCCAACTACAAATTAACTAAAAAACTTCTGCTATAATTTTTCCATGGAAAAAGGAACGATAATTATGATCTGTGGGCTTCCAGGTTCTGGAAAAACCACTCTTGCGAAAAAGCTTGAAATCGAAAGAAATGCGGTTGCTTTAAACGCAGATGAGTGGATAATTGGAGTTATTAAATCAAAATCTGATGTTGAAGAAATTGACAGACTTCGCGATCCCATGGAAAAACTTCTTTTAAAACATGCCTTAAATCTTGCTCAGCTTGGAAATAACGTAATTCTTGATAATGGATTTTGGACAATTGATGATAGAAAAAAGTATTTTGATTCAATAAAGTTTGTAAATTTAAAGGCAGAACTTCATTTTCTAAATGCTCCAAAAGATGTAATCCTTAAAAGACTGCACAGTAGAAATGCCAGTCCATCTGAAAATGATTTTGAAATGGATATGAAAAAAATGGATAAATGGATTGAAATTTTTGAACCACCTACAGATGAAGAAATTAAAAAATTCGATTATTATAAAATATATGATCAAAAATAACATAGAATATTCTTACAAAACTCATATTGATAAATTCATTAAATACTTCTAAAATGTCTTCATGCTTAATTTTGGAAACTTAATGATTGGAACACATGATCCTGATGCTCTCGGGAAGTATTATAAAAAAGTATTTGAAAAAGATCCTGAGATGGAAGAGGGAAAATGGTATGGATGGCAATTGGGAAATACTTTTTTCTCAGTAGGAGAACATTCCGAAGTTAAAGGAAAAGCAAAAGAACCTCAGAGAATAATTTTAAATTTTGAAACCATGGAAGTAAGAGAAGAATTTGAAAGAATTAAAAAAATTGAAGGGACCACTGTAATAAAAGAGCCATATGAAATGCAAGGTGCATGGATCGCAACCCTAGCTGATCCTGATGGCAATTATTTTCAGCTAATGAATCCTTGGGACACTAATTAAATTATTCTGCTTGTTATCTAAATTTAATATTCTTTTGCTATAATTAGTCTCCATGAAAAAAGTCTTCGCACTTATTGTAGCTATTTTAGGGCTAGCATTAACCGCATTCTATGCAAATCCATTTAGACCTGCTGGTAATGAATCAAAAAAAATATTAGTTATGATTGATTCAGAAAGCCCAGATGCAGCGGCAATTAAGCTTGATGATGAAAATCTAATAAGATCATTTACTGCATTTAATTTTATATATAAGTTAATTGGAAATAATAAAATAGAAACCGGAGGATATTATTTTTCAAATGATATGAGCAGTTTTAAAATTATTCACGAGCTCAACGATGGACCAGATCTTATATCTATAACTTTTCCTGAAGGGCTAAGAAAAGAACAGATCGGTGAACGACTTGCAAAAAAACTTAAATGGAATAAAAATCAAATTAATGAATGGAATAATGTCTACGCGAAAAATAATACTGACTACAAAGAAGGCGTTTATTTCCCTGATACTTATTTAATTCCAGTAAATGAAACTCCAACTCAAGTGGCAAACAGAATGATTGCAAATTTTAATGATAAATTTGCTCCATACCTTAATAAATTTACACAGAAAAACATTAAATGGACAACTGCTCTTAAAATTGCATCTTTGATTCAAAGAGAAGCTGGAGGAAATGATGACATGAAAATTATTTCAGGAGTTATTTGGAATAGACTTGAAGATGACCATAAGCTTCAACTAGATGCAGAAATTCAATACGCTAAGGGCAAAACCACTGGTAGTGAAACATGGTGGCCAAAAATAACTGGAAAAGATATAAGAGAAATTGATTCCCCATACAATAGCTATAAATATGCTGGACTTCCACCAACCCCGATCTCAAACCCAGGACTAGCAGCAATCGACTCAGTACTTAATCCTGAAGAAACAGATTGTTACTTTTACCTTCATGATAGAAGTCGAAATATTCACTGTGCGGAAACTTACGAAGAACACTTGGAGAATATCGAAAAGTACTTGAACTAATTAAACCTATAGCAATTAAGCGCGCGATATGATAATATTCCCCAATAAATTATGGCGAAGAAAAAACAAATCAAGAAAGAGCCGGCCGGAGAACTAAAAAATGCTTCATACGAGCTATTTATTGCTGCGCTTTCGATACTTTCTATTTTTAATTTAGTACTAATCTTCTTTCTTCCATCTTATGCGACAAATGCGAAAGGCATTTTAGGTATTATGAATGCAATTTTCAGTATGATTTTTATTACTGATTTTACTTATAGAATTTATGTGGCTCCAGATCGCAAGCACTATTTCTTTAGAGATTTTGGGTGGGCAGATCTTTTAGCGAGTCTTCCTTTCGAGCAACTTAAAGTTCTTAGAGTATTTAGACTTCTTAGAGTTTATAGAATTTCAAAAAAATATGGAGCAAAAAGACTTATTAAAGAATTTTTAAATAATCGTGGAGGAAGTGCACTCTTAACAATATTTCTTCTTATTATTTTACTTTTGGAATTCGCCGGAATTGCTATTTTAGGAGTTGAAAAAAACGCACCAAATGGAAATATAAAAACACCAAGTGATGCCATATGGTGGATTATTGTAACTGTAACTACTGTTGGATATGGCGATCGTTTCCCTGTTACAAATTGGGGAAGAGTAATCGGAGTTCTAGTTATGGCTGTTGGAATTGGATTAGTAGGAACTCTTACTGGGTTTTTAGCAAATGTATTCCTAGCTCCAAAGAAAAGTTAAATAATTGCTATAATTATAAGACCTCATGGAAAAGATAAAACTAATTGCAGCTTCTGCTTTTATTGGCCTTTTGGTTACTGTGGCATTCTTGTTTGTAGAATTCATAGACACTAAGGGAGTTGATTTTCTATGGAATACCGTTCTTCAAACCAATAAATATCGTATTTTGGTTATCCCTACAGCAATCTTTCTAAGCATAATTTTCTCAGCCGTAATCTTATCGTTAAAGAAAAAAAGAATTGGCCAAGCGGAAACAGACCTAATAGGTGACGATGAGATTAAACCAACTAATATTAATGAGATTATAAAAATACTTACCATTGGATGTGTTGGTCTATTGGCTGGAGCATCTTTAGGTCCAGAAGGAGTTTTGGTAGCAATTTGTTCAGGAATAGGAATCTTAATTGCTCAAAAAGCAAAGAGAATGGACGCGGCTAAGCTATTTCTAATTTCAAGCGTAGGCGCCTTGCTAGTGGGATTTTTTGGCTCTTTGTTACCTATCTTAATTCCTATTTTTATGCTTTACAAAAAAGAAAAGAAAATTGTTGTTATGCATACAATTCCTCCAATTATCGCAGGGCTATCAACGTACATTTCTTTATATATAATTAAAAATGGTGATATCGGCTTTGGAACAATACCAACTGGATCCAGTTACACCATTCAGGATCTCATTGGTGCATTTTTTCTTGGAATTCTTGGAGCCATAGTAGCATTCTTAATTAAAAAATTAATAAATAAATTTGAATCTATAGCCAAGCATGTTGATTCTAAGTTTCATTGGATAGTTTCGTCAGCAATTTTCGGTGGAGTAATTGGAGTATTATATTTCATAGGAGGACCTACTATTCAATTCAGCGGAAAAGAAGGCTCATCATTACTTATGGAGAATGGACCATATCCTCTGATTATTCTTGTAATAATTCTTATTTCAAAATTTATTGTTACAAGTTGGTCTCTTCCTGCAGGATATAAAGGCGGACTTGTATTCCCTTCTATATTCATGGCTGTCGCAATGAGTCTAATTCTTACAGAAATTCACCCAATTCTTGGAGGCCCTGGAATCACTATAGGTGCAACCTCTGGAATGATGACAGCCATGCTTCCACCAATACTTGGTTTTATATTAGTTTTAGCAATGATTCCATTAAATTTTATTTTAGTTGCAGCAATGGGACTACTAGGTGCAATTGTGGGATCAAAAGTAATAGCTTTAAAATCTAAACCAAAAAGTATATAATTTTGCTTGCAAGGAGGTGATTTAATTATGATGGCAAGACGCGCAATGCGAAGAAGAAGTGTAGTTGGCGCAGCAGTTGCAGTAAGTGCAGTCTCAGGAGCTAGAAAAAATAGAGCTGAAAGACAAGCTATTGAACAGCAAACAGCAGCAAATTCCCAACCACAATACGACGACTCAGTTCAAGCTGCTCCTCAGGATGACATGACAGCTCAACTTGAGCAACTTAATGACTTGAAAAACAAAGGGATTCTTACTCAAGAAGAGTTTGATGCAAAGAAAAAACAAATTTTGGGAATCTAATTTTAAAAAACTTCAATTTAAAAATTATTTTTTGATTGAAGTTTTTTTGTGAGAAAAATTTGAGACCTTTTTATACTCTTTATGCTATTGTATTTGGTGGCTAAAAGTCGTATTATCCAATAAGAGAGGGGGTGAAAATATGGAAGCATTATTATTTGCATTTTTAGCAGTAATAGTAGGTCTTGGTTTAGTCTTCATGGGATATGCCGCTTTTAGAATTCTTCTTCCAATTGTTGGATTTTTAGCAGGTCTTTGGCTCGGAATGGATATAGTTAAAGAATTTGCTATAAACTATCCACTTATGGGAGTTTCTTTAGGATTAATTTTAGGATTAGTTCTTGGAGGAATATTTGCAGCAGTAGCTTATTTGGTTTATTCATTAGCTATTGTGATATTCGGTATTTCTATTGGTTATGCATTAGGAGCAGGTTTTATGTACGCAATCGGACTCAATACTCCATTTATTAATTTTATAGTTGGAGCAGTAGTCGCAGTTGCAGTAGGAATTGCTTTTATGAGAGTGGACATGCCAAAACTATATATAATTGGGCTTACTGCATTCGCAGGAGCATCAGCTATTATTGCCGGAATTCTGGTTCTATTTGGCCAAATTCCACCAAGTCAATTAGGCTTGTCGTTTATTAACGCTTATATCGCACAATCATGGTTCTGGATATTAATCTGGGCTATTATTGGTGCTGTAGGTTTCTTTGTTCAGTATCAAATGGTACAAATGTCTCAGACAATGGTACCAGCAACATATTCGTACGATGTTACGAAAAAAGAGCTTGATCAGAAAGCTAAAGCTAAGAAATCCTAATTTATTAAAATTGTTGCCTATCTTATTATAGTTAAACAACTATTTTGAAGCTCTTGGCAACAATTTTATGCAGAGTAAGTAAGAAGCGCTAAAACATCATTCTCATAATTCCCCAACCCACTCACATTTATATATTTAGATTTTTTATTCGGGTAATCTTTAACATTTGAAATCACATATCCCTTTGAGTAAGTTTCAATTACAGCCGGGTGAATATAATATTTTTTGCACGTTGCAGGTCTGTTTCTTAAAAAACTTGAAACCTCCTTTACCGTATCTACTATATTTTGCTTAATAATATTTTCCTCCTCAGATATGCCAATTCTATTAAAGTGTTTTGCGGCAAGAAGTGTTCCTCCCCAAGTCCTAAAATCCTTTGCTGTAATATCCTCCCCAGTTATTTCTCTCAAATACTCATTTACATCATATGAATCAATTACCTGAATTTCTCCATTCTCATCTGTAAATTGAAAAAGATCTTGACCCGGAATTTCCCTAAGCCTTCTTATCACCTTTGCTACTTTTTTATTTGTAAAACTCACATTATGATAGACACCACTTTTTCCTTTAAATTGGAATGTCACAGTATTATTAGATTTAACTTTAGCATGTCTATTTTTCAATGTAGTTAAACCAAATGATTTATTTTCCTCTTCGTATTCTTCGTTGCCAATTCGAATCAAAGTATTTTCAAGCAACCAAACAACTGTCGCAAGTATTTTTTCCCTAGGAAGACCTGCCTTTTCCATGTCATATTTCACTTTATTTCTTATTGTAGGTAGTTTTTTTGCAAAATTAGTAATTTGAGTAAACTTTTCTCCTTGACTCATTTTTATCCATAAGGGGTGGTATCTATATTGTTTTCTACCTCGAGCATCATACCCCGTTGCCTGAATATGACCATTTCTATAAGGAGATATCCATACTTTCTTATATGCTGGAGGAATTACTAGCTTATTTATTCGATCAATCGTCTCAACGTCAGTTATTTTTTCCCCATGAATATTAAAATAAACAAACTTATCGCCAATTATTTTACGGGTAATTCCAGGCTTTTTATCATTACTGTAACGAAGATTTACATTTCTTAGAATCTCCTCTGTAGCCATACAAATTGATTATACACAATTTACATAAAAATCAATTCGCTTTTTGTCGAGGTCAAAAACTTGCTATCTACTTTTTATTCGAAGATATAAACCTTCTTTAATTGCTCTACCTATCACTACTGGATTTGCACCAGTAGCTTTTCCCTGAGTTCTAGGATAATGAGTAACAGGAACTTCTACTATTTTGTAATTTTTCTTCTGCGACTTATGAAGTAACTCTGTATTTATTAAAGCGCTTGATGAGCTAAGCTCAATTTCCTCTATTACTTCTTTTTTCATTAACTTAAATGCGCAATCAATATCTTTAAACTTTAAATTAAAAATCATTCTTGCAGTTAATTTAAAAAGATATGCGTTAAATTTTCGCATACCATTATCTTTTCTATTTTCTCGATAACCGATAATCAAATCTGCTTCTTTTGTATATGATTTTAATTTATTAATTTCAGCTAAATCAAATTGCCTATCGCTATCAGAAAAAAATACCCATTCATTTTTACTCGCATTAAATCCATCCAAAAGAGTTTGACCATAACCTTTATTTGTTTCGTGATTTATTAGAATTATATTTTTGTTTTTTTTCTGAAGACTTTCTACATATTTTTTTGTATTATCTGAACTTCCGTCATTAACCACAATGATTTCATTAGGAATCTTAAGCTTTGAAACCACTTCTAAAGCATCTGCCAAAACTAGTTCAAGATTTGCTTCTTCATTGTAGGCTGGAAATACAATAGATATACTTTTCATTTTTTATGCTCAAATTAAGCCTAGAAGCATTTTAATATAAAATGGTCAATTTTGCTATAATTTATTTGTGAATACAAATCAAAAAGCTCAAATTGGTTATACTGCAAATACTCAATCGAATCCCAAAAAAAAGTCGCTATACTTCCTTATTGGTTTTTTAATTATCTCATTCTTAGTTGCATTTATTATTGGTGGAATTTATTTCGGAAAAAATAAGTCTTCAAAAGAAGTATCAAAAGCAGATTTGAAAGATCAAGTTAAAATCTCAGCAAAAGATATTCCTAATAATCCTGGTGAATGGAAATCATATAAATTAAAAACTTTGGGGCTTGAATTAAGACTACCTGAATCTTTATCCAAACAAGGAGCCTGGGAAGAAAAAGTTATTCAATCTAACAACAAAGGGTCAATAGTTTGTTTTTCTAATGAAAAGTCTGAAAACGAAGTCTGTAGTGGAAATAATTTACTTGTGAGAGGAACATCAAGTGATTTTGCGGGAGGAACAAGTGAGACTTTTACTGATTTTCAAGGATTTAGCAAAGAAAATAATAAATACTTTATTAAAACTGTCGGAGGAGATAAATTCGAATTGATAAATGCAAAATTTAAAGAAAAAATTAATTTAAATGGCGTTGAAATCATAAAAATACTTGGAGAAAAAGAAACCCCGATAAGAGGAACTCCTGGCAAAGGATATCTTGGAGCAATTATTAATACTAAAAATCCAAAATATCCAGGGCTTTCGCTCCAATTAAAAATTGACAGTAATGTTTCTGAATATGAATTTGACCAGATACTAGAGAGTGTAAAAATTTTAAACTAATGAGCGATATTATTTGGACTAATCATGCGCTAAAGAGAAACAAAGAAAGACAAATAACCCAAGCATGGATTGAAAAAACAATAAATCATCCTGATGAATTCTCTACAATTGAGGGAGGAAAAACTAAATCAAATAAAATTTTTGGGAGTTACACTGTTACGGTAATTACCACAAAATCAGATTCAGGGAAATATCTTATTCTGTCGGCATGGGTAAATCCTCCGATTCCAGGAACTAAGGATTACAAGAAAGAAAATTATAAAAAAAATGCTAGAAATTCATCGGGA
The DNA here is from genome assembly GCA_964637955.1 of uncultured Gammaproteobacteria bacterium. Classification (GTDB taxonomy): domain Bacteria; phylum Patescibacteriota; class Microgenomatia; order Levybacterales; family UBA12049; genus 2-01-FULL-39-10-A. Next base: position 152,480 of record CAZWXQ010000004.1, on the reverse strand, counting down.
TTTAAAAAAATTTGGTTAATACTATTGGGACAATTAGGAATTTAGTTCGCTGATTCAAAATAATTGAATATCTCTTCTGAAAATTTTGCAGTTTTCTCTATAGCTATTTTAGGATCTTTAGTGTCAGACATTACTACGATTATATAATCCCCATTTTTATTAAAGACAATTCCTGCGTCATGCTTTGCTCCAAACAATTCTCCAGTTTTATGTGCAACAACTACATTTTTTGGAAGATTGGCAGGAATCCTATCGTTTATAGATTGCTTTTTTAATATTTCCAACATTTTCGTAGAATTTTCTTCATCTACAATTTCTCCGTTATAAAGTTTTTCGAAATACAAAGCAATATCACTTGCTGTTGTTTGGGGTGGAGATTTAAAGTTTGAATTCTTGAAACTATAATTTTTTAGAAAATTAGTTACAGAAAATGCTCCTTCCTTCGCAGCTATGAGAAGTGCTGAATAGTTATCTGAAACAACTATCATTTTATTGATTGCATCTATAAGCTTCATAGAGACAATTTTGGGCTCTTCTGAAATTTGCGGCTCACCTGGAACTTCAACAATCGCTGATGACGAACTAGAGAGGGTCTCATCAAATTTATTCTGATTTCCGCTAAGTATCATTTCTTCTTTAAAAGCTCCATCTTTTATCTTTTGAAATGCAATAGCCATTACCCAAAGCTTATAAAGACTAGCTGAATTATATTTTTTATTTTCATTAAATTTATATTCTTCACCAGTTTTTAAATTTTTAATTACAACAGCATAATCATCGCCAAATTCTCCAAAATTCTTATCTACAATCTCTGGAAGTAAACTTTCTTTTTTTGGCGATTCTGTAGGAATAGGAATTGAAGTAACACTATATGCTAATACTTTTTGTCTTATTTGGTCTCTCTCCTGTAGAAGTGAGGCATAATAAACTACAATTGGAATATATAAAATTGAAAAAATTAAGGTTAATACAGCTAGGAACTTGAACATAAATTTGTCCTAAAATTTAAGCATACATAGACTCACATAACAAGCATAAATTTATGGCAGAATTAATGATTTTACTTGAAGTATATTAACAATAAAACAAAGGGATTAGATCTTTATCTTCCTGTTCCTCTTCGTATGCCCTTTTTTCTTTTAGCAAATTGACCTTTTCCAAGTCTTTTTCTTTTTGATACAGCCATATTTCCTCCTTTTTATATTTTAACATAGTATAATCAGAATATGGAGATTATTTTTATGATTGGCTTAGTCATTCTAGGCTTGATCGCTGGAGGTCTAAGTGGACTTATTGGCATAGGAGGAGGAATTATAATTATCCCTGCATTAATATTTATTTTTGGAATGTCTCAGAAAATGGCCCAGGGAACAACCCTTGCTCTTCTGATTCCTCCAATTGGACTTCTCGCTGCATTAACTTACTATAAACAAGGTTATGTAGATCTAAGAGTTGCAGCCATTATAATAGTAGGCTTTGTGATAGGAAGCCTTTTCGGAGCTAAGCTTGCAGTAAGACTTCCAGTAGACATCCTTTCTAAAGTATTCGCAATTACTCTGATAATAGTTGGGATAAAAATGCTTTTCTCCAAATAACTAATCTTTATATTCTTCTTTAATTTCATTATTAAACTTTTCTAAAAGCTTATGAACCTTCGGAGCAATAGTTATGTCACAATAAGGAGCTTCCCGATTCCTGTCAAAGTAGTTCTTGTGATAATCTTCAGCTTCATAAAAATTTTTAAACTCTTCGACTTTTGTAACAATCGGTCTTTTGAAAACATTTTCTTCACTCAATTTTTGAATAATCTCATTTGCAATTTTTTCCTGCTCGTCAGAATGATAAAAAATAACCGATCTATATTGAGGTCCGACATCATTTCCTTGTTGATTTATCGTAGTAGGATTATGTATATAGAAAAATATTTTAAGCAATAATTCATAAGAAATAACTTTTGGATCAAATTCAATCTGTATGGCCTCTGCATGCCCAGTATTCTCATTACATACTTCTTCATAAGTAGGGTTCTCGACATCTCCTCCGCTATAGCCAGGCAAAACTGAACTAACTCCTTTTAGCCTCTTGAAGATTGCCTCAGTACACCAAAAACATCCTCCTGCAAACGTCGCTGTTTCCATAACTTAACTATACCACTGTTAAGTTGTTATAATATAAAAATGAATCTACAAGAAATTCCAGGCGTTGGAAAAACTATTGAAAAAGATTTAAATAGTCTCGGTATTTATAAAATAGGTGAACTGGAAAACAAAAATCCTGAAAAAATTTTTAAAGATCTTTGTAAGAAGACAGGATTAAATATAGATAGATGTGTTCTTTATGTTTTCAGATGCGCAGTTTATTATTCAAAAACTCCGAATAAAGACCCTGAGCTTCTCAAATGGTGGAATTGGAAAGACAAAACTATTTAACATAACTCGCTGCAAATTCATCCGCTTCCTTTTCTTGTCTTTTTATTTCTTTTTTAGTTTGTGTTTCAAATACAGAATTTCTATGCTTTAAGATCACATGCCCTATTTCATGTGCAATCGTGTATCTGATTTGATTTGCAGATTGCGATAAAAGATCATCGCTAATAAAAATTAAATGCTTCTCTTTAAGATCATTTCCAGTGAAGGTAAATGCCCATGCATCATCAAATGAACCAATAAACCAAGTATTTTTAGCAATATATTCATAAATTTCAGATGGCATTTCAGATAAAACACTCAAAATAAAATATTCCATCTTTTTTGTTCCTACTATTTTATTGCCAAAAAAATTTTTTATCTCTCGTGAATTCATTCCACTAATTATAACAAAGGTGTAAAATATACCTATGGACATGAATAACTATAAATGGATTAAAACCTTGTCTATTGGATTTTTAATTTCCTCGATCGGAGTCGTAATTGCAATTATACTTGCAATTATTTTTAAAAAGAATTAAACTCTGAAACCTATCTATAATTATGGCTAAACCAAGAAAAAATTATTCAAAAAACGTCATTGCATGGCATTGGGTTTTATTTTATATATTAGTTGGTGCGATCATTTTTTCGCTCCTCTATTACTCTGGTATTTTAAAGTTTGGATATAACAATTCTTCAGAAGTAAGAGAAGTGGAATATTATCAATAGTTATTGTTTTGTTTCTTCGTCAATAAAACACCACATCCAGCTTTCTCCTTTTTCAAATGATCTTATAACTGAATGATTAGTCCTCTTGAAATGTTTCGCTGCATGCTTATTTTTGGAATTATCGCAACAACCTACATATCCACATTCCATGCAAAGCCTAAGATGAAACCATTTGTCTCCATTTTTCATGCAATCAGAACATCCATCAGAAGTTGGAATAACACTCTTAATCTCATCAAAATGTTTACATTTATCCATACGAAGATTATACTATTAAGCATGAAGTTTTTTAAAGAAAACGCCTTACCATTTGTACTTGTGATTTCAATATTCGCAACTGTGGGAAGTCTTTTTTTTAGTGAAGTAATGAAGCTTCCACCATGTGTTTTGTGCTGGTATCAGAGAATTTGCATGTATCCATTGGTCGTGATCTCATCAGTTGGTCTTTGGAAAAAAGATAAAAATTTACCATTTTTTATTCTTCCGCTAAGCATTATTGGACTAGCAATTTCTATTTATCACAATCTTTTGTATTACAAATTAATCCCCGAAAGCATTACGCCTTGCACAATGGGCATCTCTTGTACCACAAAGCAAATAGAACTTTTAGGATTTATTACGATTCCACTTATGTCACTAACAGCTTTTTCACTTATAACTATAATAACTATTATATATATTAAATTTTCATCAAAAAAATAATTTGAAGTGGACTATCTTAAAAAAAACTCAACACTTTTATTAGTTTTTCTGCTTTCAATCCTGCCTATTTTAAATCTCTTTACGCCTGGATTACTTATAACTCATGACTCCATTGATCACGTTGCAAGAGTAGCAAATTTTTATCAAAGCTTAAGCGATGGAAACATTGTACCTCGTTGGGCAGGTAATCTAAACTTTGGATATGGACATCCAATTTTAATGTTTTTATATCCTTTGCCATCATATTTAATGTCTCTCTTTCATTTTTTGGACATTTCTTTCGTCAATAGTTTTAAACTTCTGATTGGAATTTCATACTCACTAAGCGGTATATTCATGTATCTTTGGCTATCAAAATTTTTAAACAGATATGCAGCTTGTGCTGGAGCCATTCTTTATTTATTTGCCCCATATAGATTTGTAGACATATATGTACGAGGAGCAATAGGAGAACATGTTGCTTTTGTATTTATGCCTTTAACTCTTCTTGCTATATATAATATTTTCAAAATTAATAAATCTCGAATTAGAATTTATTATTTTAATATTATCTTTTGTTCTATATCATTCGCTTTTCTCGTTCTATCGCATAATGCAATTAGCCTTCTTTTTATTCCATTTATTATCTTTTATACTTTGTATCTATATTTCGAAGATAAATCAAAACAAAAATTAATCTTAAGTTTTTTCTCATTAGGATGTGGCCTATTGTATTCTTTTTTCTTTTGGTTCCCAGCTTTTATCGAAGGCAAATATACCTTGCGTGATATCGTTACTTCAAATGAATATTCAAGTAGATTCGTAGAGATTAAAAACATTTTATATGGCAATTGGAGCTACGGGGGAACCGGACAATTAACTACGCAGCTTGGAATAATTGAAATAATTTTAACTGTCGGCGCAATCATATTCCTATTTAAATTTTATAAATCAAAAGACAAAACAAAATATCTTCTGTCTGGAACTCTTATATTTTTATTTTTTGCTATTTTTTTAATGACTAAGGAATCAAATTTTATTTGGTCAAATATTACAACTCTTAAAAAACTTCAATTTCCTTGGAGATTACTTACGATTACAACATTTTGCACAGCACTTATAGGATCCATTTTGCTTGATAAGATAAATATTAAATCAAAAAATGTAATTGTAATTTTAATAATTTTTCTAGCAATTATCCCAACCATATCTTTCTGGCATCCAAAAGAATACAAGACATATAATGAAAACTATTTTATTGGCAGATTCCCCTCTACCACTGACACGGGGGAAAGCTCTCCAATCTGGTCTACGAGATCAATGGAATCTTTACCAAAAAATAATTTTGAAATAATTGACGGAGAAGCTACAATAAGCAATTATATAAGAAGATCTAATTATCGTGAGTATCTTATATCTAACGATAAAAAAACTAGATTTAGAGAAAATACAGTATATTTTCCAGGATGGAAAATTTACGACAACTACAAACCTTTAGCAAATATCGAATATCAGGATCCAGCAAACAGGGGAGTAATGACATTTTATTTAGACGAAGGACTACATGATTTAGTTATCAAATTTGAAGATACTAAGATAAGAAAAGTTTCAAATTTTGTTTCTTTATTATCAATAATAATTTCAATAATCTTTCCTCTTTTATTTATTTTTATCTCTTACTTAAAGATTGGTAAATATAAATGGTAAAAAGAATTTTTCCAATTATATTTATATTATTTATTTGGATTATTTTTGCAAAACCATTTATCTTAGATAATAAATATCCTTTCCCAGCAGATTTACAAACTAATAGCTTTTCTCTTTGGTCTTCTTATCCAAATCTTTGGGGACCTGTTAAAAATCCCGCACAACCCGATGTGATTAATCAGATTATGCCATGGAAAAAATTGACAATTGAGTCTTTATTTAAAGGCCAGGTTCCACTTTGGAATCCTTATAGTTTTTCAGGAACTCCACACCTAGCCAACTATCAATCTAGTCCTTTTTCTGCAACAAACATTTTTTATTTTATTTTTAACTTCAATCTTGCTTGGGCTATAGCAGTCCTTATTCAACCTTTACTTGCGGGCATATTTACATATCTATTTGCCAAGAGCTTAAAAAGATCAGAGATTGGCTCCAGTCTATCAGCAGTCTCTTTTATGTTTTGCGGCTTCATAACCACATGGATGAGCTATACAACCCTCGCCCTAGCTATCTGCTTTCTACCACTAGCTTTGTTTGCAATTGAAAAATATAATATAACAAAGAAATATCGCTTTCTTCTTTTGCTAACAATTTCTTTTCCGCTGTCTTTTTTTAGTGGTCATTTTCAAACAAGCATTTATTTATCGTTGTTTATTTTTGCATACATTATATTCAAATTCATAGACACCAAGGATAAAAAAATTTTATTTGAATCAAGTCTTTTTTCAGTATTTGGAATATTAATATCAACAGTTCAAATATTACCATCAATCGAGTTGTATCTATCATCTGTTAGAAGCTCCACTTTTCAAAAAATAGAAGCACTACCAATCAAATATTTACCCACAATTATTGCTCCTGATTTTTATGGAAATCCCGTAACAAGAAACAATTTTTTAGGAAATTATGCAGAATGGAATAGTTTTGCTGGAGTTATTTCTTTTCTACTTGCATTATATTCAATTATAAATAGGAATAAATACATTTTGTTTTTCTCAATAACAGGATTAATTTCACTTATCCTCGCACTTGATTCACCTTTGCTAGATTTGATTGTAAAATTAAAAATACCAGTTCTTTCTACCTCCTCAGCAAGCAGAATTCTTGTAATTTTTAGTTTTTCGATATCAATTTTAGCTGGATACGGAATCGATCAATTAAGAATTGATTTAAAATCCAGAAAGACTAAAAAAATACTTTCCTGGATGTTTATTTGCTCATTTATATTTGGCCTAATCTGGATTCCAGTGTTATTAAAAATTATTGATCCTATTTATTACAAAGTTGCAATAAAAAATTTGATACTCCCTTCATTTATGCTCATGTCTTTGGTTTTTATAACAATATTGGGGCTTATAAATAAAAGGCTCATTATGTTTTCTTTAGCAGTAATTCTTATATTAACAACCTTTGACTTAATCAGATTTTCGACTAAATGGCAAATTTTCTCAAATAAAGATTCTATTTTCAGAGATACTCCTATAACTAAAAAGCTTCAGACGCTTGATAATACTTATCGTATTTATGGAGGGATGAAAGCAGATGGAAGCGTTTATTATCATGTTCCAATAAATGAGGGCTATGATCCATTGTATATAGCAAGATACGGAGAATTCATAGGATCCATTCAGAATGGAGACATCTATCCGCCTGGCAGGGTTGGCGTAGATTTTTCTCCAAGTTTTAAATACTTTCCAAAAGCATTTAATTTCCTTGGCAATAAATATGTTCTTATTAAAAAAAGTGACATAAATACTCCCTGGATTTTTCCTTTTTATAAATTTCCTAAAAACACATTTAATTCAATCTACGAGGACAGCGCATTTATTTTACTTGAAAACAATCAAGTATTTCCCAGGGCATATCTAGTTGGGGATTATGAATTAGAAAATGAAAAACAAAAAATAATAAATAAAATGCTTGATAAAAATTTTGATCTTAGAAGAAAAGCAATATTAGAAAATGAAGTAAATCTTAAAAAAAATAATTCATCAAGTGGCACTGCTACTATAAAGAAATACACAAATAATAAAGTCGTTATCGAAACAAATTCAAATCAAGATTCAATACTTATATTAACCGATAATTTTTATCCTGGGTGGAATTTATTAATCAACGGAAATGAATCAAATATTTTAAGGGTAGACTATACATTCAGAGGAGCCATAGTTCCAAAAGGTAAAAATGAAGTAATTTTCTATTACTTTCCAGCAAGTTTTAAATGGGGAATAGTCTTATCGATCTTCTCGATATTGTCAATTTCAATATTAATTTTAAAAAATAAAAAAAAGTTTTAAAATTTATCTAAAGATCAGGGAATCAATTAAGTTTGGGTCTGAAGGAACTAACATTTCACTTTCAGATAAAATATATTTTTCAACTTTAAATCCATTTTCAAAATTAATAATTTTTACTGGCTTGCCATTCATTTTAACCCTATTAACTTTCCACCATTCGCCACCAATAGAGCCCCCTTTTCCGCCCGGAGGAGAAACTATTAAGTAAGTTATTTTTGATTTTACATATGGCTTGGCATTTATATTTGGATTTTTATTAATGAGATAATTCATTGCATATCTTGGACTATACCCAAATTGATCAGGGGAAAAAATATAAAAACTAAATTCTTTTTCCTTATCTCTTAAAACAGCATTTGCTAGAGAAAGATTAAACTGCCATGACCCACTGTCTCTCCCAAGATATGATTCGCTTACGTATTTCATATAATTACTTGAATAAACAAATGAAGAAAATAGAATAATTGAAAAAATTACTGTAAAAATATATTTATTTATTAATCTAAATCCTGAAGCAATCACGATAGCTAAAATTGGCATAAACGGCCAATAATAATAATTCCAAACAACACCCTTAAACATAAATGAGATAGCCCAATATCCTACAAAAAAATAGGTAAATAGTAAAATAAATTTTGTATATTTTTCTCTACTCTTAACTGAATTGTATAAAATATACAGAAATATAAATAACGAAATTAGTATAATAATTCTAGAAGGGTAGGGAACGATCACTAGGCTGTTAATAAAGCCGTCATATCTATTATGAATTAAATTTAAAAATGTGAAATCATTTACGTGCCCTGATTTTCCCGATATATATTCTATTAATGATCTTAATTCAAGAAAATTATGCCTCAAATCAAAAACTGCATACGTAGACATTGGGACTGCTAAAATTAAAAATGCTAAAAAATGATTAAATTTTCTCTTTTTTATTATCGAATAAGAAACAATAATTGTTGCCAGAATTAATAAAGGAGCACCAAAAGCAACTTGAAATTGAATAATAATTCCCAATAGGAAAATAGAGATTATTAAATTTATTACTTTGTTGTCAGTAAAATACTTGTAGAAAAAGTAGATAAATAGGGGGGAAATTATTACAGCTCCATAAGGATTAAAAAGACTAAATGAGGTAGTTATTGAGCTCACAGCCACAAGACTAGCAGCCAAAATTCCTACCACATGTCCAAAAACTTTTCTCCCCACAAAATATGTTATCGCAATTGAACAAACTACTAATAAAATCCAAAACCACCCCACTGAAACTGGATTTTGACCACCTAATATATATGCAGGAAGGTTAACGTAAATCCATAAAGGTCCATGAAATACTCCTGGAATTCCCCCTGATCTTGGGCCAATTAAAGGAATTTTATGTGTTTTTTGAATATCTTCCAGCAAGAGAAAGTCACGTGCTAAATCGGTATTAAAACCAATATCACTACGCATTACCGGAAAAGCAGACAAGTAAAGACAGTACGCTATAAATAGCAATGCTAAAACAGTAATAAGAAAATTAAAATTTTTTATTTTTTTTAATATATCAGCTTCTTTTTTCAACCTCATGTATCTAGACTATACAATAAATTATCTAATTTACGAAGGGGAGAAATAAATTAAAAATGATATACTATATGCGCTATGGAATTAAAAACTGTTGATTGTGACATTTGCTATAAAATTATTTGCAGAAACTGTAAATGGGAAGCTAATCCTGAAGAAACAGCTGAAATATCTAAAGGAAATCTGACGAATTGTCCAATTTGCGGATGGAGTCCCAGCAGCTAATTTAGGCAAAAAATAAGATAGAGCCTTGATCTACTGGTTAAAATTGGAAATATTAGCCTCAGAATTCATCAATCTCAAGCTAATTTATGCAACTTCTCTAAAAAAACACACTCTTATTTAGATTATTTTAAATATCTACATAACAGAATAGAGTAATCAATAAAAATAAATTAATAATTACCGAATTTCTATAAATTAGAGTTAAATTTCATGAATTTCATTAAACTTTATCAAATCCCCCCCCCATTATTTTATTATTGTGCGACGTGAGTTATCCACATTGTGAAAATTCGTATTTTTTTTCATGAAATGATTTATTGGGCTATCTTTTGAATTATTATTGAAAAAGGATTATGCCCCCCCCTTCCCTACTCTTTACTTAACGTTCAATTGGATTAATAAAATGAGGCTAAAAAATATTATCTTGAGGCTAATAATTAACCTAGGTAGTCTTTGAGCTTATTCCCTCGAGAAGGATGTCGAAGCTTCCTGAGTGATTTTGCTTCAATTTGTCTTATTCTTTCACGAGTTACCGCAAACATTTTTCCCACTTCTTCAAGCGTCTTTGGCCTACCATCTTTAAGCCCAAACCTCTCCTCAAGCACTCTTCTTTCACGATCTGAAAGCGTAGATAAAACTTGGTCTACTTGCTCTTTTAATAGCTCTCTACTTGCAGAATCAAAAAGAGTTGGTGCTGAAGAATCGTGAATAAAATCTCCTAAGCGCGAGTCTTCTTCATCTGACACGGGAGATTCGAGACTTGCTGGTTCTTGTGAAATTTTAATTATTTCAAGAGCTTTCTCAGGATCAATTCCTAATACTTTTGCCACCTCTTCGGGAGTTGGTTCTCGGCCTAATTCCTGCATAAGCTTTCTAGAAGCTCTTAAAAATCTATTTATATTCTCCACCATATGAACCGGAATTCTGATTGTTCTAGCCTGGTCTGCGATAGCACGAGTTATAGATTGACGAATCCACCAAGTGGCATATGTTGAAAATTTATATCCTCTCCTCCAGTCATATTTCTCTACTGCGCGGATCAATCCCTGGTTTCCCTCCTGGATTAAGTCAAGAAGAGTTAAGCCACGACCCACATATTTCTTAGCAATAGACACAACAAGTCTTAAATTTGAATTAACAAGGATTTTCTTAGCTTCTTCATCCCCTTTTTCTACCCTTTTTGCAAGTTCAATTTCCTGATCAAAATTAAGAAGCGGTATTCTTCCAATTTCCTTTAAATACATTCTGACTGGATCAGATACTGTACCTTCCGTTAAGACAGTTAATGCTTCTAATTCTTTTTCGAGGTCTTCAATTGGCTTTTCACCATCTTGATTCTCAGCAACAGATTCAAATACATCAATATCAGATTTTAGGAGCTTGTCATACAAGCTATCTAGCTCTTCTATGTGCTCTTCCGGCTTAGGAAATATAGATAAAATCTCTTCTTGAGTAATATAGCCACGCTTTTTTGCACTGGTTACAATATCTGTTAGGATGTTGGGGTCGGTTTTGCTCATAGTATACCTTATTTTACCATACTCTGAGCTCAATTGATACTATTTTAGATTCAAGAGGAAGACAAGGCAGATGTAATAGTAGATATCTCTTCTTTCATTCGCTCTATTTCTTCATCAGAATTTTTTATTTTCAGATTTTTACTTATCTCTTTAATTCTCTCTTTCAAATAAATAACTCTTATGTCTTTAGAGACCCTTATTACTTCTTCATTATATTTTATTGCATTTTCAAATTTTGGAAGAGGTGACAAATAACATTTATCAAATACTGGAAGAAGCTCTGCTGAAACATTCTTAGCAATTGATTTCATATCAAACTCCTTAGCATTCATTACAGAAATTATTTCTGCAAAAATCTTTCCAATGGAAGGAATTCCAAATGCATATTCAGTTAAGATGTCTTTTGATTTAACTATAGATTCACGAGGATCTGTGCTTTGAAGAACTAAGGAAAGTAAATATTCTTCAAGCACTTCTCTTCTATTTTGGTTTTGTTTTTTGATAAATGTTTTATCTTCAGCTTCTACTTCTTTTTTATCTACTTCCCTAAGAATTGCATCGTATGAAATATCAATCTTCTCACTTAATTTTTTTAAATAATGTTCTTTAATAATTTCATTATTTATTGAAGAAATTAGAGGTAAAATTTCGTCAGTTATATTTTTTTTACCTACCGAAGACGAAACATCATTTTCCGATGTTAATTTATCTATTAAGAAATCATATACTTCTACTTGATCTCTTACTGTTTTTTTAAATTCAATCGGATCATTCTTTATTGCCTCATCAGGATCTTTTTCTTTCAGATCAATTACACTAATTTGAAGTCCTCTTTTTTCTAGAACCGGTAAGCTTCTTTTCATAGCACTTATTCCTGCTGAATCTTGATCAAGACAAAGCGCAACTTTTGGGGCAAAACGAGACAACAACTGAGCTTGATTTTCTGTTAACGCCGTGCCTTTAAGAGCAACTACGTTTCCAATCCCTTCTTTAAATGCTGAGATTACATCAAATTCACCTTCAACCACTATCGAAAACTCTTCTTTTTTAATCGAATCTTTTGCAAGATCAAGCCCAAAGAACATACTTCCCTTGTGATATACCAACGTATCCCTAGTATTAATATATTTTGGTCCAAAATCATCACTTGCGATATTTCTTCCTGAAAAACCAACAATGTTATTCCTATGATCTATCAATGGAAACATAATTCTTCCTCTGAAAAAATCTACTGTACGGCTCCCTTTTTGAAATGATAATCCTGCCTCGACTAAGTCTGTTGATCTATACTTTTTCTTATTTATTAAATAACTTGAAAGACCATCTCCACCATTTGGAGAAAAACCAATGTTAAAAGTTTTAATTAGTTTTTCATTAAGTCCCCTTTCATCTATCAAATACTTTAGTGCCTTTTCCCCTGCTTTATGCTTTGTTAGTACATAGTTATAGTATTCTGAAGCTAATTTATTTAATGAAAATATTGCTTCTTTTTTTGAAGAAGAGAAGCTGCTCCCTGTATTTTTTATTTCAACACCTGCTTTTTTGCCCAAAATTCTTAGAGCTTCAATAAATTCCAAATTTTCATATTCCATAAGAAATGAAAATGCATCGCCACCCTTTCCGCATCCAAAACAATGCCAGATTTGCCTTTCCGGAGAAACCACAAACGAAGGACTGTTTTCATTATGAAAAGGACAATTAGAATTAAAGTTCCTACCCATTTTCTTAAGAGGAATGTATTCTGAAATGAGGGCAACGATATCAATTTTTTCCCTTACTTGCGAGGCTTGATCCATGATCACCACATTGTACCACGTGAGTATTGCAAGTGCGAGTTAGGTGTTATAAAATCCTAGAGGTTAAATGCCTACTACAATAGTAATCGGTACTCAATGGGGCGACGAAGGAAAAGGCAAAATAATTGATTATCTTGCTACTGATTCCGATTATGTTGTCAGATTCCACGGAGGTAATAATGCAGGCCACACTATAATAAACTCCAACGGAAAATTCGCTCTTCATCTAATTCCCTCAGGAATATTTAATCCTAAATCAAAATCAATTATTTCAAACGGTGTAGTCGTTGATCCTGAAGTTCTAGTAACAGAAATCAAGATGCTTAAAAAAGCTGGAATAAAAATTGAAAACCAGCTATATATTTCTCCTCGCGCGCATCTAATTATGCCTTACCATAAAATTCTTGATAGACTTTATGAAGAAGCAAAAGGAAAAGCTAAAACTGGAACAACCGGACGAGGAATTGGACCAGTCTATGCTGATAAAGTAAGCTACAACGGAATTAGAATCATAGATCTCCAAGATAAAGATTTATTCCGTGAAAAACTTAGAATCCAACTTCTGGTAAAAAATAAAATCATAAAAGCTCTTGGAGAAAAAGAATTAAGCGTCAAAGAAATTGAAAAAGAATATTATTCTTATTATTCAGTATTTAAAAAATATGTTTCTGAAACATATCAAATTTTAAATAAAGCAATGAACATTAAAAAATCAATTCTTCTTGAGGGAGCTCAGGGAATGTTTTTAGATAACGATTGGGGAACATATCCCTTCGTAACTGCCTCTTCTGTAGTTTCAGGTAATGCAACTGCAGGAGCTGGAATTCCCCCCAATAAAATCGATGAGATTTTCGGCGTATCAAAAGCTTACACAACCCGGGTTGGCTCAGGGCCATTCCCCACCGAGTTATTTGATGAAACTGGTAAGAAAATAAGAGAAATTGGCAATGAATACGGTGCAACAACTGGACGCGAACGAAGATGTGGATGGCTAGATCTTGAAATTGTAAAATTTGCTGCTGACATAAATGGCATGACCGGGCTTGTAATTACGAAGCTAGATATTTTAGATACTTTCCCTGAAATAAAAGTCTGCATAGGCTATAAACTAAATGGGAAAAAAGTTAATTATTTTGATGGAGATGCACAGTTTTTAGAAAAGGTTACTCCAGTTTATAAAAAATTCAAAGGATGGATGAAAACCACAAATGGAATTTCAAATTTTAAGGACTTACCCAAAGAAGCAAAAGAATACTTAAATTTCATAGAACAATTTACAAGAGTTAAAATCAAATTTATTTCAACAGGAAGCAAACGTGATGAAACAATTAAAATCTAAAAAATATAAGGCACTAATGTCTGATATAGACGGAACATTGATACCCAACTCAAAAGAACAGCTAAATATAAGTCCGGATGTAAAAGAAAAAATTAAGGAAGCGTCAAAATTAATTCACGTTGGAGTTGCCACTTCTCGTCCTCTTGTTTTTGCATCACATTTTTTGGACGACCTAGATCTCACAAGTCCTTGTATAATTTCTGGAGGAGCACAAATCTACGATCCCGTTAGAAAGAAAATAATACATGAAAAGAATATTGAAAAATCAGCAGTTCCGAAAATATTTGAAATAATAAATAAATATAATTTGATCTTGCTTGATGATGGAAGAGGCATAGTTGGAGATATTAAAGAAAATGAAATAACTCATAGAACTCAGTTCTGGATTAAGGTAAGTGAACAAAAAAAATTGAGCAAAGTAATTTCTGATTTTTCAAATATTCCAGACATTACTATTCACAAGATGATTTCTCGTTTTGAAGAAAATTCATTTGAAGTAAATATTAGCCATACTCAAGCAACAAAACAATTCGGTATCCAAAAAGTTGCAGAAATTTTAGAAATAAAGACAACTGATATAATAGGAGTCGGTGACGGATACAACGACTTTCCTCTTCTAATGGCATGTGGTCTAAAAGTAGCAATGGGAAATGCGGCTCCAGAACTCAAGACAATTGCCGACTATATTGCCCCTCCAGTCGAAGAAAATGGCGTCGCAGATGTAATAGAAAGGTTTGTGTTAAAAAATTAATATTATTATAATTTAATTATGCCAGCACCTATACGCTATGCCGAACAAGTTCCAGATATTGTAAAGATTTGGGAACCTGAAGGATATTTTCGAACTCAAACTAAAATTTGGGAAGCCGAATGCGAAGCTCGAAATGAGCTTTATGGCAATCCTACACTAAAACAATTAAAACTAATTAGATCCGCTTTAAAATTAACCGATGAGGATATTTCAGTTCTCCAGGAAGGAAAAGGGCATGAAACAAATAAATTACTTAGGAGAACACAATCACGTCTCTCTCCTGAAATTGGAAACTTTATTCATTTGGGAAATACAAGCAATGATGTTCTTGATACAAGTCTTTCTTTACAAATAATTGAATCTCTGAAAATATCAGAGAGTGATTTTAATAAATTGGGGAAAGCTTTGGGAAAACTTGCCCAAAAACATAAAGATACTATTCAAATCGGACGAACCCACGGACAACATGCAATACCTCAAACCTTTGGCAGACAAGTTGTAGGTTGGTACGCTGAGGTGAAACGCGGCATTGAAAGAATTGAACAGGCAAAAAAAATAATAGCTTTTGGAAAATTATCAGGCGAAATCGGAACTCATGTTCACCTGGAACCAAACCTAGAAAAACAAACTCTTGTAAAATTAGGACTCAAGCCCGATGAAGCACCAACGCAAGTCATCAGTCGAGATAGACATATTGAGGTAGTTGGATTAATGATAATCAACAGCGGTACGCTTGCCCGAATTGCTGAGAATATTAGACACTTAGCAATGACCGAGGTTGGAGAAGTAAAAGAACCATTCGAGGGATTAACTCATGCCGGCTCAAGCGCAATGCCACACAAGAGAAATCCTGAATTATCTGAGCGAATTATTGGCCTAGATAGAGTAATTCGAAACAAGATAAATGAAGAGGCTGAATCCTCAAGGCTCTTATTTGAAAGAGACATAAGTCATTCTTCAACAGAACGCTATGTCTTTCCTGATCTATTTGAAACACTTACCTATGCCACGAGGTTAACCATATTTATTATAGAAAACCTAGAAGTTTTCCCAGATAAAATGAAGGAAAATATAAATATGACTTATGGGGCAATCTACAGCTCTCGCTTGCTAAATGCGCTGATTGAGACTGAAAAATACTCAAGAACACAAGCCTATGATTTGATAAGAGAGTTGGTTCAAAAAGCACTTGACGAAAAAATAGAACTTAAAAAATTAGTATTAAATGATCAAAAAATTAATGAACTTTTAAATACGAGAGAGATTGACGAACTTTTTGATCCCAAATTTTATCTTAAAAATATTCATATTGCTTTCGACCGTTCTGGATTATCTTCAAAAAATTAATAAGTGCTATTATATTAGTATGCTTGCCAAAGTTAATTCCTCGGCCATAATAGGACTTAACGCTGTTCCCGTCGAGGTAGAAGTGGATGTTGCATCTCAAGGACTACCTTCCCTAGCAATAGTTGGACTTCCCGATAAAGCAGTTGAGGAGGCTAAGGAAAGAGTAAGATCAGCAATTAAAAACACCGGCGCAGAATTCCCCGCAAAAAGAATTACCATAAATCTTGCTCCTGCTGATTTACCCAAAGAAGGAGCACTTTATGATCTTCCGATAGCACTAGGCATATTACTCGCAAGCGAGCAAATAAAAGTCGACGTGAGTAAATTTTTATTTATGGGAGAACTTTCACTTGAAGGCAAACTTAGAAGCACGGGCGGAGCTCTCCCTCAATCAATCTTAGCAAAAGAGAAAAAATATATTACTTTTTTTCTCCCCGAAGAGAATGCCCAAGAAGCAGCAATAATAAAAGGTGCTGAAATTATTCCTCTAAAATCTCTACACGAACTTCTAGATCATTTATCGGGAACTAAAATAATTAAAAAGCAATCCTCCACTAAGCTAGATAAGATTTCCGAAGAAGATTTTGAATTTGACTTAAAAGACATAAAGGGTCAAGAGCAAGCAAAAAGAGCGCTTGAAATTGCAGCTGCAGGAGGACATAATATCTTGCTAAAAGGTCCACCCGGAGCTGGAAAAACATTACTTGCCAGAACATTTCCGTCAATCTTGCCAAAACCCACATTTGAAGAAGCAATAGAAATTACTAAGATTTATAGTATTTCTGGCCTTCTTGATAAAGAAAAATTAATTATAAAAAGACCATTCAGATCTCCTCACCACACCACTTCTCATATTGGACTTATTGGAGGCAGCAATATCCCCCGTCCTGGCGAGATTTCACTTGCTCATAGAGGAGTTTTATTCTTAGATGAATTTCCTGAATTTCCTCGTCAAGTTTTGGAAGCTATGCGCCAACCCATGGAAGACGGATTTGTCACTATTTCAAGAGCAAGCGGTAGAATAACTTTTCCAGCCAAATTTATTCTTGTTGCTGCTCAAAATCCTTGTCCATGCGGATATCTAGGGAACCCTACTCACGAGTGTCGAGATTCTACTTCAGAAATTTTAAGATACCAGAAAAAAATTTCAGGCCCAATGATGGACAGAATTGACATTCATCTTGATGTGCCAGCAGTCAATACTGAAAAACTTGTTTCAAATAAATCCTCAACTGGACCATCATCTAAAGAGATTAGGCTCAATGTTCAAAAAGCACGAGACATGCAAACCAAAAGATTTAAAAAAGACCAACCTGCCAGAGGACAAGGCAGAATAGTCTCGAACTCTGAAATGAACTCAAAGCTTATTAAGCTATATTGCCCTCTTTCTGATGAATCGACAGAAATTCTCAAAATGGCAGTTAGTAAACTAAATTTATCAGCCAGATCATACAGTAAAATTTTAAAAGTCGGAAGAACCATCGCAGACTTAGATAATTCCAAAGAAGTAAAACCAAATCATATAGCTGAAGCTCTACAATATCGACCAAAAATTGATACAATTTAAATTCATGGAAAACCGATTTGATGATCAGCAACCTCCAAATTATTTCAAGAGACGACTTGGCGCAATAATAGTATTTGCAGTATTCTTTATATTTTTAGGAAGACATATGACTTTCCTTCCAACAATAAATCTTTCTACTAATACTAAAGAAGAAGACTTAAAAGCAGAAATTAAAAAATCTACAGAAAATAAAAAAGGATTTTATTCAATTTACTTCAAAGATCTAGAAAGCGGAAAGGAATTAGGAATTGATGAAAATCAAATTAACACAGGTGCATCAGTTAATAAAGTTCCTATTGTCGCAGCTCTTTATTTGTTAGCAAAGGAAGGCAAAGTCGATCTTGATGACAGAATTACTATTCAAAAAGATGATGTTCAAGATTACGGAACAGGTTCTATCAGATATCAAGAAATGCCACAAACTTATTCACTTAGAAACTTGGCAAAACTTGCTCTTAAGGAATCTGATAACACCGCAGCCCACGTTATAGAAATTAAAATTGGTGAAGATAATGTTCAAAAACTGGTTAATTCATGGGGATTAAAACAGACGAATATGATAGAAAATAAAACTTCAGCAAAAGACATGAGTATCCTTTTTGAAAAAATCTACAAAGGACAAATCGCTGATAACGCAAACACTAAAGAATTATTGGATTTTATGACAGATACAGATTTCGAAGACAGAATTCCAAAAGATTTACCATCAAATACCATCGTCTATCATAAAACCGGAGATGAAGAGGGATATGTTCACGATGTTGGACTAATCAAGACAGATAAAGGTGTGTATTACTTAGGGATTTTGACTTCGGATGTAGGAGGTCAGGAAGAACAAACTAAATCAACAATTGCAGAAATTTCTAAAAAAATTTTTGACACTTTAGAAAATTAATCCAAACTTCTTCCAGATTTAACTAAGTATTTTTCAAAACCTTCTAGATCTTTCACTCCATCTTCAATCACAGCTTTATAAATATCTATACTAGAAATTTCTTTTCCCGGCTTCGGTTTATTGCTTTTATAATTTGGCTTCTCGTGAACTTGATTTTTTATTTCCAGAATTATTATCTTATTATCCTTATTGATATTTTCTTTAAGCCAGTCATTAAAATTTTTATTATCTCCATTCCTTGGATTTACATACCAGATATCTACCTTCCAGATTTTATTGTTAAATTTTATTTTTAAACCAATGTACAAGCCTTTTGGAGAATCGGGATTTACACTTTCTCTAAAATCTTGAATATACAAAGAGTGATAATAATCTTTTAAATAAAACAGATGCTTAACAATTTTCCAATAATTTTCATCATCAATATTTTCTGAAATTACTCCCATATCGATATCAGGCCATGTCATTAACCCTGAATCAACTGAGCCTCCAATTTCAACTCTTCCAAACCGCGATAAAAATTCAAGCAATCCTGTTTCTTCCAAAAGATTGTGCGCTTCTTTCTGTAACTTATCTTGCTGTTCTAATAATTCATCTTTAGTCATATGAGTTTTTGTTGAGATTTTGATTTTTCTTCTTCTTGATACGGAAGGCCTAAATGCTCATAGGCTAACTTTGTCGCAACACGCCCCCTTGGAGATCTTTTAAGAAATCCTGTTTGCATAAGATAAGGCTCAATAACATCTTCAATGGTTGAGATATCTTCAGAAATAGTTGATGCCATAGTTTCAAGCCCAACTGGTCCTCCATTATGCTTTTCTATCAATGCACGAAGGTATCTGATGTCATTGTTATCAAGCCCCATCGAATCGACTTCAAGCAAATCTAGGGCATTTTTTGTTAGCTCTTTTGTAATCTTTCCATCTCCATTAACCTGCGCATAATCACGAACCCGCTTTAAAAGCTTCAAGGCAATTCTTGGTGTACCGCGTGCTCTAATTGAAATCTCTTTTACACTTTCACCGTCAATGGGAGTTTTTAATTTGTCAGCACCACGTCTTATTATCTCCTCTAGTTCGAAAGGCGTATAAAAATTCATCCTATAAACTACCCCAAATCTATCTCTAAGAGGAGCAGAAAGCATGCCGATTTTTGTCGTAGCTCCAACTATCGTAAACTGAGGAAGATCAAGTCTAAGGGTGCGAGCACTTGGCCCTTTGCCAATTACTATGTCCAACGCAAAATCTTCCATTGCAGGATAAAGAGTTTCTTCAACAATCTTATTTAACCTATGAATCTCATCAATAAATAAGACATCACCTTTTTCAAGATTAGTTAGAATAGATGCAAGATCTCCTGCTCTTTCAATAGCGGGACCACTTGTAACTTTAATTGACGCATTCATTTCTCTTGCGATTATGTGAGAAATCGTAGTTTTCCCAAGACCCGGAGGTCCGTACAAAAGAACATGCTCTATTGGCTCATCTCTTTTTTGGGCTGCAGACATCGCAATCCGAAGAGATTTTTTTATATTTTCCTGACCATAAAATTCACCCCAGTCTTTCGCCCTAAGAGAAACGAACATCACCTCTTCTTCTGGCGTTGGCGTTTCCTCTTTTATATTTTTATCTTTACTCATCTTTTATTTTGCTAAATATTTTAATGCTGCCTTAATTTTTTCGTCCGTTGAAGTTATGTTTTGGTCAATATTCTTAAGGGAATCGCTAATTTCCTTATGGGAAAAACCAAAATTCTTTAATGCCTCAAAAACATCAGCATTGGCCTCAGACTCATCATTTGTCAAATCAAGACTGTTAGTGTCTTTAAACTTAGATTTCAATTCAATTATTATTTTTTGAGCATTTTTCTTACCCAAGCGTGGCACTCTCGTAAAAAATGGGACATCGCCCTTAAGAACAGCATTTACTATCTCTTCCCGACTAGAAAATGAAAATACCGACATTGCGGTTTTTGGTCCAACCCCATTTACACTAATTAAATTTTCAAAAAGTTTTATGTCTCCTGTTTCTAGAAATCCGAACAGCTCAAATGCATCTTCTCTTATGTGGGAATAGATAAATAAAAATATTGATTCATCTACATGAACTGTTGACCAAACTTTTTCGGAGACAATAACCCTGTAGCCAACACCACTAACGTCTACTATTATATATAGTCCGTCTTTTAAAATTACTTTTCCTCGAAGAGATGCAATCATATT
This sequence comes from uncultured Gammaproteobacteria bacterium, assembly GCA_964637955.1. Taxonomy (GTDB): domain Bacteria; phylum Patescibacteriota; class Microgenomatia; order Levybacterales; family UBA12049; genus 2-01-FULL-39-10-A. The sequence goes on along the minus strand of CAZWXQ010000004.1, from coordinate 131,428 downwards.
TTTAAACGCTAAGTTTTCCCATTTTAGCAGAAAATGCATGAGTTAGCGCAATAGCTAAGGCATCAGTTGTGTCATCTATTTTTGGCAACTCTTTTAACTTTAATAAAATCTTTACCATTTGGGCAATTTGATTTTTATCTGCTCTGCCATATCCAGTAATTGCCATCTTAACCTGAAGCGGAGTATAAACTGCTGTTGGAATTTTATTTTCTCCCGCTGATAAAAGTATTACTCCCCTGGCTTGCCCAACAACCAAAGCTGTCTTGCTATTGGATCCAAAAAATAATTCTTCAATAGACATGCAGTCGGGATTATAATCTTTTATCAGGCTTTTAATCTTGGTGTTTATAATAGAAAGTCTTTCTTCAATCTTTCCATTAGGCGTTGTTTCTATGCATCCAAAATCCAAAGCTTTTGCCTTACCAGAGCTAACTTCGACAACTCCCCATCCACACCTACCAATGCCCGGATCCACACCAAGAATGATCATAGGTTTAAATTATAACACCACTAAATTTGTTTATGTATTAATTATTTGCTATAATTGCACAGTTGTAGTTAAAAACAACACTTTTTTAATCAAATGAAAAGATTTAAACTAACAGCGGAGCCTAGAAAAATTACAGGAAAACAAGTCAAGAAACTAAGACGAGATGGAATCCTTCCAGCAAACGTTTACGGAAAGGATATTAAATCTCAATCTCTTCAACTTCCCTTAACTGATTTCATGAAAGTTTTTGATGAAGCAGGAGAAACTGGAGTCATTGACCTTACGTACGGAAAAGACACAGTTCCAGTTCTTATCCACAATCTTCACACCGACTACAGAAGAACTCCTCTCCATGCAGATTTTTTCAAAGTAAATCTTAAAGAAAAAGTTACTGCCATGATCCCTGTTGAATTCACAGGCGAAGCAAAAGCAGAAACAGAAAAAATCGGACTCCTTGAAAAAATCACAAATGAAGTTGAAGTTGAAGCATTACCTACCGAACTTCCAGAAAAATTTGAACTTAACGTAGAACCACTTGCAAATGTTGGCGATCAAATAACGGTTGAGATGCTTCATCGTCCAGCTGGAGTTGAAATTATTTCAGATCAAACCCTAGTTCTAGCTAAAATTGGTGAGCTAGTAAGTAAAGAGGCACAAGAACAAGCAGAAGCTGATGCTGCAGCAGCTGAAGCTGCAAGTGCCGAAGGCGAAGCTGGTGCTGAAAGTGAAGGATCTGAAACTGGAGAATCATCAGATGAAGCTCCTTCTGAAGAATCAAAGCCTCAAGAATAGTTTAGTAATTTTTAAGTATTTCCTCTAACTCTTTCCCTTTTTCAAAATTTGGATCTAAATCCATTGCTTTTTCTAGATTTTCCGAAGAACTTTTAAAATCTTTTATTTGATAATATACTAAAGCAAGACTAAAGTAAGCATCTCTATAATTTGGCTTTTCTTTAACCTGATTTTGCCAGAATACCAAGTTTGAGGCTGACTCTCCTTTTTCTTTCTCAAACTGTTTATCTAATTTGTAATTCGAATTTAAATCAATGCCAATTACCACCAAGGCTGCAATTAAACAAATTAACCCAGTCAAAAATACTAAATGGTCGGAATGGATTATTTCGGTTATTTTTCGGGAATTAATCGGGAATTCTTTTTTTTCTTCTTTTGGCTTTGCTTTCTTATAAAATTTTTTCTTTTTCGCCATACTTTCCTTTCGGTCAAAATTATAGATTAAAAATTAAATCTAAAAAAAGAGCTTGTGAAGATTTTATTTTTCATCGGGCCTGCCCGCAACGCTCTCGCTTGCGAGGCTGGCGGGCCATTTTTCCGTAATTAATAACCGATTATTTCCCGATATTTTACCGAAGATTTCTTCTGTCACGAATGGCATGAAAGGATGAAGTAATTTAAGAATTGTCAGATAAACTATCTCAAGCGCCATTTGAGACTCTTCCCTTCTCCCTTTTGCCTCTTCTATGTAAACATCTGCAAATTCATGCCATGCAAAATCATATAAAAGCTGAGCTGCGTCATGAAGCCTAAAAGCCTCAATCATACTCGTTACCTCTTTTGCAACAGCTTCACTTTTACCGATTATTTCCCGATCTTTTTCCGAAATCTCTTGACTATAAACTTCAGGCTTAAAATCATTTATAAATCTCCCCATGTTCCAAAGCTTATTTGTAAAGTATTTCATTCCACGTATTTTATCTTCCGACATAGGGATGTCGTTCCCGGTAGCAGTTGAAAATACCAATGCGAGCCTCAAGGCATCTGTTCCATAGTTATCGATAATATCAACCGGATTAATTACATTCCCTTTGCTTTTACTCATTTTTTGTTTTTCTGCGTCCCTTACCAAGCCATGCAAAAGAACTGTTTTAAATGGAACTTGTCCTAAATTAAAAGTGGTCATAAGAATCATGCGAGCAACCCAGAAAAAAAGGATGTCGTAGCCAGTTTCTAAAACAGACGTTGGGTGAAATGTCTTCAAATCCTGTGTCTCATTCGGCCAACCTAAAGTTGAAAATGTCCAAAGACCAGATGAGAACCAAGTGTCTAAAGTATCTGGATCTTGCTCCCATCCTTCATCTTGAGGAGCCTGGATCCCAACATATATCTCGCTGCCTTTATACCAAACGGGGATTTGATGCCCATACCAAATTTGTCGAGAAATTACCCAATCATGCAAAATATCAATCCAATTATAATATGTCTTTGAAAAATGACTTGGCACAATTTTCACTTGATTACTATCAACGACATGCTTCATTATCTTCTTAAGAGTCGTCTTAGATCCCGATTCTACTCCTTCTATTTCCGAATGCTCCAATACAAATTCCCTATCTACTCCTACCATCCACTGTTTTTTTATTTGAGGCTCTATTATGCCTCCTCCTCTATAATTTGTTGCAATTTTATGCACATAACTCTCTTGAACCTTTACTAGAAGCCCTTTTTCTTTTAATTTTTCCACAATCATCGGCCTCGCCTTTTTAATGTGCTGGCCGGATAATTCTCCTGCGATAGGAAGAAGCTTTGCATTAAAATCAATAATTTGTTCTGAGTCTAAATTATGTCTTTTAGCTATTTCAAAATCTGCTTTATCATGCCATGGAGTTATGGTCATGACTCCAGTTCCGAACTCCATATCTATTGCTTCGTCTTTTATGACGGTTGCCTTAATCTTTCCGCTTATCCACTCTAACTCTATCTCTTGACCATCCTTATAGTCTTTATATCTTATGTCGTCTGGGTGCATAACTACATACTTATCGCCAAATTTAGTTTCAGGCCTAGCTGTAACAATCTCAAAAGGCCCGTACTTAAGATAATAAAGATTTGTTGATTCTTCGCGCCAGTCTATTTCATCATCTGAAACAGTGGTTTGAAGCTTAGGATCCCAATTAACAATCGTTTCACCTTGATATATAAGTCCCGCTTCATACATCTTTTTAAATGCAGTACGAACCGCCAAGCTTCTTGCCTCATCAAGCGTATAGGCTTCCCTACTCCAATCAACAGAGGCTCCCATTTTTCTCATTTGAGAAACAATTGTATCGTGACTCTCTAAAGCAAAGGCTTCAACTTTTTCCAAAAACTCTTCCCTACCAAGATCGTGTCTAGTTTTTTCTTCTTCTTTATAAAGTCTTTCTTCTACTTTAGATTGAGTTGCAATAGCGGCGTGATCTGTTCCAGGAAGCCAAAGGGTCTTGTCTCCCTTCATTCTGTGGTAGCGAATAAGAATATCTTCAATCGTAAGCATTAGGGCGTGACCTATGTGTAGTGTTCCAGTAACATTAGGTGGCGGGAGAACTATGGAATATGGTTCTCCATCAGGATTTACTTCTGGTTTAAAACTTCCTGATTCTTCCCATTTTTGGTAAATCTTGTCTTCTACTTCTTTATGATTATATGCTTTATCCATTATTTAGAGGGCTTCTTAATTGCAGCTGAGAAATCACCTTTCATTTTATTAAGCTCTACCTTTGATTTGTAAAAGAAAATACCAACTACCGAAAATGTAATTATTGGAGATACATATGGAGGAATATGAACTCCAAAACTATCAATAATCATAATAATACCAAGGGCAAAAATAGAATACATTGCGCCATTTTTCAAGAACTTATAACTTTTGATCCTATCAATATTGCTTATCGTAAGCTTTCTTAAAATTAGCGCTCCAAGACCATTTCCAAGAAGAATTAAAGGAACAGAGAACGTAAAAGCAAATGCTCCGATCACACCATCTATTGAAAATGTTGCATCGAGAACCTCAAGATAAGCAATTTTAGAAAAATCTGACATACTATTCTTCTTATCTAACAATTTTTCCTCCTGAGACTCAGCATATTGCCTAAAACCATGAATTATAAAAAATGCCGTAGAACCAACTATTGCTCCAAATGCCATCTCCTTATCAATCTGAAGAGCAAACCAAGTGACAATTGTTAGAAAAACAGAAACTATCGCATAAAACCACGCACCTTGCTTTTGAAAAAATCTTTCTGGACGAAGTCCAAAATTCTTTGGCTCTAGAAAAAGCCAATGAAGAAATAGAAAAATTAAAAATACTCCTCCACCCATCAGAAGAATTGGCGCTGCTCTTTCTACGGCATGAGCCGCAGCTTCACTTCCTCCGAAAGAAACACCCAAAACTTCAAAAGGACCAAGGCTTGGCATTGCTGCCCAGATAATAACAAATGGCAAGAGACCTCTTACCAAAATTACTGCTATAAAAAATCCCCATGTCATAAACCATCTTCTAGCTTTTTGCGACATAGTAGAAAGGACTTCAGCATTTATAACTGCATTGTCGATTGAAGTAATAATTTCAAAAAGACTTAGACCGAGAATGGTTAAAATAATTGCAAAAATTTCCATACCAGTTGATTTTATCAAATTTTGAAGCAATTATCCTGCACAATACCTATTTAACAATTAATAACAGCTGAGGAAATAAACAAAACAATAAATCAATAATTTAAAATCGGCTATATTTAAAAAACATAGAGACGAACTTTAGGGAGCTTTTTGAAAAATAATTTATTTTTCTTGCGAGATAATTGAATTAAATATCTCATCTTTTTTTATCTCTACAGAAATTGCACTGTTTGGCAATACCTTAAAATCACTTGGCAATTTAAATATTTGTTCGAAAGGAAAAGACTCGATTCCTGGTTGTTTATAAACAAGCAAAGAATATTTTTCAAAATTTTCTCTAGTGTCAAATTTGAATGGCAAAGAATATGAAACTGAAACTACCCTAACCGCTTGACTCGGAATATTAACAAGAAACCCATAAATAATTTTATCTTTCTGAATCACTTGCTCGACTTCCAAACCTTCAGGAGATTTAAAATTATCCTTTTCGTAAATATTTGGGTCAATAATAGCAGTTTTTAAATCTACGATTCTTCCACCAACTGAAACCTCTGTAAGCTTTGATCCAATTGGCAAAATTATTTGAAGATAATTTTTATAATTCAAATTCTGGCTATTGTTTTTAAATGAAATTTTGGCAGTAGAAATAAATTCATTATTTTCATTAATCTTTAATTCTCTACTAACACTTCTTGATATATAATAATTTACTTTATTATTCCCTAGATTTGACTCACTAATTCCAAAGAAATCATTTATTAAATTTTTTTCATTTTTTCTACTTTCAACAAGAGCATTTGAAAGCGAATTTACTGTAAAAATATTTTGTATATTAGAGTCCTTAAACGCAAATAGGATTTCCTTTTCTTCAATAGAACCCCCAACTATTTCTGACAACGAAGAATATGGAGTGTTATTATTAAAATTCATAGACAAGCTTAAAAAAAGCTCTTTATAAAAATTTAATTTTGATGGACTCTTATCATTTGCAGCATATTCAAGAAAATTATCATTTGAGATTTTTTTATTTGAATAATTAAAATTAGTATTTGGTAGAGCTAGTAACTTATTTAAAAAACCTAAATTTAAATCAATTATTCCATCTATTTCATTTTCTGAAATTATCTGATAAATGTTTGATGCATCAATTGCACTATTAACAAAATCTGAATTTGAAGCACTATCTTTCAAATAAAAGTTGTCTGTTGGCAAGTATCTCCTAAGCGCAAATGGGGGTTCAACATAAACATTAAGCTTTTTGTCTAAGTCATTTACATCAAGCAAATCAAATCCAACCATTTTTCCATTCTTAACTTTCAAAACTCCGACGACATCAACAACTCCCCCGCTTGGTCTTAATTCTAAATTGTTTTGAAAAAGAATTAAGTATTTTTTTTCTTTATCAAAACCAAGAATATCCCCTGCAACATCTGAGGAATTGGAAACGATCTCAACAAGTGGCATTATATTTTGAAATTCTTCTGACATTTGTTTTGGGAATTGGTTGGTAGCTTTTAATTCCTGCAGAAGAATATTTGCATTCTTAAGATAATTTATTGATTCATTTAAATCTCCTTTTGTTTGAATATTTTGAATTTTTATTAAACCATTTAAAAGACTAACTGATGCGTTAGAAAGATTTTTTCCAGAATTTATATTTTTAATTACTGGCTCTACTCTGCTCTCTAAACCAATTAGCTCTGCTTCATAAATAAGTGGTCCGCTAGTTTGTTTAGCAAAATTAAAAAAAATACTTGCATTATTTATTTTTCCAAGTGCTTTTTTAAAATCTCCTTTATCTGCCGCTCGTTTAGCTGAATTAACTTGAGAAAATCCCAAGAATGAGTATGCATAGGTCGACAACAAAGGAAGCGACAGTAAAAATAAACAAGCCAAGAAGAAAAATAAAACTGGCTTAATAAAACTGAAATTATTTTTGTCTTCTTTATATTCCACTAAATCGTTGTCGCTGGAGCTTAAGTCGATTTCATTTAATTTTTTTGTTAAATCATATTTTGCCAAAGCAAATTCTTTGCTATTTGGAAAATACAATTTCTGAGCATTTTGAGCATTTACAAAATCCACATCTATATCCGGATCTATTTTTTTAAAAGTATTAGCCAGTGAAATATCAGTGATTGGGTGTTGAGAAAAAAGAAGTATAGATTTTTTCGGAATCTTAATATAAATTGATTTGATTATTAATTTAATTGTATCTTCAAAATTAATCGGATAATTTAAAGAAAGACCATCTCCTCTTACTTCTATTTTTTTATTCTTTCTTATTTGAATAATGAATTTTGTGATTGATGAATTTTTATCAAAAAGATATTTATTATCAAATAAATCTCCGAAAACTAAGACTTTTACTTTTCCATATCTTCCCAGTATTTCGTCTGAATATTTTAGATCTATATTTCTGATACTTCCCAAAAAATAAACTTCGGCATTTATTTGCCTTGCATTATCGATAAAAGAAAAAACAGATTTTCTAGTAATATCGTTTCCGTCATCAATTATAAAAATCTTAGTGTAATTATTTTTGACTACCTTTGGGACACTATTTTTAAATGGAGATTGAATTATATTTTTACTAAATTCAGAAAGCGGCCTATTGCTTAACAAAAAAACTACAAAGTCTTTTGATAATTCTTGTGACAATCTTCCTCCGATTACACCAACTTTATCAACTATTAAAATTGCCTGATTGGGCTTTTTTTCTTGAGCAGTGAAGGAATTATTTTGCATTTTATATTAAATAATCTAAAGCAAGATTTACAAGCCTATCAGCTTTTTTATTTTTTTCTCTTGGAATATGCGTGTAGTAAATAGGAATTTTTATTTGGTTTTCCAATCCTTTTATGTCAAAAAAGATTTCTCTAAGTCCAGCATTTTTTATTTTATAAACGCCGTTTAATTGCTGTACTGCAAGATTTGAATCCATGTAAAAATTTATTTTATTAAGAGATTCAAATTCTCCCAAATGCTCAAGCACCCAAGACAGACCTTCTCTTATTGCACTATATTCAGCAACATTATTTGTAGCAATTCCCAATCTTTTTCCAATAGAAACAATTTCTTTTTGATCATCTGTCTCTATATACGTGCCTAATGCAGACTCACCAGGATTTCCCCGGCTTCCTCCATCAGTGAATATGTTAATTGAGGCTAGATTATACATTTTTGACTTACTATTCGGATAATTTTTATTAGATTGCTATATCAATCTATCTGCGTTCGAGTAAAATACCGAATGTCGCAAAATAACAGTGCATAGCGTTTGATTAAAATTAAAGGAACGTAACTTAAAACCATTCTACCAGACTTTAGACCTCGTGAAAACATATTGGCTACATTTACGTTTGCATTGTTTAATATATATTTTCTTGAATAACTAAATCTAGACTCTACATCTTAGGCAAGACATAATCTTTTGTAATTCTAACAATCAATAATACCCAAATAGTATCTTAAAAGAATTAACATTTACCTGAAGTGCTTTAATAAACTCTTTAATAATATTAGATTAAACTAAAGAGCAGGAAACTAAATAGAAATTATTTATAAACTATTGCAATAACTCTGACAGGAGCACCATCGGATTTTAAATTCATAGGAAGTGCAATTATTTCAAACTCTTTAACGCCAACTAACTTTTCGAGATTTTTTAAGTTTTCAATAATTAGAGTATCATTACTAAGTAATATTTTATGAACTGGCCAAGATGAATCAACATCGGGTCCCTGAAAATCCAATCCAACTATTTTCACTTTTTTCTCCACCAAATATTTTGCGAATTCTACTGAAAGAAAAGAGGAGTCATTAAAATATTTTTCTTCTCTATAAAATTTATCAAATCCTGTGTAGATTAAAACGATACTTTCACTTTTTAATTCAACTTCTTTTATAACTTCTAATCCAATTTCTTTTTTGCCAATTGCGTTTATAAGAAAACCACTTCCAATGAAACTATCAGTAGACAATTCATTAATTCTTTTGCCACCACTTATCATATGTCGTGGAGCGTCCATATGAGTCCCTACATGCATTTGAGTAACCAGCTTGTGATCATTGTAAGTGTCGTTATCAATAAACGCTGTTTGGGAAAGTGAGGCCTTTGGATCTCCCGGATAAACTGGCACGTCATTATCAAAAACATGAGTTAAATCAATTATCATTACTAAGAATTATAACATTTAAGATTATTAATTTATTCAACTATAATCGGGAAGGAGAGGTTGTTATAATAAGGAGCAAAATATTTTATTGGAAAATTGTTTTTAAGATATAATTAGACACATCGTCAATAGACAAATTCGAATTATCAATTATCTCTAAGTTATCAAGTAGTGCGATTTTATTATTTAATTCTACTGAGGATTTAATGTCCACTCTATTATAAGCGTCCCCTAAATGATGCTTTGATAAAGATTTATTATTTGGAATTAGTGCAAAAACTTTCATTTTATCCATGTCCTCAAATAAATTTATTTGAGTTTCAAGATCTCCCTGTCTTGCATAAACAAATGAAATATATATTGTTTTAAATCCGCCTTCGTAGTAATTCTTAACAAGAAATGCAATATTTTTATATCTAATTAAACGTTGTTCGGATCTATTAAAAGGATTGGTTGCGAGAAGAGAATCGCCATCAATCCAAGCACTATTTTCAGTTAATTCTAATAGATGCTTACAAGTTTTACTTTTTCCTGAGCCAGGGGCACCAGTCACAATTATTATCATAAGATTAAACAAGCTTTATTCAAATTATAACATCTCATAAGATTTGTACTTTAATACAAAAATAAACGTTACAATAAAAAAAAGGGGCGGGTATTATCGAGGTTTTACTACTAAGGTTCTTTCTTTTCCTTCACCAACTGACTCTGAAATTACCTCTTCATCTTCTGCTAAATACATATGAACTTCGCGTCTTTCCCAGGGCTTAAGACTTGGCAAATATATTTCTCTTCCTTCTGAAAGAGCACGCTGTCTTGTTTGCTCAGCAAGATTTCTAAGATAATCTGAGCGATTCTTTTTATATTCTCCAACTTCGAGTTGTACTCTTTTAAATTCGCCTGATTCTTTTGCGAGCATTAGAGATAACATGAGCTGAAGAGAATCAAGAGTATCGCCGTGGTGTCCAATAATCATTCCAGGGTCTTCTGAATTTAAAACTATCTCAACTGATTCATCGGATTCGATTACCTCAAATGAATCGGTGATTCCGATTGTTTCAAAAATTTCTTTTACTTTTTCTTCTGTGTTTTTCTGATCTTTTGCCATAAATCTTCAAGCCCTCCTAAGCCTGTAACCCTGTACTGCTGTATGATACCAAAAATCGAGAACGTATTCCAGTACAAAGATAATCCGAAAGGAAAATTCCAAGAGAAGAAACCGATCATAATTGGAAACAAATATGCGGATTGTTTCTGAAATACTGTTGCGAAATCATCCTTTTGACCTTTAACCGCCGGTGCACTACTTGCAGGAGTTGAGAACATCATCTTTGATTGAAGGAATTGGAATACACCTGTTACTACTGGGACTGCAATTGCGACTAAGGGAAGTGTGCTTAAAAGCTGATGCGGACTTAACCCTAAAGGAATTCCAAAGAAAGTTGGATCCCAAGGTTGAGTTAACTGCAAAGGCTCAATAACAATACTGTTTACATATACCATAGCTTGCTCAGGGGTTTTATGTACTATGCCATTTAACACATTATAAAGACCCCAAAGAATAGGAAGCTGAACCAAGGTAGGTAAACACCCAGCTGCTGGATTTACGCCGTTAGATTTATAAAGCTTCATCGTCTCTTCCTGAACTTTTTTATTGTCTCCTTTAAACTTAGCTTTTATAGCTGAAATTTGAGGGGAAAGTGCTTGCATTTTTTTACTTGCTCTAAGCTGAGAATTGGTTAAAGGATAAAGAATAAATCTAATTATTATCGTAAGCCCAATGATAGAAAATCCTAAAGCATAAGGAATATGGATGTAATAGAAAACGTCATAAATTGCAACAAGAACATTTATTAATGGGTAAACCACAAACTGATTAAAAATCTCCATATTAACTTGTAAAAGGCTGGCACTTTAAGATTCTTACGAGCCCTAAGCCAATTCCTCTTATAACTCCTTTCTCTATAATCATTCTCTTTGAATATGCAGAACAGGTCTCATCAAATCTACACATAGCATTTACGCCAAGTAAATTTTTCAGAGTAGGGGACACAAAAATCTGGTAAACATTAATAGAAGTAATTGAGGCGTTTTTAATCATTTTTTATTTTAAGTATTTTACTTATTTCATCTAGGACTTTTTCCCTGGGAGCAATTACTGCCTGAGGGCTTGGATAAAACACAAAATCAAATCCGTCCTCTATTCTATCAAAAATTTCCTCAACACACGAGGAGAACTTTCTTCTAAGGGAATTCCTAACCACAGCTCTCTTATCAACTTTCTTTGAAATTACAAAAGCAAACCTCTTGGTTTTAAGATTATTACTGGCAATTTTTATGTTAAAAAGGGGGGTACTGGAATTTTTTGAATTAAATAACCTTGGAGAGGGAAGTCTATTTACTTTCTTTAACATTAAACGGTGAGCTTTTTTCTACCTTTTGCTCTTCGAGCAGTCAACACTTTTTGACCACCTGAAGTTTTACTTCTTGATAAAAAGCCGTGCTTTCTTGCTCTTTTAAGTTTTTTAAGCTTTCTAAATTTTTCCATATGAGTGCAATTATAGCAAAAACTTAATCTTTTTTAAATCCTCAAGAATATTGATCTACTTATATCCATTTTCATGATATTGAAAAGTTATCCACATTTGTTAAACTTCATTGTTACTATGCAAAGCCAAGACTTAGAGAAAATGTGGAAAAGGATTCTAGCTCAGATTCAGCTCGAGGTGTCAGGAGCGAACTTTTTAACACTTTTCAAAAACACCGCACTTCTATCTCTTGAGGACAATGTTGCAACCATAGCCGCTCCCTCATCAATCGTAATCGATCTTTTAAACAAAAGGTTTTATGAGGTAATCAAAAAAGCAGTCGACCTAGAAACCAAAGTTGACACAAAAATAATATTCGTCCCAAAAACACCGACTCCAGCGGCCAGAGATGAAGGCCCACTTTTCCAAACATCAGAAAAACCAAGAGCAGTTGTCGGTCACCTCCCAAGAATAAGGCCAGATTATGTCTTTCAAAATTTTGCTGTGTCTGGGAGCAATCAACTAGCTTTTGTAAGCGCTACTACAGTAGCCAAAAAAATAGGAACCGCGTATAATCCGTTTTTTATATATGGCCCTGTAGGAGTAGGCAAGACTCATCTTATGCACGCCATTGCAAATGAACTTTATCTAAAAACCCCTGATAAAAAAATTCTATACATAACTAGTGAGGAATTTACAAATGAAGTAGTTGAGGCGATTAGAGGCAACACGACAGGGGACATGAAAAGAAGGTTTCGAAATCTTGATCTTTTAATGATTGATGATATTCAATTTATAGCCGGGAAGGAAAGAGTGCAAGAAGAATTATTTCATACATTTAACATTCTCGTTGATAAAACAGCCCAAATAATTTTAACCTCTGATAGACCTCCTCAAGAGATAAGGAAAGTAGAAAAAAGGCTTCTTTCCAGGTTTTCAGGAGGGCTTACGGTAGATATAGATAGCCCTGACTTTGAGCTCAGGTGTGCGATTCTCTTAACCAAGGCAAAAAAGTTTAACTTCGATTTAGATATTGAGACTGCAAAAATAATTGCTGAAAAAACCCAAGATACAAGAGAGCTTGAAGGGCTTCTCTTAAGAGTTATGACTGAAGCCTCTTCACAAGACACAAACGCGAGTCCAGATGTTGCTTCAAAAGCATTAAGCAGGAATGAGCCAATCAGAAAAGCTTTTTATCCCGAAGAGACTATAAAAAGCATTTGCGAGTTCTATAATATTAAACCAACCCAATTAAAAGGAATTAAAAGAGATGCTAAGCTAGTTCGAGCAAGACAAGTCTGTATGTATGTTTTTAAAACTCAGGGAGGACTAACATATTCTGAGATAGGAAATTTATTAGGAGGACGTGACCACACTACAATTATGCATGGGGTTGGAAAAATAGAAGAGCTTATTGAATCTAAGAAATACACAGAAGAAGCACTTGGCATAAAGCTACAATAAGCCTTTGTGGGTAAGTATTCTTATCTTTTACACATCAATTCTTAAAGAAAGCAATTCACAAGATATACACTTTATTTTTCAACAAGTTATCCACCATTTCTCACGGCTAGTGCGTTGCTTTTTTCCACTTTTCCTGGTAACCTACTACAACAACAAATATATATATTATGTTAAAAACCACTATTCTTTTAGAGAATCTAAAAACTGGAATATCTTTTTCCCACCATGCAATCTCTTCTAGAAGCCCATTGCCAATTCTCTTAAACTTTTTATTAGCAGCAAAAGATGGAAACTTGACAATTTCTGCAACAGATTTAGAAATAGGAATAGAGTGCACCGTTCCAGCTAAGGTAGAAGGTGAGGGTCAAGTTACAATTCCTGCAAAAACCTTTTTGGACCTAATAAACAGCGTAAGTGCAGACAAAGTAACACTTGAAGAGAAGGAAGGCTCGCTAATGCTTTCAGGAACGCATTTAAAAACCCAATTTCCAATTCTAGCCGCAACAGAATTCCCGAAGCTTTATGAAAACAAAGGCGTAAAACAGGCAGAGTTTAAGAAGAAAACATTTGATAGTGTAGTTTCAAGAATTGTTTTCGCCGCAGCGCAGGACTCGACTAGACCTGCCTTGTCTGGGGTATTGATTAAACCTGAAGGAAAGGGCATTAGCATAGTAGCAACCGATGGTTATAGGTTGTCATTGAAAAAAGATGTTGCTTCTAAGGATTTGACACCGGACGAATCTAGTCAGCTTTTGGTTTCTGCAAGAGTGATTAAAGAGGTAATTAGTGCTAAATCAGATGACGAAAACATAACGCTTTTTACATCTGGATCAAGCAATCAGGTTTTATTTGAACTAGCTGACAATGTGATCGTCGGAAGACTTATTGAAGCAACATACCCTGATTATCAGAAGATAATTCCAGAGGATTCAAATACGATTGCGCAGTTTGACAGGCAAGACGCTCTGAATGCTGTAAGAAGCTGCTCTGTGTTCGCTAGAGAGGCTGCAAACATTATAAAAATTTCAATTGGTAAAGATAAGTTGGTTTTTTCCGCTTCTGCATCCGGAGCAGGGGAGAATGAGGTGGAAGTAGAAGCAAAAGTAAAAGGCGAAGAAAATGAAATAGCTTTTAATTCTAGATATCTTTTAGATTTTTTAACAAATATTGATGATGAGATGATTTCATTTGAAATGACAGGGCCATTAAATCCAGGAGTTTTCAAAACAGTAGGGGATGATTCTTTTCTTCACCTAATTATGCCCATAAGGATTCAGGGATAGTTTATTATTCGTCGGAATGAATCACTTTTTCTTTTGATAACCCAATAGGCGAGGCAACGTTAATCATAAATTCGTCTAATTCTTGGGGCTTGAAATATAGAATTTTAGCTATTTCGTTACCATCAAATGTAGCTATACCTATTCCAGCATTTAGGAAAATACTCCATACAAGTACATCATCTTCGGGATCAAATAGAACTAAATTGGGATTACCATATTTAGCTTTATAGCTTGAGAGTGTACCCATACTAGAATCAAAAATTTTTTCAATGGAATACTTAAGCTTATTGTTTTCTAAGACAATAGTGTCTTTATGGTCTAATGATTTTGTGGAGTATATTAGCTTAGTTTCACCGTTAATATTTTCTGTAGCTTCCGGTTTGCCTAATGTTTTTTCAATGTCCTCAGATGTTGAAATCCCGGGTTGGAGAAGTTGAAAACTATATGAACTTTTAAAAACACTTTTGAAAATATTAGTAGATATAGCCATAAACGCAGCCAGATTAAAACCAATAAATAGTAATACAGAGATGATTAAAAGAGTTTTGGTTGATAAATTAAACTTTTGCATTTTTAATTAAAAGTATATCCTCCGTATACTTTATTTCTAGCCCAATTATAAATTTCAGGACATTCATTTCTAAAATTTGAAATACTTGCATAGCGCCCCCTCTTTTTATTATATACATATAAGGCAATAGCTTCTGCGCTAGATTCGCTCGTAAGAGAATAATCCGTAAGATCTCGTCTGTTGTAGGTTTTAATTACCGGTTCTTCAGCCGCAAAACAGTTTCTATCAGAATTATAAAGTGCAGTTCTTGGAAACCCATCTTGAATTTCTCGATAATTTCTATGTTTTATTATGTGTCCTGTTTCGTGGAGAAATAAAAACGCATAAGGTTCGAAATCTCTAATTGAGATATTTGAACAGTTTTTAAACTGCATTCTGTTTCGTTGGTTAACAAACCCCGCTGAACTTTCAGGATCGCTACTGTCTCTATAGCACTCTATTCGAAATGTAATATTAGGCTTAAGTAACCGCATCCAGCTGGACGACCGTCCCGGAATAGAATAGGCTCTGTAGATTTTTTGTCTCGTATCACAATTAACTCTTTCTGTTCCATCTGAGTTTCCAGAGCTCTCCCATCCGCCTCCACCTTCTTGAATTATGACTCCAAAATCTTCTTTAAGTTTTTGATCGATTTCTCCACATGACGGAAGTGGTCCACCTCCAACCCCGCTTTCCCCATCATCTATAAAATTTCCAACAATAACATTTACTATTTGTTGACTTATTTCTGCGTTTGCTTTTCGAGTAAATGAAAAAGTAAATATTAAAAGAAATAAGATAAGGAGGAGTTTATTCTTGGGCATAAATTTATAGTAGCAACATTGAAATTTAAGTCAAGCTTAGGAAATCAGTTCCATGGCTTATCGGTGTTGGCATCTCTTCCTGTTTTTCCTATATTGCATCTATATTGTCTGCAATTGACTGCATTTCCCCTCTTTTTTGCTAGCCGATCAGTGTAGATACTGCAGCTGTTAGGGTCGCATTGGTATGGGCATCTTGTTGCTTTTAGTCTAATTATGTCATTGCACCAGCCTTTATGGCTATTTCTATAACTATCAAAATAGCAAAGACAATATGCTGTTCCCCAATACACAAATTTTCTATTAACCCGACTTAAGTAGTTATTCCAGCCAACAGCTTGTTGAATTTGCCTTTGCCAAGTCACATCTCCGTGGGGCGGATTTGAGACATTAGATGGAGGAGGCCAGGATTTTCCATTTAGCCCATGGTTGTCAATAGTATCGGATGGATACATCTGGAATGTTCCTGAACCACCTCCTCCAAGAGAGTTTATATTACCTCCTATGTTCGGACTTGAGCCTTCAGAAATACTGATGTCTTCCCAGAACTCCCAATTATTCGCATTTGGGTCAACCTCTTTTATGTACGCAGAAAATTTGGCAGGAGTATATGAACAAACAGGATCTCCGAAATTTAGATTATTTTTCGTGTTATATTTGCCACCGCATGTATTGTCTGAAGGTGCAGCATCTGCTCCTACCATTAAATCTCCTGAGGGTGCCGCCTCTTCGTTAAAAAAAGCACGATTAATTGCCTTAAAGTCCTCTTGTTTTGGCAGTACCACTAATCTGAATTCGAAATTATTGTCTCCATCTGAATTGTGGTCAGAGAGGCCCCAGCTTATTATTGGGCCGATTGCATCAGTCCTGGGAGTATATGGTTCAGTTGCTGACACTAAGTCAAAATCAAAATCAGGACGATCAAAGAGTATAAGATCATTTAACGGAACAGTAGCTTCATCGGGATTATATGTAACTTTTATTACATAGGTAATTGGCTTGCGGTTTGCAATACTTTCTATCTTATCTCCGTTTTCATCAACAGCCTCTTTGATAATCGTAACTCCTTCTGGGGGCGGTGGGACGCCGCTTGGATTGTCGCTTGCACAGTCTCTTTTAGCTAATGCCTGAAGTAGATCTTGCCCCCAAGGATATTGGCCAGCGATTTCGCATGCATTTACCCAAATGTATGCAAGCATAAATAAGAAAATTATTAAAAAAGCTCCTATAAATGCGCCAATTAGCTTAGCCCATGCCCTTGGATCATTTGCCGCAAGCTTGGCTAAAAATCCGGCTGCTTTCATCGCTTTTTTTGCTCCAGAAGCACCTGGAAGTGCACCAGCAGAGATTCCTCTTCTCGGTTTTCCTCTGGTTGGCGATGGTGGAGGGGGCGTGGGCTTAGTGTCCGATGGATAGGGCGGCATTTTGGGCATTGGTTTTGTTGACATTGGAGGTGGTGGAGGAGGAACGTCAGGTTCCATTTCTTCCATGGATTCATCGCCATTGCTATAATTTGCAGTCGCTGCTCCCACAGCAGCCGCTTGAGCCACTTGTGGAGCGCTTGGGGATTGTTGAGACTGAGCTGCTGATGCACCACTTTCTTCAGAAAGCTTTATTTCTTCCCCGAACTCTTTAATTGGATCTCTGCCTAAGAGCTTTGAGATTCTGCTTTGATTCTTCTTGGCATAATCAATTTGGCGCTGTCTGTTTGCGTTATGAGCTGTAGTTAGTCCTCTATCTCCATGTAAAGTTGCTCCCTTTTTAGCTAGCTCGGGATTTGCACTGACTAAAAGATTGTTCATTTCGCTTGCCGCTCTTGCTTGAAGTTCAATTGTTTGCTCAGGTGTCGCGCCGGCTATGGCAGCTTTTTCTATATACCTCTGTCTTATTTGTTTAAACTCTTCAAAAGTTAGCTTTTTATCAAAAACAGCCATTCGATCTATTGCTCTAGAGAGATGCATATCTTCAGGATGTTCCTGTGCCCATTTCTTGGCCTTTTTAGGATCAGTTGACGCCAAGTAGTCATGAGAAGTTCGCAAGTGACTATCCATATATTCTTCTTTCGAAGTAAACCTATTTGGATCGCGCTCTGGTGGAGTTTTACCTTTTTTTCTAAACTCTTCTTCCTCTTTTTTTAATCTTTCCTCTTCCTTTTCCCATTGCTTTCCAGCGTCCTCTGCCATTTTTTTAAAACTTTTTTTATATCCTTCATAGCTTTTATCTTCCATGAGGCTTTGTGCCCCTGCTGCTGCCACAAGGCCAGCACCTGCAATGGCGCCACTCGCTCTGTTGCTAGCGGCACTTGGCTTGTTGTTTTGCGCTGAAGCTTGTGTAAGAGTGAAATTAAAACCCTCAGATTCTAATTGTCTAAAGGCCTCAAGATTTTGAAATAATTCTTCTGCGCCGTCTCCTGCGATTCTTTGCAAATCTCGCGGATGTCTTGCTGATAGTGCGGTCCTTTGGTCTTCTGCAGAGAGATGAGTATATCTGCTGGCAAATGCTTTGGCGCCTCTTAAAAGCGTATCTTTATCGTCCATAAGTGTAAATTAGTTTATTTAATATTTGGGTCATTTTGGTTTGTTGGCTGATTCGTTATTTGGGTTGGAAATTGAATTGGAGGTGGGGGATTAACGCCTGGCTCAACTAACATGCTTGGATTGAATTGCTCAGGAGCAGGCGCAGGAGCTTGTAAGGGCGTTGATTGAAGGTTCGAAACCGGCTGTTGAGCAGTAAGTTGATGAATAGATGAAATTGGTTGTGTTGCTTGAGGTTGAGAAGCAGCCTGGCCTGGGTTTTGAGCGATTAAAGGAGAAGCATTACTTATCATTGGTTGGTTTTGATAAGTTATAAATTGTGGAGCAGCCTGTTCGGGAGTTTGAGATGCTTGATTCTGATTAACTGAATCCATAGGATCACTAACATTTTTTGCTTCTCCAAGATTTTGAGGTGCACCAAAAGTATTTGAATTCATTATTCGATCTTTTTCCTGTCTTTTTAAAAGTTCTTCGGGGTTTGAAGTAATTAGATTATGCTCAAACGGAGCAGCAACGACTCTCATGGCCACATGAGATTGGCCTGCAAAGAAAAGACCCTCGCCCACATTTGCTGATAGAAGAAGTTGCTTTTCTTGCTCAGAAAGATAAAAGATTTGAGAAACAAGATCGATTTCGGTAGGGCTTTGTTTTAAAAGCATTTGAATAGAGGAGTTAGATAATATTGCCTTGCCATAATCGGTTGAAAGGAAATCCTGAACATCTTGAGTTGCAGTAGTTAAAGCAAGATAATATTTTCTAGCGCGTTTCGCAATGCCGTGAATAAATGAAGCTGAATCCTGATATTTCATCAAATACCATGCCTCATCAAGAATAAGTAGTCGCTTTCTCAAATCTTTTCTGACTCTAGTCCAGATAAAATCCAAAATTATCTGCATAGCTACAGGGCGGAGCTGATCTTCAAGGCCTCTTGTTGAAAATACAGTCATAGGGTTTTTAATGTCAAAGTTTGATTGTTGATTAAAAATACCTGCCATGCTGCCTTTTATAAACCTCTCCAGTCGTAGGGCAAGATCGCGGGAAACTTCATCCTCCATGCCAAGTAGGACCTTGTAGAGGTCTTCCATAAGTGGAGGCTGTCTATTTTGTGTACTTGGGTCTGTGGTAATTCCACGAAGCTTATATGTTTCGACAAGAGCCCGATCAAGAATAGCATCGTGTTGTGCATCGATTTCTCCCAAGACAATTCTTAAAAGTGCATGGAGAGAAAGAATTTTCAGGCCTAGTTCGTTTTGTCCTTCTTCATATCTTCCGCTTAAATCAAATGGATTGATTTTAATTGGGGAAGCCGGAGTAAATTCCAGATATTCTCCTCCCAGAGCGTTTGTGATTGAGCCATATTCTCCTTCAGGATCGATTACGATTACTTCAGTTCCAAACATGAATTGTCTCATCATCTCAAGCTTAATTAAATATGATTTTCCGGCTCCTGATTTTCCAAAAACTACTTCATTGCCGTTTTCAAGGGAATACCTATCAAAAATTATTAACGAGCCGTTAAGCTGATTCAAGCCGTACATAACGCCTTTGTCTTGAGTAAGCGTTGCTGAAGTGAAAGGAAATGTAGAAGCAAGACTAGTAGTATCCATGTTTCTACTCAAATATAATTGGTCTTGGGCAAGCGGAATTGATGCTTTAAAACCAGCTTCCATTTGAAGAGTGGCAGGTTTGGCCATAATTAAAATTGAGGCTAGCAGGGTTTTTAACCGCTTACTTGCGTCAGCGATTGCTTTAGCATCATCTGCAACAAGCGTGATATATAGACTATACTGAAAAAATCTTTCAATTCCTTTTGCTAATTCTTCTTGTACAGCCATTGCATCTTCAAGAGCTGCGCTTACACGGGGATCAAGGACTTTATGGTCTTGTTCTTGCTGTTCAAGCGTTGCCTGCATTTCAGCAATTTTCCTTTTTATGTCATCAAGGGCATCGCTTGAAGAAGCAGGATAAACGAACATTGAGATGTTTAAAGATTCATCAAAGTCTATTAATGGCTCGAGCCAGTTTGCCGAAACAAATCTGGGATATCCAACCACGAAATATGTTCTATGAAATTTGTCTCCGACTCGTATGTGGCCAAAATCAACTTCAACAGAAGAAGGAGCGATAATGTCAGTTACTGAATTCATTCCTCTCTCAAATTTTTGATTTGGATGTGAATTAGGGTTTGGCGTTGGATCCCAGCTCGACTGTGGTACCTTATGAACGCCTATGTTTTGATCCTGATTTTTATTTTTTTTAAGTAGGTTCATCTTTTTCCTCCCTGAACGTGAGTTTCATGGATGTTTTCAAGAATTCTTTCGTCTGGTTTTTCTTGGTTAAACAGCTCATAAAAAACTCTGATTAATTCTTTTTTTCCAAGAACATTTGATTTAAGTCCAACTCTGGCAAGCTCTTGAACTATAGAAAGGGATTTGGAATCGAGAATGTTTTTGGCTTCAGCCGCAAAAGCATTTTTATCTTTGGTCTGCGTGGGCATTCCCGGACCTTTTTCAAGGAAGGAGTATAAAATTGCTACATAAAACTTCTTATCTAAAACATCGTTATTCTTAACAAGATCTGAGATGAAGTCTTTATAATGGCCAATATGCTCTGAGAGCTTTGGATTTTTTATGACTCTTGCCTGATTGTCTAAAAGTGCTAAATATGAAGAAATATCAAGCTTGCGACTTATTATTACGATCTGGATTGGGAATGAGAGTGAATTAAGAAGAGAAGCGTAAGACAGAATTTTTACCTGCTGCTCGTCTGCGGATTGAAGTGAAAAATTGGTCGCAACTACTTCTATGATTTGGGCAGCCTGCTTGCCTGGGAGAATTACAATATTTTCAACAATGTCTTCAATACCAGTGAAATGTTGAGTTGTTGGGCTTGTTTTTTGGACAGTTTTTCTCATAATTTATATATAATTTTTAATTTTCATTTAATATCTACAGCTATCTTGGAAAAAACTAAGGTTAGCTTTTGAACCTGTTGCCAAAGCACTTTATAGTCATTTCTAAGCCTCTTTGTTACTACTGTAAAAACAGTAGTTCTTTCTTCTAGGTCGTAATTATTTTTATTTGTTTTGTTCATTTTTTTTGATTTTAAATTTAAAATTTCAAATTGAAAATTATTTAAAAAGCTCCCTTCGCAGTTCTTCTCTAGGATCAACTGATATTATTTCAAGCGGCATGACTGGGACTCCTGTGAGTTCGATTTCTACAGCGTCAAATTTATTTACTTCCTTTGCATCCTCAAAAGTTATTAGGTATTTTCCGTTCGAAAGAGAAGTGGCTGATGCAAATTTTCCAAGCCCGTTTGTTTTAAATGCTCTAACGGGATTCGCGTCCTGATCTTTTACTTCAATTAAAATGTTTTGCAATGGATTTCCTCTCGGGTCTTTAACAATTCCAGTTATGAGGTTTGGCGCTTCAGGTATACTTGGTATTCCAGCAGCTTTCTCCATCCCGGTAGGAATACTTCTTACTCGCTGCGTGGCTTGGACAGGAGGCGGGGTGGCGACCTGTGGAGCAACTCCTTGAGTTGGAGCTTGAGCCTTTGCTTGTTGTGTCAGAATTTGTCGTTGAAGAGCTTCTCTTTCTCTGTTTGCTTCAATAAGCTGTTTTTCTAGCTCTTTTTGGTCAGGCGTGGGCTGTGGAACAGGAGTAGGCATGATTAAAGGCGCAGGCGCAGGAGCTTGTGGTTCGACCTTTGCAGCTTCATCTTTTGCTTTTAGAGCCTCTTCAAATTGTAGCTTTAATTTTGCAAGCTCATCCTCAAGTTTTTGGTTTTCCTCCTTGAGACTATTGAGTTCTTTGTGATGATTCTTTGAGTCCTCTGGCTCATCGATTTCTTGAATAGTCATATGTGGAATAATGGGAGCAGGGCTTGGCATTGGAATTGGAGCAGGTGCTTGAGGTTGCATATTTAGAACAGGAGTAGGAGCTGGACTTTGAGCAAGAGCTGGGATTGGCTGCGTTGTGACTGGTGGCTGAAATGAAGTCGCAGGAGTTGTGAGTTGAGGCTGGGTTGGAAGAGGGGTAGGCTGGGGAATTGCAGATTGAGCTGGATTGATTGAGGCTTGATTAAAACCAGATACGCTTGCGGTTGGTTGAGGCATTGCGATATGAACTCTTGGGAGATTTAATGGCTGAGACTGTGGCATGTTTTGGTTTTCCATTTTCATTCCTTCTTTTTCATAGATAAACTCCGTAGGTGAGATAAGTGCTCTTATAAAATTGGTAAGCATAAGATCCATTGGCCTTCCATCTATGGGTACAAATGCGAAAATGGCTCCAGTAGTAATTGCGAGAATAGATAGCGGCCATTTAATAATCGTGGGGAAATCTATGATGAAAAAGAAAAGCCAGGCTAAAACTGCGCCAATAGCCAAGTACACAAATTGCTTTACCGTCATGTTTCCGATTAATTTAAATTGAAATCCTGTAATGTCTTGTGGAATTGGATGATTGTCCATAAAATTAGTAACTAGTAACTAGATTTTAGATACTAGTAGTTATACTTTTAAAACTTCCTGTTAATTTATTAAGCATCTTTAATACTTCTAGCAATAAATCTTCTGAAAGTGTAAAAGAATTATTTGTACCAAGTTCAAGTTCTTTAGAAATTATCATTTGAGTTTCTAATTCTAAGGCTGAACCATATGCTATAGAGCAAAACTGATTAAAGCTTTTAGTTGATTTCCTTCCATAGCCCTCAGCAATATTTGAAGGAATAGAAACTGCAGCCCTTCTCATCTGATTTGTGATACCAAATTTTTCAGATTGAGGAAAAGAATCAGTTAAAATAAAGATCTCTTTTACGAGAAGTATGCTTTTTTGCCATACAATTAGGTCTTTATGTGATTTAATGTTGCTCATCAATTCAGTTTATATTCAAAACACTAATAACTAGAAACTATTATCTAGCAACTGTATATAAGTATTGACCGTGAAAAATCCTAATTCAAGAAATCAAAGTGGATCAAATTTAAGACGTTTTAGCCTCAGTTGTGAAAACTAATTTGAGTTTGGTGTTTGGGCCTGGAGTTTTTCTCTAATATCATTTAACTGCCCAGCTGTTTGCGTGCTATCTATCTTTGCTTTTAGCTCGTTTGAAACTATTTCTCCAAATTTATTCATTTCTTCTACAGAGTAAGTAATCTCCCCTTTTTCTACTTTAAGCATATATTCCGATTCCATTTTTTGTTTTTTCAGTTCTGCTTCAGCGAAAAGAGCTTCCCAGCAAAATGACTCTATCTCGAGAAGCTTGTCTTCGTTTGCTGTGTCGATAAGCGCCAAAAACTGAGGCTTTAGGTTAGTAGGGACTGGCGCAATTGAAAGTAAGTTTTTTAAATTATCTTTATTTACCATATTAGTAGTTTAGTTTTAACTGTGGGTCTCCTCTCATTGCAGACCTAGCACCTTCAATCATTAATTCATTTACAAAGCTTGCAAACCCAGCTTTATTGGCTGATGGTAATTGATTTAATGCGATTTGGGTAATTTCAGCTACGGCTCTTCTTCTGCTTTCCATAATTGTCCTGAGTCTATATTCTACCTCATTAGTTCTTGAAGGTTGAGCCATTAATGCATTTATCTCAGGAGCACCTTGCTCAATCTCATGTATTAAAGCGTTTAGTGAGCTATGTGTGAGTGGGCTGATAGGCTCATTTGGATCTCTGACTGGAAACTCTTTAAGAACTCGTTGGGCAAAAACCTCAGGACGCATCATTTGTCTATAATGATCCAGCGAGTGTTTTCCTGCTCCTTTAGGGTCTGCTGCAATAAACATGAGCTCTAAAAGCGCATCGTATCCCTTCACTGTTCCGTCCGGCGTAATGGTGATGTCTTTTATGCTTTTTATAGAATAAGGATCTGAATCGCCTTGCTTCCAGATAGTTTCTGTTATTTTCCCTTTTTTCTCATAACTATCTGCCCAAGAGGTAAGTTGTTCGGATTTTGCCACAGCCTCTTTTGATGGCTTTGGTCCACTTTCTTGTGCTGCTTTTAAAGCCTTTTGCTTGTCAATTGTATCTTTCTTTCTTCCCCTAGTATCATCTCCTAATGCTTCTTCTGCATCTTTTAATTTTCCGGTTGCAGGATTAGTACCGTCAGCAGCTTTATAGATCTCATCTAGCTCTGCTTGTTCTTCATTTGTAAAATTGAGTCCTGCTGTTGCTTGAGCATTTAGAAGCTGCTCTTGTTTTGTTAATAATGCTTTTAACTCCTCAGCATACCTATCTACGCTAGTCTGGAGAGCAGATTTTTGTTTTGGATCAGCTTCAGCTTGTCGAGCTTTTGTATCGAATAAATTTTGTCTTGCAGTTTCTATTAATCCACCAGGGCCTGTTGCGCTAGTGTTAAAGCTTCTAACTGCAGCATCGGCATCATCTTTTGTTCTTTTTAATACCTTCAAAGACTTATATTTAGCTTCTAGGGCGTCGTATGCTTGCTGAGCATTTAATTCTGCTTCTGTTGCTTCAGCAACCTCTTTTGTAAGTTGTGCTATTTTTTCTTGAGAAGGAGGCCCGCCTGCCTCTGTCGCTCTTTGTCTTATGGCATCGACGCTGATGTCAGGTGGATCCCGAAGTATGGAATCTGCTCTACCCTCGATTAGGAATTTGAAAGCATTTTCATTTGCCTGGATCATAATTTCTGCCATTTTTGGCCTATCCTTTTTCCATATAGATTTCACAGATTCACCTGGGAAATATTGGGTAACTAAAGCATCAATTTGCTTTGCTAGCTCTTGATTAAAAATTAGGCCAGATCCTCGCATAAGATCATATGGATAAATAGATGAATTATAGTCAATAAGAGGATCCTTAGCTCCTTTTCCCAGTAAAGTTTCATTTACTTTTATTCTTAGAGCGTTTAAGGCAGCCAATTTTTCTTCTGTAGGCTGGTTATATCTGCGATCTGGATCCATCCGAGTCATTATCTTGCCATCTTGGCGAATGCCTACATCTCTGCCTTGTCTTTTATCATAAACACCTATTCTGCCTATGTAAGCCGAGCCTTCAAGATAGTCGTCGGTGATAACAGCTTGAATTGTAAAAATGTCCTTATCTGTATATGTTCCATCTGCAAGCCTCCCCATAATTCCTGATTCAATCAGGCGCTGGTCTATTTCGGAGATGGGTTCTCTTGTTTTTGAAAGCTCTGCTTTAGTAATTCTTGCAGTCAAGATGTCTGTGATCTTGGCTTTTGTTTCCGGATCAAATTGTATGGTTTTTGTGGTTTTTCCACCCTCAACCACACTGGATTGCCTAGCGTTTGCGCCTTCATTAGAGGGAGGCTTTGGAGCTTCTGGAGCTCTCCGAAATAATTTATCCATACGGCTTTGTTTGGGCTGAGCCGGTGGAGCTTCGCCATGGGTTCCAGTCGCAGGCGCTCCATGAGTATCTGCAGTACCATGTGTATCTGCCGCAGCAGCAGGCATAAATTCGTTTGTTGCAGGCGGAGTGACATGTGCAGCTGCTTGAATTGCCGGATTAACTTCAGACATAATTTAAGATTAGCACACTTGAAATTGGGTCGCAATGAATATAGTATTAATTTATGCCTATAGATGGTGGTCCAAGCGCAGTCGAAATGGGATTAGATCCAGCAGAAATTGCCGGTCCTGAAGAAGTTAATCCAGCACCCGTTACAGATTCGGTTGTGTCGCCAGATCCTAAGCCTCCATCTGAAGCTGTGCCACCCGTAGGCGATGTTCCAGTTGCTGAATTACCAGAAGATCAGTCTGTTGATGGTGCCGATGTTGGACCCGAGTCGGCTACTTCTGATGCTCAGTCTGGAGCATCTGCGGATGTTAACATTGAGATTTTAGACTCAGCTATTCAGGAATTTTTGAATATACCCAGAGCAGAACAAATAGGTCGTTTATTTACTTCAGCGAAACAAATTTTGGAAAGATCAGGTATAGAATATGATTCATCAACTTCAGCAGATCCTTCAGTTGCGATAACAGAAAATAGGAGAAATTTATTAAGATTACTTAAAACTGTCCCCAGCGATAGTCCAGATTATGAGGTTGCTAAATCCACTTATGAAGAAATAAGTAAAGACATGCAGCTAATTGGTCAGAATGGAGAAGCGGGAAATCTCTCTGACTTAGAAATAGAGTTAGAGTCTCCTACTTTAACTCCAGACAGGAAAGCTGTTATCGAAGGATTAATTAGGGATGGTAAATATACGACCAGCTACGACCCTGCTCCAGAAGCAGATGCCACAGTAGTCACCGAGATTCAAAAAAAGAGTATGGATGCATATGAAGCAAGATTAGCCCAAGACATTAAGGATATACAAGATAAAGATCCTAAGGCTGATGTTGAAAAATTACAGAATATGCTTGATCTTGTACGAGGAGCAAAGACGTATACAGGTAAGCCTTTAGCGGATTATGTGATGGGAGACGCTATAAGGGTGCTTAATGCATATTATAAAGATATTCCAGAAGCAGAGGGCTTGCAGCTTTCGCCAGTTGAAGCCGCCCGCGTAGAAGCTGCTCGAACAGCATCTAGAGATTTACTCCTAAAAAATATGGAGGCGGCCGGAATGCCGAGGCATCGGGCAGATGCTATTTTAGATCTTGGCGATGGAGGAAATATGGAAGAAATGTTAAAGAATTTTGACGTATTTAAGGTAAAAAATGTTGCACAGCTGATAACAGGTAGGGAATTTAAGAATCAAGAAGAAGCAACTAAATTTATGACTGAGCTTTTCGGCCAGCTTGAACAGGAAAAATATAAAAAGTTAAAGGGCATGAGCTTTTTTGCAATCGTAGCGATTGTGGCAGCAAGTGCATTTAAGGATTTTGCAGGTGGCGCGATTACTCCCGGGGGGCAGCGCTAGAGTCAATTATGATCCGAAGGTTCCTACAAAACCATAGCAGAAGCTCATTTAATGTACTAGATTTAAATTTAATTTAAATGCTTATTAACTTGGCGAATTAGGGTCTGCGCAATTTTTATTTCATCAAATAGTTTATTTACAATTCTCTTAATTTTCTTCTGATCTATTTTGTATAATATATTCTTTGTGTTCTCGGCAGATGTGTAATATTAGTGACTTTGGCACTGATAAAGTCCATCCACGGAATTATACGTGCAAATTTGTCCATTTGGACAGTATCCGTTTTGTATTCCGTCGCATTTTAGTTGGCATTTATAAATATTAACATTATCGTTGAATCTCTTGCATTTTTCAGGGGAAGCGCACCAGCCATTTCTGTGGTTGTTGTCGCAATCAAATCTACAAGTGGGTGTACCGCCTTCAATCCTACACACCTGTCCTTCTGTGTGACATCTGCCTGATGGATTAACATCACTACACCAGCCACCATCTCCGCCTCCACCACCACCACCACCACCGCCTCCACCATTTGCTGTTCCACAAGTTCCTATAAATCCAAATCTAGTTAAGCACTCCATGCCAGTTATATCTGCAATAAATCTCACGGTCGCGAATGAGAAGAGAATTACGATAAGCCCTATGATAGCCCAGGTGATAGTCTTTCTCCCCCCATCTACGGCTTTCTGATCGCCTCCAGAGGTCATATATTTAAAGCCACCAAAGATTACAAAGAGTAGTGCTACTAGTCCAGCAAAAGTAAGCGCCCAGAATACTAAATTGAAGAAAAGTACGGGAACGCAGTCTAAGGTGAGGACATATCCATTTTCTTCATTTACGCTCTTAACGATGTCAGCATTTACCGCAGAATCATCATCCTTATACAAGCAGCCAGTATCTTCAAGTTCCCTAAGTTTTATTCCTTCGTTTGGGCCTTCGGCAAGGACTATTTTAGGATTTGAAATATATAAGGATAATGCGAAGCTAATTAAAACCAAAAAAAATAAGAAAACTTTTCTCATAAATCTAAATAAAGCGTAACAGAGTAATTATTAAAAAACAACAAGAGCTAACTTAATGCAGGCTTAGATCTAATCTCTTAATGCGTAGGAATTGTAGGGAGTACAAGGCCAGTAATGCTCCCTAAATTAAAGAATGTAAATACGACGTTTATTATGAGATATGCTAAAAACGTAATTACAAGTCCAACTAAAGCGGCAACTATCATGTTTCTTGCTGCTTCTACTCCAGACTTATCGCCACCTGACATTATCCATTTTATTCCCCCAAAAATAAGAAAACCCAGTGCTATGAGAGAGGCTGCAATAAATGCAACAGTAACGAGAAAAGATATGAGGCTACCGCCCGGAGCTAATGTGCAAAGTATGTTAAAATTTGCTCCGTCAGGATTGGCTTCTGGACAAGGGTTGATAGGAGTTTCTGCAAAAGCATGCGTAGCTAGGGAAAGATAAGTAGCTCCGGAAAAAATAAGAGCAGATACTTTTTTCATAGATAATATGATCGTAAGGAGTTTTAAAATGTTTGTCAAGAGGGGAGTTCTAGAGAAGGGCAGTTTCTTTAGATTCCTAGCAAATTTAAATTAAAAAAATCTCCCACAAAATTAATTATAAAATAGGACGAAAATATTATGACGAGGCCGATTAGAGCATAAATTATTCTTTTTCTGGCACCCTCAATCCCAGATTTGTCTCCGCCTGAGGTGATCCATTGAATCCCACCCATGATAAGAAGAAAAAGGCAAAGTAGAGAAGCGCCGATCATGATAACGGTCATACCCCACGTAACAAGGCCTTGAAAGCTGTCCCAGCCTTTATCTGGCATGCCCTCTACTCCGGTCACTTCGCCACCTGGAATTTTATAAGAAATTAGTTTCATTTTAGGTTAATCAGAATTTAAAATTTAAAATTTTTAATTTTCAGTCAAATGTTAATTCACTAATTTTAAAACTATTTCGTGTTTACTGCAATTTTAGAGAAAATTAAAGTCAATTCTTGAGCTTCTTTCCAAAGTAGTCTACAGTCATTTTCGACTTCTTTGGAGGTATTTGCAAGTAGCCTTATCCAGTATTTTGTTTCTTTGGACTCTTTTTTACAAATAAATATTTTATTCTTAAAATCTTTTTTGCTGCTGGCACCATTCGCTTCCATATAGTTTGCTCCAATTGAAGTTCCAGATCTGATAAGCTGATTGACGATGGGAATAGTAACAATATTTTTAGGAGTTTTTTTTACAAAGATTAATAATTTCCTCAGAAAATAATGTAGTTCTTTCCTCTAGGTCATATTTAACTTCATTTATCATTTAAATTTTGCCTGTCGGCAAACAGGTTTTATTTCAAATTTTAAATTTCAAATTGAAAATTGAACCAAAATGATTATATCTGCTTATTACTCTTAACTAAGCCCTAAACGCTACCATTTAGTCGCTATTCTAGCTTCCAAATCCCGGTATATCAAGAATATTTGAAGTCACTATGGTTAGGAGAGTAAGCGAAAATATGATAAGAAAGATTCCCATAATGGCTGCTACTATGCCTTCCCTGGCATCTTTAATTTTTTCAGGGTCTCCTTGGGAAACCATGAATTTGTATCCGTTTAAGATGATTACTATCAGAAGTATGCCGCCTGCTAGTCCCAGAATTAAAGCCAAAACTGTTCTTATAAACCCTTCAGGATCTGTGGAAACGTCGCCAATAGCAGTGTGGCAAGTGTATTCTTTTGGATTTAGTGGATCGTCTGGGGAGCAGGCAAAAAACCCAAGTCCTGCATCGAATGCGCTTTTCGCATTGTTAATTCCAGTTTCTGTTACTGTAAAAATTGAAGAGCATAAAGGAGGACCGGCGTTGGTGTGAAGATCTACTTGATATCCATCAACATCGAAAATAGTGGGTACATGATTAACCCCGTCAAATTTACTTAGTTCAACTCCTGGATTCTGCAGATCGCTAGCGCTATATGGGCTGTATCTTTCCACTTCTTGGCCTGATGTAAGGCTTTTAACTATAATTAGAAAGTTATTATTTAAGTATTCAGAGTTTTCTTTAAAGGTGACATTAAGATGTACTGGCTTGCCAACCCCTTCTCCAGATGCAAGAATTTTACATTCGCTTTCGTTTACATTTCCCCCTATTCCTTCCCCAATATCTATACTGACTCTACAAAAAGATCTTTTATCCATCTCGCTAAGCTGTGTGCCGGGCCAAATGTCTGAGTTCATTGATTTTGGAGTCACCCAAAAATCAAGGGTTGAGTTAGGTTTAAATGTTGGGTCGTTAGTATCTACGCTTCTTCCTTCCTTATCAAATGGGGTATCAATTGTAATTTGATGATCTCCTGATTTGACGGGTGATTTAATTCTATGAATATCGCCGTCCCCTCCTTTATCATCTATATAAACATTGTATTTTCCTGGGGTTGAAACACCTGTGCTTATGGTTATCTTGTCAATTTTTTTATCGCTATCTGTAAGGGGATTTGGCTCTATGTAGGAAATTTTACAGTCCCATAAATCGTTTAGAGCATGTGCTTTTGGGGAAAAGGCGGGAGCGAAGATTAATGATTGAGAGATTAATATAAAAAGACTAAATATAAAATAAATTAATTTTCTCTTCACGATTTTATCCTAGCACCTATTTAAGAAAATTCAAACTTTTTAATTAAATCTAAGCCTAATAGCTGTCAGATTTACAAACATCAAATGTAATTATTAGGTGCTGGATTTAGCGTAGAATAAATGAAAATATTTTGCAAATATTTTAAGTTAAAATCCAAAAATTAAAAGTCAAAAGATAAAGTAAAAAATAAAAAATTTGGACTTTTTGAATTGCAATTTTGCATTTTGACTTTTGAACTTTGATTTATTTAAGAGGTGAATTTAAATCCCCGGCCTTTTATGGTTTGGAGATGAGGTAGGATATTAAGGCGTTTTAACTATTTAATTCTTTATTTACCCTTTCACTTAGATAAATTTTCATTAAAGATTGATATGGTACGTCTTGTTTGTTAGCGAGCTCTTTAATCCTGGCTAGTAAAAAAGAAGGGAGCCTGAGGGAAATTGATTCTGTTGAAAATTTTAAATTTGGGAAAATTACCTCCTCAGCCATAGACCAATCGATATATTCAGTCGAGTCAGCAGTAGCCCAAAAATCTCTTTCTTCGTTTTCATTTTTAAATTCAGGTATTGGTTTTAATTTTTTCATACATGCTCCTTTCTTTTTTATTCATATCTCTTGCAGAAATTATCCTAATGCTAATTTCTCTTATTGTAAAAACTAAAAATAATTTTCTGTTACTTTTTGATTTACCCAATGCTTGAAATCTCTGCTCCTCTTTAGAAGAATGTTTTTTGTCATTTACCACAAAAAATGGCTTATTGATAAATGTTTCTTCAGCTTCTTTTTGTGTGACGTTATGCTTGTTCCAGTTCTTTTCAATATTCCCTTTATCCCATTCAAAGGAAATGGGCTTTGGTAATATTCTTGTCACCAAATAAGTATATTACAGAAATATACAAGTGTCAATAGAATTTGCGCTATAATTAAACTTAAAACTCAAAAATTAAAAGTCAAAAGATATAGTAAAAAATAAAAAATTTGGACTTTTTGAATTGCAATTTTGCATTTTGACTTTTGAATTTTGCTTTATTTACGAGCTAAATTTAAATCCCTGGCCTTTTATGGTCTGTGGTAAGCATATATTTATTGACATATAATATCATTTGTCATAAAATAATTTTAAGAAAGTTGTGAAATATTTTGATTGGGATAAGAAGAAAAATGAATGGTTAAAAGAGGACAGAGGGGTTTGTTTTGAGGATGTTGTTCAGGCAATTGATGATGGAAATTTATTAGAAACTATTGATCATCCAAATAAAAAACGTTATCCAAATCAAAAGATGTACATAGTAAATATAAATAAATACGTATTTTTAGTGCCATTCGTCGATGACGAAGAAAAACGATTTTTAAAAACAATATTTCCAAGTAGAAAAATGACAAAAAAATATATAATCAAAAATTAAAATATGAAATATTTTAAGCTAACAGATGAGGAGCAAAAGCTTTTGGATGAAGTCGAAAGAGGCGAGTGGATTCCTTTAGAAAATCAAGAAAAAGAGAAAAAAGAAGCTATGGATATTGCTCGTAATACTCTTAATAAAACACGAAACATAAATATTCGATTAACAGAACGTGATCTCTCAAGGTTAAAAAGAAAAGCAATAGAAGAGGGCATTCCTTATCAGACGCTTGCTTCTTCAATTCTTCATAAAGCTACAGCCGAATAGAGTTGAAAAGATTGCAACCTCTATGAAGATTGATGATTTAAGATTAAGGATTGATGAAGGTTTTACTTTTCTAATAAGACCCTGCAAAAGTTTGTCAACTGTGTTTGAATTTTCCAATAAGTAATTGAATTTGACCTCTGATAAATATCCCACATCCCTTGCAATGAAGAGAAAATTTTTTAATTCAGAAAGGGAGTCTTTGGAAAGATAATAAAATTGGATTTTTTCTTTAATACCTTGTCTTCCAAATCCTTCTGCAATATTAGCTGTGACTGATGAAGAAGCTCTTCTCATCTGATCAGTTGTGGAATATTTTTCTTCGTTTGGAAAGTCTTTGGTAATCATGTAGATTTCAACAACAAGCTTATGACCCTCTTGCCATACCACTAAATCGGTAAATGACTCAATCTTTCCGTCTTTCATGCTCTTTATTCATTAATCTTAAATCATTCATCTTAGATTTATGTGGTAAATTTAAATCCCCGCCCTTTTATGGTTTGGAGATGGATTGGAGTGTTCGGATTTTCTTCAATTTTTTTCCTGACCCTAAAGATTAGCTGGTCAAGCGCTTGTTCGCTCACGCCTGCAGTAGAGGATAGATCTTTCCAAACAGCATTAATTATTTCATCTCTTTCTAGGATTTTTCCTTCGTTTTCTACTAGAAATTTTAATAATTTATATTCAGAAGATGTTAGAGAATCAGAAAGTACAGTTTCCCCATCTTTTATTTCGTTAGTATCAGGATTATAAGTAATTTTTTCTGATTTTACTTCTGTAGGATTATTTTTTTGCTCATTTATGAAGCTTTCGAAAAGAGGAATTGAAATTTTACCCTCAGTTATAAGATGAATTTTTTCAAGATATTCAGATTTATATTTAGGATCAAAATCTTTAAGATAATTTTGCTCTGAAGGAGTTAGGCCTTTTAAGATTTCATTAAAAAGAGAAATTATTTTTTGCCTTTTAAGTAGAAGTGATTTTAAGTCGTCAACATCTTCTGTTTCCATTAAAGCTTCGATAGAAAGTCTGGTTAGCTTTCCGTGTCCAGATGTTAAGGTTAATACCTCGTTTATTTTTTCCAGAGAAATATTTTCATTTGCTTTCATTTGCAGAAAGCCGATTCTAAAATTTAAACTTGCATTGTCTTTTAAGGGAAGATATATCTCATTACCATCTAGGAATTCATTAAAATCAATATAAGTAGCAGGATCTAGTAATTCTTGAAACGGTCTATTCACCGAGAAGACTACGGAAAATTTATATTTTGCTCTATTTCTAAGAGCCCTAAGATCAGTGAAAAATTCCGGAGTAACATATGGAATATATTCTTCAAATCTGTCGATTAAGAATACTAGGGTTAAGTTTTTTTCAATTGAAATATAATCAACGAGCTTTTTTAAGCCTTGCAAGATAACTTGTTGATCCTGGATCTCAAAGCTTTCTTTAAGAAGCGCCTGGGCTCTCTGGGCTTCTTCGGTCATTTTTCTCTCTTTTAAGGAATCAACGATCGAGATAAAAAAGAATTTTAAGACTTCAAGCTCGCTCTTTTTCCTCATTTCGGTAAAATTCATGAGTATAAAATGAAATTGAGTTTGTTTGTCTCCAAGGTTATGTTCTCGGCAGGCTCTGTTGTAGGAAAGTACTCCAAGTAAATTTGATCTTCCAACACCTGGAAATCCAATGATTTCAGTTGAATTCCCTGAGTAAATAAATCCAACTAACTTTTTAATTTCATTTTCCCAGCTTTCTGGAGGATAAAGAGCTTCAAACCGCTCAAACACAAGTTCGTTTTCGTTCATATATCAATTATTATATACCAAATATCATTTATCATTTTTTGTGCTAATTGTTTTAACAGAGCTTATAAATATTCTAAGTAATTCTTTGTTCTCGAGAATTAAAATATCAATTTGCTTATTGTAGCTTGGATTTGTAAGTAAAATCATTTCCAGCCAGTAAAGTGTTTCGTTTGTTTCTTTTCTGCAGATATTAAGACAGTGGAAAAATTCTTGTTTTGTTTGGCCATAGATTGCCTCAGCATAATTCGCACCAATTGATGTTGAGGATCTAATGATCTGATTTGCAAAAATTTTATTTTCTTCTGATTTGGGTAATACTCGAACTAATTTAATGATCTCAATTCCAAAATTTTTCAGTCGTAATTCTAATTTTTCTTTTTGAGAATTCACATTATTTAAATGATAAATCGTAAATGTAAAATAGTAAATAATTTTTAGTAAATCATAAATGGTATTTAGTAAATCATAAATCATAAATCATAAATCATAAATCATAAATGGTAAATGGTAAATATAAGGCAATTGTTAGGCGCTTGTAATTCTAATATCAAGCCTATTTGGGCTAACTCCTTTACACTACGCTCATTATGGAAAGAGATAATTTTAATCCAGGTCAATTGACAGGCGCAAGCCAAAACCCCTATCCTAATAGTATGCCAGATGGAAGCGGAATGGGCCCAGAATTTATTACAGGAGACGAGCATTCAGCTCAAATTTTAAGAAATGCTGAGTCTGGTAGTACGGCTGAATTAAGACAGGCCGCGGATCAAATACGTGCTCGAGAGGCAGCAAGGGCAGGTTCATCAGATGTGGCTGATCTTTCTCCCGAGCAGGTTGCAGAAGTCGCTGAGCTCACGAAATTGCTTCAGAATCCCGATGTTACTATTAAGCGCTTAGCAGAAGATAGGTTAAAGGGCATTTTTAATCCAAGACAACAAAAGCAGCAAAGGCCTCAGGGACAGCAGGCTGGGGGAAGGCCTAGAAATCCAGAGCAAGAGGCTCCTGATGCGCAACAAATACAGATTTTTGATGCAGATAAATACTCCGATCCTGAGGTAAAAAATATGGTTGTTAAGTTGGCTTTTGCAAAAAACAATTTAATCCACGACCCCGTATTAATAGGTGAGTATAATAAGGCGGTTCAAAAAATAATAGATACTTCTTCAGGAGATAAGCAAAGACAGGCAACTGAATTATCTCAGGAATTGAAGTTACTAGAAGACGCAATAGGTGAACAGATTAAGCAATCAGATTTTGATAGTCGAGATACTTTTAGGCTTTATCTTACTACTAAGGATTTTGACGAACTTTCAGAAGATCCAATGAAATGGCTTGAGGGCCAAATGAATAAAATTTACAACTTTTCAGCAGAGGGAATGGAGCAGAGTTCTCCTCTGGTTCAGGGTGCGCAGCAGCTTCATGAAAGAGCTTTAAGTTGGCTTACAAATACTGAATATGGACGTAGAAATCCAAAAGAGCTTAACAGGTTTGCTGAAGAATTTACAAATAGACTTTATACCATGTTTGCCCGCTCAGCTGTTCAGCAGAAGAACCTTGAAGGTATAGGGGGAATTGCAGGAACGCTTGGTACTCATGGAATCATGAATACTCTTAGTTTTGAGGGTGGTTTAGTTAACAGGATGCATAACAGGATAAATGAAATATATGATGATACAAGAATAACTTTAGCAAATCAGCACATGACCCCCGTAGAGCACTCAAAAATTCAGTCAAGAGTAATAGACGAATATGCGCAGCTAATAATGGCTTCAGGAAATCAAGATTTGTATGCAGAAATAGGTTTAAACCCAGCCTCAATAGACATGGGAGTCATGAGTGATTCAAGAATGAATACTCTTGCTAAAGAAAATATACGAAGAGCAGTTAGAACGGCTTATGACCATTTCGTAGCATCTCAGAGAGAGGCTGTAATAGTAGCTCGTGGAAATGCTCTTGATAATGGCGTTAACCTTCAGGGAATTTTAGCAGATCCTTCAGCACTATTTCAGATGTTTAATATGGAAGAGCTTCTTATTGATAAATTTGGAACGTTAAATCATGAACAACAGTTATTTTTTAATGCAATAAAAAGAAGATATGCAGAATCTACATTGAGAAAAAAAGGAATTAATTTTGAGACTTGGGCACAAGAGAGAATAAAAATAGATCCACATATTAAACAGCATGAGGATGAGCATGTTAAGGGAAGTGATGCTAAGCCAGATTATACTAGGGCTGCTCTTGAGGATTATGGATCTGAGCTTATGAAAGATCTTATGCAGGTAAATGACTGGTATTCATCTGGATGGAAACTTGATGAGTTTATGAAGCAAATTGACCAAAATATGCAATATCGCATAGCAAAGCAAAGAAATCTCACCCACATAAGTCAATTGAGCGAAGCAGATAGGCAGCAAGCACTGGATAGGGCAAAAGAATTCGGATTATTTATGAGGCTTAGAGTTCTTCAGAATGGTACTTATTACAATACGCCAGGGTGGAAAGGAATGAGTCAAGGAGATAAGGATAAGTATAAAGACGAAGAAAGAGTTAAGGTATGGAAGCAGATTGCTAGATACAAACCAGAGGATGTTGTAAGAATGTTTAGGGAGCATGGAGATCATCATCAGCATGAGATAGAAGCTGCAAACAGAGCGTTTACAGAGGCTGGAATAAAATTAACAGCTGCTGATGAGGCAAATCATTTGACTTTATATGATGTTTTTAAAAGAGATTATGGAGCCTCACTAAGGCTTATTAGAGAGCTAGGGTATAGCGGTAAAGATAATAGGCTTCCTGAGCAAATAGATTTTTCCCAAATAATGTCTCGCCCTGAGTATGCAAAGCTTCTTGATAACATGCTTGCTTCAAAAGGTCCAGACCAGGCTCAGAAAATAGCGACTTTATTTGGTAAATTACAACAATTTGCGGGAAATCCAGATACGATTAAGAAATTAATGAAGGATTCTAGATTTGCACAAGTAAACTTACGTACATTTACAGTCGATGATGGGCTATTGGACAGGATGGAGTTTGAAGACTTAGAAATGGGACTAACTGCACTATCTAAAAAGCTTTCGCCAGAAAGCGGGGGAGACGCATATAAGAGAACATTTAATGATGCGACTGCTGCAGCCGAAACTCATAAAAGCTATATAACATTTTTAACAGCCGAGTCTGAAGAAGAAAAATTAAAAGCCGCCCTAGCAGCTGCAGCTACAGTTAAAGCATATAGAGATCCGGGAGTTGCAGCCTTAGTATTCCGTCATACTTTTGGAAGTTATAAGCTGATGGGAACATTAACAGAAAAAGATAAAGGCGTAGCTAGGACTTGGTATGAAATGATGGATTGGAAAAGAAAGCCAAATAAAGGGCCAGTTAATGAGCTCCAAGAAATTTTCGGACCTGAAGCCCCAGCGTTTAATAACGATGACATGCTCCTGTTTTTAGATCATCACAAGACAGATTTTGTGGGTAGCCATGGGGAGGAACTTTGGGAAGAGATGAAGGAGTTGTCCCGTACCAGAACTAAAGACAGAACAAGGTTTCAGGTTTACAGAGGACTTCTTTTCTTCATGCTCTGGATATTCTTTGAAGGATATAATGCTACCACAAAGACAGTAGGAGAAGGATTAAAATCAGAAGACGTATAATAAAGCTAAAAGATTAGTGGCCGCCGCGGAAAATTCTAATTACTCTCTTGACTCCACCTGGCTCAGTAGGATGACCATTTACATATCTCATTCTAGTTGT
Organism: uncultured Gammaproteobacteria bacterium; assembly: GCA_964637955.1. Classification (GTDB taxonomy): domain Bacteria; phylum Patescibacteriota; class Microgenomatia; order Levybacterales; family UBA12049; genus 2-01-FULL-39-10-A. The sequence continues at coordinate 93,480 of CAZWXQ010000004.1, read as the reverse complement.
TTCATTAAGTACTCCGCTACTAAATCTCTTTGGTGAACCAAAGACTACTCCTGTTCCAACTCCCACTGGTCCCATGATGTTTCCGAAGTTAATCTTTGGAGCCTTAAAGAATCCTTTTGTAGTTGTTAGTAAATTTGGAAGCATGAGTAAAAATCCAAGGCCAATTATGGCGGCAACAGCTGAAGAATTGGTTCCGCCAAGAAGCGGAGGAGCCATTTCGTTTTGAGGGAAATTAGTGTTAGAGAATGCATCCACAAAGAAGTTTGCAAGAATAAAGAAAGCAATTGCTACAGGAAATACTGCTAAATTCGCAAGCATATCCTTAAACCATGCGCCGATTCCTGCAGATGAGCCTGGAAGTGCTCCAGCAAGAATCCAAAACGGCGCAAACACTATATCTAAAATTATCATCACATAAGTAATAATTAATGATACCCAAAGTCTCATGAGAGCTACGATAATAGCAATAACAAATACGAAAAATGCAGCTGCGCTTACAAGAGGATGGACTATGTCATCAAGAACTCCTAAATCCTGGTTCGTAAATGCCATGGAGACAAGCTCTGCCAAGGCTTGAGAGGCTTTTGCTGCTACGTCAATTACTCCGCCGTTTCCAATTACGTTGGCTGCATCAATAGGATTTGCCGCCCTAACTATACTTACCATAGATTCATTGTTTAGTCCCGTGGCTCCGCCTAAGACGCTTGCAAATAAGTATGTAGTTACCCACATTATATCTATGAGAAATCCTGCTATGGCAAAGGAAAAGGAAATTACGATGATTCCGCCTATGATTTTCGGAATCTGATTCTGGACTGTCATTACAGTTCTAGGATCAATATGAATTCTAAGCATAATTCCGACTCCTATTACTATGAAAATAAGAATAAGAATCAGATAAACTATGTTTCTCATTGCTACCCATAAGTCTAGGATGGGAAGAATAGAGCAAAAGCCCAATCCGCGATTACTGTTTATACATGGATTGACTGATGCTTCATCTGCAGCATATGTTGATTTTACGATCCCAAAATTATTTTTTAGATATGCTACATATTGAGTTGAATTAATCGGAGGAACAAGAGTAGAGTCGATCGCTTTTCCCATAAAACCTATTACGCCACCGCCATTTTCGACGTATCCAATTCTTCCAGTGCGGGGATTTATGCCAAGACATTTTTGATTTGGTCTTGTGGGATCAAATCCTGCGAGTTGGCAGTTTGCTGCGGATAAGCTTTCTATCATGAGAATTTGAACGAAGCTGCTTAAGTTATTTGGAACATCGGGACTTGTTCCCAGTGCGTTTTCAGATGAATTTCCGACGTTTACATCTGAAGTTGAATCTGAATAAGTATTCTGCGATTCGTATGCGAATGATTTATGTGCGATTTGGAAAGAAAATATAAATAAAAGTGTTACAAAGAAAATTAATCCTAGAATTAACTTATTTCGAAACAAGCTAAAATCAAGCAAGGTAGATCGGGCAGAAATCATAGCTAATTTAAGTTTGCTTTATTTTAAAAAAGAAGTCAAGGATTTAGGGAATGCGGAGAGGGCGAGATTCGAACTCGCGGTAGGCTTGCACCCACAGCTGTTTTCAAGACAGCCGCACTAGTCCACTATGCGACCTCTCCACAACATTTTGATAAATAGGGAGTTTTTTTTAGAACTTCTCCTTGTTTTATCAGGAGTATATTTTATCAAACAAATGATGCTAACGCTATTACTTTGCTTGACGAAGAATTAATCTTCGGTTACAGTTAAATTATGGAGAAAGAAGTTGTCGAAAAATCCTCTGAAATGCGAAGTCATGAAAGCTCTCATCACACTGAGCATGCATATCACGACGTAAGAACACTTTTATCTTGGGATGCTCCAGGAAGACCATTTCGAAAAAGAAGTAAGCAGTTTTATACGACTGCTCTTCTCATTACGCTTCTTATTGAAGTGATATTGTTTTTATTTTCTCAATATCTCTTTATGGTCTTAATAGTCTCTCTTGTTTTTGCAGGATTTGCTCTTACTTCAATTGAGCCAAAAACTTTTAGATATAAGATTTCTACAGAAGGAGTAACGATAGAAGATCATTTTTATCTTTGGCAGGAGCTTTATGACTTTTATTTCAGAAGATATGATGGACAAGATACACTTCATATTCGTACCCAGTCATTTTTGCCTGGTGAAATTATTCTGACTCTCGGGGAGCTTCATAGAGACCAGTTAAAACATGCAATACTTCCATATTTGCCTTTCAGAGAATATGTAAAGCCAAATTTCCAGGAGAATCTTGGGGATTGGCTATATAAAAATTTCCCTTTGGAAAAATCTTAAGCGACTCTTCTGGCTTCGCTTGCTCCTACAAATGTAGTTCCTGCTATAAGAACTCCAGCTGCGATAAATGCATTTAATAAATTAAGTCTTTTTTTAGGATCTCTTTCATTTGCAACGATACTCTTAGCTGTTGTCGCTCGCTTTTCAAGATTTTGCTCACTTGAAACATTTGCGATAATTCCTTCAGTGGCGACTTCATTTTGTAAGGCAAAAAACGCTGATTTTGCTTCTTGGAGCTTTTTTGAAAGTGCCTCTATTTGAGGCTTAGAAAGTTTCCTGTCTTTTGCTGTTAGTAAGTTTCGCTCTAAATTTGCTATTGTGACTGCAACCTGAAGAGATCTTTCACTGGCGGGAGCTTGCGGTTTTTCTCTTCTTGAGTCTATGGGAGTTGGAGCTTCACCTATAAATTTTACTCCACCTCTAAACTCAATTGTTCCATCAGGCCTTGAGTGCGCATCCGGTAAATGGTCTGGATGATATGCCACACCATTTATTATTTTAGGTTCGATTCTTCTTCCTGCATCTGGGCGGACAGTTGTAGGAGGTTCTGGAGTTTTAGCCGCTGCAGCAGGCTGTACTTCAGCTGGAGCTATGCCAGGTTTTGATCCGTCTGCACCAGCTCCGTATCCCAAAACTCTTGCTGCTTCGTCCCATGAAATAGGTTTTCCATCAGGACCAATTGGTAAATTTTCTTGTTTTGGAGGTTTAAATCCCAAGGCTATATCTACCTCGTCCCATGTCATAGGTTTTCCATCAGGACCAATTGGTATGTTTCTAGGGTCTTCTTGCTCAGCCCTTCTTTTGGCTGCTTCTTTATTCGCGGCTTTTGTAGCTGCTCCTTTTTTTGCTGCCTCGCTTCTTTTCTTTTTTGCTTCGTCAGAGGCTAAAGCTTTTAGAGCTTCTTCAGCACCCTTTTCCTGCGCTATTCTAGCTGTTTCGGTTGCAATTTCTGCTTTTCTGGTTTCTTGCCTAACGAAATATCTCTCGTAGGCTGCTTTTATTTTGGGTATCTCTGCTAAGCCAGGTTCATCGCCGTAATCTAAAAGAAATCTTGTTGCATCTGGATCTGCTTCAACTAATTCATCAAAAGCCTTAGCTTCTAGCGCAGGTCTTAATTGAGCTTCAGCTGCTCCAATTTTTCCACCAAGTTGTTGTGCCGCTATGTACTCAGGATCCAGGCTTTTTAATCGTTGATATGCTCGATCCACAAATATTCTGGCTTCTGCCAATTTCTGTACTTTGTATGTATCTATAAAATGTCTAACATCTGGGTTCTGTTCTGCATATTTTTGAGCTGTTTGAGGATTTTCTTGGGCAAATTTGCCCCATTTTGCTACAGCATGTCGTTGTCGCGCTTCGTTGACACGAGCTCCCGCCTCAGACAAGGATTTTGCCCCAACTCTATCTCCTGGGTCTAATAAGGCATTTTTTTCTGCTTCAGGTGACCAGCCATTGGCTCGCGCATCAATCATGACTGGGTCTGCTTCGAGCGCAGCTTCTATTGCTGTCTGTTGTTCTCTAAATATTTCTTCATAAACTTGTTCTTCTGCGGCTTTTTTATCAATTGCACTCGTGTTTCCTGCATCTACAACTCTCCTATCAACAGAAACTCTCATCTTCGCAGCATCTGTTCCCAGCTTTTTTGCTTCGGGGAGATGAGCAGTTTGCGCAGTTACTGGTTGCGCTTCAGGTGTAATTGGTGGAGCTGGTGTTCCTTCAGGAGTTGGTTGCATGATTTAATCTAATAACAAATATCCAGGCTCTGTCAACTTTTTTGAATTGATTTAGCTGCATTTATCGCCTCCTCAATATTTCCTGATTTTATGTGGCTTCGCATTTGGTCAAGAGCTTTATCTCTTTCATTTGCGGAGTGTTTTTGAAGTTCATCCAAATAAACTTCATTTGACTCTTCATATTTATCGCCCAACACTTTTAATTTATTAAGTAAATCTGCTTGGTCGGTAACGGGAAGCAGATTTAAAAACTCTTTTGCTTGATTCTGTGCATCAACAGCAGTTATTTTATTATCCTTCAGGTGTTTTACTATCAGTTCCAGGAGCTCTTTTTCTACAGATTCAAGATCCATTTCCTAAATATTCGCACAATAGTTAGGTGCTGTCAATAAATTTGGAAATTTCCTTTGGAAAAGAACTCATAGTTTGCGATCTTGCCTCAAATCCCTTAAAATATATAAACTTGTTTCATAACATGCCCTCGTAGTCCTGCCCGCAAAGCTGATGCTAATGCGTTTGGCAGGCGGGTCAGCTGGAAAATGCGTCTGTAGCTCAAAGGATAGAGCACAAGATTGCGGATCTTGAGGTTGGAGGTTCGATTCCTCTCAGACGCGCAAAATCTTTAGAAAGCTAACGGTTAGTTGCTAAGGGTTATAAGCTAAATGGGGAGGGTTCGCATAGTGGCCAATTGCACGGGTTTCGAAAACCCGAGGGCGCAAGTCCTTCACAGGTTCAAATCCTGTACCCTCCGCTTTCGCCTCGCTGAGGTCTTTGCGAAGGCGGGTTAGGTTTTAGCGAGATGCAATCCGCAATCTAAGCATGTTTTTCAAATCAAACTACTATAGTCAAAATGAACTTATTGAATTTTACTACGAAATTCAATTCGGCCCTTATCTAAAAAATATTGAGAAAGTATATTTATCAGAGCCTTTCTACTTAAATATAAAAAAGTTGCTCAAAAAATATTTGAACTCTGATTCAACAGTTTTAGATTTAGGCTGCGGGCTCGGTAGGGTTCTTTTTGACAGCGCAAGTTTTGATATAAGAAGGGGAATGGGAGTAGATCAGGGCAAAAATTGCATAGCTGAGTGCAAAAAAATTAGAGAAAATAAAAGTGAATTTTTGAAATATGATTATAAAAAAGGAAGTTTCTTAGATTTTAGGGTTGCCGATGCTTCAAAATTGCCTTTTTCAAGCAGTGAATTTAATAGAATTATTTCTCTGAATTTACTTGATAGGTCTTCAAATCCGCAGAAAATCGTCGATGAGATTTTTAGAGTTTTAGAAAAAAATGGAATTTTAATAATTTGTTGTCCATACGATTGGCAGCCTTCTTTCACGCCGGTTAAAAGATGGATTAAAGATATTAAAGATGTTTTTCCAAAAGAAAAATGGGAAATTTTATTTGAAGATAAAAAGTTTCCTTTTGAGATTTATTCAAACCCGAATAAATACATACATTATGATAATCATCTGCTTGTTTTGAAGAAAAAATAATCATTTTTGTAATTTTCCTGTAAGGTTGATGTCAAGCTCAATTGATCCTCAAGTCCTAAAATGTTTTCAGAAAGGAGAAATAAATGAGACCAGATAAACAATTTAAAAAAGAAGAATTAGAAGCAGAAGTTGAAGAAGCACCTCAAGTTGTAAGAGAGCTAGAAATGACAGTTGAACAAGAGGAAGCTCAGGTAGAAGACTTAAGGCAGCAATTGATGTCAGCGGAGTTAGCAGCTCAAAATGAACAAGAGCAGATTGATAATGGACGTGAAATAAGCGAGCAGATAGCAGAAGTTGCAGGTTCATAGCTGCAACAGGAAGGAAAATGTATGAAAAAATTTGATGATTTCGTAAATGAAGTTGAAATTGATTTAGTAGCAAATCTTGCAGTCTTAAATAAAAGTAAAAAAATAAGCTTTGATGAAGCAAAAGTAATCGCAAAGGACTTTATGGGAAGCTTTCCTTTTGAAAACTACGAAGATATGTTTAGAAAAATGTTTGATTTAAGTAATAAGCATAGGATAATAAGGAAGATTTATGTGAAGCATGCACCTAGCTATTTTGAAGCAAAAAAAGATTTTGTATTAAAAAATTTTCGACAGGCAATGGATGAAAAAGATATAGAAAAAGCGATAAGTATAAGTAGGAGGATATATTATGCAACAGGAAATTAAAAAATTTCAAACACAAGCTGTAGAAAATTTAGTTGTTGATTTCTCTCAGGTCCCAGAGGCTGTAGTTGAGGCAGAAGCCATGACTGTTGAAAGCTTAATTGTTTCAGGTAGAACTGCGAGGCAAATACTGCAAGAGCTCGCGAAGTGATATAATTTCCCCATGGTTTTTCAATTTTCTGCAGGGGGAGTAGTTTTTAAAAAAGATCCAGATCTTAAAATTCTCGTAAGCCAACATTCACAACATCACGGTTGGGTTTTCCCAAAGGGCTTGATTGGCGATAAAGAGGATAATAAAAAAGAATCTAAAGAAGCCACTGCTGTCCGTGAGGTGAAAGAAGAGACAGGGGCAGATGCTAAGATTCTATCGGCCTTAACGCCGGTTACTTTTTGGTTTGCTTGGGAAGGGCAGAAAGTAAAAAAGACTGTTTATTACTTTATTATGGAATATACAGGAGGAGATATAACTATTCATGACCACGAAATGGAAAATGTGGAATGGATCTCTCCAGAGGAGGTAGAAAAAAGACTTACTTATTCTTCAGATAAAAAGGTTTGGCGCGAAGCCAAAGAGCTGTTAATTTCAGCTTAAGCTGGGCCTACTCAAGTGCGGAGAGTGGGAGATTCGAACTCCCGATATCCTTACGAATATATCCGCTTTCCAAGCGAACGCACTAGGCCACTATGCGAACTCTCCTCGTCAAAACACGATTCCGTGTCTTCGTTTGTCGCTTTGCTAAAACTTTGACTTTTGAATCGGTTTCTCCTCTTCAAAATTCTTCGAATTTTGAGAAAGTACAGTTGAACGTGGAAGTATTATATCAAAACTCGAGCTTAATTTGAGGTTCTAGCGCAGTTTATATATGGGAAGTAATGAGTCCTGCCAAAGATGTTCCATGTTCTGTAATTAACAGTACAAGTGAATAGCGGGCCATATGCTATAACCTTGCCGCCTTTAGTAGGAGTAGGAGATGGAATCATTGTTGGAGTAGGAGATGCAGGCGCTGTAGTAGGTGATACAGTTGGCGTACTGGTTGGAGCCATTGTAACCGTTGGAGAAGGGGTCATAGTAGGCGTAGCTGTTGGCATAGGAGTCATTGTTGGTGTTGGAGATGGTGTATTTGTGGGTGAAGGCGTAGCGCTTGGAGCTAATGTGGGAGTTACGGTTGGCGTAGCTGTTGGGCTAGTGGTAGGAGTAGGACTTGGCGTTAAGGTGGGTGAATCGGTTGGAGCTACTGATGGAGTAGGGGCCAAAACGCTAGAATTTCTTGGTGTTGAAGCCAAAAGCACTTCAAAATCTACGCTATTATTGTCTGTATCTTGTCCGTGCCCGTTGGTGTCATCTAATTTTCTTTGAATACTGCCATCAGCGTCAGGTCCTAAGGCTGGCGACGTTTCATTATCTAGAGCTGTTCCCATGCCTACCTTATCAACTAATGTGATGCCAGCATCGCTATAAAGAAGAATCGTGTTGTTGGCAGCAATTGCGCTTGATGTCGCTGAATATACTAAGTCAGGATTTGCAGATCCAGTGTAGGCTGCGGGAAATGCTATTAGAAAATATCCATGGGCAGGAATTATCCCAGACATGGCTGATACAAGATTTGATGGTGATCCGCCAGATGAGCTTTCGCGTCTTAATCTCCATCCGGTTAAGTCTACTGGATTCGAAGTTGGATTATAAAGTTCTACGAATTCGTCATTAGCGGTAGTTCCTGATACTTGAACTTGAGAAATGACAATGTGGGCTGATGCTGCGGAAACATTTTTCGAATGAAGTAGAAAAGCAAAAGCTACAATTAAAGTGGCACTAATTCCTATGAAAAGAGGCAGATACCTTTTCATAACACTTAATATTGGTATAATCCAAATGTTGGTGTTAGTCAATAGGTATAAACTATATCAATTTGCGGAGGAGGCGAGATTTGAACTCGCGAAATCTTGCGATTTGGCGGTTTAGTAAACCGCTGCACTAGGCCACTATGCGACTCCTCCTCAAATCACAATTTCGCGCCTTCATTGCTCGCTTTGCTTACAATTTCAGCCTTTCATTGGATTTTCGTCTTGAAATTCTTTCAGAATTTCAGCAAGAACGATGAGAACGTAGAGGAATTATATCATTTTCAATTTTGGCGGAGGAGATGAGATTTCCTTCGTCTTCACTCAGGATTGCCGCTACTTTGTAGCGCCTGACTTCTCGTCTCATCTCTCCACTTCAAGAGCCTCAGCTTGAGCTGTTGCTTTCGAAGTGCGGAGGAGATGAGATTCGAACTCATGTGAGCGTTATTCACGCTCAGCGGGTTAGCAACCCACCGCAATGGACCAGCTATGCGACTCCTCCAAATATCTATAAATAGCAGGAATCCCTGTGGGAGACTCCTCCACGTTTGTTATTAGCCATTAGCTAAAAATTGGACTTTCCTTTTAAAATTACTGCGTATTTTTACTAGGATGTTGGAACGTTTGAGTATTATATCATTTGAAGCCTAAAGCTTACATATAAAGTTTATTTTTGTAAAAGATGCTCTTTTAGCACATTATCACTTTTCCAATAAGTATTCATAGTGTAAGTTTTTAATCCAAAAATAAATATTATAAAGATAAGAGCTGCTGTTAAAATTTTGGAAATTTTTATTCTTCCAGACAATAAATTAAGAGCGATTCCAACTAAACCAAGGAGTCCGGCCAGTGGGAAATAAAACCAGCGTTTGGCAATAAATTGATCGAGTGGAAAAATTTGTAAATACAAGCTAATCCCAAGTAAAAACCATATTGAGAAAAAAAAGAAAAACTTTAAAATTCTCTCTATTTTTCTTCCAAATAAATATCCCAAGACCGATCCAAAATAATGAAAAGACTAAAATGGTAATTGCCGAAATAAAATATTCTTGTCCGCTTATGTGAGGGATTATAAAATGCTTAGGTTGGGTTATTAAATCTGTTGGAATAAAACCTTCTCGAATATAAAATCCTAGTACGTAGGGGGTGCTTTTTAATCGCGCAAGTGTCGAAGCTGAGGTCATTTCCATCTGCGTGAAATAATGTGTAGAAGCAAGCATTCTAAGAGTTAGATATATTCCTCCTACGATCGCGAGCATGCCAATAGAGCGTTTTTCATTTCTCTTATTTATAAAAAGCAGGATTGATGAAAAGGCCAGTAGGAGATAGAGCGCGCCCGCTTCTTTGGACAAGCAAGATAGAAGTAAAAGTGCGCCCACAATTACTGCATGACCAAGTTTTTCTTGTTTCCATTTGAGGATAAGATATATTGCGGCGGTTCCGAAGAAGAAATATAAGGTGTCCTGCAGATTTGCAATATAGACTACGGTCTCTTCATTGATTGGATGAACCAGAAATACGAGAGCAAGTAATACTGAAATTTTTTCAGAGAAGAACCTTTTAAATATAAGAAAAACCAGCATGCTATTTATAATATGCAGGCTAATTTGGGTGAGGTGAAAAGCTTCTACGTGTCCGTTTCCAATAGCGTAAAGAACAGCATAGGCACTATACATGATTGGCTTGTAATAATATCCGAATAAAATATTGGTGCTATCTACGTGGTGAATGCTGGTTAAAAAAATATAAGGGATATTTGTTACTTTATGGATAAAGGGCGCATTAACTATCTGATATGTGTCGTCCCATCTAAAAACAAGAGATAAAGAATTGCAGTAGACAATAATACCTATGAGAGCAATAATTAAAAGCCAAAAAATGGTTTTCACTATAGAATTATTGTAGCTTAAGACAGCTTTTTTGATGATATTAAAATATTAAGCATGGAAAAAAGTTTACACTTGACTAAATGTTACAAATCGTAGGTATAGATTTTCCCTTTTTCGTTTTCGTATGAAGCCATTTGAATATCAGTCATTTTTTCAAAATGTTTTCTCATAGGTCTAATGGAATTTGCGCTTGCGCAAATGAATACAATATCATTTTGTCTTAGATTTTGAATCATTTCATTTAAGAATTCCATAACTCTTACTTCAACTTGTTTTATGCTTTCTCCTCCTGGTGGAGGAACGTCGTAGCTTCTATGCCAAAGGGGGAAATCTTTCGGAAATTTTTTTGCGATCTCATCTTTATTTTGTCCAGTCAGATCACCGTAATCACGCTCTCTAATTCTTGGATCTGCAATTATGGTTACTCCCGTATGATTTTCGAGTGTTATTTCAAGTGTGTGTTTGGTGCGTTGATTTGTGGCACAGTATGCTTTTGTGACTTTTTCATTTTTTAATTCATCTCTAATTTTTTTTGCGTCCTCAATTCCTTCTTCTGTTAACTCAGGGTCTCTCTTGCCGGAAAAAGTATGAGTTACATTATCAGTGCTTTGAGCATGTCTGAAAATAAAAATTTTTGCCATAGCAATATTATAGATGATCTATAATAAATTTGAAATTTATAATTTGAAATTTGAAATGAAGTATTAATTTTAAAATTAAATCTTTAAAAATTCATTAAAAATTGAAAATTTTTAATTACAAATTTTCCTATGGCTAATTTACTAGATTTGCTTTTTCCAAAATATTGCATAAATTGCAAGAAATATGGAGCATTCTTGTGTACAGATTGTTTTTCAAGGCTTTCTTTTGACACTAAAAATATTTGTCTTGTTTGTACCGCCCCAAGCTACAACGGCTTAACGCATCCCAGATGTTTAAATAAATACAGCGCTGAAGGTTCTTTTACTGCACTTGTTTTTAATCCAATTGTTAAAAAGTTAATTTACCAATTTAAATATAATCAGCATTTGACAAGCCTTAAGCCACTTCTTGGCGATTTGTTTTATGAATCGTTAGTCCACTATGAAGAATTTGAAAAAATTATAGAAAAGGAAAGCAAGGATTTAATTTTGGTTCCTATTCCGCTCAGCTCTAAAAAATTAAAAAAGAGAGGATATAACCAAGCTGAAATATTGGCAAAGGAGCTAGGGAAAAAGTTTGACATTAAAGTTATAAATTGCCTCGAAAGAACTCGCGATACCAGGTCTCAAGTGGGATTAAATAAGAAAGAAAGACGAGAAAATATAAAAGGTGCTTTTACATTAAAAAAACATTCAGCGAATTTTAAGAATACGCGAGTAGTATTAGTTGATGATGTCTTAACAACCGGCTCTACTTTTTCTGAAGCGGCTAGTGTTCTTAAACACAGCAATGTTAGGCAAGTTTGGGCAGTTGCACTAGCAAAGGAAGATTAAGACATAATAAAAAACCCTCCAATTATGGAGGGTTTTTAAATTGTGGAGATGTCGGGAAGTGATCCCGAGTCCAGAAAGTTTATTTTTAAACATCTACAAGCTTAGTTAATTATTTTTTTGATCACTCTATTCTTTGAAAATTAACATCCATAAATAAAGTCGAGGTTATAAATACAATAAGAACCTAACCGTTTTTCTTACAGTTTTCTTGGCTGATTTTATGCTCAAAACTCCTCACCAAGAGAAGGGTGTAATGAACAGGTCAAAGCCTTAAGCCTGAAGGTAACTACTTACCCCAGTACCTACTGGTTGACCACTTAGGAATCTAGCAAAAGCTAGAGCCTCAGTCTTAAATGCTTTAGCATTTAGTTTTTGATCTCTGTTTTATGACTGTAAATCAAAGTCAGCTTGCAATTTATTAATGTACTAGTCTGTCGATGCAATGCATCCCCAAGGCTCATATAATACCAAATTTAGCTTCAAAAGTCAAGTTGAGACATGAATATTTATCCTATAGTTTGAATTGGAAGAATAAATATGATAGAATTTTCCTTCAATTATGAGCAGTGAATTATTGCTTCCACAAGGACTAGATTTTAGGCAAGGAGTAGTATTAGAAAAAGATCTTGCATATTTTTCAACATCATACCCAAACGTGTCTGAAAATTTAGGAAAAATAGATATTGACCTATCTTTACATCAATTTGCTGAATGTGTTTCAGGTGAACAGATAACTAATTTTATGACCGATTATAAAAAAAGTGGATATTCTTCAAATCAATCAACTTTTTTTCTTAAGCAAGTGAGAGGTATGGGATATAAAACAATAGAGGAGTCCGGATTTGGTCAATTTTATATGGATGCTGGTCATAGTTTGGTTTTAGGAACAGGCAATGAACAAGGAAAAAAGTTATGGCTTGCAGTTGTAGGAATAGCATTGGGGAATGAGCTCGACTTATATGATGAATTTAGGCATGAAAGAGGTAGGTCCCCTTTGGGTAAAGGGAGAATGAATTTTCAATATCAATTTCCTGTAATAACTCAGCTTCAAAGACCAGGTTATGCCGGATATGATTCATCTAAAAGTAACGAAACTGAAGTGAAGGAAAAAAATGAAAATGCAGCTGAGATTATGAGTAGCTTTAGGTGGGAAAAAGCTCTAATTGATTTAGTGCTGCTCTGGGCTCAAAATCAAAATATTCCAGCAGTCTACATGTTGCCTGGAAATTTAAATAAGTGGTATCGAGACGAAAAAGAAATGCAATATAAAATGAGATATGATTTAACAGCTCAAAGAAGTGGATTTAGAATGCAGCCTAATGGATTATATGGAATTTCTTTGCTTCCTTTTCCAAGCTTAAGAAGCTAATTCGCGCTCAATTTCGCGGTCCAGATCAGCTCTTTTTTTGGATTCTTTTTTATCAAATTTTTTCTTGCCTTTTCCAATTCCAACCTCGAGCTTGATTAGGCTATTCTTGTCATAAAAGGAGATTGGAACTAAGCTCATATTTGCTCCATCAGTTTTATTTTTTAGACTAATTATTTCTTTTTTATGAAGTAAGAGTTTGCGAGTTCTGTCTTCTTGGTAATTATCGGGTCGGGCGTACTCATATGGGAAAATCTTTGCATTTATTAGATAGGCTTCGCTTCCCATGATTCTTACGTAGCTACTAGTTAAATCTGCGTGCTCAAGCTTCACAGCCTTAACTTCTGCTCCATTGAGATTAATCCCAGCTTCAAATCGCTCGGTTATTTCGTAATCATAGAATGCTCTTTTGTTGGATATTTTCATCCTTCGACAAGCTCAGGACTTCGTTGCCACTTGCTTGTGAGGTAATGATACGTCAAAAGGGGAGAATTGTAAAACCATCCTATCTAAAACTTTTTTCTGGGAGATGTTTCCACGTCGAAGACTCGTTATTTAAGAACTTTAGTTCATGGCTATCTTGTAGATTTTGTCGCTGGCTAGTACAAAGATAGCTTTATTTGCTTCTTGAGGATCGATGTCTTTTGCGCTTTTTATAATGTCGGATGAATATGCTTTAACGAATTTACCATCTTTATCTAGAACCACAATCCTGGAATTTCCTTTATCTAAAATGTAAAGATTGGTGTCATCTTCATAGCTTACGATTCTGGTAGGAGATGAAAGTGGTTTTTCAAGCCCAGTGATAGAAAAATCCACCTTAGAACCTTTTGTATATTTATCAACCGTTCCATCAGTATTTAATACATAAATTGATCCATCAATTCCCATCGCAGCGCTGTCTTTGAGATCAGGAGATCCAGTTAGGTAATTTGATTTAGCAAAATCACTTCCGGTTGGAACAAACTTAAATATATTTTCGGTTTTATCAAGAACATAAATATTTGATCCAAATACGCCAATTCCACCTGCAGTTTCCCAGTCTTTATCAATTGCCAATTCTTTTTCGTTGTTTCCTTTATCGATTTTATTTACTCCTTTACTGTCTAGGAAATATATAAAATCTTCATTTTGAGTAAAGTAAGTTCCGTTTGGATTATCAATTTGAGCAGAGAGAACTTTACTTTCCGACTTATCAACTTCGGTTGCTGATGAGGTTGAATTTGAACTAGATCCAGATGAGCTTCCTGAGAGCTGGCTGTTAACTTGTTCTAACAAGGCTTCAATTTGATCATCCTCACTTGAGCCTTCTGGAAACGTATCTTTATTTTTTTCTAAGATTTGTTGAGCTTGTTGAAAATTTTCTTGAGCTAGTGAAGCATTTAAGTCTTTCAGGCTTTGGCCTTCTTCGAATTTTGCTCTGGCTTCATTGTAGATTCCATTAAAAAGCTCTTCATTGTTTGAATTTTTCTGATTCATTACAGCGAAAAGAGAAGCTATTATGATTATGGTAAAAAGAAGAATTCCCACAATCAGAATTATTTTTCTTGATCTAGGAAGTTTTCTAAGCCCGCCAATACCGAGTTTTCTTTTAGATTTTTGAGGGGTTGCATAAGGGGAGGTGAGATCGTTATCAAGCCCTAGATTTTTTGGTGCAGGATTTTCGATTGGTCGATCAGATGAAGCCGTAGGTTCTGACTTTACGATTCCACTTATATCTTCAGCTTGACTTGGAGAAGGAGAAGTGGGAGGAAGTACTGGTTTATTCGGGTTTGTATTGATTTCATTTTCATTCATTGATTGGTTAAGTTTTTCATTTACTTCTGATACAGGGTTTTCTGGGGTTTCCTCCGCATCCTCATTCATTTTTTGAAGACCTTCGTGAACCTGAGAGTCAATGCTTGTAGCAGCAACTGATGCTACCGCAGCAGCTTCTTCTTGTGAAACTACACTTTCGCTATATGAAAGAACAATTGCTGAGGCTCCACCTTCTGCTTTTTCATGAATATGTGGGGCTAATTCTTCTGTAATTTCAGATGGAATATTTTTATCTAGTGATGACGCTAAAGTAGAAGCTGAAATGATTCTGATAAATTGTTTGGTTTGTAGAATAATTATATCTCTTGGCTGGACATAACCTGAAGCTGATTTGATACTGTTTCCGCTTTCGCCTTCTAGAACTGTGCCTATTTTCTCTCCTCTTTTAAGCACTGCTTTTCCTTCGCCTGATGCATAAAGATAAAGTATATTTTC
The DNA here is from genome assembly GCA_964637955.1 of uncultured Gammaproteobacteria bacterium. Taxonomy (GTDB): domain Bacteria; phylum Patescibacteriota; class Microgenomatia; order Levybacterales; family UBA12049; genus 2-01-FULL-39-10-A. The sequence goes on along the minus strand of CAZWXQ010000004.1, from coordinate 78,426 downwards.
ATTTAAATAACAAATTACAAATGATTGAGAAATATTTTCATGTATTCTTGCAAAGGTGGTAGTTATCGCCAGTTTTATTGATTCAAGATCTTTTGTTTCAAGCGTAAAAAATTCGCTTTCAAGAGTAGAGATAAGATCTTTGCCGATACTTCCAAGATTTTCTGAATCAGATGTAGGCGAAGTAGTTGTTTGTAGAGATATTGTTGCAAAAAGAGAGCCTGCGCTATATGCTTGTGACCAAGCGAGCTCAGTTGGAGTTGCGACAACCTTTGAAAATGCTAAATTTGCTCCTGCCATTTTATTTAGTCAAATCCTTGACTTATTCTTAAATTTTAAAAACTCCGACAACTGTAGTTGTTAAGACTTAGAGTATAACAAGGGCAGCAACAAAAATCAAAATTCCAATGATAATATTAGCTAATGCGAAGACAATTAGCAAGTTCGAAACAGAACCTGCATCAATTACCTTTTTCATTGAGTTTGCTTGCTGAAATACTATTAGGAGAAAAATTATATAAACTCCGTTTAAAATAAGAAATCCGACTTTCAGTAAATAATCCTGTATAAAAGTTAAAATGCTTTCAATCATTTGGATTTTTTGCCAAGTAAATTATTAATAATTCTTATTACGTTTTCAGGATGGGGAACGGCTAGGAATTCAAAGTTACTTGCTGATCCTGCGGTTTGAACGTGAACATCTCCATAATCAAATAAGGAGCGGAATAGTCCGATTTGAGCGTAGCTTACATCTTCAACCTGCGAAAGCTTTGTGGCTGCTACATGTTCAAAAACTACTTCAGAAAAATCTATGTCTACGATTCTTATGTTTGTTACGAGGGATATATTATAAAACCATGTCATATAGTTTACAAAAATATAACCACTGAAGATAAAGAAATAATAAAATCCATATACTACTAATTTCCCAGCTGGAGAGACAAAATTACTTGAATAAAACCCAAAAGCACTTAAAAATTCAAAAATTATAGGGATTAATCCCATTGCGATTGCTTTTAGAAACCATGATAAATTAGTTATGAAATGGCGTCTTAGGAATAAGAGAAGTATTTCTTCGTCGACCATATTTTTAAATTTAACTCTACTTGGATCTTCAAAGTATGATGAGAGGCCGTGTACCCTTCCTCCGTGTGTTTGTATTCCAAGGCTTTCCAATAGAGCATCTTTATCTTTAGGGGGAAGTGTAGGGGGAGCTAATTCAGTTTCTTTTACTTCCTCGGGATTATCTTTTTTGACTTCAGTTTTTAAATCATCCTTTGGGATAGGTTTATATTCTTCTTCTTGACCTATAAAAATATCTGGCATGATAAATAAATAATATATTAAGCTAATTTGTTTGGCTAATTATATCAGTTTGGGGCAATTACTTTTTCTCGATATTAAAAAATGCAAATCCAGATTGGGGAATAGACATTCTTCCGGGAGCTCTTAAGTTGAATGCTCTTTTAAAATCTTCACCCGAGAGATTAATGCCGTTTATTGTTACGCTTGAAGTGTTTCCATTTCCTTGAGAGACAGATACGCTCGTCGCAGAAGATAGGCTTCCTGATACCATACCTCTAAGATCAGACATTGAGTAAGGATTTCCACCCCAACAAGAAGAGATGGGTGTAATTCTAGATGTATCAATTCCTCCTTGTTTAAGAGCAAGCGCAGCATTTACAATGTCAGCCATTTCTTCAGGACTTAGCCATGGATTATCTCTGCCACATTTGTCAGAAGAAGTACTGTAGCCCTGCGTATACCATGCCTTATATAGCCAAGGAGAGCCTCCAACTTTTTCCCATGCTTTATCAATAAAGTTTCCTCCGCCATTTCCATCTGTTGTATCCCAACCTGAAGTTGTTGTAAATCCACCATGCGTGGATGCATAATAAGTAACTACATCTTCAAGCACCTGGCCTTTTGTAGCCTGAACTGCATTTCTCCATGCATCAGGTGGATTGTTGGCTTTGCCGTCGTTATAAACTTGACATGCTTCAGTGGTGCAGATTGATGTGCCTTGAGTCTTATATCTGTAAGCATAAGTGCGAGCTGCGATTGCCTGGGCTTTTAAGGCCTCTGGATGCCAGCTTGAAGGCATTTCTGCAATCCCCATGAGATATTTGTCTTCAAAGCTCATTCCTCCGAATCCGTCGACTTGAATATCTCCTCCAGTATCCTTACTGACTGGTTCTTTCCCATAATAGGCTTTGAGAATTTGAGACGCTGATTGACCTTGTTGTGCGCGTCCACGGGCTCCGTACTGACTCATGCCTTTTCTGTGTGTATATGCGCCAAATGAAAATACACCGAAATATCCACTAGGCGCAGATTCTCTAAATCCTTTAATCGAAGCTTTATAATCATCTGCTTGATCACTGTCTCCAATCGTTGCTGTAAATTGTCCAGATCTTGAATTAATAATTTCTTGCTGCTTCGCTGAGAGATCGGCTATTTGCTTGTTAAGTGTGGTTTGGTAAGTTTTTGCTTCTCCAATTATTTTATCTAGGTTTGTTTTGGCTATCGCGAGTTTCGCTTTTTCACTTTCTAGATTCTTTTTCTTTTCCTCAAGGCTGTTTATGGTAATAGCTATGTTTGTAATCGTGTCTTTATCTTTGTCAGCTGCAGCTTTTTGAAAAGCTAGAATTTGCGTTAGCTTAGAGGCATCTTTTCCAGAGAGTAGAATAAGAATTGGATTATTATAATAGCTTTTAATGTAGTAATTTCTTATAGCAATATTTAATTCATCTGTTTGCTTTTCAAGATCTTTATATCCTTTTTGAATATTTTTTTCTTTTGTTGCTACATCATTTTCGATAAATGCTACTCGTCCTTTTATGCTATTTACTTGAGTTTCAAGTGGAACTGTCGCAGCTTTGGAATCATCAAGTGCTTTAGTCAAATCGTTTATTTGCTTATTAATATCATCGAGTTCATCGCCCTGAGCATTTTGGATTCCGACAAAAAGAGAACAAATTAAAAAGAGGCTAAATACAACTGTAAAGATTTTGGGCATCACACAATTATACCAGAATGTTGACTTTATTTTTTTCATTGGGTATAGTATGGCAACTAATTATGGAAGAGATTTCATACGCAAGCTCTAAAGGACCAAATAAAAAAAGGTTGTCGAAAAGACTTCTTATTTTCGGTGGATTATTCTTATTAGTTCTTGTTCTTTTAGGTTCTGCAATTTATTTTATAACTTCAGATGATAAAACTGAGGTAGCATCAGAATCTACCAAGCCTTCTGAAACTACTAGTGAAATTAGTTTACCTGCGCAGGAAGAAATAACTGAGACGCCAGCGCCAACAGAGGAAACAAGTCCTACGCCTGAAAAATCTACCACACCTTCTAAGTCGCCATCTAAAGCTCCAACTGGGGTAGCTGCAAAAAGTAGCGTAAGCATTGTAGTGCAAAACGGAAGTGGGGTAAGTGGGGCTGCAGCAAGTGCCGCTGAGGTATTAAAAGCAGCAGGATACACTATTTCTTCGACTGGAAATGCTGACGCCACCGACTATACAGATGTAACTATAAAAGTTAAAAATTCAGAAAAAAGTAGCCTTTCTGATATCGAAAAAGTATTAGCAAAAGAGTATACGGTAGGAGATACTTCAGCTGATCTTCCTGAATCAACTTCCTACGACGTTTTAGTAATTGTTGGAAAGTAACTATATATTTAATTCTCCTGATATAATCTTTTCATGTCAATAAAATTTGAAGAGCGTCCTATGACGGATGCAGAATATAAGCGCCAACAAATTGCTTTTGAAGAGCATGGACAGGAGTTTGGCAGTAATACAGACAAAGAAGAAAGGTTTGGATTTGTAGCAACAGACGATACTAAAAATGAAAATTTTGTCGGTGTTTCCAGCGGATTAGCATATAGTCAAGGGGGGAAGTATAGTGCCTATTTTTATTTAAGTGATCTATTGGTAGAAAAAGAATATAGGAAGCAAGGAATCGGGGGGAAGTTGTTAGGATTATTGGAAGCGAAAATAAAATCTTTAGGAATTGAATTCATATGGACCTGGACAGCTGAATTTGAAGCAGAGAATTTTTATCTTAAGCAAGGATATGAGGTATTTGTAAGATTTAAGAATTTTTATCCGTCAGGACATGATAGAATTGGCTTAATAAAGAAACTATGATAATTCCGGCAATACTTGAAAAAAATTGGGAAGAAATAGAAAAAAAGCTTGAGATTTGCCGAGAGTTTGCCACAAATGTTCATATAGATTTTATTGATGGTAAGTTTACGAATAATACTTCATATTTAGAATTTGATAATTTTAAGAAATACAGCGAATATTTTAATCTTGAGGCTCATTTGATGGTGGAGGAGCCATTTGATTACTTGGGGAAATTGGCTGATGCTGGATTTAAAACTTTTCTAGGCCATGTTGAGAAAATGAGTGATCAGGTAGAATTTGTTGCCCGAGGTGAAGAGCTTGGGGAAGTGGGCTTGGCAATTGATGTTGATTCTTCAATTAATGAAATAAAAGTTCCAGTTGATGATTTAGATAGAATTCTTCTTATGAGTGTAAAAGCAGGAAAGTCAGGACAGACTTTTAATCCTCATATTGAAGGAAAAATAAAAAAACTAAGAAATAAATATCTTGGAAAAATTGAAATTGACGGAGGAATAAATGACGAAACTTTTGTTATCGCAAAAAACGCTGGGGTAAATGCGTTTTGTGTCACAAGCTATTTATTTAACAATGATCCAATTGGAAATTTTAGAAGACTTGAAGAGCTAGCTAGGGATTAGGTCTTTGGCCATTTATGCTGATGGGTCTGCAATTTCCTTTATTTTCAGTTCCTCTAACAAAATATTCAGTTTTTCCTCCACATGGCACAGCGACAATATTTGAGGGTGGAGATTTAGTTTCATTATTAGGATTTTTGTTTGCGAGCAAATTATTCATGATTTTATTCCAGATAGGAGCTGCCCCAGTAATTCCTGATGCTAAGATCGGATTCATCGGAGCATTATTATTATTTCCTACCCAAACTGCAGTGAGAATGTCTGGAGTATAGCCAATTGTCCAGTTGTCTCTTTTATTATCAGTAGTTCCAGTTTTTACAGAGACAGTGTGTTTTGGAATATTTAGAGGTGAATTTAATCCAAATTCCATAGCTCGAGCACTATTGTCAGATAAAATATTTGAAATTATGAATGCTATTTCATCAGGCAATACTCTTTTTTCATGAGGTTCGGTTTTTTCTTCAAGAACTGCTCCTTGGTAAGTAACAACCTTTAGGATTGGATCAAGATCTACTCTCTTTCCAGAATTTGCGATCGTTCCATACACAGTTGCCATGTCTGTCATTTTGGTTTCAGCCGCTCCTAAGGTTATTGCAAGCCCATACTGACTTGGATCTCCCCATGTGGTAATTCCCATCTCTTTTGCTAGATTTACCATGTTTGGGATTCCAACCTGATTTAATGTTTTTACTGCAGGGATATTTATGGAATTTCCAAGAGCATTGCGAAGTGTAATTGTTCCGCGGAATCTACCGTCATAATTTACGGGTGAATAGGGAGGAGCGCCGTTGGATGCATAGGAGACAGGTGTATCTTGGATAGGAGTTGCTGCTGTTTGTCCGTTAAGTAAGGCTGCAGTATATGTAATAACCTTTACAGTGGATCCAGGTTGTCTTAGAGCTGTAGTAACGTTATAGTTTCCGTCATTTTCATCAAAATAATTGTGTCCACCAACCATTGCTAAAATGTCACCGTTTTTAGGATTAGTAATTAATGCGCCTGAGTTAGTGAATCCTAAATAGCTTGCGCTGTCTACTTCATCGGTTACGATTTTTTGCGCCATGTCTTGAGTCTTTAAATCAAGACTAGTTATTACAGTTAGTCCGCCACGCTCCACCACTGCTAAACCATACTTTTGGATTAATAAATCTTTTACGTACATCACAAAATGAGGAGCTTTAATGCTGTTTTGATTTGGTTTAAATTCTAGTTTTTCTTGGTCTGCTTTTTGTGCTTCGGCTCTTGTTATATATTTTAGTTCGACCATTCTGTTTAATACGTCACGTTGTCTTCCTTTCCAATTATTGCCATCGCCTGCATAAGGGGAGTAAATGCTTGGAGCCTGAGGGAGTCCTGCTAGAAATGCACTTTGAGCTAGATCCAAATCCTCAATATTTTTTCCAAAATAAGTTTGAGCTGCAGCCTGTGCTCCCCAAGCAGTTCCTCCGTAAGGAACTTGATTGAAGTACATTTCTAAAATTTCGTCTTTCGTGTAAATTTGCTCAGCCCAAACTGCCAATATAACTTCTTTTATTTTTCTTTCAAATGATCTTTCAGGAGTCAGAAGTCTAGTTTTTATGAGTTGTTGAGTGATGGTTGAGCCACCTTGCAATGGTTTTCCAGAGATGTCAGCAATTGCGGATCTTGCAATACCTTGAACATCAAATCCTGGGGTCGTGTAGAAATTTTTATCTTCAATTGCAATGGTTGCTTCTTTAAAGTGATTTGGAATTTTAGATAAAGGAACGTTGGTTCTGTTTTGATTTGCATAAATTTGATAAAGGAGAATTTTATTTCGATCATAAATTTTAGTTGTTTGAGAAGTTTCTTGATATGTCATCGTATTTGGATTTGGGAGACTTTTTATAAATGTGTAAACATAAAGTGGTAGAAACAAAAAAAGAAAAGAAATTGCTCCGCCAACAAATAAGTATTTAAGCTTCGCAGAGTAGGGGACTCTTAAAGGAAGTCGTTTTCTGCCTCTTTTTTTATGTCTTACATGAGGTAAAGATAAATGTGGAAAATGAATAGAAGGAAAATGTAATCTTGGAAGCTGAGGAAAGCTTGGTAGGCTAAATTTGGGAAGGGAAATTTCTGGCTTTGAAACTGAAGTTTTAATTTTTGGAGCACTTAATTTTGGAATTTCCGGTTTTGGAATAGTTATCTTTCGCATTTCAGGTTTTTGGAAAGTTGGTTTTCTGAAATTTGGCAAGCTTATTTTAAAAGAAGGAAGTTTTATTTCCGGTCTTTTTACTGAAAGTTTTGGAAGTGAAAAAGTAGGTAAATTTAAAGTCGGTTTTTTAAAACTTTTATTTGGCTTCGGAATACTAAAAGATGGTAGATTTAACTTGGGTTTATTAAAGCTTACGTTTAGGCGTGGAAGACTTGGGCGTTTGTTTTTGCTCTCAGAATTAAATATTTCTTTTTCAGCGACCTTTTTCTTTCGAGAGGGAATCGCTTTTCGAATAAGTGTAGTTATTGAATAAAAAATTGGTCTGATTAATTTCCAGAAAACACCAAAGACAAGGAGAACGACGTCCCCTATAAAAATTAAGAATTTAGCAATTACTATAAGTATATCCTGTAAAATGACCATATTTTTTAATGAGCAGCTTGAATAAAACCAAATAGCCTCAATAAAAACGATATTGTGGCTGGCGCAATTATACAAAATAGCCGAAAGTTTTAAAAGAGGGGTCTTTATTTACTGTCCCGGCGGAGGTGTTGGGGATAATTCTGGATGAGCACAGTCTACGCAATATCTATCTCCCGTATCATCAGTAATTATGTATTGCTCTTTTGGCTCTAGGTTGTCTGTTTGCTTGGAATCTTTTGGAATGTCTTGCGTAGTTTTATCAACAAATACACTAGATTTTCCACTGTCTCTTCTTTTTGGAAATTTATCTCTTATGAAATAGTCAGTTCTAGTTTCGCAAGTTGATCCTTCGGCTGGAAATAGTCCTGAATATTTACAAACACTAAGCCTAATAGCATTCTTGGGAGGAGTTGGTGCTGTTATTTTTTGATTTTCAAGAAGATGAGTCATGATTTCATTCCAAATAGGTGAAGCTCCGGTTACCCCTGAAACAACAGCTCCCATCGGAGTATTATCGTTATTTCCAACCCAAGTGACCACCAATCGTTTTGGAGTATATCCAATTGTCCAGTTGTCTCGATAATCATTTGTGGTCCCGGTTTTTACAGAAACATACTGACCTGGGATATTCAGAACCGAGTTTGTGCCAAATGCCATAGCTCTCGCCTGATTGTCCGCCAAAATATCAGAAATAATAAATGTTACTTCTTCAGGAAGAACTTTTTTACCAAAGATTGGTGATTTGCTCTTACCTTGCTCTAGAATTTTTCCTCGTGAATCTTTTACTTCGAGAATTGGGTTTAATTCGACTTTATAGCCTTTGTTGGCAAAGACCCCGAATGCAGTTGCCATATCAATCATTCTTACTTCACCGCCACCTAGAGTTAAAGATAGCCCATACCTATCGGGATCCGTAAAAGTGCTTATTCCCATGGCCGAGGCTGTAGCGATCATGGATTCAAGTGTATTTAGCTTTAGCATTTTTACAGCAGGGATGTTTAAAGAGCTCGCTAAGGAGTCACGCATCGTAACTGGACCATGAAATTTTCCGTCGTAATTTTTTGGACAATACGCTGGGCCCGATGGATTTGGAACACACATTTCTTTATCAACAAAAATTGTGGCTGCAGAATAGCCTTTTAATAGACCAACGGCGTAATTTATTGGCTTAATTGAAGAACCTGGTTGTCTTAGAGCTAGGGTTATGTTTACATTTCCGTCAATTGTAGAATCAAAATAATCTTTACTCCCTACCATCGCAAGAATATCTCCGCTTCCAGGATCAGTAACAAGAGCAGCGCCGTTTGAAACCCTGGCTCCTTTTAATTTTGCTACCTCACTTGCTACCGCAAGCTCTGCGAAGTCCTGAGTTGGGAGATCAAGAGTGGTTATAATTTTAAAGCCACCGTCTTCTGTGAATTTTTTCCCATATTTTTTTTCCATTAGATCTTTCACATAAAGAGAAAAGTGTGGAGCTTTTATGCTGTCTGAAAGATTTTTATATTTTAATTCTTCTTTTATTGCTCTATTTTCCTCCTCTTGTGTGATATAGCCTTGCATTCTCATTTGCTTTAAAACTAATTCTTGTCTCTCTTTTGCATATTCAGGGTGAGAGCCAAAAGGTGAGTAAAGCGTTGGGCTTTGAGGGAGTCCTGCAAGAAGTGCAGCCTCACCAAGCGTTAAGTCTTTGGCGCTTTTTCCAAAATAAGTTTTACTTGCTGCTTCAATTCCGTATGCAGTTCCTCCGTATGGAATCTGATTCAAATACATTTCTAAGATTTGAGGCTTTGAATAAATTACTTCAGTTGCAAATGCTAGTACAACTTCTTTTATTTTTCTTTGGACTGTTCTTTCTGGGGTGAGTAGGCTACTTTTTATAAGCTGTTGAGTTAGCGTAGATCCACCCTGGATTGGTTTTCCTGTCGCATTTGCAACAACTGCTCTCACGATTCCTCTTATGTCAATTGCCCCATGTCCATAAAAGTCTTTGTCTTCAATTGAAATTGTTGCTTCTTGAACATATTTTGGTATTTCTTTTAAAGGCACTTGAGTTCTATTTTTATCTGAGTAAATTGTATAGAGAAGAGCGCCATTTCTATCTAAAATTTGAGACGATTCCGGTATATTTGTAGGGCTATTTAGTCTAGTTGGTGATGGTAAATCTTTCAGTACAAAGAAATAAATCAGTGCTCCACAAAAAATTGCGAAGAATAAAATTAGAAGAGAAAAGTATTTTTTCTTTCTAATCCGCTTTGTTTTGTGAATAGATTTTTTCAGCACTTTCTTCATTACGAAATTATATCATTATGCAGATGATTTATTAAGAATTTGCCTTGAATTGTGCTTTATTGAATTGATATAGATCCAATGTTATTACTTTTAAAAGAATTTGTTTTATATATAATAGTTGTATGCTGCCTGGAAATTTTCAAGCATTTTTGGATTTTCTCTATATTCCGGTATTTAATTTTAATTTCATAGATATTGCGGTAGTCATTATCATCGTAATTTATGCATGCGAGGGTTATGCAGTTGGGTTCGTGAGAAGTCTTAGTGATTTCATAAGTTTTGTTTTATCATTTATCTTTGCATTAAGCTTTTACAATATATTTGCGGTATTTTTGTCAGATGTGCTCCATATTCCAAAAGGATTTAGTAACGCGATTGGATTTTTCTTGGCAGCTTTTATTTGTGAAGTTTGTTTAACTATTTTATTTAGGACTTTAATTTTGCCTTTTTTCTCAAAGCATTCTAAGAAATCTGAAATAACTAAGAAGGTTGGTAGATTTGCAGGCATAGTTCCTGGAGTTTTATCGGCTGTTGTTCTTTTAGCGTTTATTCTTACTATGGTAGTTGCTCTTCCTCTTTCTCCATATCTAAAGAATTCAGTATTTGATTCGAAACTAGGCTCTCCTTTAGTCTCGAGTATCCAAGGACTTGATGAGCAAGTTAATGATGTCTTTGGAGGGGCAGTGAATGATGCACTGACATTTTTAACTGTTGAGCCAAAGAGTGAGGAGTCTTTAAAGCTAAATTTCTCAACCACTAATTTCAAAATCGATGAAGAAGCAGAAGCTGAAATGCTAATCCTTGTAAATAAGGAAAGAAATAAAGTCGGAGTTTCCAATCTGGAGCCAGATGAACTACTTGCGGGAGTTGCTAGGAAGCATTGTAAAGACATGTTCTCCCGTGGCTATTTCTCACATTACACGCCAGAAGGTAAATCTCCATTTGATAGGATGAATGAAGGCGGAGTGAAATTTGGTTATGCTGGTGAAAATCTAGCACTTGCTCCAACTACGATTCTTGCCATGAAAGGACTTATGAATAGCCCTGGACATAAGGCAAATATATTATCTGAAAACTTTGGAAAATTAGGAGTTGGAGTAATTGATGGGGGAGTTTATGGGCAGATGTTTTGTCAGGAATTCTCCGATTAAGTATGGAATACAATATTAAAAGTATAAGTGATGCAAAAGTTAAAGGAAAAAAGGTGTTGGTGCGTTGTGATTTTGATGTTCCAATTGCTGATGGTGAAATCGAAGACGCCTCAAGGCTTACTTCAAGTCTAGAAACTATTCAATTTTTAATTCATGAGGGTGCGATTATTGTCCTCGCGGGTCATATGGGTAGACCAGATGGCGTGGATAAAAAATATAGCCAGAAAATAGTAGCTGAGTGGTTTGCAAATAGGTTTACGGATGGAGACTTTGAAGACACCAAGATTGGAGACTTTGAAGGTTGGAGGCTTAGTGATAATTTGTTTGTCTTAGAAAACATAAGATTTAATAAAGGTGAGGAAGAAAATAATGATGAATATTCCAAAAAATTGGCTTCTACAGCAGAGATTTATGTAAACGAAGCTTTTGCAGTTTCTCATAGAGCACATGCCTCGACATATGGAGTTGCTAAGATTATTCCAGGTTACGGTGGATTTCATCTTATGAAAGAGGTTAAAGTGCTTTCAAAAGTATTAAATTCTCCAAAAAGGCCACTTACTATGGTAATAGGGGGAGCAAAGATTGAGACCAAGCTTCCTCTCATTTCAAATATGCATAGATTTGCCGACTTTGTTCTAGTAGGTGGAGAGATTGCAGAGCAAACAAAAGTTTTGGCTCATGAAGCTCACGAAAAAATAAAAGGACAAAAAGCAATATTAATAGTGGCTGATTTGACTCCTAATAAATTTGATATCACTCAGAATAGTATAGAAAATTTTGCTCAAATAATTGAAGAAAGCGCGACTGTGGTTTGGAATGGGCCAATGGGATTTATCGAAGAAGGGTATGACCATGGCACTATTGAAATCGCAAAGATTATTAATAAATCAAAAGCTTATAAGGTAATTGGAGGAGGGGATACGATAGGATTTCTTCAAAATAAAAATTTGATAAATAATTTTGATTTTGCCTCAGTTGGCGGTGGAGCCATGCTCGAATTTCTCGCAGGCATAAAGCTCCCAGGACTCCAAGCTCTGGAAACTTAACCTCATATTAAATTGACCTTTTTATTATTGCTGTTTGTCTACCGGTCTAAATCCCATTTGATTCACTCTTTTTCTTGCATCATTTTGTAGGCCTCTGGTTTTTGTTGATTCTTTTATCGCAGTATATATATCTGCGCTAGTAACTGGTTGAAATCCATGATCGAGCGCCTGAATCCCTTTTCTTCTTAAAATAACCTGAACTAAATCTGAGATATCTCTTCCAGATAATCCTTCTGTGCTTTCCATAATTTCTTTTAAGTCTATTGAATCATCAAGAAGTGTGGATTTTCCAGCCATTTCTGCTCTTTTCTTAAAATGGCTTTCAAGTATTTTATATCTGCCATTCGCGTCAGGTAGGGGAACTTCAACCCATGAGCTCATTCTGGATAGGAATGCTGGCTCTACGTTATCTGGTAAATTTGTTGATGCAACAACAGTAATTTGGCCTGCCTCAGTAGAAAGGCCATCAATTTCTTGTAAAAATGTGCTTATAACTCTATTAGTTACTTCATGACCGTTGCCTCTGTTTCTAGGTGGTAGAATTGCATCAACCTCATCAACATATAGTATGCAATGACCTTGTTCGCTTGCTACTTCTCTAGCTATATCAAAAACTCCTTTTGCAAATTTTTCACTATCTCCGTACCATTTTGAAGCTAAATCAGGTGCTTTTACCATTACGAAGCCTGCTTCTGCCTCATTTGCAAGTGCTTTTGCGATCATGGTTTTTCCTGTTCCTGGAGGTCCATAAAAAAGTATTCCTCTAGGAACTAAATCTGGGCCATACATTTTTTCTATTTCATCTCTTCTTGAAAGTATTTTTGCTAAATCTCTTGCTTCACTTACAGCTTTATCTTGTCCGGCTATATCTTCAAATTTAACATCTGGTTTATCTTCTACCACTATAGACTGTCTTAAGCCCTGAAGTTCGGGAGTTCTTTCTACTCCAAAAGTTTTTTTAACTTTTTCAGTTTTCTTGCTTCTTGAGCTTTGCGTTTGTTCATCTGCTAATTTATTTAATTCTGAAGATGTTAAACCTGGTTTATCAGATAATATTCTTCTTTGTGTATCTACATATAGTCTCATCATGTCTCTTAGATCTTGTGGAATATTTGCATCATTCATTATGTCTTCAAGTTCTTCTGGGGTAGGTAAGTTTTTTAGTTCTACTGGATTAAGGTTTGGTAGAATTTTATCATTCATATATTGGATATAGCTATCAATTTCCTTGCCGGAAGTTAAATTGTTTTTTTTAGGATCTATTTTAAAAAAATCACTTAAAGAATTGTTAAAAGGTCTATAATCGCCATCAATAATTATTGGACTTATATCTTCGGGAAGTTCTACGTTATTTGCTTTATATGTTTCTGTTTTGTAGATTCTGAAGATTTCCATAGCTAGTCGGATTTGCTTTTCAAAGTCTTCTACGGATTCTGTACCTTCTAAAAATGCATGAAATCCGCCACCTGTTTCCATGGTTACGAGTAACTGTTCGCCGTCCTGGTTTTTACGAGTAACTTTATAATATGGATTTGGATTATGTGGGTTAGCTTCATTTGTTTCAAAAAATTCAAAAATTATATCAGGGGATAGGTGATTTTTAATTTGCTCTTGGATAATTTGTGCAATTTCGGGTGTTTTTTTATCAAGATGCATTGTTCCCGTTCCTAAAGCTTCTCTCTCAGATAAGCCTAGAATTCTAGCGTTTCTATAGTTTAAGAATGAAGGACCTGGGGAAAACGTGTCTTCGGGTCCAACTTGGATTTTTCCTTCAGAATTAAAGGCATCTAGTAATCCTTCAGGATTTCTTATCTCATATTTTATAGGAGACTCATAAGGTGGAGGAGAGCCTTCATGTCTTGGTTCCATATAATAATATTAATCATTTTTAAATTGTATTTCAATTAATTAGCTATTTTTAAAAATTTTTGTGATTTAGCCCCTTGATCAATAAAACAGCCGTGGTATACTGGGGAAATGCCAAAAGATTTAGATGGTACAAGAATAATCACAGTCTCAGGTCGCATTGCCGCAGGATCCACAACTCTCGCTAAAAACTTATCTAAAACACTTGATTGGAAACATATCGAAGGTGGAGATATTTTTTGGGAAAGAGTCCGTTCAAAGCTTGGCTTAGATTCAAAAGATACAAATAAAAGACCAGACGATGAGGATAAGATTTTTGATGAGGAACTAAAAAAAATCATACATGAAGAAAAGCACATTGTTCTTGAAACAAAATTGGCTGGTTTTAACGCTCAAGGTGTTGAGGGTGTGTTTAAAATTTTGGTTATCTGTCAGGATGAAGAGGGGAATGATCATATAGATATTCGAATAGATAGATTTATAAATCGAGAAGAATCAAGTGTTGAAGAAGCAAAGGCAGAAATCATCGAAAGAGAAAATAATGATATCGAGAAGTGGAGAAGAATATATGTAAATGGAGATCCTGATTGGGTTTATTGGGATACCAAATATTACGATTTAGTCATCAATACTTATTCTCATAATCCCACTGATAGTCTTAATTTAGTCCTCGAAAAACTTAACGTCTCAAGCTCTTGATATTTAAAATACCTGGTGGTAGAGTAGGGTTTTGCCTGGAGGCAGATGATCTATGAAAAAAATCTTAATAATATTTTTTCTTTTCACGCTGATTTTTAATTCACACGCTCTAGCTCAAAATATAACAATTCCTATGCCAACAGTAAGTGCTACTCCTAGCACTGGGCCCACACCTGTAAATTATGAGCTTCCATATCCCGGTATTCTTCCTGGATCAGCTTTATACACTGTTAAATTAATAAGAGATAAGTTTACAGAAGTTATGCCTTCAAGCCCTCTTAAAAAATCTAATTTCTATTTACTTCAAGCGGATAAAAGACTTGCTGCATTTCTTATCCTTTACAAAAGGGGAGATAAGGAAGTGGCTTTTGAAACTCTTTCAAAAAGCCAAACTTATCTTGATAAATCTTTTGAAAAAATGAAGGAAGCGAAAGAAACGGATGAAAATGTTTATGAGATAAATTCAAAAATTAAAACTTCTTCGGATAAGCAAAAAGAGGAAATTGATAGTTTGCTCAAATCATCAAGTGGCGAAGATTTGAATAAACTAAAAGATGGTCTTCAAAAAGTGCAAATCATTCAAAATAAAGTAAATTCATTTAATCCACAGATTTAGTTAAAAATATCTAAATTGATGTAATTTATTACTCTTAACTTAAGAGATCTTGTTATAAATTTTACCCATTTTTTTGCACTATTTTTGTGATTTTTTAAATGATTTAAAAAGTGAGGCTAATTTTTAACTTGACTATTTTTGATCCAGTTATTAGTAGTTGACACCCCGCTAGTAGCGTCATAAGATCAATCTTGGCACTAGATTTAGTGCTCCTAGAATTGAATCATATAGATTTCAATTTTAACAAAGCAGGTTTAGGAGAGTGCCGGAACATTGACTTTTTGCCCAGGAAATAAACAAATATGAAATGTCCATATTGCGGATCAAGAGAAACAGAGGTTGTAGAGACTAGGGATTCTGAAGATTTAGAAACAATCAGAAGAAGACGTAATTGCGTTAAGTGTGAGAAAAGATTTACTACTTATGAGAGAGTAGAAAACATTAATCTTGTTGTTATTAAGAAAGACGGAAGACGCGAACAATTTGACCGCGACAAATTAAAAAATGGAATACTTAGATCTTGTGAGAAAACTACAGTTACAGTAGACGATGTTGAAAAAATCGTTACTGAAATAGAAAGAGAACTTCGAGGTGGGGAGTCTGTAGAAGTAGACAGTAAGAAAATCGGGCAATTAGTTTCTATCAGACTTAAGAAGCTTGATAAAATAGCATACATAAGGTTTTCTAGCGTCTTCAAAAGGTTTGTAGACATAGAAGATTTTGAGAAAGAAGTAAAAAAACTAACTAATTAAAATATGTTAAAAGTAAATTTAATAACATTATCAGACTATGCATCAGTATCCCGAGAAGGGAAGCTAAGTATTGATGGAATTTTTGACAAATTAAATGTTGTCACTTTTCCAACGACACTTGTCAGAGCATTTTTTGTAGCAACTATAAGTGGAGAAACATTTACAGAATATAAACTTGATTTAAGTTTTAAAAAAGGAACGAAAGAGATTGCTTCTTTTAATCTAAATAGTACAACTGGGGAAAATGGCAAAAATAATTTAATAGTAGAGCTTGCAGGACTTCCTATCGAGTCAGAAGGGGATTATAAATTTAGCTTAAATCATAATAAAAAAGAATTGGGAGCAGCTATGCTTGAAGTAGTATCAGCAGAAAATCAAACGGAAAGGAAATTGGTAAATTAGATTCCGAAACAAGTTCGGAATGACATTGAAATAAAATTATGAAACTTGATGGCGTAAGAGAAAAAGTATTTTTAGACAGATATTCTTTAAAAGATAAAGAAGGTAATGCATTGGAAAAAACTCCAGAAGAAATGTGGAGAAGAGTAGCTAAGGGTATTGCTAAGCAGGAAAGAAAAACAGCTCGTGGAGTTTGGGAGAAAAAATTCTATGATGTAATGAGCGACTTCAAGTTCGTTCCAGGCGGTAGAATTCTCTCAGGTGCAGGAACAGATTTCCAAGTAACTTATTTTAATTGTTTTGTTATTCCATCTCCAAAAGATAGTCGTGAAGGAATAATTGATTCCTTAAAGCAATTAGTTGAGATTCAGTCTCGCTCAGGTGGAGTTGGTTTGAATTTATCTTCTCTAAGGCCTCGCGGTGCAAGGGTAAAGAAAGTTAATGGATTTTCTTCAGGTCCAGTTACATGGGCTGGCTTGTTCTCTTATGCAACTCATGATGTTGTACAGCAGGGTGGAAGCCGCCGTGGAGCAACTATGCTTATGCTTCATGATTGGCATCCTGATGTTGAGGAATTTATTACCGTAAAAGAAGATTTGACTAAGATTAATGGCGCAAATCTCTCGGTTTGTGTATCTGATGCTTTCATGGAAGCTGTAAAAGCAGATGCTGATTGGAATCTAGAATACCCAGATCTAGATGATCCAAATTATGATAAAGATTGGGATGGAGATTTAATTGGTTGGAAAAAAGCTGGAAGAAAAACAAAAGTTTATAAAACGGTAAAAGCAAAAGAATTATGGGATCTTATTTGTACAGCAGCATGGCGAAGTGCTGAGCCAGGCCTTCACTTCCTCGAAAGATCCAATAAAAGAAGCAACACTTGGTATTTTGAAAAACTTATTGCTACAAATCCATGTGGAGAACAGCCTCTTGGAGCATGGGCAGTTTGCAATCTAGGTGCCATGAATCTAGCAGCCTATGTAAAAAACGAAAAATTTGACTTCGTTTCATTTGGTAAGGATGTAAAAGTCGCAATGAGATTTTTGGATAATGTAATAGATGACACGTATTATTTCTTCAAAGAAAATGAGCAGGTAGCAAAAGACATTAGAAGAACTGGTTTAGGCATTTTAGGGCTTGCAGATGCACTTATTAAGATGAAGCTTAGATACGGCGCACCAGAGTCTGAGGAAACCATTAAGAAAATTTTTGAAACTCTCAGGAATAATGCTTATGAGGCTTCAAGTGATATTGCAAAGGAAAAAGGAGCATTTCCTAAGTTTGATAAAGAAAAATATCTTCAGGGATATCACATTCAGAATCTTCCGAAATGGTTGCAAGCAAGGATTGCCAAAAATGGAATCAGAAATGCCGTACTTCTTACTATTGCTCCAACCGGAACTACAAGTTTGATTTCTGGAGTTTCATCTGGAGTTGAGCCAGTTTATGAGTTTGAATTTATCAGACGAGACAGGCTAGGGGAGCATAGAATGTTCCACCCGCTTTATGAAGAGTGGCAGAAAAAACATCCAGGGGAAGCAAAGCCAGATTATTTTGCTTCATCAAATGACCTGACTCCAGAAGAGCATGTTATGGTTCAAGCAATTGCGCAGGAATATATCGATTCTTCTATTTCTAAAACAGTGAACGCGCCAAATGGACATAGTGTAGAAGATGTAAAAAATCTTTACATGATGGCTTATGATAACGGATTAAAGGGTGTTACTTATTTCAGAGACGGTTCGCGACAAGGTGTGCTTTCTCATGTTGATGAAAAACCAAAAGAGGAAGCTAAAGCTGCAGTTCTTCCTAAGGAGATTGTTCGTGCACCAAGGCCTATGATGGTAGAAGGAGTTACATATAAGACTCAAACTCCAGTTGGAGACACATATATCACATTAAATCACGATCAAAATGGAGAACCTTTTGAAGTCTTTATCACGATTGGAAAGCCAGGATCAGATTTATCTGCTATGGCTGATGCACTTGGTCGCATGGTGTCTCTAAACCTTCGTCTCGCAGGCAACCTGCCGCCGCGCGAGAGGATAAGGCAAGTTATAAGTCAGCTCTCCGGAATAGGAGGAGCAAGAAGTGTAGGTTTTGGAGAAAACCGAGTTAGATCTCTGCCAGATGCTATTGCCAAGGTTCTAGCTAAGCAGTATGCATTTAAGGTAAATGGAGTAGTGGAGGATAAGCTCGCTCCAGGGGTAGTAACACCAGTTGCTTCAGCTCCAGCTGATGCGCCAATTGTCTCAGAGCAAATAGAAGAAAAAGAAGAAATTACAGTTCTTACACAGCTTCCACTTCAGGAGGGAATAACCATGGACACAAAGCCAAAAACACACACGATGGATATTTGCCCAGAATGTGGAACTAGCAGTTTCGTATACGAAGAAGGTTGTGGAAAATGCTATTCATGTGGACATAGTGAATGTTAGTGTTTGAGTAGTAGATATTAGAGATATGTTTGGAAGTCTCTAATGCCTACTATTTAGATACTAAAATATTTGCAATAAGGATTGGGCAAGACGGGTGACTGCTCATCAATAATGATGAGCTGGAAATCCCACACAGTGCCGCTACCGTAAAGTCGGAAAACCACCTTATTTTATTCTCGAGCAAGATCTATTTGTCGACTTCTCGAGAGTCCTTACAGGACAAACGGGGAGTTTTTTTTATGGGAAAAAGAAATAAATTATTTTTAATTATTTTAATTCTAATTATATTAGCCGGGGGTGTCTTATTTGTTTTTTATAATCAGCAGAATAAAAAATTAAGCTCAAGGCCTACAGTTTCAGCTCAGAATAATAGTTTTTCGTATCAGGGAGTTGAAGGCAAAAGTGCATTAGAAGTTCTCAAAGAAAAAACAACTATCAAGCAGGTAACATCAGGCTTGGTTACCTCGATTAATGGTAGGCAGGCAGATGAAAATAAAAGAGAGTTTTGGGCATTTATTGTTAATGGAAAAGAATCCCAGGTTGGGCCTGCTGATTACATGACTCAGGAAGGAGATTTAATAGAATGGAAAATTCAAAATTACTAAAAATTGAATATTTTATTCTTCCATTTATTGCTATATTGTTTGGTGCATTTTTAAGATTGATTCCTCATCCAGCAAATATTGCACCTATAGCCGCTATGGCCTTGTTTGGAGGAGTTTATTTTAATAAAAAATATGCTTTAATTATTCCTATTTTGGCTATGATTGCTTCAGATATTTTTTTAGGATTTAGTCCCAGTACGCCTCTCGTATATGCTAGTTTTTTAATATCAGGAATTATTGGGCTATGGCTAAGAAATCATAAAAATACGGCAAGTATTTTAGGTGCTTCCATTATTTCATCAATAATCTTTTTTCTACTTACAAATTTTAATTTCTGGTATGCAACATCTTTATACCCCAAAACAATAGATGGTATGGTTCAGGCATATTTCATGGCTATACCATTTTTTAGGAATACAATAATGGGAGATTTGATATTTGTGGGTTTATTTTTCGGAAGTTATGAGCTCGCTTTAAGATTTTCTAAACGATTTTTTTATGTCTAAACCAATTTATACAAGAACAGGAGACAGTGGAAAAACATCTCTTTTTGATGGCAAAAGAGTTCTTAAGTCTGATAAAAAAGTGGAGACTTATGGAACGATTGATGAACTTAACTCGTCAATTGGTTTCGCAATTACACAAATCCCAAATCCCAAATCCCAAAAAACAAAAAAAGGAATTGGTCATTGGGAATTGGTCATTCAAGAATTAATTGAAATCCAAAATGATTTACTGGAGATTGGTTCTTCTCTTGCTGTTAGTTCAACTCTTCCAGCTCCACAGATTGCTTCAAGGCCAGAGCAAATAGAGAAATTAATCGATGAATTAACTTCTGAAATGCCTCCTTTAACGCAGTTTATTTTGCCAGGCGGTGGAAGAGGGGGAGCAAGTCTTCACGTTGCGCGTACGATTGCTAGACGGGCTGAGAGAAGGATCGTAGATTTGGCAAGGACAGAGGAAATCGACAATACAATAATTGTCTATCTTAACCGCTTGTCAGATCTTCTTTTTACGATGGCTAGATTCGTTAATTTCAAAGAAAAACAAAAAGAAAAGATCTGGAAGAAAAAATAATCATGGAACGCGGGCAGGGAATTGGAAATTTAGATAGAGACAGGCGCTTAAGAGAAGAGAGAGAAAACTCTTTAAAATATAAGCTTGGGAGAACTGCAGCAGGTGCAGTCTTAGCTTCGTCATTTATGGTATATCCAGCAGCAGCTTCTTCATATGACGCTGGCGTCATGCCGCCTCCAATTGAAATTCGTGCAGATTTAGCGCCTATTCCGGATAGAGAAAAACAGGAAATTGTTGCCTATGACCATACTTTTGATTTTAAAGCCTATCAAGCTTTGGAATTACTTCCACCGGAAATTAGAGCTCAAGAAAAAGAGCGACTGGATGCATACACCAAGAAACAGCTTCAGACCATCCTTGCAGAGAGATTAAATGTTTTGACGAATACTTTTTATTACGACATGAAAGATGGGGAGCTTTGGGGTCAAGATATGAATGAACCTGCAATTAATTCCTTTAAAAGAGGCAGGGATTATAGAAGAATTCATGGAAATCCAATTGATTTTCCACGTGAGTCAGCTGAAATTGAAGGATTTCAGAAAATTGAAGAAATGCTCAGGGATGGAAAAAGCGTTTTATCCATTTCTCCGCAAGGCGAGAAGGGATCAATTTATCAATATAATTTTTATGATGTTTTTATGTGGAAGGATGGAAAAATTGCGGTTAATAGGTTTAGTTCAGGATTAACTATTGATGAATATAATGAATTATTTGGATTAAAAGGGTTTGAAGATCACGATTTTCTTGCAAGTCCTTTTGATATTTCAGGGATTTTTGAAACGGCTGAAGATGTACATAAATTTTTACATAAGGACCATAAACATACTGATACGAATTTTTTTCATAGCGTAATTATTCCATCCGCAGACCAGCTAATAGATGGAGCAATTGATGGTTTGTCGGAAAATGATGAATATAAATTTGGAATTAATTTTAATGGAATGTTCAATTTGGCTGATGATTTGGTAGCAGAATATGAAAGAAATCCAAATCAATTAGTTTTTGTTTTTCCAGCGAATCTGTCAGAGGAAGAAATTGAGATACTTGGAAAAAGGGAAGTAGAGAAAAAAGAAGTGGGATGTGGAACCTCAAGTGGAGTTAAGTTGATGAAGCCTATGCTATCGAATTTAGTAGAAGATGCAAGATTCAGCGTAAAGGAATTCGATGAGATTAATAAGAAGTGTGAAGATTGTCAGCAGACCACGATAGATAAGCATTATCATTGCCCGGGATGTAAAGGAAGGTTTGCAAGTGAGATGGAAGTTGCCCAAGAAAATAGGACTAAAGAATGTGGCTGTGGTTTTAAGTTCGGTTGTTAAGTTTTTGTAGTCTTATTTTAAGTATAAATTTATTTATCTATGGTAAGATAGTTGTATATACCTTTTCACTTCATTTTGTATAAAAATCATGCAAAATGAAGTTCAAGGTATACTAAACTATTTCTAAGTCTAAGGAGTATATGATAGATCCAATTAATCCAAATCAAAATCAACAAAATCCAGTGAATAATACTGCACCTGCAGTGCCTGCACAGCCGGCGCAAAATCAAGTTCCTGCGGAGGATCAGCAAGATTTTAATTCTGTTAACGCAGGCGTGTCATCTGCAAGGCCAGAAGTTGGGCCAGTGATTGATTCGGGTCCAGCTGAAAATCAAAATTTTGAAAGTCAGCCTATCATAGAGCAGTCAGGTGAATTTTCAGATCCAAATGTGGGCGGGGAAGTTAAAGACATGATTAAAGTAAAAAAAGATTTTCCAGACCTTGATCACGATGCAAAAAATGCTGGTGTAACCGAAACTGTTCCAACAGGACCAGTTTATGGGAATTTGCCTGCGGATTTGCAGTCAGCTCAGCTTCAATATAAAGAAAAACCAGTGACAAGCGCAGATAAGTGGAGAGCTTTAGAAGTTATAAAAAATCTCGGTAGAAACTTAATCGGACAATCAAAACCTTCGGAGGCATAATTTATGGGAGATATATTAGCTATTATAGTTTTCTTAATTTTCTTGGCAACTTTTTCTGCTCTTCTGGCAGTAGTGGGTAGTGTTGCTGTTTATTTTTTTATGCAAAACTATAAATTTAAAGTAAGCAAAGAAGCTGCGCTTGATTCTACTCTTCTTCAAATAGCTTTGCCTCGTGATAATGAAATAAAAATTGATGCAGCAGAGCAATTATTCTCAAGTTTTGTTGCAGTTCATGGTGGTGGCAGATTCTCTTTTATGCATGCAGAGCCTACGATGACTTTTGAAATTGTGGGAATGCCAGGAGATATCAGATACTATGTTTCCACTCCAAATAAATATAAAGATTTCGTAGAAAAACAAATAAACGGAGCTTATCCTGATGCTGAAATTACAGAAGTTAGCGAAAAAAAATCTCTTAAAGAGGGATTTGTGGTTGGAAATGATTACAATATTTTTGCACAGAATTCACATGTCGCTTTTGCTTCATTAAGGCTTAAGGAGGAAAATTTTAAACCTCTTAAAGTTTATAAAGATTTAGCAACAGACCCAATGAGCTCTATTACTTCAACTCTTGCAAAGATGACAGAGGGGGAGGGAGCAGCAATTCAGATTGCAATTACAGGAGCGGGTTCAGATTGGAAAAAAGCAGGGAGAGCACATATCTCTCACACGAAAAAAGATGAATCAAATCCTGAAACCGCAAAATATTCCGTTGATCCAAAAGAGCTGGAAGGAATTGAAAGTAAAATCGGAAAACCTGGATTTGATGCTGTAATTAGAATTGTGGTCTCTTCAACTACACATGAGTCTGCAGAGGCACATTTAAATAATATAGAGCATAATTTTGCTCAGTTCGAAGGCTTGAATGAGTTTACTCAAAATAAACTTAGAAATAAAAAGGCATTTATGGATGAGTTTGTTTACAGATTTATGCCTAAGAAATCACACACCGGAGTTTTAAATTCTGAAGAACTGGCTACTCTTTTTCACTTCCCAAATAAAGCAATCACAACCCCAAACATTTTCTGGGTTAACTCTAAGCGTGCTCCTGCGGCTGCAAATATAGCTACCGAGGGATTGTTTCTGGGCAAGAGTTCATATAGAGGACTTTCCAAAGAAGTATTTATTGGGGACGATGACAGAAGAAGGCATATGTATATCATCGGAAAAACAGGAACTGGAAAAACAGAGTTTCTTAAGCAAATGATAAATCAGGATATAAAAAATGGAAAGGGTGTTGGCGTAATTGATCCTCACGGAGATTTAATCGAAGATATTTTGCAACAAATTCCACCGGAAAGAGCAGAGGATGTAATTCTGTTTGATCCTTCAGACACATCTAGGCCAATGGGAGTGAACATGCTCGAGGCAGATACTGAGGAAGAAAAGCATTATGTGGTTTCCAGTATAGTTGGGCTTATGTATAAGCTTTATGATCCGAATAAAACTGGCATTATCGGACCTCGTTTTGAGCATGCGATCAGAAACGCGATGCTTACAGTTATGTATCAGCCTGGAAGTACATTTATTGAGGTTGTTAGAGTTCTTACTGATTCAAAGTTTGTTCAAAGTTTGCTTCCTCTCGTTCAGGATCCGATCGTTAGACGTTATTGGACAGATCAGATTGCACAGACATCAGATTTTCATAAGTCTGAAACTTTGGATTATATCGTATCCAAATTTGGAAGATTTGTTACTAACAAAACCATGAGAAATATCATAGGCCAATCTCAATCAGCTTTTAATATGAGAGACGTTATGGATAATCAGAAAATTTTACTTATAAATCTTTCAAAAGGAAAAATTGGAGAAGAAAATTCAAGTTTCTTAGGTCTTATTCTAGTTCCAAAAATTCTAATTGCTGCGATGAGTAGACAGAATATGGCTATGGATCAAAGAAAAGATTTTTATCTTTATGTTGACGAGTTCCAAAACTTCGCAACTCCAGACTTCGCCCAGATTCTTTCAGAGGCTAGAAAATATCGTCTTGATCTAATTGTTGCCAATCAGTTTATAGGGCAGATGGAAGAAGAGGTTAAGAATGCTATTTTCGGAAATGTGGGTACGCTAGCCTCATTTCGTGTTGGAGTTACAGATGCAAATTATCTTCAGCACGAGTTCCAGCCGACGTTTAATGAGTCAGATCTTATAAACATTGATCGCTTCAATTGCTATATGCGCTCAGTCGTAAATGGCGAACCGGTTCCGCCTTTTTCTCTTGATACGACTAAAGACATGACAGCAGAAAAAGCAGCGATGAATCCAAGAGTTTCAGAACTTATTAAAGAATTGTCTCGTCTTAAGTATGGAAAAGACGTAAACGTTATTGAGCAGGTAATAGGGGAGAGAGCTCAACTTTAGCGTCTTTTTTTCTGAGGTTTTTCTTTTCTTGCAGCAGATTCAGCTGATCTCATAATTACTCCAAAAAGTAAATCATAAAGTCTATGTTGAATTCCAGGTATTACTTCTGCATTTGGATTTGAAGGTGATTTAAGAACTGCTCCGATACCGAAGTAGCCAGGATGCACTCTTTTCCTTCCAACTTCTCCTGGCTTTCTTTGAATCTCACCGTCATAATCATAAGCAATCTCGCCTGTATATTCATCAACCACTGTCATCCCCATGGCTCTAAGAGCTTCAGGATCTTGTCTGTAGCCAATTAAAGTATAAAGCTGTGCAAACGGAATAGTTATTTCTGTGCCGTCTTTAGTTCTAGCTACTATTGATTTGTCTTTAACATCCCAATTGACTACATCAGAAATTATTCTTCCTTTTCTTACAGCAGCATCATAAACAGTTCTCATTTCAGGTAAATCTCCTTCAAATTTAGTTAGATTTGGAGTTTTTATGTCTCTGAATACTTTAAATTCTCTTCCATCAGGCATTCTAACTAAAGAGTCTGGATTTTGAATGGCTTCATAGGGGTAGTGTGTTAAAACGCGGTAGTTTATGCCGTATCCTAATTTATTATAATCTTCAATTTGCTGCATCATTTCTGCAGTACTATTTCCAAGTCCTACAAAAACTACTGTTTTGCCGCTAAATTCTTCAGCTTTTTCAGGAGTAATTATTTGCTGCCATCTGATTCCTGCTTGACCATCTTTAATTGGAGTTGTCATATAGCCTTCTCTATTTGGAGGTAATGGCTTTCCATTTCCGATAGCGTTAATTACAATCGGAGCTTCTAGAGTTGTTTCAGTGCCGGATTCATCTATGTAATGCACTGTATGATTTAAATCACCAGGTGTTATTCTGGTAACCTTTCCTTTTACTACTCCTACCTCTTCATTATTTCTTTCCATACGTTTTGCGATATCCCTAAGAAAGATGCTTATTGAAGATCCGGGACCTGGTGCGGCATCAATCCTGATTCCACTAAAATTAATGTCAAAAGGATTATTCTTGGATCCTCCCGCAACATTTTTCTGCTTCCAAATTCCACCAAAATCACCCGATTTATCTAGAACTGTAATATTATGAGAAGCGAATCCTAAATCTACTAAAGCATTTGCAGTAAGAAGTCCTGCTGGTCCTCCTCCGATAATAACAATAGGCGTATCAGCTACTTTATAGTTTTCTAAAACTCTAGGTGTGCCTATTCTGAAAAGTCTGGTCGCACCTTTTCTTGATAATCTTCTTTGATCGTCATTTTTGCTATCACTAGACGGTATGCTTGCATCTATAGCTTCATTTTGATATGAGAAGCCTAAATATGGCTCAATAGAGTCATAGTAACCGGAGGAATTTCTTTTTGAAGATTTAAAGTCAGTATTGTTTATTGCTTCTATTATTTGATTAGACTCTGTTCTAAGTACTAAGTTTGCAAAAATACTTCCAAAAACCCCTGTCTCACTTAAATATTCAAGCGCATCATTACTGTAGCCCTTGTCTTTTAAAAACTGTTTAATTTTTTCTATACCTTCCTGGGTAAGTTCTGTCCCACCTGCATACTCGTTTCTCGATAGGGGATTAAATATCGTTGTTCTTGCAATATCAACACCTGCAACTTTTAATCTTGCTCCTGTTATACCTGAATTAAACCCTTCTAAGTACTTTGGTTCTTTAGTGTCTGGGGGAAAAATCTTAGGTTCTTCTATTGGAGATACTGGATAGGTCGGACGAAATCGACCTCTTCTTTCCTGATCAAGTTCTGCAATAATTCTATCAAGCGCTGGTCTTTCATCGACAACAACAGGAATAGGTATGGATTTGTCTCTTTCATAAGCACCATAACTATCGTCGTCAGATATGCCTCCAGGTTTGCCAAAAGAACCATTGCCTTCATTGGCGTCAAATATAGGTTGAAGACCTTTTTCAATCATATACAGCGTTGGAGTATATCAAAATATCTCATTTTATTCAACTATAAGATATAAATTTATCTTGCAGGTAATAGGGGAGCGGGCTCAGCTTTAGAAAAATGATCTCCTCTGAAGATTTTATAGTGCTCCATTAATACAGGATTCATTCCTTCTGTTAATATTAACTCCAAATGTGAAGCTGGTTCAGTTGTCTCGTAAGATTGGTGATTATGTTTAACTCTCATTTCTTGCGCAAATGTTTTTTCAGGATAAACAGAAGCCATGTACCATATTCTTACAAAAGAATCAGTAATATGATCATCGCTTGATCCTTCAGGAATTATTATTCTAAATTCTTCGTCAGATAATTCCAGGGTATCTTGAATCGAGCATGCCATTTGCCCAGTGGTGATATCTGGACTTACTTTAATTAATCTAGTCTTGAGTTCAGTAAGTAATTTCTCTCGCGTTTCATCAACAGTATAGCCATCCTTAAATGTAAATGGCTCTGTCATGCGTGGAGTAATTATTTTTGGTTTGTCAGTGCCAAAAGCTTCCTCAAATTCGATCATAAGGCGTGATTAAACCATAAAACGAGGTTAATTGTCAAACTTTAAGCATGAAATAATAAATGTTATAATTACATTCACTCAGCTAGATGTTTTGGTTATACATTCTGAAGAATGAAGAGACCGGGAGATATTATATTGGATCAACTGGTGATTTAGATCAAAGATTAAATCAGCATCTAATTGGTAAGACTAGAACTACTAGGATTTTAAAAACAGATAAGCTAGTTTACACAGAGAAATTTGAAACAAAATCAGAAGTTTTAAAAAGAGAAAGAAAGCTTAAAAGTTATAAAAGTAAAAAATATATAGAATGGTTAATTAGTAAGAATTTGGGTTAGTAGCTCAGCGGTAGAGCGCTACTCTTATAAAGTAGATGTCGATGGTCCGACTCCATCCTAACCCACCAGTAGCTCAGCGGCCCCGATTAAATCGGGGCTCTTATAAAGTAGATGTCCTTGGTTCAAATCCAAGCTAGCCCACTATTTTCCAACAAGCCAAGGTCTGCTCCAAATTCTATAAACTCCGTAATAAGGGTTTTCAACTGTTACTCCGAAAGCTAATTCTTCTTGCAATGAATAGCCATTTCCTCCAAGCTTTCCTGCTATTGCTGGATTTCCAAACATCGTGCCATACTTTATTTTTTCACCTTCTATAAATTTCCACATTGCTTCTGGAATAGAGAAGGGTTGGACAGGAATCGCATCTGGTGCATCATCTCTGAATAAATATTTACTCGCAAAATCAGATACGAATCTCCATTGTAGAAGATAACGATCTGAAATTGAATTATCTGACTGCATTTCATAAATAATGTATTTTTGAGTATTAGGATTAGTTCTGATTCCCATTATGTTTGTTAATGCCAGAAGTTCTTCCTTCTTTATTTCGTTACCAAAATATAATGTTCCGCCTTCAGCGCTTGTTATTGGAGCTTCGACAATCGGATCATGCTCTGTAGCTTCAAAGCCATAAAGCCCCTCGCCCATAGGAGTGAACATACTTAGATTGCCTGAAGGTTTAGAAGTAGCCTCAGGAATGATTACAATTGGATGCTTTGGAGATTCTGTAGGCATGAATAAAGTTTATAGTTCTGAGAGGACTTGGGATTCTGAAGCTCTATCTGGAACGTATTCGAGATATCTTTCAGTTGTTGAGATTCTCTTGTGTCCTAGGATTTTAGAGAGAGTTACTATTGAAGCTCCGTGTTTTAGGTGGTGGGCTACAAATGTATGTCTAAGATCATTTACTTTAGCATCTTTTATTTCAGCGAGTCTAAAATATCTCTCGATACTAGTTCTGATGTTTCTGATTAAGAATGGTTTTCCGCTTTTTGTGATAAATAAATGATCTTCTTCTACCTTAGGGCGCACTTCTAGATACTTATTTAAAGCTTCCTGAGCTCTTTTATTAAGGGGTACACTTCTTTCTTCGTGCTTTTCCATAGCTGGAACATGAAGTGAGTCTTTATGGATGTCTGAGAGTCTTAGAGCGGTAAGTTCTCCGATCCTTATACCTGTCTGAAGTAGAAGTTCGATGATTGCACTCATTCTTGCATCATTTCTTGCTGCATCTCTTAGCGCTCTGTATTCGGTAGGAGTAAGGATTCTAGGTGGAGCGAGTTGATACTTTGGGTGTGCAACGAGAAGGGAAGGATCTTCTTTAACATAGCCGTTACTTTTAAGGAATCTGTAGAAAGTTCTTGTTGAGTTGATTTTTCTTGAAATTGACTTAGGAGTGTATCCTTCCTCGTTCATTTTCGCGAGAAATCCCTCAATGTCTTGTTGAGTTACTTCATCTACATTTTGTTTTCCAGCCTTGTTTAAAAAGTCTACGAGCTGCTCAATATCTTTGCCGTATGCTACAATAGTTGAGGTCGAATGACCCTTTTCTTTAAGAAAATTCTTAAACTCTGAACTGGCCTTCGCCAATGTAATCGGATTCATAATGGCCTATAATATCACAAAATTAAGCTCAACGTCAACAGTCAAAAAAGTTGCTTATTTTATTACTATTATTTTAAGTATCGTAATAATTAACGGGCTTGTTAGATCAATTTATGATCTTTGGAATAAGCAGGATTTGGTTGTAAAGGCAAAGGAAGATCTAAGCCTCGAAAAACAAAAAAATCAGGAATTAAAGGCTCAGCTTGCTTATGTCCAAAGTGGAAATTTTATTGAGGAAGAAGCACGAAATAAGCTTTTTATGGTGAAGCCTGGGGAGAGTGGAGTAATAGTCCCAGAGGAATTAATAAAGAAAAAAGAGGAAAAAGTAGTGGTAGTTACACCTAACTGGCAGCAGTGGGTGAATTTGTTTATAGGAAAATAGAATTATTGCATTGAAATATATTTCAAGCTATAATTTATTCTTGTGTTCGTTACTATTATTAACGATTGCCACGATGGAAATACGATGGGGCGTCAGGCCACACGCATTTCCACACTCTTCGGGTTAAACCCTAGCTTAGTTGCCATAAATAATTATTCAGAGCTTGAGGCTAGTGGAAACATAATTGATGTTTTAGACGCTTCAGATGGTCAAAATGGCGTGCTTTTAGTAAATTCAGCGCCTAGACATAAGAAAAAATGGCCAAACGGAACTCCTTTTGGATACTTCTATTATAGAAAAACTCTGGTAGTTACTACAATCGACGGTTTATGCTTGTCTCTTGTAAAGAAATTCAGCTTGACACCAGAAATTTGTCTAACAGACGTGCCAACTGTTGTTGACCATATGATAAAAGAAGGACATCTAGACCCACATCTTCGAGATACCATTGCAAAGTCACAATTCCGAAGTTTTGATTATATGCCGCGTCTTGCTAAGTGGATTGAGGATGGGCTCGAAGTTCCTCATGAGAAGTATTCAATAGATGAAGTTGAAGACGCGCCAAATGCTGTCTGGTGGGTAGATAATTTTGGAAATTGTAAAACAACTTTGCTTAAAGAAGATGTAGGATTTGAGCCTGGGAAAATACTTAATACTAAGTTCGGAGAAATTAAATGTTACACACAGCTTCGCGATGTACCAGTGGGGGAAGCGGCAGTTACTATTGGAAGTTCTGGCCTAGGGGATAAAAGATTTTTGGAAATAATCGTTCAAGGAAAGAGTGCTGCTGATACGCTTGGGATAGAAGTGGGCTCAGAAGTAATTTAAGTTATTCTGTTCTGGGTTGATCTTGCCTAAGTTGTTCCACTAGTCTTAATAAGTCTGCGTCTGCCTGCTCTGCTATTTTTAATCTGTAATCTGTAGAATCAAATTCTATGGGCATTGTCATTTCGCGAAGTCTACTGTGGCCTCTTTCACCTATTTCTTTGGGATAGTTTGATCCTACCAGAACTTTTTCAGGAGAAAGATTGCTTGTGAAGAATGTAGCGCCTGATCTATATTCATTGTAGCGTTTTTCTACTATCCTTTGAATAAAATCTAGCCTTGCTCTGTCATCTTTTGGATGAACATCGTCTATGATAACTATTCTTCTGCTAAGAAATTTATTCATAAATTCTTCGTCCCCTGAGCGTTCCATAAGATGATCAAATGTTGCAAATGCTATGTCAGAGGGTTGGAAAGGATAAGCATCTTTTGCTCTTCTGAGATTTCTAGGAACAATTCGATCTAGTTCTATTTGTAAAGCTTTGACTTGACCTTCTTTGGTTTGCCATTCTTTATAGCCTTTTGATGTATTAGCAGAATCTGCTCTCCATTTATCATATGCTGCTCGTTCTGCCTGCTTTGCTGGTTCCATTTGTTCTTTCCATGCAGCTTCGTACTGTGCTATTGAAGAGCCAGCGAAATCAGCAATTCTACCAAATGTGCCTGCAGTTATTTCTGCCTGGAGGCCACGTGCAAATGCAGCGATTAGGTGAGTTTTTCCTGTTCCATAATTACCCCAAAGATATAATCCTTTTGGTGGAGTTGGGCCAAAATGAGTTAAGAGTGTCCATGCTTTTTCGTGTCCATCACATCGCATCTCAAAATTTTCAAATGTAACATCTTTATAGTCATGAGGCATAAAAAATAATGGTTCTTGTTTTGAGCGAAGTTCTGCTATGGTTTCAGGAATTTGCCTTAAGTATCCATAGCGGTAATAGAATTCATTTCCTTGACCTTCTTTTAATAATTCAAACCAACCTTTGTCTTGTAATTCAGGGGGTAGGGTAATAATTCCAGCCTGTTTTGCTTGTTCTAGAGTTGCTTCTAAAATGTTTACCTCTGTTTGATTAAGACTGCCTCTTAAGCCTTCAATTCGCAAATCATGCTCTCTTTGATAATTGGCAAGACTGTCCTCAAGTTTTCCTATACCAAGGCCGTCTTTATAAAAAGATCCTCTGTCGTTACTTGATTGAATTGGTGTGCTAAATCTATTTTCCATATTCACGGCGATTATTATAGGATAAAATTTAGCTAAAATCAAGTGATTAAGAATGGGGAAATAAAGGGTATTTTATACCTAACTATAAGATTAAAGTTGAAGATTGAAATTAAAGAAAATGGAGGCTTGATGCCTCCATTAAATTTGTTGCGGGGCTAGGAGTTGCGCCTAGCCTGTGAGATTATGCTATCTGTTATCTCCGATTACTCAGAGTGTCGGACTATATCTTCATCCTTTGGCAAGCTTTGTATAAATCCTTGATTGCTTAGGAGCCCAGCGTGTAGTCTCTACGGGTTCTCGCCTAAGCGAGTCTTCCCTCGGTATTGTCCTTAATAAAATTTAGGAGTTCACCGAAATAGCTGAGTTCATTTTTGGTATTACTATCAAAACGGCCCATTAAATTAAGCCTCACGTGCACTGTACACTACCCCGCGCGTTCAGGTATTATAGCACCCCAACTGTTAATTGACAATAATTAAAACCTAAGATATAGTGTTAATACTATTATATATTGTAGGTTCGATGGCGAAATCATTACTTAAATTAGAGGCTAGAAAATTAAGAAAAAATGGATTAAGCGTTAAAAAAATTGCTTCTGAACTTCAGATTTCAAAAAGCACAGTAAGTATTTGGGTTAGAGATATTGTGCTTTCCGTAGAGCAATTAGAAGAATTGAGAAAATCAAAAATTAAAGGTGCAGAATTAGGTCGTTTAAGAAACGCATTGGAGCAAAAAAATCGACGATTAAAATTAATTCAAGAGTCAAGAATAGATGGTTTAAAATATCTTTCAGGAATGACCGAGAGAGAGTTATTAATTGCGGGTTTAGCTTTGTATTGGGGAGAAGGAAGCAAGAAAACTCGCAAAATAGAACTTTGCAACTCTGATCCTAAAATGATAAAATTCTTCCTGATTTGGTTGCAAACGTGCTTTGGAATTCCAATTTCTCAAATGAGGTGTTATGTTGGAATTAATGAAACCCATCGTAAAAGAGAACAGTTAGTTAAATATTATTGGTCTGAGATGACAGGAATTCCATTAGATCAATTCACGAAAACTAGTTTTAAAAAGGTAAAAAGTAAGAAAATTTACGATAATTTCAATGAACATTATGGAACTTTGTCTGTTAAAGTTAGTAAACCGGCACGTATTTATTATAAAATAATAGGATTAATCGAAGGACTAGCACGCCAGGGTAGCTCAGTTGGTTAGAGCATAGGATTCATAAACCTAAGGTCGTGGGTTCGACTCCCACCCCTGGTACAATGGCTCAGGCGAAGTCGTGTTTGATGCGATGAAGAGACGTTTGACGTTTTTCCAACCCCGTCACAGCCACAATCATATGGCTGCCGATTTATCACCAGAATCATTGCAAATAAATAATCCTATGGATGGCTTAGAAGCTACGCCTTTTGTACCGGAGAATGTTCAAGTAATAGAAAATGATCCCGCAAAACCTCGATATCTAACTCATGATGAAATTTTAGCTTCAGCTGTAAAAGATCTTAGTATAGATCAACATTCAGGGTATCAAGGCTCTATTGAGAGAGCTAGCCTGGATCAGTTTATTAAAGAAAGCGTAACGGGAGTAAGAATGAATGGGGTTGATGTTCTTTCAGTAGATTTCGAACATTCAGATAATTCTCCAGATCCCTATATTGGGAAATTTATAGGGTCAGATAGAACAAAATTAGTGGTAGCAGAATATTTTTATCCTGAGTTAGAAAGAAATCTTAAGAAGTCTCCATTGAGGAAGCATGCGGAACACCTTATGTTTGTAGATAATAAAGATCGAATGATGTTTGCAAAGAATCTTGCAGACTTTGTTCAGAGACAGAATAAGCCAGTGGCCGTAGCTGATATTGCGAATAAGCCTTCATACATGGCCGTACGAGATATATTTAGGTCAAGTTTGGTTGCAGCAGGTTTTTTGGGTGGAGGAATAGGAATGAATCAGAATATGAACTTAGCGCCTTATTTGCTTGCTTTAGAAGCAGGAATAATTTGGGATGGTTCGATTTTTGCTCAGCGAAAATTAGGAAGGGGAATATTTAATAAGGACCAGATTTCTAAATTTGAAAAGCTAGTTTTGGATTTTGAGCAGGCTAGGAGAATGTATCTTGCTCGTGGAGTAGAGCAGTTAACGCAGGAATATTCACCGAAAGATGGGGAAGAGAGGCCTCAAATAGTAGTCATTTATCCTAAGGCACATGGAATAAGAATGGCAGATGCTTTAGTGAATCCAGAAGGAAGCTTAGATGCAGCTAAGAATATTGTATATAAAACATTTGGAGCTCCATTAAATTTTTCAGTGAGAACTTATGCCTGGAGAGATTCTCTTCAGAGACTTGGGGATAGAGGATATAAGTGGGGACAATTTGCTCCGATAGAGGATCAAGATTTGTCATCGGATACAGAGGATAAAGGTTTAGGAGAATCAAATTCAGGCTGGAGACTTATTTCCAATAGGAGAATTTAATCTTTGAATTTAGTATAATTAGCCTCATGATTAATTCTTTTGAAGATTTTAAAGATAAACCCAATCGAACATTGCATGATTTTCAGGACATGAAAATTGCTGTTATCGGAGAAGGAATCGAAGGTAAATCTAGCGCACAGTTTCTAAAAAAGCATGGAGCAGAGGTAGAAATCCGAGATCAAAAGAATGGTGAAGATTATCTTGAAGGACTTGATCATTTTGATCTAATAGTTCGTTCTCCTGGGGTTAAGATTAATGATTTAAGATTTAAGATTAAAGATGAGTCAAAGATAACTTCACAAACAAAACTTTTCTTTGATTTAACTCCCACCAAAAACATTATTGGTGTGACAGGTACCAAAGGGAAGGGGACGACCTCGACTCTAATTTATAACATGCTTAAAGCTGCAGATTTTGATGCTTATTTAGGTGGAAACATAGGAGTTGCACCCTTTGAATTCCTTGAAAAACTTACTCCGCAGTCTTGGGTAGTTCTTGAAATGTCATCATTTCAGCTTCAAGATTTGACAGTAAGTCCCCACATCGCAGTAATGCTTATGATTACAAGTGAGCATCTTGATTACCACAAGGATACGCAAGAATATGTAGAGGCGAAGAGAAATATTTTAAATAATCAGTTTCCTGATGACTTCGCGGTTATAAATCGCGATTACCCAGCAAGTAACGAAAGCGATATAAAAACAGATGGGAAAGTATATTATTTCTCAAGGGAGCGAGAAGTGGATGAGGGATGCTTTGCGCTAGGGAATCAAATAATTTTAAGAGCTAAAGGAAATGATTTGCCAATAATTGATACCCGAGAATTACTTTTAAAGGGTGATCATAATCATGAAAATGCTTGTGCAGCGACTATGGCGGCATATCTCGCGGGGGTTAGAGTTGGGCAGATTACAGAGGTCTTAAAGACGTTTTCAGGTCTAGAGCATCGGCTTGAATTGGTAGCCACAGTTAATAATATTGAATATTATAATGACTCATTTTCTACGACCCCTGAAACAGCAATTGCCGCCATAAAATCTTTTAAAAATCCAGAAATTTTGATACTTGGTGGATCATCAAAGAACAGTGATTTTTCAGAACTTGGTCAAGTGATAGGAGAGTCAGAAAAAATAAAAGCGATTATAGGAATTGGGGAGGAATGGGCGAGAATTAAAGAGCAAATTAAAAACGTAAGACCGGAAACTCTTATTCTTGAAGGTGCAGATAGTATGGAGAAAATAGTTCTAGCGGTAAGTAAATTAGCTCTACCAGGCGATGTGGTTTTGCTTTCTCCTGCATGCGCTTCTTTCGGAATGTTTAAAAACTACAAAGACCGCGGAAATAAGTTTAAAGAAGAAGTCAGAAAACTTCAGAATTAAGTTCGTCTTCTATTGACCTCTGATGCGACAAGATTAGCTAACTCAGTTTTAATCATTTGAGCAGAGGTAATACTCTGTTCAGCCTCAAACCTAAAAGCTTTCTGAATTGAATCTTGAATTGTCTTTTTATCTCTTTCAAGTCTATTGTTGGCGATCATACTTGCTCCGTTTGAGGCTGCTAATCCTAATAAGCTTTCACGTTGGGGAATTCCTGCAGGAAGATAAATTGCGCCCCAGTTTTCAGTTATATTAGCAAAATTATTATAGTCGCCTTTATTTATATCTGTATGTCCTAGTACAAAGACATCACCATCGGCCATGATAACAACATGAGATTTATTGCTGCTATCAATAGGTAGAATCACGCCTGAAAGCGTACTTGCGCAGTGTGTCTCTCCTCCTAGATACTGTCTAACTCTTTTAACAGAATTTGTTCTACTTAGGTATTCAACCTCATCTTTTAAAACTAGTTCCTCTTTTATGTCATCTGTTTCAGGTTCGTGTAAATGAACCCTGAATATAGGTGGTAGAGGTGGTAATTCAGCTTCGCCTTGAACTGAGGGAAGATTCCTTCTTCTTTTTCTGTTCCATGATTTTTTCGATCTAGTTGGCTCATATCTAGCTAATTCTGGAAAATCCTGTTTTACTGCATCAGGTGCAGTTTCCCATATGGTTCTCATCCCTCTTGTATAAATTTGAGAAATAGCTTGACGTGATATTCCAAAGGTATCACCTAGATTTCCCAGAGAAGAATGGGTTACTCCATCTGCATTTGAGAGTAATATATGAACATTTCTATCAGGATACTTGCTCAAGACGTCTGGGTTTCCGACTAAAACTCTTCCGATAAATTTTTGCTCAATACTTGGCTGATTAGCTTCTTTTGTGCCTGCCATAAGATGGGTATTCTAGCATAAAATCCAATAAAAGGATATAATTATAGGCTATGAAGCCGAAATTTGAACTTGTTAAAAAGCTAGGCAAGGCGAGAGCAGGAATTATAAAAACTCCGCATGGAGATGTTTTGACGCCGGCATTTTTCCCGGTTGGTACAAAAGGCACTCTCAAATCCATGACTGGGGCACAAATCAGGGAGATCGGGCCTCAAGTAGTTCTCGGAAACACATATCATCTTATGCTTCAGCCTGGGGAAGATTTGGTAGAAAAAATGGGAGGACTTGCTAAGATGATGGATTGGAATGGGCCGACTTTTACAGACTCAGGCGGGTTTCAGGTTTTCTCACTTGGTGTAGGTCTGGAAAAACCAGGAGTTAAGTTCCTAAAGGAAATCCCAAATCAAAAATCCCAAAACCTAATTGAAGAGGATGCGAAACCCAGATTGAATAAGATTTCGGAAGAGGGAGTAGAGTTTCAGTCTCACATCGACGGCTCAGCTCATATGCTTTCACCTGAAACCTCGATTGAAATTCAGGAAAAGATTGGCGCAGATTTGATAGTTGGCTTTGATGATCTGGAATCACCAACTTATTCTGAAGCAGAAACTAAAAAGAGTTTGGAGCTTACAGAAAGATGGCTTGTGAGGTCACTAAAAGCTCAGAAAAGCACGAATCAGTTGATGTATGGGGTTACACACGGTGGGCAGTTTGGAAACCTTCGAAAAAAGAGTGCAAAGTTTGTTAATGAGAATTTCGATGCTATCGCTATGGGAGGCGCACATGCTTCCAAGAAAAATCTTTATGAGGTTATAGAATGGACAGTAGAAGAGTTGGACGAAGACAAGCCAAGGCATCTTCTTGGGATTGGTGAAATTGATGATATATTTGAAGGTGTAGAGCGGGGAGTGGATTCTTTTGATTGTGTAATTCAGACTCGTCTTGGTCGCATGGGACACGTTTTTATAAGTCCAAAAGAGGGAAATGTGAAGAATAGATTTAGGTTCGATGTCACCAAATCCAAATTTGCTTCTGACATGAATCCAATTGATCCCAACTGCCATTGCTATGTTTGCAAAACTCATCCTCGCGCATATCTAAATCATATATTCCGAGCACATGAATTACTTGCTTATACTCTTGCCTCATACCACAATGTTTATTTCACTGTAAATCTGACAAACAAAATAAGACAGTCAATTATTGACGGGAACTTTCAAGACCTCAAAAAAGCCTGGATTAAGTAGCATAATATCTGACAGCTTTTCTGTCCTTTTCTTTTCTTATTAAGCCTTCATCAAAAAGTAACTTTAAAACTACTGAGGTATTAGTTTTAATTCTTGAGCCTATGTCTGTTGTGCGAATTCCTGGATTATTTAGGATAATTTCTAGCGCTTCCGATGCCCATTCCTGAATTGTTCCTGCGTTTGCTTGAGAGGAAGCAAGTTTGTGTTTATTCACAGCAGATTCTGCATATTCTCTCCAGGGAATACCTCTCCATTCATCTAATAAATCTTCATCTCCTTCAAGCGCTCTTTTTATTGGATGAATAATATTTTCAACAATTTTTATTCCTTCTTCAGTAATTTTTGAGTTTGAATGAATCTCTCCGATTTTAAAATCAGAAGCAATATAGCCATGCCTTGCTAGAAAGCTTAGTACTTTAGCAGCTCTAAATCCATCTATTTTATTATTTGGAAATCGTCTTGCATATTCCTCCATTACAGTATGAATATCTGCTGTGCCAAGTGTGTTCATGATTTCTGCCACATTTCTTGTTAAAGTATGCTCGGCCTTAAGTGTAGGAATTTCTGCTATTGGTATTTTGCCAACCACCGAATAGGGTATTATCCTTTTATTTTCTGTGCTGATTGATGAAAAGTTTATAAGTCCAAGATCTCTTAAGGACTTCAAATGACCTGCTACATAAGATTTTTGAGTATCCAACTTTTCTGATATCTGAAGATTGGTCATAGGAAACTCAGACTCTCTTTGTTCATATAATGCTTCTAAAACTCTTATTCTATTTATTACACCTCTGGTTTCTCCGCCATTTCCTCTCGATGTCATACTGAATAAAGTTTCAAGTGCGTAGGGAAGCTCTGTTGACTGCTGTAAGAGGAAAGCGGCAATTGGTTGACCAAATCTTAATCCAGACTCTGTTACTTTATAGCCTTTATTATATTTGGTTCGACCATAATAAAGAATTTCTGAACGAGCAACAAAACCAATCGGTATAAAAGTTTCTTCACAATAGCTTTGAGTTGTTGATGGATGCAAATCCCAAGCCTCATTCGTTGAATCTTTAAATGCTTGATGAAGTTCGGATGCTGTTGTGGGTTGGGTATGAGGAAGATTTAAAAGCGTCGCGCACTTAGATTCTGAATTACCTATTGACGCAAATATAGCCTCAAAACGAGCTTGAGGAATATCTGGAAAAGGTTCTTGAATAAGGCCTCTAGAATCAACGATTTGTCTTTGCTCTAGCGGATATTGTCCCTCAAAGCGCATCATAAGTGCCCTATAGTAACAAAATTGAGAGCAAAAATCAATAATTGTGAATTCTTGAAAAGCCTGGATTCGTTGAATTTATAAGCTCTTAGTGATATATTTCCCGTTATGTTATCAAGAATTGAAGCTCTGGTTCGGTCGCGTGGTGAAGTTGAAAAAGCAGATGCACTCCAAAGACTTATTAATGAGCAAGGAGACGTATTTGAAGAGGAAAGCGCCAAAGATGATGTCTCTTTAGAATTAAAAAAAGCACTTAATGAGGTTGGATTTAGTGCGATTTATAATTTGCTCGGTAGAAGTCTTGGAGAAATTTTTGAAACTCCGCATATGATTAATAGTTCTTCTTGGGTTCTTCACCATCCAGAAGTTTTGGATATTAGATCAAGAAAAGGTTTGATTGCTATAAATCCAAGCCAAGTTATAGCTTCTGGTACAAGTGGAAAAAGTTTTATGAAACAATTAGATACTGTTGCTGTATTGAAGGATGAATTTATAGAAAAGTTGGGGGAGGGAGTAGATGATTTGGTCGTTGGGAATATTGCGGAGTTATGCGAAATTACTTTATTACACTTTAATCAGACAGGGGCTAATTTATTTGGACCACAGATAAGAGGATTTGGAAATCCAAATGATTATTTGAGCGTGAGGTCATCTTCATTCTTTGGGAACGATTTGATAGATCTTAGTGCATTTTATCCTGCATATGGTTTTAGTATTTCGCATTCTGATCCAAGTGAAAATAGGGATAATTGGGGTAATGTAGGTGGATTAGGAGTAGTGCCCATAGCAGTTTTATCTTCAGATTCTTAATTTCAAAAAAGCCTAAGTTAATTAGTTAATTTTAATATCTTAAGTTAAAGCAGAGGCGAATAGAGGATTAATCCCATTTTTTCTCAAGGTTTGATTCTGGCTGAAATCCAGTTTTTGCTAGTAAAGCGCCGGTACATGCACGAGTTATAGCTTCTTCAGTAGCTGGATCCAAAGCTTTTCCTCCTACCCTTAGATTGGTTAATAATTCATTAAAATTTTGAACTATTTCTATGGCGCTCAAATTTTTCCAGTTCTCGATTAAATGGTGTTCTAGGGAAGTAAGATTTGGAGCTGTCGGAACTTCAGGTGTTACTGTTACA
Organism: uncultured Gammaproteobacteria bacterium; assembly: GCA_964637955.1. Lineage (GTDB taxonomy): Bacteria > Patescibacteriota > Microgenomatia > Levybacterales > UBA12049 > 2-01-FULL-39-10-A. Next base: position 38,523 of record CAZWXQ010000004.1, on the reverse strand, counting down.
GCGGCTTGGCCTTCTGGATTCAGAGGAAAAGGCGCAACTGCTGTGCTAGCGATTGGTTCTGCAGAAGCTGTAGATAAAAATCCAGGAGTTGTTGGTAGATTAGCTGAAGCGTTTTGATCTACGGCCATCCCACCTGGGAGAGCGCTCAAATGTAACTCAGGAACTTGTATGTTTTGAACAGCTTGGCCACCTAGTTCAGCTGCAGGTGCTGCTTGAGGAGGGAGTCCATTATCGCCACCAAGTCTGATGGGGTAATTTGGTAATTGCATGCCGGGAGGAAGGCCACTTTCAGCTCCGCCTGTGATAGGAGCTGGTATTCCGCTTGGTGCAAGTGGAGCTCCAGCTGCAGGTTGTTCAGGCGTATTTATGCCAATTATTGATGGAGCTTTTATTTCTGCTGCGGAAGCCAATCCGGCAACTACTTCAGGGGGTTGAATTGTTTGAGGAGTGTAAGTTGGGGCAGCACTTGGAGTTGCAATAGCTTGACCCGCTTGAGGTAATGCTTCAGCTGGGCCGTTTACGGTCCAAACTCCGGGTGGTGGTGGGACAGGATCTGGCATCATTTAAGACTACGAAAAACGATCTTAAAAGTCAAGACAAATTTCTCTATGATTTGACAATTTAGCTTCAAGATGTATAATGAGACGCTATGACAGCTGAAAAGCAACCAGTTACGGTTACAGTTCAAAGATCTAGAGCAGAACAGGCTAGAATTTTATGGGAGCAGCGTGCAGCTAGAATTGCTGAAAGAAAGCTACCAGATATTCAGGAAGCCATGGTTGCTAAGGTAAATAGATTTTTTGAAGGTGTTGATTTATCAACGCCCGGTGTTAGTGAGAATGGAGCAATAGATATTAGCATCCGAGATGAAGATGATGAGAGAAAAGCTACAGCTAGCGCAAATGGGTTAAAGTTGGCTTCAATATCAATTTGGAAAAATCCGAATTCTGAAAATTTTGATGCGACTGATAAGCGAAGCAGAATTTATACACTAAGTGGAAGCGCAAACGGGGTAAGAGTAGAGCTAGGCTATATAACGCCTAGCGTAGATTATTATACTGGCGAAGAATTTGAAGGAAGTTTTCATGGGCGGGTATTTTTAGGAAATGATACTCCTGTAAATAGGGCATACGGTAGAGTAATTAACGATCCACTACAGATACAAGTTATAGCAGCCGCATTAGGAATTACTGCTTAGCTTTTTTTCATAAATTTTAGTTTATCCACTTTATTCTAGTTATTGACATGTGTTTATACTATCAGTATACTAGTATGATGAGATTAAATAGAGAAAAGGAGAATAAGCAGCTTGAGGAATTTATAGATTTTCTTTTAAAAATTGAAAGTAAATCTGAAATGAAAGTATTTTTGGAAGGGATTTTAACTCCAAAAGAATTAATCGAACTTCCCCACAGACTAGAAATTATCAAGCTCTTAAAAAAAGGAATTTCTCAGCATGAAATTGCAGGAAAGCTTGGAGTTGGAGTTGCGACAGTGGGTAGGGGATCAAAAGAACTTCAGAATGGAAAATTTCAAAATGTATAAGATTATGTTTGTTAAGATCCTGAATCACCTCAAGAGTACTGGCTTCTCCGAAGCGGCGCGAGTTCAGGATGACAGCTTAGGATTAAGTTGGCAAGACCTTCATTTGGGAGGCTTTTTTTAGCGCGAAAATTTAGATTTTTGCTTTAACATAAACCTCCAGAGATGGAGGTTTTTTAATGGATAAAAGAGTTGATGCTTAGAACTTTGATCTAAACGTATCTAGCTCTAAATCTCTCTAAAGAGGGATCGATAAGAGATTAGCACTTAAATCTTCGATTTAAGTATAAGAAAAACTAAAACTCATGCTTTGCATTCTTTAAGTTTTTCTAAAAAGGTGGTGAATAATTATGGAAAGAGGAAAACCAAGATTTGATAAAAGACAAGTATTGCCAGAAGTTCCGGAAGGAATGGAATTATATAAGTTTCATGGAGAGCCAGTTTTGATTCCATTAGCGGAAATTGGTGAGGAAATGGTAGGAAAAAGTGGATATACAAAACGTCAAATGGATAAGCTAATTGAGCTTGAAGATGAAAGACGTAATTTGTTAAATGCTAGTTTAACTAGTGAGAATAAGGATTACCAGAAAAGTGAATCTATTTATTTAAAACCAGGCGTTATTTTTAAAAGATTTATAAATGATGATGGGCTGTTTGAGGACGTAGAAGATAAATTGTTTGGAGAAGTTTTATTTCAAGCAGCTATAGCTTTTTATCCGATAGATATATCTGAATTTCTTTTAGAAGTAGATCTGATGCAGGGAAAAGTGCCTGATTCAAGAGTATTTAGTTTGGATGGACTACACTATAAATTGGTACATGTTCCATTTCAGGGGTATGGGACTGGAAGTATTGCAATCGTAGAATCGCTATTTGGGCCAGAGTTAGGGCAAATGTTTAATGCTGAGCTTCATGGTGGAGTAGTTCAGTCTTTAAAGCCAATTATGCGGCGCGAAGTATAATGCTATAATCACGGTAGAATAGATTTAAAAATCTAACTATACTTAAAATATATGGAAAATAAAAAGAAAGTTTATAGTGGAATTAGAGCGACAGGTCGGCTTCATCTTGGAAATTATTTAGGTGCAATAAAAGGTATGCTAGAACTCCAAGATGAATACGACTGTGTTTTTAGTGTGGTTGATCTTCACGCAATTACTACTCCATATGAGCCTGAAAATTTACAGCAAAACATAAAAGATGTAATTCTAGATTTCCTTGCAGCTGGTCTTGATCCAGAGAAATGTCTTATTGAAATCCAAAGTCGTGTACCAGAGCATACGGAGCTTGCATACTTGTTAGGTACGATTTATCCAGTATCTAGGCTTGAGGATCTTCCGACCTACAAAGATAAGAAAGCGCAGTATCCGAAATATGTGAATATGGGTCTTCTTTATTATCCTGTTCTCATGGCTGCAGATATTATGCTTTATAAAGCTGATTTGGTTCCGACTGGAATTGATCAAGAGCCGCATCTTGAAGTGACGCGCGAGATTGCACGCAAATTTAATCAGACATATGGCGAACTTTTTCCTGAGCCGCAAAGGTTTGCAACTAAAGGCGAATATGTGCCAAGTCTTACCGGAGCAGGGAAAATGAGTAAGACAGTTGAGGGATCATCGATTCTTTTGACTGATGATTTGGACGCGATTAGTAAGAAAATTTCAAAAGTTCCAACTGATGATGGAAATATTTCAGGATCCGAAAAATCAGAAAATGCTGCAAACTTCTTTAAGCTTGCAAAGCTCTTCTTAAGTGATGAATTGTATAATAAATTTGATCAGGATTATGCCAGCGGAAATATTAGATATTCAGAGATGAAACCGGCGGTTGCAGACGCAATTTATGAAATGTTAAAACCGATTCAAGAAAGAAGAAGAGAAATAGAAGCAAGCTTTGATTTGGAAGATATGTTAACTAAACACACGCAAATTTGTAGGGAAGTAGCCTCAAATACGCTTAATGAAGTTAAAGAAAAAATGGGATTAAAAGCTTAATCTAGCTTTCGGTTTAGCCATTTTCAATATAATCTATCCACTCTGGACTCGTCGGATTCATTCCTAAGTCAATGTATTTAGCCGTCCTTTGCCCTACGCCTGATGCGGGAAGTGCATAGGATTTACCAATTAAACCAACCTCTTGAATATATGCTTCAGCTTGCTGGGCATATGCTTTTGCTCTTTGCTCTGGGGATTCAAGCTGTGCGAGTAATTTATTTTTTTCTTGTGGACTCAAATCTTCAGGAATCTTAGTAGCATTTTCAATTATGCTATCTACGAGTGAAGCTAAATGGACCATTTGATCAGCCATATTAAGCGAATTTGATTGATTATTTGCAAAATTTGCGTCAACCGAAATCGTTCCATGAAATAGTCCTTGGTCATCATATCCAGAAGTAAACGTAAGAGGAATGCCAGTTTCATCTAATTTTATATCATAATCAATAATTTTCTGATCAATATAGTAGCCCAATATATCCTGGGAAGTTCTATATTTTTTATTTTTAGACACGGACATAATTTCCCCTGTACTTCCAAATCTTACAAGTGAATCTATTCTTGCTTTTTCCAGAGCCGCATTGCCTGATCTGCTTAAATCAAGTGTATTTGGATTAAAATTGTAAGATAAATTTGAATTTTGAAATATTGCTTGTTCATCAGCGCTAGCTTCTATTCCTCTTCTTTTGACTTCATTCATGATTGTAATTTCAAATTGATTAAGTTCGGGATTTGCTTCTAGGATTTCAGTGGGGTGTGGAGTAGTGTCTGTAGTTGGACTGCAGTCAATAGCAGTTGAGCCGCCTGCAATTAATACAGCAGTTAGTATAAGATTGCGCGTGATCTCTCTTGGTCTTAGGTGACTTTTTTCCATAAGCAGTACATTTTATCAATGCAAGTCTATAGAGGCAAGCATTAGTAGTCTCGAGTTTTTAAAATACTTGGAAATTTCAGCCTGCGTGTGTTATAATTTTGCATCAAATGAAAAATCCACAGAAGTCAAATAAAAAAGACCTTTCCTCAAAGCTAAATCAGTATAAAAACTGGAAAAACATACTCATTTACGGTGTAGTTTTCTTGTTTTTGGCTTTTATTTTCATGGGACTGAGTCAGCCGGGAGCTGGTTTAAATGAATCTAAAACTATTCCTCTTTCCCAGGCAATTTCAGATTCTAAGGCCGGTAAAATAAAAGCAATTGAAGTATTTGATAATAAATTAGTTCTTACTCCTAAAAATGGCGATAAGACACTTCAAGCTTTTAAAGAGCCAGGATCTGATGTTTACACCATGTTTAAAGATGCCGGAGTGCCTCTTGGAGCAATCGTAGTAACAGTAAATGATAAAACCACATTGAATAACACGATGAATATTCTTATTTCTATTCTTCCGATAGTTCTTATGGTCGCATTTTTCTATTTTATTTTCCGTCAGGCAAGAGGAGCGCAGGATAATGTTTTTTCTTTTGGAAAATCTCAAGCTAAGCTTTACAGCAAAGATATGCCTAAGATTGGTTTTGATGATGTCGCAGGAGTAGATGAGGCAAAGCAAGAATTAACTGAAATAGTAGATTTTCTTAAAAATCCTGCAAAATACCGATCGATTGGAGCTAGAACCCCGAAGGGCGTACTCATGATTGGCCCTGCAGGAACTGGAAAAACTCTTCTTGCACGCGCAACAGCAGGTGAAGCAAATGTGCCTTTCTTCTCTATGGCTGGAAGTGAATTTATGGAAATGTTGGTAGGAGTTGGAGCATCCCGTGTTCGTGATTTGTTTAATACAGCTAAAAAATCTCAACCTGCAATTATATTTATAGATGAAATTGATGCTATCGGTAGGCAACGAGGTGGGGGATATATGGGTGGACATGATGAGCGTGAGCAAACCTTAAATCAGATTCTTGTTGAGATGGATGGTTTTTCTCCAAATGAGCAGCTTGTAGTTATGGCAGCCACAAATAGACCTGACGTTTTAGATCCTGCTTTAGTTCGACCTGGAAGATTTGATCGTCGAGTTGCTCTTGAATTACCAGATGTAGCGGGAAGAAAAAACATACTTATGATTCATGCTAAAAATAAGCCATTTGAGGCTAAGGTTGATTGGGATAGGGTAGCAAAAAGAACAGTTGGTTTTTCAGGAGCTGATCTTGAAAACATGCTTAATGAGGCTGCAATTCGCGCTGCAAGAAATAATAAAAAGAAAGTAGATATGTCAGATATTGAAGAAGCAGCAACTAAGGTAAAACTTGGGCCTGAGAAAAAAAGACTTCAGACAGAGCAAGACAGAAGAATGACAGCGTATCATGAAGCAGGGCATGCATTGGTAGGTTGGGAAATGCCTCATATTGATCCGATTCATAGAATTTCAATTGTTAGTCGTGGAATGAGTCTTGGGCACACTATGACTGAGCCAATTGACCGAGTTCATGAAACTAAGTCTCATTTAATTGAGGAAATTGCGATGATGCTCGGTGGTCAAGCTGCTGAAAAATTGGTTTTCGATGATATTACTACCGGAGCCTCTAATGACATGGAGAAGGCGACACAAGTAGCGCGTGCCATGGTGACAAGATTCGGAATGAGTAATCTTGGACCTATTACTCTTGATCTCCAAAAAGAGACACCATATGATTCAGATGAATTGTCTCCTGAGATGAGAGCAAAAATTGACGTAGAAGTAAAAAGAATTATTGATGAAGGCTACGAAACAGCACTAAAGACTCTTAAAAAGCTTAGAAAAAAGTTAGATATTCTGGCAACAGAGTTATTAAAAGTTGAAACAATGGAATCAGAAGAATTTGAAAAACTAATTGGGCCGAAGAAGATTCTTCCTGGTCACAAACCTGCGATTATTCCACTACAAGGGATCAGCTAGATTTCAGATACTGAAGCTAACTGCTTCTTGCACCGCTCACTTCGTTCGAGTACTGCGCGATAATCGAGGATTATCGCTTGACAATTGGGTACAAAAGTATGACAATTGCCTTAATGAATAATTTCGGGAAAATTGATCTTATAAAAGAAGCTTGGGAGCTATTTAAAAAGAATTTAAATATTATCTTGGCTTTGATGGGTGTTTATTTGGTTTATTATATTGCTCAATACGGCGTAAACTATTTATTCAAAGAATCTTTTCTCGCTACAATCTTATCTCTCGTTTTCCTCATAGTATTTTTAGTTATTCAGCTTGGAGCATATAATTTAGTTCTTAAAATAGTAGACGGGCATAAGGCAGCAATTCAAGATCTTTACACATATCCAAATATCGCAATGAAGATTTTGCGAAATATCGCAGCTGGAATTATTGTTGGCGTAATTGTGATGGGGGGATTAATACTCTTTGTAATTCCAGGAATCTATCTTGGAATTAGACTTATGTTCTTCACATATTACATCGTAGACAAAGATGCTGGAGTAATGGATTCAATTAAAAAGAGCTGGGAGTTAACGAGGAATGGAGTAGTAAATCTGTTCTTCCTCTCAATCTTATTCTTAATTATTAACTTTATTGGAGCATTATTCTTTGGAATTGGGCTTGCGGTTACAATTCCTTTAACATTCTTAGCAACAGCTCTTCTTTACAGAAAATTCCAAAAGTAATCCTCATTTAATTCCTAAAGTTGATATAATCCCATTATCCTGTTTGTTTTTTTTTGACAAACTTGTAGACAAGTAATATGAGTAGATTAGTCTTAATAGATGGAAATGCGATAGTTCACCGCGCTTATCACGCCCTTCCACCCCTTCATAAAACTGAAGATGGGCAGCTTACCAATGCTGTTTATGGATTCTTCAGCATGACTTTAAAAATAATTTCAGATCTTGCACCGGCGCATCTTGTAGTTTGTTTTGACCGTCCTGCTCCCACCTTTAGAAAACAGCTATATGTTGGTTATCAAGCGACACGTCCAAAAATGGAAGTCGAATTGTCAAATCAATTTGAAATTATCAGGAAAATATTGGCAAAAATAAATGTTTGCGTTTTTGAACTTGATAGATACGAAGCAGATGATCTTATAGGGACTATTTCAAAACAAGCAATTGAAAAAAGTCCCGAGGATGAAGTGATAATACTTACTGGAGATCGAGATTTGCTTCAACTTGTGAATAAAAAAGTAATGATTCTTGCGCCAATAACAGGCGTAACAAAGATGATTTTGTTTGATGAAGAAAAAGTTGTTGAAAAATATGGATTAACTCCATCTCAGTTTATTGATTACAAAGCTTTAGTGGGGGATTCTTCTGACAATTATCCAGGAGTAAATGGAATTGGACCAAAGGGGGCTGCAAATTTATTAAATAAATATAAAAATATTGAAGGAATATATGAGCATATTGGGGAGATAAGTCCAAATATTGCCGAGAAATTAGCAAACGATGCTGAGCAGTCGGCATTGGCTAAGAAGCTTGCGACAATTGAAATAAACGCCCCAATTCATCTTAAATTTGATGAATGCTTGCTTTCAAAAATGGATCGCGAAGTGCTATTGAAAGAATTCGAAACATTATCATTTAACAGTTTGATCACTAGGTTTAAGTTGGATCAAAAACCAAAAGAAGAAAAGCCAAAAAAGAATGAGCCCTCCGAGGATCAGCTAGGACTTCTATGAATTTTCAATTTACAATTTACAATTTTCAATCAATTTTTAAAAATTTAAATATTAAAACATTTATGTTTTATTTCAAATTTAAAATTTCAAATTTAAAATTAAGTTTATGAAGGTAGCAATAGTACACGACTACATTAAAGAATACGGGGGCGCTGAGAGAGTTCTAGAGGCTCTACACGAGGTGTTTCCTGATGCTCCGGTATACACCTCAGTTTATCTTCCAAAATATCTAGGTCCTCATCGCGAGCGGTTTAAAAGCTGGAAAATAAAAACTTCATGGGCAGATGTAATTCCATTTAATTCTAAGCTTATTAGTCCAATAAGAATCGTAGCTCCAGAATTATTTAAATCTTTAGATTTATCTACATATGATGTCGTAATAGTTTCTGCCACAGGCGCATATAGTCCAAACACTATTCAAACTAAGTCTGAGAAAAAAGGAAAAATGCAAAAAGCTGTTCATATTTGTTATATGCATACGCCTCCTCGATATCTTTATGGATATGAAACCGCTCGGGATTGGCAAAAAAATGCCGTTTCAAAGTTTATTGGTATGTGGACGATTCATTTCTTAAGAATGATAGATTTTAAGTCTTCTCAGAATGTAGATTTTTTCATCGCAAATTCGCAGGAAACGAAAAGAAGAATTGAAAAGTTTTATCGCAAAAATGCAGTGGTGATTTATCCGCCAGTTGATATGGGGAGTAGGGGGTTGGGAGTAGGTGGTGATAAAAACTACGCCCTACAACCTAAAACCTACTATCTAGCAGGAGGACGTATTGCTCGCGCAAAACACACTGATCTTATCATCGATGCATTTATAAAAAATGGATTGCCTTTAAAAGTTTTTGGAAAAGGATTTGCTGGATTTGAAGAGGAAATAAAAAATAAAATCATAAATTCCAAATCCCAAAAACAAAATATAGAATTTTTAGGAGAAGTAAGTGATGAAGAGAAAAATAGGCTTATGGCTGGCGCAAAAGGATTTATATTTGCCTCAAAAGATGAGGATTTCGGAATAGTTCCAGTGGAGGCTATGATGGCAGGAACGCCAGTAATTGCTCACAATTCCGGAGGACCAAAAGAGACTGTAATTGAAGGTAAAACAGGTATATTTTTCGATGAATTTAATGTAGAAAATTTGAATGCAGCAATTAAAAAGTTTGAAAAAACTAAATTTGATTCTGAGGAAATCGCTAAATATGCACAGAAGTTTAGCCGCGAAAGATTTGAAAAAGAAATTAAAAAGTTTGTAGAGTCAAAAGTTCGCTGAATGTTTAGGGTGTCATCCTGAATCCATTTCAGGATCTAGATTCCGAAATACCTCAAGGGTACTTGCTTCTCAGAAGAGACGCAATTCGGAATGACAGAAATGGATAAATATGAAAACTAGGAATTGTTCGGTGGCAGTTATAGAAAAAGACGGAAAAATTTTGATGGGGAATAAAGCCTACGGAGTTGGTCCCTATCCTGATACTTGGAGACTTCCTGGTGGAGGTATTGAAGAGGGAGAGTCGCCAGTTGATGCTGTTAAAAGAGAGGTAATGGAGGAGGTGGGATTGGAAGTCTTGGAAATTAAAAACATTGGAATTTATGAAGATGATGAGCCAGATAAAAAAGGAGAAATGACTCACTATATTTTTAATATGTTTAGAGTAGAAGTAGTAGGAGAAGAAAAAATATCTGATGAATTCCCTGAAATTAAATGGATTGAGAGATCCGAATTGAGAGATGCTAAGCTTGCTAGGCCCTCGATAAAATTATTTAAGGATTTGGGGTATTTATGAGTGCAGAAAATCAACAAAGGTTAGGTTGGCTAGGGATAGTTATTCCAAACGAAACTCCAGATGAGGATGTAAATGGCCTAGTATTTGAAGTTGCAGATTACATATTGGAAGAAGTCGCTTATAAATCTGATGATTTTACTAGAGTTGGAACACTGGTTGAAGCAACTCTTATGGCGACTGGATTTAGGGATCTTGCACCAAAGGAAAGCCTTGACGCTGTGCAGAAATCAGAAAGAGAAAGAATTGATGAAATGAAGCCGGATTTTGAATTTGACAGAAGTTAATTTGATATAATCTCCACATCATATGCCTGAGCTTCCAGAAGTAGAAACAATTAAATTAGGACTCCAAAAATATCTTAAAGGGCATAAATTTGTTCGGGTTGAAGAATTGTCTAAAGGAATTTTGGAAGGGGATCCCGAGCAGATTATTGGAGCAAGAGTTATTGAGATCAGGCGTTTTGGTAAGGGATTGGTTATTGATCTTGATAATAAAAAGTCTCTCGCTATTCACATAAAACTCACGGGGCAAATGATTTACAGAGGTCCTGAAACAACGAAAATTACAGTTAGTCCTCATAAAGTAAAAACACTTCCAAACAATGCTACTAGAATTATTTTTCATTTAGATCGAGATGCTATTTTATATTTTAACGATCTTCGGAAATTTGCATGGATTCGGATTGTTCCAACTGATGAAGTCGGTGAAATGCCATTTTTCAAAAACATGGGGCCTGAGCCTTTTAAGGATTTGACGGAGGAAAAGTTTGAAAAGATTATTAGTAATTCAAAAATTGTTATAAAGCCACTTATTATGGACCAAACTAGAATTGGGGGTATTGGAAATATTTATGCAAATGACGCGCTTTTCTTGGCTAAAATTGATCCTAGACGCCGGGCGAATACTCTGACTTCTGCGGAAATAAAGCTACTTTATAAATCAGTTTTAAGTGTTATGGAAAAAAGTCTGAAGTATGGTGGTGCAAGTGAGCTTAATTTTGTAAACGCTCTCGGTCAGGAAGGGGAGTATCAGATGCATGCTCTAGTTTATGGCAAAAAGGGAAAGCCTTGTCCGGTTTGTGGTAATGAAATTAAGAAGATATTTCTAGCTGGTCGTGGCACTTTCTTTTGCCCCGCCTGCCAAATCTAGTCAACCCCCCCCAAAAAAAAACAAAGCGAGATAGGTTTAGCGGGCAGGGAGGTGTGTCAACCCAGTTCTGAATCTGAACAAAGAATAATTTTCTAATCCTTAAATTTAGATTGGAAGTTACCTTCTCTCCTGAGGTCGTAATTGTGAAATAGGTAGTACTTCTCGTGTCGTAGGATCATTAGCTTGAGGTCCTTCAGTTAATTCCGGAATAATTGATAGAATTTGTCCTTCAGTTGAAAAAACAGTGTGCGTTTCTGGATGAAGGTCAATAGTTTGTTCTGGAATATCAGGAAAGGAAGCCGGTCTGTCGAGACTTATTTCACGATTTGTTCCTTTTTGTCTCATATCTTTTCTTATCTCTCTTTGTCTTCCGGAATATGACTTTCCGCGTTGAGAATTGTTTCTTGAGCCCATAAATCATTAAAGATTTTAGCAAAGTTTTTTACATTTTCAAGCTATTAATCTTTCTTATTGACGTTTTTAGGGGAAAGGAATAGAATTAACTTCTAGCACGATCCAAGTTTTGGTCAGCAATACTTGAAGAAACCGGCTAGTTTTTTTTGGCAAAATATTATGGGTTCAACTTATACAGAAAAGGTTGTAATTTCCCTCGGAGGCTCATTAATCGTTCCAAATAGTGGAATTGATACAGACTTTCTTTCAAAATTAAACTTATTTATAAGAGACAGACTTTCCGAAAACCCAAATCGTCAATTTTTCCTAATAACTGGAGGAGGAGCAACAGCCCGCCAATATATTGATGGAGGAAAAGCAGTCATAGGTACGTTAGCTGATGAAGATTTGGATTGGCTTGGAATTCATGCAACTCGACTTAACGCACATTTAGTCAGAACTATTTTCAGAGATATTGCTCATCCAGTGATCATAGAGCATTATGAAGTAATTAAAAAAGTTGAAGAACCATTAGTTATTTGTTCAGGATGGAAACCGGGATGGTCAACGGATTTTTGTGCTACGATGATTTGTGAAGATTATGGAGTTAAGGAGCTAGTTAACTTATCAAATATTGAAAGAGTTTACGATAAAGATCCAAAGAAATTTGAAGATGCTGTGCCGCTTGATAAAATATCTTGGGAAGAGCTTAGAGCTATGGTTGGGGACGAATGGGTTCCAGGTATGAACGCACCATTTGATCCAATAGCTTCAAAGAAAGCTCAAGAGCTTGGCATAAGAGTAACAGTTATGAAGGGCGGCGACTTTGAAAATCTTCATAAATTCCTAAAGGGAGAAGAATTTTTAGGAACTACGATTGGATAACCCCGATATTTACTATTTATCATTTACCAATTACAATTTGATCTCTGTTTGCTCTTGCGAAAATTGTCAATTGTAAATAGTTTATGAACAATGTTAAAAGGTGTATCTCTTCAAAATTTTCGAAGTTATAAAAGCTCTACTTTTAAATTTGATAAATCATTAATCATAATTGGGCCAAATACCGCTGGAAAATCCAACCTCATTGAATCCATTTTTCTTTTGTCTACTGGAAAAAGTTTTAGGGCTGATAAAGATGCACAGATGGTAAAGCTTGGGAACGAGATGGGTAGAATTAAGGGAAAAATTGATGACATTGATTTAGAAGTAGTTGTTACGGTAGGTGAGGTAGCTGGTGTTAGAACCCAGTATAAAAGGTATTTCGTGAATGGAGTAGCGAAAAGGCGAGCAGACTTCGTAGGAAATTTGCCAAGTGTATTATTTTCTCCAAAAGACCTTGAAATAGTGATTGGTAGTCCAGGAATTAGACGAGATTTTTTGGATAATGTTCTCGAGCAGACAGATCGAGATTATAGAATTGCGCTTCTGGGTTATAGCAAGGCGATAAAGCAGAGAAATGCGCTTCTAGATCTTGTTAAAGACGGATTACCTAGAAAAGAGGCTGAATTTGAATATTGGGACAGTTTGGTAATTCGAAACGGATCGGTTTTAACCCGAAAAAGAGAAGAGTTTGTGAGTTACCTAAATGAATCTAAAAAAGATATTCTGGATTTTAAAATTGAGTACGATAAAAGTATAATTTCGCTCGAAAGACTTGAGCAGTACAGAGATGCAGAAAGTGCCACTGGTGTTACTCTGGTCGGACCTCACAGAGATGATTTTAAGATCCTTTTTGATTATGGAGTAGGGCAGCTTCTTGATCTAAAGTCATACGGTTCTCGAGGTCAACAAAGACTTGGAGTTTTGCAGCTTAAATTATTAGAGCTCAAATATATAAAAGAAAAAATGGAAATAGAACCTCTTCTTTTACTTGATGATGTTTTTTCTGAGTTAGACGAAGGACATATAAATCTTATTCTAGAAATTCGCGATGATCAGCAGACAATTATTACAACTACACATGAAGAATTTATTCCTGCGAGAATAAAAGGTAAAATGGAGATAATAGAACTAACAATTGACCAATGATGATTTATAATTGACTATTCAATATGGAAAAAAAAGTTGAATTTAAAGTTGGGGAGGACGTTCTTAGAGGAAGTTTATTTACTCCGGAAGGAGATGGCCCATTTCCTTCTGTTATTTTCTTCCATGGAAGTGGATCAAAAGGTGAAACATATTTTGAATTAGCTAAACTACTTTCAGAAAATGGGATTCTAGCTTTTGCATTTAATTTTAGAGGATGTGGAATTAGCGACGGAAAATTTGGAGAACTTACAATTGGAGAAGGGGAAGACGATGCAAGAGAATCACTTAAGTTGTTTTTATCACAAAATAATATAGACAGGAATAGGCTTGGGATTTGTGGATCAAGTTATGGAGGATTTTTAGCAGCTTTGATTTCATTAGATTATAATTTCAAATCAATGATTTTAAGTGTTCCAGCTTCTTTTCCACCTTCATCGATGAGTCTTAAGCAAGGGACTTTTATAAGCGAAATCCTTAAAACTGAAGGTTTTGAAGGTAGCTTATCCTACGAGAGAATAAAAGAATTTAAAGGAAAACTCTTGATGATTAAAGCTGAAAATGATGAGGTAATAGTTCCGGGCATGGCTGAAAAATATTTAGAGGTAGCAAATAGTGCCTCTTTAAAAGAAGAATTTATATTAAAAGATTCTAGCCATCATATTAGTGGTAATCCAGTAGTAAAAAAACAGCTTCAGGATAAAATAATTGAATGGTTTTTGAAGACTTTATGATTTAGAGATGCTGAAATAAATTCAGCATGACAAAATATGGAAGAATTTGATGCGAATTTATTAAAACAGCTTTATGTTCCCGCTTCGGATTCTCGAAAAGGTGAAAATGGAAAGGTTCTGATAATTGGCGGATCTGATTTATTTCACTCTCCGGCTTTTTGGGCTTTTGAAATAACTTCAAAGATTGTCGATATGGTTTATTTTTCTTCAACTCCTATGAACAATGAGATCTTAAAAAATCTTAAAGAGAAATTTATAAATGGGATTATAGTTCCTAGGGGAAGAGTAGAGGATTATATTGGAGATGCGGATTCTGTTTTGATAGGTCCAGGACTTCCTCGTCCTGATGGAGAGGAAAAAGGAGATGATGACACGAAATCATTAACTGAAGACTTGTTATCACGATATCCAGATAAAAAATGGGTAGTAGATGGGGGAAGTCTTCAGGTAATTAGTCCCGAAATTCTGCCAAGAACTTCAATAATTACTCCAAATGTGAAAGAGTTTTCCAAACTCTTTAATTTCCAATTTCCAATTTCCAATTTCCAATCAAATCCAAATGAGCTAAATTCAGAAATTCAAAATAAGGTTTCTGAAATGGCTAAGAAATATGGAATTACGATACTCCTTAAAGGACCAATTGATGTTGTGGCAAATTCTGATCAATCAATGATTATTACGGGTGGGAATGCAGGACTTACAAAAGGCGGAACCGGTGATGTTTTAGCAGGACTTACTGCTGCTTTTTATGCAAAGAATGATGCTTTTATTTCTGCAGCTTGTGCTTCTTTTATAAATAAAAAGGCAGGAGAAAGCTTAGAAGAAGCTGTGGGAATATATTTTAATGCGAGCGATCTGATAGAAGAAATTCCAAAAGTAATGAAGGAATTTATTTAGATTTTTCTATTCTATTTGCAAGCTTTGATAGGTAAAGAGTTACTGAAACTGCAAGAATTGTTACAAGGAGCGCATAAATAAGCATTGAAAGTATTTTTCCATCTCCTGGGATATAGCGCTTAAAATAAGTATTTATAAATTCCTGAATAAGTGAATTCCAAGCTAGTGCTGCAGCCAAAGCAAACCCTGCAGTAGAAAGGGCAATAGTTTGTTTGATAACCTCAAGATGAAACTTCTTATCTTCTTGTTTTTCTTCAACTGATTTTTCTTTTTTAGCCATGAAACGATTATATCATAAGGGGATTTTCAATTGACATTCATCGGGAATTATGAGGTAATATCGAACAGATAATTATGGAACAAGAAAGACCTATTGGAAGATTGGAAATATTAAGAAGGCAAGAGATAGAAGATGTAGCTGCAAGAAGGGAAGTTGCCGGTATCCTGAGAGCTCAGAAAGAGCTTGGTTTAGGATTAGCAGGTAGTATTCCCGTAGTAAGAGATGCAACAGAAAGAATAAGAGATAGATTAGAGGCAGATGCAGCTGCAAATGCAGGTAGTGCGCCGGAGACCAATGGTAATGGTAGAATTGAAAAAGCTTTTGGATCAACTCACGCAACGAGACATACTTATAAAATTAAAGTAGCATAATTATTCATGTATAGTCCAGTTTTTCATATCACTAATAAAATCCTCAAAAGTATAGGGATTATTGAAGCTGCTCGTGAAGTCATAGATCATGCTCCACTTCTTCCATATTATGAAAAAGAATTTAGAAAAGAAGCTTTGATTCGAGCAGTTCACTACGGAACTCACATAGAAGGAAATGAATTAAATTTTTCCCAAGCTGAAAGAGTGCTGGAAGGACATGAAGTGTTAGCAAGAGATCGAGATATTCAAGAGGTATTAAATTATAGAAAAGTGATGGATTATATTGGAGAGCTTTCAGGAAATGAAGGACTTGAAATTAACGAAGAATTAATTTTAAAACTCCACAGCTTAACAGTTGAAAAAATATTACCCGATGAAAAAATTGGAAAATATCGAGAGACTCAAGTGGTAGTTAAAAACAGTCTGACAGGGGAGGTAAGCTTTAAGCCTCCGCCATCAATTGCAGTGCCATTTGAAGTTGAAGAACTTCTGGAGTTTGTAAACTTAGAAGATAATGATGTTCATCCGGTTCTAAAAGCAGGAATTGTGCATTATGAACTGGTCCGCATTCATCCATTTGTTGATGGAAACGGAAGAGTTTCACGCGCCTTATCTACTTTGATTTTATTTCTGGAAGGTTATGATATCCGCAAATTCTTTTCACTTGAAGAATATTTTGATAGTGATTCTCTGGATTATTATGACGCTTTAAAGTCAGTCCAAAGATTTAATGGAGACCAGACTGTTTGGCTGGAATATTTCACAAAAGGACTCTCAATTGAGCTTACTAAGATAAAAGAAAAAGTTGAGAATATTTCGATTGATGCGCATCTGAAAGAAAAACTTGGAGGCAAACCCATCATGCTTACTGAGCGCCAAATAAAGATAATTGAATATATTCAGAAAATAGGTTATCTTCAAAACAAGAGTTTTGCGTCATTATTTCCGATGGTCTCAGAAGACACGATTCTTAATGAGTTAAAGGGTCTAATTAAAGAGGGAATAGTGAAAAAATCAGGAAGCACAAAAGGCGCGAAATATGTGATGGCATAAAATAATTTTTTCCGTTTATTCCTCTCCCTTGGGAGAGGTTGGTGAGGGTAATATGAAAGCGCGAAAAATTTTAGCTGCTAGATATTTGAGAATTAATCAAACGGATGTAGAGAATATGTTTTGGCAGCAATTGAGAAATAGAAGGTTAAATGGTGTAAAATTCAGAAGACAACATCCTATTGGTAGATATATAGTTGATTTTGTTTCTTTAGAAAAAAGATTAATTATAGAACTCGATGGAGGGCAGCATAATTCAGAGATTGGGATAAAAAGAGATGCGATAAGAGTAGCATGGTTGGAAAAAGAAGGTTTCAAGATTTTAAGATTTTGGAACAATGAAGTTATTGAAGATTTAGAAGCTGTTTTAGAAATGATTAATAACGCCCTCACCCTGCCCTCTCCCGAAAGGAGAGGGGAATGAGGAGATAAATATGAAATTTAGTGAATTCTCGCAGTATCTAGAAAAGTTAGAAGCGACATCGTCGCGTTTGTCTCTTATTGAAATATTGTCAGAGCTTTTTAAAAAAACTCCAAATGATGAAATAGAAGAGATTGTTTATTTGATTCAAGGTCGCATTGCTCCTTTCTTTGCTCCTATTGAAATTGGAATGGCAGAGAAGAATGTTGCTGGTTCTATTGCTATTGCATATGGAAGTGATAAAGAAAAAGTATTGGCACTTTTTAATAAATTGGGCGATATGGGAAAAGCAGCACAAGAACTTAGTAATTCTAAATCCTCAAATATAACAGTATCTGAAGTTTTTGAAATACTTACTCAAATCGCCAATACCAGTGGAGAGGGAACAGTTGAAAAAAGACAAACATTACTTTCTGGTTTGCTCTCTAAAGTCGACGGTGTTTCTGCAAAGCATCTTGTCAGAATTCCACTTGGAAATACGAGACTTGGGATTGGAGATCCGACGATTCTGGATGCTCTAGCTACGGCAAAGCTTGGTGATAAATCCAATAGAAAAAATCTTGAAGGCGCATATAACAGAACTTCTGATCTAGGATTAATTGCAAAAACTTTATGGGTAAAAGGTTTACCTGCCGTAGACAAACTCGAAGTAAGACTTGGAAATCCTATCAGATCTGAGCTTTGTGAGCGTCTTCCAAATCCTGAAAAAGTGATTGAGAAAATGGTAGAGGTAGATGTCCAGTATAAATATGATGGATTTAGAGTTCAGATTCATAAAGATGGAGATAAGGTGAGAATGTTTAGTAGAAATCTAGAGGAAATGACACATATGTTTCCGGAATTAATCGAAGGAACTCTTAAGCAAATTAAAGCCAAAACTATAATTCTAGATTCAGAAGCCCTAGCTTATAATCCAGAGTCTGAAGAATTTTTGCCATTCCAGGAGACTACAAAAAGACGAAGAAAACATGGAATTGAAGAGGCGCAAAAAGCTCTTCCTCTAAAGGCTTTTGTTTTTGACATTCTCTATAAAGATGGAGAACAGCTTCTTGATAAACCACTTACAGAGCGCATGAAAATTCTAGATAAAGTTCTTCCCGAAGATGATATTTTGATCAGGACAAAAAATCAGACAGTGACAGATCCGAAGATTTTGCAGGGACTTCTCGATGACGCGATAAGTAAAGGCCTTGAAGGTTTGGTTATCAAAAAACTCCAAAGCCCATACGAAGCGGGTGGAAGAAATTTTAATTGGGTAAAACTTAAAAAGCATTCTGATGGAGAACTTTCTGATACCATTGATTGCGTTCTCTTAGGCTACATCGTAGGAAAAGGGAAGAGGACGGAGTTTGGTGCAGGAGCACTTCTTGTGGGAGTTTATGACAGAGATCGTGATGAGTTTGTTTCGATTTCTCGCATTGGTACAGGTCTAACTGATGATGAATGGAGGGAAATCCACGCGAGGGCAGATAAGATTAAAGTAAATCACAAACCAGCCAGGGTTAATTCCATGATTGAGCCAAGCGTCTGGATTGAGCCCAAGATTGTTATAGAAGTCTTAGCAGATGAAATTACTCGTTCACCTCTTCATACTGCAGGTAAATCAGAAACAGAAAACGGTTTTGCACTCAGATTTCCTAGATTAGTCTCTTTCCGAGATGCAGATAAGAGAGCTGAACAATCCACAACAGTTGATGAGATTAAGAGATTGTTTGAATTACAATATGTTAAGAAAAAGTAAGCCAGAAGACCTGCCCGCATTGCTATGCAAAGCGTTGCAGGCGGGTGCTACTGACGTCAAGGAAATAAAACGTCTCTTCGAAATCCAATATAAAAAGAAATAGACGTAAGTAAGGAAATTATTTTATGATCGATGCGGTTAGTTATGAAGATGGACAGGTATCTAAATCGGAATTTGTCCAAAGAATCCAAGAGAAAAAATTGCCGATTTCAGATGAGACCGCTGCTGCTTTTGAAGCTTTTCATCGCGACAGGGGAGCTCCAGATGGATTTTTAAATAGGGTTGTTGATGCCACAACGTATATCGATGAAGCCACATTTAATAAGTCTTTAGAGCAAATGGCAGAAAAAGTTAATACTGATTGGGCTGAAAGAGATTACTCGCTCTTAATGTATGGCCACGACAAGAGTTCAAGCTGGATTTACCAAAGATTATTGGCATTAGGTATTAAGCCGCCTTCTTCTAAATTTGCAATCCGCTCATCAGGAGTTCTTCCTTCAGGAATTTCTGACCTTAGCGTTAGTGTTCCAAAAAGGCCAGTTGCAGTGGTTGATGACTGGTCGATATCTAGAAAACAACTAAGAGACTTATTTGATAAACTGCCTCCACATAAAGAAAAACACGTATATTTAACAACTTTAACTGATCATGCAAGAAGAATCCTTATGGGTTTTTATCCAAATCTTCGCATAACTACTTTTTTACCAGATTTGAAAACATTGGAAGATGCACTTACAGAAGATGATTTAAAGTATGTATCTAATTTGGAAAGAGATGCTATTGTAAAACATGAAACTTTTTATCGATCAGAGCAGACTTTAAGCTGGTCTTTTTTTCGAACGCCTGATAATGTACCAAGTGTTTTTAAAGGGGGAAGGCTTAAGGAGACAGGCGAGCAGATTCCAGCATTAATTCCAAGTATTTATGCACATTATAGGGAGATGGATAAAGGTCAGCCATAGATACAAATGTTTTAAAGAAATAAAACGCCTCTTTGAGATTCAGTATAAGAAGAAATTATTTGACAATATAAATGCTATGGGATATAATTCCAGCCATGAATTATTACGAAACTCTTAAAATGGATGGATCTGGTGGTGTTCTCCCTGGAAAAGATTTGATTATCGCTTCAGATGTTCCCAATCTTGATTTATCGCTCGAAGGAGTTAAGGCAGTGGTTCCTGTAAGAATAGGGGGTAAATCTAAAGAAGATCTCCTAGAGGAATGTATGATGAAAGGAATTTATGTTCATTTTGCGGCAAAAGACTTGATAGAAGATCCTAATTTTACCACTTTGCAAGATCCTCTTGATTTGCGGATAGGCCTAATAAATGTAAAAGATTTAGTCCCAAATCCTAAGGGTAGACTTGCGGTGTTTGATGAGTTATTGCAGGCATTACGAGAAAGAAGGCATGCTCTAGTACCAGGAGAAACAGCGCTCCAATATGCTATTCAACATGGCAATGAGATGAGAGGAGGAAGCTCTGTTAATTTTCTTATGGAGCCAGTAGATGTACTGAATAGAGAATTTCAAAAGGTTCATCCGTATGTTCTTGGAGTCAGACGGGGAAATCTCGAGCCAAAAGTGATAAGTAGCTGGACGATGCCTTCGCGTGGTTGGGAGCGTTATGATACAGTTGCATTTAGAGTTGCGCATGTGAATAAACCTTCTTAAACACCTTTGTTTTTAAGCCTTATTTTTTTTGTTAACTTTGGGTAAGACCTAAACCTTAAATATTGTGTTAGAATAATCCTCAAATGATAAAGATTCGACCTGCAGGAAAAGAAGATATTTTAAGTCTCCAAAAATTAAACAATGAATTATTTATTGAGACTCAGAAGTATGATTCGGGATTAGATTTAGATTGGCCTCTATCTGAAAAAGGGAATAAATATTTTTCTGATTTATTGGGAATTGAAAATTCATATGTGTTAATAGCAGAAGAAGATGAAAATCCTGTTGGATATCTAGTTGCAGAGGAAAGAGAAGTTGAATATAGAAAAGGGAAATCAGTATATCTGGAAAATATGGGAGTTAGTCCCAAATCTCGTCATCAAGGAATTGGAGGAATGCTTATTTCAGAGCTCGTAAATTTGGTAAATGAGAAAGGCATAAAAAAGGTTTATGTTACAACTTATTTGAAAAATAATATGGCTTTGGAATTTTATAGAAAAAATGGATTTAAAGATGTTGACATTACTCTAGAAAAGATTATTTAAATTGTTTTAAAAAGTTTTTTCTGATACGGTTATATTATGACCGACGCAACGTTTGAAGGTGTTCCTCAAGTAACAGTTGATAATAAGCCAACACTACAGATCCCAAAGATTGAATCGAGCAAAAGTGGTTGGATAGGAAATTTAAAAGCAAGATTTCAGAAGCCAAGCTTGGTAAATGCTACATCAATTCCAACTCAGCAGGAAAATGATGCACTTTTAAGAACTAGAGAAAGGCTGAGAATAGAAAGTGCTAGGCAAAAAGAAGCGCAGAGATTAGCTAGATTTGAGGCTGGAATGAGCATTGCAAGAAGAATGAGACTCACACAAATAAAAGATGGCATCAGGGAGGGTAAAAGATCTACTTCAACATAATTATTGCTTTAGCTTCAGATAATTTATATAATTCATCGCTATGACAAGTCCGGATACAAGTCCTCAGAGAGAAGCAGAAGTAGTTCAACCACCAATGGAATGGTTTATGGGAATAAGTGTTGGCGAGCAAAGAATAGGACCATGGTTAGGAATTTCAGCAGTTGATTTTTCAGATAAGTTAAAAGGTATTGAGAACGGAAGAGTTGGGAGCTTGCTAGAGAGTTGGAAAGCAGCAGATCATATTGATTACATTGATGAAGAGGGTAGGGAAAGAGTAAGACGTGCTAATAGTGTAACTGAATTAGCTGATGGAAAAATTGAAAGGTATAGAAATTATCTTCAAGGAATTGAAGATGAAGTAAAACAATTAACAGGATTTACCCCAATACAATTGCGAGATAGAGCAGCAGATCTTCATGAGGAATATGAAGGTCAGATGACAGCTCCTTTTGATGTTTTAGATATCTCAAAAAAACAAGAACCTGTGGTAGAATGACTTCGTGGAAGTCATAGCAGACCTGCATTTACATAGTAAATACTCACGCGCTGTTTCTCAGAATATGACTCTTTCTGTGATGAAGAAGTTCGCCCGCCAAAAAGGAATGAGGCTTTTAACGACAGGGGATTGGACACATCCAATGTGGATTCGTGAAATTAAAAGTAATCTGCAGGAGTCAGGAGATGGAGTCTATTCACTTAAAAATTCTACTGATGAGTTGGATCCGAAATTTATTCTTTCAGTTGAAGTAAGTAGTATTTATTCTCAGGCTGGAAAAGCCCACAGAATTCACTGTCTTTTATTTGTTCCCAATATTGAAACTGCGGAAAAATTCAATTCTGCTTTGCAGAAAAGGGGAGCGAATCTGAGGTCAGATGGAAGACCTATTGTCGGCATAAAACCTCCAGATCTTTTAGAAATGTTAATGGAAATTGATGATCGAAGTTTTCTTATTCCTTGTCACGTTTGGACACCCTGGTTTTCTCTTTATGGCTCTATGTCAGGATTCGATTCCATAGATGAATGCTTTGGAGATATGAGTAAGTATATTTATGGAATTGAAACGGGTTTGTCTTCAGATCCAGCTATGAACTGGAGAATTCCAGAGCTTGAAAAACGCTCGATTCTTTCATTTTCAGATTCACATAGTCCCATCAAAATGGGAAGAGAGAGTACAGTTTTTGAGCTTGAGGATTTGAGCTTTGAAAATATAAAACGTGCAATTATGCGAAAAGGTGGGGAAAATAGAATTGCTTATACCATTGAATTTTATCCCGAAGAAGGTAAATATCATTACACAGGACACAGGAATTGTAAGATTGTTTATTCCCCAGAAGACACCAAATTAAAGGGAACTACTTGTCCTGTTTGTGGTCGTGGTTTAACGATTGGGGTAATGGAGCGGGTTGAAGACTTAGCGAAAAGTCCTGAAAAAGTAGCGGAGAATACAGGTAAGAGTGGAGTGAAATGGATCGCTGATCCTGCAAAGAATCATCCTCCTTTTGCAAAGCTGGTTCCACTAAATGAAATAATTGCTGAGACGATGCATGTGGCTCCAGCCAGCGTGAAAGTAATTGCGATGTTTGAAAATATGATTGAAAATATTGCTCCAGAGTTTGAAATTCTTTTAAAAACTCCGATTGATAAAATAGAAAAAGTCGCAGGAAAAAATATCGCAGATGCAATTCTCAAGGTAAGAAATGGAAATATTTCCATTTCTCCAGGATATGATGGAGAATTTGGTGTAGTAAAAATTGATTCTGCAAAGCAGAGTTCAGGGGATGAAAAAGTAGAGCAGGAAAGCTTACTTTAATTGACAAATTAATTCCGGTATTGTATTTTGTTAGTTATGACTAGAAAATTATCACATAATATAAGTAATTCAACACTTCTTCTTAGATTCGCCTGAGGCGGATGTGCTTTGTTGTTTAAGTACCCGCCGAAAGGCGGTTTTTTTATGGAAAGAATTGAAGATAATCAAACCAGAATAAAAATACTTGATACCACTTTAAGGGATGGATTCCAATCTCCTGGGGTGAATGTCGATCCAGAGCAAAGATTTGAACTTGCAAAAATACTTGAGAGAACTGGTGTTGACGTAATTGAGGCTGGATTCCCTGCATCAAATCAAGAAAGATTTGAATCAGTTCATGAAATTGCATCAGAATTAGAAGGGCCAGTAATTGCGGCTTTAGCTCGAGCAAATGCAGGGGATATCGATAGAGCTTGGGATGCGGTAGAGCCTGCAAAAGATAGAGGTGGAGCAAGGATTCACACTTTTATTGCTACAAGCGAAATTCACATGAGAGACAAATTAAGAATGACTCCAGAGCAGGTGATTCAAAGAGCTATAGAAGCCGTGACAAGAGCAAAAAATTATACTCAGGACGTAGAATTTTCAGCAGAAGACGCCACTAGATCAGATCCACAGTTTTTAATTCGAGTTGTTCTTGAAGCTGTAGAGGCTGGTGCAACTACGATAAATATTCCAGATACAGTAGGCTTTGCATCACCTAGGGAATACGCTAGACTTATTAGTTTTATTAAATCAGGTGTTGATCAAAGGATGGGAAAGGGAATAGTAAGTATTTCGACTCATTGTCACGATGACCGGGGTTTAGCTGTAATAAATACTCTTGAAGGAATACGAAGCGGAGCAAGGCAAGTTGAAGTAACTATTAATGGAATTGGCGAAAGAGCCGGAAATGCATCTTTGGAAGAAGTAGTAGCAAATCTAATTGGTTTTCCCAAAAATTTTGAGGATCAGGGGAAAATACCTATAATTAGCGTCAACCCTAGAATAATTTTTGATGCTAGTAAGTTTGTTGAAGAAATAACAGGTATGGCTATTGCACCAAATAAATCAATTGTAGGAAGAAATGCTTTTGCACATGAATCAGGAATTCATGCTGCCGGAGTTTTAGCAAATCCCGAAACATATGAAATTTTTACTCCCGAAACATTTGGAATTTCAGGATCAAAAATAAGTATTGGAGCAGAGTCGGGGCACAACGGAATTATGAAAAAGGCAGAAGAATTAGGATTAGAAATTGGTGATTCTGTAACATTTACATCTAGAGTAAAAGGATTTGCAAATGATGTCCGAAGGCCGCTAACTGATGCGGAAATAATAAAATTAGCAGAAAGCTGACCTTTGAATTAGGTTTATTCTATTTCGCTGAAGATTCTGAGAGACACGTTGAATTTATCCCTCGGCTTTTATAAAATTAAATTCATGGTAATTAATTTATTCGAGACTTTTTATGCTAAACTCCCAAATATCGGAACTGAACTCCGGTATTTTATTGTAAGAATTCTTCCAATCATCGCTTTGGTTTTTGGTGCACTCATCACATTCGCATCAGTAATGGATATTGTTGGCACTCCCTTTTTAAATTTATTTAGTACTCAGGGGACAGGAGTTTTCCAGAAGTTAATGATTGTGAATGTTATTGGGGTTCTTGAAGGACTTCTTATGCTTTTTGCTTTTAGACACTTGAGAAAAAAGAATAAAAGAGGTTGGAATCTTTTGTTTTGGAGTCAGATTTTATGGGTAATCTCAGCTCTTATTACACTTTCCCCTTCATTTATTCTCGGATTTTTATTTCTTTATCCACTTTTTCAAGTTAAAGATTCCTACAAGTAAAATTTTCAATTTGAAATGAATCTAAAAATATTGAAGCTGAAAATTAATAATTATTCGTGGTATAATCACCCTAACTTAATATGAAACTAATCGTTGGTTTGGGAAACCCCGGTGTTAAATATGAATCTACCCGTCATAATGTTGGCTTCATGGTCCTCGAACATCTCCTAAAAGATTTAGAGCCCGTAAATAAATCTAATTGGGATAAAAGCGAAAAATTAAAAAGTGAAATTTATGTTATGGATTTTGTAGGTAAAGATAAAACTGAAGAGAAGATTATCTTAGCGCGTCCACAAACTTATATGAATAACTCTGGGATGGCAGTTTCCTTTATCGCAAAATATTATAAAGTTAAACCCGAAGACATATGGGTGGTTTATGATGAATTAGATCTTCCACTTGGATCTATAAAAATAAGACAGGGAGGGGGAGCAGCAGGTCATCACGGAATTGAATCTATAATGGGATCCTTGGGGACAGAAAAGTTTTGGAGATTCAGACTTGGAATAGGGCTCTCCAAAAACAAAGAAGGCATGGATAAGCAACATTTAGATGTTCCCGAATATGTTCTAAACGGTTTTAGAGGCGGAGAAGCTTCTAAGGCAAGAACTATGATAAAAAAAGGCTCCAAAGCTCTTTGTGTAGGCCTAGAAAAGGGTATTGAGTCCGCCCAAAACCAATATAATACCAAGTAAATTATTGACACTCAATTGCAATTGTTAGTAAACTTGAATTAATGAGCACTCAATTTGGAGATCTTTCACAACCTTCTGCAGCAGAAACAGGAGCTTTAAATCCCGATGCGCTTGATGCTCAAATTCAAGGGCCAGAAGTCAAGGGCCAGAAGTTCAAACCGGCCAAGGGAATTTGGCGAGACTAGAAGAGGTTAAGCAAATTGTTGCTCGTACAGAGCAAGGTGTTGTTCTTAGAGAAAGGGAGGTTTCAGCTCAACTTGATGCTGTTTACGATTTGGGAGGAAAGCTAGTGCAAGCATTGGATCCCAAGAAATTTCCTGTTACGCAGCCATTTGGACGAGGAGCGGGATATATTATTTCTAGTATAGACAGAACTGGTAGAGAGCTTCAAGATGGTTATTTAAGCCCAGCAGAGATAAGCGGAAGAGTTGCTTCTCATGTAGTAAGAGAGCATCAGAATCGCATTGGAGAATTTACTACTCCAGAAGACGGCACAATTAAAGTATCGACTCATGACACCCGTTTTCAAAGCTACAAAAAAGATCCCTCTGGTAGAATGGTGCCAGATGGTGACCCTAAGCCTGGTTTTACTGGATTATTTGATGGGGTTAGAATTACAGACCCGAGCCTACCAGAAGGTTATGAATTGATTTTAGGGAAGCTGGGGGGTCGGCTTGCATTAAGGGTTAGTAATGTAGATAATCGCGATGTTGATTTATTTTCAGTTATTCAGTCTGGACCCAATAGCGAAGGTGTGCAAATTGGTGGCAGTGATCCACGGGGTAAACTAAAGAGTGATGGTGAATGGGTGGATTTAGCTCAGCGCAAAATACAGTACGCCCTCGATCATGCTGAAGAATTGGTTCTGAAGGCGCAAGCTCCTCAAGATGCAAATACTTATCAAGCCGAACCTAATCTTTCACAGCCAGATAAAGTTGATGCAGCTCCTGCTTCCAGCACTCCGCTTGCACCTCAAGCTCCAACTCCAGGAGTTTAATTGATATAATAATTTAGTGAAAAAAATTGGTTCCATTTTAGAAAAATATGACCCTAAGGTAGATAAGCATATTTCGCGAGAGTTTCAGGCATATGGAATGCATTTGGCTGAAGAGTTGGATGATTATAAGCACAGAGGATTGTATATTAAACTCGCTAAAACTCACGATAGAAACTTACTTGATAAAGCATTTACTTTTTCTGTAGACAGTAATGCTAAGAATAGAGGAGCGCTTTTTATGTGGAAGTTAAAAGAGTTAAAAACTGAATTTAAGAAAGCAAATCCGAAGCCACCAGAGCCTAAAGTTTGATAAAAAATTTCTTACACCCTACAATAAATTTAATGGGGAATTCTAAGCATTTTAAAAGAGACTATATTGTTTTGTTCTTTGTTTCGCTTGGATTAATTTTCCTCTCTTTTTATTTTCGTGATCAATTAATTCATCTTGGTAAGTTTGGAATTCTCGGAATTTTTCTTATTAATCTTATTAGCTCTATTACTCTTTTTCTTCCAGCCCCCGCTATAGCTACAGTTGTGGCAGGTGGGTTTCTTTATAACCCAATCGTCGTTGCAATCGTCGCGGCTCTGGGATCTGCTGTAGGGGATTTCGTAGGATATATGCTTGGCAGAAGTGGAAAAGAAGTTCTTCTTAAAAAGAATTCGTTTTGGTTTAACATTTTTCGAGAAACATTTCATAAATTTGGTGCAGTTTTTATAATTCTATTTTCATTTATTCCAAATCCATTATTTGATGTCGTAGGACTAGTTGCAGGGCTCTTTTCTTATTCTCCAAGAAGATTTTTTATCTACGTTTTCATAGGAAGATTTCTTAGAAATCTGCTTTTGGCAGGAATTGGAAATATTTGGCAATGATTCATATTTTAATCTCCGGAGATGTTCAAGGAGTCGGTTTTAGGCAATTTGTTAAATACAATGCCAAGAAGCTAAACGTAAAAGGTTGGGTAAAGAATTTACCTAATGGAAAAGTCGAAGGTAAGTTTATTGGTGAGAGAAAAAATCTTGAAACGTTGATTGAAATATGTCGGAAAGGTCCATTTTTAGCAAAGGTTATTGATGTAAAAATTGAAGAAATTCCGGATGAAAATTTTAATTCTTTTGAAATCTTAAAATAAATTTATATTTTTGATTTCTCTTATTCTTTTCTCCGAGAAAAGAATCAAAAGCTCTCGTCAGTTCTTGATTTGTGCTTTCAAGTATTTGCTCATTTATCGGGTGATTTCACCCCCTCCTCAACAAGTTTGTGAGGAATCCCCCTGATAATTCGCTCATGCTTTCATGCACAATTCTGCGAAATTGACGAACAAAATTCATTACTTAAAAGTTTTTTTGACTAAATAAGAAGCAATAATTGTGGTAATAGGTACAGCAAGAATAAGACCAACACTTCCAGAGACTGCGCGAACGATTTCTTCTGAAACCATTTCTGAATTTATCATAACCCATGTAGGTGTATTGTTTGGATTTAACACAAAAAATACAAATAGCCCTAGAGAGGCTCCAGCATAAGCAAGGATAAGAGTATTTACCAAAGATGCTATATGCTCACGTCCAATCACGTAGCCTTTACTAAATAGATCTGTAAAAGAGAGCTTTTTATTTAGTTTAAATAGCTCAAATATTGCCGCTGATTGAGTAGTGGTAACATCGTCAAGCACTCCAAGTGTTCCAATAATAATTCCACCAAGCAGAAGGCCTTGTGCGTTTATATTATAATTCCCGATTTGGAGAAGGGCGTTGGTTTCGTCTCCGGTTCCGTATAGATTAAATATTTTTACAAATATAAATGAAATTATTCCAGTTATGGTAAGGGCGATCATGGTTGAGGTAACAGCCGAAACAGTTTGTTTGGAAACTCCATGAGCCAGAAAAATTGTAGTTAATAAAATTACAGCAGATCCAATAATACTTATTAATAGAGGATCGTGACCAGCTAGAATTTGAGGAACTATAAATGTGACAAGAATTATAAAACTAATTACCATTCCAATAATTGAACCAATTCCTTTGAGTCCTGCAAAAATTACAATCATTGCAAAGAATAAGATTACAATAAAATAAATATAATTTAGTCGGTATTTATCCCAAACAGAATAAACTGTATTATTATTTTGAGTTACTCCCATTACTACCACCTTATCTCCAGCTTCTAGTGTTTTTTGACTTGCAAGCTTAATTGAGCCACTGTTTTCGATCAATACTTTTTTTCCAGATTCTGGACCATCTAAAAACTTAACTTCTATAAATTGAAAAAAGTTTTTATAATTCTCTTGACCTCTTATCCCACTTTTTATGATTCTAGTCACTTCAGCTTTATAATATTTTTGTTCTGGTGGAATAAATTTATTATTTTCTTGGGCAAATGTATTACTTGAAAAAAATAAAAATAGAAAAATAAATAGAAGGGAAGAAAATACTTTTTTCATTGAAATAATTATAGCACCAGCTTAGTGTAATTTGCCTATTGCAATATGCGAATAACTCGCATATACTAATGCAAGTAGTTTGCATTAACTACTTGAGTTTGATCTTGAAACTCTACATTTTACGCAATTTAATAAACCTCGAAAGAGGTTTATTAATGACCAAAATTAATTATGAAAATTGCAGTAGCTGGAAAAGGCGGAACAGGTAAGACAACAGCAATAACACTTATAGCCACATATTTGGCAAAAAAAAGTAAAGTGTTGGCTTTTGATGTTGATACGAATGAAAATTTGGCATATTCCTTAGGTTTTTCTGAGAATGAAGTAAAGAAGATGGATAAGATTAGGAATCATCAAGCGGAAATTTTTGAATATACAAAAACCGAAATCGATTGGAAAAAGCGAAGTTTTCTGCCACATAAGGAGGCTAAACATTATTATTTTGAAGATGGAGGAGTTGATCCATTCCTCGAAAAAGTTACATTAACTCGAGGAAATATATCAGTTGCACATTTAGGAAATGTAGATAAAAACAAAAGGGGGATAGAGAATATGTGTGATTCTTTTACTCTTATGAGAATCTTTCTAAACCATTTAATAGTAGGTGAAAAAGATTGCGTTCTGGTTGATTTAGCAGCTGGCAATGATTTAGTAACCAGAGCAACAATTATTAATATGGATGAAATTTTACTTGTAGTAGAGCCTACATCTAAAAACTTATCTGTTGCAAAGGATATATTAATTTCTTTAAAAGCTTTACAGTTCGATAATATTTTCATTGCCATAAATAAAAGCTTCAAAGAAAATGATTTGGATTTTGTTTCAAAAGAGTTAGGAATAAATATAAAAAATATTGTCAGGATTCCTTTTTCTTCCAAGCTACTTGAGTTAGATAACGAAAATAATTTAAGTTTTGAAAAAGCACCAAAAGAAATAAAAACCGCAATTGAATCAATAGCTAAGGCAATGTCTTCTAATAAAAATAGAAAAACTCTTTCTGAAAGAGCAGAGAATTTAGATAAAAGATTTTTTCAAGGACATGTATGAAGTATAAAGGATTAGTTTTTATTACCGGTGTAAATCTTAAGGAGTCAAAGCGGATTTTTAAAAAAACAAAGTCTGATTTGATTAAATTTAATGGCTTATATTATAAGCCAAATGCTGCTGCAGGAACCGCAATTGTGCTAAATAAGAAGGGATATTTGGTATTTATTGTTGGCTCTGATAATCAGGCTCTGAAAATACTTTCAGCTCAATTGAAAGGATCGTTTTATGCTTACGCCTCATCCCTAGAAGATGAAGTAGAAATTAAAAAAATAGTCAATAAACTTTATGAAATAAAGCAGAAAACAAAATTAAGTGTTCACTTGGTTTATTATGGAAGTGCTTCTGATACTAAGATTGAATTGCCTGAAAATTCCATATTTCTAGATCCTTGGAATACTCCGCCTGTAGCAATGACTGAGATTGTAAGTCTTAATATATTTAAATGGCTACACATAATGCAGCATATGAGATTTATTTTTGAAGAACAAAAAATAACTAAAGTGATCGTGATAACTGCCGTAGCTGCTGTAAGAGTGCTGCCATTAGCTCTAATTGATAATGTACAAAAAGGCGCCGTTCATGCCATGGCTAGAAGTTTTGCTTTAGATTTAACTAGGCAAAATATATATGTTACCGAAGTTATGCCTGGTACAACAGATACAGGATTTTATGATAATGATTTCACTCTAAACCAGACTATTAAACAGGGGAGAGAATATGGCTATGAATATAATCATAATGATTTTCCAATTTTTTCAGGACAAAAAGTCGGGGCTGCAGTGCATTTTGCGTTAGATTCGGGAGCATATATAAGAGAGATTTCAATGGTTGCTCAAGGTCAATTACCTCATCTTGGAGCTTAGTCGCCAAAAAAACCGGAGAACCGGTTATTCTGGCAAGCTTCAAAAGTTACTTATTTCCTACAATTCTAAATAGATTTGTTTTACTTCCATCAGGGTTTGTTCCGACTGCCTTAGCAGCTTTTTTTCCATTCTTCATAGTTACATATTCTACTTCAGAATCTGGAATCTCTACTGATTGTCTTGTTTTTACATTATAAAATTTCATTATTTCACCTCCTTTCAAAGTTAATTTTAATAATATATTGCAAATGATTCGCATTTGTCAATACCTAATTGCAAATTATTCGCTTTTAGATTAAAATAAATCTATGAATATTGACTATGTAAAAAAAGGACTGAAAAATACAGAAGCAAGGTCAGCGGTAGTAATGGTCTTAAGTAATACAAATGAACCGCTCGACGTGTCAGGTATTAAATCAGAATTAGAAAAATTAGATATTAAAGTTGATCAAGCAACAGTATATAGAATTCTTAATACTTTTTATGAAAAAGGAATAATAAAAAGAATTGAAATAGGAGAAGGTAAATATAGATATGAAATCGAAAAAGATCACCATCACCATCTTATTTGTACAAATTGTGGCAGGATCGAAGATATAGAAATCGATTTGAGCAGTGATTTTGATAAGGAAATTGAGAAAAAGAATGGGTTTTTAGTTAAGTCTCATTCTCTAGAGTTTTTTGGAATTTGCAAAAATTGTCAAAGTTAAAATTTTGATTTCGAGTTATAAATATGTCAAACATTGAACCAGTTTTAATCGCAGCACTTATTGGAGGAGTAGGAGGCCTCGCTGGAGGAGTTCTTCTTTTGCTTGGGAAAAGTATAAAAGAAAATGTTATACACGTTCTTGTTTCTTTTGCCGCTGGAGCTCTTTTAGGAACAGCTTTTTTAGATCTTCTCCCAGAGGCTATTGAACATGCGCAGGAATTTAATCTATCAGCTGGAATCGTATTCTTCTGGAGCATTGTTGGAATTTTATTTTTCTACTTTATTGACCGCGGAATTCATTGGTATCAGTACCATCAAAAAGGAAAAAGTTATCATCATGGATCAATAAGTGTTCCATTGGTAATTTTTGGAGATAGTGTTCACAATTTTATTGATGGAATTGCAATCGCTATAACTTATATTTTAAATCCAGTTTTAGGAGTTACGACTACGCTTGCAATAATTGCTCATGAAATTCCGCAGGAGATAGGGGACTTTGCGGTTCTACTTCATCAAGGAATGGCCAAGAAAAAGGTACTACTTATAAATTTTTTTAGTGCTTTGCTTGCTGTCGTAGGAGCAATAGTGGGGCTCATGATAGGGGAAAGGCTGGAGTTTATTCTGCCTTATGCACTTTCTATTACAGCAGGCTTCTTTATTTACATCGCCTTAACAAATATTCTCCCTGAAATTCATAGTGAAGAAAAAAAAGGTTATGCTTTTTTTGAAAGTATATTTTTCGTTTTAGGAATTGGGGTTATTTATCTTGCTATAAATTATTTGCCTCACGGTCATTAAGTTAGGGTTTAGCGTTTAGGGTATAGTTTGAGAACTAAATAATATTACTTTTCTTCAGCGAGTGCAGCGTCAATTTGAGTTTTAAACTCTGAGAAAGGAACGGCACCTGAGATTAACATTCCATTTACGAAAGAAGCAGGAGTGCCATCGACTCCAACTTTACTCCCATCATCAATATCAGCTTGAACTCTTTTTGCCATACTGTCTGAAGAAACACATTCTCTTAGAGTCTCGCCGTTTATTCCAATTGTATTTGCGTATTCAACAAATTTATTTAATGCTTCAGAGGCGGAAAGTGATTCCCAATCAGCTTGATTTGTGAATAAAATATCATGATATTCCCAGAATTTATCTTGTGCATTTGCACACTCAGATGCTTCAGCAGCTTTTTGTGCATTTGGATGAATTGAAGTTAAAGGATAGTGTCTGTATGCAAGCTTGGCCTTGCCAGTATCTATATATTCTTTTTTAATTTGAGGGAGAGCTTCATCGAATAATTGTTTGCAGAAAGGGCATTGAAAGTCTGAAAATTCTACTATGGTTACTTTTGCATCTTTATTTCCAAGAAGTGGTAGTTTTCCAACGCTTACGTCAACTGGGCCTGTAGGCTGCGTAGGTTGGTCTGCACCTGCATAAACATCATTTGCTGCTACAGTAGTACCTTTTTTAAGAAATTGGACTTGAGTTACCAATACTCCAATTAAGAATGCAGCAATTATAAGTAAAAAGAAGAGTACATAGATAATATTTATTTTATGTAAGAAGCCAAAGCTTAATTTTCTTTTTTCTGGAGTAGTGGACGATGCTTCTTGTTTGGGTTTTGCGTTCTTTGACTTAACTGCCATTTACATATTCTAGCGATTAGTTTTATCAAAATCAACCCAAAAATTTCCATTGACAGAGAGCATTTTTATTTGGTATTCTGGTTAGACCGAAATGGCAGATTTAGTATTAACAGATCAGAATTTTGAAGCAGAAGTTCTAAAATCAGATATTCCAGTAATGGTAGATTTTTGGGCACAGTGGTGCCAACCCTGCAAGATCGTATCTCCAATTGTTGACGAATTAGCTAAAGAATACGAAGGAAAAGTAAAAGTCGGTAAAATGGATGTAGACGCCCATCAATCTTCTCAAAATTATAATATTATGAGTATTCCAACGCTTCTTATTTTTAGAAATGGTCAGCCTATAAAATCAGTTGTGGGTGCAAGACCTAAAGAAGATTTTAAAAAAGCATTAGATGAAGTGCTAGCTAGTTAATAGCGTATAGCGTATAGGGTATAGTTCAAAAACTAAACGCTAACCCCTAACCCCTAAACGCTTTTCTTATAAATATTATGTACGACGTAATTATTATTGGTTCAGGTCCAGCAGGTTTAACTTCCGCAATTTATACCACGCGCGCAAATCTTAAAACATTAATCATTGCAGGATCCAAGTGGGGAGGTCAGCTGATGCTTACTACTCTTGTTGAAAACTTTCCAGGTTTTCCACAAGGAATTCAAGGTCCAGAGCTTATGACAAACATGCGAAAGCAGGCAGAGCATCACGGAGCAGAAATTATTGACGTAGATTTTGTTTCAGGTGATTTTACTAAAGCAAAAGGACCTTTTAAAGTAAAAACTGCTGAGAAAGAATTTGAATCTCGATCTGTAATTATCGCGACTGGAGCAGACACCAAATGGCTTGGGGTTCCTGGAGAGATGGAA
Source organism: uncultured Gammaproteobacteria bacterium (assembly GCA_964637955.1). Classification (GTDB taxonomy): domain Bacteria; phylum Patescibacteriota; class Microgenomatia; order Levybacterales; family UBA12049; genus 2-01-FULL-39-10-A. The sequence continues at coordinate 4,029 of CAZWXQ010000004.1, read as the reverse complement.
AAGATCGGGAGGGGGGTTTCTACATGTGCGCCATGTGACGGACCGTTTTTCAGAAATAAAAATGTCATTGTGGTTGGGGGAGGAGACTCTGCTATGGAAGAAGCTCATGTTATGACAAATTATGCTTCGAGCGTCACTTTAGTGCATAGAAAAGATACCTTTAAAGCCAGCGAAATCATGATAAATCGAGTAAAAGAAAACCCCAAAATAAAACTTCTCTTAAATAGTGAAATTAAAGAAGTTTTAGGAGATCAAAAGGTCGAAAGCGTCCGGATTTTTAATAACAAAACAAACCAGACAACTGATATGCCAATCGATGGAGTATTTGTAGCGATTGGACATATTCCAAACTCAAAAGTATTTTCTGGAATTGATCTTGATGAAAAAGGTTTTGTAAAATCATATGATCACTATAGAACAAATATTGAAGGAGTTTTTACAGCTGGGGATATCCACGATAGCGAATATAAACAAGCAATAACAGCGGCAGGGTTTGGCTGCGCAGCAGCGCTAGAGACAGAAAAATGGTTAAATGATCAGCCTCATTCTTAAATCTTCAACTCCTGTTTATATGTCTATATAAAACTATATTTACCTGTTGGCTGTTTCGTGTAGTTATGGAGATTAGTGGCCTCCGCCGCCCCATCCATCTGTATGGGCTTGGTGTATCTCATGAGGTTTATAAAAGAACCAGAAAAAGGCTGCAGCAAGCATTACGATAGCTCCTCCTACGAATATAGGAGCAGAAGCAGAAAGGCTGGCAGCTACGAATCCAGAAAGAATTGGAGGAATACTCATGGCTAAGGCTGATACGCTGGAGTTAATTCCAAGTACTTCTCCTTGAATGTCTGATCCAGCACTGCGACTAATTAAAGCGGTAATGTTTGCTTGCATGAGTCCATTTCCAATTGCGAAAAGTGGAACAATGAGAAGTAGTTGCCACCAATATTGCGGCAAGAAGAAGAGGAAGGTTGCAATTCCAGCTGCGAGAATACCCCATCTGATGATTTTATATGCTGGGTATTTGGCAGAAACTTTTCCTGTAATTATCGCCTGTGTGAAAGCTACCCATAGCCCGATATATGCAAAAAAGTCTCCAATATTTCCTTGTGTGAATCCAAATTTATCAATCAAAAATACGCTGAAGAAAGTAGTAAAGAATGTAAATCCTGCGGTGAAAAGAAACACGGTTCCGAATAGAACTCTTAGTTCTTTATTAAGAGTTGCATGGTAAATATTTGATACTGCACGACTCCATTTAATTTTAAGATTAAGATTCTTTTCCTTGAGTGTTTCAGGGAAGAATATAATAATTGAGATTACATTTATAGCAGATAATATTCCTGCAAAGATAAATGGAGTAGTAGCATTAAACCATGGTACGATCGAAGGATCAGAAAGCTTTCCTCCTATATACGGACCGATGATAAAGCCAAGGCCAAAAGCAGCGCCTATCAGTCCAAAGTTTCGAGCTCTTTTTTCAGGAGTGGTTACATCTGCGATTGATGCCTGAGCAATAGAAATGTTTCCTCCTGTTACTCCATCTAAAGCTCTAGCAAAAAACAAAATAATTAAATTTCCAGTAACTATTCCATAAGCGAAGATGAAGTATGAAAGACATGTGCCTGTTAGTGAAATAGCTAAAAGTTTTTTTCTTCCATATCTGTCTGAAAGTTGACCTAAGATAGGTGTTGCTAAAAACTGTGCTATTGAAAAAACGGCTGTTAAGAATCCGAGCAAGATAAATCCTTGTTGAAGTGTCCAGCCTGCTGGGAGCAAGAAATATTCGGAATTAGGATTTGCCAAAAGCTGAGGTATTACTGGAATAAGAATTCCAAAGCCAAGGAGGTCTACAAAGATCGTAAAGAAAATAACTGGTAGTGGGTTATTCGCTATTTTATGTTTTAGCATGAATATTTAGTATAGCAGCTGAAGCCTTTTAACCTCAAGGATTCAAATATTATCCAGAATCATTCGTTAATAGAGATGGATTGGAATATGAGAAATTAAATTCCTTGTTGGAAATTCCGATTAATATCCAAAACAAAATAATTGCGTTAATAAAAAGGGGATTAAAGAATCCACAAATCAAAATAGAAATAAGTGAAATTCGAATTATTGGATTTGCTTTTTTAAAACACACAATAATAATCGAAATAAATAAACATAGTCCTATTATTCCACTTGATGTTAAAGTTTCGAGGAAAATGTTGTGTGCATTATCTACTTTAAAATTAAGTTCTTTTGGAAAAATTAATTCAAAATTCTCTTGTCCAAATCCTGTTAAAGGCATCTTAACTAAAGAATTAATTCCGCTTTCCCAAATTAAAGTTCTCGTATCATAAATCGAGGGTCTTACAAAGTAGTTAAGGCTTGCCAAGGTAAAAACGGTAACTACGCAAATTAAAAGTATGAAAATTAATTTATTATCCTTGATTTTTTTATAAAGAAAGTAAATGAGAATAAATGCCGCTGCAATAATCGCAGCTTTTGATCCTGAAATAATAACTCCAGAAATTAAAAATCCCGAAATTAAATAATTTAAATTTCTCATTTTAAATATATAGAAAAGGGATAAGGGAATACATATAGCCAAATATGCGCCAACAAAATTTGGATTTCCAAGTGTTGCAATTACACGCCCATTATAGTTTGGCAAACTTTGCCCCATTTGAAGCATAAAAAATTGAAAAACTGTGATTATGGCTAAGATGGTCGAAGTAGAGATTAACGTTTTTATTATTAGGTCTGGTTTTTCAGTATTTTTCGCACCTAGGTAAAAAATAACACCCGATAAAAGAAGGATAAAGCCTTGAAAGCGCCAAGGACTGCCCAGTATTGAAGTTCTTGGATCTAGGCCTAGTAAATCGGACATTATAACTATAAATAAAAATAAAAATATTAGTTTGGTTAAAAGATCGAAATTAATGCTTCTTTTTTTAAAGAAAAGGAAAATTGCGATAATCTCTGCAAATATAATAGTGAGTATAAATTTAGGCAGCTCATATGGGCTTAAAAATAAAAATCCTGTTGCAAAAATAAAAGGGGATATTGCCAAATAGCTGCATATAATAAGTGTAATTTTATAATTGCTTATTGACATTGTGATTAAATAAATCTTAGCATAAATCATGGACCAAAATTTAAATGCTGGGCAGGTTCAAAATGAAGCTCAAGTAATAGAAGCTCCAAAAGTTTCTCATCAATCTTCAAGTAAATTTGCAGTACTTAAAAATAAAAAGCTTTGGGTTTTAGGCCTTATTCTTCTAGCACTTCCTCTTACGGTGGGCTTGGTATTAATGCAAAAAGATACGCAGAGTCATGCTTCTGCGACAACTACTGTTTCATTTAATCCTACAAAAATAGAGACAGTGGTTGGTAATAATGTAAATCTTGATATTTATGTTTATCCTGGGGAAAATTTAGTTAATTCTCTAAAGCTTGCAATGGTATATGATCCAAGATATCTACAGACTTTAGATAACGGATTTACTCTTGATCCTACTTCCCCTTTAACAATTCTTGAAGGACCAACTGTAAAAGATGGGATTATCTCAGTCACTCTATCGGCAGGTTCGGATCCCACAAAAGTAATAAAAGTTCCTACAAAAATTGGTATGGTTTCTTTCCTGCCCTTAAATGCTCCTGTTAATGCTCCTGTAGAAGTTAGTTTTAATAGCTTAAGTACTGTTGCTAATTCTATTTCTGATAAAGACAAATTTAATGAGAATGTTATTTCAAGTTTAGTTCCAGCAGCTATATATATAGGTCAGGGAGGTTTGACGCCAACGCCAACAAGAGCTCCGAATACTACGCCTACACCGACGATAGTATCATTGACGAATATGCCAACGATTACTCCGACAATAACAAAATATCCAACTCCTACATCTGCTATTATTTCTCCTCTTGTGTCTCAAGTAAGTATTAATTCTAATGCTGATTCTTTTGTAAGATCTACAGCGCCTAATTCTAATTATGGAACCTCAGCAAATCTTGAGAACGATCTAAGTCCAGATGAAATTTCAT
>CAZWXQ010000003.1:0-299907 GCA_964637955.1 uncultured Gammaproteobacteria bacterium | reverse complement strand
ATTCTGATGTATATTCCTGAGATGACAACAGAAGCGCCAATACTTGGACACAACCTTGATTCACACCCTTTAGTTACAGAAGCAATTGCTGCAAAGGCCAAAACTGAACATAAGAAAAAGAAAAAAGAAGCTAGAAAAAGAGAGGTTGAAGAGCTAACTCCTCAGTTTGAAGCATCATTTAATGCCCTACTAAATGCATCAGATGCTGCCGAACCTTTAGTAGGCTGGAATCCCTCTTATCATAGATTTTTGGCAACAGTTCCTATCGAAGGTATTGATGAGCCAATCGAAGTTGAATACTATGGCCAAACATACGGAAACAGAGATCATCAAACTGGAGAAATAAGAGGTATAGTTGACTTCTATATGAAAGTACATGGAATAGATAGATACTTAGACCGTAGAGCTAGCAAGTTAAGAATTGCTTTTGAGTCGGATTTAGGCAAACAAAAAAGCGTAAACCCTGCAGAATTAACCAGCTATATTAATCTTGCTGACCAGCTAACAGCGGGCATTGAAAGCGGAGCATTAAAAGTCGCAAGAGATCAATAAATTAGACTTCGAAACAGCAGCAATTTTAAGAGACCATATAAAATTATTAAAAATTTAATATATCATTAAAAACCTATCTTAAATTTAATAAGATTAGTGGATAAAATGGAATATAAGCTAGCTCAGGTAAGAAATTAATCAGGAATAAATAAAGCACAGAACAAAAAACAGGAATTATCAAAAAAAGTAAAATTAAAATAATTCCAGGCTTATAATCCAACTTAATCTTTTTAACAAAATAAATTATAAATATCCAGGAACATAGATAGAGAATTGGAATGAATGGAGTATCAAAGAATCTAAAATTTCCAAATGAACTTGAACTATCCAGATAATCTACAATTAAATTATTTAGAAGAAGAGAATTAATAGTTAATAAAATAATAATTTCACCCAAAACTTTTTTACTTATTATTTTCTTGAAAAACATGAAATATGTAATAGAAATTAGAAATATTAATGGAAAAACTATTAGTAAATATAAAACTGTTAAGTAATAAAAACCTTCCATATTACCTAAGTCTGAGATAAATAATTTTAAAAGTCAAATAAATTAACTGTGCAATATTTATAGGAATTTTAGTATCAAATTTAACCCAGACAAAGTAAAGCTGTTGCAATTCTTAGAGACCAAATTAAGCTTCTGAAAGTCTAACTTTCTTTTAAATGATTTGGATCTCTACTGTCCTGATATTTTTCATCTCTTAATCTTGCAAGCCTGTTAAATTCTTCAGGCGGCATAACACCATCTACTGCAGCATGAATCCAAAATAATCCTTCTTCAGCAGCAGCTTTTTTCTGAGCTAAGCCAAGTAAAAGCTCAACATCTGGGGTAATTTGACCTGCACGCTGCATTTCATCAAATTTTATTTGAAATAATCCATCATTTGCATCCACAACCCTCTCCTGCTCATCTATTCTGTCATCAAACTCATGATCTGCTGCTATAACAGATTCGCTTGCTTCATCCATAAAAATATATGTTATCAGAAAATTTCCCGTAGAACAATTTACTCGAATTGCTATTCGTGTAAAACAAAATTAATTATCGTTTTTGACAATAATTTATTCGTCTCGTATAATTCATCGGTATGATAGAAAAAAGAGTGTTGTATTTAACTGATCCGTCAGTCATTCAGGCGGAATCTAGAGAACCTAGGGAAGTAGTTACTTCTTCAAATCCTGTTTCAGAAATTCTACCCGATGAGTATGGCTATCGGCTGGCAGGCTCCACTGGACAGGTTTTTATTGATGGACAAGTATTTACGGATATTCCCAACCACTCGCCACTTGTTAGAACTAGAACTGGGAGTTGGCATGCATTTAATTCAGATGACTCAATTGAACTAACACGCAAAAAACCTAGAAAAATTTCTGACCCTAGAGCTGATTACAGAGCTTTTCTAAACAGGCAAATCCATGAATTTAATGAAAGAGTTAAAAAGAGAGAAGCGTAATTTCTAACTTATTTTTCTGAAGAATCCTGAGAAGCATCAGTATTAAATTGGCCCATGTGCTCTCTCCAAATATCTCTACCATTTAACGCAATTTCATCTTTTTTGCTTGTGATTAAAACAATTTCCCTGGTTGGAATTCCTCTTGCTTTCATTGCTCTTATCCAATGAGCATCTGAAATAGACTGACCTGCTGAAAGTGCTGCTTCTCTTAAATCAACATGAGCTTGAAGGTCTCTATCTTCTCCATCATCGTGGAAGGCAAGATCTGCTGATTGCAATCTTTGGGATTGCAGCACAACCCTTCCTCTTAATTCAGCTTCTATTCTAGCTAACTCTTCTCCGCGAGTTAACATCTCCCTTAATCGACCTGTTATATTTTTTTCCATAAGCGAGTATTATAGCTTCGAAATTATTATTTTGCAATTCTCTTGATGGCTTTGTCTTTTTCGACTGGATTAATTTTAGTTTTCCTTACTACACTTTCTAAAACTGCAATTGTCTGATCATAGGTTTCTTGATCAACTGGATATGGAGTCGCATCTTTTCCACCATGCGCAAAAGAATATCTGGCAGGATCTTGATAACTGGGCTCTGCTCTATAAATAATTTCACTGACCAGACTTAGCGCTCTTATAGTCTTACCGCCAACACCCTTAATTGCCAAAAGCTCTTCAAAATCTTCAGGTGTCTCATAAGTCACTTTCTGCAATATTTTGTCCAAATATTTGCTCTTCGTAAAATCCTCCATCTCTACACCGTGGTGCTTAAATTCCGCCCGATCAAACTCTGCAAAAACCATCTCTTGCTGTCCAGTGTCCTTAACTGCCAGCATTCGACTTACCTCTCCCGAGTGCTTGCGGAGCAACTCAATGTCGTGCATCAATGTCTTGTAGCCTCCACTGATTAGATCAACAGATAGGTCTTTATTTTTCTGGGATTTAACATCCACGAGATTTAAAACGTTTGGCTTAAAAGCCTGAGAAGCAATTCCCTTATGAGGCTCTACTGTAAAATCTATGTCCGCAGGATTTTCAGAGTGCCAGTGATATCTTCTGGCTGTAGCATTTTTTATATTCATTCCCTGCTGAACAACTGTCCAAGCACCGTTTCGGGAAAAGAAAAAAGCGTGGTGATAAAGCGAATAATCATCTTGGATAAGCGAAGAATCTACCTTAGCTGCCATTTTTGATGAGTAAACTAGCTTATTAGTATCATTTCCAAAACCAAGCCTCTCTCCCCAATCTGCAATCTCATCTGGAGTTTTTTTACTCGTCGCTCCTTTTCCACCAGCTATAAAAACACCTAGCTCTTGCTCTCTTCCTCTTATCGCTTCTTTTAGTGCAGCAGTTAAAATTGTGGTCAAGCCTGAAGCATTCCAATCAAAAGCCAGAACAGTTCCCAGACTTTGAAACCAAACAGGATCTGCAATTCTTTTTATATATTCATCCGGACCATATTCTTCAATCAGAACATCAGTCATGCTTCGTCCCAGCTTCACCATTCGCTCAAAAAGCCATGGTGGACAAACTCCTGTATCAAGTGTAAAAGTCGCAACTCCTCTTTTCATCCACTTATATTCTCCATGTGTTCTATGCTATCAATTTCTCCCATATTATCAAGCATTACAGCTACAGCATCCACTCTAAGTGTACTTGGTAATTCCGGATGAAGATGCGCGTAAAACTCTGCAGTTTTAATTAATGATTTCAATTTATAGTAGCTAATTGCTTCAATTGGAGTCCCATAGGAAGTGGATGTGCGGGTTTTAACTTCGACGAAAATCAAAGTGTTGTTTTTTAAACAAACAATATCTATTTCCCCATATCCTTTTCGAAAATTTCGCTCAATAATTTTATATCCTTTCTTTTTAAGAAATTCACATGCCAAATCCTCACCTTTTACAGCAATCGGATTTACGATCTTCACGGTTTAATTATAGAGTATTTAATCCTGAGCTTGTCGAACAGATAGAAGAATTAAGATAAATTAGATAATTGGTCTTGGGGTTTTAAGATAATTTAACTTTGCTCGTCTTATATTTATTTTTGGCTTAGCTTTAAATTCTACTTTATCTACATTTGGATTTCCAACATGCCAGATTCTCTCAACGGTTATATCTCCTACCTTTTTCATTACAGTGTAAGATCTATTTTCACCACGACCTCTGATTTGAAGAACTTGTCCTTCAAAAATCTGAGTTCTAGTCTTTTCACCTTCAACAATTTTAGTATGAACTCGAACTATATCGCCGACTTTAAAATCAATTTGATTTACCATAGATATGTATTATAGCTAAATTGAAGCAAATTTTCAATTATGATAATATTTGCAGATGAATAAGAATAAAATAATCCTTGATGCCCGAAAATATGTAAAAAATAAACTAGCTGCAGATATAACTGGCCATGATCATATTCATGTTAATCGAGTTTCAAAATTGGCAATTTATATCGCAGGGAAAGAAAAATCAGGAGACTTGTTCCTTATAGAGCTTGCTGCTCTTTTTCATGATATAGCAGATTGGAAGTTTACTGGTGGAGATGAATCAGTAGGCCCAAGACTGGCAAGAGAATTTCTTGAAAAACATAAAGTAGACGAAGAAATTATAGATGAGGTTGAATTTATCATAAGAAATATTTCTTACAAAGGCGGAACGAATAAGATTAAGATGCGAACGATTGAAGGAAAAATTGTTCAAGATGCGGATAGACTTGATTCCCTAGGAGCCATAGGCATCGCTAAGGCTTTCGCATACGGCGGATATAAAGGAAGGTTTATGTATGATCCGAAAATAAAACCTCGAAAGTATAAAGATCTAAAATCATACGCAGACGCCAAAAATACTACCCTAAATCATTTTTATGAAAAGCTATTTTTAGTTAAAGACTTGATGAACACCAAGACAGCTAAGGAAATTGCTGTAAAAAGAGAGAAAATTCAAAAAGATTTCGTAAAAGAGTTTTTAAAAGAGTGGGAAGTTAAGATTTAATCTCCCAAACAAGCTTCCTAATAAACTTGACTAAGTTTAGCGCTAAATGTAAGATTGCGGCATGGAACTTCACAATGCTGCAACTGTAATCTTAATCTCCGACGAAGCACCTCCAAGAACTTTGCTTATTAATCATCGCAAGCTACAATCATGGCTTCCTCCTGGGGGTCACCTGGAAAATGAGTTACCAAGTGAGGCAGCCATAAGAGAAGTAAGAGAAGAGACAGGAATTGATATTAGCTCTCATTTTGAACCTTCTGTAAGACTAGATGAAAGGGTTCAAAGCGATGCTGTTCCAGCATACGTTTTGCTTGAAGATATTCCAACTTTTGAAGATAAACCAGAACATAAACATTTAGACTTAGTTTACAGAGTTAGAGTTCCTTACCAGGATCCAGAAATATCAGAATCTGAACATAATGGAATCGCTTGGTATACCCAAGCTGAAGTTGAATCTTTGGATATGCACCAAAATGCAAGGAAAATTGTCTTAGATGCTTTTGACTTTTTTAACGGCCTCAACGAAGCCTAAGAATAATGGATGTGGTCTAAGCGGTCTAGATTTATATTCAGGGTGTCCCTGAGTTCCAAGATAAAATGGGTGCTCACCTTCTGGGAGTTCAATAATTTCAACCAATCCTTCTTCCACTGATTTTGCAGAAACCACAAATCCTTTTTCTTCATATTCTTGCAGATAATCATTATTAAATTCGAATCTATGCCTGTGGCGCTCACTTGTTAATCCATCTGCTTTTTTAATGAAGTCATTATACTTATCATAAAGATCAAATGCCCTTGTTCCCTTTTTAACTATAGCGTCCCACGCTCCAAGTCTCATTGTTCCACCATATGCGCGACGCTCCATAATCTCCTTTTGCTTTGGCATAAGATGAATTACCAAGTCTTTACCATCTTTTTCATTTTCTTCTGTATTTGCATTTTTAATTCCCAAAACGTCCCTTGCATATGAAATTGCAGCTAACTGCATTCCGTAGCAAAGCCCTAAATAAGGAATCTTTTTATCCCTAGCGTATCCAGCAGCATTTATCATACCTTCTGCTCCTCTAAGACCCCACCCAATAGGCACAATAATTCCATCTGGTTTTCCAATAATCTCTGACAGATTTGACTCTTTCTCAACCTTCTCAGCATCTATCCAATGAGTTTTAATTGGTATTCCAATTTCGTATGATGCATGATCTATCGCATCAAAAAGTGCTGCATAACTATCCTTAAGCTGATAATCTCCTGTCCCGAAATATTTCCCAATTATGGCAACTTCAAGTGGTTTCTCTTTAGAATTATGTACAACTTTTACTTTATCTACGAATTTTGACCATTCTTTGAGGTTTGATTCTCGTATTGGAAGATTTAATTGACCCAAAATCTGTGAGCCCAGATTCTGATTATTTAGAACAAGTGGAATCTCATAAACACTGGGGACATCTGGACTACTTATTACTCTTTCAGGTTTTACATTACAAAACAACGCAAGCCTCTCAATTCTTCTTTTATCAAGAAGCTTGTCTGATCGACAGATAATAAAATCAGGCTGGATTCCAAGTGAATTTAGAGTTCTTACGGAAAGCTGCGTTGGCTTAGTCTTTGGTTCGCCTAAATGCTGAGGCGTTGGCACATAACTTACGTGAACATGAATTACATCTCCTGGATTCTGAAGAGTCATAATTCTAGAGGCTTCATAATAGAAAACATTTTGATATTCTCCAGCAGTTCCACCTAGCTCAACTACAACAATATCAGCCTTACTCACCTCTGCAACATTTTTAATTCTTTTTATGATTTCGTCAGTAATGTGAGGAATTGCTTCTACATCTTCTCCATTATACTCAAATCTTCTCTCTCGCTCTATTACAGTAGAGTAAATTTTACCCATGGTTACAAAATTATTTGTTCCCATGTCTTCATTCAAAAATTTCTCATATGTTCCGATATCCATATCAGCTTCAGTTCCATCTTCACAAAGAAAAGTGTCACCATGCTCAATAGGATTTATTGTTCCTGCGTCAAGATTTAAGTAATTTTCAAACTTTATAGGTGCAACCCTGTATCCTGCAGATTTAAGTAGAAGTGAGATTGATGCTGAGGTTATGCCCTTTCCGATGCCTGAAATGACTCCTCCGGAGACAAAAATGTATTTTACTTTTTTGTTATTCGATTTACTATCGGGCACGATTAATACTATCAATTTTAGATAAATCTGTCAATATTTTTGTTTTTTTTGTCAGAATTTTGTAAAACTAATATCAAGCTCATTCTATAGTTAAGAATTAAACTACGCTTGTTATGGAAGCAGTATCACAAACAGCAAGTACAATTTCAAGTGCTACACAAGGAATCGCTGAGAAAGTTTCCGAGAACACAGGATCCATAATCCAATCTATCTCAGCAACAAACCAAGCCTCATTTCGTGGTTTTTCAAACTTCAATGCTTTTGATCCAACTATTTTTGAAAAGCCTCCAACAGAGTTTGGGAAAATTGACCCTTTTAAAGATACAACTGTAATTACGGGCACAGCGTCATCAAAATTAATTGATGGCATTTCAAATGATCCGGAATTTGATTTTAAATCTGTAAAACCATCTGCTGCACCAGCATCTTCATATAATTTTCAAATAAAACCTTCTGGCATACCTGAAGAATTTGAAGAATTGACCTATGAAGATATTGAATTATCCTCGACTTCTGAGGAAGATTTCATGGATCCAGTTGAAAAACAAAGAATGCTGGACGCCATTGAAGAAACAAAAAAATTTGCAGGTCTAACATTCGAAGACATAACTAGAAAACCTTCAGAGGACGCAGAGATAATTCAAGAGGCGGAACCAGTTGAAGAAACTCACGAAGACCATGTAATTATAATTGAAGAAACCGACACATCTGTTGAAGAGGCAATAGATGAGAGTGAGGATCAGGAAGTTGAAGATGAGCCAGGCGAGGAAGACTTAGATGATTCTGATTCTCAAATCTCAAACGAGCATGAGGATGAAGATGAAAATGAAAAAAGACCTAAACCAAAAGACCAATACCAAATACATGTGGTTGATTTCGATGCTAATCAAGCAAGAATGAATGAAGTCAGGATTGTAATTGATTCAATTGAAAGTGTGCGTTTTAAATCGCCAAGCGCCCAGAATACAAGTGAGTTATACAGAAGACCTATTCTGAGCGAAATCTCAGGAGAAGAAATTGTTGTAAAAATGCACAAAACTCCAACTATTGATGAAACCAGTGATGTTCTACTTGGATCACAGTTTACTGATGGATCTTATAGCGAAACAATTGAAGAAATAGCAAAACAAAATTTTACAAATAAAATGACGGCAAAGGAAAAAATCTTAGAGATAATCCGAAATAAACCTGCAATAATGCTTGCGCAAGTAGGAAAAGCTGTAAATGAATTTGATGTCCAAAGAGTTTACAAATTTTTAAACTTGGGCATGTATCAAACATTTGCTGGCCTACAATCTATTCACACATGAAGCGCTTCCTAGCCAGGCATGAGGATTTCTATCCCAGCACCATCCGAGATTTGGATGCTTTTCAGAGTTTATCCAAATCGCAGGAACTGTTTGATTTCCCATTCGAGATGCAAGAAGTGAAAAACAATTATTTTTCTTAATAAAATCTGGATAATGTGTGATAATGGCAATTCTTTCATTTATAGTAAGAGGAGATCTTTTTCTCTTCTGAATATCAATGAGAGCATCTTCTGGCCGAATATTCAAATACTCAGTTCCCCTTTCTATACAAATTAGTAAATAAAATTTTGATTCTGGAATAGTCACGCTTTCAATAATCGAATAATCCTCCGAATTATATGGCTTCATCTTGGCAACTCCCTCTTTCCCATCTTTTTCAACAAGTGATATTGCGTCTTCCGCCTTTAATTTATCGATATTAACTACAATAACAAATGGCACTTTTCCATTCTCGGGATCGAAGTCAAATCTTTCAATATCCCCCAATTTTTCTTTCAACATTTCTATTTGTTCTTTAAATTCAGACTCTGAAACACCAATCTTTTCAGGATATTTAATCTTGATCAACTTCTCCACCTGCTTATCAAATTCAATTTTCAGTTCTGATAGTTTCATAAAATATTAGATTTCTCTAATCCACTCCAAAACGTCATTGGCCAAAATATAGTATTTAATAGCAACCAAGGATCTGTCATATAATCATGCAGACTTATGCAAGTGTATAAAGGATTTCTGCAAGTTAATCGTAAACCGACATAACCCAAAACCAAACCAGTAAAAATATAAATAATTATCACAGCTAAAATAATAGTTATTAGTTTTATTGTCTTGTTAGAAGTTTTTGATTTTGAAGAAATTTCTTTCATTTTATTAAAAGATTTTGAGCGAGATACGATCCTAATCACTACGTTCAGAGAGAATTGAAATCGAACTCGCGTTTTTAAAAAAATTTAACAAATGCAATAACCATGAGTTCTAGTTTTTCTTATCCTTAGATTATACTGTATTCTAAGGGCTACCTTGCCCCATTAATTTTCTGAGCGGTGAACCGGATTCGAACCGGCGACCTCTTCCTTGGGAAGGAAGCATTCTACCACTGAACTACCACCGCAAATAAATTAATGGGATTAAAAGGAAGGTAGCATACTACCGGTGTACTAATCCCGCAACAAATAAATTATAACAAACTTTACTCTTGGTGTAATTATCGCCCAAACATTACTCTAGTGCTATAATATCACCATGCAAAAAGTTCTTATTACGGGTGGCACAAAAGGAATTGGACTTGAAATATCAAAACTTTTTATTTCAAATGGGTATGATGCAATAATTGTTGCAAGAGATTTTACCAGCTTTCCTCAAGATCTAAAAAGTAAATCAAGACAAATTACTTTTGATCTTAAAGAAGTAAACAAGATCCCAACACTTGCAAAAGAAATTGGAGACATTGATATCCTTATAAATAATGCTGGCGTGATGAATTCACTTCCATACGACAACTATCCAGAGGAAAAAAAAGAAATGACTATTAAAATAAATCTAGAATCCCCAGTCGAATTAATTACTCACTTTTCTAAGGGAATGGTGAAAAAAGGAAATGGCAGAATTGTTTCTTTAGCATCAATTACCGGAGAAATTGGAAGCGCAGACATTTGGTACGGAGTTACAAAAGCAGGTGTAATAAATTTTACAAAAAGTTTTGCCAGACTACTTGGTGAAAAAGGAATAGTTATAAATTGTATTGCACCTAGCATGGTTGAAGGAACAGATATGTTCGCAGTTATTCCAGAAGAGAGAAAAAATGATCAACTAAAACGTGTACTTACTCATGATTTTATAAAGCCTACATCGGTTGCGCAAACAGCTTACTGGCTCGCCACTCAGTCACCTAAGTATATAAACGGCACCTGTATTGATATAAATAATGGACTACTGATGAGATAAATCCTAAGTACTGCTATAATCTCAAAAATGTATAAAAAAGGTATATTGGTTTTTCTCCTATTCTTTTGGATTTGTCTAGCCACTTTTAATGTATTCTATAACTCTATTAAAACAGTGTATGAAATTAAAGACTGGTATCCTCTTTCAGAAAATCAGAAATTAGAAAAAATATTTGGTCCGACTTACGAATTTTCAGCATTTGTTAATGACAATACTCCGGAAAATTCAAAAATTTCATTTTATTCGCAGGAAGGAATGCCTTTCTTTTATGCAAGATATTATCTGTATCCTCGCCATGTGTACTGGCAGCAAGATACGGTAGAGTACGTTAAAGATAGATACCCAAAAGAATTTGATTTTGTAGCTCTTTATAATATGAATGTTCCACTTGTTGGCTTTGAAAAAATCGCTACTTTTTCAGCAAAAAATTCAAATATAACAGGCAGTTTACATAAAAGAAAATGAACACGCTCATTGTATTATTATCAATATTATTCGTTTCAGGTATCGGCTTTCTTTTACTTCGTTTATTTGGAATCCTAAAATCTAAAGACAACTTAATTGCCCTAGGTGCTTCTTATGGCCTTGGAGTCGGACTAATCGCATTACAACTCTATTTATATTACCGTATCGATATTCCGTGGCAAAGAGAGTATGTTCTTGCTCCTTGGGTAATATTACTTGGAATAATGATTTTAAAGAATATACCTTCTCGCAAAAGACTCGCATCAATAAAAGAAAAAATTAAGAAGTTTAATTTTCCCAAAATTTCAAAGATTGATAAAATAAATTTTCTTTTAATAATAGGAATATTAATTGCAGTTAGCTATACCATTTTTGAAGCTTTACTTCGACCAGTCGTTACTTGGGATGCATGGTCTGTTTGGCTTTTGTATCCAAAAATGTTTTTCATTGATGGAAAAGTTACAGTTGAAACTCTTCGCTATACTTTTGCTGGGTATCCCCCGACTGTTAGTCTTTTAGACTCTTTTATTTACATTTCTCTGGGGAAAATTGATGACACTGCGGTTCTTCTTACATCTTCAGCGTTTTATATATTTCTTGCAATTACATTTTTCGCTGTTCTTAAACAAAAGTTTGGATTAAGGTATGCTCTTTTGTTTACTTTTCTCATGGTTACAACGCAAAACTTTATAAGACATGGAGGAAGACTTGAGGCAGGATTGGCCGATCTACCCGTAGGATACTTTGCATTTTTGTCTGTTATTTTTCTTTTCGAATACTTTAAAACCCACGCGCCAAAAATTTTACTCATTTGTTCAGTCTTTTTAGGCATCACTTCCCTCATAAAGTATGAAGGTTTACCTCTAGCTTTCTTCATTGCATTTTGTTGCTTTATTTACATAATCCGCAATCGCTTGTTCAAACATTTATTAATATTGGTTTTATGGATAGCTCCATTTTTCCTCTGGCAAACAGACAGAAGAATAACAGGAATAGCAAATACTTATTTTTCCGAAGGACATTCACTTGAATATGGAATTATGAAATCAAAAAATGCCTTTTCTGGAACATTCAAAGAATTAATAAACATAAAGAGCTGGGGCTTACTTTGGATTACATATTTTTATAGTTTAATTGCATTTGGTATCAAAAAACAAAAGGAATTAGCAGTTTTAAATTTCGTAATCTTAAGTCAGCTTATTCTTTATCTTGTTATTTACAATGTTACCGCTGGCAATGCTCCAGACAGCTCGATACAAAGACTTCTTATGCATATTGCACCTCTGGCGTATCTTTGTATTGCTATTGTTTTTAAAATTATATTCAAAAATAAAAAATTTATTTCTTAAGTAAAACATTTTGATAATCGTAAATTAATTCGTCCCCTGGCTTGACCGAAATTGCTGTAACGCTACTATTGCCTGGAAGCCTAGTTACTTTTTTTCCATTAATTTTTACCCAAGAAGATGCCCTATCATCCATAAATACAACAGTATTTATATGCTTGGGAATTTTTACATCGAACTTTCTTTGAGTAGTCCATTTCATTTTCCAATTTTGCGACTCGATTCTATTATAACTATAAGGAATTTCATTATTATCCAAGCGAAATAACACTACAAATGGGAAATTTTTCAAATAATATGAATATGGTCGCCACATAACTTCATTAGTAATAATTAGAGTTAATTGTGGATCAAAATTATCTCTTACAAATCTTACTTTTCCTCCTGTTTTTATATCATTTTTTCGAAGCTCTGAGTAATGATAAGAGACAGGGCGGTATGGCTTAGTAAATGTGGGATCACGATCATAAAAAAACCAATAAAGATTAAATAGAGCAATGCAAGCAAGCACAAAGAAATATAAAAATTTACTTTTCCTTGTTAAATACCAGATTGCATTTGAGATTAGAAAAAGTAACGGTATTAAATAACTAAACTGATAACCCACAGCATCTGATCTAAAAAATAAATTGTAAATAAATCCAGGCAGCATCCAAGCGCCGTAAAAAATCAGAAGGTCTTTTTCTTTTGAGGAGATTTTCTTTATTCGATTTAACTTGAGTGAATAATAAGCAAGGAACCCTCCAGAAATTCCAAAACTCAGAAGGAATCCTTTAAACATCGACTCGATATGATTTGAAATCGATTGACTAGCTATGCCTGTTTTAGCAATTGCTGAAGCTTCTGTAAAATAATTTCTAAAACCTACACTATTAACAATCGGAATAAACCAAGAAAAACATATGACAGCAGAAGCTAATATTGATTTGATTTTTTCTTTAGTAGAAAGAACCAAGAATCCAAGAAGAAATAAAATGAAAATATTTATAATTTCTTGAGGACGTATTCCAATACAAATCCCTATTGTAAGTCCCAAAAATATTCCTTCTTGTTTTTTTTGAACAAAAATTCGATAGACGCTATAAGCCAGTAGCGTAGTCGCTGTAATTAGTAAATCGTATGGATGAGGAGCTATTGAAAAGAAATAAAAAGTTGAACCAGTTAAAAAAATTACAGAGGCAGCGAAACCAACAAAACGATTGAACATTTTTAGTCCAACAATATAAAGAGTAATAGCACCCACGACAGCTGCAAATACGCTCACTGCAACAATTGATGTATGAAGATCAGAAAAAAATAAATGGAAAAATTTTCCCAAACCAATAAAATATGGATATCCAGGAGCTGCTGGCGTATGCTCGACAACTGAAAAATGTGATATTCCAATGGTTAGCTGAGGCCCATCCCAAAATGACTGAAATTTTTCAACAAACGGAATTCGAGAGATTAAAGCAGAAAAACCAATCAAAAAACAAACGGTATAATCAATTCTCTTCATTTGCCAAGGTTTTCTACCTGTAATTTATTTATAAGATCGCTATACCTTTCCGGAGTTCCCATATCTTTTGTGTATTCAGAAGTCATGTAGCCATAAATATCCTCACCTTTGTTAAGCAATAATGGAAAAATGTCTGATTCAAAATCTTGCTTTATGTTTTTTTTAACATAATTTAAGATGTCTTTTTTTACTATATAAAGAGATGTTTGCGTCAAATTGCCGTACTCTTTCCACTTATCACCCGGTTTTTGAATCATAGCTAAGTACTTACCGTTTTTATCAATTTTTACAACTGTACTATCTTGCGGGTGATTAGATTTATGAACTGCAATTGTTACATTTGCTTTTGTTTTTTTGTGAAAATCAAACATTTTTTTTAAATTTATTGTCGAATAAACATCAGCATATATAATAAAAAATTCATCTTCCAATAAATCAGAAATCAAATGAAGAGAACCGGCTGTGCCCATTGGCTCACTTTCTTGAGAAATATAAATTGATGCATCATAATTTTTATTGCTAATATACTCTTGAATTTTGTGGCCTAAGTGACCAGTACATATAATTATTTTGTCAAAATCATTTTTGATTGCATGCTCTATGACATAGTCAAGTAAAGGCTTATTGTTTATTTGAACCAACGCTTTGGGGATTTCATCATTCGTAACTTTTTGGAGCCTTGTACCCTTCCCTCCTGCCATGATAATCGCTTGCATAGTAATATAAAATTGCTTGTGCTCATTAGTATAGCAATTAATTTTTCTGAAAACTATAATCTACAAATTAACGAAATGAATTTGATTTCCTATCTATTAGCTGATAGTATGCTCGCTTAATAGCAATAGATTAATGGAAATTTTTCAATACAATGCAGTAGATCTCGAAGGAACAGCTGTTGATTTAGAAGGATTACACCAAGAAGCTCTTGAGCAAGTTGCCTCAAATTACGGTGTAAGATTCGGACAGCATGAATTCCATAGTTTTGTTGGAGCTGGAGATAAAGCAATATCTGAAGCAATCTCAAAAATGACTACCGATAAAATAGATCCAATAATAATTCGTGCAGAAAAAGAAAAGCTATATGAAGAGCTACTTTATTCTTATCCTATTTCACCTAGGGAAGGAGTTTCAGAATATCTTGAAACAGTTAGAAGCCTAGGAGGAGAATTAGTGCTTGCCTCAATTACACCTGATGGGAATGCATTTGAGATACTTAGAAGATCTGATCTATTAAGATTTTTCAACCCAGGACATATATTGACTGAGTCTAGTGTTAAAAAATTAAAGCCTGACCCAGAAGTTTACATTAAGGCTTCTGAAATTTTCGGAATACAAGCATCTCCTGAAAAGATGCTCGTTCATGAAGATTCTCCACCAGGCAAAATCGCAGCAGAAAAAGCTGGAGCAAGAGTAGTTGTTTTTCCAGTTCACGAAGGATTAGTTTTTGATCTGCAACCGGACGCAATATTTACAACTTGGAAAGACATAACTCCCCAATTAGTTTACGATAAAATCATGTCTTCCAAACCATAATTGACAATAATATAAATTTGACATAAACTCTGCTACAAAATGGCTAACAGCAATAACTTCTATCGCAAAAAAGCAGAGAAACACTTACTAGAAAGCATACGAGTCAATCAGCTCACATTAAAAACATGTAACGATTCCATACTAGCTGCATCTCAGCTAATTGTTGACACATTTTTATCAGGTGGCAAAATTTTACTTTGTGGGAATGGAGGAAGCGCTGCCGATTGTCAGCATATAGCGGCGGAATTTGTTAATATGCTCGATAAAAATCTAAGTAGGCCAACGCTACCTGCCTTTGCCCTAACTGCTGATTCATCAGTGATAACTGCTTTTTCCAATGACTTTGGCTTTGAGGGAGTTTTTGAACGTCAAGTGCAGGGACTTGGTCAAAAAAACGATCTATTAATAGGTATCTCAACGAGCGGAAACTCTAAGAATATTATCAGAGCTATTAAGGCAGCTAATCATAAAAAATTGCACACTCTTGCTTTAACTGGCAGCTCCGGAGAACTTTTAAAAGTGGCAGATTTGTCAATCTCTATTCCAAGCAAAAATACCCAATATATTCAAGAATCTCTTTTGATTGTTGAGCACATACTCTGTGAAATTGTTGAGCATTATCTTTTTGTAAAAATGAAGCATAAAGAAATATGGTCATAAGCAGAACCCCTTTCCGCATATCTTTTTTTGGTGGAGGTACGGATTATCCCGATTGGGTTAAAGAACACGGCGGTGCAGTCCTTGCTACCACAATTAACAAATATTCTTATTTAAATGTAAGATATTTACCTCCATTCTTTTGGCACAAATATCGTATTGTGTATTCAAAAAATGAATTATGTAATACAATTGATGAAATTAAGCATCCTGCAGTAAGAGAAGCTATTCGTTTCTTGAAAATTCAGGATGGATTAGCAATTCATCACGATGGAGATTTACCCGCAAGATCAGGACTTGGTACAAGTTCTGCTCTCACGGTGGGACTCCTTAACGCTCTCCATGCCTTGCAGGGACAAATGTTAAGTAAACAGCAATTGGCGCGTGAAGGCATTCGACTTGAACAAGAAATCTTAAAAGAAACTGTGGGATATCAAGATCAAACTCTTGCCGCATATGGAGGATTTAACCATATCACTTTTCAAAGAGACGGAAATATTATTGTTAAACCAATGACTCTTTCTGCAAATCGCATTAATGAACTAGAAAAACATCTCATGTTATTTTATACGGGAATTCCGAGAACAGCTTCAAATATAGCAAAAAGTTATGTAAAAAAAATTAACAACCAACAAAAACAGCTTAGTCTTATGCAAGCTTCGGTAGATGAAGCAATTTCAATTTTAAACAGTAAGAAAAATTTAAATGAATTAGGGGAGTTGCTCGACGAATTTTGGAAATTAAAAAGATCCCTAAGCCCAATTGTCTCCAATTCCGAGATTGATGAAATATATAAAAAGGCAAAAAGCGCGGGTGCAATAGGTGGAAAACTTATTGGCGCTGGTGGCGGCGGATTCCTGCTCCTTTTTGTTCCTCCAAAAAATCAAAAAAATGTTAAAGAAAAATTAAAAAAGCTCGTTCATGTACCCTTCAAATTTGAACATGAAGGATCACAAATTATTTTTTATGATATCCTGGAGGAATATAAATATGATACCTAAAAAAGCTAGAATTTATATCGCAGGTCACACTGGACTTGTTGGTTCTTCTCTTTTGTCCAAGTTCCAAAAAGAAGGCTATAAAAATATTATAACTAAAACTCATTCAGAGCTAGATTTAACTAGACAAGATTTAGTTGAAAAATTTTTTGATGAAGAAAAACCTGAATATGTAATCATCGCTGCTGCCAAAGTAGGTGGAATTAAAGCCAATATGACACACCAAGCGCAGTTCTTGCATGAAAACATAATGATTCAAAATAATTTAATCTGGACATCGCATAAAAAAGACGTCAAAAAATTATTATTTTTATTAAGTTCATGTATTTATCCAAAAGATAGTCCTCAACCAATGAAAGAAGAATTTCTTTTGACTGGAAAACTTGAACCCTCCAATGAAGGATATGCTGTTGCAAAAATCGCTGGCTTAAAACTTTGTGAGTATATTTCTAAACAATTTAAAAAAGAATTTATCTGTGCGATGCCAGCAACGATCTATGGCCCAAACGATAAATTTGACCCAGAAGTTTCTCATGTTTTACCGGCACTTATAAGAAAATTCTTAGATGCCAAGCGAAATAATTTATCTTCCATTGAAATTTGGGGAACTGGAAAAGTAAAAAGAGAATTTCTCTATGTTGACGACCTTGCAGATGCACTATATTTTTTAATGCAAAATTATAATCATCCAGAGTTTATTAATGTTGGATCAGGAAATGATATATCTATAAAAGAATTGATTGAGGAAATCAGTAAGCAAACAGGATTTAAAGGAAAAATTAAATTTGAAACTTCTCATCCAGATGGCATGCCAAGGAAACTTTTAGATTCTTCAAAAATAAAAGCCTTAGGGTGGGAGCCAAAAACATCATTAGATGTTGGATTAAATCTCACTATTGAATGGTTTAAAAAAAATGAAAAAAATATCACCAAATAAATTCTATAAATCTTTATATAAAATTAGACGCGTTGAAGAAGAAATTGCGAAAGTTTATCCAACAGATAAAATTAAGTCTCCTGTACACTTATCAATTGGCCAAGAGGCTGTTTCAGTTGGTATTTGTGAAGCTCTTAAAGCAACCGATATCGTTTTCGGTACTTATAGAGGCCATGCGCTTTACCTAGCTAAAGGTGGAGATTTAAGTAAAATGATTGCAGAACTCTATGGAAAAGCAACGGGATGCGCTAAAGGAAAAGGAGGGTCTATGCATCTAATTGATATCGAAGCTGGTTTTATGGGAACATCTGCTGTTGTCGGAACAAGCATTCCTCATGCAGTTGGATATGCATATACCCTAAAATCTAAAGGCAGTAAGTCTATTGTAGTCTGTTTTTTTGGAGACGGTGCAACTGATGAAGGTGTTTTTTGGGAAAGTATCAATTTTGCTGTCATTAAAAAACTTCCAATTATCTTTATTTGCGAGAATAACTTTTATGCAATACATACTCATTTAAAGCAAAGACAAGGGAGTAGCATTTTAGAAAAAGTTAAATCTTTCGGAGTACCTTCTGAAAAAATTGAGAATAATGACGTTTTCAAAATATATGACAGCGTAGGATCTAAAATTCAAGCTTTAAGACAAGGAATTTCAGGTCCATTTTTCTTTGAATGCATGACTTACAGGTGGAAAGAACATGTAGGGCCAAATGACGATTTTCATTTGGGATATAGAAGCGAAAAAGAAAGAGCGATTTGGGTAAAAAACGACCAGGTTAAAAAAGTTGGAGAGCTAATCGATACACAAAGTCGCAATAAAATCGAAAACACTGTAGAAAAAGAGATTCAAGATGCTTTCGATTTTGCAGAAAAAAGTCCATTCCCAAATGACTCCGAGCTTTACAGCGATGTTTTTAAAGATTAACATGATACGCAAACTTTCCTACATTGAAGCAATAAGAGAAGCTACCGACCAAGAAATGAGTCGGGATAAATCTGTTCTCGTATTCGGACTGGATGTAGATGATCCAAAAGCAATTCAAGGCACTACAAAAGGACTAGTTGATAAATTTGGTTCGAGTCGTGTCTTTGGTACTCCTCTTTCTGAAGACTCTATGACAGGAGTAGCGGTAGGCATGGCGCTTGCAGGACTAAAACCAATCCACGTACACATCAGAATGGATTTTATGATGCTTGCTATGAATCAACTTGTGAATATTGCTGCTAAAACCCATTATATGTATGGCGGACAAGTAAATATTCCTCTTGTAGTAAGAGGCATGATTGGCAAAAGCTGGGGCCAGGGAGCACAGCACTCACAAGGACTTTACTCATTTTTTATGCATGTTCCGGGCCTCAAAGTAGTAGCGCCAACTACCCCATACGATGCAAAAGGATCTTTAACTGCAGCAATTAGAGACAATAATCCTGTAATTTTTGTTGAACATAGAATTCTTCATTTCCAAAAAGGATTTGTACCAGAAAAACAATACACCGTAGAGCCTGGTAAAGCAAGAATAACAGCAAAAGGCAAAGACGTAACCTTAGTTGGCATCTCACAAATGCAGCTTGAGTGCATGCATGCAAGAGAGTATTTAGAATCTATCGGAATAAGTGCGGAAGTTATAGATCCTATATGGCTTTCTCCTCTTGATATCGATACCATTACAAAATCTGTCTCTAAAACAGGACACTTAATTGTTGTGGACAATGATTGGATAACAAGTGGAGCTAGTAGTGAAATTACCGCATCTGTTGTCGAAAAAATGCAAGATAAGAAAAAAATAAAAGTTCATCGTATGGGCTTTGCTCAGGTTACATGTCCCCCTACTCCATCACTTGAGAAACTTTTCTATCCTAACGGCTTGCAGATCGCTCAGGCTGCGTATAAAATGATTACGGGTAAAAGAAGTACATGGACTCCCAAAGAACCATTGAAGTCTACAGAATTTGAATTTAAAGGACCGTTTTAATGAAAAATCTACAGTGGCCACTCATGCAAAACAATATTTTAAGGGAAGATTTAGATAATGTTATTGAATTCCTCTCATCCAAAAACGATCCAATACTTACTCAGTCAACTAATGTACAAAAATTTGAACAAGAATGGTCAAAATGGCTTGGAAGTAAATATAGTGTTTTTGTTAACTCTGGCTCATCAGCAAACCTTTTAAGTATTCTTGCTCTGCGAGAAACATACGGCTTGGGAGAAATAATTGTCCCTCCCCTAACCTGGGTTTCTGATATAGCGTCTGTTATGCAATGTGGTTTTAAGCCGGTATTTGTGGATATCAATCCCAGAACGCTCGCAATGGAAGAAAAAGAGGTTTTGAAAAAAATTAATTCTAAAACAAAAGCTGTTTTTTTAACTCATATATTAGGACATAACGGACTGACTCAAAAATTATTAGACGAGTTGCGACTTAGAAAAATTCCACTTATTGAGGACGTTTGCGAATCACATGGAGCAACGTTTAAAAAGAAAAAGCTTGGCACATTTGGTCTTATGTCAAATTTTTCTTTTTATTACGCTCATCACATGAGTACGATAGAGGGTGGAATGATCTCAACAAATAACTCCCAAATTTATGAAATGCTTCGAATGCTTCGCGCTCATGGCATGGTACGAGAGGCCAGTTCTATCAAAACAAAAAAATATTATCAAAAAAAATATCCGGACCTAAATCCAGATTTCATATTCGCCTATCCTGCATATAACATGCGCTCTACTGAAATAGCTGCGGTTATGGGATTATCACAATTAAAAAGATTGGATAAAAACATTAAAATTCGCACAAAAAATTTAAAGGTTTTTTTAGAAAATTTAAATTCGGAAATATATCAAACAGATTTTGAAACTGAAGGCAGCAGTAATTACGCATTTGTTTTAGTTATAAAAAAACCTAATATGCTTTTTGCAGAAAAGGTTATGAAAGCACTTCTTGCTCATGGAGTTGAATTTCGTAGAGGAACTTCTGGTGGAGGAAATCAATTAAGACAACCTTATTTAAAAAAACTTGTTGACGATAAAGAATATAAAAGATTTCCCAACGTAGAGCACATTCATTTTTATGGTTTTTATATAGGCAACTACCCCACACTTGAGGAGAAGAAAATTTATGAGTTGTGTGATATATTGAATAACGTTAAATAAAAATGAAAAAAACAAGCGTATTAATCTGCGGAGTAAGCGGTTTTATTGGACAAAATATTGCGGAGAGACTTTCCAAAAGAAAAGATTTACAAATTTATGGCACATACCTTACCAAAAAACCCAACATTAAAAGCATTAAACTAATAAAAGTTGACCTAACAAAAACAGAAGAAGTAGATAAAATAATAAAAGGAAAAGATATCGTAATTCAAGCAGCTGCAGTAACTACTGGCTCAAAGGATGTTGTTACAAGGCCGTACATCCATGTTACTGATAATGCCGTAATGAATAGCCTTATCTTTCGAGCATGTTTTGAAGAAAAAGTTAAACATGTAATCTTCTTTAGCTGTACCACAATGTATCCAAGTCAAAAAAAACCTGTAAAAGAAACCGACTTTAATTCTCAAATTATTAATAAGTATTTTGGAGTTGGTTGGACAAAAGTTTATTTGGAAAAAATGTGTGAGTTTTACTCAAGAATTGGAGACACCAAATATACTGCGATAAGACATTCAAATATTTATGGGCCTTACGACAAGTACGATTTAGAAAGATCTCATTTTTTTGGAGCAACGGTTACGAAGGTTTTAACCGCTAAAGATGAAAAGATTTCAGTTTGGGGAGATGGATCTGAAAAGAGAGACCTGCTTTATGTTTCAGATTTAGTTGATTTCGTTGAATTAGTTTTGAAAAAACAAAAAGAAAAATTTGATTTGGTTAACTTAGGCATAGAGCAAGCCTTCTCAGTAAAAGAAGTAATAACTAAAATTATTAAAATTTCCGGTAAAAAAATTAACTTGGAGTTTGATTCATCAAAACCAACAATTAAATTTGATTTGGCTGTTGATGCGAGTCATGCGAAAAAAACTTATGGCTGGAAGCCAAAAATCACCTTGGACGAAGGCATAGAAAAAACAATTTCGTGGTACAAAAAAAATATTTTATGACCCGCTCGACCCACTTCGACTTTGCTCAGGGTTGAACTGAAAATATCGAATGTGCGAAAAACTAAGGGTCATACTGAATTTATTAAAGTATGAATTTATATAAATGGTAAAAGTTTTAGTGACCGGAGGCGCCGGATATATTGGCTCGATTCTCGTTCCTATGCTTCTTGAAAAAGGCATAGAAGTAACAGTTGTTGATAATTTTTACTACAAACAAAACAGCCTTCTCAATGTTTGTTATGACAAAAATCTAAAGATAATTCGAGGTGATTGTCGAGATGAAAAATTGATGAAATCTGCTATCTTAAACCAAGATTTTATTATTCCTCTCGCGTGTCTTGTCGGCGCTCCATTATGTGACAAGTTTCCACTTGAAGCAAAATCAATTAATCTTGATGCGGTTAAGCTAATTCTTAAACTCCGTAAACCAAATCAAAAAATAATCTTTCCAAATACTAATAGCGGATATGGGGTCGGAAAGGCTGGTGCTTTTTGTACCGAAAAATCGCCACTTAATCCAATCTCACTGTACGGAAAACTAAAAGTCGATGCAGAAAAAGCGCTACTTCGAGAAAAAAACGTAATAACGCTTCGACTTGCAACAGTTTTTGGAATTAGTCCTCGCATGAGACTTGATCTTCTTGTTAATGATTTTACTTACCGCGCCTTAAATGATGGCTATGTTGTACTTTTTGAAGCAGACTTCAAGAGAAATTATATCCACGTTAGAGATGTAGCTAGAGCGTTTATCCACACTATGGAAAATTTTGCTACAATGAAAAATGAAGCCTACAATGTAGGCCTGTCTGAAGCTAATCTCTCAAAAAGAGAACTTTGCGAAGAAATTAAAAAACTTATTCCAAAATTTACCTTTGTTGATTCCCCTATTGGAAAGGATCCCGATCAAAGGAATTATATTGTTTCAAATGAAAAAATAGAAAAGACTGGATATAAAACGAAGGTTTCTTTGTCATCAGGTATTTCAGAATTAATTAAAGGCTACCAGGTAATTAAAAGAAACGATTATGCAAATATATGAGTCTAAGTAAATCGCAGAAAGATCAATTCGACAAAATCAGCAAAAACTATGAACACGATGTAAATTCTCGAGTAAATAGAGCAATTTTCGACGTTGCAGTTAAAAACTATTACCCAAGACTAAAGAAATCTACTGTACTTGATGTTGGAAACGGAGGAGTTAAGCCGTCCGATGTCCTTGGAGACGAGATCGCAGCAACACTAGTTAAATTTGTTGGTGTAGATAAAAATAAAGAGATGCTAAAAAGATCAAATGGAAAAGATAAGTACATTCAAGTAGTAGCTGACGGAGCGGACTTACCGTTTAAAGACAATTCCTTTGATTATGTTTTAGTAAACGGCGTACTCCATCACCTGGGACTTGAATCAAATGAAGATCAATATTTGAAGTTTGAGAAATTTTTCAAAGAGCTCGCAAGAGTATGTAAAAAAGAAATCATAGTTGTCGAAATTTTTTTACCTAAGTACTTGGAAAGACTTGAAAGGATTAAAGTTAAGCTCACAGGCTCAATGCCGACATTTGTACTTGCGCAGTCCACTTTGGATGGATTTTTAAAAAAAGCTGGATTTAAAAAACAGGAGGTAATCTCAAAAAAGTTCAGTGATCTTGTTGGACCTTTCTACTGGTATCTTGTGGTTTTGGAATATCCTTGGCTTAAGCTTCCAGCTTTTTTGTCTCCATTTAAATATGCATATTTCACGATCCCTACGAATACAGTTTCAAAAAAAACGAAATCAAATGGAAAAAAGTAAAAATAATTTTTATAAAAATAAAAAAGTACTGGTAACAGGCGGGACAGGCATGATTGGAAAATATCTCGTCGATCTTCTGATTGAAAAGGGTGCAAAAGTTACAATAGCTTCCCTTGATGACTCATCTCGCGCTCATCCTAAAGCAAAGTTTTCAAAATTAGATTTAACAGATATAAATAACTGCAGACAGGTTTGCGAAGGAATTGACTTCGTGTTTCATCTCGCAGGCATAAAAGGCTCTCCGAAAATGACAAAAGAACAACCTGCAAGTTTTTTTGTACCAACAATTCTTTTTAATACCAACATGATGGAGGCTTCCCGTCGCGCAAAAGTTAAAAGATTTCTTTATACAAGTTCAGTTGGCGTGTATTCTCCAGCAGAAGTTTTTTATGAGGATGATGTTTGGAAAACTTTTCCATCTGAAAATGATAAATTCGCAGGATGGGCAAAACGCATGGGAGAACTTCAAGCAGAAAGCTACAAAATTCAATATGGCTGGGATAAAATTTCAATAGTTCGCCCGGCTAACGTGTACGGATCATATGACAATTTTGATCCTGAGAATGCCATGGTTATTCCTTCACTTATTTACAGAGCTGTAAATGGAGAAAATCCTTTAACAGTATGGGGGGATGGCACACCAATAAGAGATCTCATTCACGCCAAAGATGTCGCCCGTGGCATGTCTTTGGCTCTTGAAAATGGAATAAGTGTTCCAGTTAATTTGGGAAGCGGAACAGGGGTAACCATAAAGCAAATTGCAGAAACAGTAGCAAGCCTGGCGCCTAACGGACCTATTAAAATTAAGTGGGATAAAACCAAACCCATGGGAGATAAAAAAAGACTAATGGATACAACTCGGGCTAAGAAGCTTCTTGGATTCACGCCCTTTGTAACACTTGAACAAGGAATCAAGGAGACGATAGAATGGTATTTGGCGAATAAAAAGGACGTAAATAAAAGATACAACGTATTTAATGAAAAAAAATAAAGTAACTCTTCTTATTCCAACGTTAAACGAAATTGACGGCATGAAAGTCGTTATGCCTCATGTTAAAAAAGAATGGGTCGATGAAATCCTATTTTTAGATGGCGGCTCTACAGATGGAACCGTAGAATATGCAAAGTCCAAAGGCTACAGAGTCGTCATGCAAAAAGAAAAAGGTATAACCAATGCTGTTCGAGAAGGACTTAAAGCTGCACGAGGTGACCTAATCGTATCATTTAGCCCCGACGGAAACTCTCTTCCTGAAGCAATTCCTCTTCTGGTCAAAAAGATGAAGGAGGGAGATTATGACATGGTAATCGGCTCAAGATACATGAAAGGCGCAAAAAGTGAAGACGATGACCCAGTTACTGCATTTGGAAACTGGATGTTTACAAAAATAATTAATATATGTTTTGGAGGTAAGTATACAGACACTCTTGTCATGATGCGCGCCTATAAAAAAGATGTCGTTAGAAAAATGGATATAAATATTCCGAGAGCAGGACTAGAACCCATGCTATCAATACACTGCGCGAAGGAAAAATTAAAAGTAACTGAGATTCCCGCAAGCGAACCAAAAAGAATTGGCGGTAAACGCAAAATGCATCCCCTTTTTAATGGATGGGCTATCGTTAGGTTGATCTTAGTAGAGCTTATTCGCAAATAGTATTTATTTTGCGTCAGGAATAATAATCACAGTTCCCGGTGGAACAAAGTCTGCATTCTGAATTACATCTTTATTTGCTTCAATAATCTTTGGATAAGCAAATCCATCACCATAAAACTTCACGGCCACATCCCAAAGTGTTTCATTTTCCCCCATGGTATAAGTTTTTGCGGGTGTTTTAGTAAGCACTGGACTAATCTCAGCATTTAAGACTTCCGGTTTCGTAAGATTTGTTTTTCTAGATTCTTTTAGAAAAACTAAGAATAAAAATGAAATTCCCACCACCACGACTGCACCAAGCACCAAACTTACATATGATTCACTTAACTTCAATTGATCATAAAACTTTTGATTTGATTTGGATTTTTTGGAAGTATTTATTTTTGAAGTTTCAGACGTCGACTCAATAATTTCTACAGATTTTTTATTTGAAACTTTTTTAGCAGGCTTTTTTGTAGATTTAACATCTGATTTTACTGACACAGTTGGAGTTTTAGATGTTTTTTTAACCGGCTTTGTAGAATTTTTTTTAGGTACAGGCGTAGCCTTAGATGCTTTCTTATTTAGTTTTTCTTTTTTTTGCGTTTTTTTTGCGACTACCATTTCGCTTAAATTTATAACAAACATTTTTAATCTTGGCAAGCATTAAATCGTTGCACGCACAACTAGCTTCTGGTAAAATAGTAATCTGCAACTTTAAATGCAAGATTTTATAGTTGCTCGCCTGGACCGTAAGCTGATTAATCGCGGTCTAGAGCATCCCTAAAGGGAAATCGTTGGGAAAAACCGCGAGGTTTGTCCCACGACTCTCGAGGGGTGGTAGCTCAGTTTGGTTAGAGCGCTTCCCTGTCACGGAAGAGGTCGCGGGTTCGAGTCCCGTCCACCCCGCCAAGATATAGTTTGATATACTCCAACCTTCTTGATATAATCCCACGCATGAACGAAATGACCCCTATTGAAATTATTGATAGATCGGATTTTTACTGCCATGTAGCTGATGGTGTATATTTTGGCGTGTTACCCTCCAAGCCACTATTATTGTCTGCTGCTTTAAGTGAGTTGAGTAGCTCAGCAGGATTACAAAGTCAACCCCACAAATTAGATCGTGTTTCACACATAGGAGATTCATATGACAACCTAAACTCAGATGGTATCTGGGCCGAAACTACACGAGATACTCTTAAATTTTACTTTCCAGAAACTGATTTTAGTCAAGCTGAGATGCTGGGTCTAGGTGCAGGACAAGCACATGCGGAATTAGAATTAGCTCAAAAACTTGGAATCCCATTTGAAAAAGTGACGCTTCTTGACAGACGCTTTAGCGAGCATGCAAGAAGAAGGATTGACAGAGTTGCTCCAGGATCTACAGCTATAGAACAGGGCATGTTTTCTTTCCTTTCAAATCCAGACAATAAAAAATATTCTTTAATCACCACTTTCGGATTGCATGACGCAATTGACAGATACAATAAAGAAGAGTTTCTAAGGCTTGCCCCAAATGTTATGACTGAGGGAGGAATTTTACTTCTAACATCTTTTGCTTTTCCAGGAAAGCCAACAGTAGAAATGGCGAGAAAGTATGGACTTATTGCACCAGGCAGCTTTGATCAAGATTTATTGTTCAGATACCTTCCTCAAGAAGCAGTATTGCAATAAGTATTCCTAACATAGCCGATTAGCACCCGCCACATTACACTCTCTATCTCAGGTTTTCCAAAAGGTGTATTATTAGTTAATAAATGGATCATCAAGAACCTATATCAGCAGCCACACCTCCTGATGCACAAATAGCACTCGATTCCCCGCGCACTACTGAGATAAAGTCTCCAGGTGCTGAATTATTAACCGGAACTGATGTTGCCAAAATTGTCTCAGAGTCAATTGATATTTTAGGATTTGAAACCGGCTGCACTTTAGTCGAACCTAGCTATGTACTAGCTATGGCAGGCTTAAAAGGCGAGAATTATGTTTATTCAATTGTAGCCCCTGCGGAAAGCGCACCAAAAATAGAAGCTGCAAATAAAATGCTTGAGAGTAAGGGTATTAGACTGTTAATTAGTAAACCCGGATTTGCAGGCAAACTCGCCGAAGGAAGGTTTGATAGCTTAAGAGGCTACGACCATAAATCTCATAGGTCAACTAAATTATTGCCAATGTTAGGTGTTGAGCCTTTTAATATGTCTCAGGGATTTGAAGGCTTTGAAAGTTGGAGATCTAACTTTTTTGAACGTTTAAGTGAAGTTTCATTAGAAGGACCTATGTCTCATGAGTTTAGACAACAAGCTTATGCTGAGGGAATAATGCTTGGCTATCCCGATCAAGCAATCATAGATTTTGATAAAGCTTACAAAGAAAAAAAGGTACCGGCTTTAATAGATTCAATGCTACTATCCGCACATCCTGCTGCTCAAAGATATAGCGGCGCACATCCTGATTTTAGCTTCGCATATGAATCTGCAGACGATCCCGAAATTACAACTTATATTGAGAGTGCAAGAAGAATACTCAGAGAATTCTACGAAAGTGTGGATTTTAAAAGAATTGAAGGAAGCGAAAATTTTATAACAGCCTATTCAGAATACGAACGTTTTCATGAAGCTTCGATTCAAGAATTATGGAAATCTAGAGAGCAAACAAAAAGTAGCGAAAAATAATTTACCTTCTTTCTCCAAAATGATATTATTTGGACATGACAAATAAGGAAATTTCTAAGCTTCTTCGCGATGTAGCCGCTGCTTATATTATTAAAAATGAAGCGAAATTTCGATTTCAACTTCTCGCCTACCAAAATGCAGCTGACGCCATAGACGGACTTAGTATTCAAGTCGCAGATTTATATAAAGAGGGAAAACTTGACCAGATCCCAGGTGTTGGAGCTACTCTCAAGCAAAGACTCGAAGAACTTCTCTCAACTGGGAAAGTCGACCATTTTGATGAGGTCATGTCAGGAATACCCAAGCCAGTTTTTCTATTTATAGAGATTCCGAGTATTGGTCCTAAGAAAGCATATCGACTTGCGACAGAGTTCAAAATTGAGAATGAAAAAACCGCTCTGGATGATTTAACCAAGGTAGCTGAAGCAGGAGAAATCGCAAAGCTTGAAGGCTTTGGAGAAAAATCCCAAGCTGATATTCTGCGAGCAATAGAAGAATTTAAAAAAGGATTTGGAAAAACCACTAAGATGCTACTTCCCTATGCCGGTGAAATTGCCCAGGACATGATTGATTATCTTAAAGAAGATAAAAATGTAAAAGAAGCCATGCCACTTGGTAGTTTGCGTAGAAGAAAACCACTGGTCGGAGATATCGATATTGCAGTTGTTAGTAAAGATCCTGCCAAAACCATTGATCACTTCGCAGATTATCCCAGAAAATCCAGAATTATAGAAAAAGGTCCATCCGGCTCTTCCCTTCTTACCACTGGTGGCGCACAAATCGATCTTTTGGTTTTAGAGCCTGATCAATGGGGATCACTCCTTCAGCATTTTACAGGAAGTAAAGATCACAATGTTCATTTGAGAGAGCTAGCTCTTAAAAAAGGATTATCTCTAAATGAAAAAGGAATAAAAAATGTAAAAACAGGAAAAGTTACCAAATATGCGAATGAGGAAGATTTTTATAAAGCAATTGGACTTGCATGGATTCCTCCTGAAATGCGCGAAGACTCTGGAGAAATTGAGTTGGCAATTGCTAATAAACTTCCAAAATTACTGGAATTAAAAGATATAAAAGGAGAATTTCATCTTCACTCTAGCTTTCCCATAGAACCCTCCCATGATTTAGGCCAAAGTACCATCGAGGAGATGATTCTTAAAGCCAAGTCTCTTGGATATTCCTACATGGGTTTTTCAGAACATAATCCATCCCAATCAAAGCATTCTGATGATCAGATCCTTGATCTAATCAAAAAGAGAAACGCTGAAATAGATAAGCGAAGTAAAAAGCACGACTTCCCTATTTTTAAATTGATGGAAACTGATATTCTCCCAAATGGATCTCTGGCACTTCCAGACGCTGCACTAGATGAACTAGACGCAAGTATAGTTTCCATTCACAGCGTATTTAAAACTCGAAAAGATGAAATGACAGAGAGGATCATAAAAGGCTTGTCTCATCCAAAAGCCAAGATTCTTGCTCATCCTACTGGAAGACTTCTTAATGAAAGACCAGGATACGAAGTAGATTTCGAAAAGTTATTCAAATTTTGCGTCGCAAACAACAAAGCTCT
This sequence comes from uncultured Gammaproteobacteria bacterium, assembly GCA_964637955.1. Lineage (GTDB taxonomy): Bacteria > Patescibacteriota > Microgenomatia > Levybacterales > UBA12049 > 2-01-FULL-39-10-A. Next base: position 270,256 of record CAZWXQ010000003.1, on the reverse strand, counting down.
TGAAATAAATTCATTTCCAAATCGACTTGATCTGGAAGGCTCAGTGGTACGAATGGCTATAGAGGCCGGTGTAAAACTGGTGATCGATACTGATTCACATGAAAAATCTCAGATGGAGCTTATGCCATACGGTGTTTCTCAGGCAAGACGAGGGTGGGCTAAAAAAGATGACATTATTAATACAATGCTATATAATAAAGTTAAGGATTGGTTTAAGAGTTAACTTTAAACCTGAAAAAGGATCAATTTATAATGAATACAACAATAATAATTTTAGTAATAATAGTTGGAGGAATTGGAATATTCCTTTGGTATATTTATAACTCTCTAATTTCAGCAAGACTCAGAGTCAAAGAAGCATTTTCTCAAATAGATGTACAGCTAAAAAGAAGAACTGATCTTATTCCAAATCTTATCGAAACTGTAAAAGGCTATGCTAAACACGAAAAAGCAGTTTTTGAAAAAGTAACTGAGCTTAGAAGCGATTTAATGAGTGCAAAAACTCCTGAGAAAAAATCAGAAGTTAACAATCAAATTACTGATGCTTTAAAATCAATTTTTGCAGTAGCCGAAGCATATCCAGAACTTAAAGCTAGTGATAATTTTAAAGAACTGCAAGAAGAATTATCAGATACAGAAAATAAAATCGCTTATAGCAGACAGTTTTATAATTCAAATGTTCTTGATTACAACACAAAACTTCAAGTTTTCCCAAATGTAATTTTTGCAAAAATGCTTAATTTTCAACCTGCGGAGTTCTTCGGAGCCACTGAAGAAGAAAGAAAAAACGTTAAAGTATCTTTCTAATTCATTGAGTTTTAAAATAGTATTTCTTATTAATAATAAATCGTTATTCTAAATTTATTTAGAATTCTTAATTTTATGAATATCTACAGTAATATATCTTCAAACAAATGGAAAACTTGGGCTATCATGTTTTTCTTTGTGGTCTTCATAACTACAATCGTTTACGTCATGAGCAAAGCTCTTGGACTTAGTGTAATTGGCGTTACAGGAATAGCATTAGTTATTTCTGGAATTATGAGTATCGGCAGTTTTTATTACTCAGATAAAATGGTTATTGCGAGCACTGGTGCTAAGTTAATTCAAAAACAAGATTTCCCAGATTACTATAGAGCCGTAGAGAATCTTTCGATTGCCTCAGGACTTCCCATGCCAAAAGTTTATGTTATAAATGATCCTTCCCCAAATGCCTTCGCTACAGGGCGAGACCCCAAACACGCTGTCGTAGCAGCTTCCACAGGCCTTCTAAACATGATGAATGAAGCAGAACTTGAAGGAGTGATCGCACATGAACTTTCTCATATAAAAAACTTTGACATAAGACTTGCGGGAGTTCTTGCAATTCTCGTAGGATTTGTGGCTATACTCTCAGACATGTTTGTCAGAATTTCATTCTTCAGTAACTCAGACGACAATAAAGGTAATGCATTATTTATGATCGTAGCTATAGTCTTGGCAATTCTTTCACCCATCGCAGCGACTCTTATCCAACTCTCAGTAAGCAGAAAAAGAGAGCTTCTCGCTGATGCATCTGGCGCTCTTCTCACGCGTTATCCAGAAGGCTTGGCTTCGGCTCTTGAGAAGCTAGCAGCTGACCATACTCCTCCAAAACATGCCAGCAATGCTACTGCCCATCTTTTCATAGAAAACCCATTTGACAATAAAAAGAACGTTAAAAACATGTTCACAGGACTATTTAATACTCACCCGCCTCTAGAAGAAAGAATTAAAATCCTAAGAACAATGTAATGAAAGATCTTGTTATCTTTGCGCTACCTGCCAAACTTCCTAAGAGAATAATTATAGAAATCGATTTTCCAAATCGACTAATTGCTCCAAGAGGAAAAACATTGCTGCCAAACTTCTCTGACCAACTATATGAATATAAATTCATAATTGGCATTGGAGATTATGATGGACCCGAACAAACCAAAATAAGATTGGAAACCGAGTGTCAGAGCGATACTCAAGCTCTTAAAATAAATAATTTTCTTGAGCCAATCGATGGAGTAATTTATTCAGAAGATATTGGAAATTCGTACTGTAACTATATTTCTTTTCTTATTACAAAAAATATACCAAATTCTAAATATTCATTTATCCACGTGCCAAAAACGATTAACTCAGAACTTGCTACAGAAAAAATAAATAAGATGATTAAAAATTTCCTTCAGATGTCATCCTAAACTCACCTCAAAATCTTTGCTACAATATGAAGATGACTGACATAGCTCCTGTAGAAGTAGGGTTCTTACAAGCACCAGAACATAAATCTTTCCTTCCAAAAGTTAGAGATGAAACAGGTCTATCTGAGGAAACAAGAAATGCAAGAAAAGTCTCATATGTTAAAGAGTCTCTTGAAAACCGTTTACCATATTTAGGAGAAAATTCACAAGAGCCAGCCTCAAAATCCAGGATAACAGGCGTAACCATTGGTAGCTCTATCGTTTATAGTAATAATACTTCTAATCATGGTTTTCTGAGAGAAGGCGAAGGACTTTCTCCAGAAAGAGCTCCAGAAGATGTCCAGTTTGAAGTTGAATTATGGACTGATGGATCTATGATATCAATTTTTGGAAATGGTGATTCAGTAAGAAAAACTATTGATATTTTTAAAAAATCTGGATATGCAGGAGCTCATGCAGTAAGTGGAGGAACTCCAGACAACAAGGAATGGAAATACTTTAAAGGTACATTGGACAATCCAAATTTAACATGAATATAACTTCTATTCTAATTGGAAAGCTACTTATTATTCTTAGTTCGACTTTTAATCTCGGCTCAGGCTCTACCTGGCCTGGACATATTGCGCTGAAGCTAAATAAAAACTTTATAAAAGACGTTCTCAAGAATTCAAAAACAAAAATAATCATAGTCGCAGGGACAAATGGCAAAACCACCACTTCCCGACTCATAACATCAATAATAAGAGAAAACGAAAAAACCTATCTTCAAAACAAAGCAGGAGCCAACCTAGTAAATGGACTTGCTTCAACTTTAATAAGAGGAGTAAACCTTAGCCTCGCAAGGCCTGGCCTTGCGAGGCTAGAGAAAGATTATCTCATTTTTGAATCTGATGAAAATGCTCTTCCTCTAATCCTTGAACAAACTAGCCCAGATTACATCGTCGCACTAAATCTTTTTAGAGATCAGCTGGATCGCTATGGCGAGGTGGATTCTATTGCTCAAAAATGGTCTAGGGCTTTTGAAAAACTAAGTAATAAAACAACACTCATTCTAAACGCCGATGATCCGCTGATTTCATATCTTGGGAATAAATCAAAAGCCAAGTCCGCTTACTTCGGTCTCGAAAAGGGTGATAAAACCGAACTAAAACATGGCGCAGATTCCACGCATTGTCCGAAATGTAGTGAAAAACTTTCTTTTTCGACTGTCTTTTTCTCTCATCTTGGAATATGGAAATGCCCGAATTGTAAACTTGAAAGACCAAAGCCAGATTTAGACAATATTTCAAGCTTCCCTCTTTTCGGAAACTACAATAAATACAATACTCTTGCCGCTGCTCTTTTTGGAGAACAAGAAGATATCTCTAAGTCTAAAATAGAAAGTGCTTTTTCCACTTTCACCCCTGCTTTTGGAAGACAAGAAACACTAGAGTATAAAGGGAATAAAGTTCAAATTTTTCTTTCTAAAAACCCAACAAGCTTTAATGAATCCCTGGAAACAATAAGAGAACTTAAAGGCAAAAATCTCTTGATTTTATTTAATGATAAAATCCCGGACGGACTTGATGTAAGTTGGATTTGGGATATAAACTTCGAAGAATTACTAAGTAAAAACATGCACATTACAGTAAGTGGCGACAGAGTTTTTGACATGGCACTTCGACTTAAATATACAGAAATTTTTGCTCATTCATACTCTGATCCAGAAGAAGCACTTGATCAAGCTGCAAAAAGCCTGGAAGGAGGCGAAACACTTTACATTCTTCCCAATTACTCTGCAATGCTAGATATACGTAAAATAATTACAGGAAAGAAAATATTATGACGAATTTTATCTGGGAAAAGTTTGATAATCCAAAACTTATTGAACTTAAAAGTTTATGCCATTTAGAAGAAATTATTTTGAATTCAGATGATGAATTTGAACAACAAATTGCTTTAAACAATTGGGTTTTTAACAAACTCCCTTCAGGTGGTGAATATAAAGATTATTCTGATCTTTCATCTTTTGAAATTCTAAAAGATCTGGAAAAAGGAATGCACTTTCGCTGCACACAGCAAACTCAGCTTCTAATCCAATGCTCAACTGCTCTTGGATGGTATGTCAGAAAACTTGGAGTAGACAGCGACCATGAAGCAACTGAACCAGACATGCACCATGGTGTTTGCGATATATGGTCTTCAAAATTTAAAAAATGGTTTGTTTTAGATCCAATGAATAATTTGTACTATGTAAAGGATGAAATTCCATTAAACTCATTAGAAATCCGTAGTGAGTACATAAAAAATTTTGCACTCGAAGTCAAAGGAATTAGACAAAACTCAAACAATACGATTTATAATAAATATTCAAAAGGCTTTGATACTCCATCAAATTATTTTTGGTTTTATATTTCTCAGAGAAATAATTTTTTCGAAAAACCTGGACTTTTTAATACATATACTTATTTATGGGTAGATGAATATAATAAAAACAAAAAATGGCATAAAAATGGAAAGCTTCATGATATGTACAATGGACGATTTATTGAAGTAAACGACGAAAACAAAATTTTTCCTAAATTATGAAATTTGATTATCAAAAATATCTCGAAGAAAAACACTCAAAGCATCGAACCCCAGATGACACTATTAATGAAATCGTTGAGAAAATTACAAACTCAAAGGTAATTAATAAATCTAGAATAGTTAAGGGCGAAGATAATGAAGTATATGATGTTAAAGCCTCAGATGATGAAAGCTACATTTTAAGAATCTCAAGATACAGATCCTTTGATTACGAAGTATGGGCTATGGAAAAAAGTAGAAATGAAGGCGTCCCAATTCCAAATATTTTGGGGATCGGAGAAAAAGAGCTTGAATTAGAAAAAATTTATTACTGTCTATTATCTAAAGTCCCAGGCAAACCACTCTCGGAGTCTATCAAAGAATATGAAGATGATCACTTTAAAGATACTTTTATAAGCGCTGGAGAAATACTTGCAAAAATTCACAAAATTAAGACAACTGGCTATTGGGATATTGATCCACAAGGACACGGAAAAATGCTGAATTTTGAGTCTTATGCTAATGAAATTCTTGGAAAAGCAGAAATATTTAAAGAAGTAGCCATAAAAAATAATTTTAATCCTGAAATTATCCCAGAGCTATTTCAACTACTTGAGGCTGACAAAAATAAACTTAACGACTTGGATACTTATCTAGCTCATGGCGATTACAGCCCAAAACATATTATGGTTACTGAAGATAAAATTACAGGAATTTTGGACTTCGGAGTTTGTAAAAGCGCTTTAATTTATCATGATTTTGCCGATTGGGATTTTTGGCATAAGAGAAACAAAAACCAAATCAAATATCTCAAAGAAGGATATGAAACCATAAGCCCATTAGAAAATTTTGATTTTAATTTCCATGTAATTAAAGGGTTTTTAACAGTTGAATTACTTTGGTGGAGTGATCAGAATGGCCACATCAGCGGAATTAATCATGCTAAAGAAAGCATACTTGATGATATAGAATATTTAAAACAATGACATATTTGAAAATCGGATGGCTGTATCCACAGCTTATGAACATTTATGGTGATCGAGGCAACATCACTACTCTTGTCAAAAGAGCAATGTGGCGAGACATAAAGGTAGATGTAATTGAATTAAATCCAGGATTTGATGACAAGCTTCTTAATGACTGCGATCTTCTAGTTATGGGTGGGGCCCAGGACAAACAACAAACAATAGTAAATACAGATCTTAAAAAACATCATAAAACCCTGTCAATGATGATTGATGACGGAATACCCGGTCTTTTTGTATGTGGTGGCTTCCAATTTCTAGGAAACTTCTACAAGGAGGCAGATGGATCTATTGTTGATGGCTTAGGAATTTTTGATTTACATACTGAAAACCCGGGAAACAATTCTGAAAGACTAATCGGAAATATAATTATTGAACCTATTACTGAAAGCCTAAATGAGCAAATCATAGGTTTTGAAAATCATGGCGGAAGAACTTATCTTGGAGAAAATGTAAAACCATTTGGAAAAGTGATTAAGGGCCATGGAAATAATGATGATGGATTTGAGGGTGCCAGGCATAAAAACAGTTTTGGAACTTATCTTCACGGACCAATTTTACCTAAAAACCCACAGCTTGCTGATTATTTACTCAATCTTTCTCTTAAAACTGATGAATTAAAACCATTGGATGACAAAATAGAATCAAAAGCGCGTGAAGCTATCTTAAAAAAACTTTAAAATTATGCTTTTCTGGGCTTAAATAAAATAACATTACTTGGTAATTCATCAACGTTATCTACAAATCCAAATTCTGCAACAAAAGCCAAAGGACTCTGGTCAACTTTAAGACTGCAATAATTTCTTAATAGATCCAAATCTTGCTCTCGACCCTCATTGATCTGCACCATTCCGAGGGGTTCCATCATTTCTCTTAACCAGCTTGGATGCGCTCTAGATGAAACTTCATCTTCAACAATTCTCAAAACTCCAGATTTTTTTAAAATTCTTGCGCCTTCTTTTAACAATGCCGCTCTTGTATTAATGAAGTTTTCATCCCCGATTACATTTTGCATATGCACTTCATCAGCAGACCTATCAGAAAGCTCCATCATCCTACCATCCCATTCGATAACTTCAAATATTCCCTCTTGAGGTGGATCAGATTTATTTAACTTTTCAATTGCCGTTGTAACAGGATCATGATCACCCCAAGTATCATAATGCCTTAGTTCAACGCCTAAATATCTCTCATTTGCCTTTAATCTTCTTTCTCCTGAAACAGGAAATGGAAAGTTTCCACAACCAATTTCGACAATTAGCCATTGAGGCAATATTATTTCTGATGGAGTTATTCTTTCTTGACTCACAAGTGAGTAATTATATTCCTATGTGGAGGTAATTACAAATTGGAGCATAAATACTCCAAGCTTTATTGCTATACATTCTGTTCTTTTATATAATTCATGCATGAAGTTTGATATTAAAAGCGTTGCAAAACTTGCAAATTTAACTCTCAACTCTAATGAAGAAGATAAATTTTCTAAACAACTCGAAGAAACAACAGAGTACATAAGAAGTCTTGATGAAGTAGATACAAATGACCTAGATCCAACTTCTCAGGTAACGGGACTTGAAAATATAACTAGAGAAGATGAAGTAAAACCTTCACTCACTCAGGATCAAGCGTTATCTAACGCTAAATCAACCCATAATGGCTTTTTCAAAGTGAAAGGAATTCTAAATAATGACTGAGGAAAAAAGATTCATGCTCAGATGTGCTGTCTACGTACTCTTTATTAAAGAAGGAAAATTATTAATGTATCGAAGAGCAAATACAGGCTGGCAAGACGGGAAATATGGACTACCTGCAGGACACCTTGAGGAAAATGAATCGGCAATCGAAGCAGCAATCAGAGAAGCAAAAGAAGAATCAGATTTAAATGTCTTTGAAAAAGATTTAGAATTAATTCAAGTAGTTCATAGAAAATTTATTCCTGAAATTTCTAAAGAAACAAACGCAGATTATATAGACTTAGTTTTCCTAGCCAGAAATTGGACAGGTGAACCAAAACTTACAAACGAAAATAAAAGTGACGACATGATTTGGACAGATTTAAACAATATTCCCGAAAACACATCAAGATACATAAAATCTATAATCGCGAATTATAAAAATAATGTTTTATTTTCACTTTTTAGCGAATAATATGAATAATAATTTAACAACTCTATATGTAGTTAGACATGGCGAAACAGATTGGAACGCTCAGCATATTATTCAAGGACATACTGATACTCTTCTCAATGAAGAAGGTGAAAAACAGGCACATGAATTAAAGAAAGAATTAAAAGATGTAAAATTTGATAAAGTTTTCTCCTCAGACTTATTAAGAGCTAAAAGAACTGCGGAAATTATTGTACTGGAAAAAGAATTAGCAATTGAGACTACCAAGATCTTACGTGAATTAAATTATGGTGAATTTGAGGGAACAATTACTCGAAACTTCTTTACTAAATTTGATCAGTGGCGTGCCCTTTCCGAGGAAGAAAGAAAAAAGGATGAAAATTATGAAAAGTATAAAAATGTAGAAAGCTGGGAAGATGTTTCTGCAAGGCTCATAACCTTTCTGAGAGAAGTAGCAATAGGCTACATGGGGAAAACAGTTCTTATCACAACACACGGTGGACTTATGCACAATCTACTCATTCACTTAGGATATTCTACGCACAAAAAAATAAAAAAAGTCCATAATACTGCTTATATTAAGCTTGAATCAGATGGCATAGATTTTTATATAAAAGACATGAAAGGAGTAGAGTTAATAGATTAATGCAAAACAAATTAACAACAATTTATATCATTAGACACGGCGAAACTGTCTGGAATATAGAGCACATTATTCAAGGTCATTCCGATTCCCCCTTAACCGAGAAAGGAGAAGAACAAGCAAAAGCTTTGACAAAAAAATTTAAAGACATTAAGTTTGACTACATCTTTTCATCTGATTTAGGAAGAGCAATGAAAACAGCTGAGATTATTAACGAGGAACATAAATTAACAATTAAGGCAACACAACTTCTGAGAGAAAGAACTTATGGAGAAATTGAAGGAACTCCCTCTATTAATTTTAGAGAATGGGATGAACTAATAAAAGATTTATCGGAGGAAGAACATTATAAATTCAAATATAAAGGCGACACGGAAAGTGATGAAGAAATTTATATGAGATTTATGACATTCATAAGAGAAATGGCTATCGTAGATCCTGGTAAAACTTTACTAGTAGTTTCGCATGGAGGATTTCTAAGAGCTGTGCTTGTAAAACTTGGGATTGGAACTTACAAACAACTTATTCACGGTGCAGTAACTAACTCTGCTTACGTTAAAATTAAAACAGATGGAGTAGATTTTTTTATAAAAGAATATGAGGGGATAAATTTTGCAAATGCTTAATAAATTGAATATTGCTCAAGCAAAAGAAGGACTAAAGAAAAAAGAGTTTTCGTCAGTGGAGCTTACCAAAGCTTGTTTTGATAGGATAAATGCAACTGACGACAAACTTAACGTATTCGTAACTCTTACCGAAGATTCTGCACTTGAAAGCGCGAAAAAAGCCGATGAACAAATAGCTAAAGGTGAAGATCTTCCTCTTCTTGGAATTCCAATCGCAGTAAAAGATAATTTTTCAACAATTGGCGTAAGAACGACTGCTTCTGCAAAAGTTTTAGATGGTTACATTCCTCCTTTTGATTCGACAGTGGTTAGTAAACTTAAAAGTGCTGGAATGGTTATGATTGGAAAAACCAACATGGACGCTTGGGCACATGGAAGCAGCACGGAAACATCTGACTTTGGTCCGACTTTAAATCCTTGGAACACAGATTATCTTCCCGGAGGCTCTTCTGGAGGAAGCGCTGCAACTGTAGCAGCCAATCAAGTGATTGCAGCAATTGGAAGCGAAACAGCTGGATCTATAAGACAACCTGCATCGTGGTGTGGGGTCGTAGGACTCAAACCTACATATGGCAGAGTTAGTAGATATGGTGTAGTAGCGATGGGATCGAGTTTAGACTCTCCTGGACCTATTACTAAAACTGTTGAAGACTCAGCGCTAATCTTAAATATACTCGCAGGGCAAGACAATATGGATGCTACGACTTCTCCACTCGAGCCTGAAGATTATTTGAAAACAATAAATAATTCAAATAAAGATTTAATCCTTGGAATTTCAGAAGAGTATTTTAACGGCGTAGACAAGGAACTATCAGCATCAATTAAAGAAGCTGTTAAAAAACTTGAAAAATTAGGATTTAAAATTGAAACCATTAAACTTTTTGATCCAAAATATGCAATTGATGTTTATACCATCATTCAACGCTCAGAAGTAAGCTCAAATTTAGCAAGATATGACGGCATTAGATACGGAAATACTAGAGATGCTTTTGGTCAGGAAGCAAAGAGAAGAATTATGTTTGGAACTCATGCACTTTCCTCTGGTTACTATGATCAATATTACAACAAGGCTTCCAAAGTTAGAACCGTGATCATTAATGACTTTAAAAAAGCTTTTGAAAAAGTAGATGCAATTCTTGCTCCCACTTCCCCAACCCTTGCACTCCCTGTTGGAGCAAGCGAAGGCCAATCAATGTTTGGTGAGCTTGCAGATATATTAGTAGAACCAAGCTCTATCGCAGGACTCACTGGCATAAATATTCCAGTCGGATTTTCTAGTTCAAACTTACCAATTGGAATGCAGATCATTGGACCTCAGTGGGGAGAATCAAAAATCATACAAATTGCCAATATTTATGAGAGCACAACTCAAGATGAAGTTTGGAGAAAAAAGGAGGTTGAACTATGAAAGGACTTGCAGATTTTATTGCTGAAGCGAACCTAAACGGCTATGCAAGTGGCGCAGATGGAATAAAAGAAGATGACGGCTCAACGACCTTTGTTTATGAAAAAGACAAGTTCAGAAGTCACGATAATTTCTTCGGTGGTGAACCTTATGGCGGAAGACAAATTGTGTCTTATGATGATAAGCCTTGCTGGATAATGGTTTATTATGGCGCAGTAATGCCTGGTCACGATCTTGCTGAAGTTTATGGATACTTGAAAAAGGTTTTAAATCTCGCACCAAAATCTTTAAGAGGCCCACAGTCACACACGCAAGGAGAATTTTCTTATAAAAATATTGCGACTGGAAACGATGAGGAATTTAATATTCATGAAACTATCACAAGAAACGGAAAGCTTATTTACGAAGCAAGATTTACAGGAGGTCTAGTAGACAGAATAAAAGAATAATATGAAGTACACATTGGTAACAGGCCTTGAAGTACACGTAGAACTTAAAACAAAATCTAAGATGTTTTGTGCTTGTTCTGCAGATTATTTTGGACAAGAACCAAATACTCACACTTGTCCAGTTTGTCTTGGACTTCCAGGTGCACTTCCCGTTCCAAATAAAAAAGCTATCGAGTGGTGCATCATGATAGGACTTGCACTAAACTGCGAGATAAATCTGTTCTCCAAATTCGATCGTAAAAACTATTTTTATCCAGACCTAGCAAAAGGATACCAGATCAGTCAATATGACCTCCCTTTTGCAAAAAACGGCTATATGACTCTTTCAAGCGGCAAGAAGATTGGCATAACCCGCGTCCATATGGAAGAAGATACTGGAAAGCTAAGCCACGAAGTTATAAACGGCGAAAAAGTATCTTTAATTGATTTTAATAGGTCCGGAGTTCCACTCGTAGAGATAGTAACTGAGCCTGATTTTGATAATCCAGAAGATGTAAAAGAATATCTTCAAAGACTTCAGCAAATCGTTCGCTATCTTGATGTTTCTGATGCTGACATGGAAAAAGGAAACATGAGACTTGAGCCAAATATTTCACTTCGTCATGAAGGTCAAACCGAACTACCAAACTATAAAGTAGAAGTAAAAAATATAAATTCATTTAATTTCGTAGTAAAAGCAATTGAATATGAAATCAAGAGACAAGCAGAAATTCTTGATCGAAGCGAAAGGCCAGCTCAAGAAACTCGAGGATATGTTGAATCAAACTCTTCAACCGTTTCACAAAGATCTAAAGAAGATGCCGAGCAGTACAGATATTTTCCAGAACCCGACATCCCACCGCTTAGATTTACGGATGATCAAATTTCAGACCTTAAGTCTCGAATCCCGGAACTACCCGATACTAAGTCAAAAAGATTTCAAGATGAATATGAATTACCAATATATGATGCTGAAATTTTGACACGAGACAAATCTATGGCTGATTATTTCGAAAGAGCTGTAAATGACGGAAAAGAATTTGGAATAAAACCTAAGCAAATTGCAAATCAAATAATTAACAAAAAAACAAATATTGAAGATGTTTTACCTGCACAATTAATACAAACAATAGTTCAGTCTACAAAAGTCGCAGATGTAGATGAAAGTAAACTTAATGAAATTGTTGAAAAAGTTATAAATGAAAATGAAAAGGCTGTTACTGACTTCAAAAACGGAAAAGAAACTGTTATTATGTTCTTAGTTGGCCAAGTTATGCGCCAATTTCCTGAGAAAATCGACTCAGGAAAAGTTAAGGAGAGCTTGCTCTCGAAATTAAAATAAATATGCCAGAAGTAGGAGAAATAACAGAAGAACAAGCAGATGCTCTTAGTCCGATCGAACCAATCCCCCCAATTGAATTAACCACCAGTCAAGTACTTGCACTAGCTGATCAAGTAAGAGTCGCATACAAAAACGGTGAGGATGATCAAGCTTTTGAAGATCAAATCGAAAGAAGAAAGCCAAATATAAGAACTATTCTTAGAGCAAATAGGGCTGGTGAAATTGAAGAAGAAGAGTCAGCTGAAGCATTAGCTTTACTTGCAGAAGAGCAAAGAAAAGGTGCAATGATTGATGCCGTAATGGAGCTTCCTACAAGACTTGCAGGCCAAGAAATGGCTGAACAAATAATTAGACTTGCACTCGCAAATGGAGAAGATTTAACTGTTGCTATGTGTGATGTAGATAAATTTAAGTTGGTCAATGATGAAGAAGGACACGCAGCAGGCGACAAAGTTCTTCTTGCAGTAGCAAGAACTCTTCAGAATGGAGTTAGAGCAAGCGACTTAGTTGCAAAATGGGGAGGAGAAGAAATACTGGTTCTCTTTCGAGGTATGAACGAATCTGATGCAGCTGTAAGAATGAACGAATTACGCGCATCCCTACCTCAAAGCGTTAGAGATAAAAGTGGCCTAGACAGAGAAGTAACTATGACCGCAGGAATTACACAAATTAATATGAACAATGAAGACAATGAAAGAAGATCTCCCGAAAGATTACTTGAAGACTCTTTGCATGTAGCCGATGAAAGATTATACCTAGGTAAAAATGGGGGAAGAAACCAAGTTGTAGATTCAGCTCAAGCAGAAACAATTCGTCACAACATAGAACAAGCACAATTAGCTGCTGCATCAGCATTAGCGAAGCCAATTGGAGAAAGCGAATCTAATGGCTGATTTTGTACATCTTCACAATCATTCTGAGTATTCACTTCTTGATGGTCTTAGCAAGATAGACTATATGGTGGCGCAGGCCAAATCTCTTGGCATGACTTCCCTAGCTATCACCGACCATGGAAATCTATATGGTGCAATTAAGTTTTATAAAGCGTGTAAAGAAGCTGGAATAAAACCAATTATCGGATGCGAAATTTATATGGCTCGCAGATCCCGCCATGACAAGGAAGCTGGAATTGATTCAGACTCAAACCATCTTATTCTTTTAGCTAAAGATGATACTGGATATAAAAATCTTATGAGGATCATATCTAAATCAAACCTTGAAGGCTATTATTACAAGCCGAGAAGCGACATCGAACTCCTAAAAGAACATCATGAAGGACTAATTTGTCTTTCTGCATGTGTAAATGGCTGGGTTTCAGAGCCACTATTGGAAAACCTCGAAGAAGTAGCTGAAAAAAGAGCGCAACAGCTATCTGAGATATTTGGAAAAGATCATTTTTATCTTGAAATGCAAAAGCATCTTAATGTTAAAAAACAAGATGAATTGAATACAAAACTCATAAAGCTTTCAGAAAAACTTGGAATCCCTCTGGTAGCAACCAACGACAATCACTATGTTAAAAATGGGGATGCAGAAGCGCAAGAAGTACTACTGTGTATTCAAACTCAAACAACACTAACCACTCCCGGAAGAAGACTTTCCATGATTGACTCGCCTGATTTTTACATGAAATCTCCCGAAGAAATGACTGGTCTTTTTATCCAAACTCCAGAAGCTATAAATAACACTGTAAAAATTGCCGAAATGTGCAACCTTGAGATATCACTTGGCAAATGGATCATGCCTGTTTTTGAGGTACCAGATGGAACATCAAGTGGAGATTATCTTACAAAACTCGTTATGGAAGGAATTAAAAGTAGATATGGAGAAATTACAAGTGAAAAAAAGGAAAGAGCAGAATATGAACTTTCAATTATTCTTAAGAAAAAATATGAAACTTATTTTTTAATCGTAGCTGATTTCGTGAACTGGGCCAAGTCCCAAGGAATAAGCGTTGGTCCTGGTCGTGGATCCGCAGCAGGTTCATTGGTTTCTTACGCACTAAGTATTACTGACGTAGATCCATTTTTCTTTAAGCTTCCTTTTGAGCGTTTTTTAAATCCAGATCGTCCTTCTGCTCCCGATATTGATCTTGATTTCGCAGACACGAGACGAGACGAAGTAATCGCCTATGTTACACAGAAATATGGTTTAGATAAAGTCGCCCAGATCATCACCTTTGGAACCATGGAGGCAAAGGGTTCAATCAGAGACACCGGAAGAACTCTCGGTATGCCTTATTCAGGCCCAGACAGAATCTCCAAAATGATTCCACCAGGCTGGCAAGGTCACGCAATGACCTTAGACAATGCGCTTGAACAAAGCCCAGAACTTCGCATGGCGTATACTACAGAATCTGAAACCAGAAGGCTTATAGATCTTTCTAAAAAAATTGAGGGAGTAGCAAGACATGCTTCCGTCCATGCTGCAGGAGTTGTTATAGCTGACAAACCAATCACTGACTATACTCCCCTTCAAAGAGAATCAAATGGAGATAAAATAATCACCCAATATGATATGTACAACGTAGGGGAAGACGGAGTTGGACTTCTCAAAATGGATTTCCTTGGTCTTCGAAACTTAACCATTATCGAGGAGGCTTTAAATTTCATTAAAGATAATCTGGGTATCGAGATCGATCTTTCCACTGTTCCACTTGATGATAAAAAAACATACGATCTACTTTCTGAAGCAGAAACCACTGGAATATTTCAACTTGAGTCTGCAGGAATGAGAAGATACATAAAAGATCTTCGTCCTACTTCTATTTTTGATCTTATGGCAATGGTGGCTCTTTATAGACCGGGTCCTATGGCAAACATCCCGGAATTTATTGAAAGGAAAAGAGATGCAAGTAAAATCAAACTCCCAGATAAAAGACTAAAAGAAGCTCTTGAACAGTCATACGGAATGCTTGTGTATCAAGATGACGTTCTTCTTACCACTATTGAAATTGCGGGATACACTTGGCTTGATGCAGATAAATTCCGAAAAGCTATGGGTAAGAAAATTCCTGCTGAAATGAAAAAACAAAAAGAGCAATTTTTGAAAGGTGCAGTTGAAAAAGGACTTACTCAAAAAAAAGCTGAATCAATATTTGAACTCATTGCTCCATTTGCTGGTTATGGATTTAATAAAGCCCATGCTGCGTGCTATGCAACCATCGCATACAGAACAGCTTATCTTAAAGCAAATTATTCCGTAGAGTTTATGACTGCGCTTCTCACTGCTGAGTCACGCGGCACCACAGGACCTGCGAAAAACGAAAAAATTTCCCAGGCAATCTCAGAATGTAAAAGACTAAATCTCACAGTTCTACCTCCAGACATAAATAAATCTTATAAAGACTTTACTATTGAGGAAGGAAAATTAATAAGATTTGGACTCTCTGCAATAAAAAACGTAGGTGAAGCTGCTATTAAAAACATCATTGAAAATCGCAAAAAAGGAGATTTTAAATCTTTCGAAGACTTCTGCGAAAGAGTGGATTTAGGAACTATTAATAAAAAAACTATGGAGAGTCTTATTAAGGCTGGAGCCATGGATACATTTGGAATAAATCGAGCAGAAATTTTAGCAAACTATTCAAACACCATAGACCTAATCGGTAAAAGAAAAAAACAAATTAGTTCAGGACAAGACAGTCTGTTTGGAGAAATTGATGCACCCGTCTCTATGAGTAGTCCCTCAAACAGCGTCGCTGACTTTTCAAGCGATGAAAAACTGGCTTTTGAAAAAGAATACCTAGGTTTTTATCTCACTTCCCATCCTCAATTACAAAATCTCTTATCACTTAAAGATCAAACGACTCACAGTATTACTTCTCTTGAGGAAGAAGTTGAGGGAAAAATGGTTAAGATTGGAGGAATCGTTGAAACAAACCGCAAAATATTTACTAAAAAAACTGGAGCTGAAATGTCATTCATTACAATAGCTGATGAAAACGGTGCAACTATAGAATGCGTGGTTTTCCCGAAGGTTTTTGAGAAATATAAAAGCTTTATAGGGATAGATTCTTGTGTTCTTATTGAGGGAAAGCTTGATACAAAAAACGACCGCCCCGTCATCCTCGCTGAAAAAATATCAATGATTTAGCGTCGGCCTTCTGGAGTTACTTTTATTGCTATATCTCCATTTAATCTTGCCGCAACACCTTCCAATAAAAATCTTGTCGGCCTAAGTGCATTCACAGGATCAACATCTTCCTGTCTTTCTCCAAAATTGAAAGGCCTTAATAAGCCATAACCCTCAGCTATTAACTGCGCATTATAATCAGCTCGCGAATCAGAATAAGGATTAAGTGAGACAACTGTTGCCCACTGACCTTGAACTACTGAACGCAAAACCAATCGCGCAACTTCCTCTTCAATTCTTGGATGTCCTGCAAAATCTGTTAGAAATGCTTGAGCAAAATCTTTAACTGCTTTTTCTTCTGCGTGGCCATACCTATCGACAGCAGATTGTCTTAAGTACCTTATAAGAGCT
The DNA here is from genome assembly GCA_964637955.1 of uncultured Gammaproteobacteria bacterium. Taxonomy (GTDB): domain Bacteria; phylum Patescibacteriota; class Microgenomatia; order Levybacterales; family UBA12049; genus 2-01-FULL-39-10-A. The sequence goes on along the minus strand of CAZWXQ010000003.1, from coordinate 253,418 downwards.
GGACTTACCACTTCTTCCACTCTGGGCAATCCATCCCTCCAAGCTCTTTCCGCTGATCGTCTTTCAGATGCTGACATAGATTGGGATTATAAATAACTAGAAATTTGTTGTCAAACATTTCACAATATATGAATGCTCTAAAATTCGCTGCTTGACGAATTATAGCCTTGAATTGTAAAATACTTTCTGTTGTTAGTAATTAAAAATTAAGATTTTTTATGTCATCGTTTGCACCTGAGGTTTTATTCGAAATTGGGAGATTCCCAGTTACAAATACAGTAATTAACACCATTTTTGTGGATGGTTTTTTGATTGCATTAGCATTTGCCACAAAGTCCAAACTCAAATATATTCCAGGAAAATTTCAAAATGTTATTGAACTTTTTCTCTCAGGTTTTCATAATTTTGTAAATGGCGTTGCAGAAAACAAAACTAAAGCAATCTTTCCCATCTTCATGTCTTTTTTCTTATTTATTTTGGTAGCAAATTTATCAGGTCTTGTTCCAGGACTTGGAACTTTTGGAATTTATGAGCCAGTAATGCATGATGGCCATCTTGAAAAAGAATTCATTCCATTTAATAGACCTACAACAAGCGATTTAAATACAACTCTTGCTTTAGCAGTTTTATCTCTCGTAATTACACACGTATACGCGATAAGGCTTCTTGGATTTAGGGAATACTTAAGTAAATTCTTTGCTTTTATTCCCTATCTAATAAAAATTGGTCAGGGCAAAGTAAGTGTTAAAAACATGAATCCACTCGATCTAGTTGTATCCATTATCACCCCAATAGTATTAATTTTCGTTGGACTTCTGGAACTTCTTTCTGAATTCGTAAAAGCCATATCGCTTTCTTTCCGTCTTTTTGGTAATATATATGCGGGAGAAGTTGTGCTTAACACTGTCCATGGAATATTTGCCTTTATTTTCCCAATACCCTTTATGATGCTTGAGCTAATTGCTGGCGGAATTCAGGCGTTGGTTTTCTCAATGTTAACAATGGTATTTATGATTATCCTGTCGAGCTCTCATCATGAAGACGAAGAACATACTCAGGAAAAATTACCAGTGAGTGTAAAATAAATATGAACAATAAAACATTTTTATATAATTTAAAAAACCCTTCTAACATAAAAAGTATTGAAGGGCGAAGGGAGGTGAGTCACTAGTGGAATTTAGTATTTCAGGAGGTTTAATTGTAGCTCTCGGAGGTATGTTACCTGCTATCGCAATCGGTCTTATTGGTATGAAAGCTATGGAAGCTATCGGAAGAAATCCTGATGCTTCAGGAAAAATATTACCAGCTATGCTTTTAGGAATGGCGTTCGCAGAAGCTATCGCAATTTACTCTCTTATCTTGGCTTTTACAGGATAAGCTTTTAAATTATGGATATATTAAAAGAATTTGGGTTTAATCCAACTCTTTTTATAGCACAGATTATTAATTTCTTAATAATCATGTTTCTGTTAAAGAAAATTCTCTACAAGCCTGTTTTAGACATGCTGAATAAGCGCGAGCAGGATGTAAAACAAGGGATTAAAAACAAAGAAGAAGCTGAAAAGCTTTTAGCTGATGCGCAGACAAAAGAAACTCAGCTACTACAAAGTGCTCAAGCGAAGGCTGAAAAAATCGTAGCTGATGCTAAAGCAGAAGCTAACGAAACTAGGGCTCAAATCGAAGAGGCTGCAAGAAAAGATGCAGAAAAGATGCTAAGTATTGCAAGAGAAACTATCGAGAACGAAACTAGACTCGCCGAAGAACGCCTTACAGCTAAGATTGGTGGAATTGCAATAAATTTACTAGAAAAATCACTGACAGGAATTTTTGGAAAATCCGAACAATCTTTTATTCTCGAAAAAGCAGAGGCACAGCTTAAAAAGCAAAATATAGCATAACATGAAGAAAAATTTAATAAAAAAACTTGCAGAAGAAAGCTATACCAAAAACGACCTTGATCATGATAAAATAGAAAAAATTGCTAAAAATCTTAAAAGAGAGGATTTAAAAGTATACATAAAAAGCTTAAAAGCGCTTGATTCAAGAAAAACTGTTACTGTCACTCTCCCAAGTGAAGAAGGTATTAGAGAAATTAAAGATCAATTTACGAAACTTTATCCGGACAAGAAAATTATATTTGCAATCGATCCAACTCTTTTAACTGGAATAAAAGTAGTCGATTTTGATAATGAATATGAATTATCATTAAAAGGATTCCTAGAAAGTTCTATAAAAACAACAAATGATTAACGAAGATAATATAATTAAAAATTTAGAAAAGAATCTTACATCTTGGAGCTCAGATCCAAAACTTCAGAATGTAGGATACGTTGAACAAAATACCGATGGCGTTATAAAAGCCACAGGACTCTCCCAAGCAACTATGGGAGAAAGAGTGGAATTTGAAAACGGCGTAAATGGAGTAGTTCTAAATCTTGACGAAGACTCAGTTTCAATTATTCTTCTCGGCGAAGGAAATGACATTAAAGAAGGAGATAAAGTAAAAACTACAGGAGAGCTCCTCTCGATTAATGTCTCCGACGATCTTTTGGGAAGAGTTATAGATCCACTTGGAACACCAGAAGATGGGAAACCAGCAGTTAAAAAAGGAAAACTAATGCCTCTTGAGCATATCGCTCCTGGAGTTGTTGAGCGCGAACACGTTAATACCCCACTCAAGACTGGCATAAAAGCAATTGATGCTATGTTCCCTATTGGACGAGGTCAAAGACAGCTTATTATTGGAGACAGAGGACTTGGAAAAACTGCTATCGCAATTGACACTATTATCAATCAAAAAGAATTTAGGAAGAAAGACGCAAAGCTTAAACCAGTTGTTTGTGTCTATGTAGCTATCGGTCAGAAAAAATCTAATATTGCAAGAATTATAGGAAAACTTCAAGAAACAGAAGCTATGGAATATTCAATCGTCGTTTCTGCTTCATCATCTGATCCAGTAGCTAAGCAATATTTAGCGCCATATGCTGGAGCTGCAATTTCTGAATATTTCCTAGAAAAAGGTCAAGACGTATTAGTAATCTACGATGATCTTACCAAGCACGCTTGGGCATATAGGCAGATTTCATTAGTTCTAAGGCGACCTGCAGGTCGTGAAGCTTATCCCGGAGATGTTTTTTACCTTCACTCTCGCCTTCTTGAAAGAGCAGTTAAACTTAACAAAGATAATGGTGGTGGATCAATCACTGCATTACCAATTATTGAAACTCAAGCAGATGATATTTCTGCATATATTCCTACCAATGTTATTTCTATTACTGACGGTCAAATTTTCGTACAGAACAGTCTTTTCAATAGTGGATTCAGACCCGCTATTAACGTAGGAACTTCAGTTTCTCGTGTAGGAGGAGACGCTCAAACAGGAGTAATGAAATCAGTTGCAGGAAAAATGAAACTTGAAGTTGCACAGTTCATGGAACTTGCAGCATTTTCTCAATTTGGATCTGACCTTGATGCAGCAACAGCCCAAGCCTTAGAGCGAGGAAAAAGAACACAAGAAATCTTAAAACAAGGTCAATATGTACCTCTTCCAGAAGCTTATGAAGTACTAAGTATTTGGTCTGTCACAAATGGATTCCTTGATGATGTAGAACTTTCTGAAGTAGGAAGATTTGAAAAAGAGTTGCATACTTTCATAAAAAGAAATCATCCAAAAGTCGTAACGCTTATCGAATCTGGAGAAAAAATTAACGATAAATCATCTGCTGAACTTGAAAAAGCACTAAAAGACTTTAAGAAAATATTCAAATAAAATTATGGCAAACTTAAACGCGTTAAAAAGAAGAATAAAAACTGCACAAAATGTGAGTAAAACCACAAAAGCTATGCAGATGATTTCGGCAAGTAAACTTAAAAAAGCTCAAGATGCTGCTCTGTCAGCTCGTCCATATGTAGAAAAGCTCACAGAAATCTCAACCACTATTTCAGCAAGAGTATCTGAAGAAGACAAAAATGAATATATGAAAAAACTAACTGATACAAATGAAAAACTTATGATCGTAGTTTCTCCAGACAAAGGACTTTGTGGAGGATTAAATACAAACCTTACTCGTGAACTACTCAATTTCTATAAAGAAAATAAAAATACTACCTTTATTACAGTGGGCAAAAGAGCAAATGGAATGGTAAGCATCATGGGAGGAAAAATAGAAGCATCTTTTGACATTGGAACCACTCTCCCACCTTATGATTTAGTTTATCCTGTTATGAATCTTGTTGATGATCATTTCTTAAATAAAAAAGTTTCTGAAGTATTTGTATTAAATACCGTTTTCACTAGCCTTTTCTCCCAGAAGCCTTTCGTAAAAAGACTGTTGCCAGCAGTATTTGAAGCTCCAGAAGGAGCAACAAACACTGAAACCATTTTTGAACCAAGCGCAGCCGAGCTTTTACCAGGACTTATCAGAAATTATCTAGAATTAAGTGTTTATCAGGCAATGCTTGAAAACTATCTTTCAGAACAAGCTGCACGCATGCTTGCAATGCAAAATGCTACTGATAACGCAAAAGAAATTATAAAAGAACTAAAACTCATGTATAATAAGCAGCGTCAAGAAAAAATTACAAATGAAATTCTTGATATATCAGGAGGAATATTTGCAAATGCCTAATAATAAAGACGGAATCATAATAAAAGTAGCTGGACCAGTTGTAGATGTAAAATTCGAGGGCGATGTTCCAAAAATTTACGAAGCTTTGGAAATCGATCTTGGAAACAAACAGAAATTAGTTCTTGAAGTTGCATTTGAAACTGGAGACCGTGAAGTTAAATGTCTTGCTCTTGGTACTACTGACGGACTTAAAAGAGGAATGGCAGTTAGACGCACTAACGCGCCTATTAAAGTTCCAACAGGAATGGAGACTCTCGGAAGAATCTTTAATGTTCTCGGAGAAGCTATTGACGGCGGAAAAGCTATTTCAAAAGATGTAACCTATGAACCAATCCATAGACCAGCACCAGACCTTACTGAACAAGAAACCAAACCTCAAATCCTTGAAACCGGAATAAAAGTTATTGATCTTATAGCTCCATTCACAAAAGGTGGAAAAACAGCTGTTTTCGGAGGAGCAGGAGTTGGAAAAACAGTTATTATTCAAGAGCTTATCCGCAATATCGCAAATGTTCACAAAGGTCACTCTGTTTTTGCAGGTGTTGGAGAACGCTCACGTGAAGGAAATGATCTTTGGAATGAAATGAAAAATTCAAACACCATGGATAAAACTGTGATGGTATTCGGACAAATGAACGAACCTCCTGCCAACCGCGCCCGCGTAGCTCTTACCGCTCTTACCATGGCTGAATATTTCAGAGATCAGAAAAAAGAAGACGTGCTTCTGTTTATCGATAATATTTTCCGTTTTGCTCAGGCAGGATCTGAAGTTTCAGCTCTTCTCGGACGCATGCCATCCGCTGTAGGATATCAACCAACATTAGCTTCCGAAATGGGAGCATTACAAGAAAGAATTACATCTACCAAGAAAGGTTCTATTACTTCTGTTCAAGCTGTTTACGTTCCTGCGGATGACTATACAGACCCAGCACCAGTAGCTGTATTCTCACATCTTGACGCTACAATCGCTCTTGAAAGATCAATCGCTGATAAAGGTATTTATCCTGCAGTTGATCCACTTGCAAGTACTTCAAGAATTCTTGATCCGCAAGTTGTGGGAGAAGAACACTATGAAGTAGCAAGACAGCTTCAGAAAGTTCTTCAAAGATACAAAGATCTTCAGGATATTATCGCGATCCTCGGAATGGACGAACTTTCAGAAGAAGATAAGCTTACTGTTTCAAGAGCTAGAAAGATTGAGAGATTCTTATCTCAGCCATTCTTCGTAGCTGAGGTTTTTACTGGAACTCCTGGAAAATATGTATCTATTAAAGACACTGTAAAAGGATTTAAAGAAATTCTTGATGGAAAACATGATAAGCTACCAGAAAGTGCATTTATATACGTAGGAACAATTGAAGAAGCTGTAGAAAAAGCCAAGAAGATGTAATTTTTAGAGCATTTGCTCTAACTCCACTAATTATGAAACTAACAGTTGATATCTTAACTCCCCAAGCCCAGATCTTTTCGGGTGAAGCCGATGAAGTTCTTGTGCCAACTGTAAAAGGAGAGCTTGGAATTTTGCCTCATCATATTTCCCTCTTAACACAAGTATTACCAGGTGAACTTCAAATAAAAAATGGGAATAAAACTGATTCAATAGCTATTATGGGAGGCTATATGGAAGTAAATAATAATAAAGTAAATATTCTTGGGGACTATGCGGTCAGAGCGGAAGATATTGAAATTGCAAAAGTAGAACAAGCTAGAGCTAAAGCTGAAAAAATGAAATCAGAAAGTAAATCTCAAGAAGAATTAGCACAACTCGAGACAGAACTTCGAAGAAGCATCCTCCAGCTCAAAGTCGCCGAACGAAGAAAACACAGAAATTAGATTAAAAGCACCGAAGGATTAAGATTTATTTTGACTTGCTAGCCATCTCTGAGTTGCTTCACGTTGCGGGGCTCTCCACTTTCTATATAGCTCTGTTTCTCCTTCGTCTGTAGAGGCATAATCAGAACTATATCCTTCAAATCCATATCTAGCTTGTAGCTCTTCTGACATTTTTCTACGAGGAGATAAAGTTCCAAGTCGACTGTCTTTAAAGCTTGCTGTTTTAACTGCATAATCCATAAGTGCAGAAAACTTCTCATCAGGATTTCTCCTATATTTACTAACTAAATGATTAAACATCATCCAAGCGCTTGTGGCTTCACCATGATTCCAAGCCCCTTTAGAAGATCTTATGATTGCCCATAATGCTTTATCAAATAATGGCTTGCCTATTACTCCTTGAGCATATACCATAGCATCCATATAAGAAGCTGGGTCAGTAAATTCCACTGTACGTGAGAAAAAAGATGCAGCGGTAATTCCAAGCCGATCTAAAACCTGCGGATAGACTGCTTTAAAATCTTCAAGCGTTTGCACAGTAGGAATAATATCCTCAGGATGCTCTAATCTACGTCTATATTTACTTGGGTCGTCATCAGGGTTTATCATTGCACCTCCAATACGCCTGAGTCCCGCGATATACCACTGCGCAGCTTTATCTCCTTTTTGCTTAATTATTTCTGCGATTTCTGCTTGAGTTTGTGCGCTATTTACTCCTGCTCGATGCTCTAGATAAACAAATGCTGGCAGAGCCCAGGCAGTAGTTTCAGGTCCCAATACTTCTGCGCTTTCTATCACTCTATCTTTAAAATCAAACATCCTTCCTTCACCTTCACTAGCTACTTCAGATGCAAGTGACATAAATAACGAAGATGTTTTAAAAGAAACGTCATGCCTAACAGCTAAAGCAGCAGCGCTAAATTCATCTGGATTTCCACCCTTTCCAATTACGTCTGGTAAATATGTGGCAACTTTTGCAGCAAACAAACTTCCTCCAGCGCTTTTAGCACTTTGAACCCTAGCTAAATATTGATGTGGATCTTGACCAAGCTTAATCATAGCAGGATAGGATTTTAAGAAAAACTGACCTGCTTTTCTTTTTAAAGTTCTATATGCATCAAGTGAGACTTCATACAGGGTATCTTGGGCTTGGTGATTGACTGGAGCCTCTCTTAATCCATCCAAAATTCTTATATTATTTGCAGCTTGAAGATAATTTTCTGCATATAAAAGCCCGAAAGATGTCGCAAATCTTAAGGTTCTTTCTTCAATTTCGGGACTCCAAAGTTCGAAATTCTGCGCCCTTTCCACAGCCCGATCTAAACCTCTTGCAGGCCCAGTAAATTTTTCTTGATCCCAACCTAAAAGATCACCTACAAATTTTCCAGGCGGCTTGTCTTCAGGCCATTTCCGATCAATCCCTAAGCGAGCATCTCTTTCTCTATACCTTCTGCTTTTATCTGACATTTGACGTTCTGGCGACATGAGAATGGATTATAGCCATAAAATAGCTACAAATCAATTAAAAACGTATACAATCACCAATATAAGAAACGGAGTAATCAAACAAATGAACTTTATGAATTTACTGATGGATCTTGAAGAGGCTGTGCTCCAAGCGAATCATTAAAAGCTTGGAGATCAACTGGATTCAAATTAAAAGTAACTCTTGATGAAAAAGCCTCCAATGGATATTCCGGCTCCCTATATTCACCCATAATCTCGTATGTGTCGGCGAGTGCTATGTTATATCCTAGACCTGACAAATCTTCAAAGTCTACTTCCATAGTTGATTCAGCTTGAGGATCTTCAGATTTAACTACATCTATTTTTGTTGCTCTAGGATGTAAGGATGCAAAATGACTTGTTTCTCCATCAGGATCAAGCCAAGTGAAATTAATCATGAGAATTTCAGAACCATCCTCATTTTTTTGGACTACAACCTCTGGTCCTCCTGTTACGGTCACTTCTCCAGTAAGCCCCCATTCACCTAGACGGTCGCTTGCGACCCGTGTAAGCCAAGCCTGTTCTTCATTTCTTTTAGATTGTTCTTCTGCAGCTCGTCTTTCGCTTGCTTTTCTATAAAAATCTCCAATGTTATTTGCTGCTATTCCTCCTCCTAAAACAGCAAAGGTGCCTAATACAATCGCTGCGCCAAGCATGGGTCTTTTATCTGGATTTAACATATTAACGGGGATTATATCACTTCAAAAGCCAGTGTCAACATTATCGAACGTGCAAACACAAAAATTAATTTTCCTAGCTTTGTTTAAATAATTAAAATAGGTCTACTCCTAAAGTCATTAGGATCAGTAATTTCAGCTCTACCTGCTCCAGAATTCAATACATCTCTCAATCCTTCAACTGAACCAGCATTAACAGAATCCCAAAATGCAGGAGAAAAAGTTCTTGTAACTCCTTGTTCCCAAAAGCCAAGAGTCTCTGGCGGCTCGGTGGTTCTCTGCTCTAAATACCAAGGCTTATCATTTCCCTCGGACTTAAGAATCATGCTGCCTCCATAATAAGACTTCCAAATATCTTCGAAATCAGGATGCCCTTTCTTAATTGCCCTTCCTCTCACAAATAATTGATTTGGATCATTTACTTCTATTGCTTTTCCAAAAAGTGAAATCAAAAACTGCAGCTGCGAATCAGAATATTCATTTGCACCTTCCAGCTCATTCATCAGCATTCGCGTTAATCTCTCATTTCCCGAATAACCTCTTGGCGACTTTGAGAGAGAAGTTTGCTCAATCAGTCTTACCTTTGCAGATTCAGGATTAACCATAACATTATGACCGATTGCAAATCTAACATCTTGTGTTTCCAGTCCCTCTCCCAAAACTGATTGAATTGTACTCCAGGCTTCTTCTGCGTACTTAACCACAAAATCAGAATCCGTATCCATTCTATCTAATAATTCTTCTAGCTCTAACCCTTGCAACCTTTCCAAAACTACCCAGTCCCCAACAATGTCGTACTGCCTTGGCAGTAAACCTCTAACTCCTGGATGATTTTTAACTATTTCCTGATGTTTCTTCGCATCATGAGATTTATTTCTTAAAACAAATGAATAAACACTACCATCGACATCATTAATATCAACAATTCCTACATTTGCATGCTTTCCTTTTCTCAGATGTGGCATTCTTACTCTAAAACCCAATCCATCAATATCTCCTTCTAGGATTTGTTGACCAGGCGCACTATCATAAACCACAAGCGCTGAAGATTCCATAGCGCTCACAATCATTCCTAATTTTTGACCGGATATGGGAAGTTCTCCTGAAGGCTCTGAAACAACTATTTCATCCATTCTCTTATCTTACCAAACTTATCAAAATCAAAGTCATCGAACGCTGCAAATATAGAAATTAAATTTACAACTTTTGCTAACTTAGAGATACTTATTTAACTACGTCAGAAGAAATTTCTGTAGTAATTTTTTCTAAAGTAATTAAAGCAATATTAAAATCTTCAAAGTATACGCCAGTATTGAGCTTATCAGGATATCTAATTCCCCCTTTACTCATTATTTGCTCTCCAAGCTTATCAGTGAAGAATATCAATTCGCGATTTAAAAATCTTTTATCATCGTATGTGCAGCATTTTTGTCGAATTTTTTTAAGATTATGCCTGTACTCACTCATTAGCTCATCAGAATCGACACCTTGAAACACAAGATAACCTTTCATAAATAATTCTATTGCTATTCCTGTTATAAAAGGTACTGCTTGAATAGCGTTAAATAAATGACCTACATCCTCTAGCTTTTCGCCATCTTTTATATTTTCAAAATGAACCATTAGATAGTGAGAGGTAGAAGCATAACTCCAAGCTTTAGCATACCAATGAATTGGATCATCAAGCCTTGATGGATATTCCCAAATATTCAAGTATGCAGTCTTCTGCTTGTTCATCATGTGTATTATATCAACATCAAAACTTATATTGCCCTTTTGATTTAAATTTCATAGAATAGCTTGTAATGGCAACAAAAGCGACTCGTTTTAATAAATCAAAAGTTACAGTAATTATCCCAGCACGTAATGAAGGCGAAGGGCTGCTTCGAATACTGAAAAGTGTAAAGCCATACGGAAGCGAAATAATCGTCGTTGATGGGCATTCTACGGACTCTACGAAGGAAATTACAAAGAAGTTTGGAGCTCACTATATTCTAGATAATGGTGTTGGTCGCGGAGACGCAGTGCGCATTGGAATTAAAAAAGCCAAGAATCCATATCTTCTGTTCTTTGACGCTGATGGATCACATAATGAAAAAGAAATTCCTTCTTTATTAAATCCCCTTTTTCAAGATAAAGCAGATGCCGTGATTGGTTCGAGGCGCACTGGCGGAAGCTATGATCTAAACATGGACTTCTGGGGAATCGCCAGATCAGGCGGCGCAGATTTCCTTGCCTATCTGGTAAACAAAAGGTTTAACACTGGTTATAGCGATGTGCTTTTTAGCTTTCGCGCTGTCAAAAAATCTGTGGCTCTAAAACTAGACCTTAAAGCAGACGGTTTTGATATAGAACAGGAATTTGTGGTCAAATGCCTGAAGAAAAAATATAGACTTATGGAAGTTCCTACTCGCGAAAACGCCAGAAAATGGGGCAAGAGTAAGCTTCATACCATTACTGGGATTAAACTTATTTTTAATTTACTTGCCGAGCTTTACCTTTAATAAATTTCACCACTTCATCTTCATAAAAAACTATAAAAACTATTGGCAAAAGTAAAAAAATTAATTTTGGTCTATATGCTAGCTCTGGAATTATAATCATATTTGCGAGAGCGAAAATAATAAGTATATTTTCCTTTTTAAACTTTTTAGCAAGTAAAAATATCGCTAGAATAAATGTAATAAACGCTGGATAAGAATATCTGAAAACTGATACAGCTATATTATAATGTCTATCTGATGGAAGAAAAAGGAAGATAGCAAACACGAAGCTTCCAATGAAAATCAAACTTACATAATTTGTATTTCTGATTTTTTTATTTAACAATAACAGTGGAGTAAAAATCGAAATTGACCATAAGCCGAACTCGCTAATTATGGCGTTTATAAAGTTACTTATTCCGCTCGGATATAAAAATGTAGCCCGCCAAACATTTATGTTCAAAATTTTAAATCCTCCGTCCTTAAACATAAGAAATCCTTGAGGATACATAGGATTTCCTGTCACTAAAAAGTTTCTAAAATACCAAGTAAGTCCTGCTAGTGAAAATGGAATTAGAAAGGCTATTATTCTTTCTAAATTTATGAATTTTAGAATCTTCTTAAAATAAAAAATTCCTAAAACCAAAAGAAAAAGTGGCCCTGAATATTTGGATCCAATTAACATTCCAGCTCCAAAACCTAGGAATAAAAAATACTTTATAGATTTTTCCGGCTTCTCTAAAAGACCAAGAACCAAAAAAAACCAAATAGCTATCCAAATATCTACAACCTGGGTATTTATCCATCGAGTCATAGTATGAAGTGTCACTATACTTCCTGCGAAAATTATCGCGTAATCTTTTTCCATGAGAAACCGTCTAGCAGTGAAGAAACAAACTCCAAACAAAACGATAACTGCAATTACATTAAAAACATTTATTGGAATCTTAAGTAGCATTAATCCAGCTATAACTGCCTCACTACTTCCAGGTGAATACTTGAGAAATCTTTCCGCTTGAAAATTTGCTGGATTAACTATGTCTCCATTTAAAAAGGCTTCAGCGATCGGAATATGATAATTAATACTATCACCCTCTCTGTAAGTGCTAGTCAAACCATTCAGGCCAAAATAAAGAATTATGTAGGCAAAAATAATTAATGCGATGCGAGAAATAAACCAAGAAAGTGACTTATTCATGAATTCCTAAAATTATAGCATTAAACTACTTTTTGAAGACTAGCTGGAATTAGATCTCTTACTACCCTGAAGTCTGCATCTGGATCCTTCGCTATTTTATATGCATTTTTATCAGTTAATTTATATGGAATCTCTGCCATATACACCTGCCTATCACTTCTTTTCCATAAAATCTTAAGCATATTCTCGTTTATACTAAAACTTATTTCCATATCCTGACTTTTAATAACTTCATCCCACTCAAATTTATCTTCAGCTACTAGCGCATAGCCCTCGAGTTCTTTTTCTGAATCAAGTTCTGTTTCTCGATATGTAAATTCATTCTCATTTGACACATTTATCGACACTCTCCGTTTCGAATAAAAACGATTTGATCTTGAAGCAACATCTACTGAACTACTTATAATATCTTTTATAAATTCTCCACTTTCTATATCCTCTAATGCCTTTCTACTTATTGTTTCTCCTGGGTCTGCCTCTACAAGCAAACGATATAAAATATCATCTTCCAGTCCAATTTTTTTAAGCTTTACGTCTGCTTTCTCTCGTTCTATTGGGTCATCAATCATATCTAAAACTCTCTCGTAAAGAATAGAGCTAAAGCCCCTCAGAAAATCTAGAGTATTTTGATCACTCGAAAATCTTTCTATCTGCTCATTTAGATGAATAATACCACCCTGTATTATACCCGAATATTCATCTAGATCATGGTCGATATATGACATGAGCTCATGAAGTGCAGCATAAGAATCATCAAATTCTTCATGCTCTATTTTTTCTTTAATCTCGTCTGTTTTTAATGACAAATTCGCTATTTTACCTTCAGTATCATAATTCGCATATATAAAAGTAGAATGATTTCTACTCACCCAGGAAGTACCAAACTCACCAAAAGACATCAAGATATGTGTTTGGCCATCATCAGAAAAAAATAGTGAAACTTGGGTCCCGTCAAATTGATATCTTATTTCTACAGGTGGAGCAATAGATTCAAGTAAAGCAACGCTTCCAATATTTTTAAGGAATTCTTCCCTGTCAGTAAAACTTGAAAATCTCTCCATTCCATCTGGATAAGTTTCTTGCCTCGACTCTTTTTTAAATCCAGTCGTAATCTTTTTCTCTAATACTCTTTTACCATCAGGGAAACTTGATTCTCTTCTAAAAACTCCCCCACCGTAACTTTCCCAACTACCAATATTTGGACCTGCTTCTATGTTCATGGACGGAATTTTATCAAAACCTATAATGTCAATCAACATTAGTTGATTTTCTTGCCCTTTCGGACTTTTTTACGTAAAATTAACGAGCTGTGCCGTTTTAGCTCAGTGGTAGAGCAACTCTTTCGTAAAGAGTAGGTCCTCGGTTCAATCCCGAGAAACGGCTCAACAAAATTTAATGGTATAAAGAGCAAGCCGTGAGTTCGATCTTCATCTTCGGCTCACTAAAATTACTGGCTATAAATATAGTAGTTAAAGATAAATTACAATCAGTTAATTAATATGGATACAAAAATAGTATTTCAAGGCAAAACAGAAACAGGAATAGAAATTCTGATTAGATATCCAGACTCTTCTGATGCCCAGGTCATGACAGATTACATAAATACTCTGTCTGATGAAAGAACATTTATCGCGTATCAAGGCGAACATGAGACTTTAGAGACTGAAATTTCTTTTTTAAATTCGAAATTAGAACAAATTTTGAATAAAAAATCAGTAATGCTTTTGGTATTCGCGGACAATAAACTAATTGGCAATTCTGCGATAGATCTTGGAAAAAGAACTGAAAGGCATATCGGAACACTTGGAATTTCTATTGCTAAAGATTACAGGGGAAAAGGAATTGGAAAAATTCTACTGGATCAAATAGAAAAAGAGGCTATAGAAACTCTACCAGACCTGGAAATAATATTTTTAACTGCATTCGCAAGTAATGAGAAAGCAGTTCGAATGTATGAGAAAGCCGGATATAAAGTTTTAGGAAAATTTCCAAATGGCATTAAACTTGAAAATGGATACGACGACCACATACTTAAATACAAAAATGTAAAATGACGGATAATCAAACACCTATCGAAAGTGCTAATATTAGAATAGATGGAGAAGAAAATATTTCTTCCAGTAATGTTCCAAAAACAAATCAAGAACCTATGCCAAAAAGATCAAGACTAAATAAAAGTTTTCAAAGAAAATCCAGAAACACTTTCATTTTTAGTGTCTTGGGAATAATTATTATTCTCGCACTTCTATTCAAATTTGGATTACCACTTATTAGTGATGCCAGCTTTTTATTTGGAAAAATTACTAGCTCACCTGATAAAAAAGAAACTATGGAAACTGAAAAAGAATTTGTTTCAGCTCCAGATTTAGATGGACTACCCAAAGCAACCAAAGAAAAGCTTTTGAGAATCGGAGGATCATCCATTTCAGGACTCACCGTTTATGTTTATTTAAATGGTAGCAAAGAAGCAGAAGTAAAAGCTGATGAAAATGGTGATTTCGAAACAAATATTGAACTTACTGACGGCGAAAATATCATAAAAGCAAAAGCTCTTAAAGGCGCTTCTGAAAGCGAATTCTCACCTTCTCAAACAGTTTCTTATAAAATAAAGGGACCTGAGCTTAGTATCGATTCTCCTTCTGATGGCGCACAAATTTCAGGAGCAAATCCAATTGAAGTAAAAGGAAAAAGTGATCCCGACAGTAGCGTAATCGTCAATGATTTTCAAGCAATTCTTAATAACCAAAATGAATGGTCTTACTTCTTAACTCTTAAAGGTGGGGATAATGAAATCAAAGTAGTTTCTACTGATGGAGCTGGAAATTCAACTGAAAAAATCATTCACGTGAACTATTCTCAGTAAGTCCAGCAAGAACAAAAATCCAAAATAATAAAAAGCTATAAAAAAGGCTATTGATAAATAAACTGTTTACCGTAAGTCCAACGAGCGAAATAACAAGCACTAAAGCAAACTTATTTTCTTTAACTTTCTCATGAATATTCGAATAACCCAATTTAAATATCCTATAAAGCAGGTACACATACGCGCCAAAGCCCATAAAACCCGCTGTAGCAAGAACCAAAATTAAACTATTATCAATACCACTCCCAGCATGACTTGGACCAAAATTAGTCCAATCTGTGGGCTCATAAGCTTTGCGAGCGAATCTGTAAGTATTGAATCCTACTCCCATCGGATTTTCCTGCCAAATAGATAATCCCCTTTTTGCTGACTCAATTCTTGCTTCAGTGGAAGCGAAGCGAAGTAAATTCATATTCTCAACATAAAACTTAGGAGAAAGAATAAAGAATACCAAAATAAATCCGACAATGATTCCTCCAGTAATTTTCCAGTTTTTAGATAATAAGGAATATGTAACTACGCAAACTAGAAGCATTAAAAGAGCACCTCTAGAAAATGTCAGAACTATCGCAATCAAATTTAAAGCTATTACAAGATATGAAGCCCACAAGTATTTTTTTGGAAATAACTTTTCTTTGAGAATATATACAAACACCAGAAACAAAACAAAAAATGATCCGGTAAAATTTGGGTCAAGAAAAGTGGAAAACAACCTGTACATATGATCATCCCATCCCAGATAGTATAAATTTTTTAAGCTTGGGTAAAAGAAATATTGAAGAAAACCTAAAATTATTATTACTAGACCTGAAAAAAGCATATAAAAAGAAATGCGATTTATATTTTTTTTATCTAGATCAACTAAGACAAAATAAATTCCCGAGTATAAAATAAATCTGACAAGATAAAGTGACGAAATAAAAATCTGATCAACATGAAATTTTCCAAAATTAATAACTAAAGAAAAAAGTGCTAGACCTGAAAAAAGTAGAAGTGGTTTTAAAAGGGTGTATTTTGATTTTTTGGAAAATAAAAACCAAATCCCTAGAATAGAAATTAATATTAGATCGAATATTCCTGAATTAACTGATGCAAAAAGTCTTATTCGCGCTAGTTCTCCGAAAGAAAATGCCAAGAAAAGTATTGGAAACAAATATTTTAGTAGTGCCATTTTATTCTTCCTAAAGTATATACTTTAACTTTTGTAAGATCATTAACATAAATTAAATCCCAATTTTTAAATCTTTCTGGAAGTTCAGAGTTTTGGGTCGCGACGAAGTTAAACTCTTCACCTTTTTTAATATATGAAGAGTCTACAAATGGAAAGTCTGCGTAATAAAGATTGTGGAATCCGAAAAGAAGTACTCTATCATTTTTTTTTATATTCTCTTTAAAAAATCCATCTGTGTCATAAAATTCACTGAAATTAAAATTTAAATTTTTGGTTAAAAATTCATCTTTTGACTCTTTTCCAATTATGACTGGTATATATCTGGAATTTGCAACTGCTCTATAAGTCAAATTAATTACAAATACCAAAATAATTAAAAAATATGAAAACTTTTTAATTCTTTTATCTTTAAACTCACTTATTGCTGCGATTGCGACCACCGAAAAAGCAGGAAGATAAGGAAGAATAAATCTCCCTCCACCAGTACGTGGAGTTATATACCAAATTATTATTGCTACCAAGCAGTAAATTGCGATTAATTTTAATGGTTTATTAAATCTTCTAAAATAAATTATTATTAACGGTAAGAATATTAAAAATAGAGGAGAAATAGGATCTGCAAGTTTTAAGAAAAAATCAAACGCTTCTTTTGGAAACGTAATTAAATTAATTGCTGATGAAGTATTATAAACTATTCTCTTATCAAAAAATGGATAGATAGGATTTCCTGAAAACATATACGCATAGAGATACCAAGGCAATGCTGTTAATATTGCTACGAGCACAAATAATATCGCATTTTTTATCATCTGTTTATAATTTTTATCTGCACATAAAAATAAAACAAAATAAATTACTAGACTCCCAATCGCCAAATTTTTTGTAGACATTGCAAATCCTACCATCACTGCTGATTCCACCAACCATTTCCTATCTTTTGTTTCATACCAATTTATAAATCCAAGAAGTCCCATCACCTCAAAAAAAGTTCGAGATAAATCTATATATGCTACAGTCGATTCCCAAGCCACTACCAAACTTCCATAAAATATAAGCACAGCAAAAAATGAAACTTTTTCATCAAAATATTTTCTTGAAATCTTGTAAACAACGATGCTTGTTAGAATACCAAAAGACCATTGAATAAACTTTGGAAGGTTTTCATTACCAAACATTAATGCTGGAATATAAAGCATTTCCGTAAGTTTTGGCATTAGTGAATAATAAAAAATGTTTCCTTCAATAAAAAATATTTTATGTGCATCGATAAAGATTTTGGGAATGGTCAGGTGATACCACAAAGCATCAAAAGAAATTTCAGGCCCTAATACTCCGACTAGATTTATGACTGCGAAGACACAAAATAGAATAAATAGTTGTTTAAATTTTCGGTTTTTAATTTGAAATCTTGGAAGATCTTCCCTATGCTTTTTAAAATATAATGCAGCGCCAAAAAGAAAAATTATAGTAGAAATCAAAACTGGAATCTTAGACAAAAATCCCACTATCCCAAGAGCAAAAATTATATAAGAGTAAATACCAATTAAAATTGCTATTGCAAACATAATCCTCCTCTACAAAGCAGAAAATATACATAGATGATTAAAATGAGAATACTCCAGAATATGAAAAAAAATGCGGCTTTAGTCACTTTAAATTATACTTAAGCTATTATAACATTTAAGATTATATGGATATTATTAAAAAATCTGAATTAAACACTCAGAAAACACTAATTGTCATCTTGCTTCTAGCGATAGGCATTCGATTAATTTTAATCTTAATTAACAGAGAAAACCCAAATTTTTCATTTGAACAAGAAGGATATGTATATTATATTAACTCTTTAAAAAATGGATTTATAAATAATCCAAATTTCGGTGCCTATGACCAACGACTTTTCCCAGGATACTTGTTAATAATTCTGCCTTTCACTTACCTAATTAATCAAATTATAGCAATTGGCATAATTTTAAATCTAGTTATTTTTGCGATCTCATTTTATTTAATGTGGAAAATTTTCAAAAATGTTTTTATAAATTTCTTGTTTGCATTTTTTCCTCCTGTATGGCTTATGCAAACTTCCAAAGCATCAAGCGAACCATTAACAACCTTTTTACTTCTTTCCTCTCTTTATTTTTTTATAAAGAAAAATTATTTTACTTCAGGACTCATCATAGGAATTGCATTTAACGTAAGGATAATCTCGGGATGTTTTTTACTGGCTACATTTATAATTTTATTTTTTGAAAAAAAATATAAAGAAATTAGTAGAGTCCTGATTGGATTTGCACTAACTTCTTCACTTCTTATTGTTTATAATTTTTTAATTTTTGGGAAAGATGACCTACTTATCCAATTTAAAAATCTTGACCAGAATTATGGAGTTGTAAGAATAGGTTTTATTCAAATATTTCATGACCTATATAGAACTTTAGATTGGGGACAATACCGCATTTTCCTGTCAGGTTCGATTTACTTAATTTTAAATTTCTTTGCTTTATTTTTCCTTTATAAATTTAGAAAAAAAGACAGATTAATTAAATTTTGTTTTTATTGGATGTTATTTTCATTAATTTTTGTTTTTTCTCTTTCACCTTTTACTCTAATCGAAAATTTTTCAAGATATATGCTCCCAGTTCTCCCTGCAGTTTGTTTAGCAATATCTATTTTTTTTGATAAATATAAAAGTCTATTTATCTTGCCAAAGAAACCAAAGCTTTCCACGAACAAGAAAGGAGTGAAAGCTCATTAAAATTGCATGGACTAATCCAGCAACTCCATCTAAAAATCCTCTCTTAAAAATAAAATTTCTTATAAATTTAGCACAGGGATATAGAATTATAGAAAATGCGTTTACTTTAACTTTCTTATCGTACAGCTCTTTTGCCCGAAGATCTGTATAAAAATTAATTTCTCTTAAAAATTCACTGACTGTAGGATGTGGATAATGCAAAATAGGATTTATTAATCTCCCAACATCTTTTTTTGTAACCCATATTTCATGAACTTTCCCTTCAAGCTTTCCATTATTTTTGTTAAAAAGTCTTAATAGCTTTATATTCCCTGTCTCCCCATGATCTAGACTTTTTCCCCACATAAAATCGTGTCTAGGAATTAGATATCCTCCATACCTATTATCTACTGTTAAATTTTCTTTTATTTCCGTAGCAAGTTCTGGAGTTATCCTTTCATCTGCATCAACGAAAAAAATCCAATCATTACTACTCTTTCCAATCCCAAATCTTCTTTGCTCTGAAAAATCATTATCAAGTTGTCTTTTAAAGACTTTTAATTTCTTATTTTTTAAAGACAAATTTTCAATTATTTCAAATGTCTTATCAATCGAGTAATCATCGATGATGATAATTTCTGAGCAAAATCCTAAACCATCAATGCAATCTACAATATTTTTCTCTTCGTCTTTTGTAAGCACAATTGCTGTTATCATTTTATGTTAATCTGTTTTCTAATTACTATAGTATCAGCTCTATCCGTAATATAAAACTTTATTTTTTCATCTGTATTTGAAGATGGATTTCCCAAATACCAAGCTAGGTATTCATAGGGATAAATAAAGCTTGCAAACTCACTTGAGGGGCCTTCTCCAACCATATTATATGCACTACCATTTGCTTCATTAATCATCTTTTTTACGGCTTCTGTTCTCAAGCTTAAGGAAACTGAACTTTTCGGATAATTAATAATTCCAAATACATTAACAAATAAGATTGTGAGCACAATCAAGCCACCTATAAATTTATTTTTGTTTAATATTTTTGTTATGGAATAAGAAGCAATAATAATCATTGTGGGATAAAACATAGGCAGATATGCTTGAGATCTTGAATTCATTCCTAAAAATGCTATTGCTGGAATAATAAAAAAAATAAAAACAACATTAAGTGAGAGATCTTTATATTTACTTTTTATAATTCCAAATATAAATATAGAAATAAATATTATGAACAAAATCAAACCAATATAATTATTCATTACAAAATATATTCTCCCTAAATGCAGTAATACAAATTCGAAAAATATTCTTCTTGGTTCGTCTGCAAATGCAGGATTTACAGGAGGGTATCCGAAAAATACAGCAATTTTATAAAAAATCCAAATTATTACTTTTAGCGTCTGTGGAAAACCATTTTTTATATCAAATAAAAGCATAGGAATCATTGGGACGGTAAAAGCTAGTAAAGATATTAAAAATATTCTTATGTTCAATATTTTCATAAACCATTTTTTACGTTTTATAAATCCAAATGCACAAATAACCATAAAGCTTATGAAAAGTGGCACTGAAGAGATTTGAAAATTATAAAGCACCGCTAGCAAAAAAATAGAAATCGGAAAATAATATCTTTCTCCCCTGACCCATTTTAAAATTGAAGCTAATAGAAGAATCACCAAAAGTGGAATTGGGTTCGTGTGATAAGGTATTTGCGCAGAAATTATAATAAAAGGTGAAATTGCATACAGAAGTGCACTAAGCATTGCGATTTTATGGTTAAAAAATGTTTTACAAAACAAATATAGTGAAAATAAAGTTAATAAATCTAAAATAATAGTAAAATATCCAGCATTCAAAGGATTAAATCCAAAGACTTTTAAAATAATTGCTAATATATAGCTCCAATATGGCCCCTGATGCAGCCAAACATGACTTGAAGTTATACCTACGAGTGGCAATTGACCATTTTCGAGAATATCTCTTGCAGCAATGAAAAACCATGCAGTATCACCCAGAAATTGCATCGCGTAACTAAGATTATAAATTCTTAAACCTAAACCAAGAACTATTATTCCTAAAATTATTACGCTTTCTTTATTAAGTCTTAAAAGGTTTTCTACAATTAAACTTTTTATTAAACCATAATTTTTTCTGAAATAATAAAATCTACTCTGAATAAAATATTTTTTAGAGGATTCATTTTTCTTAGTACTTGCTCCCCATTTATGTGCCAATTTTAAATCTGGAAGTATGTAGTTTTTATATCCTGATTTAATTAAATTTTTACATAAATCAAATTCTTCAAAATACAAAAAATACTTCTCGTCAAACCCACCTATTTTTTCAAATAATTCTTTTTTAATCATAAATGCAGTCCCAGGAATTACATCTACATTTTTCACTCTTTTTTTATCCCAAGGTATTTTCCAATATTCTTTCCAGAATCTATTTTTTGGAAATAGTCTGTTTATAAATGACAATATAGTTACTGCTCTTTTCGGAGTTAACTCCCGAGCCCCCTGCTCATCATAAACTTCATTTTTATCGTTCAGTAACTGTGGCGCCACAGCTCCAACTTTTTTGTTATTTTTTATAAATTTTACGAGTGATGATATTTTTCCTTTTATAATTTTAGTGTCAGGATTTAAAAAAAATAAATACTCACTTTTGGCTGATTCTGCTCCTAAGTTATTTCCTGCTCCAAACCCAAGATTTGATTTACTTTTAATATATTTAACTTTTGGAAATTTCTTTTTTAAATCGGATTTAACTTCATCCTTTTCCGAATTATCAACTACTATTATCTCCAGCTCTATATTTTGTTTTGTTTTAAGAATAGAATCAATGCACTCAAATAGTTCATCCCTTACTTTATAATTTACTATTATAATTGAGACTATTATATTTTTATTCATTGGTACGAAAATGTATTTTTTATTATTCGCATATTTCCTTTTTCTTTATCACTTTCTTATTCTTAATATCATAAACAGGCAGATTATTAATGCCTTTAAATCTTTCTCTATGGGGGTCAATATTTTTTATATTAAAATTTATTGCAATTACAATTTAATCAACGGGTTTAATACTTATTAATTATTTTTTCATTTTCTCTAAGCCAGAAATATAATTTCTCAATACCTGTTTCTACATTATTCTTAGGTGTCCAATTAAAATCTTTTTTAGCTTTTCGAATATCGGAAACAAATATTTTTTGGTCTCCTGGTCTTTCATCTGCTATACCTGCATTTATTTTTTTATTAAATAATTTTCTTAAAATCGGCTCAAGCTCAGCCCAAACAGAAATTGTATTCTTTGGCCCACCCCCAATGTTGTATACATTTCCTTCCGTTTTACTAATGTTTTTTATGGCTTGGTCATAAGCAATTACTAAATCATCTACGAAAAGTAAATCTCTAACCTGTTTGCCATCTCCATAAATAGTAATTTTTTTATTTTTCATTATTGCAATTAAAAACCAGGCGATCCATCCCTGATCTTCTATGCCAAATTGATGAGGACCATAAATGCAAGATTGTCTAAAAACAATACTTCGAAGCCCATAAATTCGATTATAATCGTGAACGTATTGATCCGCTGCGCCCTTGCTGCAACCATATGGCGAATAAAAATCCAAAGGAGTAGATTCTGAAATCCCGAAGGAATTGTCTTTCAAAACATATCTCGTTTTCTGTTTTTCAATTTTTTGATTTCCTAAATTTCCATAAACTTTATTTGTAGAGCTGTAAATAAAAATGGGATTTCGTTTAGACTTTCTCGCTGCTTCTAAAACATTCAGAGTCCCATTTACATTTATTTGAGAGTCTTCAAGAGGATTTTCAACAGAGGTTGTTACAGCAACTTGTGCTGCAAGATGAAATATAATGTCAGCTGACTTTACTGTGTCTGATAATTTTTTATCATCTTTTCGAACGTCATGTTTAATAATTTTTAAATTTTTATTTTTTAAACTTTTTAAATATTTAATGTTTTCTAGAGAACCATACCTGGAGAAATTGTCCAAAATCGTAACGTTATCATTCCTGTTTAAATAGTATTTCGCAGTATTGGTCCCAATAAATCCTGCTCCACCTGTAATAAGAATGTTTTTCGACATAAGATTGAGGTATTATAGCATCATTTTTTTATGAATTTGCAATCTCAATAATTTTTTTAGAATTTATATCCCAGGTCCAATTATTTTTAATATTTTCAATTGCATTTTTTGAAAATTCATCAACTTTTTTTGTGTCTTTTAAAATTTCACTAAGTGTCTCTGCTAGGACTTTTTCATTCCTTTTAAATAATATCCCGGTCTTATCATTTTCAACGGTATCCAAATAACCACCTTCTTTAACCGCTACTACAGCAAGACCACAAGCCTGAGCTTCAATTGGAAGTAATCCAAAAGGCTCTTTATATGCCGTACAAACCAAAATTTTTGATTTCGAATATATATCTCTTAACTTGCTATCGTCATCAATCCACTCATCTTCACGAAGCAACCACCTCACGCTCGGCTTTTTTTTCATGTTATCAAGCGATCTTACAAAAAAAGAATATCCATCAATTTCTTCTCTGGACCCCACAAAAAGCAAATCAAATTCTTTCTTAACTTTTTCAGGATAAAATCTTTTAGGGTCTATTCCCATATATGCCACTACAGAATCCAGACCAAGCCAAGACTTTATATTCATTTTTGTAAATCTTGAGTTTGCAAGCAAAATGTTTGCTTTTTTTGCACAATATTTATCAATTAATCTCCTGTTGTTTCTATTAATTCTTTCATATATTTTTTTACCAATTGATAAATCAACTGGAATATCGAAAAGATCTTCATAAACCATTCTCAATGGCTCTTGGCAATAATAAATTGACTTGGTTTTTAGTAATCTTAAAATAAATGGTGCTTGGGTAAATTTAGACCCATGTACAAAAACGAAGTCGTAATCTTTTTGATCAATATTTTTCGCAATTTCTTTGTGGATTTTGTATAACTTAACAAGCTCTATAGTATCTTTATGTAACTTTGATTTCCAATCTCCTCCACTCCATTTTCGAGGTGTAAATTTATAAAATTTAGATTTATTAAATATTTTTTCAACTTTTTCTTCTTTTTTTTCGTCGATATAAAAAATATCAACTTGGTGCTCACTTCCCATAGCTTTTCCAAACTCAAGAACAGCGCGTCTTGCACCTCCATATGGCAGTTCATGGAAAAAAGCTATTTTCATTAGTTTTATCTAGAAGATTCTACCAAATTTTAAAATTACTTTTTTGTGTCTTTCTTTTGCAAGCAAATATATTCGGTTGCAAACATTAAATTTAGCGGAAAATAATTAGATATTGGATAAAGATAAACTATGATGTTATAAATTTTATCTTTCCAGCTTAAATTTGGTTTATATGGCACCATAGAATTAATTTCTCCTTTAAATTCATGTCTTTCAAACAAAGATTTTAGATAAAAATAAGTTGGTTCATTTACATGCTGAGTTTTATGCAGATCATTTCTTGGGTCTTTAGGAAGTCCAGGATAATTATTTCTTGATATAAAATTGTAAATTTTTAAAAGAAACAAATCCATCCAATAACACCAAAGGATATGAGTAAAATCAAGATAAATTTTATTAGTCCCTGTGTGAATTAATAAAAATCCATTTGGATTTAATGTTTTTGAAAGCTTCTCAACGACAATTTCCAGCTCCTCCTTATATAAATGCTCAAAAACATCAGTGGAAACTACAATATCAAAACTATTCTTTTCAAAATCTGTTTTAACAATATCCTTGACAAAAAAATTAGTTCTACTTTTTATTTCTTTTGACTGAATTTTAAGAGCAGCTTTTGCTAAATCTATACCATCCTTCGAATAATCAACGCCAGTTGCTAGCGCTCCTCTCCTTGCAAGTTCAATTACCAAATCTCCCCTTCCGCATCCTAAATCTAAAATTTTTTTATTCTTAACGTCTCCAAGAAGATTTGCAAAATTATAAATGGTTTCATGAACTTTTTTACCTTTATATTTTTTAAATTCTTCAGATCCTAAGTTTGAGTTTAAATAGTAATCAGTATCGTAGATTTCCGGGCTGAGGCCTTTCATTATTTTAAAACCCTCCTTGCTGAAAATATCATAAGAGGAATTTCTGCAAATACTGAGATTACCATTGCATAGGCCGCGCCTTCCATGCCAAATCTACTTACTAAAGGAACTATTACAATAGCCAAAACAAAAAGCCTCACAAAAACAATTCCTGCAACATACTTCTGCTTTCCAAGGGACAATAGCAATGGTGGTACATTTCCAAAAATTGTTCGCAGAACTCCATAAACAGAAAGTATTTTTACAATTGGAACTGCGCTAGCCCAATCCGGCCCAAGAATAATTCTAACTATTAAATCTGCAAAAATAAAAATAAATATTCCAAGCGCTATTGCTACTAACGATGACGAAGAGATGACTTTCTTAAACGCATTACTTAATCTCTGCTTATCATCTGAAAATTTAGAATAAACTGGAAATGTAACTTTATTTACTACTTCAGCAATTTCAGATATCGTAAGAGTAGAAATCTTATAGGCATTTTGATAAATTCCAAGAGAACCTACACCAAGTATTCTCCCAACAGTAATATTGTCTAAATTTTCAGACAAATATAGGAAAATTCCCGTTAAAGTAACAGACCATCCCCTACTAAAAATATGGAGCATCTTATCTTTCTCGAAAGTTAACTTTGGCCATGGTTTAAATAGTATAAAAGATAATACTACTTCAATGACCGCAGAGACGATAAGTCCATATGCCATACTTACGGCGCTTTTTGTTACAAAAGCTGCAATAATAGCAACACTTGCATCTACTAAAAGCAAAATTGAGCGTAGGTAAAATTCTTTATGAAATTCTATATTTTTCTGAATATTAATTATTGAAGGGTTTATAAATCCTCTAATAAACGGAACCGGTGCTATAAGGAGTAGAATATTATATGACTCTGGAGAATTAAAAAAACTAGAGATTAAAGGAGCAAATAAAACCAACAAAAGAGCAATTAAACTACCTCTTACAATCGAGACAATCCAGGCAGAACTAATATAATCATTAGATTTTTCTTTATTTTGTATCAGAAATACATTTATTCCAGTTTCGGTAATTACCTCAAGAAATGAAAGAACGAGCGTAGCAACACCAAAGGCACCGAATTGAGCAGGTGAAAGTATTCTTGCAAGAACAGCCAACCTTACGAATGCGATTAATCTCGTAGAAGCTCTAAGAAAACCCATCCAGGTGATACCTTTTAAAGCAGGTGTTTTATATCCCATAAAAGCATTATAACAATGCTACTTCTTTATATAAACAGCAAGTGAAGTTTGAGCAAACCCAATCCATGAAAAATGAAAATCTAATTCAGACATTTTATAAGGTTTTTTTGCATGTAAATCATACTTTTTTACATAACCCTCTCTATATAATCTTTCAATTAACTTTTTTTTAACTGAATTTTTATTTGTTATGCTATCGATCTCACCGTTTGATATTACTATCACCTTAGGTAATTTCTCAGAATTTGAGTCAATTATAGAGTATTTATAAATATTAGCTTCTCCATAACCATCTTGCTTGAAATAAAATTCTTTTTCTAAAATATCAGGAATCCCTTGATATATTGGCACATTTTCAAGTCCTATCTCTGTTCCTTTAGGAATATTTTTTATTATCCATTCTGAAGCTATAAATTGTGGACTTTCAGCCCTTTTTAAATTTATCCAAAGAAAAGTCTCAAAAATATTTAATATTAAAACTATTATTACTAAAAAGGGAACAGTTTTTCTAGTCAATCCATAATCTTTTGATCTCTTCAAAAAAAGTCCAATTATTAAAACTATAAACGGTAGGAGTACCAAACTTTTATTTCCCCCAGCATATAAATTTAATGGAATTAAGCTAATATAAAATAATGCAAATGAAAGTAGAATAAATAAGTCGTCTTTATAATTTGAGTTATTTTTCTTTAACCATGCTTTTATCAAGAAATATGTAAGTCCAACAAGTGAGAGTAAAAATAATAAAAACATACTGTGTCCAAAAATTATTGGGTATTGTTTAAAAAGTAAAAAAATCCTTGGATTCATTCCCAAGCTGAAACTTCCTACAGAAGAAGGAAATCCAATTAAATTTTCTCTTAAAAAGAGAATTATATTTCCATTTCCAAATACAGTATCTGGAACACCAAAAAGTAATACTGTAATTAAATAAATCGCACAGCTTATCAAAAATATTTTTAAATTATGAAAAGGATTTTTAAAAAAACAAAAAAATGAAATTATTAAAATTGGCAACAATGGCAAAGCGCTAAATTTTACAGAAAATGCTAAAGCGGCAATAGCAGCACAAATAAAATAATTCTTTGCTGATGGATTCTTTATAAAATTAATAAAAATAAGTAAAGATGTAATAATAAAAAATGAAAGCGCTATATCATATTTAAAAAGTCCACTAAAGCTTATCCAAATCGGAGAAAATACAAAAAATAATATTGTAATTATTTTTGAGATATTTAATTTCTTCGCTAATAAATACAAAGCTAGAATTGAAAATAATCCAAATATTAAGGTATTTATTCTTAAAAGGTCGAAGATTCTCCCCCTCATTAATAGATCAGTAACAGGTAAATTAATTGGGTCTATGTACCCAATTAGCGTAAATGGAACAAGATAAATTGCAGATATTAAAAAATGAAGCATTGTTCCATTCGCTGAGCCAAAAATATTCGGAGTACCATAAGCTACAGTAGTCCTTACGGCTTGAAATTGATGCCATTCATCCATATTAAAAGGATAGGGATTATTCATCCCAGGTGCCCCAGAGTTTATGGTAAAAAGTAAATAAAAAGTATATATCCATAAAACAAGTAATATGAATTTGTTTTCAATAAAAACTTTTTTAATTTTTATAAAAGAAATTCTCCTAATTAAACCTAAAATCGTACCTGAAAGAATTGCAAAATCTGCGGCAAATTGAAGTAAAGGTAAAATAAATATTGCTTTCTTTTCTTTCACATAATAATAATTTTTTTTAATGCTCCAGAGTATATAAAAAATAAATAAGATCCCGACAAACAGTACTCCAATAATAGACCTTTCTAAGATACTTATAAAAATAAGATAACTTGCTAAAAAGTACCTAAGATAAACTAATAAAGCTCCGTTTCTAATATTTAATGCTTGTCCGTCTCCTTTTGCATATCCATAAAATTGCATAAACGCTTCGTGAAGATTTTTTCTCTGAGGCCAGTGAACAAATGCGTCTTTAGCAAATTTGAAATTAAGTCCTTTTTCTTTTAAGGCTTTTGCAAAATATAAGTCTTCACCTCTATCAAGCCACTGCGGATATCCGCCAATTTTTTCCCAAGCAGATTTTCTAAACGCAATTGATCTAGACGAAGGAATAAAGTTATCTTTATCCAATTTATCCGGCATAACACTTGTATATGTTGCAAGACATTTTTCAAATACTGAATTTGCTTTGGGTTTATAAAAACCAGCTACTACATCAATTTTCTTATCTTCAAAAGGTATAGAAATATTTTTAACCCACTTTTTATCTAATTCACAGTCCGCATCAGTACAAAGAATAATTTCATTCTTTGCATTTTTAATTGCGTAATTTCTACCGACTGAAATATTTC
The DNA here is from genome assembly GCA_964637955.1 of uncultured Gammaproteobacteria bacterium. Classification (GTDB taxonomy): domain Bacteria; phylum Patescibacteriota; class Microgenomatia; order Levybacterales; family UBA12049; genus 2-01-FULL-39-10-A. The sequence goes on along the minus strand of CAZWXQ010000003.1, from coordinate 224,636 downwards.
CATTTTTAGAAAATATCTTTAAGTTTATTTTTTTATTTTTTTCTATAAAACCTTTTATAACTAGAACTGTATTATCAGTAGAACACGCATCTACTATAAGAATTTCATCAGATTTTTTTATTTGAATTTTTAATGAATTTAAAAAATTCAGAATATTTTTTTCTTCGTTAAAAACCGTTAGAATTAAAGAGGTTTTCATATTTTTTATCAAACTATGTTAAATCGCTCAGCCGTATTTACAAATAACATTTTACAAATATATAATGCTCTAGCTTATTAGTCTAGTATGAGAAAAATGTTCACCCATCGGATTGGAATAAGATAAAATTTTAATTTACAATAAAGAATTTATATGCTGGAGGTATAAGAATCGTGCTTGAGATTTATAAAATAATTATTAAAAATAATAAACGATATGCCTTCTAGGAAAATATTGCTTTTTGGTGGTTCTGGATTTCTAGGATCAACCATTCTAAAAATTGACAAAAAATTGATTGCTCCCCCAAGATCAAACATAGACTTGAATAATACACAAGATATTTATGAATATATTTACAAATTAATGCCTGAAAAAATTATTTACTGTGCAGGAATCTCGTCAATGGATTTTGCTCAAAAAAACAAAACTATTACAAACAACCTTAACTATAAAATCCCTGGACTTCTAGCTAAGTTTGCATCGAAAAATAATATATCCTTTTATTATATTTCTACTGATGCAGTTTTCGATGGTTACAAAAATAAATTTGAATTCACCGAAATTGATAAAACCAAAGCAAAGAGTGTGTATGGAATAAGTAAAGAAAAAGGAGAATACACAGTTCTAACATTTAAAAAAACTGCTTCTCTTAGAATTATTAATTTATTTGGCAATGGGAATAAGGAAAATTTCATACAAAGAATGATAGATAATTTATCTAAAAATAAAGAATTCCCTGGCATTATTGATCAAATAAATAATCCAATATATGTAACTATTGCAGCACAGTCAATTCTCTTTGCAGTAAATAATAATCTTCAAGGCATCTACAATCTAGGCGCCCTAGATTCAAAATCAAATTATGAGCTCCTTATTAAAGCTGCTAATCAGTTGAATCTAAATAGTAAGCTTATTAAAAAGATTTCATTTAATGAGTTTTTAAGTGAAAGAATTTCCTACAGAAAGAAAAAAAGCGTACTAATTACAGATAAATTTCATAACGCTTCAAATAAATCCATCTTGAAAAATATAGATAATTCCCTTTCTTACTTAAATCTCAAATAAATCCCTAAAAAAAGCCATCGCAAGTAATTAGGCAGCCACGAAAAAAACTTAAACTTTGATTTTCCGTGCGTTCTTTTATTTGATGTAACAGGAACTTCTGAAATTTTATACCCCTGACTATTTGCTTTTATTACCAGCTCCATACCGAATTCCCACCCAACGGACTTGAGCTTGATTTTTTTAATCAAACTTCTTTTGTACATCTTAAATCCATTCGTCAGATCTGTTATATTAATTCCTAAAACAAATGGGGTTGAAATTCCAACAAAATTAGAAAGAAAAGATTTTACGGAATTTTGATTTAATCTTTTTCCTCCACTCGAGTATCTTGTCGCACAGATTAAATCGTAACCTTCAAGCATTTTTTCGTACATTAAATTTATAGCTTTAGGGTCATCAGCGCCATCAGGAGAAAATACAACCACACATTCACCTTCAGCATTTAAAAAGCCCGTCCTGACAGCATTTGTGACCCCAGAACCATATTTATTTTTTATTAGCCTAAGACCAAATCCCTTATCTATCAACTCTTTAGCGACAGGGATTGTATCGTCTTCATCGAAATCATAAACGACAATATATTCGTGGGGATACTTAATAACTTTTTCAGAGAGGCTTACTGCAGATTTAATATTTCCCTTTTCATTATAAACCGGGACAATAACACTTATTAAGATTTTCTTACTCATACCACCTTCGGTATCGGTAAAGGCTTTATAAATTTACCCCTAAACCCTTTTGCTCTCAATTTTGGAATTAATTCATCTGTAATATGCCAAGACAATAAAAGTGCATACTCAGGTTGATCTTTAATAAGTCTTTCTTCATCAAGTACTGGAATAAGTGTTCCAGGTAAATATTTTCCAATTTTATATGATCCTTTAATCTCAACAATCGCATCCACGATTCCATAATCAAAACCTAAATAATTAATTAAGGTAGTTCCTCTAGATGGAGCGCTTATTCCATATATTCTCCCGTTTTTCTTTTTAATGTCACTAATTATTTTTGCCAGATCCAGTTTTGATTGGATAACTTTTTTCTCAAAATTTTTAAATGATTCCATGCTCGTTACAACTCCTTTTTCCTTTTTTAATTGACTTGAAACAGTTTTATCAACTTTATAATTACCTTTTTTACTTGCATATACCCGAATCGATCCACCATGTGAAGGAATCTCTTTTACGTGGAATACTTCAAGGCCGTGCATTTCGAGTAAATATTTCAAGCTATGGAGAGAATAATATCTTAAATGTTCGTGATAAATCGTATCGTATTGAACATCGTTAATAAGTGGCAAAAGATAATGAGATTCACTTATAAAAACTCCGTCTTTGGTAAGCATTTTCAATATATTATTTAAAACTTCATGAACATGCTCGATATGAGCAAATACATTTGCAGCTGTAACCAATTTCGCTTTCCCATATTTTTTAAGAGCGACATTTACGCTATTTTCGTTGAAATAATCAAGAATTGTAGGTATTCCTTTTTTAATTGCTAATCTACCTATATCTTCTGGTGTAATTCCTAAAACTTTTGAGTGGTCTTTAAAATTACTAAGAAGAGTTCCGTCATTCGATCCAACATCAACTACAAGATCCTTGTTATCAAATGAGATAAGCTTTGATGATTCATCCCACAAATCGGCAAAATTTTCTCTCAATACTTTCGTTGTACCGCTAGTATAGGGATAGCTTTTTGGAAAAAGAATCACAGGATCAACGATCAACCCTATTTGAACTAAGTGACATTTTGAACAATAAAGAAGTTGGGCTGGAAAACTAGGCTCCTCATTTGGCTTTGAACCAATTTTTGGCATCGTATTAACTGGCGGCATATATCCTAAAAATATTATTGATACTAGATTTTTATTACCGCAAGTTTGACACGAATCAACTATCACGCTTTTATTTGTTTTGTATGTTTTCTTAAGCTGATCTTTTATCATCATTGTAATTTATACGTCATTTATATTTTTTTGTCTACATACCAATTGATAGTTTTTGTTAATCCCTCAATCAAATCAGTCTTTTGCTTAAAACCTAATTTTTTAATTTTTGAGATGTCTGGAGCGCGCCTAGGAGTACTCCCCTCAAGTAATTTGCTGGGCTTAATCTTAATATTAACATTCATTATCTTAGCAATTTCGTAAGCTAATTTTTCAACTTTGATCTCCTCTTCCGACCCGATGTGATATATTTCTAGGTTTTTACCCTTTTTTAATAATATTTCCAATCCACTTATAAAATCATCAACATAAATATATGCTCGGGTTTCCTGTCCAGTACCCTGAATTGGAAATAAAAATTTATTTCCTCTTTTAAGATTTTGCTCATGCATTCTATTAATGAACTGAGGAATAACATGTTCATTTCCCATATCAGGCCCAAAAACATTATGAGGCCTAAATATAACGGTTCTTTCAAAATACTTTTTACCATAATTTAATGCAATTAATTCACTAATAATTTTTCCTCCTGAGTATGAAAATCTTGGATTTTTTGGATCAGGAATTAAAAGCTGCGCAGTTTCATCAGTTGGAATTTTCTTTGGTAAAAAATAAACTTCTGAACTACTTGCATAAAAAATTTCGGAAACGCTGTTTTTTATCATCGCGTCCATGACATTCATAGTTCCTTTTACAGCTACTTCTAAAACTAATTCAGGCTTACTATAAAAAAACTCTGTCCCATTTATATAAGCTAAGTGAAAAACAATATCTTTATTTTTTAATGCTTTTGAAACACTAGATAAATCCCTGATGTCCCCTTTTATAAATTCGAAATCTTTTTCAACATCATGAAGCCTTGATTTATTACCTCTATAATCATTATCAAACACGCTTACATTAAAACCTAATTTAATAAGTTTTCTAGTCAAAGCACTTCCTAAAAATCCAGTTCCTCCAGTAATTAAAATTTTTTCCATGTATATCTAGTCAGATGTGATTATAATTGTTTTTTAATTAACATAAAAGCAATGTAAATTGATATTCGCATTTTGATATAATTCAAAAGATTTTATAAATAACTAAAAAAATTATAGACGGCAAGCAAATTGTTGAAATTTATTTAAAAGGATACAAATGAAAAAAATTCCATGGTGGCAACCAATAATTGGCAAAGAAGAATATAAGCTCATTAAGTCTGTACTTAAAAGTAACTTCCCCAACGAAGGTGACCTATCTATTAAATTTCAAGATAAACTTGCTAAATTACTTAAAGTAAAACATGTTCTAGTAGTTACAAATGCGACGTCGGGCATGTTTCTGTCTCTAAAAGCTATTGGAGTGGGCCCAGGAGACGAAGTTATTGTTCCTGATATAACTTTCATTGCAACAGCAAATGCAGTAGAAATGACCGGTGCAAAAGCAATTCTCGTAGATGTCGATACTAATAGCCCCACAATCAGTATCGAAGCAACTAAAAAAGCTATAACTAAAAAAACAAAGGCGATCATTCCAGTCCATGTAAGTGGACATGCGGCAGATTTAGATAGCCTTTTAGAAATAAGTAAAAATACTAATATACCTATAATCGAAGACGCTGCTGAGGCATTTATGTCTATGCACAAAAACAAATTTTTAGGCACAATCGGATTAACAGGTTGTTTTTCACTTTCCCCTGCCAAAACGATCACTACTGGCCAAGGTGGATTTGTTGCTACGAATGATTCCAAACTTTATAAAAAACTTGTTGAGCTAAAAGACCAAGGACGACCAAAACGAGGCACCGGAGGAGATGATATTCATGAAGGAATTGGTTACAACTTTAAATTTACAGATGTTCAAGCTGCAATTGGCCTAGGACAATTAAATCAACTAGAGGCGAGGCTTCAAAGACTTAAAAGAAATTATGAACTGTATGTAAAATATTTAGGGAAAAGCAAACATTTTTCTTTATTTAAATTTAAATCTGAAGAAGTACCACAATGGTCTGATGGAATTTTTAATGATCGGGATAATTTAGTAAATTTTTTGAATAAAAATAATATTGACTCAAGGAATTTTTGGTTTCCAATCCACACTCAGAATTACTACAAGCAAAATGGCACTAAATTTCCGTTAGCTACAAAGATATCAAAATCTACTCTTTGGTTACCTTCAGCTTTTACTCTAAAAGACAGTGACATAAAAAAAGTAAGCGAATGCATACTTCGTTTTTATGAAAAAAAAACTACCCGGACATATTAAAATAAATATAATAATCTAAATTTAAATGGGGCTGAATTTTTGCAATACTTGTTTATAAATATAAAATTGTCTATCATAGCAAAAAGAAATTTGTAAACTAATGAGAATTGCAATAACCGGCATTGGACATACAAAATTTGGCGTATTACCGCAAACTCTAGAAGAGCTTATAAAACAGGCAGCTACAGACGCAATAGAAAATTCGCATATTAAATTAAATGAAATAGACGCTGTTTATATCGGAAATTTTTCAAGTCAATTCACGATGCAAGGGCACATTTCTGCTGTTACTTCTGAAGAGCTTGGGTTAACCACTGAAATTACTCGAGTTGAATCCGCATGCGCATCTGGCAGCTTGGCCGTAAAGCAAGGAATGCTTGCCATATTAAGTGGAAGATACAAAAACGTTTTGGTTATTGGAGTTGAAAAAATGACTGGAGTTACTATTGATACTGCAACAAAGATACTTAGCACTGCAGCAAGCAAAGAGGAAATGAAACATGGATTTACATTTCCTTCTCTTTTTGCACTTATTGCAAATGCTTATTTTGCAAAATATCATTCAGATGAAACTCATCTTGCAAAAGTTGCAGTTAAAAATCACGATAATGCATTTTTAAATCCATTAGCTCACTTTCATAAAAAAATCACAGTCGATGATGTTATGTCTTCACGATTAATATCATCTCCATTAAAACTCTTAGATTGCTCACCAATTTCAGATGGAGCAGCTGCAGTAATTCTTTCTTCAGAAGATGCCATTGATCATAAGTTGCAAAAACCTGTATATATATTAGGTATGGGACACGTTGTTGGGCCAATCAGTTTATTTAATAGAACTGATTTGACTACAATTCCTTCTGTGGTTGCTGCAGCAAAAAAAGCATATTCTATGGCTGGCATTACTCCAAAAGATATTTCTTTTGCAGAATTACATGATTGCTTTACTATTGCAGAAATTGTCGAAATGGAAGATTTAGGGTTATGCGAAAAAGGTCAGGCAAAAAAACTTATTGACAATGGGCAAACAAAAAGAAGTGGGAAAATCCCTATTAATACTAGCGGTGGATTAAAAGCAAAAGGACATCCAGTTGGAGCAACTGGAGTTGGGCAAATGGTAGAGGTAGTAAAACAGCTTCGAGGAGAAGCTGGAGAACGTCAAATTGAAAAACTTAATTATGGATTAACATGTAATTTGGGAGGAGTAGGAGCAAGCGCGCTAGTAACAGTTTTATCTAACTAATATGTGGAAAGTTGTGAGTTTTACCAACGTCATAATACCCCTTGCACCGTTTAAAAACGGATATATTTTGGTTGTTCTTAAAAATACCAATAATCAAAGAGCAGTTGCACAAGCAAGACCAGAACATAGCAATAGCATTCACATTAATACTCAAGGAGACATTTCAACAATTGAATATTTAGGAAATAAGATACAGATTTTTACTCCAAAGAATATATTAAAAAAGAAAACACGACCAAGAGTAGCACTAATTACTGGAAGCTCCAGGGGAATCGGTAAAGCAATAGCATTAGAACTTGCTCGAAAAGGAATAGATATTATTATTAACAGCAAAAATAGCACTAAAGAGGGTAAAGAAGTCGCATCTGAAATTAAAAAACTTGGTAGGAAAGCATATTATCTACAAGCTGATGTTTCTGATGCAAAGCAAGTAAATACAATGATGGATGTGATTAGAAACAAAAATAATCACATAGATATTCTTGTTAACAACGCAGGCATGATGATGGACAGACGTCTTGAAAATATGACAGATGAGCAATGGAACATAGTCATTAAAACAAATTTAGAAAGTGTTTTTCTTTGCTCAAAGGCAGCAATTCCATTAATGAAAGATGTTGAACATGGAAGAATTGTTTCAATGACGTCCTTTGTTGGACAAATGGGATATGCTGGGCAGACTAATTACACAGCGGCAAAAGGAGGAATCATTTCTTTTACAAAATCACTAGCAAAAGAATTAGCAGGAAACAATATTACCGTTAACGCAGTAGCTCCAGGCTGTATCGAAACCGATTTGATGCTAAGTGTCGGAGATGCTGCGCTTGAACAATTAATCTCTCAGATTCCTATGGGAAGACTTGGAAAACCTGAGGAAGTTGCATCAGTTGTTGGATATTTAGTTTCTGATGAAGCATCATATATTACAGGACAAATTTTTAATGTAAATGGAGGCTTGTATATTTAATTATGAAATATTCTGAGGAATTCTCACAACAACTTTTTGTTTTATTTTTCTTTTTCTAAGATTTTTTACTCCGTAGATAAACCATCTTAAATACTCTTTTAACCATGGACCAAGTTTGAAAGTTGATTTTCCACCATATAATCTGTCTATAGAAACAATTGGAACTTCACCAAGTCTAAGCCCCTGAACCTGAGCTTTAATAGTAAACTCAAAGAGGACAGCCCAGCCTATTTTTGATTCAAGATCTACTGTCTTAAATAATTCCTTATGAAACATTTTCATACCTGTCGTGGAATCAGAAAATGTCGTACCCAAAATTTTTTTAAGTACATTATTCCCTGTTTTAGATAACACTCCTTGAATAAATGAACCGCCAAGTCTTCTACCGCCATTTGCATATCTAGTAGCACTAACAAATTGACAACCATTATCAAGCAAATAAACCATGTCTTCAATTGCCATAACTGGTCCAAAATCATCAGTGACAAAAGTTAAGATATATTTGCCTTGAGCTTTATTTATCCCAGCTCTGATTGCATTTGCCACACCAACTCCAAGATTATTTTGCACGGACTTAACCTGAGGTAATTTCCTTCTCAGATTCTTAACTACAGGAGCAGTATTATCATCTGGGGTGTCATGAATTACAAGTATTTCATGAGGCACTTCAAGAAGACTTGTTAATATCTTCATCATCGATGTAATATTTACACCCTCATTTCGTACAGGAATTAGGATAGATAATTTTATTTTATTCATTTTATTATAGAGTTTTATTTTTCAAGCAGTTTTACTTGTTTTAAAATATTTTCTTTATTTCTTTTTTTGATAAATTTTATTGGATTACCAGCATAGACACTCCATGGTTCAAATTTAAAATTTGAAGGAACAAAACTGAGAGCCCCTATAGCCACCCCTTCAGGAATTAAGTTATTTGGCATGATTACCGAATTTGATCCAATCCCAGTCATTGGCTCCATAATAACGTCTCCTGTAATGCTACTTAGTCCAATGTCAATATCTCTTGCAATTATCGTTATTAAATCATTAACAAAATTACTACTAGCACAATAAATTTTTGTACCTGCAGCAACACCACTATAATCTCCTAATACAAATTTGAAATCTTTTCCCCCTGCAATAGAAACCCCTGAGGCAACATGACAATATTTACCAATTTCAATTTTCGTAGAGAAATAACAAAAATCATCAACTATCGAGTAACTCCCAACATTAAAAAATTCTTCGTTTCGAATTCTAATATTTTTTGAAATAATGGGATCCATTGATTGCTTATTATAATCTGTTTTAATTGGTTTGCAAACTAGAAAACTTATCTTATAAATTGAGGCATTTAAATAAATAATGAACTTCGAAATGTAAAAAGAAAACACAAACAAATCTTTGAAACTAATGAGAATATTTAACTTATCTCATTTAATTTAAAGATAATCTTTCCTGTCTTAAGAACATTCCAAACATCGCATACGATACAATTTTTACTAGCAATTCTTTTTACTTTTTTAATGTCCAAATTTTTATACTCAGTGTGATCAACAGCTATAAATATTACTTCTGCTCCTTTTAAAGCTTTATAAACATCCTTTTCAATCTCTTGATATGGGTAATCAGAAACAAATGGATCATGAAGTACTACTTTTGATCTTTCTCTGAAAAATCCTTTTCTTACCTTAAAGCTTAATGACTCACGAGTATCGTCAATATCAGCCTTAAACCCTAGCCCTAAAAGCGCGACTTTTTTATTCTCTAACTTAAGTTTTTCTGAAAGTTGCTTAATAAGGAGCGTTGGAATAGATTCGTTAATTTTCCAACTTATCGAAATCAAATCAGAATATGGAAGATCAGAAATAAGAAAAAAGCCATCTTTAAAAAGACATGGACCGCCAGTCAGGCCAGGAGAAGCTAATCCCCCACGACTATATCCAAAATTTACAAGATTTTTTATCTCATAAATATCCTTATCAAATTTATCAGCAATCACCATAAATTCATTTGCTATAGCAAAGTTAATATATCTATACATATTCGAAAAAAGCTTTGCCAGTTCCGATGAAACAGCATCACTTATAATCGTTTTTACCCCGATGGACTTAAAAAGGGCTGCGGCATTTTCACTGCTGACTTTATTTACTCCACCAACTATCTGAGGAATTTTCTGATTTTCTTCGATTGCCTTTCCCTCCACCACTCTCTCCGGACAAAAAGCTAAATAAAAATTTTCACCAACTTTAAGAGTACTATTTTCCTTAATTAAAGAGCTTACGTACTGGGTCGTACCAGGAGTTACAGTACTTCTTAAAATTAGTGTTTGATTAGGCTTTAGGTATTCCTTCATTGACCTAATGGCGTCTTCAATCTGTGTAAAAACAGGGTTCATATTTTCATCAATTGGGGTACCCAAAGTTATGATTATAAAATCACATTTTGAAACAAACGAAAAATCGGTTGTAGCAAGAAAATTTTTTCCTTTTACTTTTTTTAGAATTTTACTTGCGCCCTTTTCCATAAAAGGCATTTTGCCTTTATTTATTTCATCCATTTTTTCTTGTTTTCTTCCTATTCCAAAAACGTTAAATCCTTTTTCAGCAAGAACTAATGCAAGAGGCAAGCCCACTCTTCCGATACCAATAATTGCAATTGAGGTTTTCTTTTGATTAATCATTTTTATTGAAAAGACGAACTAAATACACGGTTTAAAAGATATATCACAATTAATACGCCACCTGCAACCAACAAATAAAAATAGATAAGCTGAAGCGATAATATCTATTTCTAATAATTTAAAATAAGAGAAATATTTGAATATTTGCGAGTGTAAATAATGTAAGGTCCAAGTCTTGAGACATCGTAATTTAATCTTATGTAATCCATTACTTCAGGAAGTCTTGTTCTATTTGAGATTCCATCAACTAAATATGCATTTGTGTCTTCAATAATATATTTTGTTTTGTCATTTTCCAAATCTTTAACAAGCTCAACTCTTCTATCTCTTGTGTTTGCTGTCCCCGGTAAGTCAAATCTGGAAGGGCTAACTCTATTTACTAAAAAATATAAACCCGGATTATTGCTTAAGAAATATATTTTTTCTTGCGTACTTGTGTTTTCCCTAATAAAATTTTGAATAATTTTTATATTTTTTTCCTGTTCTTTTGAAATTAAAATATTTCCTACCCCAGGAGGATTACTATCATGAATTCGAGCTGCTGCAATCGCATCGGGAATTTTATTAAAATGAGGCCTGTAAATAGAAACTTCTCTAAGCGAAAATGCGCAAATTACTAAAACTGCGAAAGCGATAAAGATTTTATCAGAATTTAATTTAGTTTTTTTATAATACTCAAATAGTAGATTTAAGTAATAAGCAAATAGAATAAAAACTATTTGAACTACAAAAACAAAGTGCCCAATTCTCCCAATTAAAATCGTAGAAAGTAAAAATCCGAAAAGAGTTATTGAGAATGCCAATAAATCCTTATCATCTACTTTTTTAATCATAAACTTAATAAAAAAATAAATGAAACTAATGATATAAAAAAATATTAGCCAATAATTTAAGATTTCTTTAGAAAATGTAAATTTAATTAAGCTTAAAATAGATATACTTGTTGGGAAAAGTTCAAAAATATTTGGAAATTTTCTACCTATTGGTATGCCTATTCCTGAGTAGGAAACTAGGTCATCTGCAATTGAAGATATGTATGAAAAAAGCCATCCCTCGCTGCCGGTTATTAAAGTAAAAGGTAAAAACAAAGCAATTAGCCCAATAATTATATAGGCAAGTTTTTTGAAATAAATTGAAAAATTTTTAGCATTTATAAAAAAGATTGCCATCAATACAAATATTACAAAAAAAGAAAATATTCCCATATCTGAACTTATTAAAAAACTAGCACCTATTGATAACCCGGTCATAAAACTCCAGATGTATCGAGACGAGGTATATGCAACATAAACCATGAAAATTGCAAGTAGGCCTCCAGCCTGCCTTAATCCAAAACCAGGAATAAAAATTAACAAAGAAATGGCAAAAAGCTGAAAAAGAAAAGATATTTTTAACTTATTAAAAATCAAAATGACAATCCCCAGAGAGATTAACATACCAAATACACCAAAAGTCATTCTATATAAGAAAAACGAGGGTTCAAATATTTTACTTAACAAATAAAAAGGATATATGAGTAGGGGCCCATAAGCTGCATAGGTATTTTTATAAAGAAAATCACCAGATCGCATATGGTTTATCCAAGCTAAAAACTGTCCTTCATCGATTAAATTAATGTCTCCATAGAATGGGCTAATCACATTTCCAGACCCTATTAGAAGAAGAAACAAAAATATAAATAAAAAAGCTAAAATGTATTTTACTTGGATTTTTTTAACCATATGCATAAAAACCATAAAATACAACTAAGCGATGTTATAAAAACAAAAGAAGTCATAAAATAAAAATAGTCTTGCTGCCTAGGATAATTATTGAGAGTAAACCAGCTTATCGTAGTAGTTTTTGGATTTTCGAAATTTAAGTTCAAAGATTTAACAATCAAATAATAAATAAAGGTCGAAATTAATATGCTGATCAAAACAATTATAAAATGATAAGCTAAGCTATTATTTTTAGATCTCTTGGATAACTTATTTCTTATATCCTCCCCTGCTTTAAATCTTTGAAGTATTGTCATTTATAATTTGCAATTATATTATATCAAGATGCTTGAGCAATACAGAATGGTATTTGTAAATATAATTGCCTTATTTTCCTTATTATTATTCTTAGGTTTTATCAAATATATCCTGCATAAAAAAATAAAAACAATTTTTTTAGTTTTTCTTTTTTCACTACTCCCATTAATTAGCGTTTTAAGAAGAGGTGTCTATGAAAGTGGAGATTTTAATCTACATATTTATAGATCAATTTCGTTCTATGAAAGCCTAAGACATTTTAATTTTTTCCCATCTTGGGGCGACGGATTAAATGCTGGATTTGGATATCCTATTTTTTTAATTATTAATCCTATACCTTACTATGCTATCTCGCTCTTGCACTTAACTGGATTCACATTCATAGCAAGCATGAAGCTTTATATAATAATTACATTTATTTTTTCTGGAATTTTTATGTATTTGTTTTCAAAAAAACTGTTCAAAAATGAACTCGCTGCATTCACCTCATCAATTTTTTATCTCTATTCCCCTTACCATTTGGTAGATATGCATTTCAGGGTAGATGTTGGCCAACTTGCTTCTTTTATGCTATTTCCACTTGTATGTCTATTTTTTTACAAATCTTTAACTGAAAAAGAAAATATTAATTATATTTTTTTGGGATTAACTTTTGGAATTTTTATCCTATGCCATCAGGGAATTGCCCTCATAAGCCTGCTTTTCTTTTCCATTTTTATTCTTTCATATTTTTTAAAAAATGGTCTAAGAAAGTCTCTCAGTCATTACAAAATCATTTATTCACTTTTAATTGCATTTTTAATATCTGGGTATGCGCTACTTCCCTACTTCACTTACACAAAATATACCCTCATGAATCTTAACTCCACATTTAAAGTGAGTCTATTGCAATTAAATGAAATTCTTTATTCGCCATGGCGGTTTGGCCTATTATTCCAAGGTCCTAATGGCGAATTGAGTCACTTAATTGGTTATGTTCAAATTTTTGTACTTGCAATTACTTTCTATTTACTTTTGACAAAAAAAATTAAGAAAAAATATTATATGCAAATTTTATTTTTATTCATCACAAGTATTTTTTTCATTTTCATGCTTACGGAGTATTCGAGAATATTATGGGAGACAGTACCTCTTTTGGAGAATTTATTGTTTTCATCCCGCATGCTATTCATGATCACTTTTCTAATCTCAGTACTAGCGGGATATCTTTCAATTCAATATACAAATAAGCGATTTTTCATTTACTTTTTAATTTTAATTACGATTTTTCTAACTATTTTAAATTGGGGAAATAGAAGAACGATTCCTTCAATTAGTGACAATAATCTGTATAACAATTTACCTAAAAGCACATATGAGGGGGAAGGCTATGCATACTTAATCCCTAGATGGGTGATAAATGGTGTCAAATGGGAACATATCTCTCCATTACGTCCTTTAGATATTATTTATGGTCAAGGAATTACTAAAACGCTTACCATCACGCCTCAGTATCATGAATACATAGTAAAAAGTAACTCCGATACTTCAATTACGGAAAACACTTGGTACTTTCCTGGATGGAAATTATTCGTAAACGGTAAAGAAACCGAAATTTATTATTCAGATAAACAACATCCTGGACTTATAAATTTTTCGCTTCCGCGAGGTATTTGGAAAATTGAAATAGTCTATGAAGATTTATTTATTCTTAAACTTGCAAAAGTATTAAGCATAATAACTTTTTCAATAAGTATATTAATTACTGTTTTTTTATATTCTAGAAAAAAAGTCGATTAACGTATTTTTTAAAAAGCTTCAATATTTATTGTCTACTTATTATCTTTTGCGATAAAAGCTTTTTATAGTGTCCGCTACATATGAGATTTCTTTATCTGTAATTTCTGGAAACATAGGCAGAGAAAGTGTTCTCATAGAATTATTTTCAGAAACTGGAAAATCTCCTTTTTTAAAACCCAATTTTTTATATGGTTTCTGAAAATGAATAGGAATTGGGTAATGAATCACAGTGTCAATTCCATGTTTTTTTAAGAAGAACTGAAGTTCTTCTCTTTTTTCTGCTTGAATAGCATAAATATGAAACACATGATAAGCATCTTTTCTTAAACTAGGAGTATTTATCTCAGTAATTTCATTTAACAATTCTGAATATAAAGCTGCGTGTTTAACCCTAAGACTATTCCATTTTGTAAGATGCTTTAATTTTAAATCAAGCACAGCAGCCTGAATAGTATCAAGTCGACTCTTAACTCCGAACATTTCATGTACATATTTTTTGTAGGCACCATCATTTCTAAGATGAAGAATTTTCATAGCAATTTTTTTATTATCAGTAGCTACCGCTCCTCCATCTCCAAATGCACCAAGATTTTTACCTGGATAAAAACTAAAAGCCCCAGTCTCAGTGACTGGAACTTTTTCACCTTTATACATTGCTCCATGAGCTTGACATGCATCTTCGATCACAAAAAGTTTATTTTTTTTTGCAATTTTAATGATAGGATCCATATCAACTGACTGACCGTACAAGTGAACAGGTATTATAGCGCGACTTTTTTTAGTAATAGCTTTTTCTATATGAAAAGGATCTATATGCAGGTATATAGGATCCACATCTACGAATACCGGTTTTGCTCCCAAATTTGAAACAACCATCGCCGTAGAAAAATAACTATTTGTTGGAAGAATTACCTCATCATCTTTACCAATTCCATATGCCATCAGGGAAAGGAACAGTGCATCTGTTCCTGAGTTCAACCCTACTGCATATTTCTTCCCAACATACTTAGCAAAATTGTTTTCAAATCTCTCTAATCTAGAACCCATATTAAAATCTGCTTCAAGAATCACTTGATCAATAAGTGAACCAATCTCCATAAATAAATTCTTATTCTGTCTTTTTAGATCAACAAAATTAACTTTCATCTAAATTCCTTTGCAAATAAACTTAACATCTTATTAAACAAATTAATTATCATCTTTTATTTTTCGAATATATTATAACAACATAATTAATTCTTATGGAACGGTAATTATTAATGAGGATGTACCTTCATTTTTATTATAAAATCACTTGTAAATTTAAGATAAGCCCAAAAGCTATATGTAAATATTATTTTCTTAAATTCTTTTTAGCTTTTATTTACAGTTAATATAATTTATTGTATTATCGTTTTTTAAATAATAATGACTAAAAGAAAAAATAAAGTAGTTGGAGTTGGAATTATTGGAGTTGGTTATTGGGGTCCAAATCTTCTTAGAAATTTTTTAAAAATTGATAAGGTCAAAATTATTTATGTGTGCGATATTTCAAATGAAAATCTCAATAAAATACATACTGATCATCCATTACTTAAGCTGACAACAAATTACAGCGACATTCTTAGTGATAAAGATTTGGATCTAGTCGTAATCTCAACTCCAATTTCTACACATTTTAAAATAGCGAGAGAAGCTCTCTTAGCGAGCAAGCATGTTTTAATTGAGAAACCGATTACAAGAACAAGCAAAGAAGCAAAAGAACTTATAAAAATAGCAAATAAAAAGGGTGTAAAAATATTTTCAGGGCACACTTTTGTCTATTCTCAAGCCGTTCAAAAAATAAAAGAAATTATTAGCAAAAAAGAACTAGGAGAAATATATTATTATGATAGTACCCGAATTAACCTTGGACTTATACAAGCTGATTCTAATGTTATATGGGACTTAGCTCCACATGACCTATCAATCCTGTCATATATATTACCGATGAAACCACTTACAGTAACTGCTTTTGGCAAATCTTTTGTTAATAAAAAAAACGAAGAAATAGCACATATTTTTATTACTTATGAAAAAGGCATTACGGCGCACATACACCTAAGCTGGCTCTCACCTGTAAAAGTAAGAAATATTCTAATCGGTGGAAGTAAAAAAATGATTTCATATAATGACATAGAGCCATCAGAAAAAATAAGAATATATGATAAAGGAGTTTCAATTCCCCCATCTGAAATAACTCCTTTCGCTCCTGCTTATAGAAGCGGAGATATAGTAATTCCCAGATTAGAACAAACTGAAACATTGTTTTCAGAACTAAACCACTTTATTGACTGCATTCGAGAAGATAAAAATCCTATCACCGGTGGAGTAGAAGGGTTAAAAGTTGTTATACTTCTTGAAGCTATTGAGAAAGCTCTTAAAACAAAATCTATTGTTCATCTTAAATCTCTATGATTAAACTAAAATCTATCTCCCTTATTGTTCCTGTATTTAATAACGAATCAACTCTTTTAGAAGAACTAAATTCATGCGAAATGATTCTTAAGCGGAACGCAAAAAAATATGAAATTATTGTTGGCGATGATAAAAGCTCGGATAACTCCAGAAAAATTCTTTCAAGTAATTTTGGGGGTAAAAAGCATTTTAAATTGATTTTTAATTCAAAAAATCTCGGGATAGCTAAAAACATTTATTCACTCTACAGAAAAACTATGCTCGAATATGTGATATTTTATAGCGTTGACGGTGATTGGAAAACAAGAGATCTCGAGAAGATGATATTAAAAATAAAAAGCAGTAATTCAGACATTGTAATTGGCAAAAGAACTAAAAAATTAGGATATAATTTTTATCGTAGATTTGTATCGATTATGTATAATTCATTACCTAAATTACTTTTTAATGTGGACCTCGTTGATGCAGGAAGCATAAAAATATTAAGAAGAGAAATTATTTTTAAATATAATCTTAAATCCAACAGCGTTTTTATAGAAGCAGAACTTCTAATTAGAGCATTAAAATCAGGATACAGGCTAGAATTTGTTCCTGTTTCATACAAAAAACCAGCAGGAAAATCGGGATACGCTGGAAATCTTAAGTTAGCTATTTTAGCTTTTTATGATCTTTTAAAACTACGCTTTTCCTTGTAAAACCTTTTCTTGAACCCAACAATCTGTTTTTACTCTTAGAATAGTAAAGAGATCTAGCTGCATCCTGCTTGTAAGGATTAATTCTATTAATTAAAACTATTGTTTCCGTGAACAGTAAATACGCATATTTTAAAGAACGCTTATAAACATCTTCAACTTCATCTATTTCTGGATAAATTGAATAATCGACTTGAGCAATAATAGGACCATCATCTATTCCTTCCGTTATTTCATGTATTGTAACTCCATGTTTTACTTCATTATTTTTCAACGCCCAATTTATTGGAGAAACACCCCTATATCGAGGCAGTGGACCATTATGAATATTAATTATCTTATTGCACTTGTCAATAAAATTTTTTTTTATAATTTTGTCAAAAAATACTGAAACAACTAAATCTATTTTCCAATCATGATCTGAAACTCCTACAATATCTTCTATTTTCCCAGACTCAACTATTTTAATTTTATTTTTTACGCCCCATTCAACAAATGATTCAGTCCAATTTGGTTCAGGAATAACTGGAATTATGCATATTAATTCATAGTCTGAACTTAAAAGGAACCACTCTGAAACTTTTATCGCTAACTCTCCTTTGCCACAAATGATTACTTTCTGCTTTTTCATTTTTCAAATATTTTAAAACTTTATGGGACAATTTTCTTAACTATTGGAATTTTCTGAAGAATATATATTGTCAAAAATGATATCAAAAAAATGATAACTGTATATATAAATCCAGAATTTTTAAGCATTTGATCCATACTTAAAAATTTAGCAACACAATAGGTAAAAAATGAATGAACTATATATATTCCCATACTTGCGCTACTAATTTTATATATTATGCTCTTTGCTTTAGGACTAATTTTTTTATCAATATTATTAGAAAATGAAAATAAATAAACAAAAAGTAAAATAGATGCAAAAATTGTCGATGGTTCAAGGAAATTTGAAATGGGCAAAACCACTATCAAAGCACTGATAGGAATTATATGCCAGAGAGGAAGCATCAATTCTCTTTGTTTTATTTTTTTAGCTATAACATAACCTAGTACAAAATATCCACTGTATTGGATAGGAGCATAAATAAAAGAAGGGAGCCATTCGGGAAACAAAGGGCTTGAAAATACCCAGGGTAAAAAAGAAATGAAAACAAACCATAAAGATAATAAATAAAATATATCTAATTCTTTTGCTGATTTAATAAAAATTCGGAGCGGAGGTGTGATTAAATAAATTCCAAATATTAATGGCAAAAACCACAAACCTGTAAAAAATTGAATAAAGAAAAATTTAGCCCAATTGTTTAAGTAAACAATTCCTCCATTAAAATAATTAGATATAACATACTCATCTTTTAAATAATAAAGGAATATCATGTAAATAAAAGTCCATACGATCCAAGGAATTAAAACTTTCACAGATCGCTTTTTAAAAAACGAGAGATATGATTCTGCTTTACCCAAAAGCAGAGCTCCGCTTAACATTACGAAGATTGGTACTGAGGTTTCAAAAATTTTAAATATATATGGCGAAGAAAAAGAAGGATAAGTACCCAATGTGTGAAGCGCAATAACTCCAAAAATAGCAAATATCCTAATTACATCTGGCCATAATTCTCTACTTTTATTATTTATCTCCATAGCTTTAAGTATTTACTAACAACATTTTCCCAAGATTTATCATTTACCCATTCATATCCCGAGCTAATTAATTTATTAGCTTCTTTAGGATTTTCTAAATAATATAATACTTTTTGAGCTAATTTTTCAGGGGAATTTTCAATAACAATAAAATGTGAAAAAGGCGACATTTTTAGATAATCTTCTTTAATAGGATTATCATAGAGTGCAAAAACAAGTCGCTTATGCGCTAAGGCCTCTAAAACCGACAAATATCTACTAACGAATGCAAAATTATTCTCATCTAAATATTTACTAATATCCTTTTTAAAACCGATTAAATTATATTTCTTCAATTTTCTTGAATCCTCCCCCTCACCGATAATTGTGAATTTAAAATCTGGAATTTTATTTCTTACTAAATCAATTGTCTTTGCATAATCTAAAATTCCAGTATGATAATCTAATCTTCCAAAAAATATAGCAGATTTTTTGTTTTTTGATTGACTATATTTTTTAGGAATATTTACTCCGCCATAAATCACAATATCAGGATTAGTGTGATACCATTTTTTAATAAATTCTCCAACAATTATATTTTTATTTGATAGTATTTCCCATAATTTCCTTAAGAATATGGCTTTTTTTGAAATTGGGTAACTTTCATATCCATGAAAGGTAACAAAACATTTTTTACTCAAAAATATAAATCTGAACGGCAGATACCAATAAAACACATCGTGGGCATGAATAATATCAGCATCTTTAATTAGGTTTTTATTTTCCCAAAACCATTTCCAAATATGAAGCTTTTCTGATTTATCTTTTGGAGTCGTTGGAATTCGCACTATATTTATATTCTCTATATTAGAAATCTTACCTTGAGACTGAGTAACTAAATTTACCTGATGCTTCTGTTTTATTAGTACTTTGGATATTTCTAAAACATGCTTCTCAACCCCGCCAACATCTGGATAAAACCTCCTTGATAAAAATAATATTTTCATAAATGATTTTAATAATAAACTTCCATGTATTATATATCAATGACATGCATTTATTGATATATAAAATGGTGGAGTTAGCCCCTTAATCCGGTCCAATTATTTTATTATTAATTAGATTTTTTGAAAAAAAAAACAGAACTATTAACAAATAAAAACCCCAGACATATTACTCATGGTATCCTCATAATCAAATATAAATGCACTTCTATTTTTTTAAGTTGTATTTAATGTTAGATGGATAATTTAGCTACTAAGTATTTCCATGAAGCCGAAATAAATTAACAGTAAACCAATTACCATAAGTCTAATCTCAAAATGATATTTTTTAATTATTTCAAACATATTAAAGATATCGCATATCAAATCTTTATGATCAATTAGACATAAAATATAAGATATAAATTATATTATTCAAAAAAATCAATACCAAAAGGCTCAGATACAGTTAAAACTTTCTTACATGAATTATAGCCACCTGTTACAGAAACATTTTTATTTATAAAACGTGTTGTTGGGATATTTCCAGATGGTGCAACAGCTATTACATCACGATTACCCTTAATCAAGATTAATCTATTTCTATGTCTTTTTGGAGCGATATTATTTAATAATTCTGAAATAAGAGGAACATTATAAGGCTCAATTTCTTGAAAGGAAATAGATCTTAACACTCCAATCTCAGTTGTTAGACCTTTATCGCATATTATTTTACCACCTCCAAAAATTCCAAACATGGAAATAGTCAAAGCAACCCCAGCAATTCCTAATGATCCCTTTAAAGTGAATGAGAATGCCTTTTGCTTCTTAATTTCCTCTAATAATTTTGTGATCTTATCTAATGGGTTTCCTACCCTAATATCAATCAGGTCATCTTGATCATCAACATTATGAGTGTGACTCGTAAGGTAACTGCTAATTGATTTAACTGTGGAAGATTTTTGACCAGAATCATGATCCGACTTCTCTTGATCTTTGTCGTCAGAAGATTGTCTATCGATATTGTTATTATCAATTGGCTCTGAAGTAGCCATAACTTATTTTTGTATCAAATTAAATCTAATTGCAAGTAGCAATATAATTTATCTTTTTGACAAAGGTGAGTTAATCTGGGAAAATTAACCTTATGGAAATTTTGAAAAAGATTTACTTTTTTCTACTTGATATTGCACAGACCTTAATCCTCGCCGCAGCAGCCTTTGTGGTGGTCTACATGTTCCTTTTTAGGCCTTTTGAGGTAAAAGGTGAATCTATGTTCCCTAACCTTCATGATAGTGAGTATTTGATCACAAATGTCATCAGTCAAAAAATAGGAAATCCACAGCTTGGTGATGTCGTCGTTTTCAAGGCACCAAACGAACCAGATAAAGATTTTATTAAAAGAGTAATCGGCGTTGCGGGAGATACTGTTTCTGTGAGAGAGGGAAATGTTTATCTAAATGGTAAGCTTTTAGATGAAAGCGCCTATTTAAAGCCGGAAGTTAAAACGTACGGAGGATCCTTCCTTCGCGAAGGAGATGAAGTATCAGTTCCAGAAGGATATTTTTTCGTACTTGGAGACAATCGGTCTTACAGCTCTGACTCAAGAGAGTGGGGTTTTGTTCCTAAGAAAAACATAATTGGAAGTTCTTTTATTATATATTGGCCTATCAACTCTGCGGGGCTTATTAAAAATCCTTATTAGAGATTAAATTTAAGAAGTAAGGATAGCAACTATTTGTTGCACTTTTGGTCCGGTAATTTCAACATCTCCACTTTGCTCAATTACAATTCTTGCCTTTGATCTTGATTGAAAAATAGTCACTTTATCAACGCCCATTTTATCTTTTACGCTTTTTGCCATTTCGTCCAGCTCTGGTACCCATAATTTATCTGTTTTCTTAGGTGCTCTTTGCTCTACTTCCCCTTTTACTTGACGTGCCATATCTTCTGTTTCGCGAACCGTACTGTTTTCTTTAAGGATTTTCTTGAAAAGTTCAAGCATAAGCTTTTGATCACCTACTGAAATAAGAGGTCTAACGTGTCCTTCAGTAATCACTCCCGCTACAAGTGCATCTTTAATAGCATCTGGAAGAGAAAGAAGTCTTATCGTATTTGAAACTGTAGGAGCACTCTTTCCAACTTTTCTTGCAACTTCATTTGTTCCTAATCCAAACTCATCAATAAGTCTTTTATAAGCTTGTGCACGCTCAATAGGATTAAGATCTTCTCTTTGGACGTTTTCAACTATAGCCATTTCAAGCATCTGCTGAGGAGATGTTTGCTTTATAACTACAGGAACCATTTTTAATCCGACGAGCTTTGCTGCTCTCCAACGTCTTTCTCCTGCAATTATTTGGTATCCTGCTGGAGTACTTGCAACCACGATAGGCTCTAGGATTCCTTGCTCACGAATAGAATCTGCAAGTTCTGTAATTGATTCCGGTGAGATTATTCCTCGAGGCTGGAGAGGATTTGACTGAAGCATGTTTACTTCAATTTCTGTTAGTTGATCCTGCTTTTTTTCGTCCATTATAAGCTAACTACTTCTACAATCTTTTTTCCGTTTTTAAGTTTAAAATTTACTGTGCCAGTTGCTACAGCAAATAAAGTATAGTCTTTACCCATATTTACATTTGTTCCTGGATGAAATTTAGTTCCTTTTTGTCTTACAATAATATTTCCAGAGATTACTTTTTCTCCACCAAATTTCTTAACGCCTAAGCGCTTTGCTACTGAGTCTCTATTTCCCTTAACTGATCCTTGTGCTTTTGTATGTGCCATATCTTTGTGAAAAGTGACTTTATTTTAACGCTAGTTTTCACAAACGTCAATAAGTCAAACTATGTCAATTTATTTATCTTTTTTTGAGTCTGTCTTATCTTCAAGTGACTTCGAACTCTTTTTACTATCAAAATTGATCTTGTCTATTTTAAAGACTGACTGTTCAGCTCTAAATCCAGTTGTTCTTCTGTATCTAGATTTTGCCTTAAATCTTCTGACATGAATCTTCTCTCCTCTTTTGTTTTCAACTAATGTTGCATCTACTGTCGCATCTTTTACAATTGGATTCCCAACACTTGCTTTATTCTCATCAACTACTAACAAAACTTCGTCAAAGGTAACGGAATTTTTGCCATCTAGGCTCAATTTATCTACGGTAAGCGTATCTCCTGCGCTTACTTTATACTGTTTTCCACCAGTTTTAATTACTGCGTATTGCATAGCTATAAATTATACCAAAAAACTAACCTATTTC
This sequence comes from uncultured Gammaproteobacteria bacterium, assembly GCA_964637955.1. GTDB lineage: Bacteria > Patescibacteriota > Microgenomatia > Levybacterales > UBA12049 > 2-01-FULL-39-10-A. The sequence goes on along the minus strand of CAZWXQ010000003.1, from coordinate 201,488 downwards.
CAATACTTGAGTTCTACTCTTCTTATTTACTGCAAAAAGCAGACCAAGCAGAATAAAGTTGGAAAGAAGAGAGCTTCCTCCGTAAGAAACAAAAGGTAGAGTAACACCCACGATTGGCACCACTGCCAAATTCATTCCGATGTTTATTGCAAAATGTATAAATATGATTAAAAAAACGATAATAGAAAATATCTTAGAAAATTTATCTTCACTGTTCTTTATGATTTGGTAAAGCCTGAAAAAAATAAAAGTGAAACACAAAATAATTATTACGGCACCTACGAAACCTAATTCCTCTGAAATAGTGGCATAAATAAAATCTGTGTGCTGTTCGGGTAAAAACCTAAGCCCGGACTGAGTACCAAGACCCAATCCTTTACCTATTATCATACCTGACCCAACAGCTATGACCGCTTGAATGGCATTGTAGGAGGTCCCTAAAGGATCGCGACTCGGATCTATGAAAGTTAACACTCTTTGCCTTTGATAATCATGCAAAAATAACCAGAAAAATGGAAGACTTACTAACCACAATACAAATCCAATCAAAAACCATCTATATGGAAATCCATAAATAACAAGCGTCATAGTACAAACCATAAGATAAATCAAAGCATTACCGAGATCAGGTTGAAAAAATATCAGCATAAAAATTGGTGAAATTAAAATAAAAACAGAAATGAAAGCTTTAAAAGAAAAAGATCTTAAATTTGTCAGGTAACTTGCTAGGGCAAGAGCTAAGAATGGTTTTAATATTTCTGAAAACTGAATCCTGACTCCAAGAATTTCTACCCAACGAACAGATCCTCGACTTTCTATTCCCAGAAAAAGTACGACACCTAAAATAATTATTGAAGATACATATATAGGAATCGAATAAAATCTGAGCACTGATGGATTCAACTGAGTTAAAAACAAAAATATTCCAAAAGAAGCGAAAGTAAAAACCAGTTGGGCCTTGAATATATCGCGATCTATAGAAAACAATGTAGCAAGACTGAAAACTAGAAGTATAAAAACTGGAATCATGAGTAACCAGTCGACTCCAGAAAAGTTAAACCATTTCTTCATTAGATTTTTGAGACTTTAAACTCCCCACGAGATAAATTATTTATAAGAGCCTTTTTCTTAATATCTTCTTCAAAATCCGCAGGCCAATCCGGAAGATCTACATCAACTTTGTCATCTAAAGCAGTGCCTAGAATCTTTCTTTCAGCTTGAATTTTCCTAACTATATCTCTTGCTTCACCCTCAGCTATTAGCTCTGGCGTTAACTTATCGTCTAATTCAAACTCAAACAATTGTCCATCCAATTTTTTTTCTTTATCAAAATTTTCATACCAATCAAATTTTACATTCTTAATATTTAATTCATCTGCTATTACCCTGGACAAATCATTCCAATTATCTTCATCAAAGTCTACTCTTACTAAAAGCTTCCCTAAAGGCTGCCTCACTTTGATTCCCTTCTCTTTTCTTATTGCATGCACCTGCTCAACAACCCATCTTATCTGTTTCATTTGAGATTCCAATTTATCATCAATCAAATCTTTATTAGCTTCAGGCCAAGAAGCCAAGTGAACCGATTCTTCATCTGTTAAATTTTTATACATATCTTCAACCAGGAAAGGAGCAATAGGCGCCATCACGATACACAACTTTACTAAAACATCATAGGTAGTTGAATAGAAGCTACTTCTATCTTCTTCATCTTCAGCACTCGGACCAACCCTGTCTCTACTTCTTCTTATGTACCATGTCGAGAACTCACCAATGAAAATATTTATTTTTGAAATTGCGTTTACAGTGTCATAATTATCCAAATCTTTAGTAACACCATCGACTAGCTTATTCAATAATGACAAAATCCACTTGTCTAAAATGTTTTCTGAATTTTCAGTTCTATTTTCCCTGCTCCAGTTGTCAATATTCGCATAACTTACAAAAAAATTATAAGTGTTCCAAAGAATTAGCATCATTCCCTTCACCTGCTGGCGGTACTGTTCTTCAGAAATAATCATGTCTTCACCATTCATGATTGGGCTACTCATTAAATAAAGTCTTAGAGCATCTCCACCATATTTACCAAGAAGATCTTTGGGATCTGGATAATTTCCAAGGTTTTTACTCATTTTTCTTCCGTCTGTTCCAAGAATTACACCTTCAACCGCAACATTTTTAAAAGCTTTTGAGGAATAAAGTGCGCCACCTATAACATGCAAGACATAAAACCATGCCCGAATTTGCCCTGTATATTCAGCGATAAAATCTGGTGGATTAAAATCTTCAAGTTTTTCTTTTTCATCAAATGGAAAATGTCTTTCTGCAAAGCTTGCACTTCCTGCCTCAATCCAACTGTCTAAAACTTCAGAAACTCTTTTTACTTTTTTATTGCAATTACTACAATTGATTTCAATTTCATCGATGTCAGGCTTATGAAGGCTAATAACTTTTTGCTCACTTCTCTCCTCAAGTTCTTTAATGGAACCTGGAACAAACCGTTCACCACATTCGCATTCCCAAACGGGAACAGGACTACCCCAATATCTATTTCTTGATATATTCCAGTCAGGCGCACTCTCAAGACTTTTTAAAAATCTCCCATTCTTAAAATGCTTCGGAAACCAATTTACTTCTTCATTCGTTTTCTTAAGAAGATCTTTTATGTTTTGAATATTTACATACCAAGCATTAATTGGTGCGTAATAAAGTCTTGTATGACATCTCCAGCAAAGTGGAACACTGTGGATCAACTCCTCATCTTTGTAAACTAGATTTCTGTTTTTCAAATCTTCATTTACCGCTTTATTTGCCTTGAGATAATACATTCCTCCAAAAATTGGAACATTTTCAAATACACTTCCCTCTTCATCAAGATGAATTTCTTTATGAACATTTTGCTCATTCATGACCTTTAGATCTTCCTCTCCGTAAACAGCGATAGTAACAACGCCAGTTCCTTCTTCTGCAGTCACGAAATCTCCAGGAATAATTTCAAATATCTTTTCTCCATCTTTTACCTTGTCTTTATAGTAATCATAATGTGGAACATATTTTTTACCCACCAAATCTGAACCTTTAATTTCCTCAATAATCTTAAAACTCTTTGGATCACCAAGCAGTTTTACTGTAGTTTTTGCCAAAATATATTCTTCATCTTTTTGCTTGACTCTAATATAAAATAGCTTCGGATTCACTGCTAAAGCAGGAGTCACGATCTTATTCCAAGGTGTTGTGGACCAAGCCAAAATAAATGTATTTTCTTCACCTTCAAGCGGATATTTATATATAGTTCCAGAGTCTGTCAAATCTTTGTAATTATCTGCGTCCATTGCTACTTCAAAGTTCGAAATTGGAGTTGAACAGTGAGGACAATACATCGTAACCTTAAGACCTTTATAAATATGGTTTTTTTCATACATTTGTTTAAAAACCCACATAACAGATTCCATATAGTCTGTATCCCAAGTCTTGTATGCGTTCTTAAAGTCTACCCAGCGACCGATATGATCAACATACCATTCCCATTCACCAGAAATTTCATCAACATAATTTTTACATTCTTCAATAAATTTCTTTACTCCGACAACATCTTCAATATCTCTTTTTCTTTTAATTTCAAGCTTATTTTCAACTTTATTTTCTATTGGAAGACCATGACCATCCCATCCCCAAACACGTCTTACATGATAACCCTTCATGGTATAGTAACGACCAAAAACGTCCTTATGAATACTTCCTAATAGATGTCCGTAATGCGGCATCCCTGTTACAAATGGAGGACCATCAAGAAATGTCCAATCCCCTTTGGGTGAATCCTTATCTAGGGTTTTTTCAAATATTTTGTTCTTTTTCCAGTCAGAAAGAATTTCCTCTTCCATCTTTGGAAAATTAACACTTGGATCTACAGGCTTAAACATAAAGCTAATTGTATCTAAAAATGGAGTTAATTAAAAGATGTATACACTATTAAATTATTTAATAGCTACAAGCTCTATTTCAAATGCTAGGGGAGTATTCGGAGGAATTGCACCTGGTGCACCACCAGCGCCATAGGCCAAATCTGAAGGAATTATTAATTGTCTTTTTCCACCAACTTTCATGCCAACGAGACCTTGATCCCAACCTTTAATTACATTTCCAGCGCCAACTGTAAAGCTAAAAGGCTGACCTCTGTCATATGAAGAATCAAATTTTTGACCATCTAAAAATGTGCCAAGATAGTTAACGTCAACAGTATCTCCACTTTTTACTTCAGCCCCACTACCCATCACTCTATCTTTAATCATTAATTCTGTAATAGGACCTGTTGGTAGCGGATCTGAAGCCTGAGCTGATCCCTGAGCCTGTCCTTGAACCTGTGTTTGGACTTGAGCCTGACCCTGACTCTGAGAACCTGCTGGCTGTTGTTGGGTTTGATTTTGGGTACCTGCTGCTACCTGAGTTGTCCCACCAAGCTGATTTGAAACTGGACTAGGAGCTCCAGAAGCGGAATCTGAAAAACTTGTAGCACCTTGAACTTGATCTGTTGGGTTGTTCGTATTCATATTATTTTTTGCAAAGACTAGAATTGCTCCTACTCCTAATGCACATGCGATCACGAAGATCACAAGCTTACTATTCATGGAAAAATATTATAACAAATTTTTATGCTTTTCAACATGTGATATAATTTTAGTCCATGAAAAAATTATTATTTACAATCTTCTCGATATCAATAATATTTACTCCGAATGCTTTAGCAATATCTTCAGCTAATGTAGACATTCACAACAATGTAAACTCATCCTCAAATTCCACCTCTCAAACAACTTCTCACACTGATATTACAGTCGAAACAAATGGCAAAGTTACACATTATGAATCAGATAAACCAGGAGATGTAAGTGTTAAATCAGAAAACGGAGAATCTGAAATCAAAGTAAATGGAGTTTCAGTTTCAAGCGCTCCAAAAAATACTTCACCTTCCTCGACCGATTCAAACTCCCCAACAATGACTTCAAAACCGACACCAATAAATGAAGCAAAAGAAATTGAAGAAAAAACTAACCAAGTAGAAAATTTAATTGAAGAGGTAAAAGAAAAAATTGATTCAATTCAATCTATTTTATCTTCTCTTTTTGACTAGAATTGAAAATCATGTAGTAAACTACTGGGATAAAGAAAAGCATGATTGTTCCTGAAAATGCTAATCCTGAAATAATTGCGCCTCCAAGACCTCTCCATAACGGATCCGACAATGTAATTGGAATTAAACCTAGAATTGCTGTAAGAGAAGTTAGGGCAATAGGTTCTAATCTACTTGCTGCACCTTCAGCAACTCCATCAATAAAGTCCATTTCTGTTTTTTCATTAGCCTGAATCTTATCTACGATAAGAATCGAATTCTTAACAACAATTCCAAATAAAGCTAAAACTCCAATCATTGCTGGGAATGAAAGCGGCGTATGAGTAAGTGAGAACACAATAAATACTCCAGAAATTGAAAGTGGAATTACTAAAATAACAATGAAAGCTTTTCTAAATGATTGGAACTGAAGAACCATCGTTGTTAAAATTAGAATTACTGACAAAAGCATCGCAATAAGAATTGAGTTTACTGATTTTTGATTTTCTTCATTAACTCCACCTGTTTTCCAAGAATATCCTGAAGGAAGATTTAAAGTCTTAGCATAACTTTCAACCTGCTTATTTACATCCTGAACCGATGTCCCTTTAGTTACGCTTGCAGTTACAGAAATAGTTCTGTCCCCCTTTTCGTGATTTATAACTGTTGGACTAGATTCAAGCTTCATCTCTCCAAGAGAAAGAAGTGGCACTATTTGACCCGATAGATTTACCAAATTAAGAGACCCTATGTCATCAACAAATTGAGTTCCTGATGAAAATCTAAGCGTTAAATCTTGCTCAGTATTATTTACTGTGCTAATTTTTACAGTACTAATTTTTGTTCCACTCGCAAATGTTCTAAGTAAAAGTGCAATTTGATCAAATGTAATTCCATTGTCTGAAAGAATCTGCTTGTTTGGTACAAAAATCACTTTACTTGTTCCGGGCTTAATAGATTTATCAATATTTGTTACTCCAGGAATTGATTCTAAATATTTTTGCGTATTATTTGCAATTTCATCTAGATTACCTAAATCTTCACCTGAGAAGTTTATTTGAACATCACTTCCTGCTGGAGGTCCACCTGAATCTTCATTAATTGAAAACTTACCTACTGAGTAATTTTTAAATTCATTTCTAATGTTTTGGGCTACCTCAGAACTATTTTTCTGATTGAGTACTAAAGTTATTAAGAAACTATTTGATCCTGAACTTTGGGATCCTCCAAACGATCCACTAGCTGCGCCTAAATCAAGAGATACAATTTTTACATCAGGGTTATTTTGTAACTTTTTAAATAACAATAAAGCTTCATTTTTACTGCTCTCTATATTAGTTCCTGCAGGAAGCTCTACTGAAATAGTTAGTGAGTCAGAATCAGTCTTGGGAAAGAATTCGTTCTTAACGAATCCTAGAGGCACCAAGAGATATGAAAACACTGAAAATATCACAACGATTGCAACTGTAATTCTCATTGATTTTTTGCTAGACAAAATCTTTCCAATAAAAGATTGATATCTCATGGAAATTCCTTCAAAACTTATGAAGCCCTGATCAAAATAATTATGATATTTTTTAGTTGTTGTACCTACAGATTTATTAAATCTAGCTTTATATACATCTTTTAATTTAAAGACTAAGAATATTAATACGGCAAAAATAATTATCTGAGGAATTACGATCGGAGTTTTTGGTGAAACAGCTACAATTATCCCAATTAATACTCCGATTGTTAATATTGAAATTAATACTTTTACGCGTTTTGGAAGTGTTGGCTTAAGTAAGTAAGAAATAATTGGAAGCGTAATAAACATAGCTACGAAAAATGAAGCTAGTAATGTTGATGAAACTACAATTGGAATTGGTTTTATAAATTCTCCAATTATTCCAGTCGACAAAAGAAGTGGTATAAACGCCCATACTGTTGTTAAAGTTGTAGTTAAAATTGGAGTAATAAAATCTTTCCAAACAAGTAGACCTGTTTGATATGGAGTAAATTTACCAGATCTATAATATGAGGTCATTGCTGAAATAACCACAATCGTGTCATCAACCAAAAGTCCTAGAGCTAAAAGAAGAGAAAAATATGCAATAAAAGAAAGTGAAACTCCAAAAACATACATGATACTAAAGCTTATTAAGAAAGTAATTGGAATTGAAATTGAAGCTACCACTGCTTGTCTTATTCCTAAGAAAATAAGTAGAGCAATGAATACTAAAACTACCGTCATTAGAAAATCACGAACTAGTTCTCTAAACTGTTCATCAATTTGCTCTGAAACATCAGTTATCGTTGAAACATTAAATTCATCGCCGTAACGACTTACCAAAGTATCAGTTACTTTTTCTGCGTCTTTTACAGTCTTACTAATATCTGCATTTTCAGCTTTAAATACTGAGAAAGTTACTGACTGCTCAATGTTTCCATTTGTGTGACTAATAAAACTTTGGGCTTGTGAAGGTTTCGATTTTTCTGAAACTACAGCAATATCAGACAATGGAATGATTGATCCATTCAAATTTATTTTAGTTTGCCTAATGTCTTCTATGTTTGAAACGGCTGGATCAACGCTAAGAGTAAAACTAGATCCATCTGATCTCACAACACCTGATGGGAAAGACTTAGTTGCATTACTTAGCTCACCAAATAAAACTTGTGGATTAAATCCGTAAGTTGTCATTGCCTCAGGTTTAACAACAATTTGAATCTCCTGCTCCTCTAAGCCTGCGACATTGACATCATCAACAGTTGGCACTGCCTCAAGTGCTTCATGAAGTTGTTTAGAAAAAGTAATAAGGGATGCGGCGTCGTTATTTTTACTTGTTAACGAGAAAGACCAAACCGGAAACTGTTCAAAATCAACTTTACTTACACTTGGCTTTTGAGCATCTGCTGGAAGAGCTACACCATCAACTGCGCTCTTTACATCAGCTGTAGCCTTATCAGCATCAATTCCAGTTTTAAATTGAATTTGAACAACAGAAACCGAATCTCTTGAACTTGAAGTATATGTATCGATATTTTGAATTCCACCCACAGCGTCTTCAATTGGATTTGTCACAAGAGTCTCAACATCACTTGCACTGGCTCCAGGTAGAACTGTACTTACAACTACATAAGGAATTTTAATTTCAGGATTAAGTCGCCTTGGTAGATTTATATAACTATAAATTCCAAAAGTGACAATTATAATTAATAGAAGAACTAATAATCTTGGATTACGAAGATACTTAGCTTGAATCGAATTTTCTAGCTTTTTATCAAAGAAAAGATGTGAGAGATATGATGCATGTTTCATTAATTATTCGTGACTTTTACAGGATCTCCGTCAATTACATTTCTATTAAGTATTACTTGATCTCCGTTCTCGAGTCCCTTTTTAACTTCAACAAAACTTCCGATTACTTGGCCTAAAATTATTCGTTTTGATTTAGCTTCACCATTCTTAACGATAAAAACGTAGGATGCGTCCTGAGTCTGGAATACACTATCTAATGGAATAAATGGTACCGTACTTCCCGTACTTGCATAAGAAATTGGAATTTCAATAACAATATATGATTTATCTGTCACTAAGGATGCGTATTCCTGAGGTATTTGATACTGCGCGGTAAATAGACTTCCATCAGTTGCATCACTACTTACATAAAATGGAACTGACTGAAATATTTTATTACCAATATGAAGTGTACTTACTAAATTTTTAGAAACTCCAGTTGCCATATCTTTACTCATTGGAACTACCGCAATTAGACTATCGCTTGCTCCACTAATTTGCATAATTGGTGTTCCAGGATTTATCGCTTGCCCCTCTTTTACATAAATTCTCTCAACTGTTCCTGCGATTGGAGATGAAGGATACATAAGCGCTTCTGTAATTTGAGCAAGCTGAAGATTTAATCTTGTAACTTCTTTATTTAAATTCAAAGCTTTTTCTTGAAGTTCTAACTGCTTTATTGTTATGTCTTTTGTAATATCTGCGATTTGGGCGGGAGCGTTAGTGTCACTTGTTGTATATTGAAGCGTATCAACGCTAGATTGAAGCTGAGCGTTTGCTGATTTTAACTGATTTTGCATTTGTTGATTTTGCATAATTAATGCGTCATTACTTCCATCAACATTGGTTGCTTTAAGTTCTTCCTGTGCAACTGATAAAGATGTAAGCATATCATTATTTAGATTAATTAAGTTTTGAGTATCATCAATTGAATTTGCATTAATTTCTCGAAGTTTATCTGCGCTTTCATTACTCTTTTGTGCAACTTCTTTTTGCTTTGCGATAATATCTTTATTAGCATCATATGTATCAACTGCATTTTTATATGAAACTTGAGCGAGTTGTCTTTGAACTGAAAAAGCATTTCCTCCTTGATAATTTGTAGACATTGAGACTAAGGTTGTTCCCTGAGCAACATCTTGTCCAACTTGAGCATTTATTGACTGGACTACACCAGAACCCAGTGCAACTACTTTAATAACGCCTGATTTCTCAACCTGGGCTTGGAGTGTAACTTTTGGAGATTCACCGATTGAATATACTACTACATTTTTTGTTGGAAGTGCTGTTTCTTCTACGGTAACTTTTGGTTTAACCAGGAAATTGCTAAGTATTATTAAAAGTAAAAGTGAACCTAAAAGAACTAAAAAACTAGCAATAGGATGCTTTCCTGCAGTTTTCATAGATTTATCGTAGATTGATTTTCTATGACTATTTGCACTATTTGCTAAAGAATTAACCTTCTTAGTTGATTTAATTCTATTTTCTCTAAAATCTCTATTTAATCTATTTATAAAATTCATAAAAAAGATGCTTTCTGATTTAAATTGAGGCAATTTGAGGCAGTTTAAATCTGAGTCAAGATTATATATAAGCGGAGGCACAAAGTCAAGGCTAAATGCTTAGACCAAAGCGTCTAATGATAATTTTACAAAATTCTTACACAACTAAGCTTTACATACTAAATTATACTGCTTTATAATAAATGCTCCGTATAAATATATCTCTTAAGCTAAGCTAATGAATTTATATTGAATTAATCATATTGCAATTAACTTAAGATGGAAGAAGATAATCACAAAAAACATAAGAAGACTAAAAATAACTCTGCCCTGAGATGGGTTTCTTCTGATGAGATTCTTAAAGAATTTAAGTTCCCCAATAAAATAAAAAACCACATTCAAATCTCAACCATGAGAAAGAATGAAAGTGCTAATTTTTTATTTTCAAAAGCTCAAAAAATATTTCTACTTCTCTTTTTTTCGATACTTACTTTTTTTCTTATACTTAACTGGAGATATACTGCTCAGATTCTTGTAATAATTATTACAATAATTTATTTCTTAGATCTTTTGTTTAATTTTTTCCTTATCTGCAGAAGTTTTGTAAAAAAGGGGATTATAAAAATTTCCCCTGAAGAAATAAAACAGATTGATGAAAACTTACCAGTCTATACTGTGCTTTGTCCTGTATATAAAGAGGGAGCTGTCTTAGGTCAATTCATTTCAGCTATGACGCGTCTTAATTATCCTAAGGAAAAACTCCAGATTTTATTAATCCTAGAAGATGATGATATTGAAACTATTACTCAAATAGGTAAAATGTCATTGCCAAATTTTTTTGAAATCGTTACGGTTCCAAACTCACTTCCTAAAACAAAGCCAAAAGCCATGAACTATGCCCTACCTAGAGCAAGGGGTGAATATTGCGTAATCTATGATGCCGAAGATGTTCCAGATCCTCTTCAGCTAAAGAAGTCAGTCGCAGCTTTTTCTAAAATTAATCCGAACATAATTTGTCTTCAAGCTAAGCTAAATTTCTATAATCCTCACCAAAATATTCTTACTCGAGTATTCACGGCAGAGTACTCACTATGGTTTGATTTAATCCTAACAGGTCTCCAATCTATTCAAGCTCCAATTCCTCTAGGCGGAACATCAAATCACTTCAGAACCAAAGACTTAAGTAATCTAGGCGGTTGGGATCCTTTTAATGTTACTGAGGATGCCGATTTGGGAATGCGGCTATTTAAACGAGGATACAGAACAGGGATTCTGGAAAGTGTTACCTTAGAAGAAGCAAATAGCGATGTAGCAAATTGGCTTCAGCAAAGAACTCGTTGGATTAAGGGCTACATCCAAACCTACATAGTTCATATGAGAAATCCTTCTGATTTTATTACCACATGGAAAAATCCTCATATTTTAACTTTTCAAGTCATTTTAGGGACAAAGGTCCTTTCTATGCTTATTAATCCTATTATGTGGATCATAACTGTGTCATATTTTGTTTTTAGAAATCAAATCGGGCCTACGATTGAAGGATTTTATCCAGCTCCCCTTCTATATCCAGCAGTATTTACATTAGTCTTTGGAAACTTTGTTCAAATTGTCTACTACATGCTTGGATGTTATAAAAGACGATACTACGATCTTTGCAAGTATGCCTTCATTGTTCCGCTATATTGGTTGGCAATTAGTATTGCAGCCTGGAAATCTGTATATGAAACCATAGTTCGTCCTCATCACTGGGCTAAAACAAAACACGGACTTCACTTAAAAAATGACAATTCTCTTGCTCAATCGGAAAAAAATATTGGCAATAATCTTGTTGACCAGAGAATTTATACATAGTAATTAATGATAAAAAACAAACACACCAAAGACATAGCATATTTCATATTTATTTTTATATTTATGTCTTTTGTATATATCCTCAGCATTCGCAATAACTTCGTATCTTCAGTAGAAAGAGGCAGATATGCATTAACTCGAGCAATTGTAGAAGATAAAAAATTAAGTATTGATAAATATAAAGATTTTTCCGCTCCAGATCTAAGTCTTAAAAATGGACATTATTACAGCAGGTTCCCTGCAGGTATGTCTTTTATGATGACTCCTTTTCATAAAATAGCACTTAAATTCTCAACCCAAATACCGTACATTTTCGAGTTTGGAATTATATCAATCATAGCTGCACTTACAATAAGCTTATTCTACATCATAGGAAGACTTGGAGATTTCTCTGCTGGACCTTCATTTATTGTAAGCATTTCATTTGGAGTATCGACTTTAATTTATTCATTTGCAGGTGGATTCTGGTCGCACATTTTTTCAATTTTATTTATTACTTTATGCTTAATATCTTTTCTAATTTTCTATAATAAGAAAAAGTTAATTTCGATTTTATTTTTTGGCTTGTTTTATGCTCTTTCAATTTCCATTGATTATCCAAATGCAATTATCATATTCCCCTTATTTTTATTAATAATAGTTTCACTTTTTAAATCTTCAAAGAAAAAAATGTTTTCCGGAATTTTTTTATTATTAATTCCACTACTAGTATTTGGATCAGCGATATCTTTATATAATAAAAGCACATTTGGCTCACCATTCAAGATTGGCCAATCTTCCGGCTCATCAGTAGGATCAAGATTTAAGGCTAGCATAATTCCCATAAAGGTCTGGAATGCAGAAGGAGTATTTGATGACAGGAGACTTTTTCCAGGCTTAATTTCACAAACGCTAAGCCCTGAAAGAGGGATATTAATTTTTTCTCCTGTCTTACTTCTAGCAATTTTTGGTTTTTTTAATCTATATAAAAGAGATAAGCATCTCTCAATCGCTTTACTTTCTATTGTTTCTTTAAATATTATTTTTTATTCTATTTGGCAAGATTATTGGGGTGGATGGAGCTATGGCCCAAGATATCTAATAGCATCTATTCCTATACTTATCTTGCCTCTACTTTATTTCTTAAAGTACTCGTCTCGAAAACTATTAGCTGAATTTATTTTCTGTATTACAGTTATTTGGGGAATAATTATTAACTCTATCGGAGCATTCACAGGAACCTTACTTCCCTGTCCTTGTGAAGGATACATCGGAATATGGTATTCACCTGTTTATGCGATTAAGCAACTCGAAACAGTCGCTCCAAATTCATTTTTCTATAAAAATTATTTAATAAATATTGTTAACCCATACATCTATCTAGTTTTAATTATCGGATTTCTAAGTCTTTCATTTTTATTTTCGACTTATTTATTTTTAAGAAAGGAAACAATAAATGAGGCTTAATTATAGAAATGGACTTTATCTGATAATTATTTTATCTATCTCATTAAGCTTGACGAGCTTTTTTTATTATTCATATAAAGACGTAATTGTTGCGTACAACGACTCGAGAGCTCATCTAAATATGGCTCGTCTTGTATTTGATAACCTTAATCCTGGACTCGCCCAAATAGGTAGCGTCTGGCTACCCTTAAACCATGTACTCATGCTTCCATTTGTTTGGAATCATACTCTTTGGCAAACAGGATTTGCAGGCAGCATAGCATCAATGGTCTCGTATGTAATATGCTCGCTATTTATATATGGGTTAGTATTTCAACTAACTAGAAGGATTGGCGCTTCAATTCTCGGTTCTCTTGTATTTCTTTTAAATCCAAACGTTTTATACATGCAAGCGACTCCAATGACAGAGCTTACGCTTCTTATGTTTTTTACAGGAACTTCTTATTTTCTGGTTAAATGGGTGAAGGAAAAATATAACATTATCTACTTAGTCTTATCAGCAATGATGGTATTTTTTGCAACTTTAACGCGATATGATGCATGGTTTTTATTTATATGCATGGCCCCTTCCATAGTAATAATCACTCTTCTTTACTACAAACAGGAGGGTAAATTAAAAATAAGCGCTTCTTCTGCTTCTCAAGGATTACGTATTCTTGAAGCAAGATTATTGCTATTTTTAACTGTTGGTGGATTTGGAATTTTCCTTTGGATTATATGGAATCTGCTTATCTTTAATGATCCATTTTACTTTGCGCTTGGCCCATATTCTGCACATGCACAACAAGCGCGTATTCAAGAAGCGGGATCATTACTAACTTATAAAAATCTAACGCTTTCTATTCAAGCATATTGGTCTTCAATGCTTGATAATATTGGTTCTTTCTTAATGATCTCTTCCATTATCGGCTTATTATTATTCTTATTCAGAAACAAACTTACTCCCCTAACTGTCGCGGTATTAACTCTACTTACACCAATTGCCTTTCATATTATTTCGTTGTACATAGGGAATTCAATCTTAGTTACTCCGGAATTAGGAGTTAAAGTGACAGAAGAAGCAAAAACATCCTGGTTTAATGTCAGATATGGACTAATGGTAGCGCCAGCAATTGCTGTTTTTTCTGCTTACTGGGCAAGAGAAAAAGTCCTTCAAATGCTGCTATTTTCGCTGATAATAATTCAGTCCATATTTTTCTATGCTAGAAATGATGTAGTAACAATAACTGACGGTGTAATTGGAACTAGCTCCCTTCAAGTGGGAGATGCAAGTGGATGGATAAGAAGTGCAGCAGATAATGAAGATGGACTTATTCTGACATCGATTGCATTCAATAATGCTTTGGCTTTCTCGAGTGGAGTGCATTTGAAAAGATTTGTACATGAGGGCACAGGTGACTACTGGAATCGCGCTCTTACTACGCCATCAAAAGATATTAAATGGATAATTATGGCAAATGGAGATGTCGGAGATGAAGTCTACACAAAGTTAGTAAAAGAAAATAATCCCGATTTCTCAAAAAATTTCAAATTAGTTCTTAGGGGAAAATATACAAATATCTACAAGAATTCTAATTTACCACCTAATTAAATTTGATATTACAAGCCAGGCTTAAAACTTGACAAACCTATAAAAAACGTATTATTCTAATTATGCCTAACTAATGCATTAGCTAGACTTGCCAATAAAGATACTAGTTCTTTTGAGGGACATTACAGGGGATGGACTTACTCACAAGGTAAGAAAATCAAAATAAACAAAGAGGTCTGCCCAAAAAGTAGACCTTTTTGCTTTTTTAAAATTAATCTACTGAGGAAATTACTTAACAAGCAGCGCTGTGGCTACAAATCTCTTTGAATCTAGAAATCCAGCACATGTATAAATAGTAAGCCTATTGTCTTTACTTTGATCTAATATGTTGGTTTGAGTTGGAGAGACTATCATAGTGTAATTAACAACAAACTCCCTAACATCACCGTCATTCATTACTATAATTAGTTTCTCCCCTGGCTTAATCTTTGTAAGATTTCCGAGTATACTACTCCAGTTATGACCATAAAGAATGCTATTGCCTTGATCTCCAGGAATAGGCGAAGAAGATAAATATGAAACTCCTTCATTTGTGACTTCCCATTTGTTATTTGTAATTATTGCAGGAACGATTTTACTATCGATTTTTAAACTAGGGATAATTATCCTCGCTGGAGCAACATTTGTTTGCTTTTTTTCTTCAACCTTTACATCTGAGAAGGCAA
The DNA here is from genome assembly GCA_964637955.1 of uncultured Gammaproteobacteria bacterium. GTDB lineage: Bacteria > Patescibacteriota > Microgenomatia > Levybacterales > UBA12049 > 2-01-FULL-39-10-A. The sequence goes on along the minus strand of CAZWXQ010000003.1, from coordinate 186,046 downwards.
TTTTTTTCGGACTAAATCTTAAATTTACTAAATAAAATCCAAATATTAAAAGAAGTATTCCCGAAGCAGCGAGCAGCTTTGAAAAAAGATTCATTTGATTACTCTTTTCTTTTTTGTGAAGTGGCAAATCCAGCAATAAGTAAGAAAAATCCTAAAATGAAAACTGAAGCAATAAATACAATATTTCCTGTATTTGCTAAGCTAAATATACTGTTAGTAGCTGAAGCACCTGCATTTTTACTATCATTTGAATTTGATGAAGAACTACTAGAGCTTGTTCCGCCCTGATTGGATGAGCATGAATAACTTATGTTTTTTGCTAAATACGTCCCTTGATCAAGGCCCCAAGCACTTCCATCTGCTACTAGTATCCAGCCTTGATTAACAAAAATGCTAATTTCATTTTCACTTAAATTTGAAGCTTTCATCCAATTGGTCTGGATTCCACTTCCATTTACGGGACACAAACATTGTGTCTGATTTCCGCCATTAAGTGAATATACTGTATCTTTACCTGAATATGTTTTTGGGTCACCTACTACCCCGTGACTACCTGATTCATATGAAGCCTTTACCTGACCTTGTGGATTTACACAAGTTGGAAATGAAGGTTCGTTTGCTGCCAAAGCGCTCGGCACATAAGCCGATAACATTAATACTATACTTAATACTATAACGAATAAATTCTTGCTTTTCATAATAAAAAATGAAGCTAAAAAGCTTCATTAAAAATTGTTATAGGATTATATCAGAAATTTATAAATTGTCAATAGTTAGTCCTAGAGTTATCTTTGAGGCTTATAAAATGATTTAATAATCCCTACTGCTGGCTTTTCTGAGCCATCTACATGCCAAAGAGAAGTTGATCCACCCACATTTGTCCAATAATTTACTCCTATAACATCTGGAGACATTTTAAGTAAAGTAAATGATTTGTTTATCCAATCAGCCTGCTGTGCTTCATTTAAATTACCATTAATATCCGGAATTGGCGCTCCGATTTCACCCAAAACTATCTTACCGCCACTATTTTTAGAGATAAATTTAATATCATCAATCATCTTTTCTGGAGTAGCCACATAATGATCAATCGTCACTACTCCGTCTAGAGCAATTGTAGTATTTTTATCCATTACTGCTTTGGCTACATCAGCATTCATAGAGTCATAGTTTGAAATTATATTCTTATTTATTTTTTTAAATGCTGACTTTGTCATTTCGTATTCTTCTATTAAAAACATCCTATGTCCTTTTATATCTCCAGTTTGCCTAGGGTCTCCAGGGCCACCATTCTCACACTCAGGACAGGCCGTAAATACATCTCCATCTTCAAACAAATCTTTATGCTTAAGAATAAATTCTTGTGACTTTTCTAAATGTTCTTGCCTATTAATCTTAGGATAGTCAAACCATCCCTCCCATCCAGCCCAATTACCTCTAAACCATACTTTTAAGTTATTTTTTCTTGCTGCAATTACCCATCTTTTTAATATTGGGTAAAATTCTTCGTCATATGGAGTAGCTATAGCGATATGAGTCGCACCTGTGTCAGAAATAGCTTTAACTTGATCATTTATGACTTTATCAAACAATGGATCATTTAATTTCTCTCTAGCTAAGTCTCTAGAATATTTCATAGTATCAATCGATTGAAAATTCCAATTAGAGTATGGGGAGGTTTCTTTAGACTTGAAAGTAAAAAATAAACTTACAAAAATTACAAAAAGAATACCCGTTATAATTAAGTATATTTTTTTCATTACTTTTGTTTTCCTAAATTAGGTTTAATGTTCAAGTTTTTTATGAGCTCTGGTTTTATCTCATAAATATCTGCAAATGGGTAATGATCAACAAGAATATAATCTCCATTCCTAAATGATTTGCTTTGGCTTACGAGCTTAAAAGTCAAATCATTATTGTCATTTGTTCTCATAACTATCCACCGCGCCCACCTGTCTGGAGCAACTGTAGCACTGTCCCAATACAATCCAGTTCCTTCATGAATAAATCTTTTCATAGGTAACCCTGAAGAGAAAATAATTGCATCATGTGAGGCTGCAGAAATTAATACAAATCCCTCTTTATCTTTAGCATTTTTCCCTAACCATCCTGATACTTCAGATACATTTTTTTGACTTGATCCAACTCTGGCATCATCTATGGTTACTGCATCATAACTTGAAAATGAAAAGAATAAAACAAATGCCATAAGACCTACTAATACATATTTCAAATTGTTAAGTCTATAAACTAAATAACCTATAAAAATCGCAAGGGATGGCATAAGCATAATTCCATATCTGGCATTAAACCATGTATTTCCAGAAAGTCCTTGGATAAAAAGAACAGATTGACCCATATAGAGAGCTAAGATATTAAATATAAGCGGGGCAAAAAGAGCACTTGATGCAATCTTAATGTTAGTTGAAATATTCTTATCAAACCAAAATACAACTGCACCAATAAATCCCAGAACTAAAATAAAAGTATTTGAATTATAAGCTAGAGCATAGATGTAGGTTTTAATTGAAAATAATAAATTTCCTTGTGTTGCTAAATTTCCCGCTGCAGCGAGCTGTTCTTGCTGAGTGTGTGCAGAATATGGACCAAAAATAAAATAAAGTGGATCTTTAAATATTAGCAAGTTCCATAAAAACCATAATGCAATTCCAAATCCTGCAAGGGTAGCAAATAGTAATACTACTCCTTCACTAACCTTATATCCTCTACTTTTTATGACCTGGATTCCAAGCAAGAATGCGCAAAAAACAAATAAGAACCATCCATCATACCTAATCATCGTAGAAAGCATTATGAAAAATGCTGAAAATATTAAATTTATGATTTGTCCTTTTTTAAAAAATAAAAGAAATTCATATATTCCAGCCATCATCGTCCCAATTAACAGAAGCTCAGTCATTGCAGTAGACTGAAGATATAAAATGTTAATATTAAGAACGAAAACCAAAACACCAATTATTCTTCCAAATTTACTAACCCCAATCTCTTTTAAGAAATAATAAATTAATAAGCCTGTTGCTATAAATGAGATCATTGACTGAAGTGCTCCAGAAAGACCTGTATGCCACATAAAATCATTCCATATAGTAGGAAGCATCAACACATGAGGGAGTGGCAGCCAAACTGATCCGAGTTGTGCAAATCCAGGCTTAAGACCTTCCACTACACGTCTGCCTATATCTAAATGAGACCGCGCATCATTATAAGCAAGGCCAAGCCCATTTTGATAGAAAAATAAATAAGAAAGAGTCGAAACAAAAAATAAAAACGATATTAATAGATAAACTGTATATTTATCTAAAAAATTTAATATAGAGTCAAGAATTTTATTTTTTTCAGAAACTTTAATGATAATATAACCATTTCGAAAATTAATCATTCGATACTCCTCTCCTTGAATACATATACTGATAAATGATTAAACTTCCCAAAACCAAACATATGCTTATAGTTAAGATTCCATAAAACAATACCGATGAAATATATTTTTCTAAAAATGCTTGATAGATAAATGATTTAGAATTTCCACCAGAAAGATAATCCCAGTTTCTGAAATAATCATATTTCTGAACGGTGTTTGAAATTTTTTCAAGCGCCAGAACTTCGATCTTAGGTGGCATAGCGCTAGTAGTAATCGCTCCCAAAACATTCACAGCTACCGAATAGATGGAAACAACTATAAATGGTATGACAAATAATATTTTATTTCCCCATCGATTTATAGCTATTGCTGTAAAAATTGAAAGGATTGCAAATGTCGGAATCAAATACCTGGATCCAAATGCCCATCCTCCCCAAGGATCTCCCCACATTGAATAAAGAAGTAAATTAGCGCCTATTACAGCAACCAAAACGGCTGTCATTTGCATCTTTCTTCGTATAGCAAAAATTATTCCAGCAATACCAAACAATACCACAGGGGCATAGTATACGATTCCTCTATCTGGACTTATCGTATGAATATAAAAACCATTTAGAAGATCACGTGTGCTGAAAAAGCCTAAAGCTGATTTCCCTTTTTCCTCTCCCACATTTTTTTCAATAAATTTTTTATTAAAATTATCAATATTATTTAAGTCTTTAAATTCTGCTGTTTTTACTGTCCCTGAAAACTGAAGCGGATTATCATATGATTTTTTATTAAACCAGAAAAAGAACAGTAGTGGTAAAATCATAATAAATACAGTTAAAAACTTTACAAAATTAAATTTAAATATTATTTTTTCCTCATCTCTTTTTAGTGAAATTATTCGAAGGAGCGCATAGACACCAATTGGAAACATGAGAAATGCATTAGGATAATCCAAAGGTATAGACATAGCGCATAAAAAGAAAACGCCAAATAATACCCAAATCTTATTTGATTTTAAAAGCAAATATATACTCGAAAGAATTAAAAAAGTTGAGATATGATGCTGATATAAGTTAACTGCATATGAGAATGCTGGAGTTGCAAATAAAAATAAAAGTGAAGCTATGGTAGCTGGCAATTTTCCAGCACCAAGCCTTATTGCAATTAATCTTAATAGAATTACATTAAAAAGCGCAAATAATGCTATCACAGCAAATGCTCCCACCTGACTCACTCCAAAAACTTTTCCAAGAAGATATCCTGGAATTATGATAAATGAAACTAGTGGAGCAAACAAAGAAACATAATGCCCATTACTTTCGCCAATATCAGGAGCTGCAAATCTAGCAACAGGTTCTGAGAAATAAAAAGATCTATCTTCAACCATGCTGTACATCAATGCAAATCTGCCCCTTTCAGGAGATAGCTCAAACGGCCCATTCGCTGCCCACTTTATATTACTTAAATCTTGAGAAGTCGGATTTCCTTTATTTCCTCTTATGGATAGAGAAAGAATTAATCCAACAAATACTACAAATCCAATTTTTAATAATTTATAAAACATAGTCTTCATATCAAATCTTGCTTGATTCTTTAAGCAAATCCTTTCTTAGTACTCCCAGCAATTTGCCAATCAGCCTTCATTTCTAATACTAACTTCTCTGCTCTCAACTGACAATATCTATTAACTATAAATATATATATACAATGAAATGGATGTTTTATGAAAATTTTTAACATTTGAATTACCAATATTTTCTTGGGAAAATAAGATTCGCGTTCAACTAAATCTTTTGAGAAATACATGCTCATTTTTGTTTCAGACATTAAAAATCTTGTATTCTGCTTGATCTGATCCCTTAAATTTGACGGTGATCTATAATTAACTACTGCAGATGGAACATATCTATAAAGAAATTTGTTAGTTAAACATAAAAAATAAATATAAACATCTTCTGCTATCACATTTTCTGGCAAATTAATTATACTTACAAGTTCTTTTCTAAAGGCCATGATCGCTCCACTTACTGAGTAAACATTATCTTTATTTTTTTGATTGTCCTTAATAGGCTGATATGCTTGGTTAGTATAATTAACCGCCTTCTCTGTAAATGTTTTACCTTTCATCGGAAGAGCGTTTCCCCCACACATTCCAACATTTTTATTTTTAATAATTGGCCTTACAATATCTGTTAAAACATTTTTATGAGATAAAATAACATCTGCATCAATTTGAACTAAAATGTCTGAATTAGAATTTTTATAATATTTATTTAATCTGCTTGATTTTCCTTTTCTATCCTTGAAAGAAAAGATTTTAATCCTATGATCATAAATTTTCTTAATTACTCTTACAGTATTATCCGTAGAGCCATCAGAAAATATCACTAAGTTTTTTAATCTATATCCATTTTCATTTTGCTTTAATACTGAATGAATTAAGTTTGAAATGTTTTGCTCTTCGTTAAAAGCACTGACGACAACATCTACGTTTACTATTTTAAATTTATTATTATTTTTCATTTAATTGATTTCCTTTGTAGATTCTGAAATCTCCCATCTATTATTATCTACTTTTGTATCTGATTTAAATATTTTTATATAAACCATTATCAGTAAATAAATTGACATATCAATCGGATGTTTTATGAATTGTAAAAATATAGAACCTAACATAATCTTTTTAGGAATGTGGTATTCAGATTCTAAGAATTCTTTAGAGAAATCTTTATTATAAATATATTTTCCAGTCTTAAATCTTAAACTTTGCCTAAGATGATCATTGATATTATCTGGAGATTTAAATAAAAGTACCGCTTTCTTGGCGTATGCAAATTTAAATCCATTCCTCAAGCTCCATAAATATGAGTATGCATCTTCAGGAAATTCATCTGGCCAATTAATATTTTTATATAATTTTTTAGAAAATGCCCTCGCTCTTCCATGACATAAATAAATATTATTTCCTTCATCAATTTTTTCATACATTTTCCATTTAAAATCATGACTTAAGGCTAATGATCTTTGAATATAATTTTTACCTCTTAAGCTTTTTATATTTGCACCTACCAATCCAACATTTTCATCCAAAACAATTGGATTAATTAAATTTTCAATAAAATCATTTCCAAAAAGAATTGTGTCAGAATCTAAAAGCACTAAAATATCAGATTCTGATAATTTAACAATTTCATTTTGTCTTTTCATTTTTCCTTCTCTATGCTTGTATTCAATTATTTTTAGAAAAGGTAAATGAACCGATTTTGCTGTTGCAACTGTTTCATCGATGCTTCCATCAGAAATAAGAATTATCTCTTTTAAAATACCAGTTTTTATAACTTGTGTGCTTAAAGCACTAAGCAAGAAAGAAATATTTCTTGATTCATTGTATGCAGGAATTCCCACAGTAATTGTTTTATAGTTTTTCATATTAAGACCTTAGATGTTTTTACTTCTTTCCACTTACCTGAATTATAATTTTCATTATTTAATTTTTTATAAATAACTAACAACATTTGGAGAACAATTGAAAAGGATAAATAAATTGGATTTCTAATTAAATTCTTCAGCAAACTGTTTATCTTATATTTTTTTGGGATTATATAATAATCTAAAACCCAAGAACCAAAATGCTCAGCAACTATATCCTTAATCATTAAGAATCTTGAATGCTGTATGAAAAAATCATTAATATTTGAAGCACTTTTATAATATACCCTTGCATTCTTTGCAAATCTAAAATCATATCCCATTTTCATTGCTGAAAAATAAATATAATCTTCATCAGCAATTAAATTTTTTGGTAAATTAATATTTTTATAAATATTTTTCCTCATTGCAGAAGCGCATCCCAAATGATTATGAATTGTATTTCCTTTTTTATAATCTTCTCTTACTGATATCCACACATTTATCCAAGCAACTACAATTTTTTCAAAAAACTTCTTTGGCTTCATAGGTAAAGATGACGCCCCAACTACACCTACTTTACTTTTATTAAATTTCTTAATTATTTCTTCTATCACAAACTTATCTCCGAGCTTTTGATCTGCATCAAAATTAATATAAATATCTGTATTGCTTAGTTTATATAACTCATTTAATCTTGTTGATTTACCCAACTTTTCCTTATTATCTAAAAGAGTTATAAAATCATACTTTTTAACAAATCTTTTAACAATTTTACTCGTTTCATCCGTACTTCCATCAGATGAAACATATATTTTTTTAAGAACAAATGAATTCTTATCCTGAAATAGAATATCATTTAATATATTTTCAATATTTTTTTCTTCATTGTATGCCGGAATTCCGACAGTTACGCTAATTTTTTTCATATACTTAAAAACCTCTCCCATAATTTAAATCTATTTGTATTTTTCCTAATTATGTACGTCCCTTTAGAATATACTCCTGGAAATTCAGACAATTGATGTGTTTTATCTATAATTGTTCTTGGAAGTCTATAATTATCATTTTTTTCATTTAAATTTCCAGGTTCAACAGTAAAAGCATATTTATATCCTGCTTTCTTCACGATATTGACTATTTTTTTATTATTTATTCCTTTCGGATATGCAAAATAATTAATATCCACTCGCAATTGTTCTTGAAGAATCCTTCTGCTATTTATTACTTCTTCAATTAATTCATTATCTGAAATTTTGGACAAATTAGAATGAGTTGCACTGTGAGAACCAATTTCAAAACCATTTTTTACTAAATATCTAATTTCTTTAATAGTTAATAATTTATTATCGTTCTCAATTTCGATTCTATTAACATTTCTATGATTTGATAAAACAAATAGTATCGGCTTAATATTATATCTTTTAATAATTGGCACTATTCCAATTATGTCTTTGTATCCATCATCAAATGTAATTATTACAGATGATTTTTTTTTGTTTCTGTTATCCAAAAAATCTTTAAAACTTATGAAATCAGAATGTTTAGAAATTATTTCAATCTCTTTTTTAAATTTCTCAGGCGAAACAGAATATCTGTCATTTGATTTTGAGATACTGTGAAAGCAAAGCACAGAAACGCTTTTCCCAGGAATTAACTTAGAAACTAGGTAAGTTATTCTAAATAAAATTTTTCTAAGTGTAAAAAAATGATTCTTCATCATGAAAATGCTCCTTGTATATTTGTCTTATTAAACTTATATGCAAGCCCGAAAGACAAAAACTTATTTATTTGATTAATTTCTTTTTTAGAAAAATTGTTCGCAGTCAAACCATGGGTAGAGGAGATTATCATCAATAATTTAAAATAATTTTCAAATTTATTATTTAATATATTTTCTTTCTCTATTGTTGAAATTAGCAATTTAGTAAATTCTAAATCATTCCATTCATATCTTAAAGTTGTAACAACATCATAATATGGAACTGTAAATACTGCTGATTCAAAATCTATTAATATATTTTCTTTCTCATTTACTATTATGTTTTTAAAATGAAGATCCCTATGAGTTAAAACTAATTTATTTTGCAAAAATAAAAGATTAAAATTCTTTATAAATATAAATGCTCCTCTTAGCAATTCTTTCCTTGATTCAAAATTTCTAATCAAAGCAAAAATCAATAATAAAGGATAAAGTAAAACATAATTAATCGAAGTTCTTTTATAAAATGTATTTTTTTGCGAATTGGACATAGAGCTTCCAAGATTATCTAGAAAATCAATATTTTTTATATAAAGATTAAATTTATCATCGGAAGAAAGATTATCCGCCCTAATTCCTTCCACATACTCGACTAATAGTGATAGCGAATTTTTAGACTCACTACTATGAATGAACTTTGGAATTCTAAAACTATTAAATTTAGATTTATTTTTTTTTGTTAAATTAGATATTACTTTATCTATTAATTTATAAATTTCGATTTCATTTTTAAGCTTTATGTAAGATGCGTTTTTATATTTATAATTAACAGTCTTTCCAAATGCTTTTTTACCGTCAATTGATTCATATATTCCTAGCTTACCCGTGTCTGATTTCCATTGTTTTTTAAATTTAAATTTTAATTTATAACTACCTATCTCCTTTGGTGCATTAAACTTTTGTGGTTTTACAAATCTTTTCACTAGTAAATCAAAAAACTCTAAGATAATAATGTTAAGTAGATTGAAACTGTTTTTATGACTTTTTAAATTTTCTTTTTTCATATTAGTTTTTTTGCATTAAAAATATATTTGTATAAGATTCTGATTTGTAATCATCTTCTTGTAATGAGATCTTAATAACTTCAAGGAACAACTCAGCGCTAATATCCCAGCTAAATTTCTTTGACCAATTTAATGCATTTTCTGACATTCTTTTTCTTAATGATTCATCATCGATTAAAGCTAATATACTTTTTGTGAAACTGTCATAGTCTTTATAATCAACCAAAAATCCCGTTTCATTATTTTTAATAGCATCTTTTAATCCTGCTACATTTGAAGCAACAGCTGGGACTCCACAAGCGTTTGCTTCAATCGTAGTAATTCCCCATCCCTCCATATAAGAAGGGTTAACAAATACCCATGCTTCTTGAAATATCTTTACTTTTTCTTCTTCAGTTACTTTGCCTAAAAAATTAACTTGATCAGAAATTTCCAATTTTTTAGCAAAATTCATTAGCTTCTTTTTTTCCTCACCTTCGCCAGCGATAACAAACTGAACTTTTGGATTTTTCTTAAGTATTCTTTTTGCAGCTACTATAAAAATATGTAAACTTTTATAGTACTGAAGTCTACCAAGATATATGACCATTGGCTTTTGACTTTTTTTAGCGGGCTTAAATATGTCATGATTTACACCGTTATAGATGACTATTGGATCTTTTTTAGTCAGCTTATGTTTTAAAATTTCTTTTTTTGATGACGGAGAAACTGTGATTACTTGAACATTTCTATAAACAAACGGCATAAGTTTTGCTTCTAAAAATAATGCTAGGTCTGAAAATGGCCATCTTAAACTTTTTCTAAATACTTCCTGATGAACATGGTGAATCAAGAGAAATTTTTTCTTTCTAGAATATAAAGGCGAGAAGAATGGAATTCCATTCTCAGTATCAATAATTACGTCAAATTTTCCGCGAAATTTAATTACATAGTAAGCAAAAGCCCAGAAATAGACTGTATAAAAACCTCCATGCCTTATGATATTTACGCCATCAATAGTTTCATTACTTTTATTCTTTCCATCATTTCCAGAAAACATTGTTACACTATTGCCATCCTTTACCCATCTTTTAGCTAACTCATGTGCATATACCTCTGCCCCACCAGCCCATTTATGCTTACTGTCTCTCCAATTTAATACTAAAATCCTAATTCCACTGCTTTCCTCATTTGATTTTTTAAACATACTAAGTAAATCACTTAAATTTGAAAACACAGAGCGTAATAAATCTGCTAAAAGAGGAAACAATAAAGTATAGATGACGTAAATTAAGAATGAACTTAACAAAACTAATGAAGCATATAAAATATTATCTTGAAAAATGAATAATATTCCTAATGAGTATATAGTAACTGCAGCAATTTGCTTAATATTAATATATCTAAGTCTTTTCTTTGAGATATCATCATATGCGGGGATCTCTTCCACAACGTTTACTTTTTCTTTAACTTCATCTTTCTTCAAGTGTAAACCATGAACTGTTTTTTCCCAGTAGTGAGGTTTAAATATTAATTGATACAAAGCGATGAATGCAGAAATACTTATCATTAACCAATAAATAGGAACTAATAACACATATTTAATAAGACTCCATTGTCCTTTCTTCGCAAGTCCAATCATGTAGTAATAAAGGAAGAGGAAATTGCCAACTACGAGAGAAAATATAGCCATATAAAATATGACATTGGGATATAGCTGTTCTATACTAGGCCCTACATATGAATAAAGTGCAAAATATGCAAATGTAGCAATCCAAAGAATAGGATTTATAAGAACAAAAGCGATTTTTCCTCCAATTATTAATTGAAAATATAAAGAGTGTTTTGATTTCTTATTGCTTGAAACACCATTTCGTCTCGTATGCACCAGATATGTCTGCATATACCCTTTTATCCAACGTGATCTTTGCCTAAACCAATTTTTAAGATTACTATTTGCTTCTTCAAGAGTTGTTGAATCAATCATTGCAGTTTTATATCCTTGGTTAAAAAGCCGGATTCCTAAATCGGCATCTTCAGTCACATTAAATGGATCCCATCCATGAACAGACTGTAAGTATTTTGTTTTGAAATGATTACTGGTTCCACCCAATGGCAAAGCAGTTTCAATCGCCACCATTCCAGGAAGCGTTACATCAAACCAAAGTGAGTACTCTGCTGTAAAAAATCTTGTTAATAAATTCTGGTGAGGATTGTAATAATTAAGTCTCGCTTGAAGACATATTACGTTTTCTGAACTTTTCTTAAAACCAAGAAATGCTTTTTTTAATTGGTCTACATCTGGGATATCTTCTGCATCATAAACAACTACATACTCTCCTTTTGCAAATGCAAGTCCATAGTTACATGCCTTAGGTTTTGTTTTAGGAATTGAATGTGGAACAATAATTGTTCTAACAAAAGAAGGTAAATCCATTCTTGCTGCAACATCGATCGTTACCCTATCGTCTTCTTCCAAAAGTAATATTACATCAAGCTTATCTTTTGGCCACGAAATTTTTTCAATAGCTTCTAAAAATTGCGGAATAATCTGAGCCTCTTTATAGAGTGGACAAAGTATAGAATATATTGGCAAATCTGAATTCTTCACTGAATCAATCTCATCTTTTGAAGATATAATTTCCTGAGGACTATTTAAGCTTTTTGAAATTAAAAATAAATTAAATAATACATCTGCCAGGTATATAAAACTTAGAACTCCAATTAACAACTTTAAAGTTAGCATCGGCGTTGTCAGTATTCCAACAATTAAAATTCCAACAATCATAATTACGATAAATTTTTGTAATTTAGTTACGGTAGTTAAAGCTGATAAGTGATGTGGAATAGTAGTATGAGTAATATACTTTCTTTTTTTATAACCTATTCCAGCACCTTTCATAGAATCTAAACTTTTTGGAGCAATATGAACAGGTCTAATTCTTTTTGCTTTGACTCTTATTGCATTAGATCCAATTTCTATAACTTGCTTCATGATCCCCATTTTTGAATTTCCTTTTGCTCTTTTGGTGAAAGTAATATCATAGCTGCTCATATGAAATCCTGCCTGTTTCGCCCTATGTAAAAACTCAAGATCAAATGTCCAAGAAGATGAAGGCATATACTTTAATGTTTCAAAAACTTCTCTTGTAAACACTTTAAGTCCTGATTGAATATCATAATTAAGTCCAAATAAAACCTTTCCAAACATAAACTTGAATGTACGACTTAAAACTTTTCTAAGTTTTGTATCTTTATATGTTTTTCTATTTGAAATTACCAAATCAGAATACTTAAGCATGTTTACCATTTTCGGAAGAGCTTCTGGCGGATATTGAAGATCTGCGTCAATCATGGCTAAATTATCAAACTGAGCAAATTTAGCACCTTCTAATATTGAATATGCTTTACCTTTTTTGCCTACCTTAGTAGTTGAAATGATTGGAAAAAAAATGGCTAGATTACTGATCACATTTTGAGTCTGGTCTGTAGAGTGATCATCAACAAAAATTATTTCATAATTTATTTTTGCATCAGATAAAGCAGCGTGAATTCTTTCAACTAATAATTTAATATTAGCTTCTTCATTATATGTAGGAACGATAATACTCAACCCAGTAGATTCGTTATTCATTTTCCTCCTTAACTGAATTTACTTTATGCTTTTCAATAAATTTAAATAATGAAGATTCTGAAATGCGATAATGACCGCCAAATTCGACTGCTTCAAGCTTACCTTCTTTAAGGTATTTATAAATAGTAAGCTCACTTAATCGCAGTAGTGCTGAAACCTCTGCAACTGTAAGGAAGTTAGTTTTACTTATATCAATCATAATTGAGATATGAATAGCCATATATATCATAAATGGCCTATAATGTCAATGCTAAAGCAATGTTATCAATCTTAAACTGATGTTTATTGATATATATCTATACTGAAGCTGATATATCCTATATAAAATTTACCTCGAGGACAAAAATAATTACTTCTATAGATGTTGGGCAATTAACATATATAATGAATGTATGGGTAGATTCAAGACGATCATAAATCATTTCAGATCTGATCATTTATACAGAAATTCTATATATTTAATAGCAAGCTCAGGTGTAATGGCTGGTTTTGGATTTTTCTTCTGGGTTATAGCAGCAAAAAACTTTACGACTGATCAAATTGGCGTAGCAACTACATTATTATCCGTTTCATCCTTAATATCCGGCTTTTGCATGCTTGGATTAAATATTAGCTTAAATAGATTTTTGCCCAAATCTGAAGTCAAAAATGAAATGATTTCATCATCTTCAATTCTTATAACATTTGTTAGTCTAATCGTATGTATTATATTTTTAATAGGTATAAATATATTTTCTCCAAAACTATCTTTTCTCAATAACAATTTAATCTACATATCAACTTTCATCTTCTTTACCATCGTAATATCTTTAAATAGTCTTTTAGATTATATATTTACTGCGTACAGAGACGCAGGAAACGTTCTTTCAAAAAGCTTAATACTAAGTACTTTAAAAATATTATTTCTATTTATATTTTCCGCATTTGGCGCATATGGACTTTTCTCAGCTTTTTCACTTGCGATGGCAATTAGCTTTTTCTTCGGTCTTGGAATATTAATTTATAAATTCAAATTTCATTTAATCTTAGGTGTTAATATACCATTAATTAAAAGCATGGGCAAATTTTCAAGCGGAAATTACATTGCCAACCTTTTATCATCTACGCCACTTTTAATTCTTCCAATTCTAATTGTTAATTCTATTGGGGCAACTTATGCAGCATACTATTATATAGATATTATGATCTACACACTTTTACTCACTATACCCTCATCCGTTTCACAGTCATTACTTACCGAAGGATCTCATGACGAAACAGAACTTAAAAAGCATATTTTAAAAGCTTCAAAAATAACTTTCTTACTACTTATTCCAAGTGTAATTATAATTTTCTTTTTTGGTAATTATATTCTTCATTTTTTTGGAAAAAATTTTGAAGAAGATGCTTTTAAATTTTTACAAATAATTTCAATTTCAGCACTCTTCGTTCCAGTATCTTTATTTACAAATTCTATCCTCAGAATAAGACATAAAATAAATGCACTTATTATTTTAAATTTTATTGGAGCATCAGCCATAATAATAAGTACATATTTACTTTCCTCATTTGGACTTGTTGGTATTGGCTGGGGAATATTAATTGGCCAAGCTGTTGGAGCATCAGCTTATCTAATCTATTACCTAATATTTAACTATCGCAGATAAATATTATTTGGTATTTTTCTTTTTCATAAGCAAAACCAAATTTTCTCCTCTAACTTTTTCTGAATAAATAACTTCATACTTCCCATTATATTTCTTTTCAAACTCAGGTACTCTTCCACTACTTAACATTACATAATCAGCAACCGCTCCCGTATCATCTACAAACCCCAAATTATTTAAATCAGTTCTCGTTGCAGGTGCAACATACCTAGGAACTACATAATATCCAACACTTGCGCCAGAAGGCACGTTATTATTTATATATTTCCCTACTCCTCTTTGACCTTCGCCCCACCAAGAAACTTCATACTGCAATTTCTTTGCCCCTTTTACTCCTCCAATTGCCATATTGTAATAGTCGAGATAGTAAGGAAAATAAGAAACCATATCAATTATCATAAACGCAAGTATCGGAATAAGTGCATAAATCCATTTTTTCTTAAGAAGCTTAAAATATCCAAATGCACACATTATTCCAACTGCAGGATAAATTATAAAAATAAATCTAGTTCCTCCACCTGGAACACCCAAAATCATGTGATAAATTAAAACAAAAATGAACCAAAATGCAAAAAAATAATTCCAATATTTCTTTTCTCTTAGAGCAAAAAACAATCCAAAACCAACTCCGATTATTATGGGAATAGGAGTAGTAATAATAAGCCTATGGAAATAATAAAATGAAGGAATTAGTCTATCTTTATGAAATAAAACGGATTCCAAAAGATATTTAGGGAAATCATTCCAAACAAGTGGCCAAATTACAATTCCCAAAAAAAATGCAATTATAGGAATTATAATAAGACGATAATTAAAAATTTCTTTATTTCTCTTAAAATAATAGTCCAAAATCATCCATCCAAATAAAAATACGAATACAAAGTAGTTGTTATATCTCGTCCAAAATAACAAACCACATAGTATTCCCATGATTGGGTAAAGTTTTATGTCTTTTGGTTTATTTAATAATTTATAAAATACTAATAGGGTTAGGGTAAATAAAAAGATTGTCAAAGACTCAAAAGTAACGAGCTGCCCCATAACGACAAATCTGGGAATAAGAAGCATAAAAATTCCAGCCAGTAGTGACCAAAATGCACTTAGGAAATTTAGCGCAATTAACACAGTAAAAGTAATTGCAAGACTATTGAAAAGAGCCGATAAAACCCTTGCCATCGTGTAATCATAGGAAACCATATAAAGCTTATTTCCTAACTGAGTTTTAATATAGTTACCAGTAGTTATTGCAACCATATCTAAATCAGATATATTTGCAAAATGTCCATTTCCATCATCGATTCTTATGGTCTGAGGGCCCATAAGCAAACCATATGCATACTTTCCTACCATTGGATGCTCAGGAACCAAATACCACGAGTTTACTGAAAAATCTCGAGAAGCAATATTTCCCAACGCCATATATCCAGAATCTACTTTAAAACCTTCATCCCAAGTCCTTCCTATTTTGTTAAGCCCAATTAAGTGTACTGAAAATGAAATAACAAAAATTAAAGTTAGTAAATAATATTTATTTTTAAACAGATAAATATACTCCATGATTCTACATTAGCAAAACCGAAACAATTAATACATGAGGATTATTTTCGAACTTAGTTCTTCTGTCTTAGGAAGGCGGGAATGTCCCAAACTTATTCATCTTGAAAACCCAATAATTGGAGCGTGTCTCTATGGTTAAAACCAATATTGCCTGGCAATCTACTAAAAAATCTTGCTTCTGAATTTTCATCGGTTTGTCGCAATTTTACACCATCATTTAGTTTGATTCCGAAAGCTAAATCAATTACGTGTCCTCGAGAGTCTCCATCTAAATCTTCAAAAGCACCTAAAAGTGTGATTTCCTCTCCTAGAGGTAATTCAATGCCTAGTTCTTTTCTTGCAATTCGTGATCTACATGCTTCAATAGTTTCATTTTTAAGTAAAAATCTTCCCGGCATATGCCAGACCCCCTCCTGAGGAGGAATATTTCTTTTTACTAACAAAACTCCTCCCCTTTCATCTCTTACAATGAGATTAACTGCGAGACGCGGCACATTTTTAAATGATTCTTCGAATTTTTCCGGAGAAAGATATAATGGCTCTCGCGGTGTGCTCTCTGTTTCCGTAATCATGTTAATTCTTTTGTCGAAGGAATGCGGGAATGTCCCAGACCTCTTCATCGGGCTCTTCCGCTGGAGCTGAGCCTGGCATATTATTTGGAGTATTTATATTTTGATTGGAAATATTTTGATTATTACTTGAATGATCATCATCATTTTGCTGATTTATAGATTGACCAAATGAATTCCCACCACCTGCATAAGAAGCTGCTGAAGCTGGAGTAACAAATTCACGAAGAGTTTGACGAGCGCTATCAAATCCTGTTGCTATAACAGTAATTTTCATTTGATCACGCATAGACTCATCAATAGTAGCTCCAAAAATGATGTTTGCGTCACTATCGGCTGCCGAAGCTATAATCTTTGCAGCTTCATCTACCTCATTCATAGTAAGATCTGGACCTCCTATCACATTAAATAGAACTCCACGCGCTCCATCCATAGTGATCTCGAGAAGTGGTGACGCAATAGCTGAACGAGCCGCTGCTTGTGCTCTATTTTCACCAACTCCTGTTCCAATACCCATAAGAGATGAGCCTGCATTTTGCATGATGGTTCTTACATCAGCGAAATCGACGTTAATAAGTCCTGGCATAGTAATAAGATCAGAAATTCCCTGCACTCCCTGTGTAAGAACTGAATCTGCTACCTTAAATGCTTCAAGAAGGGACAATTTTTTATCCACAACATCAAGAATTCGTTGGTTTGGTATAGTAATCAAAGTATCGACTTTATCTTTAAGAAGCTCTATTCCTTCTTCGGCAGACACCATTCTGCGAGTCCCTTCAAAAGTAAATGGCTTAGTAACGACTGCTACGGTAAGCGCCCCCACTTCTTTTGCTGCGCGTGCGATTACCGGAGTTGCCCCGGTTCCTGTCCCCCCACCCATTCCAGCGGTTAAAAACACCATATCAGTCCCTTGAAGAATGTCTTTTAGCTTTTCATAGGATTCTTCCGCAGCATTTCCTCCCACTTCTGGATTTCCTCCAGAACCAAGTCCTTTCGTATAGTCTTCTCCAATCTGAACTTTTGTGGCTGCTTGATTAAGAAGAAGTGCCTGGGCGTCAGTATTAACAGCTATGAAGTCTACGCCTTGAATTGAAGACTGGGAGATCATGGAGTTTAGAGCATTTCCTCCTCCACCACCTATACCCATAACTCGAATTTTTGCGAAATTAGTTGTTTGAGGCTTTATGAGCATAGCCTGGAAATCGTATCAAATGAGTACTCTATTTGCAAGTAGAATAAGTTTCTTCAGTAAGCTACGGAATAAAAGATTTTATAAGATCCATAATCTTTTTCGGCATTTTTCCAGGCATCCTCACTGATGGAATTCCTTTTGGCAGCTTCATCTTGAATGAAGAGGTGGATTCAACTCCCTGCAAAGCTCCATATATCGTCAATCCAACCACAGCAGCAAAAGGTGTATCCTGAATTTCATCAATAATCCCCTTCATGTCTTGTGGCTGACCTACTCTTACAGGCATTGCAAGCATTCTTTTAGCTGATTCAACTGCCCCTATGGTTCTTGCTCCTCCACCAGTCACAACTAAACCTGAAGGCGTTTGCCCTCCGAATCCTGATTTCTTAATCTCGAGACCTACCATGGTAAATATTTCGTTAAGTCGAGGCCTAATTATCCCATCAACCAACGTCTTCTGTGATACTTTATTCAATTGCTCTGGAAGTCCAAGAGAAGCCAAGTCCAATTCATCTGCAGCCGCTGCTTTATCTTTCTTTTCATCTATATTTAATGCATCCTCATAGCTTATTACCTTCTTTTTTGGACGCGACAAGAAAAGCTTTACTTTCTCAGCTGATTCTAGGGAAATTCTAAGACCTATCGCCAGATCATTCGTGATATGTCTTGCGCCAATTGGAAGAACTGATGAATATGCGACGGAGCCATCAATGTAAATAGAGATGTCCGTTGTTCCTGCACCTATATCAATAAGAACTACTCCAAGCTCTTTCTCTGTCTCAGAAAGTACAGAAAGACCGCTTGCATAACCTGAAAAAACTAACCCATCAACATCTACGCCCACCTGAGAAAAAGCTTTTTCTAGATTTCTGACAGCAGGACTTCCTGCAGTTACAATGTGCGTTTCAACCTCAAGCCTAGTTCCTGTCATTCCTACGGGGTCTTTAATTCCTTCTTGACCATCAACCGTAAAGCTACGAGGAAGTACGTGAATTATTTCGCGAGTAGAAGGCATGGAAACTGCTTTTGCAGCATCAATAACTCTTGAAACATCTCCTGGATTTATCTCTCCCTCTGGTTGAGAAACAGCCACAACTCCTCTTGAATTTTGAGATTCGATATTACTTCCTCCAATTGAAGCTATAACTCGACTTACAGAAACTCCAGCCATTCTCTCGGCAGCCTCGATGGAAGTATTAATAGCAACGACTGCTTCTTCAATATTTACGATTTGGCCTTTCTTAATTCCTGAAGATGGAATATCAGACACGCCAAGCACATTCACTGCATCGTCTATTTTTGCAATGATAGTAACAATTTTTGAGGTTCCTATGTCTACTCCGACTACAATTTTTCCTTCTGTCATTATTAAAAGGTGATTATTGGCTTTTCGTACCTGAAATCCAAACGCTTGAGCGCCTTTCCTTCTATTTTAAGTTGTTTGAGGATAAGTTGTAAAGAGGATAATTGTCGATCAACATCTTTACTAGGATCCATAACTACTTCGCCCTTCGGATCAAGCTTAATTAAGTATGTTAAATCCTTTTCTGTTGAAATGCTTTGATATCTAACTCCTGACTCTTTTATTTTTTTTTCAATTATTTGACTTGATGAAATTTGATTTTTTGAAAGTGGATTTAAGATAGGTTTTGGTTTTTCAAAAAAAGCTGAATATAAAAGTACTATATTTAAAGCCACCAATCCTAAAAAAATTAATAAAAAACCATTTCTTCTTTTTGATGCTTCTTTTTTTTCCTTTTTAGTTACTGTCTTGTTGAATTTCATATATAGTGTCTACTATTTTTTTAGCAGCATTTTTAGGAAAACTCCTTTCGGTACTATTAAATTTATAATTATCAATGTTGTCCATCATCTTATTTATTTTGGATAAAAATATTTCAGGCGATAATTCTTTCTGAAGTGCGACTTCACCAAGACCAACTTTTTCAACGAGATTGGCATTTTTAAGCTGTTCATCTTTTTGTGAAACAGGCAAAGGAATAAGAAGTGATGGTTTTTTTAGAATAATTAACTCTGATACTGAATTAATTCCCGCTCTGCTTACAACCAATGTAGAAGATTTTAGGATACTCCCAATTTCTTCAGTAGAAAAGTATTTTGAAATAATATATTTTTCTCTATTTTTATTTAATCCATCGCGAAGAATATTTAACTTTTCAAAATCATTAAACTCAGTGGCGCCACCTGTCTGATGAATAATCGTGTACTTATCCAGAAGTTTTGCGAGACAACCTGAAACCAATGAATTAATAAAATGAGACCCCAGACTTCCACCGGTAATGTAAATAATAGGGCCGGGACTAGTTGTTTTAAAAGCTAACTCTGGAGACAAAATGGTTTTTCTAACAGGATTCCCTGTCAAAACTGTTTTTTCTTTAGGGAAATATTTCCTTGATGATTCAAATGAAATACAAACTTTAGTGGCAAATTTTGAAGCGGTTCTATTTGCTGCGCCTGCTTCCATCGTCTGCTCATGAATAATTATGGGAATTTTTAGAGTTTTTGCTGCCAATATAACCGGGAAACTAACATAGCCCCCGAAACCCACAACTACATTTGGTTTAAAATTCCTAAGAATTTTAATTGATTGAAAATATCCAAATGGAATTTTAGACAGTGAAGGAATAGTATGTCTCGTAGGCCTTCTTTGAATCCTACCAGTTTTTAAAACATAAAACGGGATTCCTTTTTTAGCTATGGTTTCATATTCTAATGAAATTGCCTTGTCACCCTCTAAGGCATGCTTACGACCAATATAAATTAGACTTGAATCATCAGGTAGCTCTTCAATTACTGAAAGCGCTGGTGTTAAATGTCCACCAATTATTACAATTCTCATATTTAAATTTTATCAAACCTTACTTTGTCTTGAAATATTAAGAAGAATCCCAATTGAAACAAGATTAATAATTAAAGCAGAGCCTCCATAAGAAATAAAAGGCAACGGAACGCCTGTTAAAGGCATAAGCGCAGTTTGAGCACTAAGGTTTACTACAGCTTGAATTGCAATAAATGATGTAATCCCAGCTGCTAGCAATTTTCCAAATGCATCTGGAGCGTGCATTGCTATATGAAATCCTCTGTATACGACAAACAGCACAACTCCGACAAATATAATTACACCAAAAAATCCTATCTCCTCAGCCATAATAGCAAAAATTGAGTCAGTAGTTGCCTCAGGTAAATATGCATATTTTTGAAGAGAATTCCCAAATCCAACACCAAACAATCCTCCTGATCCAAGCGCGATCAAAATTTGGCGAAGATGATATGAGGAACCCAAAACATTTTGCTCAGGATTTAAAAATGTCGTAAGACGAGCAAGTCTATATGGCTCAAGTATTATTAGCGCAATCCCTGCAATACCGACAACAGGCGCAAGTGCCAAAAGATGTAGTACATTTCCCCCAGACAGAAAATAAATAATCACAGAAAGACCGAGAATTATAATAGCCGTTCCCATATCGGGCTGAAGCATTACGAGACCAAGAACTAATCCAATTAGAAGCAAGAATGCCATAAATCTTCCTTTTTCTTTTGTAGAAAACCATGCTGACAAATAAATTATAAGCGCAAGCTTAACGAATTCTGATGGCTGAAGCACAAAGAATCCTAAATTTATCCACCTTCTTGCACCAAGAGCAGAAATACCCACACCAGGAATAAGTACCACCACAAGTAATATTATTGAAGCAACAAGAATAGGCAGCGCTAAATTATAATATTTTTTATAATCAAAAAAAGATATTATACCAAGAGCAATAAATCCTAAAATTGCCCAGGTAGTTTGGCTTTTAAAATAACTATACTTATCACCAAAATCCCTAAACGCCACATAGCTTGAGGCATCATAAATCATAAATAAACCAAAAGCAGTTAAACTAAAAACAGCAAAAAGGAGAGCAAAATCAGCTTTTCTCATGAACTAATTTATTATAACAATAATTAAAAGTAGTTATGTAAGTAGCGCAATATATAATCCAAGAACTGCAAAGAAAAATCCAAAAAGCCAAGCTCTCATAACTATTTTTGGCTCCTCCCAACCTCGTTTTAAGAGCAATAAATGAAAAGGTGCTGCTGGAAAAATTTTTCTTCCAAAATATTTTTTTGATATAAGTTGAATCAATGACGATCCTACTTCCAAAACAAATACTCCACCTATCACTGCGAGAGCCAAAATTTTTCCAGAAAGTAGACCTATCACGGCAAGACTTGCGCCAAGTGACAAAGACCCCACATCTCCTAGCCAAATTCTCGCTTTATAAATATTAAAGTAGAGGAATGCAGTAACGCTACCTGCAAGCACTGCAATAAAAATACCAAGAGTTGAATCTAGCTGCGTTGAAGAAATTGCTAAAAATGCTCCAAGACAAATAAGAAGAAGTCCCGACGCTAATCCATCCAAACCATCTGCGATATTAAATGCATTCGCAAAAGAAACAATTGCAAATGCAGCCATTAGAATATAAACGTACCCCAAATCAATTGAGCCCAACCCACTTACAAAAATTGTTGAATATCCCAACTTATAATATAAAATAAATGCAATAAAAAATGCCAATATCCATTGGATAATAAATTTGTACCTAAATCTCAAACCAAAAAAATGATATTTACTCGGATTATTGACTAACTTTTTCAGATCATCATAAAAGCCTAAAATCCCGAAACTTATAAACGAGAATAATAACACAAATACTGCCCAGGGATTTGCTTTAACACTAAAAATTCCATAACTCCAGAGAGATAATATTGTTACAACAGCAATAATTATAAGTCCCCCTCCAAAAGGAGTGCCTACTTTCCACTGATTATATTTGTCAAAAGTAGGAGTGGGTTTATTAAAAATATCTACTGTGTTTTGCTTCTGACGTCTCAGTTTTATCTTATAAAGAAAGTCTATAAATGGAACGATAAGTATGCCTGTAAAAAAGAGCGAGAGCAAAGTTAGTCCCAAAAGCTGTTCCATAAGATCTAATTATATATCTTTAGTTATGCTTTAACAAATCAAAGATGAATCTAACTGCCTAAAGTTTGTGCATGTAGTTTCTCTGCTTCTTCTAATTCTTCTTTTGTATTTACACCTCTCCATGGAATTGATTCTCTTAAAGTCTCTACTTTTAGTCCCTCTTCTACCGCCATCTGAATAAAATTATTAATATAATATTCGCCAGTCAATTCATTTTTTTTAATTTTATCTTTATGACCATTTAAAAACGACGATCGAAAAATATAACAACCAGGATTAACTTCTTTAATTAATCTTTCCTCTTCAGTTGCATTTTTTTCTTCGATAATATCAATGAGCCTACCTTCGTTATCCCTAACTATCCTTCCTAATCCAAAAGGGTTGTCTTTTTCAATCGTCAGAAGAGTAACGTCGGCATCTGCTTCCAAATGGCACAAGATCAATTTCTCAAGAATTTCCTTACCGTAAAAAGCTGAATCATCACCATTCATTACCAAAACATGTTCGATGTTTTCAGAAACTTTTGAAAGCCCACAGCTTAATGCATGGCCTGTTCCTTGAGGAATTTCCTGCTCAGCAAAAACCGCTTTAGTACCTTTCAGACTATTAATAACTGACTCTTGTGCAAATCCTACAACCACTACTATTAATTCAATCTTTATAGATTCCAATCTTTCAACAGCGTGACGAACCATTGGCTTTTCTCCCAGATGAAGAGCAACTTTATTTATATCTGTGGAATTCATTCGAGTTCCTTTTCCAGCAGCAAGAATTATTGCACCAATATTATTCATTGTTAACTCTTCTGATATCCGCCCCAAGACTATTCAATCTATTCTCAAACTTCTCATAACCTCTATCCAAGTGCTGGATTTCTAAAAGAACACTTTCTCCTTGAGCAGCAACTGCAGCAAGAACAAGCGTTGCACCAGCTCTTAGATCAGTAATAGTTACGATAGCATTATGGAGATCAGTTGGACCTTTTATTTTTGCGGCGTGCTTATTTGTTTTTTTATCATCTTCAATATTAAAATTATAAAATTCATCAGGATTATCTACCTCTGGATTAAAAAGCTCAATATCCGCTCCCATTTTTTGAAGCTGTTCAACATATCCAAATCTACTTTCGTAAACTCTTTCATGAATTATTGATTCTCCTCTTGCCTGAGTCATTAAAACTGCCCACGGAGCCTGCCAATCGGTCATAAAACCTGGATAAGGCGTTGTCTCCATATCGACTGCTTTAATTTCTCCTTTATAAAAAAATCTAATATCATCTCTACCTTTTTCAATACCGGCACCCACCTCTTCCATCTTTTCTAAAAACGCAGAAAGATCACACTTGCCTACATTTTTAATCTTAATATCTCCCTTTGTAATAATAGCCGCAATTGCTAAAGTTACAACCTCATTCCTATCTGGACCTACTTTAAATTCAGCCCCATGCAATCTCTCAGCTCCAACTATTTCAATCGTCCTAGAATCTAACTTTTTAATATTCGCCCCCATTTTATTAAGAAGATCCATTAACTCATTAATCTCGGGCTCCTGCGCAGAATTTCGAAGAATGGTAGTTCCATTAGCCAAAACTGCAGCTAATATCATTGTCTCTGTACCTGTATGAGTACTTTTTTTGAATGTATAATCAATCCCTGTTAGTCCATTTTCAGCTTTTAAGTAAAAAAATCCATCCTCACTTTTATAATCTACTTCAACGCCCATTTGCTCAAGTCCTTCGATAGTCCTATCTATCGGGCGCGAACCAATTCTACATCCTCCAGGATTTGGAATTATTGCTTCGCCTTTTCTTGCTAACAGAGGTGCCATAAACATTGCTGAAGTTCTGGTTTCTGCAGCTTTTTCAAGTGAAATTTTATTTTTCTTAATTTCAGAAAGCTGTAATTTAATAGTATGGTTTTGAACATCAATTCTTCCACCCAACTCCTCAACTATATCTGTCATTACAAACAGATCCGAGATTAAGGGAATATTATCAAGTGTTACTTCTTCCGCGGTTAAACATGCAGCTACAATAGCTTTTAAAGCCATGTTTTTTGCCCCACTCACATTTGCTTCACCTACTAATCTTTTCCCTCCATTTATTTTAAACTTATCCATTGATTAATTTTTCTCCTATCTTATAAATGTCTCCTGCTCCCATAGTAATAATAACAGTATTGTTAGAATAATTCTGAGAAGAAATGTATTCTATCACATCCAAATTTGAAGGAAAATAAGTTGCCTTTTTTTGTTTTTTTATTAATTCATCCACTATCTGCTTTGAAGAAAAATTGCAATCAATTGGCTCTCTAAATGAAGGGAAAATTTCAGTAATAATAACTTCATCGGTATCAGTAAATGAATTTACAAAATCACCAAATAATGTTTTAGTTCTTGAATACATGTGAGGCTGAAAGATTGTAACAATGTTTCGCTTTGGAAATCTTTTTCTAAACGCCTGAAGCGTTTCTTTAATTTCTGATGGATGATGAGCATAATCATCATATAAAGTTGCTCCATTTATCGTCTTACCAATAAATTCTGCTCTTCGCTTTGTTCCTTTAAATTCACTTAAGCCTTTTTTAATTTGCTCTATTGAAAGACCTAGCTCCAAACAGATTACAATTGCACCTAAACAATTTAGAGCGTTGTGTTCCCCAAAAATATTTACTGAGAATTCCCCAAGAAGAGTTTCTTTTGATCTAACCCAAAAAAACATTTTTTCTGAATCAAAATTTATTTTCTCAATAATATAATCATTGTCAGGAGAAATTCCATAAGAGATATGAGGATGAATTAATTTAGAAATAAATTGCCGATTATTATTCCCATCACCACATATTACAAGCACTCCATCAGTAGATAATTTCTGAGTAAAATCAAGAAATGCATTCTCCATATGATTTTGATTTTCAAAAACATCTGGATGATCAAAATCGATATTTGTAATGATAATTGCCTTAGGGTTTTGATATAAAAATTTTGGGATTCTATCGAACTTAATATCTGTAAAATATTCATCTGCTTCAGTAACGAAATAATTTCCTTTACCAAAATGTCCAGAATTTTTCAGCGTTGGAATTTCTCCTGTTCCAATCACATAAGATGGGTCTAAATTATTTTTAGATAATATTGTTGCAATAATAGCAGTGGTAGTAGTTTTTCCGTGCGAACCAGCCACCGAAACACCTACAAATTTTTTATCAAATATTTCTCCGTCCTGAAATTTACCCAGCGCTTCACCTTGCAACATTACGGGAATGTTTTTTTCTTTTGCCTCAACCACCTCTACATTTTCAAGTCCACCATGGGCACCGGTCGAAATTACTAAGTCTGGATTTTTAATATTTGACTTATCAAAACCTTCAAGAATATTTATTCCGGAATTAATGAGCTGTTTATCAGTTATAAAATGATCAGAGACATCTGAACCAGTAACTTCAACACCAGCTTCTTTTGCGATAATTGCAAGAGGCGCAACGCCAACTCCTTTTATGCCAACAAAGTGAATTTTTTTAAATTTATTCATTAAGTTTATTTTCGGGTTCTAATTGCATCCATTACGACTTTATATTCATCCCAAGGTGTTTCCTCGCTTCCGTAGGTCATTGATTTCTCATGTGCTTTTCCTGTAATTACTACCATGTCATTTTTTCCAGCCATTTCAACAGCAGCTTCAATAGCATCTTTTCTATCAACTAATTTAAATACTTTCGCATCCTTTTTCTTAATGCCTGCCTGTATATCATCTATTATTTTTTCCACATCCTCACTTCTTGGATCTTCAGCTGTTAAGAATAAAATGTCCGCGTACTTAGAAGAAATTTCTCCCATAAAAGGTCTCTTAGCATGATCGCGTTCTCCTGCAGATCCGAACACATGAATTATTCGACCATTAGTGGTTTTTCGAAGTGATGATAAAAGTTGTTCAAAAGCATTTGGAGTATGCGCAAAATCTATTATAACGGAATAATCATTTTGATAAACAAAGTCAACTCTACCAAGTGGCATCTTAAATGTCTTTAATGCAGATCGTATTTCATTATCCAAGAGGCCCAATTTCCTACAACATGCAACAGCTGCAAGAACATTATACTTATTAAAATCTCCCAATAAGTTTTTTGACTCAAAATAAAAATTATTTAAATTCACATCAGAAGAATCAGAAAAACCATAAGTGATCCAGTTAGAATTACTTTTTTGATTCTTTGATACAGAGAACAATGTATAGGAAGCATCATCCTTATTTACCACTGCTACTTCTGACATCTTTAAGAGCTTTTCCTTCGTCCTTAAATAATTATCAAATGTTTTATGATAATCCAAATGTTCACTTGTAACATTGGTTATAATTCCAATAGAAAACGGTATCCCCAGAACTCTATATTGATCTAGAGCATGCGAGGTTACTTCAAGCACGAAGTATTCAGATTTTTCTTTTACAGCTTTACGAAGAAGCTTCTGGAGCATGTATGAACTAGGAGTTGTGACGTGAAAGCCAGTATCATACTTTACAGATCCTACCACAGCACCAATACTAGTCAGCATAGATACTGATTTATTGTTTTCCTTTAAAATATGGTATATAAGATTAACTGTTGTAGTTTTACCGTCTGTACCTGTAACTCCAATTACTTTTAGTTTCTTCCCAGGGAAAAAGTATATTAGATTTGAGATTGAAGCGTTTATTTTATGATAAAAGTTTTTGGCTTTTCTAATCATTTAATTATTATACTACCTAATTTGCTCTTTGCCTCTGGGTATCCCAATACTTACCTCGTCGACATAAAAATTCCTTATCTTTTTTATCAAATAGTAATAATTCAACAGCTCTTTCCAAAAATAAAGTATTCTGAGAACCTTTTACCAAAATCAAATCATTTCTTTTAACAAACTCAGGAATAAATTCTTTTGCTTCTTTAAAATTTTCAAATGATTTAAATGGAAAGTTATTTTTTTCAAGAATTGGAATTACATATTCTTTCATTTGAGGACCAATTAAAATTGTAAAATCCAACTTTCTTACAATCTCTTTTGCTAATAATTCATGCTGTATCTGACTTAAACTTCCAAGCTCTCTCATGTCTCCTAAAACTCCAACTTTTCTTTTGTCTTTTCCAATTTCCTTCAGCACATCAATAGCTCCAACTGCTGCCTCCAGAGATGAATTATATGATGAATCAAAAATTGTTGAACTTTTTATACCTTTCAATACGCTAAATCTACCAGGAGGAAGTTTAAAATTATTCTGAATAAAATTAATAGAATCACTTATATTGATTTCATTTGAAAATGCTATAGCTATGGCATAAATAAACACATGGGAATAATATTTTGGAAGAGGCTGGCTAATAGTGATTTGATAATTTTCTTTAAGAAAAGTAAATTTAATATTAAATGAACTTTCAGTAGTTACAGTTTTTTCAATATAAAAATCTGCACTCCTATCGGACATAGATACAGTTAAAGCTTTTGCTACTGTTGGCATTGTACTTTTAATATAGGGATCATCTAAGTTAATGATCGCGCGTCCTGAGGAATCAATAGAAGTAATAAGTAGTTTTTCTTCAGATGCTATTTTTTCAAGGATTTCATTTTTTCTCGAATCAGAATCCTCACTCTTTGAAAATTCTTCAAAACTTCCAGAATGCTCAATAGTTATGTTCGTAAGAACCCCAATCCTAGGCTTTATAAAACTAAGCAAATAGCTCATGTTTTTGGGAGGATACGGACTATCAATCCCCATTTCCATCACGAAAATGTCATATTTTTTATTGTTTGTTATTAACTTTAATGGAGCTAAGAAAGCAATTTTTATCCAACTTTTTAAATCATAATTTTCAATATCTATGTCTAGGATGTTTAAAGGAATTCCGGTTTCGCTATTTTTCCCTTTTCCTTGCTTCACTGTGTATTTTTGACTTAATAAATCTGAAGTAATTTGCGTTAATGAACTTTTTCCGCTTGCTCCCCCAATTCCAACTATAACTGGATTAATTTTATTGAGTTGGATCTTAGCAAGAGATCTCAAATACCAAAGAAATACATTAATAAAATATTTTTTCATAACTACTTTTCATCAGGCGCTAAGCCATAATAAGTAAACAAATTCTTAGCAATTGCAAAGAATACAGGCGCTGCAGTTTCTGCGCCATATATTCTAGCAGTTGGACGGTCTAAAATCACTAACATTATGAATTTTGGATTATTTGCAGGTGCAAACCCTATAAATGAAGCTATTGTTTTTGTAGGATCATATTTGCCTTCAATAGGAATAGAGGCTGTGCCAGTTTTTCCAGCCACTCTGTAACCCGGAATTTTCGCCCATTTTGCCTCTCCTTTGCTTACTGCGTTAACCAAAACTTCAGTCATAACTGCTGCAGTTTCCTGAGAGATAGGACGACCAATTTCTTTGGGCTCAATTTTGGTTTCTTTTCCATTAACATCGACTACTGAAGAAACTATGCGAGGCTCCATCATGACTCCCTTATTTGCGATTGATGAAAATGCGCTCATTAATTCAATTGGAGTTACTGATATTCCTTGACCAAATCCTGTTGTTGCTAAATCTACTTCATGCCAATCATTTTGAGGTTTTATTTCTGGTGCGACTTCCCCCTCCAAATCAATACCCGTGATCTTTCCAATACCAAAAGCATTTATATATTTAAGCATTCTTGAGAGTCCCAATTTCTGAGCCGTATATACCATTCCCGTATTATCAGAATGCTGAATAACCTCAAGCATAGTGGTATCTGCAAAATATTTATCATCCCAAGTGTGAAGATCATAACCACCCACTGAAACGGGACCCCCACATATTGGACATTTACTTTTGGGAGTAAATAACTTTTCATTAAATGCACTTGACATTACGAGCGGCTTAAATGTAGATCCAGGCTCGTACAGATTAGATATAAACTTATTTTTATATAAATCATCTGTATATTCTTGATACTGCCTTGGATCAAAAGTTGGATAATTTACCATTGCGAGAACTGCTCCTGTTTTTGGATCCATAATTCCCACCATTCCTCCAACTGCACCGTAGCGCTCAATTCCTTCTTTCAGCTCTTTTTCTGCCAGAAACTGGATTGAACGATTAACATTAAGGACAAGGCTGCTACCGTCTGTACCAAATGAATCTTTATTATCAACCCTAGCTAGTATGGGACGCCCCAATGCATCATTAATTTGGACCGCACTACTGCTTTTCCCACGAAGAAGTCGATCATAATACCCTTCTATCCCAAAATAACCCTTAGTATTCCCACTTTCATCTCTTCCCACAAATCCAAGTAGATTTGCAGCCATAGATGCTTCTGGATAATACCTTTCAAACTCCTGCTCAAATCCAAGTCCTTTAAATTCACTCTTTTCTATCTCATCTTTTACGCTAGATTCAAGATGCCTCCCTAAAGGAACCCAAAAAAGATCTTGAGAAAGTTGTGCGCTAACTGAAGCTTCATCTACTTTAAGCTTTTGTGCGAGAAATGAAGCCAAAACGTTCTTATTTTCTACTTCTTTTGGATTTGCATAAAGGAGATATGAGATCTTATTTGCGACAATTGGAAATCCATCAGACGTTTTTATTTCTCCACGGATTGGCTCTATTTTTATGGATTTTCCGTATTGAGTTTGGCCAAGACTAGCTAACTCATCAGCTTTTACTACTTGCCAGTAAAAAAGACGAAGCAAAATTAATCCGAAAAATAATGTTATTACAAAAAGTACTGTCCTATATCTAATCATTTGCTCTAGCAATTGGGCGAGCGCCGGAGACTGCAAAGGCTTGCTTGCTTTCCACAAACCCATCCTTTGAAGCAATTTCTGAAACATGTGTCAAAGAAGACAATGAAAAAATCTTTTCCTTTAAAATAGCATTTTGGGTCTTTATTTCATTTGCTTCATCTTGAATTTTTCCAAGCTCTAAACCAGATGTAGTAATTCTAGCAGATACCACTGTTCTAACTCCAAGAAGCACTCCAATTGTTAAAAATAGTAAAAATATTACAAAAAACGGTTTTTTCATTATTCTTTTTAAGAACGTTCGAAAACCCGCAGCTTTGCACTTTTACTTCTTGAGTTTTCGTCAGTTTCTTCTCTACTTGGTAATATTGGTTTTTTGGTAACTACTTTTCCTTTTCCTTCTCTCTCAAATTCAAGAAATGCTCTTTTGACTATCCTGTCTTCTAGGGAATGAAAAGTAATAATTACCAGTTTTCCATTTTCTTCCAACAGCTCCAAAGCTTTTGGAAGAGCATCTTCTAAGCTTCCCAGCTCATCATTCACCGCAATCCTAAGCGCTTGAAAGACTTTTTTCCCCGAAGTTGCTTTCGCAAAATCTGAAGGTTCAGAAAAACCATAAGAGTGGGCGAGTACTCTTGCTAGTTCATCAGTCGTTTCAAACGGCTTTATCTTGCGCTCATTAACAATACGCTCACTAATATCATGAGCATTACGCTCGTCACCAAGCGTTCTAAATAAATCATATAGTTCTTTCTTTCCTAACGCATTTACTAAATCTGCTGCCTTAACTCCTAGTCTTTGATCCATTCTCATGTCCAAAGGCCCAGAGCTAAGGTAGGAAAACCCTCGATCTTTGCTATCGATCTGATGCGATGAAACTCCTAAGTCGAATAATATTCCAGAGACTTTCTCAAACCCATTCTCATTTGCTATTTGATCAATATCGCTAAAGTTTCCTCGTGCTAAATTCAATTTCAAATTTCGAATTTCAAATTTCAAATTTTCGCTTACGTAATCAATGGCATCCTGATCTTGATCGATTCCAAGAACAACTCCTCCAAGACTTAAAATTTCTTTAGTATGACCACCTCCTCCAAGAGTTGCATCTATGTATTTTTGTCCGCTTTTGACTTTTAAACTGTCAATCGCTTCATGTAAAAGTACGCTTATGTGATAATTCATCTCTTATCTTCCAAGACGCCTCCTGCATCTCTGGACAGTTTCTGTGATATTTCTGAAATATGCTTATTCAAATGGCTCTTATTATACTCTTCCCAACGCTGCTTGTCCCAAATCTCAACTCTGTTATAAACGCCAACAAAAACTGCTTCAGATTCAATTCCACTATAAACTTTTAAATGTTCTGGAAGAATAAATCTTCCTTTTTCATCTAGCTCAATTTCAACTGCAGAGCCAAACAAAAATCTTTGAACTTCACGAACTTCTTTTAAAATGAATGGCTTGTTTTCGGTACCCTCTAAAAGCGTCTTATAGCGACTCTCGGAGACTACCAAAAGCGAACCTTCCATATTTTGAGTAATAATTAAATTATTTCCCAATTCCTTTCGAAATTTCGAAGGAAAAGAAAGCCTGTTCTTATCATCCAGCTTATTGTTAACCTGCCCGAGTAACATATTTCCTATCCCGTCAACAGACGGGACTGCCTGTGGTGATTCAAAGATTTATTTCCCACTTTTTCCCACTTTGAATCAATATTTACATTGTGAAATTTTTTGTGAAAAGTGTCAATAGGTAATAAGGCAAAATAGCGTTGCAATAAAAATCAAACACTATATCTAATAGGCTTATATTAATTTGCTACAAATTACTAATAGATGATCTTATAAATTTTTGAGGTATTAAATTCTTTAATTAGTTTGATTTTCCCTGCTTTTTCCATATTTTCCAAACCTTCAATGAAATCTGGTCTATTTGCAAGCAAATGACGTGCATCCCATTCCGGAGAAGTGTCTACGATAATATACTCTGGCTTTCCTGCCCATTTAAACCATGCGCAATTTACTTTTCCGCAAGGTGAATCAACCAAATTGAAATCTTTTCTCTCTCCCCACATAGTAACTATCATTCGTCTATTTGAGATGTGAGGGGAAATATTTGTTTGCGTAGCTACGTATGCGTCACTTGGAATAAAACTAATTGCTTGATTTATATTATTTACTCCAGATGGTCTAGTCCAAAACCAAGACTTAGATAGATAAGTTAAAGGAGCATGAAGCAGATATGTAGTCAGAAATGCAAAACCCAGTAAATAGACAGATAGGTACTTATTGTTTAATCTATTATATTTTCCAATCACTAATATTAAAGGCCACGTCAATAAAAGCGCGTCTGTAACTCTATAATGCATAAAAATTGACTGCGCAGATGTGACAGTATCATTTCCCAGAATAAAATAATGCGCTAAATCTCCCAGAAATGGAATCAAAGCAAGAGGATTTAGAACAGGTAAAAATCCAAAAGACAAGAAAGAGTAAAAGAAAACATTGATTTTTTCTCTTGTATTAAAAAAATTTAGTAAATTTATGTTTGAAAGGAGTCCATTTTCATTAGCAAACCTATATCCACCCATATGCGGGAAATAAACAAAGAAAATTAAAAAAGAATAGATAATGGAACCAAGCATTAAATAAATTGGCAATCTATTTCTGGTACGTATAAAGTAAACCAATGAAATTAAAAATGTTAATAGTGCTATGTCTTCTTTTGAAGTGATTGCCAAGAAAAAAAATAATATCGTTGGCAATTTCCTATCAGTATCTAGAAAGAAAATAAAGAAACTTAAAAAAACTGCTCCGAAAACCAAGCTATGAACATCTGACCACAAAGCATTCTGAACCCCATAAAACATGAAATAAGAAATCAAAATACTTAAACTTAAGTAAATATTAATTTTGTATTTTCTGGCCAGCAAATAAATTGGTATTCCTGACACACCAATTAAGATAGATTGCAAGATTATCAAAGTTTTTGCATCAGGAAATAACCAATAAAGAGGCGAAAGAAAAATGTAAATGAATTCAATGTGATCTACAAGAACTGAAGAAAAAGCAAATGCATGTACTGAAGAAATTGGAGATAAAAATTTGCTATATTCCCATACCACTTGATTGGCTATTGCAAGATCATATCCAGTTCCAAAATGTGTATGTTTAATTAATGAGAGAGTTAGATATGCTAACAAAAATACTGAACAGACAAAAAAAGCAATCAAGTAATCGGGTTTTTTCTTTATAGTAGATTTTAAGTTCTTAACTAAGCTAGAACTTTTCATTCATCAGAAGGTTCTGAAAGTTTTACGACTTTTTTAACTTGATACTCTTTACCATCTTTCATTGTGACTTTTAGATTTATAGTTACGTCTGAGGACACATTATCATATCTGCATTTCCCTGCTGAACATGTCCCAAATTCTCTAAAGTCCGTTTTAGTAATACCGTCTTTTCCAATATTCATTTCTCCAAAAATACCTTGATTCGCAGTACCTTCGTCAGTAGTAGCCTCATATTCAATGGTATATTCTACTTTTTCAATCTTACTTGCTTTAGTAAGCTCGAACATCAGAGCTTTATTATCTTTTCGAAGAGTCACTATCATCCCAATTTCCTCAGGAGACAACTCAGGAAGATCAGAAGCATCCATTAGTTCATTTTCACTTTCATCAGAAGCGCTTGATGACTGGTTTTTAAAAAAGAAGAACCCTCCGCCCACAAGAAGAAGAACTACCGCAATTACTGCAATTATTGAGAGTATTTTTTTATTTTTAAGTGATTCCATTGATACAAGAATATAGGAAAATTTGATTAGTTGTCAAGGAGGTCACCCTTGACGACCGACGCAGTGCCGTTGCGAAGCAAGCGGTGCAAGCGCTTATGCGCGCAGTACTCTTCGAACACATGCAAAGCAGGTGAGAAAAGTGCAAATAGATCAGTAAGGCTCGAATCCTACCTCAAAATTACATCGTGAGACTGACTTTCCCTGTATCCAGCTCCAGTTATTTGAATAAACTGCGCTT
The DNA here is from genome assembly GCA_964637955.1 of uncultured Gammaproteobacteria bacterium. GTDB lineage: Bacteria > Patescibacteriota > Microgenomatia > Levybacterales > UBA12049 > 2-01-FULL-39-10-A. Next base: position 151,150 of record CAZWXQ010000003.1, on the reverse strand, counting down.
TTTTCCAAAGCTCTTTTATATTCTTAGCGCCTGAATAGCTATACCCGCTTTTAATTCCAGCTGTAAGTGAATCTACGACCTCACCAAGCGGGCCCTTATACTTAACCATAGCCTCAACTCCTTCTACATGAATAGCATAATGTGGTTTTTTGTTTGTAGCGTCTTTTTTAAGCTGTCTAACTTTTTCTTCAAGAGAAGTTGAACCATTATATTCTTTATAAAAAATTCCATTTCTTCGAATTATTTTACCAGGTGTCTCATCAGTTCCTGCAAAAAGAGATCCACCTTCATACGCGCTCGCTCCAGCAGCTAACACTTTAACAATATCTCCCGAATTTGAAGCTCCAGCATCAGCAATAATAAATCGATTTTTAAACTTATTTTTTGCTCTCACAGCTTCCATAACAGCCGTTATTTGAGGAACTCCATGACCAGTTGCTACTCTAGTTATACAAATTGATCCTGCACCTATTCCTACTTTCAGCGTATCTGCTCCAGCCTCTAAAAGATCATATGCGCCCTGATACGAAGCTACTGTACCTGCAATAAGAGCTATTTTTGGATATGCCTTTTTAACGTCTCTTATAACTTTTATACCGTGCGCTGCATGTGCATGAGCAATATCTAAGTGAAGCGCAATTGAACCTGCCTTGAGAAGCATTTCTGCTCTTTTAATATAATCGTCTTTAACTCCAATCACTCCAATAGACTCTGCCCCTTTCTTCTTAATTTTTGCAACTTTATCGGCTTGAATTTTTGGAGTATCAAAACGACCAATAAATGCCATCCCTCCAAGCTTATTCATAGCTACAGCCATTTCTACACCTGTAACAGTGTCCATATTTGCTGCGATTAAAGGAATTTTTAAAGTAATATCTGGAGCAATTTGCGTAGAAAGATCTACATCACCTCGTGAAGAAATTTCTGAGTACTGTGGGACAAGAAGTACATCGTTATATGATAATGCGAGTTTTATAGGTCCCATTTATTCCATAGCCATATTACTTTGATTTAACTATCAAGTCAAGGAGTGGCTTGAGGATGTAAGGGAACTTCAATACCCAGCTCAGGCAGAAGCTCAGCAGACTTAGCAAGCGCCTCTAAACCAGAAGCAATTTGATGCCCTTTACTATCTCTTAAAAGTATTTCTCCATAGTGATTTTTTGTAGGTTCATTAAGAAATTGGTAATAGCTAGAAGTTACCAAAAATTCAAGTCCACGCGTCTTATAACTTAATTCTTGAGACATCCATCTCCTATTATAACCTTCCGTTTGCTTAGTACTTTTAACACCAACTATAACTAAGTCTCCATTCGAACCAGGATATTCCACTTCAAAATCAGGAATTAATTCATACATTTCTCTAACTTTTTTCTCTGAATGGATATCTTTTGGGGCAAAAAAAGCTTTCGCAAGTGCTTTTTGAAAGTCAGGATTTGATCCTAAAACTTCTGCAATATTTTGATATACATCTTCAGCCAATAAACCATGCTCTGTTTGTTCTCGTTCTGGATTATAAGACCTGACCTCTAAACTTCGTGACATATCCACGAAATATACATTTTTACGTTTTGGTTGTCAAGCTAGGATAATTTGGATGAAATGTAGACTTTGAGCTCATCTATTTTTATTCTCTCCTGAGTAGCAGTGTCACGGTCTCTAATTGTAACAGCGTCATCTTCAAGAGTTTCAAAGTCCACCGTAATGCAATATGGCGTTCCTGCTTCATCTTGAGATAGATAACGCTTTCCTATGTTTCCCCTGTCATCCCAAGCCACGTTAAATTCAGATTTAAGATCATCAAAAATACCCCTGGCTTTCTCTACAAGCTCAGGCTTATTTGCTAGAAGTGGAAATATAGCAGCTTTGTATGGAGAAAGCTTAGGATTTAATTTCAATAGCACTCTACCATCATTTTCGGTATATGAATCAATCAATGTCATTAAGAGTAAACGATTAATTCCTACTGCTGGCTCTATAACATGGGGAAGAATTTTCTCGTTAGTTACTGGGTCCATTATGGTTAAATCTTTTTTCGAAGCATCAGAATGCTTGGTCAAATCATAGTTAGTTCGGTATGCGAGCCCCCATAGCTCTTTAAATCCAAATGGAAAGTTATATTCCAAGTCCTCTGTTCTTTTACTATAAAATGACCTTTCTTTTTCATCATGCTCACGCCATCTAAGATTTTCTTCATTAATTCCTAAGTCTTTTAGCACAAACTCGAAGATTCGCTCTTTCCATTCATTAAAAAGCTCTTCCCAATTTGACCTTTCAGGATCAAAGAAATATTCTATTTCAGCTTGCTCAAATTCGATAGTCCTAAAAATAGAATTTCCCGGAGTAATTTCATTACGAAAACTTTTTCCTATTTGACCAATACCGAAGGGCAATTTAACGCGATTGGAATCTATTACATTTTTAAAATTAATAAATATTCCTTGAGCTGTTTCCCCCCTTAAATAGGCCTGTCCCTGTTCACCTTCTACGATTCCTAGCTGAACTGGAAAAAGAAGATTAAACCTTCTAACATCAGTCCAGTCAAATTTTCTGCAAACCGGGCACTTTATTTCATTTTCTTTAATTATTTGACTCAGCTCCTCAGGAGACAAACCTTCCACCTGTTTTTTTTCACCTTTCTTTTCAAAGTAACCTTCGATCAAATGATCAGCTCTCATTCTAGCCTTACAGTTTTTGCAATCAATCATGGCATCGGCAAATCCTGCTACATGTCCTGAGGCCTCCCAAACCTTGTGGTGAGAAATAATACTGGAGTCAAGACCTACCATATCTGACCTATTCTGAATAAAGAATTTCCACCAAAGATTTCGAAGATTCCTAAGAAGCTCTGCTCCAAGTGGTCCGTAGTCATAACTATTTGCCAAACCACCATAGATATCACTTCCAGGATAAATAAAACCACGCCTCTTGGTCAGCGCTATTACTTTGTGCATTTTGTCATCCATACGGCAATGATAACAAAAAAATAGCCTTGCTGTCATCCTGAATTTACGTCGCTTCAATGAAGCAAGTTCCCTTGAGGTTTTTCAGACTTTTACCAAACTTCACTTAACCCAGATGCAGAAGGAATTGGCACCTGTTGGGATACTGCAGAAGCATTAATTTTCGTTTCCTGTAATCCTCCTTTGAAAACTATAGGAGTTGGATTAAAATTTGGATTAGGCACGAATTTTCCTGCTTCAACATCCACATATCCTTTTATGTATTTTGGATCAATTATGTATCTATCACTTCTTCCTTCAATAGGTCTTTCTTCAAAAACCGAATTAAAATAAGCGTTTCCTCCCTGCTGATCTTCCGCGGGATTTGGTATCATCAAAATCACTACTCCCTTTCGATCTTTATGGGGCCAATGAGTAATTTTCTGAACAACTTCTCCCGATTGCTCGTCGTAAGGAATTTTTGCGTCATATAGAGGAACGGCGGTTAATGATAAATCAGGATCTTTATATCTTAGCCCAGTTAACATAATCTCCTCAGCAACCTCAGGAATAGTTCCATGTCCTAAGGTAGAAAAATCCGGACTATAAACTTCTCTTAATTGCTCTTCTAATCTTGGCGTAACAATACCACCTTCTAATTGAAGAGAACTCGCTTCTGGAGCTAAATCTACTACTTCTTCCATAATTTAATATTCACGAGTCATTAGATGAGATTGAGGATTCTTTTGGTTTTTATTTTTCGCTCGATGATGCTTTCTATAAATGCATCACTGTCTTGGATAGCAAGCTGTTGTTTTTCTGGCCAGAATCCTAGGAGCGTCAAGAGCTCCTGCTCAAAACCTTTTATAAGCATTTTTGGATTTTCGCTAGCTTCAAGTCTTTTTAAAGTTTTTTCAACGAGTTCAAATGCCATCCTATTTTCCTGATGGTCTGCGATAAGACCATCCACAAGCTCACAAATATAAAAAGCGTATCCCGCTCTATTCAGATCATTTTTAAGAACCGAGAAATGATTTAAAGTTTCGGCTTCAGTAACAATTGGAAGCCTTGATTCATGAAGATTTAAGATGCAATGATTAAGAAGTTCTATGTGAGCTGCGCGTCTACTATTTATTTTCCTTACTCCCTTAGCAACTACACTAATTTTTCCTTGGTGGCGAGTCATTAATGTGAGGATACGATCTGCTTCACCGATATCTTTTCTTTTTATTATTATCGCCTCGAGTCGAAATGACCTCATATTAAAAGTCTAGATTTAAAGTCTTGTCTGTGTCAAGCACAAACTTTTCTTTTAGCTTCCCGTTGACTTTTATGCTGTACTCATCTTCTGCAGTTCCTGGTTGTTTTTGAATCATGAGAGGTAGAGGAGAGTCTTTCTTAAGCTTAAATGGAAGAGTATAAGTAATACTGTACTTTCCAACTCCAAGAGGTCTTATCGTAGTAAATCCTTCAAATACTGTTTTTCCAAGTTCTTTATAAGTGCTCATTTTAACCTCAGAGCCACTTGAGTCAGTTAATTTACTTCCTTCTGGGACATAAATTCTTACCCAATCTCTAAGTGGCGCATTAAGACAAAGCGCAAACTCTTTTTCGAGATTACAATTGGAAGGAGCATGAGGATTCTTGTAGCTTACAGTTACAGTTTTAGTGATAGTTCCATCTTTAGACACATTGTATTCCTGCTCGACTCCTTGATCAACGAAAAGATTTGATTTAGCTCCTCCAAAATTTGCTTCGTTAATATGAAGATAATCACCTTCAAATGGTTTTATTTCGCCAGCTGCGTTAACCGCTGAAAGTCCTTTTTGAGCATCTTTATTTTCTAGACTAAACAGTACATGCTTCTGAGCAATTTGACCAAACATAACTTGAACTAGTGGCCCCCAATATTGAGATGGGGATGATGAGAAAGCTTTATTCATGATCGCATACATAAGATCTCCGATTATGCTTTTTCTGTCTTCTCTTATATATTGGGTTCTAGTTCCGGCTTCTGACTCTAATTCATAAATTACCTGAGGACAATCACATCGCGGATCAGTTTGCGTGGTCAATTTCTTTCCATTTACCTCAACATCTCCTAGGATCTGCATGACTGCTACCAATGCACTCGTATCAAGAGCTACGATTCCATCAACATCTACTTTATTTCCAGCAGTATCATAAATTTCTCTGAATTCTTTCATAGATTCCTGGAAATCAGGCGAAAGATTACTATCTCTTAAATTTAATTCGTAAACCTTAGGAAGATATTTTAGAATTGGAGCTGGCGCCTTTTGCTTATTTGGGACTGAAGCATCGAGTTTATAAATATCTTCAGATTGCTCAACATGAATTACACCTTTATCAATTCTAAAAATAGCGTATGCTGTTAAGAATCCACCTGTTGGCCTAAGCTCTTTATCGTTTTGGAAAACAACTAAATATTTTTTAGAATTTGGTTGCCCCAAAAGCTCTGGAAGAACTTTAATAAGTGGCCTTGCCTGATCAATAAAAGTTGTACCATCATCTGCAAGAGTTCTCATAGTCTTCATTCCTTCATGAACTTTCCCGCCCGCTATGAAAGACGGATAATCATCAGGATTTACGTAAGCAATCTCTTTTTGAGCCTTCTTCATATCTTCAGATATATCGTCAATTTTAGGAGTTACCTTATCTAGGGTTTTTACAGCGGTTTCAATTCTATTTTCAGCAGATCCTCCGGTGAATGAATCCCCCCCCTTAAGCCCAAGTACATCTGCATAAGGTTCAACTGAAGCTACAAAAGTATCAGCAGCATCCAGACCATAAAAACCAGCTTTAATCATATGCTGTGCATCGTTATAATAAATATTTGGACCTGGAACAAATTTAAGCGCCACCAAAAGATTCATTTTACTTTGAGTATCCTTAAGTCTTTCACGGGTTTTTTTAAGCTCAACTTGAGCTTGCTCTATGTCCTGATTTTTTAATGCAGCTGAAGTAACTTTTGCCTGAGCATAGGTTTTTTTAGCTGATGAATAAACTAGAAGCGAAGGAATCACGAATAAAACCAAAAGTATTATAAATACTCCAACTATCACTCCTACAACTTTTTTATTTTTTAATCTCCTGAATTTTGACTTCTTTGGCTTTTTATTTACTGCGTCTAGCTGGGTTTTTTGAGCTTTCTCTGGAGAGCTGGCCTTATTAGGAGTAGAGCTTAGTTCAATTTTTTCAAATCCGTCCATCTAGATATTTTACTAATTAAGCTTAAGGCGTGTCAAATCTAGGCTTGCATACGAGGATTAACAAAAACTAAAGCTGGAACTGCAGCTGATCCACCCACAACAGTTTGCCAACCATTAAAATCTATATCCATTTGGAGCGGAAAATCTGGATTCCTGGGATCGTGTCCAAAAACTTCTAAGCTCATAAGCGTCTGATTACTGGATCTTCTTCGATCAAGACGATTAGAAATAGTGGTCTTAACAGCTCCAACGGAACCTGGATCAGTCGCGTCTAGCACTGTTACGTAATTCATGCCTCTAGTCGTCTTCTCGGAAGTAACAAAACGTGATCTTGTGTTTATGGGGTGACCTGTTCTTCGAAAGCTTTGAATCGCTGCCTGCAAATACACAGATGCAGGTGGCATAATTAGACGCGCGTCAGGAGCTATGCTTTGAGCCTGCCTTGAAAGCTCTTCGATTTGATCTAACTGCTGAGGAAGTGGCGTAAAATCGTTAGTTACAGTTAGGTCTCCCGCTCTTTGATCATATAAAGCGGTTTGAAAAGCTACTGTAAGAGCCGCAGGAACATAACCACTATCCAGATAGTACCTACGTAATGCTTCATCTTCCCCATAAAGGTCGACTCCCTGTGCTCGAGCCAATATCTGTCTTACTGAAAGTGGTTCTGTATTATAAAACTCCCACTGAGATCCAAACGCTCTTTTTTCTTCCTGCGTAGGAGGTCTTGCGTTTGACAAAACAGCATAAGCTTCTTGTCTGAGATTAGGAACCGGTAAAAGAATATCTACTGAGTCAGATAGTTCTTGCTCACTGGGAGGATTTACTCCAATTGCTACAAATCCACTTTGGTCACTAATTAATCTTCCTTCTTCACTTGCCATAATCAGACAATTTATCACGATTCACCTGCCGTGTCAATCTAAAGTGCGCCTTTACCGGAGATCATGGCACCTGGGGTTCTGAAGATAAGCTTCATGTCATAAATAATTGATCTTTTTTTAACATATTCGGCATCCATTTCTATTCTTTTATCAAAGTTTATCTCACTTCTTCCTGAAACCTGCCAGAAGCCGGTTACACCAGGACGCACAGAAAGCACGACTTTTACTGATTCTCTTGTGTGCGGATATCTTAACTGCTGATCACGTAATTCATCAGGATAGTATGCTCGGGGTCCGACTAAACTCATCTCCCCTTTTAAAATATTAAAAAATTGAGGCACTTCATCAAGAGAGTGCTTTCTAATGAAATGACCAACTCCAGTAATTCTTGGGTCATCTTTTAATTTATAACTACCTTTTTTATAGTCCTTATAAAGCTGTGCAAATTCAGGGTCTTCACGAAGCAATTCATGTGCATTCTCGACCATGGAGCGAAACTTATACATCTTAAATAAAGTTCCACTTCTTCCTACCCTCTCTGGTGTATCTGCAAGAATAGGACCTTTAGAATTTATTTTTATTGCAATAGCAACAATAATAATAACTGGAGAAAATAAAAGTATTAAAACAATAGATAAAACTATATCAATAACCCTTTTAATAGTTTCGTAAAAAAAGCTTTTTTTTATTTCAACGTAGGGCATAAATTAAGTAAGATGCTCAAGGGGAGTTCCTGCTAAACTCTCAACAAGTTTTTTTATTTTTGGAACCGAAGTTTTGGGGCACACCAAGACAACATCATCAGTACTAATTACGAGCATTTCTTCCAAATCAATTCCTACAACAAGTTGCTTAGTATAATTAAACATCAAGCTGTCACGTGAATCTTCAATCATGACGTGTCCTTTCGTAACATTTTCATCCGCGGATTCAGAGAGAGCCTCTTTTAATGCTTCCCATGCCCCAATATCGCTCCATCCCATATCTACTGAAATAACATTTCCAAATTTCTTATCAAGTTTCTCTAAAATTGCATTATCAAATGAAATCTTATCAATGGTAGGATAAATTTCATTTAAAACTTGGTCAAATTTATCAGTTCCAACAGCTTTATTAATTTCTGAAAGCTGAGCAAAAAGACCTGGCTCTGACTGCTCAAAACATTTCCAAAGAAATTTAGGAGTAGTTACGAAGTAACCCAAGTTCCATGAGTGCTTTCCATCATTTAAAAACTCTTCCGCTGTTTCAAGGTCGGGTCTATACTTAAATCCGCTAAATTCAAAAACAGAAGTTCCATTTACTTCAGATATTTTATCGCCAAATTCTATATATCCCAAATTCTGACTTGCAAATCTTGGCTTTTGACCTACAAATACGATCTTATTCGAATCGTCTTTAACCACTTGCTCTGCAGCAAGAAGTGTTCTTCTAAATAAATCTTCCTCTTTTACCAAATGGTCACTTCCCCAAAGAATCGCAAAAGGCTCATCTGGAAACTCTTTAACAAATTTTGCTGTAACTAAACCCACCGCTGGACCTACATCACGAGTTGCAGGCTCAACTATAATATTTTCTTCAGGAAGATTTGGAAGCTGATCTTTTAACAAACTTGCATAGTCTTTACCCGTAGAGATGTAAATATCGTTCCACGAGAAATCGGGCATTAATTTATTTACCGCAATTTGAATCATCGAATTATCACCAACAATTTTTTCAAATTGCTTTGGGGAATTTTTTCGGCTCAATGGCCAAAGTCTTGTTCCTACTCCCCCTGCAAAAATAACAACTTTCATATTTATATTCTTTTACTTATATAATTTTCTAAATCTAACTTGAACTTTTCAAAGCTAAATCTCTTCGCGCTTTCTTGAATATCCCGCTTATTATAAACACTTTCATCGAAGCTTTTCAATGCATTGACAAGCACATCTGTTTCCTGCTTATAAAACAATTTTCCAGTCTTTCCATCTTTTACTATATCAAGAGCTCCACCTGCTCCATATGCTATAACAGGCTTTCCAAATAACTGTGCTTCTGCCATTACGAGTCCAAAATCTTCGAGACCTGGAAACACTAAAGCTTTGCACTTTTCATAGTAATAGCTAAGTGCATCATCTGTCAAATGCCCTAAAAATTCTATATTACTTCGTGCATTTTTCTTAAGTTTTTTTTCAAGTGGACCACTTCCAACAATTTTCAGATTTAAACCAGTTTTATTAAATGCATCGATCGCCAAATCAACCTTTTTATAATAAGAAAGACGCGACAATCTTGAGACTAGGAGATAAAAATCCTCGCTTTTTTCTTTTTTTAAAACCTTTTGATCAATCATAACTGGCGGGAAAATTATTTCGGAATCCTTATCATAAAATTTCTTTATTCTATTCTTCACCTCAGTAGATATAGCAATATAATCATCAGGCCTAGAAGAAGATAATTTATCCCATCGCCTCAAGTATTTTAACGCAGGCAATGACATAGTTTTCATAAATCCTCCTCTAAAATACTCATCATACCCGCTCCACAGGTACCTTGTGGGGGTGAGACAGTAACAAACATGAAGTGTACCAGGCTTAGTAATAATTCCATTTGCAGACTCACTCGTTACAGAAATAACCAAATCATACTCATCAAAATTAAATGACTCAAATGAAACTGGCATTAGAAGCGCAAGCATTTCATTATGTTTTTGCATAAATTTTAAATTCTGAAGAAAAGATGGTTTCACATCGAAAGAATCCGCCCAAGCAGTTCCATCTTTACTGTAAACTGAGGTAAAAAGAGGAGCTTCTGGAAATATTTTATGCAGCGCTAAGAGAACTCTTTCTGCACCACCCCACTTATTTAACCTGTCATAAACTATCGCAACTTTCATTTCTGTCTTAAGAAGATATCAGATTGAATTTAAAGAAAATATATTTTCATAAACTTTAAGCGTCTCTTCTGCTGTTTTTTTCCAAGAAAATTTATCTGCAAGATTCTTGCCATTTTTAATCATTGCTTCGCGCTTCTTTTTATCTAGACTTAAAACATAATTCATTTTGCTTTCCATGTCAACGAAGTCTCTCGGATTAAAATAAATTGCAAAGTCTTTAAGAATTTCTTTGTGTACTGGAATATCAGAAACAAGTGCCAAAGTACCAGATTCAAAAGCCTCAAGAGGAGGAAGACTAAAACCCTCCATAAAAGATGGACGAATCAAGCAGATTGAGTTTTTATACAAAGTGGCCATTTCACTATCGCTTGCACTTTCTATAAACATTATCTGATTTGAATCAATTAATTTTTTAACATCCTTTTTAAGTTTTTCTAAGAAATAATCCTGTCTCCCAAGAAAAACTAATTTAACATCTTTTGCTTCTATTACTTTTTTAAAAGCTTTAATGAGATTATTTGTATTTTTATGCTGAAACACATTTCCAACAAATAAAAAATAATCCCCAATTTCATTTTTTCCAGGTTTTGAGATTTTAAAATCATCAACCCCTTCATAAATTACATCTATATTTCTTTTATTGACAGTGAGGTGATCAACTATCTCATCTCTTGTACTCTGGGAAACAGCAATGATTTTATTTGCATTCTTACTTCCGATATTTATAAGCGTTTTATACGCAATCATTTTAAATCCCAAAAGCCAATATGGATTAGTGGAAGATCTTCCGGTTATATAATGATGTTTTATTAAATCATGAATCGTAATTACATAGGGTTTTTTATAAAAGATCGGGACACTTTGCTGATAAGTGAAATGCATTACGTCAACATTTTCTTTATCAATTATTTTTGGGAAATTTAATTGCTCTTTAAGAGAATGCCAAGCAATATTGGCAATAACAATTTCTAATTTTAAATTTTTAATTTTAAATTTAGAAATTTGACTCTCGATTTCATCTCTATCTAACGCTCTTACAAATAAGACATAACTATTTTCTTTGTCGATATCAAGTAAATTAAGAGTCAAATTTCTTATATATCTTCCTACTCCAGTTTGATTCCAAAGCCTAGCATCAATTCCGATAGTCATACATTTTTCTTTCTTTTTGCCATAAAAAGTTTGAGATCAATTCCCCTATAAATAAACCAGTTAAAAATTCCCGGATAATTTTTTGCATAATGTTTTTTGTAAAAAATCTTCATTGTGTCATAAAAATAAAAAGTAGATAAGCTTTTTGTTTTTTCATTTGCCCCGGAAACATTCTGACTATGCTTTTTAATTCCTGAAGAAACTCCTTTTATGTGTAACACTTTTACCTGCGGTATATAGATTACTTTAAATCCAGCTTTTTTAATCCTAAAACATAAATCTAAATCTTCTCCATAAAGAAAATAATCTTCATCAAAATATCCCACTTTATCTAGCACTTCTTTTCTCATAAACATAAATGCTCCAACAGCGGAGTCGATTTCATGTGTTTCGTTCATATCGCGATCTGTCAGGTGATACTCTTTATCGTCTTTGAGAAAAAAATATTTGAAAGATGCTCTAGGAGTCGGGAATCCTCTGTGAGAAGCAATATCGAGTGTTCCATCTGCTTTTTCAACCTTACTCGTTGCCACTCCTACATCAGAATTTTCCTCCATAAAATCATAAATAAATTTGAGAGTTTTAGGTGGAACTTCACAGTCCGGATTAAGCGTTAACAGATATGACGTTTTTGCTTTTTTTAAAGCTATATTATGTGCTTTACCAAATCCTAAATTATCTTCATTATCTATAAATTCAAATTGTGGAAATTTATTTTTAGCAATAATGAAACTTTCATCGCTGGAATCATTATCAAGAATGATAACGTCAAATTCTAATTCTGAATTTATTTTTCTCAACGACTCAAGACAATTTATCAGATACTCACCACTGTTGTAATTAACAATCGAAATTGTCAGTTTTTTCATAATTCAAACATAATTAATATAACCCTAAGGAAGTCGAAAGATTATTTTCTCACTACCTCTTTATAAATTGATTCTAATTTTTGAGTAATTTTAACCCAATCATAATTTTCTTCAATAAATGTCCTTGCATTTCTAGTAATTTTTTCATATAGATAATTATCATTAAGAATTTGCGATGAAAGTCTGGCATACTCTTCGGGTTTTTCTGCAATTAAAATTTCACTCATATTTTGAGCGCTTAACCCTTCATTTCCAAGAAAGCTAGTAATCACGGGCGTCCCAACTGCCATTGATTCAAGTATTTTAAAATTGGTTCCACCCCCAACTCGGATTGGAGAAAGAAGAAGATCTGCTTCCTGGAAAATTAGTTCAGTTTCACTTGGAGCGTTTTCATCAAAAATAATTGATTTATCTGAAAGAACTTTTAAAGAATCTGGAATTTTTTTCCCAACAATCCAAAGCTTATAATTTTCATTTTTTAAAATTATCTTTGGCCAAATATTTCTTATTATGAATGCTACTGAATCACGATTTTGAACCCAACTAAAATTTCCGATGAATAGTACTTTTTTCTCTTTCTTGTTTAAATTTTTCTTTACAAATTTAAATCTATTTAAATCAACTCCATTTGACACTAGACCTGTTTTAGGACCAATTAATTTTTGTTCTTTTGGAGAAACAGAAACTACTTTAGATGCTCTTTTCCAAGCCTGAATTTCGCGTCTTTTTAATTTGAAAATATCAAACTTTAATCCAGGACGAATCAGAATTGATGCCTTGGATGCGTATTTTTCATAAACTTGGTATTCAATATTATGCTCCGCAAGAACAATTGGAATACTAGTTTTGGGTAAATTTTGCATGACGTAAAAAGTTTCAATATGAATAAGATCGTAGTTTTCATTTTTTAACTCTTGAGAAATTTTAGATTTCATTTCCCTGCTTGAGTGGGTGATTGTTAACAGAGGATCTAATGTTAAAAGCGATTTGGAAACATTAGATATAGACCATGCTTTTGGTCTTTCCACATAAATAACTTTTTTGCAAATCTTAGAAACTTCCGCAATATCTTTTTGCGTTTGATTTGACCTTTTTTCGCAAATTAAAGTTATTTCATGGTTTTCGCTTAAAATTTTTAGAATATTAAATAATCTTATTTTTCCTCCATCAATTAACGGATATGGAAGGTATGATGAAACCACTAAAATTTTCATGGATTTTGATGAAGATCAAAAATTATGTATTCTGGTTTTTGATCTATTATTTTATAGGTATTTCCAAATTCTAAATCTGATTCCTTAGGATCCGCTAAAATCAAATAATCTGCACCCATATTGATCATTTCAGGAAGCTCCTTTGTGTAGCTTGCCCAACCACTTCTTTTCGTTTGATATAGAAATGTGGTGTCTCCTTCGTAGTTGGCTATTACTAAAGCGTCTTTTGGAAGCAATCTATCTGCTGCTGCACCGGCAACTAAAATTGAGGATCTATTTATATTAAAATAGTCTCGAACACCGTACCACCCAAAAGCTATCATGAAAAAAGTAATAACCGCAAGCATTGGGTAACTTACATATTTTTTAATTAAATCAAAAGGTGGATCTATGAATAATTTTGCACCAAGACCTGCAAAGATTACAAGTGTTGGCATAATTAGAATCTGATAATAATCATGTTGAACATTTCCCCTCGCAATTATAACTAGATATGCCAATGATGAAACTAAAAACGACCAAAAAATAAGCATTTGACCTTTCTTGAATCCATAAGATTTTTCAGAATTAGAATTTATAAGTAGCCCCATAACAAGTAGTCCCGCTCCCCAGAAACTTAAAATTAATCCACCAATTCTGTTTTCAAAAATCCAATAAAAAAATGCTCCCTTGAATCTTATACCTCCTCCATTCAAGAGCCAGTCGCTTACAGGAATTCCTTCTGGATAATTTAGCATCCATATTCTCCAAAAAACCAATGGCAAAATAGCAAGAACTCCAAAAACCCAAAGTTTCCATTTTTTAAACATTGAAAAACCATAAGCATTGTATGCAATAGCAACGATTGGAAGTGTAAAAATCAAAGCATATGGTTTTAGTAAAAATGCACCCACGGTAAAAATAAGAGTTAAGATTGCAAATAAAATCTCTTTAGATAAATTAAGTTTTTTCCCATTATTTATCCATAAATCAAAGAAATAAATTCCACCAAGTACAGCTGTCACCATAAGTGGATCTGGCAATACAACTCGACCATAGTAAATATTGTAAGGAATAACAGCAAACAAAAATGATGAAAAAAGGGCCACTTTGTCATCAGCATATTTTCTAAGCAACAAGAATATGAAAGTAATTGAAAAGAGTGAGGTGATTATGGTCACCAATCTTCCCCATTCTTCAAGCGACATGATTCCAATTAACTTAAAACCTCCGGCTTGAAAAACATTATATATTGGGAACTCTACGAACCTATAACCATTTGGATTTTCTTTCCCTGAAGGAACATTTGATAAATCATGATATTTTGGGTGAAGTAAATCAAATCCATTTTCAGCAAAATTTCTTGAAACAGAAGATGTATCAACTTGACGCCACGAATGCCAATCTGCAATTGGATTATCAAATCTATAAAGTCTAAGAAGAAATCCAAGGGCAAGAATTCCGAGAAAAAGAAGGATTGTCAGTCTTTTCATTAATTTATTCTAATCTAAAGCTACGGCTTTATCAATTCCGGAGGTACTCCTCTAAATTTATCAATCTGTTTTACAGAACCATCTTCATTAAACTGAAGAATTGGCCTGGATTTATAATATCCTGCTTGATCAAGTGCATTTTTAAGATCTTGATGCACAAAAACCTTCGCATCTTTATTCCTAAATGCGAACCAAACTGCGTCATTAATTCCTACTGGAAATATCCATGCATTTCCGATTTTTGTTGGAACATTTACAAAATGAAATTGTGCCTCAGGGCTTGTCCACTGCGACTCATATAATGCATCATAGGAGATAAAGAAATTCTTTACCCTATTTCCAGCTTCTCTCCATTCGAAATAACTTTGCTGAACTTGAATAATATGGAAAAGTGCAAAAACGGAAAATATCACTACAACAGTGCCTATCGCAATCTCTTTTCCACTACTAAGCAGATATTCATATATTTTCTTAAGTCCTAGAACAAAAACAAGAACTAACCCCATTGATGCAAAATAAGCGTGTCGGGAAGCTATATTGCCAAGCCCAATTACTGGAAGTAAAGTAATTATAAAAAGTAGAAGACCAAAAATAACAATGCTCTTTTCATTTTTATTTAATGATTTATAGATAAATTTATATGAAGCGTATATAAACAAAGCAATGAAAGGTAAAGCTATAATGGCAACAACTATATTCTCTCGCATAACATTTCTAAGAATGTTATAAATCGAGATCGACAAAGGACCTAGTAACGTTAGTAACGCATATCCAACAGCGTTTCCAATGAAATTAAAAGGTAAAAGGATAAGATTATAACTATAATCTCCTCCTGTCCAATGACTTTGAGATACAAATCTCATTCCTAAATAAATTAATACCGGTATAAACAGGGCTAAAAAGTCCCATCTTTTTAGAGCACTTTTGAGAGAAGCAAGTGAAGTATCTTTAAATAAAATATAGGCTGGGATGAGAAGCGGAAATGCGATTGAAATTTCCTGGAAAAGAAGTGCTAGAGAAAATGAAATTATAGTGCCAATGAAATAATATATTTTCTTCTTTTCGTCCCAAAGAGTAAAGAATAATAGGCCCAAAAGTCCAAGCGCCGCTGTAATCAAGTGGCCAATTGAAGAAATCCAAAGAATAGCCTCTGCAGTTCCACTCAAAATTACAAAAATAAATGCAGATGTAGCTGCAAGGACATTATTCTTAAAAATCTTTCTTGCAAGAAGATAAAACAATGCAGCAACACTGAAATGAAGAAGCATCGAAACTAGATGATACATGATTTGATTTAGCCAAAATGATTCATACATTAAATAAAAGAGCAATTTGGTTCCTGGTCTGTAGAAGAACCCATCTGACTTCGTAAAGTAATTTGTGACAATAGAGAGAAAGTTTGACCCTTGTGGATCTGCAGCCCAACGCAGCCAAGTAAAATCATCTCCAACAAAATAATTACTTAAGGTAGGTGAAAATAAAAGAAGACATGCAAAGAATAAATAAATAATGATTGCATATGTCGAAGTGGCAACTTTTTTAATTTCATCAAAAAGATCAAATTTAGTTTTTTGATATAAAAGAAGGACCCCAAAAGTAACTCCTGACATAATCCAAAGAAGAAATGCTATCTTTGAAGCTTCAAAAACATCAATTAAAGTTGCATTTAAAGCAAGCCCGATTACACCTGCACCAAACCCAATAATATAACTTTTAACAAATTTTGAATCTATGTCTGGAAAAACTTTCCTGATGTAAATTGCGAGGCTAAGAAATATCAAGAAAAATGATAAGAATCCAACGATTCCAATCTCCCCAAGAATTCTAAGATAATTATTATCCACAGCTAGACTTACCGAGCCATAACCACTACCAAATAGGACATTTCTCTTAAATGCCTCAATTGCATGCGGCCATTCTCCTTGGAATCTAGTCGTAAAAGATAAATCATAGGCAGAAGCTCTTTTTACAATGAAATCTCCATGAAGCACTAAAAATTGCGCGGAGGGAGATGATTTGAAATCAGGAGGAAGTTCTAAATAAAAATTCCCAATTCTCTTTACAACTGGTGACAAATATAAATTGATATATCCTGTTCCTTGTCCGAGACTTTCTCCGTTTGATATGTTTACAGATTGAACTAATGGAACCTCAGGAGGAATGTATCTGAATGGAAGTATTGCAGATGAAGATGAATAATATTCGGAATTTCCCTCTAAATCTGTAATAGCTTTTGCCAATTCTTTACTATCCTTAACTCGGTTTTGAAGAACTAATTTATCTTTAAGATACCCTTTATCTACAAACTTAACATGCCCCAGCGATTCACCGGTTTTCGCATCAACTACTACATCAACCTCAGAAACGGTACTCTTAAATCTATCAAAAAGTGATGACTGGAAAGTAAGAAGGAATACAACAAATATGATTCCTAGAGGAATTGAAAGCAAAACAAGTTTCTTTTTTTGAAAAAAGAAAACTACCAAAAGTGCAGCAAATAAAACGACGAAAGAAACCCTTGAAACTGTCATAAACAACAAAATGAAGCCTAAAAATGAAATTACGAGCAGCACAATTTTAATAATCCAATTTTTTACACCAAAGAAAAGACTTATTAGAATTGGAATAACGAAAACTAAATATGCTGCAAGATCATAATGTCCTGCAAAAGTCGACGGGACACGAGATAATTCAGACAGCTTCAATGGAACTCCCTTCGCAAACTCTTCGTTCATTGTAAGGTATGCAGGGAATCCAAGATATTTCTGACCAAAACCATAGAATATTACCCCAACTAGCGTACCTACTACTGTTGCAAGAACGATATTTAGTTGTTTCTTTGTTTTTATCGCTGCGAACGCGATGAAGAACACGCTCATATATTCGATATGTCTGACTAGACTCAGGAAAGCTACATTCGGATAAACATTTGAAATTTCAGGAAAGATAAGAAGAACACCATGAGTAGTCGCGATAGCACCAATTATCCAAAACAGGAGAATTGGAATAGTTAGTGGAGTCTTAAATGTGATTTTTTCTTTTATTAAAAGGATGATCCATGAGATTAAAACGAAAAAAACTATAAAATCTTCAGCTCTTATATACACCCATGTGTTTCGTATATCCAGAAGTGGAAGCTTAGGATAAAGTGGAATAAATATTAACAGAAATATTGTTTCTATGAATAAAATATTATCCCAAATAAGTTTAAGTACCTTTTTCATATTATTTAATTGCTTTAAAAGCTTCTTTGTAAGTGCTTTTATAATAACTGTTATTTAAAATTATTCCTAGTAAGTAAAGCGTAATAGCCTTAGAGCAAAATATCAATTTTACAGTAAAGTATTCAATAGGATATTTTTGTTTTTTGAAGAAATAAATTATACCTTTATAAATATTGATGACGGCAAAACTTCTATTACTACTTCCTTGTCCAACATGTGAAATTACTACTTCAGGTGTAAAATAAACTTTATATCCACTTTTCTTTACTCTATAGCAAAGCTCCATATCCTCGACGTACATAAAGAAATTTTCATCAAAGCCGCTTAATTTTTGGAACAATTCTTTTTCTGCCATCATAAATCCACCGCTTACAAAATCAACTTTGGTGATTTTTTCAGGAGAATATCTCAGCCCAAATTTTTCATCGAGTCCGAGTGCAATCATTACTACTTCAAAAAAATTAAAAAACTTGCCTGCAGATTTTTCAGGCTTTCCATCTTTCCCAATTAGTTTGCCTCCTACTACGCCAACTTTTTCATGCGATTCAAATATCTTAGTCAAATCTTCAATATTACCTTTTTCAAAAGCTGCATCAGGATTTAAAAATAACAAAAACCTTCCTCTTGCTTTTTTAGAACCCAAATTAATTCCTTTAGCAAAGCCTAAATTTTCTCCAGTTTCTATAACTTTTGAAGAATCAAATTTTTTAGCAATTTTTGTAGTTTCGTCTGACGAAGCATTATCCACGACGATAATCTCCTGACCTTTTGCAAAATCCTTAAGACTTTTTAGTAAGCTTTCAATGTAGCTTTCGGAGTTATATGTAAGAATAATTATCGTGACTTCCGGCATACTATCTAAACCAGGCAGCTCTTCCTAATTTATAATTTGGGGTTTTATTTTTTCGCTCACCAATTTCTTTTGCGGGAACTCCACCAACTATCTTAAATTCTTCGATGTCTTTAGTAACAACTGCTCCAGCCCCGACTACAGCTCCTTTTCCAATCTTTACCCCAGGAAGAATTATCACCCTTGGACCGATGAATACATAATCTCCAATTTCAACAACCCCACAGGACGACTTGAAATCAGGATCATTAACATCATGTTCACAATTATAAATCATCACTTCTGATGCTAAATCCACGTGATCACCAATCAGAAGTTTATCGCGTCCGTCAAGAACAGCTCCTTCTCCTATAATGGTATCTTTTCCAATTTTTATATTTTTTGCATTATAAAATTTGGCTTCTGTATGAATTGTGGATCCTTTTCCAATCTTCATTCCTCCAAGTCGGTAAATAAATCTTCTGAAATGATGAGAAGGAACATGCCCACACCAAGCCATTAACATATTCTCAAATTCTCTTATTAAAGTACTCGTTCTTCTTTTAATCTTCCTAAGCATTTGCTACCTCCTCTAAAACCTTAAGTGTATCTTTTGCAGACTGCTGCCATGAGAATTTTTTAATTTGCTCTTTTCCTTTTTTTACTAATTCAGACCTCAACTCTTTATCATCAAGTAATTTTTGCATATTTTTAGAAATATCATCTGTGTCTTTAGGATCCACATAAAGAGCTGCGTTCCCTCCTGCCTCTGGGAGACTACTTACGTTACTTGTTATGACAGGACAATCGTACTTCATGGCCTCAAGAACTGGCAAACCAAATCCTTCGTAAAGACTTGGAAGAATAAAAAACTCTGCATTTTCATAAAACGCGGGTAAATCCTCATCCACAATATTTTCTAAGAATATCACCCTTTCTTTAACTTCAAACTTATTCGGTGCATCTAATATTTCTTCAAATTGCCATCCTTTTCGACCAATTATTACAAGCAATACGTTACTGTCAATTTTTGAAAATGCTTCAATAAGTCTTACGATATTTTTTCGAGGCTGAAGAGTACCAACAAACAGGATATATTTTTCATCGACACCAAAATTTTTACTCAAATCATCCATACTTAATTCTTTTTTACTCTTATTCAGATCGTTCTTAACTCCGGGGTAAACTACCTCTACTGTTTCGGAATTTAACTGATATGTTTTGATTATATCACTCTTACTTGATTCGCTTATCGTAATAATTTTCTTAGATCTTCCAATCGAATATTTTCCCCAATACTTTAACTTTATCAGATCTTTGTTATTAAATAA
The DNA here is from genome assembly GCA_964637955.1 of uncultured Gammaproteobacteria bacterium. Lineage (GTDB taxonomy): Bacteria > Patescibacteriota > Microgenomatia > Levybacterales > UBA12049 > 2-01-FULL-39-10-A. The sequence goes on along the minus strand of CAZWXQ010000003.1, from coordinate 131,131 downwards.
TTTTGGAAAATGAATATAAGACACATCTAGAATTGAAATTACAGTCGGAATTGAAAACATAAATGGAACATAGTGAGTAGGACTAAAAAATACATCGAGTTTGTCATTATTTTTTATGAGTTTTTTACCCAAAGCTGTAATTGTCCAGATTTTCTTCGACTTAATTACTTCGTATTTCCAATTAGAAGTTTCTTTTGGCATATCTGAAGTTGGCTCAACTGGAAGATAAATAAAATATTTATTCTTATTCTCAACTTTTGAGAGTGCCATTAGAAGCTGATAACAAAACTCACTACTTCCCACTCTATTTGGAAGTCCTGTGTTCTTTTCAAATCCAAACCTTGGAACTACTGCTTCATAACCGTTTATTCCTATATTCATAAGCTAAATCCGGGATATATTACTCTTATTTTTTTAGAATCTATATGAAGTATATTCTCAATATCTCTTTTGCTAGACTGCGAAATAGTTATAATCATATCGGATTCCTTCTTTACCCATTTAAGCTTTCTTTTTTGAGTTTCTACTATTTTATTATGCGTTTCTTCGGGACTTTTAAAAATAACTAAATCATAAATTATTGTTAATTTTTTAGATTTTTTAATTGGGGGCTCAGTCCAGTCAGAAGTAATAAACAAATCAACGGGGCCAATTAAATAATTTATAGGCAGGATATGAAGCTTGTTCCATAAAAAGTTTAAAAAAGAAGGTGGAAATTTAAACATTTTTATTTCCACTTGAGGATTTTTTTGATGCTTTAAAAATTCTGGATCAAGATTACCGCGTAAACTCGAAAAGAAAAAAACATATTCGTTTTTTCTATCTGTTTCAAGAAGTGTATTTATTAAATTTTTAAGAATATTTGCTACTCCGGTATTTGGGTATGCAAGCTGACTAACATCAATTCCGATTTTTATCCCGTTAGATTTACTATTAATATTATCCATAAGACAACCCCATTAAATTAATCTAACGGGGCCTCATTTACTTATTATGCCTAATCTTAAGTAGATTTAAAAGAACTGCAATAAATAGAAAAATAAATGCATAAAGAGTAAACCTTTGTGCAGTGAAAAAAATCCATTTATAAAACAGAGGCATTGAAATTAAAAGACAGGTAAGTCCTGCGATTACAAAGTATTTTGGACTTCTCTTATATAGAAGTGGAATCAATATTAAGATAAATAGAATATCTTGAGGTTTTATATACATCACTCACTTTCAGGGTATTTTAAATCCATCATTTTTACTTGGTCTTTTTTGGATGTACTTAAAATCATATCTCCAATTAGCCCCGTTAGCCCTACTTGAATTCCAGCTATTATTAAGAGCATTCCAAGATTCAAAAGTGGCCTTGTGCCAATTGATTCTCCTTGGAAATGTATGATAGTTAGATAAAATAATATTAAAATCCCAAAAAATGACATTACGGCCCCCAAGAATCCAAAAAAATGAGAAGGCCTTTGGGAAAATTTACTCAAAAATAACATAGTCATCATATCTGGAAGTTGCGTAAGAACCTTCCATGCACTGTATTTCGACTTACCAAAACGCCTTACATCATGTTCAACTGCTACTTCTGTTATTCTAAATCCCTCTTGAGCAAGCAGCAGCGGAATAAATCTATGCATTCCACCATATAGATTTAGAGATTTTGCTGCATCTCTGGTATAAAGCTTCAGCCCGCAATTATAATCATGAAGTTTTGTTTTCCAAAAAGCCCTTGCCACTGCGTTAAAAGTCTTTGAAAATATTATTTTTGCAAATGAATCTTTTCTATTTTTTCTCCATCCAGAAACCAAATCATATCCTTCTTTTTGTTTTTCCAGTAATTTGTGTACTTCAGAGGGCTTATCTTGAAGATCTGCATCAAGTGTTAGAACCAAATCGCCTTCTGCTTTTTGAAAACCATAAGTTAATGCTTCTGCTTTTCCATGGTTTCTCCTAAATGAAAATACACTCACTGACTTATCTTTTTTTTCAAAGTCTTTAATAATACCTAAAGTGCTATCAAATGATCCATCATCAACAAATATTATTTCGTTTTCTTTTGAAATAGATGGAAGAAGCTTTTTTAGCTCCTCATAGAAATGAGCAATGCTTTCTTCTTCATTGAAAACAGGAATAACTACACTTAACATATGAATCTAATTATATCATTTAAATGACTAAATTAGTTTTTTCTTCCAAGTATTTGGGGTTTTATCACTGTTTATTTCTAAGTCAGACAAGTACTTGAACTTCGAATATCCTTTTGGCTTAGCCCACTGAATCATTTTAGAAACTCCATCTTCAAGGTTAACAGAGGTTTTATAACCGAGCATTTTTTCCGCCTTACTAACAGTGCTCCAGGCATCAACAACTTCCATTGGCCTAATTGGCAAATATTTTGGTAGTAATTTTTTTGGAATATCTCCATCTGGAAAAAAATTTCTTAAGATTATATCTGACAGCTCTTTAATAGTATATTCTTGCATAGGACCAATGTTGAAAATTTCACCTTCTGCCTTCTTTAAATTCCCAGCTTTAATAATATATGGCGTAAAATCATCTATATATGTAAACGCTCTTTTTTGTTTCCCTTCTCCATATATATAATAGTTTTTATTTCCCAACAAGCAGTTAATAAAGATTGCTATGACGTTTCTGTAGGGATCTTGCATATTTTGTCTGGGTCCATAAACATTATGAGGTCTGATAATTACATATTTAAATCCATGGACACTTGATAGAATTTCAGTCGATTTCTCCATTGACGCTTTAGACACTCCATAAATGTCATCTGGCAATCTCTCCATGTCCTCATTAAAAGGAGGCTTCTGTGAACCATATACGCTCATTGAGGAGGTTAAAATTATTTTCTTTAATCCATTATTTATAGCTGGCACAAGAAGATTAAGATAAGCCATATAATTTCTTGCTGTACAATTTATAGGGGTAAACTGACTTCTGCCTTCTGTTGCATCTGCTGCAAGATGATAAATAACATCAGGCTTTATTTCTTGTATATATTTAGAAACTTTTTTTTCATCTCTTAAATCAAGCTTTGTGAAATAACTTTTTGAATTTAAATTTTCTTTAAATCCTCCAGACAAATCATCTACTGCAAAAACTTTTTGATTCTCTTTAACAAGCCCATCCACCAAATGGCTCCCCATAAAGCCCCCTGCTCCAGTTACAAGTATTTTCATAATTTCGTAAAAAATAATATCATATTAAATGTATTATTAATACTTCTTATATAAGTAAAAAATAATAATCATTAAACTAAAAAATGTTATTAAGCTTATTATCAACCCAATCCTAAGCCAGTCTTGAGCTGAATAATATATCTGAGCAGAATATGAGCCTTCGGGAAGAACAAAACTATTGTATTTCTTATCATATTTTTCTGAATTTATATTTAAATTGGAATTTTTCATAATCCATTTTTTGTCGTATGCTTCGTTAAAAATTAACTTATCTCCTTTATTTACATTTTTTAGATTAACTGTATAAAGCGTAGAATTTATATATTTAAAATTTATCTGGGCATTACAATCACACCAAAAATGATCTTTTGGATCTTGAGCTTCATAAATTACAATTTTCCCAAAATTTCCAACTCTTTTTATCCATCCTATCGAATTCAAGCTATTTACATAATGTGAATAATTTTTATCACTATATTTTCTATCTTCTAAAAATATTTCTCCTAAATTATCATATGGAACAATAATATATTTAACCCCTGCACGACTAAATACGTCTTTTGATTTATTTTGCTTAAGTTCTTTTATAATTTTTTCTGAGTCGTAAATTTTTAAATAATCTTGTGCCAAAACAGCAGGATGATCACCTGAATAATATCCATAACGAGATGCTTGAGGTACCCATAATACTCTCGAAAAATTTTTATCCTTCTCTAGTAAATTCTTGAGTTGAATATATTCAAATGGAACTTGAGCTGACTTAAATGTACCGTTAAGTTGACCTAATAGCGCAGGCTTTAAAAGAGTTAAGAAATAAATACCTATTAAAATTAAAAATATGTTCTGAAGATTTAATATTTTATTTTTTGTAAATTTTTTAACATTATCAAATTTTTCGATACTCTCATAAATTTTACTAATAGTAAATGGAATCAAAATGCTATAAGAAATTACTATGAATAAGTACCATTTAGATGAATCTCTAAACATAAAAAATCCAGGAAAATAGTTAAATAACCACAAATATATCTCTCCCAAAGGATCACTTGAACCCTTCGCTAAGAAAATACCAATTAATCCAAGGAGGTTGAAAAATATAATAAAAAATTTCTTTTCTTTTGATAAGTTTTTAATGTAGATAAGAGAACTGAATGCGAGAATGGGAATAATTATAAATATTGGATCAAGAAAACGTGTTTTTCCAAAAATATTATCCGACCAATATGGATGCATTAGACTGAGAGAATTTTCTAATTTTACAAAACTGAAAAATTTAACAGCTTCAATCGATGAATATGCAGATCCTAAATCATTAATCGGATTACTACCTGAAATTATTCCTGGAAGTATCCAAAATAAATTAAGCAGTAAGCTTATTAATCCTGGTAAAAATAATGAATAAAAAATAATTTTAATTAAAAATTTTATTTTACCGATTTTTGATCCATTATTTAAAGAGAAAGTAAAAATCCATAGACCAAGATAAATAAGAATCATAGCAATTGTTATATAAGCAATTCTTATATCTAAAATTAATTGAAAACAAAATAAGAATCCAAGTAAAATTGATCTATTTAATTGCTCCCTATCAGTCAACCTTGAAATTTTATTTGTATCTAAATTTCTTAATAAAGTAATTTCTGCGAGTAATATTAAAGGCGCTAAAGAGTAAGCCATTGCAATTCCCATTTGACCACCACCAACTATCATTAGGATGTATGAATTAAAAAGAAAAACGAGCGAAGATATAAAAGCAAATTTTTTTGAAAATATTTTTGAGAATAAAAGATATGGCGCTATTAAACTGATGAATAAAAATGGCCAAAACCAAATCAGCCTTTCAATTAAAACCCATGGAATATTTAAATTATTAAATAATAAAGAGGTGGTTGATAGAAAATATGAATTTAAGCCGATTAAAAAAATAACAATTTTTCCAAGCCCCGTTGAGAATCCTGTCGAATCCCAAGCATATGGAAAGATGGGATATTTTCCAATAGTTTCTGAAAATTTATAACCCCAGTCCCCAGCCGAAAGTGGATTTAAACTAAACCAATTTCTGAAAACAATAAATATTAATAAAAGAATTCCGAAAAAAGTTAATATTTTAATTTTCATTTAATTTATTTCTAATCTGCTTTGAAACATCAATGAATTTAAAGTTCTTCTCATCATATTTTAATGCAATCACAGTACTTGTAGGTATTTTTTTTTCTTTCAAGGTAGACTTCAGATTATTGTAATCTACAAAATACCCAAAACCATAATCACCTTCCTTATTATATCCTTCACTTCCAAGTCCCAAGAGGAAATTATTTGTTAATAATTTTCCCCACGTCTTCTCATTTCCCTTGGCGTACTGAGTAAGTATTATCCAACCAGGACCTGAAGAAAATGGCAAAACATATTCATTTGGAATACCAAAAGTCACATTGCTATAGCATTTATTCTTACAATTGATATAAAAAATCGTATCTTTGGGAATTGTAGGATAATTTTCAAGCATACTGCTTATTATTTTTTTTCTTACATTGGCATTCTTTTCTTTATAAGCAACCTCTTGCTGAATCTCAGAATAAGATGTAATTAATAATATCGCAATAGTGCAAATTACAATAAATTTTTTTATATAAGAAGTTAATAATTTCGATGATGTAGATGTATAAACATAATATAAAACCATAGAAAGTACCATAAGCACTGGAAAGCTTGAGAAGTATAAATATCTTCTCTCAACGACATATAAATTTCTTCCGACAATTGACAAAATAAGAACATTAGATAAAATCCAAAGCAAAGAAAATCCTAAAATAATTAATATTTTTTTATTATTAAATTTATACAACCAAAATGAAAATAAAATACCAATGATTGAAAATATAAAAAATACCGCCATATCGATGAAAACTGGATAATTTTGAATAAAATTAATTTGCTGGTCGTTATATATTCTTTGACTGTTGATAACAAAGAAGTTTAAAATTCTGATTCCGTCAACTAAATTTAAAACAATAAATTTAAATGGTAATGTAACTAAGTTATAAATAATTGATAATTTATAAACTCCACTCCCCACGGGTATGGGAGTCGTATTGAAGATTTGCGATACGAATCTAAAGACAATAAATAAAATAATTCCGCCTGCAAATAATGAAAATTGAGGTATATTTTTTGAACTTATTTTAGACCTATCGAAGAAAAATAAATAATAAATAAATAATGGGATTATTATAAAACATTCTTCTCTAAAAAAGAGTGCTGAGATAAAAATTAAAAAAAGAATAATAATATTTTTATAAGATATTTTCTTCTCCTTAATATAACTAAGATAGATAAAAAAGGAGATTATTAAAATAAATGCAGAAATTGTCGTAGAAAAAATTGCAAGATGAGTGAATGCTTGATTAGCCCTACCGTTAGTTGCAAACAATATTCCAGTTAACAAACCAATTTTTTTATTTCCAGTAAGTCTTGTTGCAAGAATTACAACTAATAAACTTGCAAAAGTATGAACCAGAAGTTCAATTAAAATATATACTTGAGCATTGAATGCAAAAATTTTATAAAGAATAAACCAATAAATAAATCCAAACGGAGTAAAATGGATACCTTTACTTATAAAAAAGTCGATAGGATTTAGATTATGAAAATAGATTATATCTCCAAAAGCACCCCACTCATCTTGTTCAAAAAAATTATTAAAAAGTCCGTTTGTGAATAATAAAATTAACCCAAAAAATAATAAGAAATATAACAAATAAATTCTGTATTTTTTTAACATTAATGATTTAAAAAATTAATAAAATTACTATTGGATTTATTTTTATTTTTTATTTCTAAATTCATTATGAAATTTTCAGAAACCTTAATATTCTGATCAATACTAATTAAAAAATCACCAATTGATAAGTAGTCAATTTGCGATGATAAAAATGCTCTCACTGCGTCATCTGGAGTGCAAACAATTGGCTCTTCATGCATGTTAAAACTTGTATTAACAAGGCTTGGTATCCCAGTTAGTTTAAAATATTCGGATAACAATTTATAATATTTTGGATTATCTGTTTTTGTAATTATTTGAGGTCGAGCAGTATTATCCACATGAACACATGCTGGACTTACTTTTTTCATGTAAGGCGTGCATTCAAATGTCAGGGTCATGAACTTAGCAGCGTGCATTGCCCCATCAAGATTTTTATAACAATTATTTGCATATTCTTCGAGTGTAACTGGAGCAAATGGCATAAACTCGGTTCTTTTTAATTTTTTATTAAGCCAATCATTTACGCTTTTATCCTTAGTATGGAATAAAATTGACCTATTTCCTAAAGCTCTGGGTCCGTACTCCATTCTACCTTCAAAACGAGCAACTACTTTTCCATCAGAAAGTATTTCGGCGACTTTCTTTTCAATATTTGTAACTTTTTTATATCTTAAACTAAATTTCTTTAATGTTTTTTCAATTTGTACATTTGAAAAATCGGGTCCTAAGTAAACATTTGATGGCTTTTTAATATTTTCCCCATTCAAATAAGCAGCATGCATTGCTGCACCGGTTGCCAAACCATCATCACCCATTGCTTGATGAATAAATATTTCTTTAATTTCTGGTAACTCATATATTTTTTGGTTCGCCTTAACGTTTGCTGCTACTCCTCCAGCTAATGCAATTTTATTTTCACCTGTCTTTTTAGCTGCATAAGAGACCAATTCGCAAATACAATCTTCGAGGCGCTTTTGAAAAGCAGCGGAAATATCCTCTCTTTTATAATTCTTAAGCTCGGGTGGGATTTTTTTATTATTAAGATAATAGGCTAAAATTTTAAGATACATTCTGTGGTTCAAAATTAATTTGTCATTCTTAACCCACATTAATTTCTTGACGAATCCATATGCGATTTTCGAGTTTCCATATGCTGATAATCCAGTTATCTTACCTGGATGCCTATGCCTATTAAATCCAAGAATTTCAGTAACTAATTCATAAAATTTGCCCATCGAGTTTGGTAGCTTATTCTCAATAATCTTTTCCCAAACTCCATTATTTACATGATATATAGAAAGAGTTTGAGGAAAACCTGATCCTTCGTTCGCCATTACCAAACAATCCTTCCAACCAGAGGTGTAATAAGCTGAGTGCAGATGAGCCATATGATGATGATCAAGATAAGTTTTTCCTTTAAACCCCTTCAGTAACCCTCTTACCTTTAGCCTTGCATAGATATATCTATATAAATAGCTCAAAATTCCAGGTGCAATTAACATTTCTGCAATAATTAGCGAAGGCTTTTTAAGCCACAATAAATATTCTCCTCTAGTTGACGTTATTGGCCAACTATTTTCCTTAAAATTTAAAAGCAGTGACTTTGGAAATGGATCTTCAACATAGGTTACTATATCTATATCCTTTGGTTTTATTTTTGTATATTCTAAAAAGTTTTTTAATGCACCAATAGGAGCATTTCTATCCATTTTTACTCGAGAAAATCGTTCATTTGAAGCGCCATAAACTACTTTTCCATCTTCTATGAAAACAACAGAAGTATCATGAGTTCTTAAGTGAATACCTAATATCTTCATGATTTTAAAATTTTAGAATACAGTTTATAGTGTTCAAGTGCTATATTTTTCCAAAATCTTCTAGGAGTTTCTTTATCTAGGGTTGACTTAATCAAAGAATAAGTTTTCTTATCAGATATCATTTTCTTGAATTGATTTTCAAATGAATTTTTTCCACCTAAATCGTATAGTAATCCGAATTTATTTAATCTTATTTCTTCAGAAATTGGTTTAACATTTGAAACCATTAAAGGCTTTCTATATGCAAGAGTCATAGCAAGAGCCCCACTTGTATTAAATGAATATGCAGCTGGAATTACTGAAATTTTTGCCAGTCTATAAAATTCGTCAACTTCAACCGCATCTATAAACCCAGTAATCAGCGTGTACTTATCAAGCTTTTTATTTTTTATTAATTTATCAATTTTTAATTTATATGGCAAAAATTCTTTATTCACATCTCCAGCAAAAACCATTATCCAATTATCAACTTTTTCAGATTTTATTAAATCTGAAAATCCTTCGAGTAAAAATTCAAATCCTTTACGCGGAGAAAAATATCCAAAGACTAAAATAATATTCTTATTTTTAAGTTTTGGATATTTTTTATAAATCTTAGGATTTTTAGGAAGAAGTGAAATGTCCTTAATTTCTCTAATTCCATGTTCAACAAAAACTACTTTCTTAGGACTACATTTATACTCATTTGTTAATATCTCTCTAAGAAATGGCGAATGAACCGTAGTGCAATTTGCAAAATAAATTATTAATTTATAGCTGTACGTTAAAAAACTTTTTACTAAAAATAGATTTAACAAATTATAGCTAAGACCAAAACCTTCTAGAAAATCTTTCGATAACTGCTTTCTAGAAACTATTCCATGAGACGTAATAACTACCTTAAGACGCAATAATCTTAATGCTAGTATAAACCATGGGAAAAGAATTGCCGAAAGTATTCCTCCATACGTCTTGAATTCATGCTGAACATGTACTACTTGAGCCTTTTTAGAATATATATATTTGATAATAGAAATATATGGGAAAACCCCTTTTTTCCAAACTAAATCTACCTCAGGCATTTTTCCATCTAAAACAGGTTCATTTTTTCTTCCACAAAGATACAATTCATCATTCTTTTTCATGATCTGTATAAAACCCTGACTAAGATCTCTCGTATAATTTGTATCTGGTAAAAAATTGGCTACAAAAACAGTTTTCATATTATTTATCCATTATACTTTCATTTACATAATCAAAAACGCGCTTAAAACCCTCTGTATTTGAAATTTTAGGCTTCCACCCAAAACTGTTTATTAATTTAGTATCGGCATATCTGGCTGAAACACCAGTTGGCTTATCTATAAGTTTATTTATCTTTGGACTATAATCAGAAAAAGAAGTAAAAATTTTAATGACATCGATAAACGTTGTAAGCTTTCCGCTACCAATATTACATGCTTTACCGTCTTTAATATTTTTCATAATAATAAAAAATGCAGCGATACAATCATCAATATGCACAAAATCTCTACCTTGCTTTCCATTGCCCCAAACATCAAAAGGATTCTCCTTAAGAACTGCTCTTTTCGCAATTGCAGGTATTGGATAAGTGAAATCCTGATCTTCTCCATACCCTGAAAATGGCCTCACACAAGAGACTGGAATTGAATACCTTTGGGCTGCTAATCTACTTAGATATTCACCAGTTAACTTACTCCATCCATATGTCATATCGGGAACTCCTAAATTTAATGAAAAATCTAAATCTTTTTCTTTTAATGCTTTTGCATTCTTCTTATTCTGAATAGAAACTGGATAGGCAGCGCTGGAACTGGCATAAAGGACTCCATCGACCTCTCTATTAAATTGGGTTAGCCAAAAAAAGAAAATTGAATCAATAGCTAGATCTTTACCAATCCGAATTGGATCTCCATCGATTAATGCTCTACCCCCCACTATTGATGCGAAATGATATATCTTATTAAAATTAGGCAATCTTTTATCTTTTTCTTCAGCTCTTAAAACATCTATCAAATCTGCTTTAATAAAAGTTATTGACTGATTTTTATCTTCATAAATAGTCATGTTTTTCTTCTTATTTTTTAATTTATAAGATCCCAACCATCTCTTAGGATCTTGACCGATTGATAAATCATCAATCACCCAAATATCTTTTTCGCTTTTTAATTTTCGGATCAGGTTCCGACCAACAAATCCACAACCACCTGTTATTAATATTGGTTTAGTATTTTTTTTCATCTTACAAATTTACCATCATCTAATTGACTAAATTTTTTCTTTCCAAGTAAAAAATATTCTATTATTATACTTTTTTTATACAAAGGGTAACCAGAAAAATTTAAATTATCTCTCAGCGTTTTTTTTCTATATGAATATAAATAAGGAAAATTATATAGAACACTTAAATGCGCTAACGGAACTGCAATCGCATTTTTAATTTCACGATTAACTAAAAGATAATACCAAAAAGCTATGTAATCAAAAACTATTCTAATAGGTAGATAGCGAATCAACTCATGTAATCTATAATTTTTCAAAAGCAAAATAAGACCATTTCTGTGATGCAAAAATGTTTTTTTAAATTTAAATTTACTCATAGTCCCCGATCCATGATGATAAACGACAGAAGCGGGAATGTATTTTAACTTGTATCCTTTTAAATGCATACGCCAACATAAATCAGATTCATCTCCATATATAAAAAATATTTCATCAAATAGACCTACATTTTTAATAACATTTACATTTGTAATTAAACATGCTCCAGAGCACCAAACTAAATCAGTAATCGAATCATATTGACCTTTATCTTTTTCATAGTTAAAAAATAATCTACCTCTCGCAAATGGATATCCATATACATCCATAAATCCTCCTGCTGCACCGGCGTACTCAAATTCATTCTTTTTTCTCATATTTTTTATCTTCGGCTGACATGCACCCACTTCAGGATTTTCTTCCATGTATGAAATTATTGGCATTAACCAATCTTTATCTACGATAACATCATCATTTAAAAAAACTATATATCCAGATTTAATTTTTTTTAACGCATAGTTACATCCGCCAGCAAAACCAATATTTTCTTTAAGTCTAAAAAATTCAATATTATTCGTATTTTTAAATTTCTCATAAAATTCTTTATAGTCAGAATGATTCGAATTATTATCAACCAAATAAAATTTTAAATTTGGATAATTACTCTTGATTACTGCTTCTATGCATTCCCCAACAAAATTAAACTGGTTAAAAGTTAAAATTATAATATTTACTAGAGGGTATTTATCTTTTTTTTGTTTCATAAATCTTTTTCACAACCCTTGCTGGATTTCCTACAGCAATAGAACCAGAAGGAACATTTTTAGTTACAATTGAACCAGCTCCGACTACAGAATCATCTCCGATAGAAACACCTGGCAAAATCACTGAATTAGCTCCGATCCAAACATTTTTACCGATAAAAACAGTTTTATCTACATAACCATCCTTACTAGATAATAAATTTTTATATTTAGAGTGAGGATACTTATGATCAAAATCAGTAATAAAAACATTTGGCGAAATAAGCGTATTGTCACCAATGATTAACTTGCTATGTGCAAAAATAAAAGTGTAATCATGAACGTAAACATTTTTGCCAATTTCTATCTCGCCATCAAATCCAGCTTTAATTCTTACACCATACCCAATGAATGATTTCTCTCCAATTTTTATTGCGTTTTTTTTACCCTGGAATAGTTCAATATTTTTTTCGAGTGTTACGGAAGAATCAATTTTAAATCCTAAAAAATTAAAAAACAATATTCTTAAATTCGAACGAATTCGATTTAAAAAAACTTTGAATATCAAATAGGATGATAGCCTAAATCCTTTATTTTTAAAACTTTTAGTAATATTCATTTTTTAATAAGTGACCTAATTAGACTAAGTAACCCTATCAGGATTATAAAATAAGCAACATTTCCAAGAACCTCAACTAAATATGAACTTCCAAATAATTCAAGAAATAGCATACACACAAACAATAAAATCCCAGCTCTTACTAGATCCAATCCTCGAAATCCAACAATTAATATTATTCCAAAACAAATAAATCCTGTCATTAAATAAGTTAATATCAAATTTAAATAAGGAATTTGAGGCAGGACAACAAAACTCAAAAATATAATAAGTAAGCCTAAGTAAAATCTTCTTTTCTCGAAATAAATTTTATTTTCTATCATTTTTCTTTAAAAAATCCCAAATTAAATAAGCTGAGATTATTAAAAATGTAATCAAACTTATAATCAATCCAACTTTAAATAATTTTTGATTATTAAAATAAATTATAATCTCATAACTGCCTTTTTTATCTATATACCAACCATTCGAAAAACCATTTAACATTATATGGGTATTATTTTTTTCGCCATTCACCTTAAGTCCCCAAATCGTTGAAAACCTCTCAGAAAAATTTAATACAAACGGCTGCTTTGCGTCATTTATCTTAACAGAATATTTTGTAGGATTAATCTTTTCGTATGTGATTTTGGGCAGACTATTTGCATTAGCATTTCCTATTTCATACTCATATAAAGATGGTTTTGAGATTTCATTCACGACGATTTTATCAAAAACCTCCTCGGGAATATTATCTTGATTTGAGCAAAATAAAATATCTACGCTCTCGTCTTTGAGATTACCTGAAAATTTTATACTAATACCATTTGATTTTGGGCTTGGATACTTATACGTAGCTGTAGAGCTCGTTAACGATTTATCATTAACATTTGAAATACTTTGATTTTTTAGAGTACTAAACTTACGAATTATATAAACTTCACCCTCTTTATCCTTAATTAGATCTGCAGTTATAAAATATTTTTTATATCCAGAATATTCTGGAACCCTAGAACTTAAACATTTTCTAGATTCCCCTTTAACTATATAATTTATATTTTTTACATCAGCAAACAAGTTAGGGAGATTAAAATTTAGAATTAATTTACCGTCATTTTTTTCAGGGATTTTTATAAATTTATCTTCCGGAGAATATTCTATAGTTTCACCATTAATTTCGTACGAGATTGGATATAAAACTTCACCATCAGATTTTTTTTGCAGAGTAGTCTTGTTTATATATATCTTTTGATTTACTTCAGAAACATCGTAAACATATTTCCCTTTCCATTTGGCAAAATTTAACACTTGTTGAGTAGATTTATTAATAGAATTAATTTGGCTTAAACTTTCCAATATAGAATTACCCAATTTATTCTCAGGTTCTATATTTGTTAAATCTAATTTACTATTTATTATATTTGCTTCCAGATCGGCGTAATCAGATATTCTTTTTAAAATTACAAGATTTTGTTCATTATTATAATTCTCTAAGTAAATTTTGTTTATTTCATTCCAATTTGATTTCCATAAATTTACTGAATTTATCCATTCATCGTATGAATCACTTTTGACATCAATTGTTTGGATTTCATTAACTCTTTTCAACGATAAGCCTAATAAATAATTAAGCTTTTCTTCTTTATCGTTAATTTTACTTAAATTATTTTTCTCCCGTTTTATCTTGTATGGATAAAAAAACGATTTTGGCATTATACGAGGCACAAAAATATCACTACTTAACCCTTGATCTAATACATCACAGCTCAAGCAATTTATACTAGTAAATCTACCATTAATTGGAAGTCTTACATTTGATATATCTTTTTCTGATACAAAATCAGTTGTTATAGCACTTGAAGCATTCGCTAAATCAGTTTTTTCAGAAATTGAAGCTAAACTGTCAATTACTCTAATTATCTCAGGACTTGTGTCATTTATTTCGTATAAGTCCCATTCACCTTTTGTCAGAACTTTCTTAAAAATTTTATCATTTTTATTTAATATTTGATTATAAATTTCTGGATTTTCAGTAATTGACTTGTCATAATCATAGGCAAAATCTCTAGTTACTAAAATGTATTTTGTAGCGGTTTTATTTGATAAGATTTTAAACTGATCAAATTGCTCGTTTCGAAGAGCTGAATAAAATGCATTTATTACATCATCTTCATTTTTTTGGAATCCAAATGCATCATTAGTAATAAATTGCTTGTCTGAAACTAATGAGTAAATTGGGTATCCTGCCCAATAGCCCCATTTAAAAGCTTGTAAATTTGCAAAGTAACTTGATGGCGGAACAACTAAAGTTCTATATTTAGGATCTATCTTCTCATCTTTAGGCAGTTCCTTTACATAGTCTGGTACTTTCATCATTGATCGAAACGGAAAATCAAAAACGAAATTGGATTTAGTAAAAAATGGATAATTATAAAATAAAACTCCTAATATGACTAATGAATATATTAAATTTTTTTTATTTTTGTTATATTTTTCAATCAGATAATATACGGATGCACTTATTAAAAATGCATAACTTAAATATACGAGTGGCATGAATTTATAATATGGAGACCTAAAAGTCGCAAAGCCAGGGACTTTTTCCATCAGAAAAACATACAATCCTCCTAGCGGTGAGTGTGTTCCTGCTGAAAGAAAAATCGCCAGAAGACTTAAAAGAGCAAAAAAGTAAATAAGTACTTTTTCTTTTTTTACTTTAACTAGTAGAACTGACGTGTATGCAAGAATTGGAAATATAAAACTAATTGAAATCAAACCCCAGTTAGTTAAGTATGAATAAGACCATAGAAAATTTTTATCATACCAATTATTATCCCCTGTTAATCTAAAAATATTTATTAAACTCGTGTGAATACTAATTGAGCGAGCCCATTCAACAGCCCCACCAACTCCACCTGCAATATTCACTTGATTCCCATATTGCATTGCAAAAGAAGCAAGAAATGGAAGAAGGAAATACATATTCACGAATATAAAAATTATTAAACTTACGAGTAGTAAAGAGGAGAATCTTTTAACGAATGCCAATCTACTGTGTTTTAAATTAACTATAAAAAAATATAAAAACACAAAAGAAAAACAAGCTAAGGTTGATCCTACTAACGATACTCCTCTTATACCACCTGAAGAAAATAGAAAATATACTATATTTAGATAAATTGCGTACTTTAGAAGTGTAGTTTTTTCATCAACAAACCTAAATAGAACCAATAAAATTAGTGGTAAAAGTGCATATGATGCGAAAATTGCTTGTTCTCCTTGAAGCCAAAATGAATAAATATGTAAATTAAAAATATATAAAATAACACCTAGGATTCTAATACCCCATTGATCTCTTTTTGGAAAAACATAACTTGTTAAGCAGTACATTGACAAGGACAAAATGAAAAACCAAAATACAAATACAACCTTTTGAACTTGAAAATCAGGTAATCCAATTAACGTAACTAGTGCCGGTATCAAACTAAAAATAACAGCACCAATTTCTATTGACATATCAACACCAAAATTATGCGGAGCAAACCATGTAAACGATCTTTGAAGAAAATACTGAAGATGATCTATTGCATAACCAGAATCAAGCCCTACAACAACTTTTCCAGAATCAAACCAAAGCAGTGGAACAAGGCTAAGGAGAAAAAGGAATAATATTTCAAAAAGAATTGTTTTTTTATTTTTTAGAAATTCCATTATTAATCTTTAAAGTTTACTAATCCACTCCCTAGGTAAAAATAATATGAAAATCTAGGATTTTTAGTAAAAACTGGAACAATTTGTGAATCAGTCTTTTTTCTAATTTTTTTCTGAATTAATTTTCGCTTCTTTAATAGAGCTGGTAACTTCAATACCCAACAAAGCGTCCCTTTTTGAACATAATATGCCTGTTTAAAATTTCTTTTGAGAAGAGAGAAAACAACAAACATTTCACACATAATAAAATGGACTGGTAAAATTTTAATTAAATATAGAGTGCTAAAATTTTTTATGTATGAGTAATATCTATTTCGAAATGCTCTAAAAAGAGAGTCATTACTTGTTGTCATGGTCAAAGTATCTCCTCCACCAAAATGGTAAATTACACTTTCCGGATCGTATAAAACTTTTTTCCCATACATCCACATCCTATGACAGAGATCTGTCTCCTCTACATAAGAAAGAAATAACTCGTCCAGCCCCCCGAGCTTCAAATAATCAGCTTTTGAAATCATAAAACAGGCTCCTTTTATGGAATACCCAAACATTTTTGTTTGATAAATTTTATTCTCGTGTGATTTCATATATCCAAAGTGATATAAAAATCCAGTGAATGTAAAAAATGAAACTACTGAGTCTAATAATTTTTCATTTGACATACTTCTTATCTGTGGCTGAACTATTCCGATTGATTTATCCTTTTCTAAATCTTTAACTAAAACATCTACAAAATCAGGAGTAACAACCGTATCATTATCTAACGCAAGAATATATTTTCCGGATGCGTGCTTTACTCCAAGATTTTTTCCACCCGCATAACCAATATTATCTATTAAGTTAATAAGCTTAATTTGTGGGTAATTTTTTTCAACAAATTCTTTACTTTTGTCTGTTGAACCATTATTAACAAGCACAATCTCTATCGAGGGGTACTTAATTTTTTTTAGAGATTTTAAGCACGCTTCAAGCCTTTTTTTACCATTCCAATTTAAAATCACTATAGATACGAGTGGTTTACTCATATCCCATTTGACTCCAAATATTTTAAATAGCACTTAAGACTTGTCTGCCAATCAGGAAGCGTAATCCCTGCGGATTTTAATTTCGATGTACTTAGAGCCGTAAAGATTGGAGTTCTCATTTGCCCATAAAAGCCTCCTCTATCAACTGGGATTATTTTAAGATCTAAGCTTCTTATTTTTATAATTTCTTTTGCAAATATTGCTGATGAAGAATGTTTCTGATTCGAAACATTATAAATACCATTTTTTTTCTTCTTAACCAACCCAAGAATAGATTTTGCTAAATCATCAGCATATACAAAGCTCGTAATTTGCTCAGAGGAAATTTCCAATCGCTTTTCTTCTTTCGCTTTGTTTAAAATGTACAAAACGAAATTTCCTTTTTTCTGCCTGCTACCAGCTAGCCCTCCAAATATAATCGATGTTCTTATAACTAAACTATTTTTGTTATTATTTAGAGTTAAAAATTCCCCAGCAAGCTTTGATAATCCATAATTTTGAATTGGATTTGGCCTATCAGTTTCTGAGTATGGAGTTTTTTTTGTACCATCAAATACCTTATCAGTAGAGATATAAACGGATTTAATATTATTTTCATTACAAATCTCAGCGATATTTTTTTGAGCAAAAGAATTTATTTGAAATGCTTTAATAGGATCTGTCTCACAGTCGGGCACAACATGCATTGCAGCTGTATTAATTACAACATCGGGCTTTAATCTTAATATCTTTTTTTTAACATCCTTATAATTTAAGATATCTAATTCATCTTTACCAAATGAGGAAATTTTATAATTATTTTTTAATGAGAGCTTCTCGATTTCATGTCCGAGTTGTCCATTTTTACCAATAAGAAATATTTTCATGTAATAAATTCATTGCGGAGACCCGTTGGACAGCTTATCTCATAACAAGATCCCAAGAATAAGGTACTTTTTTACTAAGAGGATCGAATCTTAACATCTCCTTAGGATCATGAGCAGAATCAGGACAATTTATTAATAGTGAAGGCTTAGTGCCAATAGTCTTATATCCATTCATAACTCCAGGAGGAATCTGAACTAAGCAGTAATTGTCTTCACCCATAAATATTTCCTGAATTTCTTTATAAGTTTTAGACTTTTTTCTATCATCACATAAAACTAATTTAGCCATTCCTTCTATCACGCAGTAATTAAGCGTCATCTTGGTATGCAAGTGCCATCCTTTAATTACTCCTGGATATGCTTTTGAAATATAAACTTCCCCGAATTTAGTAAATTCACTATCATCAGATCTAAGGACATGCATTATCGTACCTCTTTCATCGGGAATTTTTTTAAGTTGTTTAATTATTACTCCATCAATCATAATTCAATTATTAAGTTATATTAGCATAAATTGTAACTAGAATAAATATAAATTTTATTGAAATTGGTTCTAAATCCAATATAATTCATTATTTATTTTTTTATCCTTAATTAGGTCCTTAAGAACTTCTATTCTGATTAAATTATTCAAATTATAATTTGAGTCTTCAACACCCAGACTCTTGAGTTCTTTAATTAAATTTTTTACAGATTTATTCATGTTCCAGTTTTGTTTTTGATCAGGAAATAGATTTTTAAATAATGTAAAGTCTACCTTATAACTCCTGCTATCCTTACCATGCTCACCTGTATAAACAATCTTGCAGGTTGGGATTTGTTTTTTAATTATATTTGCCAAGTTTTTAACTTGAAAATTATTTTCCTCAAATCCAATATTTACAACTTTACCATTTAAACTCTTCTTTTTAGTTTCTAAAAATAGAATAAAAATATCACTTAAATCTCTAACATCAATAAGCGGTCTCCATGGACTACCATCACTCATTATTCTGATTTCATCGTGAAGTAACGCTGATAAAACTAAATTATTTACCACTAGATCACTTCTAAAACGTGGGGAATAACCATATACTGTAGAGTTTCTAAGAATACCTACAAAAAATTTATCGTCAGCAAGTTTTGAAATTTTTTTCTCAGTTTTAATTTTTGACTCTGCATACGCAGTTAAAGGATTAGCTTTTGATTCTTCAGAAACAATTCCATTCTCTGAAAATCCATACACGCTGCATGATGAAGAAAAAATAAACCTTTTAACTCCTGCCTCTTTTGCTAATCTTGCAAGCCTTACCGAAGCTTTATAATTAATTTCTTCAGTCAGCATTGGATTAATTTCTCCCATTGGATCATTTGACAAAGCACTTAGATGAATAATTGAGTCAATGCCTTCTAAATCTTTTTTTGTTATTTTTCTAATATCTTTCTTAATTGTTTTATAAACTGGCTTCTTATGATTATCATCAATCATTTCTTCAAAATAACCAGTATCAAAACCGATAACTTCAAATCCTTTATCAATAATCTTAGGAACCAAAACTGAACCTATATATCCTAGATCTCCTGTAACTAATACATTTCTCATAATTATTTTTTAAAATCCTAAATCACTTTCAAGCATTAATTTGCGTAGATTATTCCAAAATTTAATCAGCAAATGTTTGAATGATTCTTACAAAAGTCTACCAGAC
Source organism: uncultured Gammaproteobacteria bacterium (assembly GCA_964637955.1). Lineage (GTDB taxonomy): Bacteria > Patescibacteriota > Microgenomatia > Levybacterales > UBA12049 > 2-01-FULL-39-10-A. Next base: position 111,188 of record CAZWXQ010000003.1, on the reverse strand, counting down.
TTTCCATTTTGGATCATTATTCCACTGATTATTCATCTCCTCTACATCTTGATATGTGTCCATCGCGGACCAATAACCATCATGAATAAACACACCAAGCTGACTTTTATCAATTAGTCTATTCAGTCCTACCTCTATCATTTCATTTGGCTTAATAAAATCGAATATCTTTTTATTAAATACCATAAAGCCTCCATTAACATACTGATTAAGTTGAGGTTTTTGCTCAAACTTCTTGACTATATTCTCTTTATCAGAAATAACCAAACCCCATTTAGATTTTGGATGTACACCAGTTAGCGTTCCTATAATATTTTTGCTTTTATGAAAATCCAATAATTTATCAATAGAAACACTACCTACACCATCTCCATAAGTTGCCATAAAAGTATCAGATTTAATATATGACTTAACTTTAATAAGTCTTTCAGCTGTTAACGTCTCAAGACCTGTATCTACAAAAGTTATATTAAAATCATCATTTCTCTCTCCTGTTTTTCTATATAAAACTTTTTTTCCAGTCTTTGTATTTATAGTAAAATCGTGAGCCAGATATTCCTCTTCTATAAAATAATTTTTAATATAATCTCCTTTATATCCCAATGCAATAATAAAATTATTAAATCCATAATAGGAATATATTTTCATTATGTGGAGTAAAATTGGCATACCACCAACAGAAACCATTGGCTTTGGACGAAATTCTGTTTCTTCTTTCATTCGAGTTCCTTGCCCTCCACAGAATATTACAACTGGAATTGATTTATTAACTATTTTTTTCTTTACCATTTAAACATTTAAATATTAACAAATGTAATTATTGATTACAATTTACATTTATAGAATTTATTTTAAAATTAGTCAATCTTTCGAGCATGAATAATTAAAAAATAAACATCAGTTTTAATATCCCCTATATTTGATATCTCTTTTCTAAATGGATGCAATAAAGATGATGGATATTTTAACCTATAATCGAATCCATTTTCCTCTAATGTATTAAGTATGTTTTTAAGTTGATTATTTTTACTTTTTTTACTTCCATGATATTCCATTATAATTTCATTAACATATTTAAGCTTAGGTTTTATTTCCTGAAGAACAATCTCCTCCATTCCTTCGATATCAATTTTTATCAAATCAACTTCTTTGTTAATGTATTTGGATAACTTAACACAAGGCACCTGTATGGTTTTATAGTCACGACTGTTATACCAAGCATTTTTAACCCCAGAATCTCCCCAACTCCAAGCATTTTTAGTTAAAGCTGAAACATAGTAATCAATTTTCCCGTATGACTTTCCCACAGCTTTATTTACTAATTCTACGTTAGTCAGTGAGTCTCTAGATATATTTTCAACTAGAAGAGCATATGTTTTCGGATTAGCCTCAAATCCTATTATTGATGCAGACGGATAAAGTTTTTTGAAATAAATTATGCTAAGGCCAATATGAGATCCACAGTCAATTATAAATGGTTTCTTTTTTTTTGAAGTAAATTTATATTCCTGAAAAACAAAAATATCCTTAATAATAGAAATCATTTCCATTGGATTTGAATATTTTATTTTAAATATATTTATAAACTTCATATCTTAATTATAGTATTTCATTTCTCTTCAACCTTTTAATAATTTTTGCCGGAACCCCACCAACAACACAATTTGAAGGAACGTTTTTTAGAACAACCGCATTTGCTCCTATATAAACATTATTGCCTACTTTAATTCCCCCTATAACTCTAGCCCCTGAAAAAACGAATACGTCATTTCCAAGCGATGGTGTAAGTCCACCACCGGTCACTGTACCCTTCATTCCAATTGTTAAAGGCCCAATTAATGTTAAGTTGTCTCCTGCTTTTACTGATTGAGAGAAAATTATTCCTCTATTGTGAACATATAATCCTTTTCCGATTGATACCTGAGGAGGAATATCTATATTTAGAATATAATATGTAAAAATAAAATAAAATGGATAAAATAAATTTCTAATTACAATCGATATTATATTATTACTCTGAAATAAATAATTTTCAAACCTGTATATAATTGAAAATAACATACCTGGATTGTGAAAAAAGATTACCAGTTTTATTAATATATTTAATTTTTTATGTAACTTATAATATCTTTGCCAATCAGAATTAATTAGTTCAAATACATTTTTCATTTTTTTTATCCTCCGAATATATAATATTTTTCAGACCCTCTTCAAGCGATGTTTTTTCATAAAATTTAATTACTTTATTTGCTTTATTTAAGCTAATTTTTCTTTCTTTTTTATTTATCTTGTTAACATTCAACATACTAGCCTTACTATCACTTTCAGTAATTTGAATAATTTTATTTGCTAATTCCAATAAGCTAACATATTTTTTTCCTGCAATATTTACAGGATCAGAATTTGAATAATTCTTCGTAAGATTAAGTAAGTTTTCTATTAAATCAGTAACATAGATAAATGATTTTTTTTGATCTGCATCACCCCAGATTTTAATATCTTTATTTTCATTTGCATTTAAAATAAAAGTTGGAATCACCCTGCCCTTTTCTAGCCCGGAATAATCACCTGGCCCATAAACATTGCCTGATCTCGCAATTGCTATCTGTAGACCGTATTGTTCAAAATATAATTTTGCGGCAATTTCAGAAAAAATCTTAGACATTGAATAACCATTAAGATCATCTGAAGAATTAATTAAAAATTGATCTTCTCTAATAGGTGATTTTAATTTCTGAGTATATATATCGATAGAGCTCATAATTAAAACCTTATTTACCTTATTTATTCTGCAAGATTCTAATAAATTTAATGTAATCAAATTATTAATCCTAAATATTTCCGCTGAATGCTCTACCTTAAATTTAGATCCTCCATCCAATCCTGCAAAATTTAAAACTATCTCTTGATCTTTTGTAACATTTTTAAAACTATCAAAATTTGTCAAATCTATTTTTTTGACTATTATTTTTTCCAGATTTAAACCATAAATTTTTCTTAATCTATTCAATTTAGTATCAGTAGAAACAACAATTGTAACTTTAGATTTTTTTTTAAATAACTCTAAAGCAGCATGAGAACCTATAAATCCAGCTCCACCTGTAACTAATACCTTTTTATTTTGCCAATAATTACTCATCTCTTAATTAATGAATACAATATACCACTTAAACCAGCAGCATATTCAATTGTTCTCATTACAACAAATGCTATTGAATCAATTGGTCGTCCTAAAAACAATCTCCAATTTTTGATATATGCCTTTCTTATCGGAAAATAACTAGAGATTCCCTCTTTTGGTCTTTTAGAAATATATTTAACCGAATCTCTTCCATATTTGAATCTTTTTTTAAAAAGGTTCATCAATTTCAAATCACCTTCGTTATGCCTAATAATATTTTTTGTTCTTCCAATTTTAAATCCATCATTTAATGCTTTTTGGTATAAGTCCCAATCATCTCCTCCACCACCTAAACTTTCATCAAGTCCTCCAAGCTTTTCCCAAACTTTTTTCTTAAAAAATCTTGGAGCCTCAATCTTATCATCTCCCCAATAACATTTCCGCTCTAAATTCTTTGCACTAGCCCAAATCCCCTTCCCAAATGAATCCTCAGCTATAATTAGACCATCATATGTACTGCTGCAAAGCCTTACAGCTTCACTAACCAAATTTTTACTTAATTCCATATCTGCATCGACATAATAAACAAATTTTCCTTTGGACTTACTAACTCCAAAATTTCTTTTCTGTGGTGCATCAAATTTTCCTTTTTTCACTTTTGGTGAAAAATTCAAATATCTAACTTCATACTTTTTTATAATCTCTAGAATATTGTCTGTCGAGGAACCATCCACAATAATTGTTTCAATATTCTTGTAAGTCTGTGATTTTATTGAATGTAAACAGTTTCCTAAATAGAGAGCAGAGTTTCTTGTTGGAATAATGATAGAAACTAATGGTTTATTATTTTGCATATTCTAAAAACTTATCAGCTGTATTATCCCAAGTATGTTTTTTTCTCTCATTAATTGCCCCAGCTTGTAGTTTCAGATATAATTTTTGACTTGATAACATAGTAGATATATTTTTTGCTAATATCTGGGGAGTATTACTGGTACAAACCAATCCATTTACATTATTTTTTACAACATCTCTTAAGCCTGCTACATTATAAACTACAGCTGGCGTACCTCGTGCTCCTGCCTCATGAACAGTAAGGCCCCAACCTTCTTTTACAGATGGTGCTATTAATATATGTGCTTTTGATAACAATTCTTCTTTTTCAGAATCTGAGATAAACCCATAAAATTTAATATTTTCAGTTAAATCCAAATCCTTAACTAACGCGCTTAATTCTTGCTTAAAACTATCTTCACCTCTGCCGACTATCCAAAGCTTGATATCGGGAAATGTCTTTTTTAAAATTTCAACTGATTTAATTGCATCACTAACTCCTTTAGTTGGCGATAATCTTGAGATAAAAATCAAAGTTTTATTTTTTTCTTTTTTAGGAATCCTGCTTACAACTTTTGAATTTGATCCCATGGGTATAATCTTTACATGTGAACTTGGAAAACCGTATTTGATTAAATCTTTTCTAGAAGACTCTGAAATAGTAATAACTTTTATTTTTTTATAGAAATATGGATAAATTCTCTCAATAAGCTGGCCAAGCAAATTAAACGGAAATCTAACTGCCAAACTCCACAAGTCACCTGCAATCTCACATATCAAAGCAATTTTCTTTTCTTTAACATAAAAAGGGGTAAAAAATGGGATTCCATGCACTTCATCGATTACTAAATCTACATTTCCTTTAAATTCATTTTTATATAATTTGTATGCATTAAAGTGTACTGATTTGAAAATCCTCCTTGCGTCTGGATCTCCAACCCTAATTATCTCAACACCGTCTATACTCTCACGCTTCTTAGATTTATTAAAATATGATGAAATATAGCTAACTCTATGTCCTTTTTTAACTAAGCTAGATGCTATTTCTTGGGTCAGTATTTCAGCACCACCTGATGCCGGATTTTTAACGTCTCTCCAATTTAAAATTAAAATATGCATTTATTGCTCGTTATACTCCATAACGCTCCAAACGTTTAGACCAAAAAGAAATATTAGCATAAAAAAACTAAACAATTTTGAGTAATTAGCTACTCTTTTACTTTTAAAAAATAAGGGAAGGAGCGTAAAGCATGATGCAATTAAAAATAGCCTAAAAAATGAGAATGAAAATCCAAATTGCCTCTTAAATGAATTCTCTAAAAGAGATAAACCAACCAATAAAATAAACATGAAAGTAAGAATAATATTTTTATTAAAATATTCTTTAATAAATATTGCTAAGGATATAATCAAGAAAGGATAAAATGGATACCTATACCATCCATGGCCTGGCGTATCAGGTATGGCAAATACATATATAAGAAAATAGCCTAAAAATCCAAAAATCAAAATGTAATTCTTTTTTATATCTTTCAATAAAACCAAAATAAAGGCTATCCAGCCAAAATAGATCCATCCATCAATAAAAAATCTATCTGCTAAAAATGGCTGAGTAAACAAACTAAATACGCTATTAAATGTCATTTCATATCTTTCCATTTGGAACTTCCATACATTTACAAAAAGTTCTAAATTAAAATAAGCACCATAAATTAAAAATAAAGAGAAAATGGATATAACAATTCCGGAAAATAAAAGCAAATGTTTGTATTTTTTATTGAATAGAAGTATTAATCCCATAGACAATCCTGCAGCAAACCACGGAACCTTGGCTAATGTAAGTAATCCGCAGATTATTGATACAGTCAACAAATATTTAATATTTTTGCTTTTAATAAATCTTGCTATTAAAAATAAAGACAATAAATACAGTGGTATAAAAAAATTCTCATTCTGCACCAATCTAGATCCAATTACAATAGTAGGAACAGTTGCAAACAATAAACTTGCCAAAAGCGCTGTCTTGTCATCATAAAGCTCTTTAACCAGAATAAACAAAGCACCAATAGATAAAACCCCAAGAATAAGTGCCAACGGACGAATTTTATAAATATTTAGATCAAACATCTCCTCCACTCCATTTAACTTTGCAAATCCGCCTGCGACTAATCCAAATAATGGAGGATGCTCTAAATATGGCTCTATGATCCAAAATTTCACATCTTGATATTCTTTAAACTTTCTGTGCCCCATATGCACCTCATAATTCGACCATGATGAAGGCACTTGATTATTGATAAGACTTATTCCAAGCCAAGTCCATGCATATTCATCAAATGTGGCACCAAACCTAGGCCAAGTTGTAAGATTATGCGCTCTTAATACCAATCCCAATAAGATTATTGAAATTAATAGCAGTTGTATTCTATTTTTGAATAATAACTTGTGCATTATTTATAATATTTAAGTATATTTATTCGATAAAATACAGCCAGTGTGTCCCATAATGTCCAAAAGCTTACTTTCCAAAAGTTCGATGATGTTATGGAACCCTGTCGAAACTTTAATTTTATTGGAGCCTCATAAATCTTCACGTATCCCAAAGACTGAGCAACCGCTAACACTTCTACATCAAACGCGAACGCTTTTACTACAATCTTGGGAAACACGTTTTTTGCAACATTCCTTTTAAATAATTTTAGTCCAACCTGCGTATCTTTAACATTTAATTTAAATAAAATCTTTATAATCAATCTGTAACCCCACGATAAAATTTTTCTACTTGTCGGATAATTTATTATTGAATCGGGATGAAGCTTACTTCCCAGAACAATATCTGCTTTGTTCCAGTCCATAATATTTAACATTAATGATATCTCTTTAGGATCGAGGTCCATTCCGGCATCTATAAATCCAATTATATCTCCATTCGCCTTCTCAACCCCACGTTTTATAGCATAACCCTTCCCTTGATTTTTTTCATAGCCGATTAAAATTACGTGAGGATTTTTATTTCTTTTTACATTTTGATAAGTTTTATCTACAAATCCATCAACAACCACAATTATTTCGTGATTTAAATTCAAAAGAGAAAGAACCTTTGAAAGGTTCTTAATATCTTTAGTGATTGTTTTTTCTTGTTTGAAGGCAGGCAAAACAAGAGACAAAAGGCGCTGTGCCATACTACGGTTTTTTTAGATTTGGAAATTTTTCCCTAACCATATTCCAGGTGAAAAACTGCCCACTAGAAGTTTTTATGCTTGCTTCTTCATGTGAAACTCTAAGCTCATCTTCTGGATTATAAACTTGAGTTGGAAAATTTAATAAAGTTGCATCACTATCTCCAACCACCATAAATCCATGGAGTGTTCCTTTTGGAATTAAAATTAAATACGGTTTTTCCGTAGCTTTCATATGAAATAAATTTAATACTCCATTTGTTTCAGACTCCTTCCTATAATCTGCAACTGAAACTACTATCTCTCCTCCAACAACTAAAAACCTATCCTCTTGCTTGTGGTGCAAATGCCAATCCTTCTCATCACGCGCAAGTCCAGATGAAGTAACGGAAAAATATTGCATTGCAAATTCACGTCCTTCACCATAAACATCGTCCCAATCGCGTCTAAGAGTTTCCACTAAAACTCCTCCAGTCTCATCTAAATTAACCCTTAAGGGTCGTATTATCAAGTCTTTTATTAATTTCTGGGAATCTTTATTTTCTAAATTTATTAATTCCATTGTCTCTTAAATAATACAGCACAAGACTAATTGGAAGCAATACTGAAGAAATTTCCTTAAATATAAATTATGTTATAAATTTTCATTCAATATCTTTTTATAAACTTCATTTGTTTTATGAGCAGTTTCTCTCCAGGAAAACTTCTTAGACTGTTCGAGTCCTTTTTTTGAAAGCGCCAAACGCAAATCTTTACTTTCCATAACTTCCCTGATTCCATCCTCAATTGAATCTATGCTAGATGGAGTTACAAAATATGCCGCACTGTCACTAACTTCAGCAAGAGATCCTTCTTTTGTAGTTATTACCGGACATCCCGACTGCATTGCTTCAAGAACTGGCAAACCAAATCCTTCGTAAAAAGAGGGCATAATAAACGAAGTCGCTAGATTATAAATTTCAATCAAATCCTCATCTGGAATAAATCCTAGTGGTAAAATCTTTTCATTTGATGAAGCCAGTACCTGAGCCTCATGCAAATCTTTATTCCAAGGATTATTCTTATCATAGTTTTTATTAGTAAAAGCCCCACCCACTATAACCAAACTATAATCAGTTTTGTTTACTGCTTTTATCATATTTGGAAGATTTTTATTCCAAGTTGCATCTCCTACATACAAAAGGAAGTTTTCGGGAAGATTATATTTTCTAATTATTTTTAAATTTTTAGATTTTGTATTTTGAAAATGCTCTGCTGCTGCTAGTTGGACTACATCAATTTTATTTGATTTAATTCCTATAAATTTTTCAAGATCTTTTTTGGATGAAATTGAATCAGTAATTATCGAATCTACTCTTTTTAAAATATTTTTTTGCATTTCCCATTTTAATCTGCCTTTGATCCCTGCAGGAAATTCTTTAGGAAATACAATTGGAGTTAAATCATGAACTGTAACAACGAGTTTATGTTTATTAATAATTGGTAAAGTTAAAAAAAACGGCTCGAAGTATGGAATATGAATCAAGTCAACATCTTTTGGAATTACATCTCCTCTTTTAAAATATAAATATTCATTCTCAGGGAAATATTTTTCTAATGAATCTTTTAAATTTGTAAGATAAAATCCTGTACCTCTCACCCTATGATGTAAATAGTGTCCGCTCGTTAATGGTGAGATGTCAATTCCAATTTTCATTTATTTCAAGCTATTTGCAGAAATTAAGCACTTTGCTTTGCATGATATTTGTAAGCCGAACCAATTATTGTTTCTAAATCTGAGTATTCAGGTAAAAACCCTAACTCATTTTTAATTTTAGTTGAATCAGCTATTAATTTATCTGAATCACCGGGTCTTCTTGGATGATTTTCCAACTTCAAATCTAAACTGCTAACTTTCATAACCATTTGCGCAACTTCTTTATTCGTGATTCCATTACCAGTTCCAACATTATAAAAATATTGACCTTTGGTATTTAAAATTTTTTCTAACGCTAAATTATGAGCCTGAATCAAATCAAGAACATGAATATAATCCCTAACGCAAGTTCCATCCTTGGTATCATAATCCGTACCAAATAATTTAAACGCTTGATTGTTAAGCGTAGCTTTTATAGCAAGTGGAATAATATGCGTCTCTGGACTATGCGCTTCCCCCATAGACCCATCCAAAGCTGCCCCACAAGCATTGAAATATCTTAGACAAGCGAAGCTTACTTCAGAATCCATTTCCCTAAGCTCAATTAGATTTCGCTCAGTTTCAAGTTTTGTTTCTCCGTATGGACTCGTGGGATTCTTAGGATGATCTTCAACAATAGGAACAGCTTCTGGATTTCCATAAACTGCCGCGGTTGAACTGAATATAAAATTTTTTATGCCATGCTTTATCGCACAAGTAAACAAATTATTTGAGCCATTTACGTTTATTTCATGATAAAGCTCGGGCTCCCTAGTAGATTCTTCTACGGAAATTAGACCTGCAAAATGTATTATTGCATCAAGCTTGCTATTCGAAAATAGCTCATCCAATTTTACACTATCTCGTATATCTGCTTGAATAAAATTTGCCTGTTCGTTAACTACATCTCTATGGCCTCGTTCTAAGTTGTCAATTACGACAACCTCTTCACCTCTTTTTACTAAGGAATCTACCATGAAACTTCCAATATAGCCTGCTCCCCCAGTCACAAGTATCTTCATATAACTATTTTACACAAATAGGTAGGGAATATTAAGTGGTATATGCTTAATCAGCAAAAATGCTCTTTATAACTGCTTTGTCTTTTTTTGTAAGTTCAGGATTATTTCCGAAATACAATCCTTGCTCATGTACCAATTTGGAATTTTTATTTTTAAGAGAATTTTTAACATATTTTTTAAAAAATGGTTGTCTAGATAAATCTCCTCCCACAATCGGTCTTATTTCAACTCTATTTTCACATCTCCTAACTAGATCATCCCTTATTTCTTTTGACTTACATAAAACCGGTATAGCAAAATTAGATATAAAATCTATGTGGTCAAATTTAATTGGAATATATTTATCATTTTTATATAACCATGAAGAAATTTCTAGAAAATTTTCATTTCTTTTTTTGTTTATCTCATCAATGTGTTTAATCTCTAAATTTCCTATAAATCCACTTATATCAGTTGGTCTTAAATTATAACCCAAGTCATAAAAAGTATATCTTGAATAAAATGTGGAATTTACCTTAAATTTTTTTCTAATTTCATCTTGCTTTGCAAATTCTAAATTTCTATCCCACCCATGTGCTCTTACAAGAGAAAGCATATCTGCCAGCTCATGATCATCTGTGCATATTGCTCCACCTTCTATGGTTGACATATGATGACCAACATAAAATGAGAATGTCGAAGCTAATCCAAAATTACCTAGCTTAATACCCTTATATAAGGTCCCTAAAGATTCGCAATTGTCCTCAATAAGAATAGTTTTATTTTTTTTACAAATATTTTTAATTTCATCTATATCATCACAAAAACCAAGTAAATTTGTTAAAAATAAAGCTTTTAATTTTTGTTTTTCTAAAACTTTTTTAAATGTGTGGCTTGATACATTCAGAGAATTAAGTTCAATATCAATCGGCACTGGATTAAGCCCTAACTGGATTAAAGGCATAGCATTCGTGCTCCATGATAAAGAAGAAAAACCAACCTTATCTCCTTTTTTCAATCTTCCAAGATTAATTAACGCCTGGATTAATGCTAAATTTGCAGAACTACCACTGTTAACGAATACGCATCTCTTTCTTGATTGATACTTAGAGAAATTTTTTTCGAACTTAACACATTCCTCTCCAAAGCTTAGTTTTTTTGATTTCAATATAAATTTTGCAAGCTTCTTCTTAACATCAGCTTCATTATAAAATGTTGATTTAATTAACAGAATCATATATTTCTAATTTCGTTCAATATTAACTTGATTGCAGAAAAATATCAAATGGATTTAATAAACGAGGCAGGAAAACGCAAAGCTGAAAAGAATGAAAATACAAATCCCTGCCATGAATCCATAAATCCTTTATGTCTCAAATAAGTTAATAAGAACCAATAAATTGGCTTGATAATTAAATAGTCGATTGATTTGATTAATTTGAATAGTATATTTTTATTTTTTCTCTCTTCTTTAATTTGATCTGCAAAAATCGAATTATATCTCTTCCACTTAAATAAGTAGTTTGAAAAGCTCTCATATGGGAAATGTTCCATTGGATGCTTCATATGCTCAACTTTTCCTTCAACCTCAGCTTGCTCGTGAACATCTTTCTGCGGGAGCTTTCCTTTATTTTTTCTGTACAATCTAATCGTATAGTCTGGATATTGTCCACCTTTCATTAGATATCTACCAAGGAAATAATTTTTTCGAGGAATCCAATATCCATTTACTTCTTCATTTTCAATTCTTTCTTTAATTTCTCTTGATAATTCTGGAGTAATTTTTTCATCCGCATCCATTTGTAAAATCCAGGGCATAGTAGCATTATCATTAGCAATCTGTTTATTTATATGGAATATTTTGGGGTTTTCCCGAACAATAACATGCGCTCCAAATCCTTTTGCAATTTCAACAGTTTTATCTTTGGAAGTACCGTCAACAATTACTATCTCGTCTGCCAAATCTTTTACGGATTCAAGAACCTTAGCAATATTTTTCTCTTCATTTAATGTAGCGAGCGTTACAGAAATTTTTTGCATTATTAATTTGCTTCTATAATATTTTTTTCTAGTAACTCCTTGATAATCTCGGCTGCACGGTCTTTATCTAAATAAAGCCTAGCATCTAAATCAAGTTTACCATCGATTGGAATTTTAGAATGATAAGTATTATCTCCATCATCATAATCCATTAACTTCACATAATTATTGTCCAAATAGTCCAAGAAAAATTTACCATGCATTTCTGGATTACTTCCCAAAATAAAAAATTTTCGATCAAAATAAATGACTTTAGGTTTATTTTTTTGCAAGTCAGAAATCATTTCTTGCTGAATCTCGGGCGACTTACCCATTCCAGGAATAAGAATTTGATATTTGGTCGGAAGCTTTGCATTCATATAGAAAAGCTCTTCAAATTCAAAGGGGCCGATTAATGCATATTCATCTTTACTAACCATGCTATTTATTATAGGAGCTATTTTAGGCCTATCATATATGGTAGGAGATTTACCCATATACTTATCGTACGCTTTATAAGAAAACTTCCTCACGAGAAAAGTTGTGCAAAAAAATGAATAAATGAGCACTAAAATAAATAATGCTGACATTATTAATTTTTTAGGATATTCTAAATCTTTCTTTAACTCTTCATACATTGCATAGATAAGAAATGTCATATTAAAAAATGAGAACATAATATAAACCGCAGATTGATAGTCGGTCTCTCTTGAAGTCAAAGGATTACTCCTTCCGTTTGAGTAAATTAAACAAAAAACAACAAAGAGAGCTAGCGCAAAACGCCTCTTGAGAATAAGATAGATAACCAATGAAGTGTTGATGATCGCCAATGTAATATTAAACGGATATGTAAATTCAAAATTTCTTGCTTGAACCAAAAGCGTTGAAAAATTGTTTTGGAATTCTTGAGCAATTAAAATCGCAAATCTTATAGGATTAATGAATGTTTGACCTTCCGGACGTGGATAATTATAAATATAGAATTTCTGGTTAAATACAACAGCATCTTTAATGTAATATGCAAATGATCCAGTCAGAACAAGATATAACAAGAAACATAAGAAAGGAAAAATTAAAATAATAAAAGGCAAAAAACTTTTAAGTTTAAAGATCTCTTTCTTTTCAGGAAAAAAGAAATAAAGAAAAAGCGAAGTAAAATATATTCCTGCAATCAAATATGTAAAAGTCAAAGAGCTTAGAATTGACAAGAAACATAGCACTGAAATAAAAACTAAATCTTTTATTGAAAGACTTTTTTTATAATATGTTTTAAGGATTATTAAACCAAAAACAGGAACTAGTAAAAATCCAGATAAACTATCTGCTAAAAGCATATGCGCCCAAAAGTAAGTTGCTGCGACAGAAACTATTCCTATAAACGCAAGGTAAAATTTGGTTCTCTCAAATCCCAAGCTTTTTTTTAAATATAAATAGGTTCCAAAAATATATAAAACTAATAAAATTGAATAAATAATTCTGAACCTGAAGAAAGATTGTCCACTAAATATTTCTACAATCGCTGCTATCCAATATGCAATCGGTCCATGATGAGTAAACCAATCTTTATATATTAAATGTCCATGAAGAGAATACCAGCCACCCATAATATTATCGAATTCATCAGGATAACTCTCATGAAGACCATTTATAAAAAATATTGCTGTGATTATTAAGAAAAAGAGATAAAAAGCAATTTTATTTTTGGAAAGGAGATTTGACCTGGATAGATCAATATGCGAAAGACGCTTCTTAATAGAAGGTAATAAAGCCATATTAATTTGATTCTAGCACAATAAAATAATTATATTCTATAAACAGATTAGCTTTACTTTCGAGTGTACGCGACAAACAATCCTTTTCCATTAGGCAAGAACATTTTATAAAGCACGCTCGCTCCATCAGGAACATCAAATTTCATATCTTTTTCATCACCTAAATATTCAATAAATAGATTATCAGGATCTTTTGCGTACATCTCACTAAGATTATTCACGAAGAAAATATTTCCGTCTACTCTCTTTACATCAACAAAACCAAACACATCTCTATTTATTAGCGAATCTTCTCTAAACTGAGCAGGAGAAATTTTATTGAAAAATAAATAGTAAACATACGGTCTACCTAACCTCTGAGTAAAGTAAACCTTTTTATAATTATTCTTATTCTCACGAGCAAATCTTACTGCCTGCTTATATCCATATTGCCATTCAGATGCATATTTACTGGGATAGCTGTACATAAGTGATTTATAAAAATAAGAAAAATTAATCAGAAGCAAGAAAATTAATAATATTGAGATAAATTTCACATATCTTTTACTAAACAGGCTCATAAAATAAACGAATCCATATGCTACAAGAATCTGGAACATTGGAATTACGGATTCTATTCTTAACGCATGAGGTGTTTCCTTTGCAATTGCTGCTGGAATAATTCCAATCAAAAGCCAGAACGGAACAACATACCAATACCCCTCTCTTTTTTTAAGTAAGAAATAAATTCCAAATATTAAAAATGGTAATTCCCAAATCAAAAGTTGTCCTACTTTTTGAATTGAAAATCTTGGATTTCCGTCTCCTGTTATAAATAAAAACTTAGGAGAAAGATTATCAGTATAATGCTTAGCAAACGACAATCCATATCCAACTCGTCTGTTAAATACTATTTTGGCAAATGTTGAATTTCCATGTTTTTCTATTTGAGAGTTGGAATTAATAACAATTTGAGGGTCAGAAAAGATATTAACTTCTTTAAATCTTGTACCTGCTTGAGGAGAAAGTAAGAATGGCACAAGAGGCGCTAATAATAAAAATCCAATCATTGTCGCTATTAACACTTCTTTTTTTGAGTTAAATAATTTCTTAAAAAATAACACCCCAAGTCCTAATACAAAAATTGGAATAAATACCCTTGCAGAATTAAATGTATAAAATGGAATGGCTAAAAATATTGCTGAAAAAATTAAATAGTACTTCTTACTGTTAATTCCCAGAAAAAAGAACAAACTCCCTAGTATTATGAAAAAACTCGCTATGTTAGCTTCAAAGGCCCCTCGAGAAAGCATTATGTGCCACGGTGAAATTGCAAGCAAAAATGAAGACATTAATGCTATAAAATCAATCTTCTCTTTCTCTTCCTTTTGTTTTTTGGGGAAAATTTGCCTGACTAAAAAGAAAGTAAGTAGTATAGCCAAACTTCCAAAAAATGCTGAAGGAAATCTCACGCCAATTTCATTAAGGCCAAATATCTTTATTGGAATTATATCCAGGTATGCATAAACTGGCGGCTTATAATCTCCAAACGATTCGAGTGCTGTATATGGTAAAAATTTTCCAAATTCATCTCTTCCAGTTGTTCCAATTGAATACGCGTTATATCCAAATGCTACTTCATCCCAATTTAAAGAAGGTGGAACAGAGCCTAATTTATAAAACCTGACCACAAACCCAAGAATGAAAATTAATACAAGAAGAGACTTAATAATTTGCTTATGCGTCATACTAATTCACTTTATATATTATTACTGCAGGCGATCCATTATCAAATTTTATAACATTTAAACTTTGTAGCCCATGCTCATTAATATTTTGAGTTTCTCTTGATGTAACAAATAAGTCACCTGCCTTAGCATTATTCTTACAATCTCCAAAATAAGAATTTTTTATCGAATAACAAGCACTAGACATTCTATCTGAACCGCCTTCTTTAATATATTCACTTGGAGAATATTTACTGTAGAAAAGATAAAATGCATACCCTTGCTCAATGTCAGGAGAAAAAATAATTTTACCGTCTGGAGATTCAGCGCTTGCATTTTCAACGAACTCAACTGCCTCTTTGTATCCATATTGCCAATCTTTTTGAGTTAACTGATTAGTATGAATAAAATATTGGTGAGTAAAATACAAAAAGTTTATAAACAAAAATCCCCAGAAAATAATTCTAAAATAGATTAAATACTTTTTAGCAATAATTTTTTCAGAAAAAACAATACCTGCTGCGAAGAAAATATCCCAAGTAGGTAAAAATATTAAGCTCCTCGATGCATTTGGAGCTTCAACAGCCAATGACGAAGCCACAGGCGCCAATAATAACCATATAAAAATAACTACAGATTCCGATATTTTGTTTTTAACAAAAAAGTACATTCCCAGTAAAATAAATGGCAATGAAACAAGATATAAAAGCCCCATTTCAGGTGCATGATGTCTTGGATTATCACCTTTCATAAATAAATAGGAAGGATCGAAATGCATCAAATAATTTGATATATATGTGTTTACAAAAACCACTCTCCTGTTGTGGATCAAAACACCTAAATAATCGTGACTTATTTTGTCTGAATCAAGTTCTTTAATAGGAATTTCTAATATTTTTGATGGTTCCTGAAAAAATGTTACACTTCTGCCCCTGGATGTCGTTCTGGAATCTAATACCCAAATTAAATTTAAAGCTATGTAAAAAATTAACAAGAGTGCAAGAATTTTTTTAGCGGTGGCTTTTTTCAGTGAATATATAATCAAAGAAATAAAGAATATTGGCATAAATATTTTTAGACTATGATAAGTGAATCCTGAGATCGTAAAAGGAACTACAGACAAAAAAAGAAGCCAATATTTTCTAGAATTCAATCCTTTAAAGAATATAAAAACTCCTAGGATAACAAAAAATAGTCCAAGATTTGCTTCATATGCTACGCGGCTAAATTGAATTGACCAAGGTGAAATCGCAAAAAAGAATGCACTTAACAAGGCTAATTTCTCACGCTCGACTCGTTTTATGAATATTTCTTTAACCATGAAGTAGACAAGAAGAATACTCAGGCTTCCAAAAAAAGCGGAAGCAAATCTTACACTGAATGCATTTAATCCAAATGCTTTTACGAAAAATGCATCTAAATATATGTAAACGGGTTGTTTAAAGTCACCAAAGGCTTTAAAAGAGAGAGGCAAGAGCTTACCGTACTCATCACGAGCTGTTTCCGAAATAGAATATGCATTATAACCCCATGAAACCTCATCCCAATTTAAAGATCCTGGAACACTTCCCAAAATAATAAATCTTAAAAATACGCCAATTAATAATATTAATCCAAGGAATAAAACGCTTTTGTTTTTAATCATTTTTTAATTCTCCAATTATGAACACTAATTCATTATTATGGTTTACTATCTCTTTGACAACTTTTATTTTATTTTCCTGATATGAATACTCAGAAGGCGAAAGAGCAACTAGAAAATTTTTTGTGCCTGATAATTTTTCTAAATCTTGATCTCCAAGTTCTTTTCCACTCATATCCCAACTTGTACCTCCAAATATATATTTATCGAATCCTGATTTACTACCTGATTTTTGAAATAATTCAGGGTCATATTCTTTATAAAACAAAAAATAAATATATGGCTGCCAGTAATGACCTGATATTAAAATCTTTTCATAATTATTTTCATTCTGAAACACATACTCAGACAGCTGCTTGTATCCATCTCCCCAGTCTGAACTTGTTTTTCTTGCATTGTCACCGAAATAAATTGTCAGGTAATTTATACAGAAACATAAAATAATTCCAATCATAGCCGCAAAAAAAGCTTTTCTGTATTTTATATTTATGAAAAAATATACCCAAATAATTCCGAGCGCAATTATTATCTGTGGCATAGGAATCATATTGAGACTCCTTAATGCATGAGGCGCAGGCAAAGCAAGAGCTGCAGGTATGGGAGCAATCAAGAACCATGCTAGAATAACTAGCTTTGTTTTCCTATCATACTTAGATAATGCTAGAAATCCAGGAATAATAAACACGATTCCCCAAAGATAAAATACACCCATCCCTTTTACACCGTGTCTACCATTTCCATCTCCATTTATAAATAAAAATTTAGGAGAGAAATGAGAAAAATAAGCTTTAATTCCTTCGGAAAGATATACTAATCTTCTGTTATATATTATTTTACCAGCTAGACCTCCCACTTGCTCTTGCTTAACTGCAAACTTATAAACCTCATCGCTATAACTTGCTGTCAGCGACACTTGACTTGCTCTTGCCAAACCGTTTCCGGAAACCATCACATGAGCAAATGGAGACAATAAAGCGATAAATATCAAAATTGCCAAAAGGGATTTTAATATTTTTTCTTTAATGAACAAATCTTTATAATAAATTACAAATATTGATAATAAAAATAATGGAGTGAATATCCATATGCTTCTATAAAAATATATGCTTACAGCAAAACTTACCATTGATAAATACAAAAATTTATAAGATAGGGTATTTATGAATCTAAAAAAAAGATATGCACCAAAAACTACAAAAAATAAACCCGAGTTTGCTTCAAAACCTGCTCTTGAAAATTGGATATGCCACGGAGAAATAGCCAGCAAGAATGCAACAAGTATCGCAACATATTCGGAGCCAAATTCGAAAACTTTTTTCTCTAATAATTCCTTTATCAAAAAAAAAGTAACTAAAACCGTTATCGTTCCAAGAAATGCCGAGCTAACTCTTGTTGAAAACTCATTAAGACCAAAAATTTTAATCGCAACAGCAGTAAAATAAATATATCCGGGAGTTTTGTAGTCCTCAAATGCTCTAAAAAGAAGAGGCAATCTATCACCAAGCTCATCTTTTCCTGTTTCGACTATCGAATATGCATTATATGAGATTGAAACCTCATCCCAATAAAGCGACACAGGCACTTGATCTATTTTATAAAATCTTAAAAAAGCGGAAATGAAGACAACTGCAAAGAGCAGTAAGTAGATCTTATTTTTTAAAACAGAATCAGTCATAAATTCTGTATTTAATTAGAGTGTAAAGTGCGATGGATCCATCATGAAATGTCCTGAGTTTTTTTCCTTCTCCATAATCTCTGGGAACTGTAGTAATTGGAATTTCCAAAATTTTATATCCAGCCTTTAAAAGTTTTGCTGTAATTTCTGGTTCAAAATCAAACCTTTTTGCTCTAAGGTTAAATTTTTTTCCTACTTCTGTGGGAAATAATTTATAGCAAGTTTCCATATCTGTCAACCAACTCCCATAAAGCACGCTTGTAATCAAGCTTAGTGATCTATTACCCATGTAGTGAAGCATAAATCTAAAATTTCTTTCTTCATTCTTAAAATGAGGGCGCCTATTTAACCTCGTGCCATAAACAACTTTTGCTTCCTTACTAAGAATTGGTTGAATCAAAATTTTAATTTGCTCAGGATCATACTCAAGGTCTGCATCCTGGATAATTACATAGTCTCCCGTGGCGCTATCAATTCCGGTTTTTACTGCTGCTCCTTTACCCTGATTGACAGTGTGTTCTATAAATTTAACCTTATTTTTTGGGATATTTTGAGCTGTTTTATCAGTTGATCCATCATCTACAACAATTATTTCCTTTGTTATACCGGGAATTTTAACCGCATCAACCTTATCGATAAGCTTTGCAATAGTTTTTTCTTCATTGAATACAGGAATGATTATAGATAATTTCATAATTTTTATTCTATCATAAAGAACGCTTTTTAAAGAGGTATTGATCACCTGTATTTGTTATCAATTCGTATCTTGTATCTTTTTTTAATTGACCGAGTATTAATCCAAGATCACCTGAGCCAAAATAATTATTAGGATTCTGTCCACTTCTTAAGTCTAAAAGAATAAAATCGGGCATTGAATTTGCATAATCAGTAGTAACAAGCCTTATGTTTTGATGAGTAAATCTTGTTGCTAAATTATTTTGAGTCATTATAGATGCATTTCTTGGAACCTTATTAACCAAATCATCTAAAAATTTAAAGTCTTTTGTATGTGCATAAAATGCTGGATTAACCGCAAGCATAAATGGCCCATGTAAGACAAATCTAAATAAGAAAAATGAATTAGCAATTATAATCAAGGAAATAATTAATTTATGTTTATCAATTATCTTTATTTTTAATAATCTCTTTAATCCGTAAATAGATGCAAGAGAAAGAATAACAGCTGACTGCGCATTATAATGTAAGCCCAAATCCCAACGAGTAATAAAACCTATTGGCATAAATCTCGTTGCATAATCCTGAAGTATCATCAGCCAAAATTCTGGAGATAAAAAAGGTAGGAAAGAAAAACTAAAAAAACTAAAAAGAAGAGTATGTCTTTTCTGAGGTTCGTCTATAAGAGAATATGCTTTTTCGAATAAACCATTTGGAAGATTTGAAGCATACAAATAATCTCCCGATGCGAAGTGTGGAATAAAAACCTTAAAAGAAAGTGTTCCCCAAATTATCGATATAATAATGGTGCTAATTCCAATCTTTCTCCATTCTTTTTTTAGTAACATTAGTGCGATTCCCAAGCCAATTCCAAGAGAAAACGTAACCTCCTTAAAACCAAGAGTCAGTATTAAAAAAACGAAGAAAAGTAAAATCTTATTCCTAATAATAGACCAAAATGTAATCATTAAAAAAAGCGTCATTAATGTAAGTTCATGAAATTCCGTAATTACAGCATTTTGTAAACCAACAAAAAGGAAATATGAAATCAGAATACTCAAAGCTAAAGGTTTATTTTTAAGTACGTTTTTTCCAATATCAAATAAGAATAATCCACTTAATGCAACAGCAACCGCTTGGGCTATCAATATAATTTCACTTTTATCAGTAAACCAATAAAGTGGAGAGAGTATAAATACGCTTGGTGTGAAATGATCACCTAAAACATTTATTTTTCCATGAATAAAATGATAAATTATCGGCTCATGGAATCTAGATATTTTCCATATAGCTTGATCAAACTGTCCGAAGTCTATCAAAGAACTATCATATTGCCAAAAACGATTCAAAGAAACTAAAATTCCTGCAGCTCCAAAAATAAAACATAATAAAATTGCAATAATTTCGTATTTATATTTTTTAATAATCTGCATCATTTTACTCATTTAATTTATTTTAGCGATGACTTCATTATCCGAGAGTACAAAAATTTTAGAATTTATTCTTCTGGATTTAATTATTGAAGGTGCTCTTCTAACTGCACAAAAAAAACCTATCAACATAGACGAATTTCTTGATAACAAAGAATTAAACAAATGATATGGCAACCAAATAATACTTTTAAGCAAATTGATTAAATCAGAATTCTTCCAAGCAAAAATAAATTGATTTCGATAAACAATATCATTCACTTTTTTTGATTTGAATTTTTTCTTTATTACTCCCTCTTCATGCTCATGTCTGACTGTGCTATTTTTTTCAAAAATAATTTTATATCCAGATTTCAGCGCTCTATAAGAAAGGTCAATGTCCTCCCAATAAAAAGGGTTATAGATCTCATCTAGCCCTCCTAACTTTTCCCAAATACTTTTTTTAAATGCACCACTACCTCCACTTACCCAAAGCGTACTCATATCAGTAGAGTCAATGTCAGCAGCGCTATGAAGCATGAATCCACGAATCCATTTTCCCTTCCCTCGTCCTCTTTTTACAATTTTCCCATCCTCCAAGCTTTCATCTAAACATCCCACTGCAAAAACATTTTCATCATCAAAATGCTTCAACAGTGGTGCTATAAAATTCTTACTTGGCGAAACATCAGTATTGAGTAAAATAACTATTTCTCCTGCAGCTTCTTTAACAGCATTGTTTACGTTCGAAGAAAAACCCTGATTCCTGTTTGAAATAAATAATTTTATTTTAGTTTTTTTATTTTTTTCAACTAACTCTTTTATAACTTTAACAGAATCGTCTGTTGAAAAGTCATCTCTTATTATTATTTCACAGTTATCAGAAAACTCCTCGATAGAACTTACTACATTTGGTATATTTTTTTTAAGAACATTTTCACTATTGTAGCTTGGAATAACTATACTTATTTTCATAAAATTTTGTTTTCAAAAATTATTTCATTTTTACCGGCTGGAACAAATACCCCACGGAAATTAAAATCAGTTATTATAATTCTTTTCTCAACTCCATTAATCTTAACATGCCAAGATGGGTAAAACGAATCTGTCAAAACCAAGAATCCTGGCCCATTATTTACTGTTTCAACTATAATTTCATTTTCAGAATATTTGATAATCTTTGCGTTTCCCATACTTGAATTGGTTGTTTCTCCTTCCTCAACAACAGCTTGATTTCTTGGATCAAACTCTTTATCAAACATTAACTTTATGGCTTCATTTTTATTTTTCGCCAATTTTACTTCTCTCACGAAAAATACTCTCGGCAAAACGTCTTCATTTTCAAACACTTGCGTCTGACCACTCTCAAATACTTTTTTATATCCAGGAGAATTGATATCAGAAATGCTTAATACATATTTGACACCTAAAAGGTCTATCAGATTAGATGAAAAGTTTTCTATTCTTAGTATCCTATTAAATCCAAAAGGTGGAGCTATATCTGGACTATTTCTATTTATTGCAGAAATAAACTCAGCATATCTTTCAAGATAAAGTGGGTCGTATCCTTCAATAGATTGAAGATTATGCATAATAAAAAAGTTTGGCGCCATAATTCTAGAGTCATTAGTAGCAATTCTAAAATCTCCTACATTCTTCTTAAGATAATGAATAGTTAAATTTTCAGGATAAAGATAGGCACTTTTTGAAAACGTGTTGAATTTCCATGAAAATCTAAACAACTCTGCAACAGTTAAAAGTATTAAAAGAATTAAAAAATACGGCTTAAATTTATTCTTTACTAAAGGGTAGAGTAGAATAATAAAAGTTAAAAGTATGAAAATCATTGCAGGAAAATAGATATTCCTCGTTGCAACATTTATATTATGTATATCTACATTAGGAATTATTCCCAACTTTAAAGATAAGAAAAATAGAATAAATATTGATCCAATTATCCCGATTGGGAAAATAATTTCTCGAAATCTACCTTTATAAATAAAATAATTTAGTCCTAATGCTGCAAGAATACTAAGAGCAAAATCAACTATAAATAATAGTCTTGTTGGCTGTGCCGTTGAAATAAATGGAAAATTAAAAATAAATGGAATTTTTGAAATTGGATTGGAGATTGCCAAAATCAAACATAATATAATTGCTAAAATTAATAAAAATGTTTTTTTATCTCTTCGAAATATTGCTGCGTAAATTGAAAATATCAATGCAACTATTCCCACAAATCCAGTTAACTCTCCATAATTCCATATTCCCCAATAATTTAAGGTGCTAGGATTTCCAAAAAAATCAGGGATCACAAATTGCACTAAATGCTGAACTGGAATAAACCATCCATCTTTCTGCCATACAAACTGATCTACCTCTCTTCCTGACAATAAAATAAATTTTAAGGTTGGCAATAGTTGTGGCAAACTGATAATGAAAATTAAGACACTAGAAGTTAAAAATAAAGAAATAATCTTAATTTTATTTTTTAATTTCCAAATTCTTAAGACGAAATAAATAACAGAGAAAATAAAAAGGTAAAAAAATGTTTGCAAATGTCCTGCGAAAAAAGATGTGGTTGATGAAAAAATTAATACTAAACACCAGAGAATTAATTTTGATAATTTAAATTTCAAAAATGAAATTTTTTCATTTCTTCCACCATAAAAAATTATTTTATCTATGCTAAGTAAAATTAGAGGAAGCCACAATGCAGTACTAAGTACTGTTCCCCATTCAAGCCAAGTCACAAAAAATCCAGAAAAAGCAAATACTATGCCACCAAAAAAACTGGAGTACTCATCAAGCTTTAAATTTCTAAGATAAAAATATAAAAAAATTCCAGCCATAAGTGGCTGAAGAATAATAAGGATCGACCAGGCGTATTCAAAACTGATAATAAAAAATATAAAATTAAATGGATAAAATACTCCGGATTGAAAATTTGCTAAATTTGGAGTTCCTGAAAAAGAATATGGATTCCATATTGGAAGATCCAAATTCTTAAAAGAATTAATAGATAAATTTCTCCATGGATATTGCTGCCTAACAGGATCTGTTATTAAAAAATTTTTAAATGGTATTCCACCAGAATCAGTACTTGAATAAATATCACGATAAGGATGATAAAGACCGACTATTGTGTCCGCTGGAATTGGCAACAATCCTTTAAACAGGAATTGCCAAAAAAACACTGATGTAATGATTACAAATCCCAAAACCGGAATAAGCTTTTTTATCATTTAATAATTTCTGATATTTTTTTACCAAAATTTTCTTCATCAAAATATTTTGATCTCTCAAATGCTTGTTTAGACATTCTTGATAACAATTCTTTATCGTTTATTAATTTTAATGTTTTTTTATCAAAATCCTCAAGCGTATCCCAAAGATAGCCGTTTTCTCCATCTGTCACAATTTCTCTCTGCCCACCTGCATTAAAAACTACCGGAACTGCTCCTACCCCCATTGCTTCTACTGTTGATATCCCAAAATGTTCAGCAAGATGAGGATTTTTGTCCAACTCTTCTCCAAATCCCGTTGCATGCCAATATATTTTAGCTTTACTACCTTTTTCCCATAATTTCTCCATCGAAGAATTAATCAAAAACTCTATTGGATAATCTATCGCTGATTTCTTCATGGAAACAAATTTAGGATTTTCTATATCATTTAGACTAACTGCCAAAAGAAATTTCCAGTCTTTTAAACCTTTGTCGATTAATCTTTTGAATGAATCTATCATAACTTGTTGTTTTTTATAATCTTCAGATTTAACATTCATAACCCTGAATCTCCCAACATGAAATATTAAATTCTCCTTTTCTTTTTTATTTCCAAAAATACTTACTGGCGGATATAAAAGATCACACTTTACTTTGTAATATTTTTCTATAAAATCTTTGGTAAATGTAGAATTGCAAAAAATTCTATTTACTCTCATAAGCTTTAATCTATCTTTTACTGAAAGCATATATGACACTGGCTGCTGCATATGAAGATAAAGTTTTTTTGAAGACAATACCGGAATACTTCCGTCGCTTAAAACAATTATCACATCGTACTTTCTCGAAGCTCTTTGCTTTTCTATAAAAGAATAATTAAATATATTTTCAGTAATTTTTACATTTTCTAGGTTAAGAGAAAATCTTTGATCCACTTTCATTAAATCTTCATGACTATCCCAAAACACACTAACCTCATTATCCTTCGAAAGATATTTGGCAATTGTCATCATGTAACGCTCTCCACCTCCATTGTCATCTAAATATGGGTCGAATATTCCTATTTTCATTATTTAATGATAACAATTTTTGATTTGCTTTAAAAGAAATGCTATCATTTAGCTATGGAATTTGGCGGAATAAGTGGAGGCTTTAACCCCTTTTTTGCATTAGCCTTTTTAATTTGGCTACTTTTTTGGAAATGTCTTGCTCTTTGGCGAGCTGCAAAAGCAGATCAAACAAACTGGTTCGTAATTATCTTGATACTAAACTCACTAACATTTGGTGTTCTTGAAATAATTTATCTCTTTAGATTTGCAAAGCCAAAAATGACATTTGAAGATTTTAAAAATAAAAATTTTCTACCTAGGAAGATCTAGAAGCTTGAAGCTCCCAAAGCTTGGTATAAGTAATAAATGTAGAATAACTCTGAAAAACGCTCTCAACAAGCCCTGCTGACCCCAATTTATACCCTTTTTGCTTAATGTAATAGCTTAAAAAAGTTGATATCATGACTCTTGGAAATCTCCACCATGTCATCTTCGGATGATTTGCATCCAATCTAATCTTAGCCTCAGCATCAGACCACTTAATTGTTTTTGACAACATTGAAGTTAAATCACTATGGGTAAAATGAAGCATTGGATTTTCTAATTCACCAATATCACCTTTTATTGTTGGACTTTCGTGAATTTTTCCATGCCAACCTGAAATATTAGACTTCTTAAACAAGCGCTCCATTTTTTCAACAACTTGCCATTCGTATTTTCTGAAATAAAAATTTTTTCTTTTAATCTTATATGCATCTCTTGAGCTTTCATCTGAAATAATACTTAATATTTCAACTTTTAATTCATTTGTTATTCTTTCATCTGCATCCAAGTATAATATCCAATCTGATTTACTTATTCTTAGTCCCTCTTCACGTTGCTTTGAAAAATCATCAAATTTTTTAGAAATTACTTCTGCTCCATATTTTTTAGCCAAGTCGATTGTCCTATCTGAAGACTCATTATCAATTACAATTATTTCATCTGAAAAATGCACGCTATCTATGCATTCTGCTATATTTTTCTCTTCATTTTTTGTGATAATTATGGTTGATAGACTCATATTATTATATTAACTTACACTCTAAGTATACAAAATTAGATACTTACATCCTTACCATTTTTACTCTTTTTATCAATTATTGTTCTAATAACTTCATTTTCTTTATTTAACATTAATAATTTACCGCCATCTTGACCAGATAACTGTTCATCGAAAATATATTCAGGATTATTAATAATCTTTGCTCCATGATAATTTTCGGCACTATATATCAGAGTACAACATTCTTTAAATCTCATATTCTGAATTACCTCCCTATTTTCCATTGCTGTATAAATTCTAGCTGGTGACTTTTTAAGCCTAATACCTTTAAATTCATTTAAATATTTAATCTCATTTGCAGAAAGTGTCTTAAGAGATGTAACAAGAGGAATATATTTTCCCACAGGTACATTCTCCAAGTATGCATTTTGTATGCTTAAAGTTGGTTTTCGACTAATTTTGCTCAAAAATTTAAGCATTTCATTTTCCTGATCCGGATTCATTAGACTAGGATTAAATTCAATTAAATATCCTTCTTTATCTTGCGCAAATGTTCCAGAAAGTGAACTAATTAACTTCCCTCTTTCTCCAATATCTCTACTCAAACTAAAGGAATATTCTGGCTCATAATCATTAAATACATAATTCCAATCCCATACTACCTGCCACTGATTATCTTCTTTTTTTAGTTTTATTTTTTTATCTTCAAAATATTTACCCAAGAAATAAGTATTGTATGTAAATCTAGCTGTAACCTCACCTTCAGTATCAAATCTAGATATATTGTTCTCTAACTCTTTTACCGTAACCGAATAAATAGAAGCATCCTGATAAGTGCTATAAAGCTTGTTAAAAAATTCAGTACGAGACAAATCCGGACGTGAATCATCAGCTAAGTTTTCTTCATATACATCCTGAAAATAATTATTACTGTAGTTAATGTAAAACTTACCAAGCTCTTCAGTAGGTTTAGGATGAAGATATAATGCAGCAACAACCAAAGAATAAATTACAGAAATTGAAATAAAAACACCAAAAAACCTTGGCTTCAAGATTTTCGATAAATATTCCATGGTTACTAAAATCAAGAAAGGAAAAATTATCAAAACATATCTAGGATAAGATGGAATTATTGTAAGGATTAGACAATTAGCCAATATAAATACAGAAATACCTTTCCAATAAATCTTTTTTTTAGAAAATAAAATCAAAACTGAAAAAAATATTCCTAAAATCGTAAAAACTGCCAGCATGATTGACCATTCTTGAATATATTTTGGAATCCCACTTGATATATCTGGAAACGAACCCGTCAAAAGGAATTGCCAAATAGCTTCAACATGAACTGAAAGCGTAGATGATAAATAGATTGATAAAATATATTTTTGTACTTTTATAAACCCAAAAAAATCATATCCGTGGATAAAATACACGGAAAATGAGATGAATATCGATATGATTAATCCTAAAATGTAAAAAGATAAATCAGTTATCTGTTTTTTAAAAGTTAAGTATCCTGCTTCTAAAAGAATTAAAATTGGCAAGAACAGTGGAATCTTAATCTCAAATGAAAGCCCTAACAGAAGTGCACTTAATAACAGTATTCCTTTATTTTTTCTTTCTCCAAATACAGAGTCATAAAAAAAGATGAGATTTAAAAGAAGCAATAGCAATTGAGGCAAATCAAGAAGAGAAATGTAAAAATGACTAAAAAGAATTGGAGATAGAAATAACAAAATAGAACTATACAATGCTAATTTACTATTTTTTAAAAGTCTTTTTGCCAAATAATAAAATGCAATAATTACACCAAATCCTAAAATTAAACCTGAATATGCAGGATTATTAAATATTTTTATAAATGTCCCAATTATAAAAATTCCTAATGCTGGCTTATCAAATACAATTTTAATTGGGTCACTCCCGTTGATAGCTTTATATCCAGCATAAGCATATAGACCTTCGTCTCCAAGCCCTCTTTGAGATAAAGGAAGAGCATATCTTGAATGCTCAAATCTGTCTTTCCAGTATCCTTCGTCATAAGAATGGATAAATGTATTTCTCTTAACAATAAACAAACAAGCAAAAAATAAAAAAATTGTTAGAATTGCAAAAACATCAAAGTGATCGGATATTAGGTTCTTGAATTTACTCTTTCTTGAGGAATATTTACTAATGTCTGTCATGCGTATTAAAAATATATACTCTTACCAAATCTATGAAGAAAATAATCTCTCGCTCCTGCTTTTTGCCACTGCCTTCCTTTAAATGCAAGCTTAAACCCTTCTCTAATTAGAGACATTTTCGAACGAATTGGAGCAAATTTCATACCGAATAATAATCTATTTCTAGTTATATAGTAATCTTGAAGCTTAGAGCCAGATCCACCAGTGGATCCTGCGTTCTTATGCCAAATAACTGACTCTGGAATGTAATAGATTTTAAATCCTGCTTTTTTTGCTCTTATACATAAATCTGCATCTTCGTAATATAAAAAATACTTCTCATCAAAAAATCCAATTTTTTTGAATACGCTTGACTTTATAAGCATACAGCATCCACTTGCGATCTCCGTTTTTTTTACCTCATCATATTGGCCTTTATCTACTTCATCCACGCCAATATGACTCCCTATCACATTTCCCCAATCAATCTTTCCACCCGCATACCAAAAAACGTTTCCCAACTCATTTTCTTTATATTTATCTTTATGAAATTCAAAACCTTTTGCAAAATAAATCTTCGGTGCGATTATTCCAGCATCACTATTTTTTTCTGCAAATTCAAATAATTTCTGTAAAAAATCATCTTTTACGTATGTATCGTTATTGTGTATTAAAACGTAATCAGCATTATTTTTAAAAGCCTCTTTTATTCCCAAGTTCATTCCACCGGAAAAACCACTATTTGCAGGACTAAAAATTATCTTGAGATTAATGTCAGAATACTTTTTTTCATTTATATCTCCTCTATTTAAAGGATCATTATCAACTACTACTGTGTGCAACTCAAAACCATGACTTTTTATTTTCAGAAGCGAATCCAAGCACTCTTCTGTTAATTTCTCCCTATTATAATTTATAAGTATAATATATATTTTTTTCATACTATTTTTCATTGCTCCTAATAAATGAGAGGATTCGTAAAATATCTTTTCTGGATAAAATAAACGCAATTGAAAGATAAACCAATCCCGCCAATACAGCATCAACTACTAATAGGGGTAACGAAGTTATTATTCCTTGGGTGAAATAAATAAACAACATCATAATTAAAGATGTAGTTAGTGGTTTTATGATTGGTCCAATGAAAGAAAATTCTACATATCTTCTTGCCACAAAATAAATTGAAAGAGTACTAAATGCTACCAAAAATGAAGCTACTGAAACACCGTTATATCCAAATTTTATAATAAGTGCTGGAGTTAGTATCCATGTCAGCAATGTCCATGCGCTCATGAAATAAAGAGTAATCTTTGCTTTTCCAGTTGCGTATAGGAAATTTGTTATAGGAGTAGAAAGAGATCCAACGACAGTATTTAGAGCAAAGAATATTATAGAAATATATGCTGGAGCCCATTTTTGATAACTCGGTATTAAATCTATGAAATAAGGAGATAGCATTATAAAACCTACGGCTGTTGGCATTATGAAAAAAGCGATTGCAAAAAGTGATTTTTCTATAACAATCTTTTGTGCGTTTTTGTCATGCTGCAAGCGAGACAATGAAGGAAACATAATCTTTATTACATTATCCATAACAAGTCTTAGAGGCAAAAAAGCCCATTTCTGCGCAAATCCTATATATCCTACTTCTTGAAGAGGGAGTGTTTTTCCTATATAAACGTTAATAAGGTCATCTTTTACTAATGCAAGCAGGCTATTAATTTGAAAAGGGATACCAAATCTTAAAAGAGACTTTAAAGTATCTTTGTGATATGCGAATCCTATCTTCCATGGCATTATGTAATAAGTAATCACAAGCCCTACAATACTTCTTAAAACTATCGCTATAGTAAAACTTGTAACCCCATATCCCCCGATCGCTAAAAAAATTAATGCCAGGTTGTAAATAAGATTTTCTGCAATTTGAGGGATCACAAGCTTATGGAAATCTAGCTTTCTCTCAAGCATAACTGTAGGAATTGTCTTAAGAGAAGATAGAATAAAAGATATTAGAAAAGCATAAATAAGATAAATGCCTTGAGATTCGACTTTAAAATATTTTGCAATTTCAGGGGTCAGAAAAAAAACTGGTATTATTAGTGCCAAAACCAACATTTGCTGAACGGTAAAAGCATTTCTATATTCATCGAGGGTTGGCTCCGTTTTTTTTTGAATAAGTGAAGCTGCAAGACCAATATCTGAAAAGTAATTCAAAAAAACTACAAAAGAGGATACTATAAAAAATACTCCAAAATCAGATGGAGAAAGATAGACCGTTAAGATGAAACTCGCAATTACACCAAGTATCTGAATTAAAAAAGTTCTTGAAGTTAAAGCAAAAATACTCTTAACTGATTTTCTGGCTACAAGTTCTAGATTAAAATCTTCCATTAAATCCTTTTGTTCCTTATGTCCCACCAAAGAATTAAGCTTTCGAGAACTGCCCTAATAATTACAGCTAGATTTGCTCCTGACTGATTACCAAACTCCCTTGGGTAATGAGTTACTTCTACTTCTTTTATTTTTAGTTTTTTTCTAACAGATTTTGCAAGTATTTCAGTCGTTATCATAGCCCCTTCACTTCTAAATGGCATGATTTCATCGAGTGCTGATTTCTTGAACATCTTAAATCCGCAATCTATATCTTTAAACCAAAACTTAAAGAAAACATAATCCCAAGCTTTAAGAAGATTCATGAGAATGTGCCTTACTTTATTATCTTGTCTTTTTTTTCTATAGCCTATTACAATATCATTTTTATTAATTTCTTCCACAAATCTATAAATTTCTCCAAAATCAAACTGCGCATCTCCATCCGTAAATACTACATAATCAAATTTTGAATTTTCAAATCCTGCTTTTAATGCAGCGCCATAACCTCTGTTCGGAGAGTGAGAAATTACACGTATATTTTGATTGTCTTTTGCTAATTTTTCAGCTTTTTCAAGTGTTTTATCAACTGAACCATCATCCACAATTATTATTTCCCACTTCTCTGCAATTTTCTTAATATGTGGAATCGCAGTAGTTACAACTTTTTCAATATTCATTTCTTCGTTCCAAAACGGAAAGAAAATGGATAAATTACTTATTTTTTTCATATTTTTAATTTCTTTTTATAATATGGAATCATGCCTATAACCATAATCATTCCAAAAAGAGTTAAGTAGTTAGCAATTTTTCGAATCTTGGTTTCTTCAAAAATAACCTCAACCAAACCACTACCTTTTGGAACTTTTATTGTTATAAGTTTTAATTTGTTTTTATCATTATAACTTATTTCCTTACCATTAATAAGCACTTTCCAACCTGGAAAAGAGAATGTATTTACGCGAATTTCAGAATCATTTTGAGCAACGTATTCAAACTTTTTATACTGAGGCTTATCAGTTTTTACATCAATAAATACTTTTTTAGACAATGATTCTGCAGTTTTTTTAGCAATTTTACTCTCATCAATGTCAACGATAGTCGTATTGAGATCTGATCTTTTCGTTGCAATCCCCATTGGAACGTATTCAAAAGCCATCGCGCTCGTTTTCCATCTAATTATATTTTTTGAAATATAATCTTTATCAGTAACTTTTAGATATCTATCTGGCCTAAAAAATGAGCCGTAATAAAAAAGTGATATTAATATAATTATTCCTGCGAGTATGTATTTTAATCTTGCATCAAATTTAAATGCAAAAATATATCCAGCAATAAAAGATGAAGTAAATACGCCGTAAAGCATAAATCTCCAAGGAAATTGAATGTATGACAAAGCTTTTAAATTCTCCCAAATAATACTTGAATAATAACTTTGTATAAAAATTGAAAAGAAGAACATAAAAATAAAGATTACTAAAATTCCTCCTGACTTACTTTTTGTTTTAATATAATTAATTAACAACAAGCAAATTGCGATTGAAACTAGTACTAAATGTAATTTCCCAACTTCCAATGAAAATCCATCCATTGGCCCTAAAATTGATCCACCATAACCCCATGATGAATTAAAAAATTGCGGAACAGATACAAAATGAAGTTTAAAATCAGCTAGTTCTTTTGTTAATAAACTTACCATCGTATATTTATTTTCTAAAATTGCTGGTATCCAAAAATAGGCTGATAATAAGAGTGCGATTATTCCGCTTAGAGTTACTGCGATCAAAAAACTTTTCCAAGATTTATTTTTATAAATAGTAAAAAGAAAATAAATAAACACAAATGGAATACTCATCAGTAAAACAAGATTATGCGTTAACATAAGAAATGCCCCAAATATTCCAAGCATAATGATATTTCCAAAAGTTTGATTTTTACTTAATCTATTAATCCCCCAAAAAATAGCTGGAATAAATACAAATGAAAAAAATTCAGGAAGCGCTCCACGAACATAAACATCTATACTATGATAAGGAGCATATGTATATAAAACTGCTGCAACCATACCTCCTAAATTACCCACATACTCTTTTGAAAATAAATACATAAAGATTGCAGCAAGAATAAACCCAATCCCAATCATTATTTTTATAGAGGCTATATAACCAAATCCAAGTAAAACAAATATCTCAGCAACATAATAAACAAAAGAGGGATAAAAATTAAAAAGTGGATAGCCATATCCAAATCCAAGATTCTGCGAAATCCTAGGAGGAATATGAAAAGCACTTAAGCTATTATTAAGCTCAAATAACCTTCCCACCTGCTCATCATCATGCATTGGAAAAAATCCAGAATGAAATAAAGGAAGAATTGCAACTACTGTAAATAAAATTACAAAAATTAAATATGCGTTTTTCTTTAATATATTCATTTTAAAAATTCTTTGAAGCTCCTTGACGATTCGCCTTAAGCGGAGCCCTAGAGCCTCTTATCCCTTAGCCGAAGGCTTATGGGATTTTATTAACATTAATTCTTTAAAAGTAATTATAATTACGAAAAATACTCCTATTACAGTTATCAAATCAGCAATTAATCTTATTCTAGTTTCTGAAAATGACCCCGTAACCAAATGTTTTCCTTTAGAAACTTTTATATCCATAACTCCAGAATTATTTGAATAATTCACTTCTTTACTAGCACCATCAATTTTAAAATTCCAACCAGGATAATAAATAGTATTAATTCTAATTAATGAATCTGAGCTTAAGTTTGCATTAAATTTAATCAACTTCGAATTATGTTCTAAAATATTTACCTTACCCTCTCCTTGCAGGATTAAAACTTTTTCATTTGCTCTCTGAAGAGGAAATTCTTTTACCCACAAAGGCATCAATTCACTTGATGATGTAGTAGTAGCATCATTTGTAAAATAATAATTATCACCGTGATCTATAAATTTTTTAGGTTTTGCATATGGTAAATATAATATTATTGCAACTATCGCAATCGTAATACCCACATATTTTGAGTATCTGAAAATTCCTAAAAATCCTCCAAGAATTGATATTATAAACGCCATTTGAGAGAGAATTATCCAAGGATAATTAATTTCAGAAAGAAGGGGCAATTTCCAAATTGGTTTTGAAAATGAAAAAAGCAAAAGACTAAAAACTATAGCTCCAATAGTAAGTACTATTGCAATATTTAATTCTTTTTTTAATTTTATTTTTTTATAATATGCATAGAAAATTGTAATTAATGAAGCTATATAAATCCCAATAAACGGCCACCCTATTTGATATGTAAATCCATTTGCTGGATCTGTTGGTACTCCATATCCCCATTTTGAAAAAAGTAAACTTTTTAAATTCACGAAATATAAATCTCGATCAGCAATTGGTGTTTTAGAAAGTAAGATGAACTTCTTTTCTAGAAGCGCTGGCATCCAAAAAAACGCAGAAAGAACAAATCCTAAAATAACTGTTGAAACAAAAGGTTTAACAATTTTATTTCTTTCATTTATATAAAACCCGATGAAGAAGATGAGAATTGTAATAGAAAATAAAACTGACATGATGTTATGAGTAAGAATAAGGGAGCCATATAAAATTCCGCCAACCAAGAAATATCCTGAAGATTTTGGCTTATCAACTAATTTAGAGAAACAAAGTAAAATCATTGGAAAAAGTGCAAAAGCAATTGATTCTCCGATGGATCCTCGGACAAATAAATCAACTAATCTATAAGGGAAATATAAATATAAAACACTGCTAATTAATCCCGCGTAATTATTTTTCCAAATATTTCTACTTGCCAAAAACATAAAAAATGCTGAAACTGGAATACTTAGTGCAAAAATTATCTTAATACTACTTACAAATCCAAAACCTAATAAGTGAATAATTATGCCTAAATAGTATGGAAATGGATAGGCAAAATTAAATAATGGATATCCATAACCAAAATTCAAATTCCCACTATACCTTGGTGGGAATTGAAGATCATGAATCTCCCTAAACATATCCGAAAGCCTAACAACAGCCCACTCACCATCATGAGTTGGAAAATATCCAGGATGAAAATAAGGAATAAGAAGCGGAACTGAAATTATTAGAGAAAAAATCAAAACACTCGAATAAAACATTAGTGATTTTTTCATCTCTAGTTATTTGGATTTACTTTATAAATAGTATAAAATACATTATCTGATTTTTGTATTCTTTTTATTGGCGTGACGGGCCAATCTGCAGGTGCTTCTCCTGAAAATTTACAAGCTCCACATGGCTGATAAAATATAAAGTATGTAGGCATTTTAGAAGCCATTTTCAGGACATCTTCTGGAATTTCTTCACCAACTGGCCAATATCCCTTTGTTCTAACATTTGGATTTTTACTAAGATAAATATCTAAACTAGCTGGCATTAATCCAAATGTCCCTTGAGTACCAATGAAAATTGGTCCATTTTTTGCTTGCTCATTAAAAAACACGACA
The DNA here is from genome assembly GCA_964637955.1 of uncultured Gammaproteobacteria bacterium. GTDB lineage: Bacteria > Patescibacteriota > Microgenomatia > Levybacterales > UBA12049 > 2-01-FULL-39-10-A. The sequence continues at coordinate 76,129 of CAZWXQ010000003.1, read as the reverse complement.
GATTCTTTTACTCCGCCACCAGATGGCCAATCAGCAATAAGCTGTCCCCTATCTGAATTTGCAATAGCAGCATGCATAGGATTAAATATGAAATCTAAAGAAATTTTAATTGGATAAATTGTAAAGGCAAGAATCACTAATCCAGCTACAACATTGCCAACATTAAGCTTTCTTTTCTGAAAATAATTATTTAGAAAATTTATTATCAAAAATATCCCAACTGATACCAAAGGGAGAAGATAAAGACTTGTGAAGAATATATGCCGTGGGAATATTACTTTTCCAAAAAGCGCAAGAGCAATATAAGGTGCTAGAAAATAAAGCAATAATAAAATCTTTTCTTTTATATATGTTTTTGAAAAGAATGATAGAACAATAGCAAGAACAAATAAAGGTGTTAAGTAAGTAAAGAGCCATCCAGATAGCCCTTTTAAATTTCCGAAGAAGAAAGTAAATGGGTGATTAATCCATTCTGATATTGGATACACAAAAGTAACATTTTTTTCAGCAATAATATGAAAAAACGGAGAAAGTCTAAGAGCATTATAAAATACTTCTGCCATAGCTACTGCAATAAAAGCAAAAACAGCCCATTTAACTAGATTTATCTTTTTAAACTTCTTAAAATTAAAAAGAATAAGCGTAAAAGGAAGCATTAAAATACTGAAATTTGCATTTGATTTTGTTAGCATTCCTCCAGCTAAAACAAATCCTAAAATAAAAGCAACATCAAGTCTTATTTTTCTAACAAGAAGAATTGAGATGTATGCTGCCCAAACTGCAAACGCACCGACCATGCTGTCATAAAGAGCCAGCCTGTCATAAACTACAGCAAAAGGAAAACAGATATATAGAAACGCTGTTAAAAATGCGATTTTTTTATCCTTAAAAAGCTCAAATGATAAAAACCAGAGCCCAAAAAGAGTAAAAAATCCTGCAAAAACAGAGACTATTCGAGATGCCAGAAGAGGATCCTCAATTACTTTAATTAGAATCATTGCCACCCAAACAAACATCGGCTGCTTTCCATCTGTTAATGAAATAAATCGCCAAGCAGCATCATTTGAAGCTATCTGAGCCCACCTTACATAAATGGCTTCATCTGTAAAAATTGGAAAATTTCCTAAATGAATAAGTCTGGAAAAAAAATATATAGCAATTAATCCTACCGAAACAACAATTTCCTTTTTATATTTTAATATTAGATTCATCAGCTTAGATTATATCCTTTTTTCTTGCTCCAAACAAAGCCAACAATGAGTGATAATCCAATCGACATAATCGTTAAAGCATTTCTTACAGATATTAAAATTCCATCCCAATTTCCAGCATAAAGAAAAACTGTGTATCTCAAAAGGAGACCTAAGGAAATTCCAAAAACAAGACTGACAACATATTTGTTTGGTTTTAACAGGGAAACAAATGGCAATACCCAAAGAATATACCATGGTTGAATTTCATATTTGGTTAGCGCTGCAAATGTAATAAATGTCATAACTGCGACTGAAGTAATTACAAATTTTTGTGGACTAAAGTTTAAAGATTTTATAGGAAGAAATCCCACGATTGCCGGAAAAAGCAATGCAATTGTTGGAATTTTTATTTGCGATGATAATAAAATTATTAAAAGTCCAAGTATTTTTTTATTTATGAAATAACAATAAATTCCAAGAAGTGCGAAAAATACCATAGCTATATCATTGTGAGAAGAAACTAGGCATTCAATTAAAATAAGTGGGTTAAAAGCAAATAAAACTGTATTGAATATTTCAGAACCGGGATTTATTTTTTTATTAATTTTATATATTAAAAATACAGAACCTAAATAAAAAATGGTTGCTATAAATTTAAATAAGAAAAAATTAACAAGAAATACACCAAAGCCTGCAAATGAAAATGGCACAGTAATTGCCAGCCAAAATGGTCCGTATGGATATAGCCTATGGGTCCAATGCATAAATGAAAGCATAGGATCTCCGGGAAAATCTAGCGCTGGATGAAAATATGGATTCTCATGATAAAAAGTAATTATTTTTGCGTCAAAAATATAATTGAATAAATCATGAGAAAAAGCTACATAAGAAAAAGAGAGAACAACCGAAGTAACTATTAATATTTTCCAAATTAAATTTATTTTAATTTCTTTTTTCAAACTTACTTTCAAAAAATATCCAAAATATAAAAATAAAAGAGAGATTATTATCAAATAAATTCCTGTTGAAACAGGTCTTCTAAAATAACCTATCTCTTTAAAACCCATTTCGATATTATGAAGAATTGGATAATGTGAGAAGGTTAATCCTAAATCTATTTGGGTGAAAGAATAAATAAACAGCGCAAAAATAACAATTACAAAAGTCAACGGAAAATATTTTCCTAAGTTCATATATTGTATTTGCCAGCAAGCCTATTTGAAGAAATTTCCAAAAGATCTAAAAGTCCATTGATAGAATCTTTAATCGGACTAACTCTTCTCGACTCAACATACAGCCATTCTACTGGCACTTCTTTTATTTTATATCCAAGCTTACTCGCGATTAAAAGTAGTTCCACATCAAATCCTGCAGTAACATTTGATCCGTTAATTTGCGAAAAACCTTGATGAATCTCTGATAATTTTGTGAAGAGTTTTTTTGCAGCTTCTTCGGAGAACATTTTAAAACCACACTGAGTATCTTCAATCTCAGTGATCCCTACGGTCATTTTTCTAAGAATGATCATACTTTTAGACATCACCCTCCTTGATAGCGGTGACCCTGAACGTGCAGTACGTGAACCAATCACAATATCAAATCCATCTTCAAAAAATGGAAGCATTTTTTCAACTTCTTCAATCGGAGTAGCCTGATCCATATCAGTAAAAAGTCTTATTTTTCCATGAGCATCCAGAATTCCTTTTACTACTGCGCCGGCCTTTCCAGAGTGTTCTCCCTTAATCACTCTAAATTTTTTATTATCTTTCGTAAATTCTTCGACAAACTCATAGCTTCCGTCGCTTGATCCATCATCAACTATTATGACTTCCCAGCTATATTTTTGGCGCGATAGATAATGATCGATTTTGTCTAAAACTCCTTTTCGAAGGTTAGCTTTCTCATTATATGAAGGAATAATTACGGATAGATGAACTTTATCCCGCACCATATTAAAATATCCCCCATTTCATAAAAATGATTTGTTCTTTATTTTTTTTTGCATATTTAATATCTCGCATAGAATTGGTGCGGGATTTATTCATTCAATAATTATACGAAAAAATTCATTCCTTAACAAATATAATTTGCTGGATTTAAGCCTAAAAATAACAAGATTACTACTTAACTATTCCTGATATATTTTACTTTAAGCTAGGTACTTATATAATAAATTTATGAGTGAGTTTGGCGAGCAAGTTCCTTTACCAGATCCTACAGGATTTGAAGAGGCCAGTTTTGATGAAGAGATTGAAAGAAAAAACCCCCAAAACCCTTATCCACAAACTCCCAGTGAAACTAGAGACTTAGTGCGAATTAGAACTTGGTTGGCAAATTACGATGCACCTAAAGCGCAGCCCGAAGATGTAAATATATTTTCATTACCTTTAAATTGGGAAGGAATAGGAAATCTTGGAAGAGCAGTTGGAGAACTAACTGGAAACGTGAGTACGCAAGAACTCACTGACATAAAACCTCCAGAGGAACTTTACCCATTTCTTCCAATGGTTACAAGCGTAATTGCTCACAATAGATACCCTGAGGTACCTGTAAAGCTCCCGACAGCAGGTGATATCGCAGCTATTAAACCCTGGGTTTCAAGAGTTGAAAAAGTTGTAGATCGATTTTCACCTAATCTAGCTAGAAGGTTCAGGGGATATGTCCAAGGAAAAGGTCAGGAATTAGTTATAGATGTAGGGAAAAAGGCAATCAAGACTCTTGATGCCTTAGAGAACATTCCAAATCCGCAAATGGAATTTATGAAAGAGATGCATTGGGCATACTATTATCTGGCTCAACCTTCATACGATTCAAATATAGAGTCAAAAATTTATGACTTCATATCTATTCTTGATTCTGCAAAATACGGACAGTATTTCGCACAAAACCAACATTGGTTAAATCCGATAGATTTTCCAATATTAATTCGCTTGCTTCCTCAGTTAGGAATACCTCCAAATAACATTAATGCTAACGAAGTAAGCATTGCCGGATCCGAAGTTATGCAGGGAATAGAGGTTTTTTTAAGACAACATGGTATTACAGATATTCCACCTGCTCCAAGCCCAAGAGAATTTGATTTTTTTGATCCAGATACTTGGATGAGAGGCTTAGCAGAAACATTTGCTTCAGAGAGACTTGATAGAGCGCGTGACCATTTGCCATTTGTTCTTGCACATGCATTTAGAGCTATGCCGACCGATGGACCACTCCTCGCTGATAAAATTTCTGGGATAGCGAAAAGTGCGACAGATGCATATTATCAAGGAGTAAAACCAAAAGATATCGCACAAGCGATGTTTAATAAGCCCTCATAATAAACGCTCTTTGAAGATAATTTGCTGGATTTAAGCCTCAATTTAAGGTAAAATATAATTTAACTTGCCCCGTTCGTCTAGTGGCCAAGGACGTCGGATTCTCATTCCGAAAATCAGGGGTTCAACTCCCCTACGGGGTACTCAAGGCTTATTTTGCCAACTTCTCCAAGTTTTATTTAAAATTTGATGCTATTTTGGTTCCACTAAACTTTGCTTTTGACTTATTTCACATTTAAATGCTAGAGTTGATTTATGCCAGAGTCAGGAGAAGGACTAAGTCCAGATACTTTACCATCAATATCTAAAGAGAGTGGCTTAACTGTCTTTGATCCTAAAGACTCATTGGTTCAAGAATGGCTTAAAGATCAATGGGAATGGGGATACAATCCGCTTGCAGCAGCTGGACACCCCAAGTCAACAGCAATGAGAATTACTCTCCCAGATGGATCTACCTATGATTACAATGACCCGAGTCACGCATATAAATATTACAGACAAAATAAATTTGATCAAGAAGGATCGGATAGGCCAAATTTTTTAGTTCATATCACTCAAAGTGGCTGGGTTGAATATGCAATTAGAGAAAATGGCGGAATGATCGGAAAATCAGATGGGACTTGGACTGGCTCTCATGATCCACATAGGTGGTGGGGAGGAGCATTTCCTGAAGGTTATCAATTTGAACAACCAGAGCAAAGATTTATAGAGCTAATGTTTGACGCAAAATCTCTTAGAGAAGCGGGATATGAACCAAAGCTAGTTCCAAACTCTGATTACTTTGTATTTATAAGCAAATTACCATTACAGCATCTCGTACCCTCCTCTAAAGCTTATCTTTCTCAAGTCATGAATTTAGAAGTTCCACAAGCTAATGGTAGTACTGCAGGGACTCAGGCTGAAGCTTCGGCTGCATAATCTCTTTCCAATCCTCCAAGGACTTCCGTATTTGGTTCCAATCCTGAAATATTTGGGCTACTCACAAGCAAGTCTAACATTGCTAGATTTTTTGTAAGTAAGCGCTTGCAGAGGATTTTAACTCCTGAGTACTGCAAAAAGAAATATTGCAACATTCATGTGCTTATGCCTACGAGGCACTTAGCCCCATAGTTTGACAATATGAAATAAAAGCTATATAGGACTAATTGTACTAATTACAATTGCTTCCGGTCGCTCAAGAACAGTGTATTTATTTTGCGCTCCCTCTTCTTCGAAATCATCAATTCTAATTTTTAACCAGTCATCCTGATAAACAAAATTCTTCGAGATATATAAGCTATATCAAGCTAGATCTATCAAGGAAGCTACATTAAGAAGAAAGCCATGAAGACTATAAAGACTGAAAAGATGACTATTAATTGAAACTGCGTAAATCCTCCATAAGTTTTTTCACGCGAAGAAGCTACTTTTTTTACTTTTGTTTTCTTTTTTGCCATTAACTAATTGTTGTCAGAAATTATTTATGTTGTCAAGCGCTTAAGCTAACCAATTGGCTTAAATGCGCAGTGCTTTAATTACAATCTCTGCGGGTAATTAAAGTGCAAGAGTGGATAATCTATCACTTTAGTAAAGAATATTGTAAATCTCTAAATTAATCTGCCTGGGTAGGAGAAGGAGCATGCAAAACAGTTCGTTCAACAGCATGTGCTCTAGGAAGTTGTTTGACCAAAGCGATATCAAGAACTTCATCCATATGAGAAACGAATTTAAAATCGAGATCTCTTAATACTTCTTTTGGTACATCTACGAGATCTTTTTTATTATCTTTTGGCAGAATTATGGTTTTAAGCCCTGCACGGTGCGCTGCAATCACTTTTTCCTTAACCCCACCGATTTCAAGCACTCTTCCTCGAAGCGTAACTTCGCCAGTCATCCCCACAGTTCTTTTTACTGGAATCTTAGTTAGCGCTGAAACGATAGCTGTGGTAATAGTGTCTCCGGCCGATGGACCATCTTTAGGAACTGCTCCTTCAGGAACATGAACATGAACATCAATTTTCTGGAAAAATTTTGGAGACAATCCAAACTCAATTCCTTTAGCGCGAATATAACTCATTGCAGCCTGACAAGATTCTTTCATGACATCTCCAAGCTGACCTGTTAAAGTTAGACTTCCTTTTCCCGGCATTATTGCGACTTCGATAAACAAAATATCTCCACCCGCTTCAGTCCATGCAAGACCAGTAGCCATACCTACTTCATCTTTTTTCTCTATAAGTGTGGCTTTCATTTTAATTGGCCCTAGATATTTAGGCACATTTGCAGCATCAATGGTGATTTTTTTCTTCTTCCCTTCTGCAACTGATTTTGCTACTTTTCTAAGAAGCTTAGCGATTTGACGCTCCAAATTTCTAACTCCAGCCTCTCTAGTATAATGTTCTATTATAAATTTAAGTCCTTCATCTGTTATTTCTATCTCCTTATCAGTAATTCCATGACCTTCCATTTGCTTTTTGATAAGGAAATCTTTTGCAATTTTGAATTTCTCATCATGTGTATATCCTGCAAAATTGATGATTTCGAGCCTATCTCTGAGAGCTGGCGGAATTGTATATAAGACATTTGCAGTTGTAATAAATAGAACATTTGAAAGATCAAATGGAACTTCTAGATAATGGTCTGAAAATGCTCCGTTTTGCTCTGGATCAAGAGCTTCAAGAAGTGCTGAAGATGGATCACCTCTAAAATCTGCTCCTACTTTATCTATTTCATCAAGCATAAATACTGGATTTTTTGTTCCTGCATCTTTTATACCCTGAATTATTCTTCCAGGAAGTGCACCTACATAAGTTCTCCTATGTCCTCTAATTTCTGCTTCATCTCTTATTCCTCCAAGCGAAACTTTTACGAACTCACGACCCAAAGAGCTGGCTATTGATTTTCCAATTGAAGTTTTTCCTACACCTGGAGGACCCACAAAGCACAAGATTGGACCTCTCATTTTCCCTGTTAGCTTCTGAACCGCAAGATACTCTACGATTCTTTCTTTAGCATCTTTTAATCCGTAGTGCTCTTTATCAAGAAGCTTTTCTGCATTCTTAACATTTATATTTGTACTTGTTTCTTTGCTCCACGGAAGATCAATTAACCAATCAAGATAGTTTCTTATATATCCTGCTTCAGGATTAAATTGTGCCATTTGAGATAACTTCTTAGCTTCTTTTTTCGCTTTTTCCTCTATTTCTTCAGGCATTCCTGCAGCCTTTATTTTTTGCATAAGCTCTCGAATTTCTGAGTCTTCATCATTTTCTCCAAGCTCTTTTTCAATTGTTTTAAGTCTCTCTCTAAGCATTACCTCCCTAGCACCTTTTTCAAATCTTTCTTGAGTCTTACTTGCTATTTTTCTCTCCAGCTCCAAAACTTTTATTTCCTTTGCTAAAAGCTCACTTATTCTTTCAAGCCTGGTTTTAACATCAGTTGTTTCTAATAGCTCTTGTTTCTGAGTTGGTTTTAATTCCAAAACTGAAGCCACTAAATCTGCGAGCTGATTTGGAGGATTATCAGGAGACATAATGTTCATAAAGACTAAAAAGTCTGCAGTTTTCCCTAAATTCATTGCTCTTCTAAATTCATTTGTTATGTGATTGCAAAGTGCTTTAATTTCAGGAGTCTCTGTCAGATCTTCCGACAATTCTTCAACGTGGCCTATGAGAAAATTTTCATTCTCATGGAATGATTCAATTTTTACTCTTGCCAAACCTTTAACTTGAGCATTTATTTCCCCATCAGTCTTAATCATTCTCTCTATTCTGCAAAGCGTTCCGATTCTATAAATATCAGATGGGCTTGGGTCGTTAACACGAGCAGATTTCTGAAGAACGAAACAAACTACTCGCTCCTGAGAGAAAGAAATTTCGAGAGCTGCAAGACTTTTTGGCCTCCCAAAAGTCAAAACTGAATCTGTATTTGGGAAAATTATGCCGTCTCTGATAGGTATGATGGGGACTAATCGATCCATGTTATTAGCACTCTATCATAGCACCTGCTAGTTGTCAAGGAGCGAATCAATAGATTCGCGACGCAGTCCTTGAGCGTAGCTCAAGGGCAAGGACAGAAGATTAAATGATAAACTCAGGCCGCAGCACTTTTGGAGCAATTACAAAGTAAAGGGACAAAAGTGCAAGAATTCTGAAAGTTTTACATTTTAAACTTCAGTCCGCAGTACTTATCAAACAATCACGAAGTGAGATAAGATAGGAACTATACATAACATAAGGCTTAATTTAACAAAAAGCAGCTAAAATACATAAATTAATTTTCTGTAATCGAGGGTTGACGCCTTCTATGACCGAAGGGTAAAATTGAGTCATGAAAAAGAAGATAGAACATAATGAAATTTTACCCATTGGATTTCCACAAGGAACCAAACCAGAACAAGTACTAAAAAAAATTCATTCAGCTGAAGGAAGAATTGCTGAATATATTAGCAACTGGACTGGTAGTATGAATTTTATTTATTTTCATATTGCCTGGTTTGGTATTTGGATTTTTATAAATGTAACAACTTTTGGAATAATCCCCCAGTTTGATCCCTATCCCTTTGGATTACTTACAATGGTTGTCTCTCTTGAAGCAATCTTCCTAGCTACATTTATTCTTATTAATCAGAACAGACAAGCTCTAGTAGATACATATCGTGACCTGGAAGAAGATGAGGAAGAGAAAGAAGAGGAAAAAGAACAGGAAGAACTAGAGGAAGACGTTGAAGATATTCAGAAAGATCTTGATGATATTAAAAACGCTATGATTTTTATTCAACAAAAAATAAGCGATATGGAAAAAAACCCTCACAGCAAATCTTAATTGAGTTAACAATGACTAAAAATCAAAAAGCAGAAAAAATTACCGAAGAGTTAAAGAAATTATTTCCAAATGTAAAAATTGCCTTAAATTATAGCAATGGTCTTGAGCTACTTATTGCTGTAATAATGTCTGCACAATCTCAAGACAAGCAAGTTAACGTCATTACAGATGATCTATTTAAAAAATATAAAACCTTAAGAGATTATGTGAATGCTTCTCTTCCAGAATTTGAAAACGACATTAAGAGAATTGGACTTTTCCGAGCTAAGGCTAAGAATATAAAAGCAACAGTTCAGGTAATTCAGGATAAATTTGATGGAAAAGTTCCAGACACAATGGAAGATTTAACAAGTCTCCCAGGAGTAGGAAGAAAAACTGCCAATGTAGTTCTTTATTGTATTTATGGAAAGACTGAGGGAATTGCTATCGACACTCACGCAAGAAGACTTAGCAATCTATTTGGCTTAACACAGTCGCAAGATCCAACTAAAATCGAACAGGATCTTATGAAGGTTTTTCCTAAAAAAGATTGGGGAGAAATTACTTATCTTTTTGCAGAATACGGAAGACAGTACTGCACAGCCCGCTGTAAGCACATTGATTGCCCTCTTCGAAATTATATTGGGCAGTAGCCGGGAACTAGCCCCGGCCAAAACCTTTTATGGGCCTCCTGGTCCATCGAACTCACGAGCCAATTCTAAATGATATTGAATTGTCGCATCGAGCTCTCGAGGACTTATGGAGTCAAGGGCTTTTGCTAATGCGACATTCATAGGTAATTCATCACGGCTTAACTCGCGAAATATCACACCTTCTCCCTCATGGCCTTGATCAAGCTCTACTCGCCAAGGAGACTGGGCCTGGAAACTCAACTGGCTTCTGCCCACTTCATCTAGTGCTTGATCTGATCTATCTACTTCTGGTTGCACTTGAAATCCTCTCGGCAATTGTGCCTCTAGACATCCATGCTCTGGTCCTTTAATCATTTTAATCACCTCCTTAGTAATCTCTTATCGAACCCTCTTCAGAGGGAGAGATTTAGAGTTAGTTATACTTAGATCAAAGATCTAAGTATTGAATTTCAAATCAAATTACTTGCTTAGAAATTCTTATATGCACCGCTTTGTAAAATTTTTACTTAGCGAGCATCATAGACTTTTAAATTAAATTCATTTTCTGCCAGTTGAAACTGACGGAGCACAAATATTAAAAACCTCCCGCTAGTTGGGAGGTGTCTTGGAGGAATTTGGAGTTATTCCACTAACACATCTCCCAGCTAGGCTGGAAGGTATTAGTGGTAGTCTTGGCAAAATGCATTTTCAACATAAAACCATTATATAAATTATTTATTCCTCGAGCAAGTATCAGGTGACCATAAACCTCTTTGGTTTTCTCTCGCTAAAGTTTCTGCTTCTCTAAACGCAAGCTGATATTTGTATTTAGAGCTATATGTATATTCATGCGCATAGCCTTCTTTAATCATATAAAGATTGTAATTTGTGCCATCTGGTAAAAAAACGTATCTAAGAAGTCTTTTATATTTGTCCCTTTCACCTTGTGTTGGGTCTGTTTCAAGACTTACATACTGACCTGTCAAAAGTTCTTTTGCTTTATTACTAGCTTCAATTCCAAAACATTGAATTGCTTTTCTAGGATCCACAGTCTCAGGGGTATCAATTCCAATCAAACGAAGTCTCTCTACTTTACCATCAATATCTACATCTAGCGTATCACCATCTACAACTTTCACAACCTTATAAACAGCTGCATTTGATTCAATTGTGGCAAGTGGTGTTGGTGAAGCAGAATTTATTAATGTAGGAGTCGGTAATCTTGTGGGAAAAATCGAAGCACCAAGAACTTCTTTCTCATAAACATCTGGACTTGGCTTTAATGTTTTCTCTCCAAATGATATGTTTTTAGAGCCATCATTTGAAAAGAAAATAGCAAAAACGGAAACTACCAAAACTATCACTCCCAAAATAATATTAGATTGCTTTTTCGGCATCAAAATAATGTGAAGAATATGGCAGCTATACCCGTAATTATCATTATGATAGTTATAAACCATCCCATTATTGTGACTATCGGATGATTTACTTTGTCTCCCATTATTTTTTTATTACTACTAAGAAGTAAAATAGTAACAAGGATGACTGGCGCTACTATTCCATTAACGACCGCAGAGTAAATTAAAGCTTTTATAGGGTCTATTCCTATAAAATTTAAAGCTACTCCTATGAATGTCGCAATTATTATTATTCCGTAAAAAGCATTTGCCTCCTTTAGCTTTCTATAAAGACCTGTTTTCCACCCAAAACTCTCACTCATGGCATATGAGGCTGATCCAGCGAGGACAGGGATTGAAAGCATTCCTGTACCTATTACTCCGAGTGCAAAAAGTACGTATGCTCCGTCCCCTGCAATTGGCCTTAGAGCAGCAGCAGCATCAGCAGCTGTTGCAATGTTAGTTATTCCATTTTGATAAAGCGTAGCTCCACAAGCTGCAATGATAAAAAACATAACTAAATTTGATAAAAACATTCCACTCCAAACATCTTGGCGCATTAAACTTATTTCTTTTTTCGTTACTGCTTCTTGCCTTAACTTCAGAGTTGTTTGTCCTTTTAATATGCTTTCTTCAACCTCTTGAGATGTTTGCCAAAAGAATAAATAGGGTGAAATCGTGGTACCAAGGATTGCGCATACTATAATAATTTGATCTCTTGAAAATGAGAACGAGGGAATAAAAGTAGCTCTAAGTATTTCTGACGTTTCAAGTTTTCCGGTAAATGCCAACATGAGCGCTACAGCCACATATGAAAGTAGTATTAAGGCAAGCCATTTAAGATACTTAGCATACCTTTCATAGCTAACATAAATCTGAAGCCCAAGACTTACAATCGCAAAAATTAAAACTAAAGTGCTAAAGCTAATATTAGGAAAAATTAATTGAGTGGATTTTGCCATAGCTCCGATATTCGCCCCAATATTTAAAGTGTTTGCAAAAAACAGAAGCGCAGTACATAAATAAAGAACCCATCTTGGAAAATGAATCCTGATGTTGCCAGCAAGCCCTCTCCCGGTTACAATTCCTATGCGAGCACACATTTCCTGAACAATTGACATTAGAGGAAAAGTAAATGGCGCCATCCATAGAAATTGAAATCCATATTGTGCACCTGTTTGAGAGTATGTAGCTATACCTGATGGATCGTCATCTGCAGCTCCAGTGGTAAGACCTGGACCTAAATTCTTCCAATAATCATTAGCTTTTTTTACGCCTTGGTTATTTATTAAATGACCCGAAGCATTCACGGTTTTATCTAACGCCTCAGCTGGAGCACTAGCTATTCTCTCGATCTGCTCACTAACTTTTTTTTCCATCTACATTTAGTAGACCACTTGCGCAAAGCATAGTCAAGTATTTTTGAATTTAAACTAAATTTGGTTTACTATTTTAATAGATAAAAAAATGAATCTATTTACAATTACTTATTTAGCAATATCAATCTTTTCCACAATTGGAATCCTAATTGAATCATTTTCTTACTCAGGAATTATTAGATCACATTTTTTATTCGATGTAAGAGCATTAGTAATGCTTAGCTTACTATTTGCTGTTTTAAATCTAGTTCGAAAAACTCCAGATGAGCTCCCTAAGTTAATTTCTGAAACAAATAAATTTTTGATCCTTCCCTCAACAGCAATATTAACAATCTCTTTTTCAGTCATAGAATTAATAAAATATCCCAATTTTATTTTCAGCACTTTTCACTTAAATTATGATTGTTTCTTTTACCTATTTATAATTTCAGCATCGATATTTATTTTTTCATTAGACAAAAAGCAGATAATGAAAAACAAAGATCGAAGCATCTTTATTCTTTCAATATTTCTAATAATTATCTTCTCTCTCATTCGAACCTGGCCAGGAGGTATTTTTTTCATTCTAATCAAAGAGGATAATATATTTGAAAACTTACAATTTATCTTCTATTTCTTTGCAGCAATTTTGGCTTTATTAATTTCACTAAGCAGTTTATCTAAAAAAAATAAGCTCACTTTTATTTATTTTCTGGGTTTTAGTACTTTTTTATTTTTCATCGCAGGGGAAGAAATATCTTGGGGTCAAAGAATTCTTGGGATCACATCTCCTGAAATCGCAACTGAGATAAATACCCAAAACGAAACCACTATTCATAACATAAAAGGACTAAATGATTTACAGCCGATTATGTATCTTGCTTTTTCTCTCTATCTTTCGTCTGCTTGGATATTTTTGAAAGCATTTCCTAAAAAACTAAGATACAAATTTGAAGATCTGGTTCCCGCATGGAATTATGCTTTTTACTTCCTACCCATTTTTACATTTTATACCCACATAAACATCCTTGGAGGAAAACATTGGGAATGGCAAGAAGCTTGTGAACTAATGATGGCAATAGGACTATTTATATTTATGTTTGAAAAAGTCCGAGAAAATAAAATACTAAGATGAGTTTTTGGAGAAATATTCTTTCATAGGCTTCCAATAATAATCTTTCCAACCATTTTCAATCTCCAGCGCATACTTATCAGGTAACTTACTTTGCCAAAATCTAAGCTTACATTTCCCTTCTTGATACGCGACAAATTCAACTATAATTTTACTGGATTCGTCTTCTGGCCAATCAGGATAATCATATCTCCATTCTTGAACTATCCTGTTCTTCTTCGGATCGAGTTCAAGAGTTTTTCCTAAAACTTCTCCGTCCCAAATTTCAAATTTTCCCCCAACATTAGGATCAATCTCAGCGTGAGCATTAATCATCTCACCATGCTTTTTACTATCCATCCAGGCATCATATGCGACATCAGGAACACAATCTAGAATCGTCCACTGTTTTATTGATTTCATATGAATTATTATATCATTTCAATTCAGTTTGGATTTTAAGCTAGATTAAGGTAAAATTAGAGCGTCATTGCCGGATCGTCTAATGGTAGGACAACGGATCAGCGCCTTTGGCGCGACCGCGCAATATGCGCTGGCTCTGAAGCTTTTATATGTACTACGTATATATTTTGAAGAGCTTAAAAATAAATTGGTACTATGTCGGTCATACGTCAAATACTGATAATCGATTAATCCAACATAATAATGGTGAAAATAAATCAACTAAGAAATATATACCATTAGTGTTGATTTATAGTGAAATTTTTAGTACAAAAAGCGAAGCATTTAAAAGAGAACAACAAATTAAGAGTTATAAACATGGGGAAGCATTTAAAAAATTAATTAGCGCCTAGGGCTGCCGGATCATCTAATGGTAGGATAGAGGACTCTGAATCCTTTCATCTAGGTTCGAATCCTAGTCCGGCAGCCGTAGGCACTTGTAGGCGAAGGTCCAGGTCCGGCAGCAAATGACTTTAGCCTCAGAAGTGCTATAATCCAAGAATGGATCCGTATTTTAAAAAAGAAATAATTTACCCATATGTAGGTCAAAAATTTATTTTTGAAGTTGGTGAAACTTTATTCTCAACTTTTAGTATCGATCATGGCACAGATATACTAATTCGAGCAATAGAATCTAATAATCCAAAAAGTATTTTAGATATTGGATGTGGATATGGGCCACTAGGCATTATTCTTGCTAAAAATAATCCTCAAGCCGATGTAATTATGGTTGACAGAGATCTTCTAGCAGTTAAATATTCGAATTTAAACATTATAAAAAATAATATTTCAAATGCAAAAGCATTTGGAAGCCTAGGCGTAGAAGAATTCAAAGATAAAAAATTTGACCTAATTGTATCTAATGTTCCTGCAAAAATTGGGGATGAAGCTATCACCCAACAATTTGTTTTACAACCTTATGAGCAACTCAATCCAAATGGAGAATATTGGCTTGTTGTAGTTAGCGGACTAAATCATTTAATACCTAGATTGGGAGGAAAATATAATTTAAAAATTGAATTTGTTAGAAAGCGAAAAGGTCATACAGTATACAAAATTAAAAAGATATCAAATTAAATTGAATAATATGCTCCAACTTCGTCCAATAATTTCAGCACATTCTTAGTTTTCAGATTTAATTCCATTTTTCCCAATATAATATCCTGCAATTAATAAAGATCCATAAATAATTACCATGTTTAGTATCTTTATAACAATTTCTGATGTTGTATAAGTTAAATTTAAATTCGGGTCTGCGAGGTGTTGTTCCAAGGTGAATCTTATGTAAGCATAGCCAATTAAATTAGCAAGCATAAATCCACCTACTACGATTAAAATCGATTTAATAATTACTGGATAATTTAACCTCATAAATATTTACTACTTTACCCCATCAGGTACTATTATTACTTTACCTGGAATAAGGGTAAAAATTATCGGATCTGAATAATCATTAAAAGGGTAATCGATTATTTTTTGCTTTGTAGTCTTAAACTTATCTGCAACTGATTCTAAAGTATCTCCTTTAACTACTAAATATGACACTCCCGAAACAGGCAGAATTCTAAGCACTTGACCTGGCTTTAGCTCAGTATTGTTCAAATCATTTTCCCACAGGATGGTATTTGTAGAGATATTAAATTTATTAGCTATTAAATCTAAATTATCTCCTTGAGTAACTGTATAGTTAATAATTTTGTCTCTTGGACCTTTCCAGACATACAGCATCTTGTTGCAGTTATTTTCTACAAATAAACTACCTCGAGTTGTTGGATTAATTTTTAAATACTCACATAATCTTGGTAAGCTTTTATCTACAACGATCCAATCAAAGTAAGGAGTTTTAAAGTAGACTAGAAAAAGAATAAAAAATGGTAAAAGTAAAATGTTTATAAATATGGAAATAATTAAAAGTCTCGTAGCTTTTTTTGCATCCTTCTTATTCATATTTAAATGATTACATGAATTATAGCTAAAGTCAAAAAGTTAATTTTAAAATATAATTTAATTTTCAGCTAACATTGATTTAATCCAAAATAATATAAAAACTATTATTTGCGAGGTCAAAATTATTTGAGAAAATATCCAGCCGGTGTAATCTTTAAAATACCAATTTATTCCATAACTGTCTCGCAGATAATCTCCAATATAAATATAGTATTTTAAATTTTGGCCATGAAAAAAATTGAGAATAAACCCCACTAGGATTATTATTAAAATAAAAATAATTAAATAGTAAGTAATTGATTTTAATGGTGATTTATTAATACTTAATTTTGTAAAAATATAATAATTCATGAATATGCCCGATATAAATATAAAAAAATATATTAGGCTCAAAGCTAAGGTAGAATAAATACTAAAAGTGATTATTCCTGGGAATATTATTAAGCATAAACAAAAAGTGCAAATAGAAGAAAAGAATAATGGATTTTTTATAAGTTTAGAATAATACATTATCGTATTTAATAAAGAAAATTTTCTACTTATTATTAATTGACAAAATATCTATACCCATCATTCCATTTGAATTTTTAGTGCATTTTGATTGAATGCACTGTTGAGTCGTAAAAACGAATTTTCCATCCACTTTTACTTCTCTATTTAAATATCTAGAAAGATCTACAGGACTACTTGCAATTGCTACTGTATATTCTTGGTTTATTATTTTTTTGCAGTCTCTAGCAAGATCAATTCCCATTTTATTTGGGCAATCATAGCTGATATTATTTTTTGATGTTGTTTTATATTCAATTCCATAAATATTATCCCATCCTTCCATCTTTACGATTTTATACTTAGCTTCCGGATCATTAAAGGAAAACAACACAGGAGGACTTTCATGAGATAACTTGTATACAAAAATTAAAATAGATATTAACAATATGGCAGTTAAGCTAAGCAAGAATACTATGAAGTATTTAACTCTTTTTTCATTAATTTTATTGGATTTCATTTGATATTTAATTATAACAAAAATTTTATATAAGATATAAAAAACTATACATTAATAAAAGTAATTGGGAAAATTTAACAGATGTCAAATATACAATAATAATTTTGATATAGTACATTCAATAATGAAAATTCATCACAAAGCAGGCTCATTAAGAAATAGCTTCTTCTGATAATAATTTCCGACATAATTAACCAGATCCAGCTGATTTCAGCCTCCATTTAATAATATATAATATAGAGTGATTAAATCATATTTAATTACTGCAATAATTAAATGATACCAAGACAACTTTCGAATCTGAGCACTGCAGTGCGAAATATAGCAAAGAAGCGCAGGTTCGGCAGAAATAGTCCTATAGTTGATTTGCTCCAATTCACCCTGTATAATTGTTCGTTGTGATTGAAAATCCAGACTTCCCAGGGCCATTAGATTCTAATCAACTTGACACACTTCGTCTCGAAGTATCTTCTGTTTCTCCAAGCGAAGCATCCAGGTTAAAATCAGTTATAGGTAGATATAATCAAAGGTTAATTTCTGATTTTGGAGAATTTATACCTACAACTTTAGCAGATGATGAAGCAGCTGAAAGATTTTTATTTATGGACCGATCTGCACATGAAGTTTTTACCGAAAATTGGCTTAGCAATGATTCATTAACAGTCGGTGATACCGATATTGCTAATGCGATCACATTTTATGCTAATAATGGTAATTTGGTTTTGGTAGCAAGCGACTTGCAAACGTGGAACTCATTAAGCCTTAAGAATAAATTAGATATTGCAATCAACTTTAGAGGTTTTAAAAATGCCAAAAAAGGTATTGAAGAATCTAATATAATCAATACTCTTTCGCATGAATTAACACATTTATATCAGACAGAAAATTTAGATTCTATTTTTAGCAATGCTGGGGCACCTTATTACAGCTTAGTTTTTAAAGAATTAGGAGCTTATTATTACAGCTTATCATTAATTCAAAAAGACAAAAAATTTGCATACTATCCTCGAGAAATGCTTGCAGCTAATGTTTATAGTCAATTAATTGAAAGGTATGGAGATGATGTTCACAGATTATTTTTTGGGCAAGAATTCAATCCCGAAATAATAAAAGGGATTGTCAATGATGTAAGTCCTGACATAGTAGATCAAATTTTCCCTGATTATCAGAATAAAATAATTGAGGCTATACTAAGAGAGATAAAATAAGCTTTAACTACGATAAATAATTGCAGTGCAGACCCGCAGAAAAAGCAAATCAAAATAGTGAATTATTTAATTGTCACTTCGTAAAATATATATTTCCTCTCGCCATCATCACTACTTCTTGTATCCGTAACACGCGCAACCATTCCATTTTGAACTACTTGTCGTTCAAAAAAATCAATGTCGGACCACTGAGCAAGCACAGTCAATAATTTACCATCCGGCTTTAATCTTTCCCGTGCTCCTGATAACAGTCCCTCAGTAAATGCTCTAGCGCCATAAGATGCAAAATCAAGCGGATGTTTTACTTGACCTTCAATAAAAGGTCCATTTGCAAATAGGTAATCAAATTTTTCAGTAGGAACATTACTATATAGATCACTCTCGATTGCTTTCATCTGTAAATTATATTTTTCAAAATTCTGATTAGCATTCAATACTGCAGCTGGATTAATGTCAACAGCAATACCTGTAGCTCCTTGAATCCCAGCAATAATGGAAAAAGTACCTGCTCCTGTAGTAAGATCTAGCGTTCTATCGCCAGGTTTAACGTGTATATTTGCTGCAAATAACCTAGAATCTGTAGCTGGTGGGAATACGTCAGGATTTACAATAATATCTACTCCTTCAATTGTATAAATTGTTGGCTGTGATCTTTCTTTAAGTCTTCCTAAAAATGCTTCAGTATGAGCTATAGCACTTTCGTTTATGGACATATCGCAGAATTATATCATGTAATTACGCTTCAATGCCTATAAGTATAAAAGCTTCAAATTCACCAAGTAACTGCAGTATGCAATGCAGGTCCGGCAACACAGTACTTGCTATAATATATACATGAACATTGTTGCTTATCTCTTAAGAATTGTTCATTTTTTATCTCTACCTATTTCTTGTTTTGTATTTTGTTTATTTATTACTCTGTCATAAATAATAATCAAAGTAATTTTTTATACATCGCGATTATTTCTGTCTTAATAGAGGGAATTATTGTATTTCTTAACAACAAAAATTGCCCTTTAGGAAAACTCCACGAAAGATATGGCGATGATAAAACATTTTTTGAACTTTTTCTTCCCAAAAAGTTCGCAAAAAAAGTCATTCCCGTATTGGGAACATTTGCCTTATAATAGGAATAATAATATATTTCCTTCAGCGTTTAACAAATTAAGCTCAAATCGATTTAACCCAATAGGCTCTATCGCGATGCAACTACCAATAAATAAGTTTAGTCTCGATATTGCTTAAATCTGATTTCCTGATAAAATCTGAGCATGGACAAAGATTTTGTTTACGTAGATAAAGACAAATGTTTGTTAAATGTCCCCTATTCTATTCTCGAGCATTTCGGTGTTAAAACAGAAAGATCTCCACTTCCTAAAGAAATGACTTCAAATATAAATGACGCTTCTAAGTTAGTGCTATTTTTAATTGATGGATTTGGTCAAAATATACTAGATCAAACTGCAAATAGCCATTTCTTTAAGACTTTTAAAGAAAGAGGAAAAATAAATAAAATTACTTCTTGTTTTCCAGCTACAACGGCTGCCTCAATTTCAACTCTTCATACAGGACTTTCATCAATTGAACATGGATTTTTCGAATGGTATTTATATATGCCATCGATCGAAGAAATTATTGAATCCTTACCTTACAAAACAGTAAATACAGAATTTTCAAATATTAGTACCCATCTACCACAAGATTCATCTTTGATTTATGGCGGGAAAACCATTTATGAAAAACTGTCGAAAGTAGGAGTTAAATCAAAGATCTTTTTGCCTGAAGAAATAAAAGAGAGCATTTATACATCAGCAATTTCTAAAGGTGCCAGAGTAATTGGCTGCAGGAGCCTAGAAGATATGCTTTCCCAACTCATTTTAAATCTTCAGGATCCAGATTCTAAATCTTATTATTATGTTTATTGGCCAAATATTGATAAAGCTGAACATATCTATGGAGTTTGGTCAGAGCAGGCAAAAAATGAAATCGAAAACTTCTCTCTTCATCTGGAAACAGATTTTCTAAAAAAACTATCTCCAGAACTTGCGAAAAAAGTAGGCATATTTTTTACCGCAGATCATGGACTTGAAAATATTGATTTAGAAAATGTGACCTTACTTAATAAGCATGATTATATAACCGAAAGATACGAATTAAACTCAAAAGGAAACCCAATTCTACCCACTGGATGCCCGAGAGACATATTTCTCCATATTCAACCAGATAAAATTTCTGAAGTTATTTCGTATCTTGAGAACCTGCTGAAAGACAAATATTTAGTCCTTAAGCTAAATGATGAAAATATTTCTAAACTTTTTGGAAACTTTACTCCTCATGAAGAATTCCTTAAAAGACTTGGAAATATCCTAATTCTTTCAAAAGGCCAACATGTATGTTGGTACGAATATAATACTGAGAAAAAACTCAAATTCAAAGCTCATCACGGCAGCCTGCTTCCGAGTGAAATGATAATTCCTTTTGGAAGCGCAAAAGCTTCCGATTTAATATAATTACCTATTCCTTAAAGCTAATAATTAATTTTTAAATATGCCTAAATAGCAACACTGTTGATATTACTGATGCCTTTTGTTATACTTCGCCCATCATGCTAGAAGCTGACTCAGTACATACCGGCGTTCCAGTTCCACTACAAGAATGGTTTAATAATCATCGCGTAAGTGAAGAGATGCTTGGAAGGGAAGCAGCGCATCACCAAATCATGTTTGTGAGAGATACAATTGTGCCTGTTTTTGGAGCCGGACTTCCTTACGAACAGAGAGAAAATATTGCAACTGTAATCTCAACTCATCGCTCCAAATCAATTGAGCTACCTGTATATCAGCTGAAACGACCTGATAAAGATTTGAAGGTAGTTCTTCGAAATAATTTTCATGACTGGAAAATGTCAGTATTAAGCGATACCCCTATTGAAGCTGATTTCGAGGGATTATTTCATACCACTCCGCCAATAGATCCAGACTATACAGGAAACCCACTTTCACATGTTTATTTTGAAGGCTTCCCAACAGGACACGTATTTCCATACTATTCTGAAACAGAAGGCAAGCAATGGTCAGCAGAAATTCAATCCGATGAAGCACTTTGGGCATCAATTTTTTTAATGATGCGATCACTTGGTGAAATTAAACCATTTTCTTGGAGCACAAGAAAAGCTGACCGTATAAAACCAGGCTCAAAGTAATATCAAATCATAAAACCTCAGAGCTCTATACTTTTCGAATACACTTTCTATTCAAAATGCTTTAATCCTGAAATTCTTAGGTGTTAAAAATTATTAATGTAAAATTAAATGTGATTAAAGTAATTATATTTAACTTTGATGGCACGATTGCAGATTCTTTTGAACTCATATCTGGCATTATATTGCAATGAGCACTAATTAATTATCAATAGTTTTTTTAATTTACTATTCAAGCTTTTCTTAATTCGATGGCGAGGAAATAAATATGTAAAACTAGCAATGTATAGATATTTTAGTTTTCACTCAGATAGATATCCTTGGTCTTCAAGGAGCAGAGCGTCAATATGCTCACGAAGTCTAGCTGCAAATGCCTTAGGATTACCTGTTGATAAATGAATACACTACATTCATATTTGGGATTCTGAAAAACAGCCAATCCCATAATGAATTTGCATAGATCATTATCCAAGATGGAATTGATGATCTACCTGAAACCACGTATTTTTGTAGTCATTTTATTTTCTTCTTCTTTTACTTTATTTGTTAAAGTGCGATGTTTATATCGACAAAGTTTTGACGCATTTTTTGTCATATTTCATTAATATAAACAAATAATTTTTTTGTTTCATATAAAAGTAAGAAAAATATTTATTTGAAGAAGGGATTCATGCTCCCTCTCCAAATAAAACAACTTCATGAGCTGTAGTAACCTTTGCTCCTTTTCCTATCATTTCTGCTATTGCTCTATCCCCATCTCCAGGATTAACATCTACTGCACGAACAGCATCTAAAATCAAATAAACTTCATATTCTCTTTTGATCGCATCTAAAACTGCTGCCCTTACACAATAATCTGTGGCCAAACCACCAATATATAGTCTTTTTACTCCTTCCAGAAACTCATCTAAAGTAGAATTATTTGAATCTCTTCCCTCAAAAGGAGAATATCCATCATCACTGTTTGCCATTCCTTTGGAGAAAACATTAATTCCATCTGTTTTTAAATCCGGATGAAACATAGCGCCCGGTGTATTTTCAACACAGTGAATCGGCCAATTATCAAAATGCACAGTTGTCAGTGGATGCCAATCCCGAGAAAGAGCTGTTTTCCAGCCGTTTCTTGCTGCATATTCAAACATTTGATTCAAAGGCTCCATAACCTTATCTCCGTCTTTTACAGGAAGAGTCCCGCCCGGACAAAAATCAATCTGAGGATCAACACCTATTACTGCTGTTTTTATTTCATTCATATTTTTCACCTCCTTTTTTTTAATTTGAAAACCTAATTTTAAATTAGCAATATTTGCCTTAATGTATTTAATACACTAAGTGTACTGCTAATTTTATTTTTGTCAAGAGGTGTTTATAAGATATTTAATTTAAGTATAATAAATATATGCTCGAAATTATTCTTATTAATTATGACTGTTTGAAAGTTAATCAAAATATAACATGACAGAATTAGTAAGTAATCTAAGAATAGATAATATAGCTCTTGTTAACTCGGAAGCTAAAGGACAATTTTCTTCATTCCTCAGTCGCGATGAAGCAAATACGCAGTTCTTGGGCGAACTTAGACAAGGAATTATTTCCACAAATGCCGTAGAAGCTTTTCAAATAGCTACCCCAACAGGTGTTGATAGATTTAATGTCGAGAGTCCACAACAACAAGTATTTACCGCTTATATGCAAGGAGTCGCTACCAGACTACTTAGCTCTGATTTCGCGAAAAAATATTTACTCCGAGGCCAGGATATTCCACAGTTTAATTTCTATATCACAGACGAACGCGGGAACGTTAATGCTTCAATTGTAGGAGAATCAAATCCACCTACTATGTTTTTTACAAAAGAATTACTTCAAAGATTTATAAAAGATGGGAGAGAAGATCTAATCGCAGGAGTTATGGCACATGAACTTACACACCATATACTCGATTCTGATGAAAATACAAAAATGGAAGAAGCCATAGCATATGGCCTACCAACATTTCTTCTTTACTACTCAGATTATCAGCATTCGGGCTTGAGAGAGGCATTCGATCTGATATCTGATCCTAATAGATTTGGGGAACTTTTCAAGTTTTTTGATGTTCACCCAGGTCCCTCACTTTCAAAACGAATTATCATGGATTCGGAAGGCATTCTCGCACAGCATTTACGCCGTAAGCAAAAAGATTTTCAAAGTATTCCTTCTGCAGAACCCACACAAATTCCTTCGGAAATTGCTTCAATAGTGGAAGATTTCCAACATGTTGACGTTATTGAGAATGATTTTCAAAAAGCAGGCCTAGAAACTCATCCTTATGTTGAAGGTGGAATAGAAACCTCTACCGTAACCAAAAGAAAAATTAAATTTATTTCAAAAAATCTGGATAAATGGATAGATACCAGTGGAACAAAACTTGGACAATTAGCACGACTTAAAAGAGCAAGAAAAATAAATGATATTCTACAATCCTGTTTTGATACAAAGCACAAAGAGATTCAATATTCTCCAAAAGACGCCATTCCACTATTCGATAAAATATTTACCTCAGATATACCTATAAATCCGATGCCATTAGTTTCAAATCTTCCGAAAACAGATATTTTTCGTGAATCTGGATATTTTGAACATCATGGAGAAATAAAAGCACCAAGTATGGGAATATTGGGAGAAATAAAAGAAGCATTTGATGAATTTCAAGATTTGGCAGGAACCCAAAAAGAAAGACTGGAACTGCCTGATGTTATAGATCAAGCTAGAAAACTTACAGAATCCTTAAGTCGTGTACATCCGGAGCACCGCGGATTACTTAATTTATTCGACTTTGGAGAAATGCCTTATTTACCTACATATGGCACCTATATGAAAGGCGAAGTATTTGAAATATGGAAAAAAAGACATGATGCACGTCTTGCTGGAAAACCAGAACCAGAAGGAATTACACCACCTTGGGATGGATTAGTAAACAAGGCACTAGAGGAATATAACTCTACAAATCAAACCACGATCGCTAACACACTTATAGTTTTAGGCATTTCTGATCCGCGCTTAGCGACACTTCCTACACATAATCCAATCACAAGTGAACGAGCAGGAGAGTTTAGGTATATGGAAGCCGGATTTCCTAAAATAATGCAAGACGTTGAGGGTAAAATTATAGGCTCATATGACGCGTTGAAAGATTTTTATGGATGGGAAGAATATAATATTAAAGATAATCTTGAAGCGAAAAGAAGAGTTTTCTTTGATGCCTCTTACGATAGAATGCTTGAGCAAAAAGCATTTGAAAAACCTGCAATAGATAGGATACAAAACATTACGACACCTGAAGATTTAGGAGACTTGATCATGCAATTTCCTTTTCTTTTGGCTATCCCAAACCAACTCATAGGTGGTCAACTGGATGCAGAACACATGCCAATTGGAAGCGAAGCAGCAACTGCTTTAATAAATCGTCTTGGTATTCTTCTTCAGCAGGATCCGGATAAGTGGAAACCAGTAATAAAAGCTTTATTTTCTGAGCGCTATGAATATGCTTATGCTGAAACTTCAACTTTACCAACTACCGAATTAAAATATACGCTTTACGATTCATTTTCCAAATTAAAAGAACAATACATGGACAATCCATTTTCCGGTAAAAACGAAGATTTCATAGTTCATGAAGAAGTTAACGGTGAATATATTGAAAAAGAGATAAAAATTTGGCTTCCTGAAGAAATGGGAATGAGTCTAAATCATCCGTATGTAAAATTTGTATTAGAACATGCTCGGGGATTTTCTAGTGATGAAGATAATATTCTTTTTGAAAAAGAAGAAGCTTTGTCTCTTCTAGATAGAGCTGTCGTTTTAGAGATTAGAAAACCAAACGGAGAAGACATAATTCCTCCAATTGCTTTAGATCCACAAATTTATTTTAAATTTATTGGAGCTGATGGATTTTCCAAGTCAGAAGATGAGCTTACGCAAAGACTTATTGCTTTAAGAAAATTGCATCCAACAATTATCCGAGAATATGATTACAAAAAAACTCCAGGACCGGAAGAATGGGCTAGTAGATTTCTTCTCTTACATGCGCGAAATGAAGTATTTCAGTTCTTGGAAAATAACTCCTCTTCCCTATCGCCTGAAGCATTTGAAGAATGCCTTAAGACCGTCCAATCAAAAGTTGGCAAAGGAACGTTCGAAACAGGTGATTCATTCAAAGCGGAAATAACTGAACTCCTTGAGCAACAGTTCCTCCGAAACGTAGAGATCGATTTAACTTCCCAAAACCTTGAGCCCTTACAAATAGCAAAATCATATGCGATTTATGAAAAGCATGGATTTTTTCAAAGACATCCCAGTAAGCGCTGGGATAATGGGTATGACAGCCTAATTATAGGTCAGCTAAAAGCATTACAAGGTGATCACGTCGATTCTAAATTACTTAGAAATTTTACCGAAACTATTTTATATGACTGCTCTGTCCAATCACCTGAGCTACGAAAAGCTTTGGTAAGAGGCTGGGGAGAATCTATCCGCAGAGAACATGGCATAGACACTACAAAAGCATTTAGTGAAATGGCACTTCATCCTGAACTTGAATCTTATTATACAAATATAACTTCAATTGTGGATGAAGTAATAGAAAAAACTAATCAAAGTGGACTTCTGCATGAAGCAATGCTACAGGAACTTGCTGAAGCATTAGAAACGCAAAGCGCACTTACTCATCACATTTTTGAACACAGTCAACAAGTAGGTAAAACTCGCCTTCTGAAGGGTAGCGAAGGAGCAAAAGGACCATTGGCGGAGTTTGGACTTGATTTTGTCGTTCAAGATGAAGGCACAAGACTCAAAACAATTGATTTACTTACAGGAAAATTAACTGAACAAGAAATGGATGATTATATAGATTTAA
Source organism: uncultured Gammaproteobacteria bacterium (assembly GCA_964637955.1). Taxonomy (GTDB): domain Bacteria; phylum Patescibacteriota; class Microgenomatia; order Levybacterales; family UBA12049; genus 2-01-FULL-39-10-A. The sequence continues at coordinate 49,623 of CAZWXQ010000003.1, read as the reverse complement.
TTGATAAACGTCTTGAGAAAGCACGCTTAGATATGGAAAGATATGGACATAGCTTCGACAGCCCAGGATGGATAACTGCATTCATGGAAAATCCTTTAGATAATGTCGCAGCCTATGCAACTAAAGATATAAATTTTAAAGACCCACAAAAAAGAGCGGAAATGAAAGGAAGACTGCGCTCAGCATATGATAATTTTTGGAATTCCAGCCTTGAGAGTCGTGCATATTACATGAACCTTTTAGCATTTCCTACGAATGTCGTGCGAAGAAGCAATAGAGATGAAGGTGAATATGAGCAGCTTGTAGACTTCGTTATAAATAAAACACTTCCATTTAACGAACATGAAGATTTAAATAGCACTTTCAACAGATATACAACTTTTGGAAGAGATTTAGTAATGTCTTACATTAAAGACTCATCAGAAGCTGAACAACGCCTACTTCTTTCAGGCCTTATGGTTAGTGCACACACACTTGGAGAAGTAGAAGAACGCGATGAGACTATAATCGGAAAAGCGATCGCATTAACCCTAAAAAATATGGGTCCTGCAGGTGTAAAACTAGCGCAAGCAATCCATAGCTATCCAGATACCCCGGAACCTATCAGAAACGGCATGGAAGGAGTCAAAGGAGAAGCAAATTGGCCAACTAGATTACAAGTATTTGACAGTATGGAGGCCTCAATTCCTCCTATAAACGGTGCTGATAATATAACGCTTGATGGAATTGCGCATGTTGGGAAAACTCTAGGAGCCGGTGCATATCAATTTACTGTTCGGGCAAAACTAACTCATCCTCTTAATGAATTAGATGAAGTAGCAGTAACGCTACTTCGCAATCATGTTTACACTTTTGCTCAAAATGAATTTAAACATATTCAAGATTCTCTTGATACATTTATAAAAAGGCGTGAGGCTGCCGGCGATACATTCAACTCCACTACTATTCAAGCAATGAATCATGTTCTAGACCAAGCAAGTGCATCTTCAAAACTTGAAACAGATTATGATACCGGCAAAAAACAAGCTGAATTTATGCATGCTCAATATGATGGTTTAACCGTTCGCACAGGTGAACACACAATAGCTTTTCAAACAGTTGACTGGATAGATCACGGCATAGTCAGAAAGCAAACTTCACATGGTGATGAAGTCCAAGCATATAAAGTTGCGAGCATTGCAAAAGGAACACCCTTTAATAAATTTAGCCAAACTGCTACACCGGAAGAACTCAAGGCACTTGGCATAGCCTTACAAGCAACTGAAGATATGATGACATTATCCGGCAAGCATTTTGATCACGACAGACATGGCGATAATTTTAATATTTTACGAGTAGAAGAAGATTTACAAATTGGTGATAATACTTTAAGGAAAGGTGATTTTCTCGTAACTCATTATGATTTTGGTGCTGTTAATCTGGAGTCACCTACTTCTGAAGAAAAAGCTGAATTAGGACGAATTCTAGCAATCACACTCCAAGCTGCTTTAGAAGGTGACGAAAAAGATATTAAAACTGTCTTAATAAAAAATATGACGGATAGTTTGGGACAAGATCATCATGAGAGTAATTATCTTTCTGCTGTTTTAAGAGGCTTATTAGCAAGAGGCGATTTCATCAGATACTTAACTAAAGAAGATATTCAATTAGCTGAAATGGCCCTTTTTGAATCTGGAACTGTTGATCAAGAAATCTTAAATTCATTAATGCAAACAATGATGAATCAAGAAAACCTAGATTTAAGCTCAATGATGAATTTTCTCAGCAGTGAACCTTCTCAAGTAAGAATACATTCTCTACCTACAAAAATGCAAAAATAACTATTTTAAATTCAATTATTTGTATAATATAAATTAGTGATTAAAGTTATTCTTTTTGATTTTGACGGGACCATAGCTGATTCATTTGATCACTTTCTAGAAATAGTAGGCGTACTCTCTGACAAGTACCACTTAAACAAAGTTCCCCCAAATGAAATAAACGAATTTCGATCTGAAGGTGCAATAAATGTTTTAAGAAAATTAAAAATTCCAATTTATAAAATTCCATTTATTGCTCATGACATGAAAAAACTTCAAAAAGAAAAAATGCTGGAAATAAAACCCTTTAAAAATATCCCTGAAGTATTAAATGAATTAAAAAAAATGGGATTTAAGCTAGGAATCTTAACCTCAAATGCAAGAGAAAACGTTTTGGAATTTTTAGAAATAAATAACATAAGTGTATTCGATTACATCTACGACAATGCTTCTCTTTTTGGAAAGGACAGAACTATAAACAAGTTTGTAAAAAGTCAAAATGTCCAAAAAGAAAATATAATATATGTGGGTGATGAAATTAGAGATATTCATGGATGTCAAAAAGCAGAAGTAAAAATAATTTCAGTTTCATGGGGATTTAATTCAAAAGAAGGTTTAGAAAAAAATAATCCCGATTACTTAATTGATAAACCTGAAGAAATTTTAAAAATAATTAAAAACTTAAGCTAATGCCTCATCAAATATTGCCCAGTTTATTCTAAACATATATACTGAATCTAGATGCTATTTATTAATCTCTTGATTTATATAGTCGCGTTTATTCTCATTTGGCTAGGATCAGGACTCATTATAAATTCCGCTAGTAAATTCTCCAAAAAATTAAAACTTTCTGCATTTGCATTTTCATTTGTTTTCTTGGGAATTCTTACTTCAACTCCCGAATTTTCAGTTGGGCTTCAAGCCGTAGCAGATCATGATGCTCAAATATACGTAGGAAATTTACTTGGAGGAATAATAGTGCTGTTCTTAGTAATTATTCCCCTCCTCGCAATTTTTGGAAATGGAATTAATTTAAAACATGAACTTTCGAATAAACAACTTCTCCTCACCATGATAGTAATTCTTACCCCAGCTCTTTTAACTTTAGATAAAAAAGTAACAAACCTTGAAGGAATTTTTATGATTGCTTCTTATTTTGTATTACTCTTTGTTATTCAGAGAAAAAATGGAATCTTTGATAGAGAAAATGAACAACTTCTAAACGTTAAAGCTTATTCATTAAAAGACTTTCTTAAAATAATTATTGGACTCGTAGCAGTTTTTATTGCTAGCAGTCTAATCGTAGATAAAACCATGTATTTTGCGAATTTCTTTAATATCTCTGCGTTTTATATTAGCTTAATCATTATCGCTCTTGGCACAGATCTTCCTGAACTTACCCTTGCAGCACGATCTGTAATTTCAGGGAAAAAAGATTTAGCAATGGGTGACTATATAGGAGCTGCTGCTGTTAGTACATTACTTTTTGGAATTTTTACACTTTTGCATGATGGACAAGTTATAACTGTAAACAATTTCTTTTCAACTTTTATTTTTATAGCAACAGCGCTAAGCTTATTTTTCTTATTCTCTTATAAAGATCATTTTCTTTCTAGATTAAATGGAATAATCATGATTTCAGTCTACGTTTTATTCCTAGCTGTGGAAATATTTCAATAAAAATTAGGATTAAAAATACTTTAATACTTGACAAGTAAATTCAATATATAGCATAATCTGCGCATGGCTGAAAAAGCAAAAAAATCAAGTAGCTCTTCAAAAGCAACTCCAACTAAATCTACAACTGTAACCCAATCTGCTTCAATTCCTGATTCCAAGTCCGTTAAAGGACCAGAAAAAAGCCGAGCTGCAAAGGGAATTGCATTAATTGTAATAGCATGCATCTTAATCTTTTTAATGGCATTCATATTTAAAGGTGTGTTTGTAGCAGCAAGCGTTAATGGAGAGCCAATTTCAAGAATCGTAGTTATTAAATCTCTAGAAAAACAAAGTGGACAAATGGTTCTAGACAATCTTATTACCAAAAAATTAATCCTCCAAGAAGCTGATAATAGAAAGATAGTAATAGTCCAAAAAGATATCGATAACGAGATTAAAACTATCTCTGAAAGCCTAAAGAAACAAGGGACTACTCTCGAAAAAGCTATGGAAAGTCAAGGAATGACACAAGATGAACTTAATGACGAAATTAGAATACAAATCGCTCTTAAAAAAATGACAGAAGGAGACGTCAAAGTAACTGACAAAGAAATTGAAGATTTTGTAACTGCAAATTCTAGCTCTTTTCCTGAAGGAACTACAGATGATCAAATGAGAAATCTAGCAAGAACGCAACTTCAACAACAAAAATCTGGGGAAAGAACTCAAAATTTAATCTCAGAATTACAAAAAAGAGCTAAAATAATTCACTACGCAGGTTATTAATTCCCTGAAACTTTCTTCTTAATTAATTTCGATTCTTCATCAGTTGCAAATCTAGGCTGAGAATTATTTTCAACAATTGTATATTTCTCATCCACTTTTTCAAAAACTCCATTTTTATAAATAAATTTATATAGTACGCCTTCACGAGTTTCCTGCGACCAATCTTGATCAAAAATGGTATTTCCTTGTGCGTAAATAATATATTTATTTTTATACATCTCAATTGGCTGAATCCAGTGCGGATGATTTCCTAAAACTATATCTGCTCCACTATCAATTGCAGCATGCCCAATCAAAACTTGATTCTCAGATGGTTTGTATGTATATTCAACTCCCCAGTGAAACGCATCAACTACAATATCTGCGTTCTCCTTTGCTTCCTTATTTAGGCGAGTAACATTTTCAAATGTCGCGTTATTAAGTCCTCCCCAATTATTTCCTAATTCCACAAACCCTACTAAAGCAATATTTTTTTCCTTAATTTTTATATATCTAATTTTATTTTTTTCTAATCCAAACGCAGCTATTTTATTTGATTCAAGAATATTCTCAGTTTGCTCGAGCCCATCCAAACCATAATTAGTGGTATGATTATTTGCAAGATTTGCAGCGTCTATCCCTGCGAATACTAACCCTTTAACATTTTCAGCATCTCCGCAAAAAGTAAACCCATCAAGAATGACGGGGCAATCTCTAATGAGGGGTCCCTCAAGATTAATAACAGTTAAGTCGGCATATTTAAGATAATCTGCGATATTTAAAAAGGGATAGTTGGGATTATTTTTTTGTAATATTTTATAATTTATATCGCGTACCAACCCTATATCACCTGTGCTTATTAAAGTAATATCTTCATCTATTTTCAGAGGTTTTTCATCTTTTGAAAAAATATTCAAACCAAGGTTTTGATTATCTCTTGGTACATCTTTAGAATTTTTAAGAATCGCAATCGAAGTATTTATAAATAAATTACTTTTGTAAATATAAGAGATTAGGATTAAGCCCGCTATCAAAACTAATGAAGTGAAAAGGATTAAGAATATTTTTTTATCAGTAATTTGCTGCTTTACCATATATAGTGATTGGAGTTCCTGGATTTTGAGGAGTTACTAAAGTAGAATATCCCGTTGGAGCAGGATCTGCCCAATCATAAATAAGCTTTGCCTCTTCTGTTCTCATGTTAATACATCCATGACTCATGGGATGACCAAAATTGTTATGCCAATATGCTCCATGAATTCCATATCCACGAGACTTTGGAATATTTGCATTATAGAAAAACATAGTCCATTGGACATTTGGAAGATCATAATACGTTCCCAGCTCTCGACTTCCACCCTTCATTCGCGTGGAATTTACCTTTATCCAAATATTAAAATCGCCAGTTGGTGTTTTTTGCCATTTTCCAGATGAAATTAAAAATTCATAAACAGTCTTGTCTCCTTCTTTTGCGTATAGCTTTTGATTCGTTAAGTCGACATAAATATGCTTATTAGAGTTATAAGTAGTATCACCTAATACATTTTTGGTTAACGTATTTTCTACAGCTTGATCAGGAATTTTTACAATTTTATTCATAAACTCCCCAGTATTTTTGGATGAATCATATTTACCTGAAAGTTCATTTACGCAACTAATTGAATTTGCACACGATGCTGATTGGAGTTTATTTAAATGTAAAAAAATCCCGGCTGCAACAATTACAAAACCAAAAAACCAAATTAATTTTTTACGATTTATTTTAGTGCTATTTATTTGCTTGCTAGATTTTTTTTTGCTCACACTAATAGCTAATCAGGAATTAAATTAATAGTAAAGAGGATTTTAAGAAAGTAAAGCTAAAATATGGGGAATAAAAATAACTACTCCGATAATAAGTGATCCTATTGCGCAAACAAGCACCATCCCTGCAGAAACATCTTTTGCGATTTTAGCCTGCTCTCTATGTTCTTGGGTAATTAAGTCCACCATTTCTTCAATCGCCGTATTTATCATCTCTGCAGCAATTACTAAAAGAATTGTTATTAAGATTATTCCGATTTCAAATCCATTGAGCTTGAGCAAGAAACAAAGGATAAGTGCTATTATCCCAAGAACAGTGTGAATCCTGATATTTCTATTATATTTATATGCAAGCTTTATGCCTTCGATTGCAAAGCCAAAAGATTTTAATAAGTTTGTATTTACTTCCATTTATTAAATGCTGATAAGTATTATTGTAATAATAAAATCAATATTAAAGCAACAAAATTATTGAATTCGATTTTTTAAATTTTGGAGTATTTGATCACGACCCTCAATTTTAATCATAGTTTCAATTAATGGTAGGCCTTGCTCCTTGCCGGTGATCAGAAAATAAATTAATTTCATAGAAACTCCTTCTTGATCTCTAAAATTTTTTAATCGGTTTAAGATCATCTCTTCTCTCCAATCAGAAGGTTTAATTTCATCAAGCATTTTTAATAAATTTTCTCCAGCCGTTTTTTCCTCCTGAGAAAACTCTCTTTGCTTTTGAGGGGCATTAACCAAGTCTTTAAATTCTGAAAGTTTTTTCATTCTTGACTGCGCTAGCCCAATAAGTAAACTAATGTGTTTACTTTCGAAAATAACACTAAATTCTGAATCTTCTTTATAAAACTTTTCAAGTTTTCTTTTTAATTCCTCAGGATTCATTTCTCTAATATAGAGTCCATTTAGCCACTCAAGTTTTGTGATATCAAAAACAGGCCCAACTGGCTTTAAATCTCTTGGATCAAAAAGTGATATAAATTCATCTAGATCAAATTTATCTTTTTGGTCAGGATGACTCCATCCCATAAGAGCTAGGAAATTTAATACTGCTTCAGGCAAAAATCCTTCACTTTTATACCAACTAACCCACACTGGATTCTTTCTTTTTGAAAGTTTACTTTTATCTGGATTTCGAAGAATCGGCACATGAGCAAAAACAGGAAGATTCCAACCGAAAAATTTGTAAAGAAGTATATGCTTTGGAGTTGAGGAAATCCACTCCTCAGCTCTAATTACATGGCTTATTTCCATAAGATGATCGTCTACAACAACTGCCAGATGATATGTTGGGAATCCATCCGATTTTAAAAGAATTTGATCATCAATCAATTTATTTTCAAATTCTATTTTTCCCCTTACCAAATCTTCAAATTCTGTTTTACCATCCTTGGGGGTATTCATCCTAATTACATATGGTTCATTTTTTATTTTTTCTTTGGATTCGGAAATATTGAATTTTTTACATAACCCGTCATAAAGAGTCGGAAGTCCAGAAGCTTCCTGAACACTTCTCATTGAAGAAAGTCTTTCTGAGTCACAGAAGCAATAATACGCAAGTCCTTTTTCTACAAGTTCTTCAGCATATTTTTTATATATTTCCAATCTTTCTGATTGTCTATATGGCTGATGCGGTCCTGGAACATCTGGTCCTTCGTCATAAGCAATATTAAACCATAAAAGAGAATTTTTAATTGTTTCTTCGGCACCTTCAACAAGCCTTGTCCTATCAGTATCTTCTATTCTCAAAATAAATTTTCCATTATTTCTTTTTGCCCAAGAATAATTAAGAAGTGCCGTGTAGACATTTCCGATATGAAGATCCTGACCTGTAGGGCTTGGTGCGATTCTTGTTCTTGTCATTATTTAAAAATTGAAGCCTAAATATGTCTTCTTAAGTTGCATTATAGTCAAAATCTACCTTATACTCAATATATGCCTACGCTAAGTATAGTAAAGATGGACTTTGGAAAAGGTTTAAAATGGGGAGCAGTTGCACTCGGATTAATTATTATCTTATTCATCGCTCTTAAATTTTTACTATTCGTAAAAGAATTAATTCTCCCATCTTCTCCTCCACCCCCTACAGTAACTTTTGGAAAACTTCCAAAACAATATTTCCCTGATGGAATTAAGAAGGATTTTACATATGAAATCGATACTATTAGTGGAAATCTTCCAGGATTTAACCAATCAGAAAAAGTCTTTAAAATGGAACAGCTCGGTCCTGATATTTTAGCTGTTGAAAAAGCAAGTAAAAAAGTTGATCGTCTTGGTTTTCGGTCTCGTCCCCAGCAAATTTCAGACTTTGTCTATAAATGGAATAATCCTTCTCGACCTGAACAAAATTTGATATTAAATATAAAGCTCTCGGAATTTAATTTATCTTCCTCATATCTTAAATATGAAAATAATATTAAAACGAAAAATTTTACAAATAAATCACAGGCCATAGATCCAGCTACTGATTTTTTAAAAACTTTAGAATTTTATCCTGATGACATTGATGAAGAAAAAACAAAAGTTGAATTTATGAAACTTGAAAACGGTACGACGACTCCAGCTTCAAGAATCGTAGATTCAAACATAGCTAACGTTTATTTCTTTCAAAAATCTAAAGATAAATTACCCATCGTATATCCACAAGGCGCCAACACATCAATGAAACTAACTGTTGGGGCTGGAGAACTTATGGGAAGTATTTTAGATGCTAATTTTTCTCACCAAAATATATTAGATGAAACAGCAACTTATCCAATTAAAACTGCTCAAGAAGCATTTGATGATTTGAAAAACGGAAAAGGTTATGTAGCCAGTCACAACGGAGATGATCCAAAAATATTAATTAAAAATGTTTATCCAGCTCTCTACTCTGAAGGCAGACTTCAAGATTATTTAATACCAGTAATAGTTTTTGAGGGAAATAACTCGTTTATAGCATTTGTTCCTGCAGTTAAGGACGAATGGATAAATAACTAATATTATTGTCCAAGAAATTCATCAATGACTCTGAATCACCAAATCTATCAAGACTCTGCATAACAACAATTATTACCTCTTTATTTGTACTTGGGACCCTCCTGCTACTCACCAAAACTTGACCTGCTTCCTCCGTGAACCCAGTCTTAACTCCATTTACCCCAGGAAGATCAAGAAGAATATTTAAATTTTCCAAGTCATACGTTTTTCCTTCAGCATTCGTGATTGTTTTATTTTTTGTGGATACTATTTTTGCAATCTGTGGATTCTTCATAGCGATCACACTAAGCCTTGCCAAATCAATTGGAGTCGTATAATCATCAATATCCATAAGCCCTACAGGATCTTGGAAATGAGTATTAATTAGACCTAATTCTTTTGCTTTTTCATTCATGCGATTCACAAAAGCCTCTTGACCTCCAGGGTAGTTCTGGGCAATTGCGACTGTGGCATCATTCGCAGATGGAAGCATCATGGCATACATCAGATTTTCAAATGTCATTTTTTCATTTTTTGAAAGCTTGATTGTTGAACCCTCCACATCATCTCTGAAAACCGTAAGAATATCTTGAAGTGAAAAATATTCGAGGGCAACAAGCGCAGTCATAATTTTTGTTGTAGATGCAGGTGAAAATCTTAGATTTGAATTTTTTTCAAAAAGCACCACGCTGGAATCTTCATCAAGTATTACTGCTCCTTGTGCGGAAATTTCAGGAGGATAATTATTTATTATTTGAGGAAAAGGTGCTGGATTAAAAGAAATTGGTTTTAAGTTAATATTATATTTTGGAATTTGTCTTTTTATTTGAAAATTAATCGCAGCGATAAAAATAAAAATTACAAAAATAATTCCTAAAACAATTAAATAGAATATTTTAAATTTATTCTTTTTAAAAGAATCTTTGAAACTCATGAAGATTAAACGTTTATTTTAATATTTTAATTCCCAATTCTTTTAACTGCTCCTCTGCTATAGATGCAGGAGCGTCCATAACAGCTGTTCTGCCAGTCGATGTCATAGGAAATGCCATTGTCTCTTTTATAGAATCTTCTCCCTGCAAGAGAGCTATGTGACGATCAAGACCAAGTGCAATTCCACCATGAGGTGGTGCTCCAAATGAAAATGCTTCAAGCATGTGGCCTACGCTCTCTTCTATTTGGGAATCCGTATACCCCATAATTTTATATGTAGCTCTAAGAATTTCAGGAGTGTGCGCTCTGATACTTCCTCCACCTGCTTCAAGACCATTGCAAACTAAGTCATATTGAGTGGTTTTAATTTGATCGATATTTTCACCCTTCATTAGCCACTCTAAGTGCTCTGGAAGAGGCATACTAAAAGGATTGTGAGTGAATGTCCATTCGCTTTTGCTATCAAGAATATCAGAGATCTCAGTTTTACTTACTTTTCTAAAGAATGGAAAATTAATAACCCATGCAAAGGCAAGTGTTCCATCTTTTTTCTCTTCTTCAGATCGCAGATCAAATTTATCAGCTCCATATTTTTCCATGGCATCTTTATAGTCAATTACTGGAAATTTTTGATCTTTTAACTTTCCTCCAACTGCACCTACTGCCGCTTTTACTGCAGATTCCGTTGTCTCCATAACATCTTCGCGAGTTACAAAACTCATTTCTAAATCTAATTGCGAAAATTCAAATCCTCTATCTGCTCTAAGATCTTCATCTCTAAAACATTTTGGGAATTGAAAATATCTCTCAAATCCAGAAACCATTAAAAGCTGCTTGTATTGCTGAGGACTTTGAGGAAGCGCATAGAATTTACCCGGCTGAAAACGAGATGGCACTACGAAATCCCTTGCGCCTTCCATAGTAGCTTTAGAAAGAATAGGAGTTTCGATCTCTGTAAAATCTTTACTTAAAAGAGATGATCTGAGAGCTTGCATATAATCACTCCTGAGTCTTATATTTTTTTGCATTCTTTCGCGTCTTAAATCAAGATATCTATACTTAAGTCTTATTTCTTCATTTATATCAAGTCCATCTGCTGTTATATCAAAAGGCGGATTTAGAGCTTCAGCTAGAATCTTTATTTCTTTTGCTTCGATCTCAACTGTACCGGTAACTAGATCTGGATTTACGTTTCTTTCAGGTCGCTGGTTTACTTTTCCTTTTAATTCAATGATAAACTCAGATCTAAGCTTTTGGGCTTCTTCATGGGCTTCTGGGGAGCTCTGAGGAATAACTACCACCTGAACCAGACCAGTCCTATCTCTAAGATCTAGAAATATTAATTTACCATGATCACGCCTTATGTGAACCCAAGCTTTTAAAACTACTTCTTCCCCAACCTTATTTACTGTATCTTTAATCAGTGTTCTTTCCATTACATCGTATTTTAATATTTTGCCGAGCTTCAAACAAGCCTCAAATATGCTTGACAACAAAATCTCAGAGTGCTTTAATACACATTTGCGTGATAACAAACATTGACATTACGCTCAGTTTGAGAGCATAATTTTATTTGTTATGGTAGAAGAAAGCATGGGAGCAGAAAATCCAACACCACACGAAAAAAGAGACGCATTTGATATGACACCTCATGAGATAAGAAACGAGCAATTAAGACACCTCGCTCGTCATCCTGTACCAGATAAAGATGAGATCGAAGAAATAATATCTACCGCACAAGGACCATTTAGACGCAGAGTTGAAGAACTACGTCCAGACATGCAAAGTGGTCAACCAGATAAGATGCTAAGAGCGAAAGATTTAGCAGTTTTGGAAAGATCAGTAGTCTCTCATGATCCCGATCATAAAGTATTATTAACGCAACCAGCTCCAGCTGAAGAAGTTACAACACCTTTAAGCTCATTGCAAGAATTATATCCAACAGACCCAGTAGAAAAAGCCAGAGTGGATAATGCTTTTGTAAGAGTACTTGAATTACTGAGAATTCCTGATATGAAATTAGCCGCTGAAAAAATTTGGGATGGTCTTCGCGATCCAGGAAAAAGACAGCAAGCCATGCAACAACTTGATCAACTAGAGCCAATTAGAGTTAGACGCGACGAATAATCATTTCTTATATCCCTTATTTTTAACTCCAACTTTTTATTTCCATTCCACTCATTTACAGAAACCGAATAAACAATACTGACAGTATCCCCTATTTTTAAATCCAAACTTTTATCGTAACCAAATAATATTCCTTCAATTTGGGAATTGGAATTTGGAATTTGGAATTTCAATTTCAAGTGTTTAGATTCTTTTCCAACGAATTTCATCTCTGTTATTTCAATATCTTTTGATAGAAAAGTTGGCTCGGGATTTCCATATCCAAATGGCTCAAGTTTAAAAATTTCTTCAAATAATTTCCATCCTACTAAGCCTAATGGAAACTCTAAATCAATTTTCAGACTTCGAATAAGGATATCTTTATCAATTTCTTTTTCGGCTTTTTCCTCAACTCTTTTTTTAAATACTCCCAAATCTTTGGTTTTCAAAGTAAATCCCGCAGCCATTGGATGCCCACCTTTATCTATTAGTAAATCTGAAAACTGCCGAATAAATTCAATTATGTTAAATCCATGAACTGATCTCGCAGACCCCTTACTAAACTCTTCACCTTCTGAAATCACCATGGATGGGCGATAAAACTCTTCAGTAAGCCGCCCTGAAATTAATCCAATAACTCCCGGCTGGTAACTTTTGTCTGAAATAATAATTAATTTATTTTTACTTTCCCCCACAGTATTTTTTGCATGAATTAAGGAATCAAAAGTTAATTCTTGCCTGTCTTTATTTGTCATATGAAGTTTATTGGCTAGTTCTTTGGCACGAGGTAAATTGGTTGTGCAAAGAAATCTAAGACTATCCATCGCGTGTTCGATTCGCCCCATCGCGTTTAATCTTGGCGCAATAATGTGCCCTATCTCATATACGCCAATTTTTTCTTGATCTATTTGCGACAATTTTAACAACTCAATAAGTCCTGGTCTTTTAGTAACATGTAATTGTTTTAATCCAAAAACAAGTAAACTTCTATTAAACTCATTAAGCTTCATGACATCAGCAACAGTGGCCAATGCTACTAAACTCAGATGTTCATCGTTATCAAATTTCAATTTAAAATTTTTAATTATAAATTCATTGGTAATTGGTAATTGGTAAATGGTAATTTGTTTCGATAAAAACCATCCGACTGCAGAACCGCAAATTTTTGTACTATGAACTATAGCAAAAGCCCTTGGCAAACTTTCTCCTGGAGCATGATGATCTGTAATAATCACTTCCAAGTCTTTTGAATTTGCATATTCTACGGCTTCATTTGCAACTATTCCATTATCTACTGTAATGATAATCTTGGCGTCAGGATATTTTTCGAGTACTAAATCAATTCCTTTTATGGAGAGACCATAACCTTCTTCAATTCTATGCGGAATATAAGGCATGACATTTGCTTTTAAGCTATTCAAGCTTTCCCAGAGAATCGCCGTACCAGTTATACCATCTACATCATAATCTCCAAAAATAATTATCTGTTCTTTGTTTTTTATGGCTTTTTTAATTCGAACTAAACTCTTATCAAGATCTTTTTTGTTTATGCCTAAATTCTCAGCGGTTAAATTTTCAAGAGTAGGATTTAGAAACTCTTCAATTTCTTTTTTAATCTTAATTCCCCTATTTTCAAGAAGTATATTTACTAAGTTAGAATATTCAAATTTTTCTGAGTCAATTTTTGTTTTATTTTGCAACTCCCATTTCTTCATGATTACCAAGATTTTAGAATGTTGATATACTATAACAAAGAAGGAAAACTATAACAATGAAAAATAAAATACCTCAGGAAATTTTAGAAATTTATAAAAAAATTACTGAAGCAAATTTTGAAATATATTTCGTAGGAGGAGGCGTAAGAAATCTACTCATGGAAATTCCAGTCAAAGACTATGACATGACGACAAACGCAAAACCAGAAGACATTACCAAGCTCTTTAAAAGAGCTTATTACAATAATGATTTTGGAACAGTAGGTATTCCCCTTGAAGACAATTCGATCATTGAAATCACTACATACAGAACAGAACAAGGATTTAGCAACAAAAGACATCCTGATAAAGTGGAGTGGGGTAAAACGATAGAGGAAGACTTGAGTAGACGCGATTTCACTATGAACGCTGTTGCAATGAAGATCAATGACAATGAAGAAGAATTTGTGGATCCTTTCAATGGACAGGATGACATAAATAAAAGAATTATTAGATGCGTTGGGAATCCAAAAGAAAGATTTAAGGAAGATGCGCTGCGCTTAATGCGGGCCATTCGATTCGCTGCGCAACTAAATTTTGATATTGACGAATCTACTGGACGAGAAATTAAAGCAGATGCAAAGCTTATTAAAGAAATCTCCGGAGAAAGAGTTCGCGATGAACTTTTAAAAATTATGGGAAGCCCAAATCCTGCAAAAGGAATAATATTACTCAAAGAAGCAGGAATTCTTGAAATAATTTTACCTGAACTTACACTTGGAATTGGTGTTTCTCAAGTTAGACCAGGAAGACATCACACCACCGATGTATTTACACACAATCTTTTATCACTTAAAGAAACACCTGCCATAGATCCTATCGTAAGATTCGCAACACTTCTCCATGATGTCGGAAAACCACGTGTCAGAGGCGAAGATAAAGATGGCCTTGTTACTTTTTATAATCATGAAATTGCGGGAGCAAAAATAGCTTATGAAATTTGTTCACGTCTTCGCTTCTCAAAAAAAGAAACCTCCAGAATTGTAAATCTTATAAGGTGGCACATGTTTTCAGTAAATGAAAATCTAAGTGACGCAGGTGTTAGGCGCTTTATAAGACGAATAGGCATAGAAAATGTAGCTGATATGATGGATCTTAGAATTGGAGATAGGCTAGGCGGAGGCACCCAAACAGCAGAGAGCTGGCGTCTTAAGAAATTTAAAGAAAGAGTCGCAGGAGAGCTCGCACCAAAACCATTTTCGATCAATGATCTTGCTATTGACGGAAATGACGTGATGGCGGAACTCTCTTTGAAACCTGGACCAGAAATTGGTAAAATATTACAGAAGCTTTTCGAAGAAGTCGACGAGGATATGGATAAAAATAACAAAGAATTTTTACTCCGCCGAATAAAAGAAATTAATTAATCTTACTTTCCTCTTTCACTAAAACTTATATGAAGCTTTAATATTCTGACTATGGAAAATAACGTTCTCGAGGTAAAAAACCTTGTTAAAAATTATGGATCATATAAAGCCGTTAAAGGGATTTCTTTTGATGTTCCAAAAGGAAAAATAATAGGCTTACTTGGACCAAATGGAGCCGGTAAAACAACAACCATTCAAATGCTTGTTGGAATAACTTTAAATAACGGTGGTAGTATTTCTTATTTTGGGAAAGACTTTCAAAAGAATAAACAGTACTGTCTCCAGAGAATAAATTTTACTTCATCTTTCAATACGCTTCAGGGAAGAATTTCTGCTTATGAAAATTTATTAGTCTTTGCTCATCTCTATCAAGTTAAAGAGCCTAAAAATAAAATAAAAGAACTAGCTATTTATTTTGAGATAAATGAAGTCATGAATCAACAATATCATAATCTTTCTTCAGGCCAAAAAGCCCGGGTAAACCTAGTTAAATCTCTCATAAATGACCCAGAATTAATTCTTATGGATGAACCTACTGCTTCTCTTGATCCAGATATTGCGGATAAAACTTTACAGCTTATCGAAAAACTAAATAAAGAAGATGGAGTTTCAATTTTATATACCTCTCATGATATGGAGGAGGTTACAAGAATATGCGATGAAGTAATATTTCTCGACCATGGAAATATAGTCGCTAAAGATGCTCCGCTCGGGCTTACAAAAAGAATAACGCACTCTGATCTCATAATTTCCTTCGATGCTGATCAAAGCAAAATCGAAAAATATCTTAAATCAAAAAAATATAAATATAATTTTATTAGAAAATTTACCGTTAATATTTCTGCTGAAGAAAAATTAATACCAAAAATAATATTTGGAATTGGACAGGAAGATATTTGGATAACTGATATTGAAATTAAAAAACCTACCTTAGAAGACGTATTTTTAGAAATTGCCAGAAAGGAAAAAAATGTCATTAGCTAGAATAAAAGCAATTTTACTTCAAGAATTATACATTACCAAGCACTCTCTTGAAGTAAGTATGGATATATTCTTCTTTCCTGCAATTAACATAATAGTCTTTGGATTTATTTCAAGATTTCTATCTGGAAACAATTCTGGCACAAATGATTATCTGCTAATGGGAATAATTCTGTGGCAAATAATTTATATTACTCAATACTCAATTTCTGTAGGAAGTCTTTGGAATGTTTGGTCAAGAAACTTAAGTAATATGTTTATTTCGCCAATTTCAATATCGGAGTATTTATCTGCATACATTCTTTCTGGAATTATAAAGGCATTTTTAACATTTATATTATTCAGCTTAATTGCTTTTATAATTTTCAGTTTTAATATTCTTGATATGGGCTCAACTAATATTTTTCTCAGTTTTATTAGTTTAGTTTTGTTTGGGTGTTCTACAGGAATAGCAATTCTTGGAGCTATATTTAGATTTGGAACCAGAATCCAATCCTTAGCATGGGGATTAATTTTTCTTTTTCAACCTTTAACTGCTGCCTTCTTTCCGCTTAGCGTTTTGCCTGATTGGCTTCAGAAAATTGCTTTACTCTTCCCTCCTACATTTGTATTTGAAGCAGCAAGATTTGGGATAAAAACCGGAGCAGTAAATTATAGACTCTATACTTTTTCTTTTATGGAAAACACAATTTACATAATTGTAGCATTAATATTTTTTAATTATATGTTTAAAAAGGCAAAAGATACTGGCCAGTTTGCAAGAAACGAAGGATAAGATATAATCACAGTATGGATAAAGCAAAATTACAACAAGACTTAATATCTGCCATGAAATCCGGAGATGAAGTTAAGAAGTCTACTATCCGCATGCTAATGTCATCTATCAGTTACTATCAAATAGAAAAAGGTGGCGCTGGATACGAGGCAACTCCTGAAGATATATTGGCTGTAATTGAAAAAGAAGCAAAAAAAAGACGAGATTCCATCTCAGAATACGAAAAAGCAGGACGCCAAGAATTAGTCGATAAAGAAGCAGAAGAACTTAAAATTCTCCAAGAATATCTTCCTGAAAAAATGCCTGAAGAAGAAGTTAGAAAAATAGTAGATGAAACCATAACCGAGACTGGCGCAACTTCAATGCAAGATATGGGAAAACTCATGGGCGCATTGAATGGGAAACTTAAAGGCAAAGCAGACATGGGTATGGTAAGTAATATTGTTAAGCAAAAACTTTCCTAAATGAATGAAGCCAAATTCCCTCGAGTTGGTGTTGGAGTAATAATAATTAAAAAAGATAAAGTACTTCTCCTAAAAAGAAAAAATTCTCACGGAAACGGAACATGGGCATTTGTGGGTGGACACCTCGAATTTAATGAGAGACTTGAAGACTGTGCAAAAAGAGAAGCAAAAGAAGAAGCAGGAATTATTCTAACAAAAATCAAACCAGTTGCATTTACAAATGACTTTTTCAAGAAAGAAAACAAACACTATATAACTCTTTTCGTAACAGCGGAAATTAAATCTGGAGAAGTAAAGAATATGGAACCTGAAAAATGCGAAGAATTAGATTGGTTTTCTTGGGATAAATTTCCAAAACCTCTTTTCATTCCTGTAGCAAATTTAAGAAAACAAGGCTTTAATCCTTTTAAATCAAAGGCTTAATTATATCCTGAACTTGCTTATGTATTTGAGGAGCTCCAAAACAACAACTAAATAATTTTCCAGCCTTTTCTAGTGGATTTGAATAATCAACTCTTTCTCCATTAAAGGCTGTATAAATTCCCCCCGCCTCTTCAATAATTATGTGCTGACCCACATTATCCCAAATCTTTGAAGATTTGCTCATGTATGCTCCGTAGCTACCTTGCATAACCATTACGGAATCAAAAACACTGTTACTACTTCTTAGATTTCTTATGTTTAAAACTAAATCAGCAAGAATTTTTGATTCACCATAAGTTAAATTAGGATCTTCTTGATGCCCATCAATTCCATACGCTATCAAACAGTTTTTTAATTCTTTTTCATTAGATATCTGAAGTTTTCTATTTCCCTCAAATGCACCCTTCCCTTTTTCTGCAGTTATTATACGATCAAAGCGTGGAAGTGCAACCCCTCCGGCAATTGGTAAATCTTTATTTAAAAGTCCAATTATGATTCCAAATGTTGGAATGCCATTTGCAAAATTACTGGTTCCATCAATTGGATCCACCACCCAGGTAAAATCCGAGCCCTTATCAATTACTCCAGCTTCTTCGTCAATAATATTATGGTCTGGAAATTTTTTTTCTATTTCTGAAATTATGAAAGCACCAATTTCTAGATCCGCCTGGGTCAAAACTTGATTATTATCACCGGGCTTTGTGGCTCCTTTTACTTTTCCGAAGTTTTTATTAGCAATTTCTGAAGCTGATTTTAATGTTTGGGCTAGAAAACCTGAATAATTCATATAGCATCACCTTTAAACTAAAATGTGATCTTTCTGTGACCAGCCGGGAACAGATTTTACTCTTACCCTAGTCCATTGACCTTTTGCCGAATGCACATTCCCCTGATTAACAATATATTTATCTCCATTATTTAGGAAATATTTCTTGTCTTCATTTATTAAAGTTAGCTCACCTTTTTCTACTTCATATGTTTCCTGAGATTTTATATGGAAATGGGGCTCAGAACTTTTAATATATGCTATAGCTACGCTTTCATCTTCTCCGGACTCTATCTCACAGATTATTTCCCTTGGATCAATAGATGGAAGTAATACAATATTTTTCCCGGGAAATTCAACTTGCAATTCTTTAATAATTGCCTGAATTCTTGCTTTCATATTTTTTACTACTTATTTCTTGCGCGTTTTACGCTCCATTCATGCCAAACAACAAGAATAGGAGACGCATTAAAGATTGAAGAATATGTTCCTGATGCAACTCCTACCATAAGCGCTACTACAAACCATCTTATGCTTTCTCCGCCAAAAAGAAGCAAAGCAAACAGTACCAAAAGAACTGTTATCGAGGTGTTTAATGATCGGCCAATAGTTTGAAGTATGGAATCATTAACAATTTTTGGAAAATTTTCACTTGAGGAGCGTCCCAAATTCTCACGAATACGATCAAAGACTACAATCGTATCATGCACTGAGAATCCGATAATTGTTAATAACGCAGTTACGAATAAGGCATCAATTTCTACATTAAATAAATATCCTAGAATTGAAAATACTCCAAGAACTACCAATACATCATGAATAAGAGCAATAATTGCTGACACCCCAAAGCGAATTGATGATGCTGGTTTTGGAACTTTTCTAAAAACTAAACTTATGTAAATAACGATTAAAAGTGATGCAATAACCGTAGCCTTCACAGCATTCAATGTAGTTTCTTTTCCTATTGTCGGCCCAATTGTCGAAAATTCTTCTTGCTTCGATCCCTTAAACGCTGCGGCAAGGTCTTTTTTAAACTGCGTATTTTGCTTTTGTTCCATGGGGCTAGTTCTAACAATAAGAAGTCTTCCAGAAGGCTCTGTGGAAATTACTTTAATTTTTTGAGATTCAAGATTCTTTACAATAAATGCCTTCTGCGTTTCTCCTACATTTTCTGAAAATGTAATTTTCATGCGACTTCCACCCGTAAAATCAATTGAAGTATTTAGTCCAAAAAGAATCAGAGAAATTATCCCCGGAATCATTATGATGAGCGAGATAGCAAAAAATATTTTTTTATGTCCGATTATATTCATATTATTTATAAACAAGTCTTAACATAGTTCGAGTTATTGTTATTGCTGAAAACATGGAAATAATAACTCCAACTGCCAAAACCAATGCGAATCCTCTGATTATTCCAGTTCCGAAAGAATAAAGAATTACACAAGTAATTAGAGTGGAAACATTACTATCTCGAATGGAAGTCCATGCGTGGGCAAATCCTAATTCAATTGCGGTTTTTCTACTTTTTCCTAGTCTTTCTTCTTCTCGCATACGCTCAAAAATAAGAATGTTCGCGTCGACTGCCATTCCAATTGAGAGAATAAATCCCGCGACCCCAGCAAGGGTAAGAGTAATTCCATATGGCGTCAAGCTACTTAACTTAAATACGGCCAAATTTAAAAGAGCATAAATAAGAAGAGCAATGCTCGCAATAATGCCGAGTCGGCCGTAAAGAGCAATCATAAAAATCACAATTGTGATGAATCCGATTATTCCTGCAATCAAACTTTTATGAAGCGATTCAAGACCAAGCGTTGGACCCACCACATGCTGCTCCAAAACCGTCAATGAAACAGGAAGCGCACCAGCGTTAAGTTGAGTACTAAGTGCTTTTGCGCCTTCTTGAGTAAAGTTTCCAGAAATTACTGCATCTCCAGTAAGAATTGGTTCATTTACATTTGGCGCCTCTATAATTACATTGTCCAAAGCAATTGCAAGCGGACTTCCTACATTTCTCTTTGTAATTTCGCCAAATTTTTCTGCACCCTCTGAGTTAAACTTTAATTGCACTTGAGGTTTTCCCGTATTTGGGTCGAAAACAACTGCCGCCGAGCTAATATTTGATCCTGAAAGATTTGTTTGACGAAGAGGCCCAAGACTTAAAACTGCTGCATTAATAGGATATGCCGATGAAGTCGCCACGATAGGATCAACTTTGTCAGTTTTTTCCCAGAAAGTCATTTTGGCAGTCGCTCCCACAAGGCTAATCGCTTCTTCTACATTTGTAACTCCAGGAAGCTCTACGATCACTCTAGAATCATTATTTACCTTCGCAGTCTGTATGAGCGGTTCGGATACTCCATAGAGATTAATTCTTCTCTCAATAACCGATTTTACGCTCTCAAGCGCCTGGTCTCTTTCCGTGGATGGAAGATCTGAAACATCTGCTTTAAAAGTAATACTAACTCCACCTTTTAAATCAAGTCCTTGTCTAAATTCAATGGCTTTACCAAGCTTATATTTGGTTGCAAAATAATTTGGGTTATATTTAAAATTGTAAGTTTTTCCTTGAATAGTTACTTTAGGCGGAAGATTAATGAATACAGCAAATAAAGTTATTAAAATTATGATTAAAAATAAAAGTCTGGGGTTTTTCATAAATTAAATTAAATTACTATGACTAATCAAAGTCAAAAATATCATGAGATCATTGATTCTTCATCTCCAATTATCATTACCCTTGAACCATTTAAGATTGATAAGATAAATGGGTCTCTTTTTTTCTTTCTAAATTCAAATTCTTCTTCTGTCATAACAGTATAATTAATTTCTGCGTCTATTCTTTTCTCCTCTTCGCGAACAAGAAGCGCAAGCTCTGGAAGAACAATTGAACCTACTATCAAAAGATCTACATCTTCTGGGCCTTTTGGCAAATGCCTAGCAAATCTACCAGAAAACATAGCATACTTGACGCGTCCTAATTTTACTCTATTCTTAAGAATTTTTTCTCCAAGCCCTAAAGTCTTTGAACCAATTCTGAGTAAATCAAAATAAAATTCATAATTCTTATCTAGGTAATAATATACTCTGTTTGCTCTTGGCTCTTTTGATAAAATTCCATTCTTTTCTAGGTGACCTAATTCCCGTCTTACTGCATTTATTTCATCCCCTGTGCGCCTAACCAGCTCTCTAACATGGAACATTTCCGAGGAATAGGACAAAAAAACGTTGATTAGTTTAATTCTAGACTTTGATGTGATTAAATCTTCGAACATAGTTAATATCCGAGTTATTTTACCCAAAAACTGTGGATTAGTAAACTATGTCAAACTATTTCACCTGTGCAACGCCTTCTTGGGGGATAATATGGAACCAAATTTTTCCTCGATTAAATTCTACTTCTTCACCGCTTGCGTTCGTAATCACAGTTTTATCAGTTCTTGAGTCCTTACTCCATTTTCCATTTATTTTCTTTCCATCCATGAATATTATCGCTTTTCCACTACCGGTTGTTCCGTAAAGAAGATGAGCATTATTCTCATATCCATCATCTGCACTGCTTTCATCCATACTAAGAACTACTATGTTCTTGGCATTTAATTGCTTACCCGTGTTCTTATCAAGATGCGCGACTCCACCATTTTTTCTGTTATAGCTATTCGTAGCTGGATCATATACCCAATCAATAGCATATTCACCATAATCTGCCCAATGCTCTACATGAATGGTCTGTGCTGAGCCTTTAGATTCTTCATCTTTAAATTTGTAAGGAATAAATCCTTTATTCCATGGGGTTCCATCTTCACCTTTTACTCCTAGCCCTCTTTTATCCTTAGCAAATTTAAGAAGCTTATCAGTGGTTGAATACATCGTGTGCTCCGTAGCTGTAGTATGCCCAAGCCTATTATAGTCTCTCCAGAAAGTCGGAAAGCCAATTGAGAACTGATTTAGATCGTTATATCCTCCCCATCCATATTCGTCAATTTGTCCGAGCGCATCTGCTGGTCCTGGGGTATTTGCGCCACCTACATGCGCATAGAGAGGACTATCCCCATATTCAGACATGAAATCCAAGAAATATGTCCTTGCACTTCTGACAGGTCCAACTTGAGCTGGAGCCTGACAATAAAAAATGTTTAGAGTTCTTGTAATTCCACCTTCTGCTACTGCTTCATAAGTAATATCAGATTCATTTATTCCTGACTGAGGTCTAGCATTTTCATGATTTTCTATCATGACACCAAGCGGCCGTTGACCTTCCCACCAATCTTTTTGCTGCTTTGAATATTTAACCCCGTTAATCGGACATGGCTCTGTTTTTGGAAGTGATTCATCAAAAGATAATTGCCCGTTTGCATCAATCTTTGGCGGAGTCGGAGAACTTAAATTAGAAGCAAGAGGAGTCTTGGTAAAAGCAAAATATGAAACACCGGTAGCTCCCAAATAGAAAATTATTGCTAGAAAAATTATTTTTTTATCTTTAAGCATAAATTATGATTTTTTATCTATACTTCCAGCTTCTTTCAAAGCTTTCTTTTCATCATCGGACAGTTCATGCTCAACGCCACGTCCATTCTGAACCTTCTTAGCATACCATCTAAGTCCTGACCTAGAATACAATCCAGAAATAATCACTCCAGTATTGTTCTTATCAACCAGGGAAAGTATAAAACTTTGATCTCCTCCGGTATCTTTGAAGGGATTATATCTTACTAAACCAACTTTCTGAATATGAAAGTTGCCATCTTGTTCTATTCTATCACAATAGGATCTTAGCAAATCAATATCTTTTTTATTTTCAGAAGTTACCTTAATTACTTTCTCTAAAAGTGCTCTAAGACCTTGTCCATCTGACTCTCCGATAACCTTATTGTAATGCGTCAGTAATCTGTAATATAGGTAGCTAAGGAAGCCTAACCACAGAAAAATAACTCCAATTAGACCTAGTATGATACTCTGTAACATAGTTATTCATTGTTACTCCTTGACAGCCTCGGTGTCAATAGTGTATCTTGCCTTATGTAGCCTCAAACAAGGCTAATTTGGCAAAATGGCAAAACACAGAAAAACACGCCAGCAAAAGTTGGTTGCCGATCAAAGACATTTAACCTACCACCTTGAAACAAGTTCTGCTCAAGATATCCCTAGTACTGAGAAAAAAGTGGATTCCTCTTATAAACTGAATCTTCCCTCAAGTAGACCTCATGTCGCTACTTATGCTTATGTAAATCACGATCTTCGAAAAACTGGAATCATAACAGGTTTCATAATAATTGCCCAGATATTTCTATTTATTATTATCAATGGAATCTAGCCTAAGATAATCGCAAATGGCTGGATGATGAATTCCCATTTGCGAAATCAATTTAGGAAGAATCGTTGGGAAAGAAACGCTAGTTTCTGTCCCAATTGGAAGGAGGTGAATTTTATATGGCAGAAATGTATTGCGTAAAATGCAGAGCAAAGAGAGATGATCCATCAGCTCAGCCTGTAACCATGAAGAATGGTAAACCAGCAATGAAAGGAAAGTGTCCAGTCTGTGGTACAGGAATGTACAAGATCGGAAAAGCTTAAACTTCGCTGATTACTTTCTTGGACATCCTTAATTTGGAATCCAAGAAACTGAACGAAAAATCCCCTTTATCGGGGATTTTTCTTGCTTTTTAAAGCAATAACTTCCTCAACAAGAGCATTTTGCATTTGAACATCTCTAGCATTAGCTGTGGGTGTTTCTAAAACTGAAAGATCGCCGCCCATATCCAGATTTGTGAATAAATTTCTTGCAAATAACCACCTAAATGAATTATCAACTAAATTTACTACTAGATGTCCCTGAGGATTATCTAATTTAATTTTTTGACTTGCATTAGTTAAAATTGAATAAACACTGAGTAGATCGCGAATATCACTCGCTTGTTCTTTTGGAAATATACTCAAATTAAAATCTGCTGGATTTACAATTTTTATATCCGTAACTAGATCTGGATAATGTACTACAACCATTTTTCTATTAAGCTGTTGCGGCAAATCAATATCTAAATCAGAAATAAAATCCCAAAATGGAGTCTTTCTTAGTGAATCTTCCTCCTCTTCTTTTTGAGCAGATTCCATAAAACCATCCATGATAGCTGCTTCACCAATCCTAAACCCAGTTCCATCTTCAGCAAAGCCCAAAAATACATGCTGAAAAAAATTTGCCTCTAATGACTGATGCTCCATTTGGCCTGGGTCAATTCCTAATTTATGAGTAGCAATACCTAATCTTAAGAGATTAAAACAGATGAAACATCGATGTGTCTTTCATCTTCAGGCTTGATACCAAGCTCTGTTCTAAGTACCGTCAAAAATAAATCAGATTCAGCCTGATCTGCTGGGTCAGTAACAACTGTAAATATCCTGCCCCCTTCTCCTAAATTTATCCCCTGAGTTACATTTTTAATCATCTGCTCACCCAACTTCATTACCCTAGAATAATCAGTTGGAGAATATGGATAACTTTCTAAACCTGACATAGCTTCGAATTATAGAACTCGACTACATGCAAGTCAATTAAATTGCTTTCATATTTTTCAAGTTATATACTCTCACTATGATTTATAAAAATCTTGTTAATTCTTTCGTACGAAATTGGAATTTCACGAGAAACGAAACTCTTCAGATTTTGAATTCATTAAATGATAAGCAATTGGAGTTCAAACCTGATGGTGAAAAATGGAAACCGATTTATTGGGAATTTGGATGCCTCGGAAGAACTCAGCTAGTTTACGCAAATGCCATAGAGACAGGAAAAATGGATTTTTCACTTTTTTTATCCGACAAACTTCCCTCAAAAGATGAAAATAAAACTAAGAAAGAAATTATTAAATTTCTTGAAAAAACTGATAAAGAATGGACAGATGCTGTAAGATCAAGAAGACGCGAAGAGGATTTTCTAGTTGTTTGGCCAGGATTTAAAAGACCACTAGTTAATCATATATCTACTCTTATGACGCATGAAAGAATTCATCATGGACAGTTGATTTCTTATTTCACGATGGCGGGCTTTGAACTTCCTTCTGAATTTAAACTTAACTGGAATCTTTAGAAAATATGATTGACCAAAAAGATACACCAAAACCACCCGAAGCAAAACTTGCATCAGAAGAAGTAATTAAGTCTGACAGAGATCTGAATACCGTATCTTCTTTAAGTGCATATGCAAAAAATCACGGTGGAGATATAGAAATAGGCGGAGGATATGCTGTGGAAGCTCATTGCGATGGAAAAATCACAAGGCCTCATGGAGACATGGATATAGTGATTTGGTTAAATTCAGCCGAAGATGAAGAGCAAGCGCAAGCCGATGTATTTGATATTTTACAGGGTGAAAGAGATCATACAAAATGGGAAATAAGACCAAATGAAAAAAATAGAGAACACTTTATAAATTTTCTTGAAGATAAACCTGAAGATCCAGCAGATTCACATCTTTCATCAGAACAAAAATTTTTCAAACTTAGAAAAATAGAATTATATACTTTTGATAAATCAGGCAAACGCAATACAGTGGAAAGAACTATTACGGATTCAGCCGGAAAAGTATACGTCATTAGAGTACCTGAACTCGAACAAATAGTATCTGAAAAGGTTAGAATTTTTAACAGAAATGAGCAAGAGAAAGCAACTCACAGAGATAGTCGATCCGCAGACTATGCTGAATTGAAACGCCTTGTAACTCATAAAAAATTCAATAAAGATAGATATTTAGAGCTAAGATCAGGCGCGTTAAAAGTAGAAAAACCACACCTTTCCGAAGAAGAATGCTTAAAAGAAGCAGAATTACAGTGGCAGAGGGCAATAGAAATAATTTCAATCGCTTTACAAACCCCTAATCAATAGAAATCCTGTCAATAGGCATTTTCCTTTATTTTTGAAGCTAAATTCGGTATTAATATATATAAAAATTATAAAGGTGTATACTGCCGATTATGTTAAAAGTTTACAAACAAGAAACATATGAAGGTTGTCTTCCGGTTTCTCTTATGATTTTAGGGAATATAAAATCAACTAAAGAAAAGGAGTTAGAGATTATTCTAAATGGCGTTCAAAAACCTCGGGATAATTCATATTCCCTAAACATGATTACTTCTTTTATCGAAAAATATAATACTAGAGCAAACTTGTATGTAAATAATAAATTTTATACAAATTATCTTACTAAGCAAAATCAAAATAACAATATAAATATTATTCATCATAGAATAAACCTTCAGCTATTCTTAAAACTGAAAAAACCTTTCACACTTTATGTGGACGATTTTATACTTGGTGAAGAAGCACATTCTCAACATTTTATAATCGTTGAAAAAATTGAAAAAAATTTGGCAACGATAATTGATCCTTGGCCAGGAATCAGAAAAGTAATAAAAACTGAAACACTTCTTAAAGCTTCAAAAAACATGTGGAATCAATTTTTATACTGTCCGCTTTTAATTACTTTGGAGGAAAATAAAAATGAATAAATTATTAGGAATTACCATAGTACTTTCCGATACGGTGCTTTATGCGCTTCTAGGACCACTTCTAAAAAAAGCAAATCTGACTTTCCAACCTTTTACAGTTATGGCATTTTCTATGTTTTCGCTATTCATATTTTCCTTACTAATGAGCATCACATTTGAACATTCACTCTCAATTAATTTTCAGAAAGAAAGAAATACAATTTTATTATTATTAATAGTCGGACTAATAAATGGCATGGCATTTTGGCTAGGAATTAAGGGATATAAATATATGTCTTTAAGCAATCAATCGCTCTTCGCGCTTCTTTCTCCGATTTTCGTGGCACTTTTTGCCTACATGATACTTGGAGAAAAACTAAATCCGAAAATTTTTATAAGCCTTATATTTATGGCGATTGGCCTCATTTATTCGTTCTCATAAAACCTGTCAATAGGTATTTTAACCCCATTTTGAGGCCATTAAATATATATAAATTTATATAAATATAAAGGGTATATAATTCCACCCTATGAGTAATTCTGAGAGAAGATCTACTGGGTCTGATATGGCTGGGGCTTTTATGGGAGGAGCACTAGCGATAACTTTGGGAACCTTTGGCTTATCGGTATTAATGGATATAGGGAATCACACATCCGAAGTAATCGATTGTACATACGGCGCAAATAAGGTTGGCGTTAATTTATCTCTTCCTGATGGAAATGCTTTTCATTTTGAAAAATTAAATCCTGAATTACCTATTATTCTATTATCTCAAGGAGATGGAAAATATGAGTTAACTCAAAGGCCTAATTCAAATATTCCAATTGAACTTGAGTCCGGAGAAAAAATTATTGCAGAGAAACTTAATATATCTACTAAAAGTAATATTTCATTCCAAAGCAATGCAATAGATTTAGCTATCACAAACAACTCCGGTAATTCTCATGCAACTGAAATTGAAATATTTGCATCATGTACTACTCCTAGATGATCATTCACAACACGGATCTTTGAAGCCACAATAATGACAAACTGCATCTCGACTACCGGGCATATCCCCCATCGGCTTTTCGCAAACAGGACAATCCTGAGTTCTCAAATCAATTCTGTGCGTAGCTTCATTCTTCATCTTCTAAAATTTTAATCACATCTCTCAAATCAGATACATTTTTCCATGAATGTTTTTGAAGATCTAATCTTTTGTCCCCATAAAGAATTCCATGTTTGGTAAATTCAAAAGCTTTAATATCATTATCTGAATCTCCAATAAAAATAGTCTCAAGTGGATTTATTTGAAGCTCATTACAAATTTCATTTATATGTGTCACTTTTGAATCTGTATCAGGACCAAATGCTCCAAGGTTCTTGAAATTTCCTTCACTATCAAAATTTAAAATTGAATTCCATCTAAAATATTTTATCCCAAGCTTACTTGCTACCTCAGAAACATATTCCTTTGCCCCTGAAGAAATAATAACAATTTCATATTTATTATCTTTAAGATATTTGACCAACTCTTCTGCTTCAGGATTTATTTGATAATTTCTCAAATCCATCATATTTAAAAAATAATCTTTTTTTAAATTTACTAACTTATAACATTCTTCAGCAATCTTCCTCCAATCTTCAAAAGTTATTTCCTCCCTATGATACTTTTGAAGATTTTCATAAATTTCATCATTTATATTTAAACTTTTCTCAAGTGTAGCAAGAGGAAAACCAAACAGAAGAACTCCATCGCAATCAAAAAAAATTATTTTAAATTTCATTTTATGTAATTCCTAGCTGCTTAGTTAACGGTATGTTCAGATAGTAAACCAAGACATCTGCATTTGGATCCCAAATTTCAATCATCTCAAATCCTGGCCTTATTATTAAATTAAAATTTTGACGGCCTAAATATTTTTTCTTAAATAATACATAATCATTTACTCTAAAGTCAGGAGCTCCTCTGTGAGATTTTTTAGGATCTGCATTTCTTATTTTTACCAAATTTACATTACCTGATTTTGTTTTTATTGGAGTTAATAATTTATAATTTGGTCCCGTTGGAGTTTCTTGTACAACTTCCCCCAATTTATCCATTAAGCCTAGGAGTTCTTGCTTTTCTTTTTCATCTTTACAAAATATTGCGAGGTAATCGATGGATCCTACTTTTTCCTCGAGGTATTTTTTGTTAATTTTTTCACCCTCATCGACTATATAATTTATTACCAACTCTAAATCTTCCTTAATCATTCATCACCTTTATAGTGTTTTAATTTATAAACTCTAGTTACTGACACATCCCATTCCTGCTCTATCTCTGCTCTACCAAATCCAGCAATCTGAAGTGCAGATTCACCAAGAGGAGAGCATGGTTTCTGCTCACAAACGACAAACAACTGATCTGTGACAGTAACTCTTTTCGGATCTATATTTAATCCATAAATTTGAACTGGATCTTTTCCCGCAAGCTTAAAGAAATATCTATATGCATGATCTGAGTTCCCAGAACCGCTTATGGCGAAATTAAACGGTCTGTCATTTGTTTTAGTTAATACGAAATCTGAAATAAGCTTCATTTGATTTGATTGATAGTTTCCAGGGTGTCTGATAGGAGCAAATTTTAGACTTATTATTACTAAAGCTAAAACTACAATACTAACTATGAGTTTACCAATTTTTTTATACTTTTCAATTACTTGTGAGCAAAGAAGACCTATGAGTAAAAATGGGAGTGGGTATAAAAATCCAAGATAATAATCATAAACGGATTTTTTATATAAAAGAAAAAGTCCGATTCCTACAAATCCCCAAATAAAAATTAAAAATGTTTGTCGAAATATTTTTTTTTCTTTAAAGTTTTTTATAAAATAATAAAGGAAAAATCCAATTAAAATTAATCCAATTAAAATAGTTATTAAATACCAAAATCTAACAATAGTCGGATCATAAAATTTTTCATTTAAATGCTGCGGATATGAAATAAGAAGTCCTCCAAAAAGTCGATCAAATACAATTTTTACATTCATAAAAATATTTCCAGCAAAACCTGTATCTGGAGAATCAAAAATAAAGCGAATTATATTTTGGGAATTTGAAAATTCATGCCTTGCTTCAAAAGCCATGAAAGGAGAAAAACCTATCAAAAAACCAGCAAACATAAATAGATATCTTTTTATTAATTCTTTTGCCCAGGAAATTCTTGGTTTAAATTCCACAAAAGTAACGTAAATAAATAATATTGCCCCAACAAACGTAGCTAGATAATGAATTTGAAGGTTTATTCCCATTAAAAATCCTGCGAGAGTAAAATACCACCATTTCTTCGTTTTAATTCCTAAATAAAGCGAGTAGATACTTGTTATTGTAAAGAATGGAAAAACATTTGGATTCCACGAAGATCTAGAATATATGATTACAATTGGCGAAATAGCATAAAGTAGGGAAGCAATAAGCCCTGCAGCAGTTCCAAAAAATTCTTTACCCAACTTATATACCAGAAAAATTGTAGCAAGACCCAAAATTACTACCATTATTGCAGGCCCAACAGGATCATAGTTCGAAAGAAGCAAAAATGGTGCCATCAAATAATAATAAATTGGGCCTAAGAAAAATCCTCCCACTGATGAGGTCGGACCAAGAAGAGTCAAATCGCCATGAAGAATCCCATATACCACTAAAGCATCTCTTCCTTCATCGCCCAAAAATAATATATAGCTTTTTATTTTATAGAGCCTTATGAAAGCTCCTAAAATAATTATTGCCGAAACTACCAAAAATTCTTTTGAGGTAACAAGTTTTTTTAACTTTTCAATGGTCTTATCCATAAGTTTTAAAAGATCCTATTAAAAGATCATTTGTGAGTTCGCCAAATAAAGCGGTTATAAATAGTAAAATTCCATACTAACAAAAATCCTGTTCCTAGTAAGAAATAAATGAAATAATTTTCTCTTCCAAACAAATGATCCATTATGAATATAGTACCAGTTTGAATAACTATTACTCCAAATGCAGATGTAGCGTAAAATTGTCCCATCTTAACAAAATATTCCCTGACAGTTTTTACTTTATGACTCTTAAATGTCCACAGGTTATTAAAATTATAATTTGAAAAGATTGCCACAACTGCTCCTGCCAGATTCGCGGCCGAAGGATGCCAACCAAAATTTTCCACCAAAACTCGCAGCATAACCGCGTTTATCGCAAACCCCACCCCACCAACCACAAGAAATTTTCCAAAACTACCAGAAGCCAACTCTTTAATTCTTGTTGTCAAAACAAATTTAAAAACATCAAATATGTATTTAAGTGGAATTATTTTTGAATCTCCCGACTGTCTATCGCTAAAATGGAAAGGAACCTCACCAATCTTATATTTATCTCTAACCGCTTTTTGAAGGAATGAGATTTGAAAAATATATCCCCTGTAATTTGTGAGCTCTTGTTTTTCTTTAATAAAAATTTCTTTTTTAAGAGCTCTGTATCCGCCTGTCCAATCATGAATATGAAATTTCATAAAAAGAATTCTTACAAATAAATTAGCTACTATAGAAAAAATCTTTCTTTTTAATGGCCAATTTTTAGGAATTGATCCACCGTCACTATACCTATTACCAATTACCATATCGTATCCTTCATCGATTTTTTTCAAGAATAGAGGAAGCTTATATGGATCGTGCTGAAGGTCAGCATCAATTTGAACAAAAATATCAGCTTTTAGCTCATCAATTGCATACTGCATCGCTCTTACGTATGCAGCCCCCAACCCGTGCTTAGCTCCACTATTAAGGTGGAGATTCTTATACTTCTTCATTAACTCCTTTACTACATCCGCAGTTCCATCTGGAGAGTTATCATCCGCAACGATAATGCCCATTTCATAATTTTTTATATTTGGAAAGACCTCATCTTCCAATATCTGTATGAGCTTTTTTACGTTTTCTTTTTCGTTATATGTCGGGGTAATTACAATCGCTTTCATATATAATTTTATGGCAAATAGTTTGCAGCTTAATTGCTTTGCCTCTTAAAATATTCTACCGTTTTTTGAAGACCCTCGGATAGTGTTACTTTTGGCTCCCATTCTAGAATATTTTTTGCTTTTGTAATATCTGGCTTTCTTTCCTTTGGATCATCTGGCGGCAACTCCTCATGAATAATTTCTGATGAAGAACCTGTTGCCTCTTTAATAATCTGTGCAATTTCTAAAATACTTCTCTCATCTGGATTTCCTAAGTTAATTACTTCTCCCTTTGTTCCCTCTTTAAACATAGCACCATAAAGGCCTTCAAGCATATCAGAAATATAGCAAAAACTTCGAGTTTGAGCTCCATCCCCATAAATAGTTATTGATTCATTTTTAAGTGCTTGGCAAATAAAATTTGAAATTACACGACCATCATCTGGGCGCATATTTGGTCCATAAGTATTAAAGATTCGAACAATTCGTGCGTCCAAATCATATTTTCTAACATAAGCGCTAGTCATTGCCTCTCCAAACCTTTTTGCTTCATCATAAACAGATCTAATTCCGTTCGGATTTACATTTCCAAAATAGTCTTCAGCCTGTGGAGATACAGTAGGATCTCCATAGACTTCTGATGTGGAAGCGTATAAAAACTTAGCATTATTTTTCTTAGCCGCCTCAAGCAAGCGATAAGTACCATCAGAATTAACTCTAAGAGTTTCTATAGGGTAAGCGATGTAACTTCTCGAACTTTTCGCGTTTGGAGATGCAGGACTTGCTAGATTAAATAAATAATCAAACGGAGGCAATTCATCAATATTTAAATCCACTATCTCTTTTTCTATTACTTGAAAATTTTCATTGTTAGTTAATTCTTGAACGTTGTGCTTATCACCTGTTAAAAAATTATCCAAACAAATAACTTTATATTCTTTATCTAGAAGAAACTTACAGAGGTTTGAACCTATAAATCCGGCTCCGCCAGCTATTAAAACTGTCTGCATTAACTATTATTCCTTTTTTCCCGCTCTAAATCAGCATCAACCATCATTTTCACAAGCTGTTCAAAAGAAGTTTTAGGACTCCATCCAAGCTTTTCTTTTGCTTTCGCGTAATCTCCAATCAAATGATCAACTTCAGCAGGCCTTAAATGTGCTTCTACATTTGAAACTACATACTTATCCCAATCAGAGATTCCAAGATGGTTAAATGCAATCTCAACAAACTCTTTTACTGAATGAGCCTCTCCAGTAGCTACTACATAGTCATCAGGGGCTTCTTGCTGAAGCATTAACCACATAGCTTCTACGTAGTCCCCTGCAAATCCCCAGTCTCTTTGTGCATCAAGATTTCCAAGCTCAAGTTTATCTTGCATTCCAAGGCTAATTCTAGCAACAGCATGACTAATTTTTCTTGTTACAAATTCAAGTCCGCGTCTTGGAGATTCATGGTTAAATAATATTCCAGAACAAGCATACATATCATAACTTTCTCTGTAATTTAAGGTTATATAATGACCATAAACCTTTGCTACTCCATATGGACTCCTTGGGTAAAATCTAGTGGTTTCTTTTTGTGGAACTTCAAGAACTTTTCCAAACATCTCAGAAGATGATGCCTGATAGAATTTAATTTTTGGATTCACGTTTTTAATAGCTTCAAGCATTCTTGTTACACCAATCGCAGTAAATTCACCTGTTAAAACAGGCTGATCCCAGGAAGCTTTCACGAAAGACTGTGCTGCAAGATTATATACTTCATCAGGTTCTGAAATTTGAAGTGCAGAAACTAAAGAGCTTTGATCAAGAAGATCTGCAGAGATAATTTTAATTTTATCCTCAAAATGTTTAATCCTTTCGTTATTAACCGTACTTGATCTTCTAGTTGTTCCGTAAACCTTATATCCCTTTTCAATTAAAAATTCTGCTAAATAAGAAGCATCTTGTCCAGTAATTCCAGTAATAAGTGCTTTAGGCATATTTAATTTTGTGCTCTCCAATAGTCTATCGTATCCCTGAGGGTCTTTTCAATGGGAATTTCTATTTTCCAGCCAGTAAGACTAATAAATTTTGATGGATCACAGAGTAATTCTGGGTCATCTGAGGGACTCATGAGATCGGGATCTTCCTCAGTTTTAATTTCTGTTTCAGACAAATTTTTCATCATGTCTAAAATGTCAGACATAAGATATGATTTACCTGAACCTAAATTATAAACTTCCCCGTCTGCTCCTTTTTCAAGCGCCAAAAGATACGCTTTTACCATATCTCTCACATCAGTAAAATCTCGTTTAGATGTAAGATTTCCAATTTTTACAACTGATGCCTTCCCTTTTTCGACTTCAACAATCTTTTTTGCAAATGAGGAGATAGCAAAGATTGGAGCCTGGCCTGGTCCTACATGATTAAACGGTCTTACTCTAACAATTTTTAACTTATGGGTCAGATGATACATTAGAGCCAAGTAATCCTGAGTTATTTTGGAAACAGCGTAAGGATTTGTAGGCATAAATGGAGTTTCTTCATCCATAGGCAGATCTGCTGGGTTTACGTGTCCATAAATCTCAGCTGATGAAATAATCAATGTTTTAGTTTCAAAAAGCTCAAGCTTTCTGACTGCTTCAAATACATTTAATTCTCCGGAAATATTTGTAGTAAAAGTGTTCATTGGATCCCTAAAACTTTCGCGAGGAGAAGCTATCGCAGCAAGATGAAAAATATAATCTGGTTTTACTGCTTCAAGAATTGAATGAGTTTTTTCTGAATCTAATAAATCCAACTGATGAAGATCAATCTGATCACGATTTTTCAGATCGTTTACACTTTCCTCAATTAAATATGTACCTGAAACTTCAAAATTATTTTCAAGAAGGTGCTGAGCCAAGTGCTTACCTGCAAATCCAGTTAAACCGGTTATAAAAGCTTTTTTCATTTTTATAAGGCTACCTTCCTACTCCAATATAAGAAAATCCAGCTTTCTGCGCTTCAGAAGGACTATAAATATTTCTTCCATCAACTAGTGCTTTTCCGGCCATCATACTTTTAAGTTTTTTTAAATCAATCTCTTTAAACTCATTCCATTCAGTCATAATTATTAGTAAATCAGCATCTTTGGCAGCTTCATATGCGCTATTAGTGAATTTCACTCCATCAATTAACCGTCTTGCATTTTCCATGGCTATAGGATCATAAGCACTTACATTTGCGCCACTTTTAAGCAATTTATCTATAACAACAAGTGAAGGAGCCTCTCTCATGTCATCAGTATCCGGCTTAAAGGAAAGACCTAAAACTGCAATGTTTTTATCATTTAAATCTCCAAGAGAATTACTTGCTTTTTTTACAATATCTTCAGCAGCTTCTTTATTTATAGCTTCGACCTCACGAAGCAGAGCAAAATCATATCCCAATCCATCAGCAATTGAAATAAGAGCTTTTACATCTTTCGGAAAACAACTGCCTCCATAACCAGCTCCTGGCTGAAGAAAACTTCCCCCAATTCTTTTGTCGAGCCCAATACCCTCAAGAACTTTTATTGCATCTGCTCTAGTTAGTTCGGAAAGCTTTGCGATAGCGTTTGCAAAAGAAATTTTGGTGGCTAGAAATGCATTTGCTGCGTATTTGATCATTTCTGCTGTCTCTATGTTGGTTAATACAAAATGCCCCGCCGAACCTGCTTCACCAGAATCAAGTGCACTATGAAGCCTTACAAGTAATTCTTCAGCCTGCTTAGATTCTGTACCAATTACAATTCTATCTGGTCTCAATGTATCTGAAATCGCCTGTCCCTCTCTAAGAAATTCAGGACATGATGCAATATCAAACTCGCAGTCCGCAGGCTTATTTTTTTCAATAATTTCTTTTATCTTCCTGTTGGTCCCAACTGGAACCGTGCTTTTGGTAGCCACAACAGTATATTTGCCTAAATTTTTAGCAATATTTTCTGCAACTTCAAAAACTACTGACAAATCTGCTGACCCATCTTCCCTTGGAGGTGTCCCTACTGCACTGAAAACTATCTCTGAAGATGGAATCGCCTGATCAAATTCCATCGTAAAAAGAAGTCTTCCGCCGTCAACATTTCTTTTTACCATTTCTTCAAGTCCAGGTTCATAAATCGGGATTTTCCCTTTTTTGAGGTTTTCGATTTTTTCAGGAGTGTGGCCTATAACCCAAACAGTATTTCCAAGATCAGCAAACACTGCTGCTGTTACTAATCCTACATATCCATGTCCTACAAAAGTTATCGTCATAAGAAGTTATTGTAACTCGGATTTAATGAGTTGTAAACACTCCTCAAATCCTCGCATCTTTACGTCTAGTTTATTTATTTTAGCATTTGAAAGAGATAAATTAAACGGTCTAGGTGCACGCCCTGCAAAAAATTCTTCACGTGTTGTTTTGGAAATCAGACTTTTATCGAGATCGAAAACCTCAGCAATTTCTATAGCCGCATCATATGGGCTTAATCTTTCCGAACCAACACCATGGTAAATACCCATAGCATCATTTTCGATAATTTTATCGATTGCTATTGCAATATCATCTATAAATGTAGGGCAAAAAACATGATCAGTGACTCCTTTTATTTCTCCTCCTTTTTCAAGCCTATCTTTTATTGCTCTCATAAAATCAGGCTTTAAATCAAATTTAGAACGATAAGGATAAGCAATTCTTAGAATTGCAAAATCAGCACCTGACTGCTCAATTTTTCTCTCGCCTTCGAATTTAGTCTGGGCGTACCAATTTAAGGGGTTTGGTTGATCTGTTTCTACATATTCTTCTCCAGATGCTTTTTCTCCATCAAAAACAAAATCAGTTGAAATATAAATAACCTTTTTTCCTGTCTCGCGAGCGATCTCCGCTACATGTCCAGACCCGTCAACATTAATTTTCCAAGCTTCACTTTCAGTTCCTAAATCTTTTTCATTTTCGCAGCCATCCACGTCAGTTTTTGCTGCCATATGAAGTATAAAATCTGCATTTGGGTAATCTGCAATAATAGTTAGAGTTTCAGGCTTTGTTATATCAACTCCAGTTGACGAACTCATCGGAATAAATTCGACCTTGTCAGAAAGAATCTCTACAATCCTACTCCCAACCAATCCATTTAGTCCAATTCCAATAACTTGAGGTTTATCCATTTGAAATCCTTCCAATTAATGGTAAATTAAATTTATTTGCAGAATATTCATAAGCTTTAAGAATAACACCTCTATGATCGAAGGCAAATTCTTCTTCAGAAGGAATTTTTACTTTATCAAACCAATTAATTGAATCAACTTCATCATTATCAATAAATTTTGAGCTATTTACCTTTGCTAAAAAAATAAAATCAACATTTTGCCTATCTTCATTTGGGCGATTAGGATAATCGTTGATATGAAAAAGATTTTCAACATAACCATCTATTCCTGTTTCTTCTTTTAATTCTCTAAGAGCTGCATCAGATATTATTTCATCTCTTCCCACGAATCCTCCAGGCAAAGCATATTTTCCGGGACGACTATATTTTTTAGACCTTTTTATAAGAAGCACTTGATTATTTTTATTAAAAGCAATAATACCTACTGTTATATGTCTTAAGCCTCCAACCGCTTTCTTTCCATTTTCAAAAGCACATTCAATCATTCAGAGTATTGTTTTTGATAATATTCTTTATATACTCCACTCTTAACATCTTTCCACCACGACTCGTTTTCTTTGTACCACGAAACGGTTTTTTCAAGCCACTCATCAAATGACTTCATGGGCTCCCATCCAAGCTCATTTTTTATTTTGGAGAAATCTATAGCATATCGCCTATCATGTCCTGGTCTGTCTTTCACAAATTCGATCATATCTTCACTTTTTCCCATAATATTTAAAATTTTCTTGATCACTTCAAGATTATTAACATCTTGGGTAAGACTTCCAACGCAATAAGTTTCCCCAATTTTACCTTGAGATAAAACTAAATCGATTGCTCTGCAATGATCTTCGACATAAAGCCAATCCCTGACATAAAGACCATCTCCATAAACTGGAACTTTCTTTCCTTCTATTAAGTTAGTTATAGCCAATGGTATAAATTTTTCTGGAAAATGATATGGACCATAGTTATTTGCACAATTTGTAATAGTAATTGGCAATCCAAAAGTATCAAAGTAAGCACGAACTAAATGGTCAGACCCGGCTTTACTTGCTGAATAAGGACTATGTGGATCATACTTGGTGTTTTCGTTGAATTTTTCTGTAGAATCTAAATTTAGAGACCCAAATACTTCATCTGTAGAGACGTGATGAAATCTTTTTATATTATTCTTGACCGCAGCATCAAGAAGAACTTGAGTACCAATAACATTTGTAAGAACAAATGACGCAGGCTCCATTATAGAACGATCGACATGCGATTCTGCCGCAAAATGAACAACAGCGTCAATTTCCGTTACAGCCTGAGCAACGTCTGAAGCATTTGTGATATCACCTTTTACAAATTTATAATTTGGGTTTCCTTCAACTTCACGTAAATTTTCGAGATTTCCAGCGTAAGTCAGCTTATCAAAATTTACAATTTCATCTTCTGGGTGATTTTTTAACCAATAGATTATGAAGTTAGAGCCAATAAAACCTGCTCCACCGGTTACAAGAAGCTTCATGAGTTATTCAAGTTCTCCGTTTTTTACTTTTTCAGCCACCATATTGTTTGCCCTAAGTAATTCGTCATATGAAGTTCCTGCATCAATCCACCAATCGATTAAATCACAGGTAACTGTTGAGTCTTTTAGGTATAAATTATTTAAATCTGTTACCTCAAGTTCTCCACGTGCCGAAGGTGTCAAATTCTTAATTCTACCAAAAACAGTTTCGTCATACATATATATTCCTGTCTGAGCTATATCTGATTTAGGGTGCTCCGGTTTTTCTTCAATCGAAATAACTTTTCCCTCAGAGTCAATTTCAATCACACCGTATTGACCTGACTCAGTAGGCATATTTACTCCAAAAACCTTTGCGCCTCCATTTTGAGATTCAAATTTTTCTCTTGCTGAGTTTAAATCAAAGTTAAAAATATTATCACCAAGAAGTACTAACATTTTATCTCCCCCTGCAAAACTTTCTGCTAACATAACTGCGTCGGAAATTCCGCCTTTAGGATTATCTTGGATGGCATATTTTATATTTAACCCAAACTCACTGCCTGAACCCAAAAGCTTTTCGATATCTTCGGAATGATCCGGTGAACTAGTAATAAGAACATCAGTTATTCCTGCATTTTTCATGGCTATTACAGGAAAATAAATCATTGGCTTGTTATAAACAGGAAGTAAATGCTTGTTTGTAACAAGAGTAAGTGGTCTAAGTCTAGTTGCGAGTCCTCCCGCTAAAATTACACCTTTCATATTATTATATTAATATTTAACCCTGAGCATGTCGAATGGGCTAAAATCCAAATCCCCCTCTAAAAATAAAGAAGGCTGCTGCTATTCCTAAGAGAGCAACAAGAACATATTCTATCACAATTTTATCTACTAAATCGTGATTTAGCAAATGATGAATTATTCCACTACCAGCATAAATTATGCTTATTATGACAAGTGAAATCATTTGATACTGCTCATTTGGAGAAAGTCGCCATGTAACTAGAAGTCCAATTACTAAAATTGTTATCAAATAAAAATAATATCCAAAATGTTTGTTTGTTTTTATCATAATATGTGACCCCTACCAAGGATTGTTACGAAAATTAAAATTGCTATCAAGAAGAATACATGATCCACATTGTGCCCCACAAATCTGACCAAATTCTTTCTCTTTACTATAATTAAATCAATTAATAAAACCCCGATAAAACCAAATAAAATTATAAGAACAAATTCATACGAGACAGTATTAACTGGTCTTGGGACAACTGACTGCAGATTTAAGCCAAGCACCTTACTTTTTGTAGGAGGAGGAATATTTCGAGAAATTTTCTCAACAGGTACAGCTGTCTTATTTCCAAACTCTTGAACGACCAAAAAAGTATCTTCTCCTCCCAATTTCCCCGCTTTAACAGAAAAACCAACTTCGTTGAAGTTTTCAGATAACATATTTTCTCTATGATGTGGGCTGGCCATCCAAGCATTTACTATGTCTTCGCTATTTACAAAACCACGAGCCAGATTTTCTCCAGCATACACATAATCGTATCCAGCACCTTTAATAAATACCCAGGGAGTAGTCCCATCAGGAGCATCATGAGCCCAATAATCCTTTTCAAACATATCATCAGCTTTTTTGCTTGCGGCCTCTTCAAGCTGATAATTTGCAGTTAATGGTGCTAATCCAGCTTCCTCTCTTTTTAGGTTTGTGAAGCGAAGCAACTCCTGAGTAGAAATATCTGCATATACTTTAAACTTAGAAGCCAATGGACTAATATCTGAGTTAAAGCAAAAAGCACTTATTATAAATATTGAAATAACTAAAAAAAAAGTCCGAAAGTGAAGAAATTTTGCTCTATGATTATTAAGAGGATGGGGAAATATCAGGCTATAAAAATAATCCCTCATAAGCTTAGTATATCAGAAGTACTTAGGCGTAACATTTTTAGTCTTGCTCCCATTTACTTTTATGTCGAGCCCAAATCCCAAAGCATTCGCGATCGCTACGCCGACACGAGTTCCGGTAAATGATCCAGGACCAGCATTAACCTCTATTTCTTCTATATCAGTTGGTTTAAGGTCATTTTTCTTAAGAAGCTTATCGATTAAAATTAAAGTTATCTGAGATTTTGGAACATTTTCTTGCTCAATCTCGTCTATAAATTCATCCGTGGTGAGCTTAACAATTGTCTTTTTATTATCGGTGGTATCGATTATTAATTTATTCATAAATCAGGCAACACAACACTTCCCTGCCTGACTATTTTCCATGGATTTTGAGTTACATTAACCACAGTTGAACTTAACTCGCTACCCTTTGTTTTTCCCTCTAATACAAAGTCTACTAGTTTTACGAGTGATTTGTCTAGTCCTTCAAAAGAAAATGGCGTTTTCTCACCTGCAAAATTTGCCGATGAACCTGTTATTGGAATATTTGAACCTTTTATTAAATCAATTATTAATTTATGATCAGGAATTCTTACCCCCAATGTTCTTTCACCACCTCTAACCTGACTAGGTACTTTCGTCTCGTTGCAATCCAATATTATAGTGAGAGCTCCTGGCCAATATTTTTCCATTATAGCCTCCGTGCTAGATTCAAACGGAGAAACAAATTCCCTTACTCTATCAATAGAATCAAATAAAACTGGCATCGCTTTGTCGATTGGTCTTTTTCTGATTTCGAAAAGGCGCTCAATAGATTTTTCACTGTCCACCCTACATCCAATTCCAAATGCAGTATCAGTTGGAAAAATAACTATTCCACCCTGTTTAATTATTTTTATAGCTTCATCTAATTCATTCATATTTTTTCAATATTTATTTCTCTCTCGTTTTCGCTAATATTTTTAAAATAAATTTTATAACCTTTTTTAGGACTAAAATTAAGAAGTCTATCTGCCCACTCTATAATCGTTATGCTTTCAACGTCTTCAAATAACTCTTCTATTCCCAGATTTTGGACTTCGGTTGGATTTTCTATTCTATAAAGATCAAGATGATTCAATCTTTTAATATTTTTACGATCAATATCATGTATTCTTTGGAGCACAAAAGTTGGAGAAAGAATTCTGTCATTTATTCCTAAACCAAGAGCAAAACCTTGGACAAATGTAGTTTTTCCTGCACCCAAATCGCCAAATAAAAGGACACTTTCTCCCCCTTCAATTTTTTTTGCAAAATCAAAGCCAACTTTTTTTGTTTCATCTGCATTTTTGGTAATCATATTATACTTCTATCTCTTAAGAACTTAATTATAAATGACGAAAGGCCGGCTAGCAAAAATACGACACCTGAAATAAATAAAATAGGCGCATAAGTTCTTTTATCTTTTGCTCCTAAAATATTACCTTTCTTTTTTGCTTCAATATTTGTTACTGGTTTTATTTTAGCGTATTCACTAGCTGTTCTTTGTATTCGTGCTATTTTAACAAATTCTTCATTGGATTTTCTTGATGCAGTTGAATTAGTATATTTAGATGGGGTAATCGTTGGCTGTTTTGTCGGAGTAGGACTTTTACTGGAAATTGATGAAGTAGAAGAGTCTGATGTGCTTTTAGAACTAGTTGGAGCCGGAGCTTCTGTTGGAGTAAAATCAATATTTATATTTAAATCGTTATTTGACCAATTAATTGAAGAGGCATTTCCCGATGAAGTAAGGTAATAAAAACCTAATTTAAATTTATAATTCCCAGAACCAATAAACCCATTATCTGAAAAGTCAGGCTTAACAATCTGATTGTTATCCCAAGCTCCAATAATTATTTCCCTTTGAGAAAGAGCATTCGTACTATTCTTAATCCAATCTCCATTACTTTTTGTAAATCCAAAATAATTTGAACTTCCATCTTTAAAAAATGCTCCTTTTACATAAATTTTCTCGCCATTTGTAAAACCAGAAGTTGAGGAAACAATAACTAACTCATCATCATTTGCCAAAGAGGATTTATTTGAAGTGATTGTTAAATTTCTGGCCGCAAAACCCTCTCCTGCACTTAATAGAAAACACAAAATTAACAAAAGCAAAAATAATTGCTTTTTCACTTCTTTATTTGATTGTACTCCAAAAATAAAAATTGGTATACTTTAGCTATGATTAGCTATGATGATTTTGAAAAAGTAGATATTAGGGTTGGCAAGATAATTGAAGTTTTGGATTTTCCGGAAGCCAGACAACCAGCATATAAGTTAAAAATTGATTTTGGATCTGAGATAGGAACTAAAAAATCCAGCGCTCAGATTGTAGCTAATTATAATAAAAATGAATTAATAAACACAATGGTTTTGGGAGTAATCAATTTTCCCACTAAACAAATCGGACCATTTTTTTCAGAAGTTCTAACATTGGGAGTAAAAGATGAGAGTGGAAATGTAGTACTCGTAAGACCAGATAAAAAAGCAAAGATTGGTGAAAAATTATTCTAAGTCTTCTAATTGCTAATTGCTAAATTTAAGGAATGTGCCAGTAAAGTGTGACCATTCCGTTTTTGTGATCAACGATTACCCCTTTTCCTAAAGATCCGTTATAACTACACATAGCGCTCGTCGCATAAGCCTCTCCTGAATCCATAGCCCGAATTGGAGTTCCATATGAATTTGAAATATCTATCCCTGTGTGCGTTCCTAGAAAATAAACTTCACCGTACCACGTCGTAACACTTCCGGGAAACCCAGGAACAGGCTGCTGATAACTAGAATTTTCAAGATATGGTTTTGGGTCTGTACGATTTCCCACGACTCTTCCATTTTCAACTTTTGCATTTGTATAGACCTCTAAATGCAAATGTGGTCCAGTAGAACAGCCGCTTGAACCAACGCTAGCTATTACATCTCCTTTATTCACAGGTCCTATTTTTGCACCAATATTTCCTAAAGCTTGATTAATGGAAGCCGCATCCGCCTTAAGCCTAGAGAGAAGGGACTGAAACTGAGCTTCATCATTTTTGGTAACAGATAAAAGCTGCTCCTTACTTGCTCTGTCTTTATCCAGCTGTGAATTATAAGTTTCTAAATCTTTTTTTAATTTTTCGACTGTGGCTTTTTTATCTTCATATATTTCTTTTTGATTTGAGTAATCATTTTTTGCCTGAACCGTATCATAAATTAATTTTTTATCGTGCTCCTGTGCAATTCTTAGATAATTTGCTCTTTGCACAAAATCCGAAACACTATTAGAAGCCATCAGAGACTGGAAACCAGAATTTGAACCTATTACGTAAGTCGCTTTAATTCTATTTAATAAAACCTCTGATAACTTATCAAGTGAGCCCTCAAGCTTATCTATTTTTTTATTTGCTGTGTCTATATCTAAAATAAGATCAGAAATTTGAGCCTGAGTGGAATCAATCTTTAATTCTGTCAACTTAATTTGATTATTTATTACTCCTATTTGAGAAGATAATGTCTTCTCCTGACCCTGAAGATCATTAATTTTCGCCTGAGTATCATTTATTTGCTTTTGAATATCATCAAGCCTTTTTGCAGACTCTTCTTTGGTTTCAGCATAAGAAACACTCGAAAAAAGAAG
Source organism: uncultured Gammaproteobacteria bacterium (assembly GCA_964637955.1). Classification (GTDB taxonomy): domain Bacteria; phylum Patescibacteriota; class Microgenomatia; order Levybacterales; family UBA12049; genus 2-01-FULL-39-10-A. Next base: position 5,480 of record CAZWXQ010000003.1, on the reverse strand, counting down.
AAAAAGAGAGGCAAATACTATTAATAATGTTGACCACACTTTCATAGGCTTCATTGCCTATTTTAGCTCAAATGATCTTAGAAAACTACTTTTTCCACATCTACGATCCTTGCAGATGGGTATCTGGTGCGGAAATCAATATTGTTGCCGTTTGGCGTAAACGGATCTTTCATGTTGTAAGTTCCCCCTGATCCACTTGTAATTACTATAAAATGGTCTGCGAGAGGCCCTCCATCATATGAAATTCCAACAACAGCTGGATGCCCACTCGCCAAAAGACTGTCTAAACCGTCTCCAACTCTTCGGGATGATGCTCCGTCAGCTGAAATAACTTTAAGTAAGTATGCTGGGTAATAGGAAGCAAAATTTGAAGAACTTGAGTTTATAGTAGCAGGCGTTACTCCCTTGTGGCCATAATGGGTATAAATCATAGCCATAGAAGTAACGAGACAGCCATCACTAGCAAGTGTATAAACTGTCCCATTTAAAGGTGTTAAGCCCCACCCAGAATCACGCTGATTATAATAACATCCCCAATCGTCACAAGATGTTTGGCCAGATAAAATTGTTGCTCCACCCTGAGATTCTGCAAAGTTGGAAAATCCTGCAAGCTGGGCTTTTGCCTGACCAAGAAGACGCTGATAATTTGCTTCACTTCCTTGAGTTTCAGAAAGAAGCTTATCTTTTGCCTTTTTCTCTGTCTCGAGCTGTGTTTGATAAACAGCCAATTGATCTTGTAAAAGTTCTGCTTTTGATTTCTGGTCTTGGTAAATTACTTTTTGATTAGCATAGTCATTTCTAGCTTGAACTGTATCATAAATTAATTTTTTATCATGTTGCTGTGCAATTTTAAGATAATTTGCTCTTTGCACAAAATCAGATACATTATTAGAAGACAGAAGCACTTGGAAATTTGAAGAAGATCCTACCACATATGTAGCTTTAATTTTATTTATAAGAACCGAGGATAATTTATCAAGTGAGCCTTCAAGCTTATCTATTTTCTTGTCTGCAGTATCAATATCAAGTGATAATTCAGAGATTTCTCTTTGAGTAGAACTGATCTTAAGTTCAGTTAGATTTACTTGATTATCCATCACGGCAATTTGAGATTTCAAAGTAGATTCTTCCCCTTGGAGCTTTGAGATTTGAGCTTGCAATTCATTAATTTTATTTTTAAGATCCTCTGTTTGCTGGGGATCCGGAGATGGGGTAGGTGCTGATGTCTGTGCAAAAGAAGCTTTAACGATAATAAAACTTAAGAATGAAATCGCAATGATTAACAGGGCAAACTTTCGCATGATGTTTATTTTAGATACCTAAGGACTGCCAAGTAGCTTGAAAAAGCACCAAGAAGAATTGCAAAAATAATTTCTATTAAGAGGAGTTCAAGTAAAAATGTCGTAGGCAAAGGAAATATAGGCATACCTTTTAAGAAATCTGATCTTGATAAAATGGGTGACAAATATAAAATGATTCCGAGTGAAATGAGCCAACCTATTACAGCACCTATAAATCCATAAAATGCACCTTCTATAATAAATGGCCATCTTATAAACCAACTTCCTGCACCAATAAGCCTCATGGTCTCAATGTCATCGCGTTTATTTGCCACCTTTACACCAATTATCATCATCATAATAAAAATAAACACAACGGCAAGCAGAATTACTATGATAAATCCTGTTTTTCTAAGCGCATCTGTAATGGATGCTAAACGCGATACAAGCTCTTTCTGAAACACGACCTGATCTACGATAGGAGACTTCTTAAGAGTTTCTGAGACTGTCGAAAGATCTTCAATCTTATATGTAGAAATTTCAAGCGAAGAAGGAAGTATATCAGCAGTCACTAAATCAAGAAGAAGTGGATCGCTTTTGTTTTGTTCTTTATAAATCTCCAGCGCCTGCTCTTTTGAGATGAACTTTATTGAAGAAACCAAACCAGAATCATCTATGGCACCTTTCAATGCATCTATTTCCCCTTGTTGCGCTTCGTCTTTAAAGAATGCGCTCACCTGAGGCCTTGATTCAAGATAATTAATTATTCTTGTTGCGCTAAACACCAAGATGCCGAAAATCGAAAAAGCGAGGAAAATCAAAGTCATTACATAAACAGCTCCTATCGCTTGGTAGGGAGTCCTTCTGATATTTTTCCAGGCAGTTTTGAAAAATCTCATAATTTTTATTTAAATCCTGAACTTGTCGAACGGGTCATAATTTATTTTTGCTTTAATGCTTCCTCAAAATCATCTGTCAAGCTTTTCTTCTCCGCATTTTCTTGATGCGCCCCACTTGCATGCTCTGGCTTTTCCTCTGATTTAGGCTCCTCAACCTTGTGCTTATGACCACCTTTATCATTTACCACTTTACCCTTATTTAACTCTATAACTCTTTTATTCAACTTTTTAATTATATCGGAATTATGAGTAGCCATAATAATAGTAGTTCCTCCAGTTTCATTTATGTTTTTAAGAAGAGTTACTATCTCCCATGCTGTCGCGTCATCAAGGTCCCCTGTTGGCTCATCAGCAAGTAGAATCTCTGGGGACAATATAAGCGCACGCGCAATCGCTGCACGCTGCCTTTCTCCTCCAGAAAGCTGGATAGGGAATTTATGCGCGTGCTCGGTAATTCCTACCATTTGAAGAACTTCCTCAACTCTTTTTTTTGCATCTTTTATCTTTACACCAGACAACTCAAGGGGAAGTGAGGTATTTTCAAAAATAGTTCTATCTGGTAAAAGTTTTAAGTCCTGAAAAACTACGCCAATTCTTTTCCTAAGTTCTGGAACTTTATTGCCTGGAAGCTTTACTATATTCCAATTATTTATAACAATACTTCCTTGTGACGGGGTCATTTCGCGAATAAGCATTCTAAAGACTGTAGTTTTCCCAGATCCAGTAGGCCCAACAAGAAAAGCAAACTCACCTTTATCGATAGTAAAAGTTACGTTGCTAAGACCAAAAACGCCTGTGCCAAATTTTTTTGAAACATTCTCAAGAATAATCATAGATTAATTGTGGGGTTAGTTAAGAACTTCAACTCGGCCGACGTCCATAAGCCATGGCGCATGCTGAGCCTTCTGTGTCTGCCCCCACACTTTTATTTTTCTACCTTTAACAAGTCCCAGATCCACGACTGATGAGGTTAAATATACGTATTGGGTTTCACCACCAGGACGCTCCAAATGATACATACCTTCACCCTCAATTCCACCTTCCTTAAGGGTTCCTTCAGCTTCATCTTTAAACGTAGCTGCGTCACTAACTCCAAAAGTTTTTCCTTTCACAATATCTGATTTAGTTACTTCGCTTGAGCTTGCGGTACCACTAGTTGATCCTTTTGCTATCAAAAATCCACTTCCAAGTCCAAGAAAAATCATAACAACAAGAAGAAATACTAGCTTTGCAGTGGGTGCCTTACTTGGTTTTGAATCAAATTGCTTAACTAAATGATCATTTGAAGTCTTTTTTTTATCCATATTTTCCATAAAAATAAATCTACTGCAAGCACCTATAAGTAAACCATATTTACTAGCTTTTATCAACCCTAGGATATAAATTTTTTGGGATTATTAAAAGAAAAATGCGCCTAGGAAAAATTCTAAACAAGATTTAATGCAGATAAACTATTAATTTAGGCTTCCAAATGAATTAATTCCACTTTCCAGATCTGATGCTAACATTTGAAGCAATTCCTTATTACTTTCAATTGCGTACCAAAGAGTTGAATTTTCTTCCATTTCCGCGTAAGTCTTCTTTATTCCAGAAAGCAGTGCGGATGAAGCTTCCAAGCCAAATTCGCGAGTCCTATTTTCATGCAAAAGAGACAATACATAATAAGTTTTTTCTCTTAGTCGATCATGGCCACCATCAAAATAATATTCTTTACCTGCCGAAAGAGAGCTCATTGGACCTGTTTCAAAGTATTCTGGCAAAACTCCACGAGTCCAATATGCCACACTTTCTTCAAGTCTTTTATAAGAAGATAAATATTCCCTTGCTTTGCTTGCTTTTCTAGAAAGATCAAGGCTACTATCTGGTTTATATTCTGCTATAAATTTCTGATAAATTTCAGGATTTTCCAAACCTAATTGTCTATATGCTTCATCTATCATCATAAAAGTTCTTAATGCATTTTCCCCAACCTGATCCAGTTTTTCTTGATCTACATCTTTAGGTTTATTTTTATAAACAACCTCTACAATTTTATCTAATGATTTAATAACATCACTCATTAGTGCAATTTTATTGACATCATTTTGAACTTCATTTGAATCAAGTGAAGATATAAAATTGACGTAAAGCTTAGGATCTTCCACGATTGGAAGCAAAGTTCCTTCATTTAAAGCACGTCCTTCTGAAAAATATCCTTTTAGAGGCATTGCTACGATTCCTATTCGACCAAAAAGATTTCCATGAAAAATATCCATAACTTCACCTATAGCAAGCGCATCGTCTTTATCCTGATCAAATTTACTGTTAATAATTGTGCCTAGATCAGAATCCGGACTTGAATCGCTATCAATTGCTGCCTGAATAGAAACTCTAAAAAGAGAACTAAATCCAGAATTTCTTTCGTTGTGATCCAGAATCTGAGAATATGCACTGGCAACTTCATCCAAAGAAGGCGAAGGTGCAGGAATTGGTTCAAAATCTCTCATATTGGTAAAGAATTATATATTATTTTGAAGTAAAAATCAAACTATAGGATTACTTTATGCCACGCGTAATTGACCCTACTGTAGGAGATGAAAATCGAGCTACATGTCCACCAAGAACTGTGCTTCCATTTCTAATTTGAAGAGAAGATACATTTTCCAAAGGTAAACTTATATTAGTTCCAGGCAACATCACGTGTTCACCAATTAATTCAGGAAAATTTACATAAATTCCAATTCCATCAAATATACTCGCTCCAGCCTCATCATTCGCCAAAGAATCTCTCACTTCCCAGGCATTTTTACCTAAATATAAATCTCCCCGATTTATCCAATTTACATATGTATTATCTGCGGTTCTTTCATTTTTTCTTAAATTTAAAGATCTGTAATCAAAATAATTTAAATGGCTTTCGAATTTTAATTTAGCCATCTCTGCCTGCTCAGCAATTGGGATTTGCCCAAAACCCACTAGTGGAATATCAAATCTTCCTACAAATTGATCTGGCTGCTGGTCTGCTAAATCAATAATTTGCTTCCAGAATTCCTGTCCCGATAAATTTAAAGCTTTATGAAAACCCAATTCTATAAATTTTTCTGCTTGCTCATTAAGCGATTGCTCAACAAATTCACGACTCATTGGTTCGTGCTTTAGCTCATCAACAGAAACTAATTTGCGATACCGAGCAGACTCCTCTTCAGCTAATCTCTCAAACTCCTTCGCACGATCTGTTTCGCCAATTAAAAAATAATGATTTGCTAATTCAAATAATTCTTTCATTAAAACGTGCATTATATCATGTTTTGAGGTTAAATAC
>CAZWXQ010000002.1:0-314479 GCA_964637955.1 uncultured Gammaproteobacteria bacterium | reverse complement strand
CAAGATAACTTCTTCAAAGTCTTACCGATGTGGTCAGCCAGTACATTTAATTGACGAAACTAAAAATTGTGATATAATATATATTGACGTTGATAGAGAAAGGACTAAGTCCCTAGAGCTCTGGAGTCAGATGCAGAAAAAATCCGCAAGGAAAGTAAGCATCACTAAATAAGCTGATTTCTATTCGTAAAGGTTAAAACGAAAAGATAAAAAATCAGAAAAGAGCGTGGCACCACGGTAAATCCGTCGCTCATAATCTATAAATTATAGATTTTGAGAGCGGGTTTTTTTTATGAAAAATAATAAAACTAAATTATGGCAAAAGGATTGGGAGTTAAATGCTTTCGTAGAAAACTTTGAAACAAAGGACGATATTCTCTTGGATCAAAAACTAACATATTATGATGTAATCTCATCAATTGCGCATGCGCAAATGCTAAATAAAATTAACATACTCACTGATTCAGAACTAAAAGAGCTTCAAAAAGGCTTAATTGAAATTTATAACCTTGATCAAAAAGGTCAATTTTCCCTATCAATGGGGGACGAAGATATTCACACAAAAATTGAAAATTATTTAACTAAAGAATATGGAGAAGTAGGAAAGAAAATTCATACTGGAAGATCCAGAAACGATCAAGTTCTCACAGCACTTCGTCTTTACACCAAAAATTCTCTCATTGAAATATCCGAAGACCTACTCCTATTAGCAAAAGATTTTATGTCTTTTTCAAATAATTATAAGGACATTGCTATGCCGGGCTATACGCACATGCAAAAGGCTATGCCTTATACAGTTGGTGCATGGGCTGAATCATTCTTATCTGGTTTTATTGATGACCTTGAACTTCTTATTTGCTCGATAAAAATTATCGATAAATCTCCATTGGGATCTGCAGCTGGCTTCGGATCTACTTTAAATAATGACAAAGAACTTACATCAAAGCTTATGGGATTTAACTCTCCTTTAAAAAATGCTCTTTATTCTCAGAATTCAAAAGGTAAAATAGAAAGCATCATTGTATCTTCTTTAACTTCAATCTTATTTGGATTAAATAAATTTGCTTCAGACGTATTATTATTCACTACAAAAGAATTTGATTTTTTTATAGTAGACCCAACACTTCAAACAGGAAGCAGCATTATGCCTCAGAAAAAGAATTTGGATATCGCAGAGCTTATACGAAGCAAAATATTTATAGTAAATGGACATTATAATCAAATTCTAGGAATCACTACAAATCTTATTTCTGGATACAACAGGGACACTCAGGACATAAAAAAACCTTTAATTGAAAGCTTAGAAGTTACAGATAATACAATTCAAGCAACTTCATTTTTAATCGCCGGCATAAAACCAAACATTGAAAAATTGAAAAATGCAATCACACCGGAACTATTTGCAACAGATAAAGCAATCGAATTGGTAAATCAAGGTGTTCCATTCAGAGAGGCATATCAAAAAGTTGGAGGAGAAATTGAAAAACTTAATTCAAGTGACTTTACAATCGAAATAAAAACAAATCTTGATTTCTTTGTAAAAAAATTAGACGAATTTGAAAGTAAAATTCTTGAAGCAAAACAAAACCAGACAAAATGTTATAATAATCTCTTAAATATTTAAAAATGAATACTAATACAAAATACCAAAAAGTTTCATCATATGAGGCAAATATAGGAGAAGTAAAAAAAGTTCTTCTTTTATATTCCGGGGGATTAGATACATCAGTAATGCTTAAGTGGATAAAGGAAAATTATAACGCAGAAGTTATTACATTAACCTTAGACATTGGGCAACAAAACGATAACATTGAAGAAATAAGACAAAAAGCACTTAAATTCGGAGCAACTAAAGCAATTGCACTAGACGCAAAAGAAGAATTTGCAAATGAATTTATTGCAAAGGGCATTAAAGCAAATGCTTCATATCAGGGTGACTATCATCTTTCAACTCCTTTGGGTCGGGCTATTATATCCAAAAAAGCTGTAGAAGTCGCAAAAAATGAAAAAGTAGATGCGATTGCCCATGGCTCCACAGGAAAAGGGAATGATCAAGTGCGATTTGAGTCCTATATTTTAACCCTTAATCCAAAATTAAAAATTATAGCTCCAGTTAGAGAATGGGTCATGGATAGAAATGAAGAGATAGAATATGCAAAAGAAAATAACATTCCAGTTCCAGCCTCAATTGATTTTCCTTATTCAGTCGATGATAATATGTGGGGAATGACATGGGAAGGCGGAGAAATAGAAGAACCTCATCTCATCGCACCCGTTGAAAAATTTCTTAAAACTTATACATTGGCAAAAAATGCCCCAGATAAAGAAGAAGTCATTAAAATTAGTTTTAAAAACGGAATCCCAATTTCATTAAATGGAGTTGACATGTCATTAAGTAATTTAATTACAAAATTAAATAAAATTGCTGGTGGCCATGGCGTAGGAGTCGTTCAACTGGTTGAGGATAGGCTAGTTGGGGTTAAAAATAGAGGGATATATGAGCTACCTGCAGGCCATGTGATAATAAAAGCGCACAATGCATTAGAAAAATATGTTTCCCCTCGAGTATTAAATGAAATTAAAGAAACCTTGGACATAAAATGGGCATATCTTTGTTACGGAGCCTTATGGTATGACCCTGCTATGGATGCTATTAATGCATTTAATGATAAAGTAAATGAAAAAGTAACCGGAGAAGTAAGTATTAGCCTTTTTAAAGGAAACGCCACTATTGTTGCTTTGGATTCACCTTTTGGATTAGCGCATAGCTCATTTAATAATTTAGAAGGATATAATTTTAATGTTAATGCCAGCGCAGGATTTATAGAAATATACTCCCTTCAAATGAGACTTGCTAACCAAATAGCAAAAAAGTAGAAAATAGAGAAACTCCGTGCTAAAATGCTTTAGTGAGCGCTGAATATTATATTGCCACTAGAGAGAGATCGGCTTTGGGTCCATTTGCACACAGCCTCATTCCAGAATATGGCGGCGCTTCAGTCATCTGGCCTCGAGCACAAGAATTGATAGAAGAAGGTGTAGACGGATTAAGAATTGTTCAGCAAAGACTAGATGCTATTGATCGTTTTTCCGAAGCAGCAAGAGCTGCTTTTTTAGAAAGAAATGGAACTGTAAGAAAAAATTTGGCATTAAATCAGGCAGCTGTTATAGCTGGCGTCTCGCTTCATCAAGTTGAAAATATGCTTATAACAGCTAGATTTAATGAGGGAGATTTTGTAAGAGAATATCATTCTGCAGTCGGAAAATCGCCTCTAGCCCTCGATCTATGGGCTGAAAATCCGGAACCCGTAGAAATTGATCATGATGCAAATCTTCAATATTTAAGTATTGCCCAAAAAGACAGAACTCTTTCAAGTTTTTTATATCATCAGAATTTACTAACAACACCAAGTGGACTTCAGAGGCTTTTAACTGAATCGAATACATTAGACACCATTAGATTATATATTTTACCTTCATACAAAAATAAGGGAGCGATAAAATTAGATTAATTAAATTATTTTTTTAAAACGAGTCGCTATGCTATAATCCACTCTCACAATGAGAGAATTAATTTATATCCCAACTTTACATGGAATCGAAGAAATGCACGATCCAATTTTTTTTGGACAGTATCAAACTCCAAGCTTCGCTAAACAGCAAAATATACTGTGGGACAATATAGTTTCTGGAATTCTCAATTTACAAAATGATGTTTCTGGTATAAAAATGTATTCAGAGGCTTGCACAGCAAATCTCACCCAATCAACTACGATTACTCCATTGTATGAAAATTTACCTATGGATTTCACGGAAATCAGACTGAAACAGCTCGAGTTAATAAGAGCTTTATACGGAGCAGGTGCAATTCCTATGATCACAGAAAGCGATGAACTTTTAAAATCAACAGAGAGTATTTCCGAAATGCAATTAAACTTCTATCGAGGATTAACTTCAGGTGAAATTAATCCAATTGCTGGCAACAGAATTATTGCTACATTAGGATTAAGAATTGCGGACTGTGTTGATAAAAGAGATCAGGCAATCTCAAATAACATTGACAGCTCTCTACTTGAAGGAGAGACTGGACTTCTTATCCTTGGAGTAGGGCATGATGTAAGCAAATATTTACCTGATACGATAAATTTTCGCTTTCTTTCACCAGCACTTGAAACAAGGTGGGAACTTTATCAACACCATCAAACAAAAGAGAGAGCAAGAAAACAGTCGTTTATTGAAACTTCTTTCCCTTCAGGTGAAAGAATTTTTTGAAAATTTTTAAGTGTAGAAATAATTAAATTGATCCTAGCATAGCTGCTCTACGTCGAGATGATTTCCTTGAATGATTAGTTAAAATGGACGAACGTTTATCTTATTTCATAGAATAGGAATCGCAAGATATGAGTAAGCATAAGTAGATTTCTACATTACTAGCTTCAATTTTGGTATAATCCTCGCTTATGTATCAAGAATTTTATTTTCCCGATGTCACTTTTAAGCAACCAAAAGAAATCATGCCAAAAACTGCCATAGCGGCGTCATCTGAAGTCTTAAATCCGACGATGGCGATCGGCCGTTATAATCAAGTTTTTGAGATTTATCGAGATACAATGGAAATGATAATAAATGCTACTGGCGCAGATCTTACTCTAGAAAAAAGACAAATTTCATTTGTCGATATAGAAACTTTAAAAGAATCAGCAAAACAAAAAAAGATTGATAAAAAGTATGGAACATATGCTGTCGAGGGTATACTTGGGATGACGAATAGAAATATTGATGGGTCTTTTGAAATCTTAATTGGAGTAAGTGGAGATAGTAATGCGAATGATTTTGAAAACATTTTATTAGTAATTGCCCATGAATATGGGCATACCATTGGCCCTGTCATACCTGATTTGATACTTGAAGAGTTAAAAGCTTATGCTTTTCAAAAACTTTTTGCCAAATATTTAAATCCAAAAAATAATACTCAGCTAGATGATAGATTCTCTGATAATATTCATAACCTAGCTGGAAGTATGTTCAATCAATTGGAAGAAAGAGGATTTCGTCCAGAAGCAATTATCTCTACACTTACTTGGCTACCTTTTGGTGCATACAGACCTGATAGCAATATACGAGTCCCAAAACCTAATAAATTTTAGAAAATAAAATTATTTCTTTGGTGCTTCATGAAGCTCTTGCCATGCCATAACATCACGTCTATCATAAGGCTTATACCTATCAGGGCGAAAATGTGCTTTTTCGTTTAAGATTACCCATCCAGTTGCTTCACCCTCAGCAAAAGGTGATTCATAATCTGGAATTCCCATGAGCCTTCCTTGATGTCTAGTTATAAGAGTATATCTTTGCATTCTTCCATTTCTTCCTTGCTTTGCGCCCGGAATTACCTCACCAGGACCAAAATCCCATTCATCACTACGACTAACTCCATACTTCGAATATTTTTCCCAATTTGGACTAGAAGCTGGAGGAGTATCAGGATCTATTTCCGGTGGAACCAATTCTTTCCATGCTACCACCGCAATATCTGAAAATCCTTTCAATTCTGTATCCAAAACGTGCCAACCCAAGTCAGTTCCCGCATCAAACGCACTCATATATGTTGGACTTGCTACAAATCTTTCACCAGATCTCGAAATAATTACATAATCCATCCATCTTCCATCTTCTTTCCTTTTGGGCTCTGGCATTGTTGGCTCGAATTCATCAAATCCTACTAATCCTGTAAATTCGTAATCGTTAAACTTAGCCCAACTTGTGCTTTCAAGGGGCGCTGGCTTATCTATTAATCCCGCCGCATCTGGGCTAATTGGTTTTCTTTGATCTTCTGCGCTCATAGGAAGGAATTATACAACTTATTTTAAATTTTTAAAGATGGTAGGGAACTTTGTGCTTAAATTGGGATTTCTGTGCAAATTCCACAATTTTCTTTGCTCCTGGAATCATGTTCTCTATAGTCCAAAGTGGATTTTTCTTATCATAAAATAAAAACAAAACTGGATCTGCCTGCCTATAGCTAAATCCAAATTCTCCTTCATCAGTTTGCGTTGCCCAAAGGTTGGCAGATGGTGATTTTTCAATGATCGAGGAGGGAACTTCCAATACTTTTGCAATCTCATAAACCTGAGTTTTATAAAGGTGCTCTAAAGGCTCTATATCACTTGCAGCGTCTCCAAACCTCGTAAAGTAGCCTAGATGATACTCGCTTCTATTTTCAGTGCCTAGGACTAGAGCATTTTCATTTTTAGCCAAATCAAAAAGAGTTATCATCCTAGCTCTTGCCATAATATTTCCACGTCTAAGATTGTCATCGTGTGGCACTTTCAAATCCTCAATCAAAGCATCTGTCATTTTTTTAATCGACTTAACTTCAATCTTAATATCAAACTCCTTTGAGAGTATCTTTATATCAGGATCCACTTCATCAAAGTAGGGAAGATGAACCGCAGTGATCTGGGATGAGTTCAATACTCTTAGAGCAAGAGCTAGACTAGTTGCTGAATCAATTCCTCCTGAAACACCAATTATTAAGTGGTCAATTTTTTGCTCAGATAGAGTAAACTTAAGAAAACTAGTTATCTTATTTATTTCCTCTTGAGGATTTATATCAAGCAGTTTATCAAACATAAAGCTTATTTGATTTTATATAATTTTGGACTTCTTTTGAAACCATGTAATCGATTGGCAAACCTTTCTTCGCACGATTTCTAATTTTCGTTGAAGAAATATTGGTTAAAATTAAATCTTTTGAATCCATAACGAAAATATTTTTTGAGATTTTTTTAACATTTAGGCTTTTTAAAACAACCTCATGTAAATCTGGAAGCAAATATTCTCTGGGAAATATAATAAGATTATGATTATTAGTTATTTTCTCCCACTGAAAATACTTTTGAATACTTACAAGCTGATCTGTGCCCATTACCCAAAAAAAATCGTCATTTGGATACTTAGATTTCAATTTTTCCAGGGTATCGATAGTGCGACTTGAAGGATTTTCATCTTTTTCAAAAGTAGATGCTTTAATAAAATCATTTTCAAGAAACTTGGCCATTTTGTATCGATCTTCAAAACTGCTCAATTTTTTTTCAAAGAATCTATCAAAGCCTTGCTCAAAAAGAGGAAGAAGCCAAACCTCATCCATATTAAATGTTTCCTTGATTTGACGGGCAATAAAAATATGCCCGAGATGTGGTGGATCAAAACTTCCACCAAGAACTGCAATTTTCATAAACTTCAAAAGTATACCACAGCATATATTTAGCTTCAAACTGTTTTGATAGTTTTTATGAATTCATGGATTTTCGATAGATAAATAATCATAAATTTTGACACTCAAAAATAGAGCATCCAGAAATCCTTTATAAGATTACTGAAAATTAGAATCAGGCGATTAAATCTTTCAAAGCTATAAAAAAAGGAGAGCATGACACAGACACATTGAAATATCCTACTTCTAGTTAAGGGTCTTTATTTTCTCCTGTTTCCTAGGACCTATATATAAACAAATTATAAATTTGAGTTGACTATCGTATGCTATAATTCCGTCATGAATGAGCTACCTTCTTCTCCAGATCGATTAGCTGAAATAGAAAGAATTGATGAATCAGTCCAAATAGCTTTTGGAAGAATTATTATTAAATTCGAGCAAATAGGTTTTATAGAAACTTTTGGACCTGTATATATGGGACTCGATAATTACAGATTCAAAACACCTTTTCAAAATCCCGATAATCCAGAATATTGGGAATCTGGTAGACCATATCCTTCACAAAATTTACCTTGGCCATTAAATGGCGATAATTCACAGCTGTACATAGGACAAAGACAGACTAGATTGTCAGGTATTGGATTTTACTGGAAAGAAGGGGAATTTGAATACAATTTAAAAATGGTGCCAGAGAAACCTGGATCAAGAAAACCAGAATTAATTTTTACCAAACATAAAATAAGTAGCGAAGGAAATTATGAGCCGACGTCCGAATTTAAATATTACAATGGCAATATTCAAAAAAAAGGCGTTCGAGGACAAATAGCGACAGAGCAAAGCACGCAAGGCTCAGAGGCATGGAGTTATATGAAAAGAATTGTTGATTCGATTGAACAAGCTCCAATTCTAAAATAGTATCAAAAATATCTAAAAGTCAGTTTAGAACTTTTATTTTTTTCTGGTTTTTGGGATCCATAATAAATCTGTTTAGTATCTTATAAGTATCATAGTCAAATCTATACTCACGTTTTAAATCTTCAATACTATCGCTCTCAGATTTAATGCTTCCCAAATAACACCACTTATCTATTACGTGTGCCTCTTCTTTTTCACCTTCTTCACGAATAAGAATCGGGTGATCAAATCTCCAAGGTCTAATTTTTCTTTTATAAAATCCTTCATCGAACCTTAAGTTATATTTAATGGGAGATTCCAGATCTTTACATGCTCCAAGGCACTGATCTAAGTAAGAATAAAAACATGCTCCGCGTCCTTTCTCAATTCCTAATATTTTAGGGCAGAGTTTATATTCTTTAGCAACTTCGTAAAGATATTCTTTCGACTGCTTAAGAGTTCTAAAAACTCCAAGGACATTTTCGACTTCAGCTGAATCAATTTCAGAAAGTGTTTTAATTTCTACCGAATTAAATCCATTTTCATCAACTGTCTTAATAAGAATAGGCATTTTTCGAGATTCCCGCAGGAGTCTATTAAAAATCGGCTGCTTTTCTTTAATAAGTGTGGATTCAAGAAGTAAAGCTCCCAGATCTCCGGCAGTTTCTATAGCTTCAATCTGTGTAGCCTGCTTAGAAAGTTTCATATCGGTTAATGACAAATGGTCATTTGAAAAATGAGATAAGACTCTGTCACGGATATTTACACTTTTTCCTATATAAAGTGGCGCGCCGTTTTCATCATAAAAAAGATAAACCCCAGGAGATTCAGGCAAAGAATCAATAACTTCGATCGGAATGCCAATAGGGATGGAGGTTCTCTTCAGAGCAATTCCTACTGCCTGCTCAAACAATTCTGGCTTAATTTGCTTTTGGGAAAGATTATAAAAATCATAAAGCACTTTAGCGTCATCAAATGCTCGGTGTCTTCTTCTACACTCAATCCCGAAGTTTTCAATAATTGAATCCAAGCTATAACGACGGAAATTAGGATAGAGAAGCTTAGCAAGTTTTATGGTGTCGAAGTGTCGACAGCTAAATTTAATTCCAACTCTTTTAAATTCATTTCGGATAAATCCATAATCAAATCGCACGTTATGAGCTACAAAAATAGAGTCCTCCAATATTTCCAAAAGTTCATCTTTAATATCATAAAACTGCGGCGCGGTTTCTAGCTCTACAGAATTTATTCCTGTCATGTTTTCTATAAAAGGGTCTAGATAGGTCTGGGGATTTAAAAGAGTATTAAATTCGCGGACAATTTCTCCATCAACTACTTTGATTATTCCAACTTCTATTATTCTACCGTATGCGGCATTAGTGCCGGTAGTTTCTGTGTCTATGAAGCAGAGGGAAGTAGGCAGACTCATTTGAGATCTAACTTATCACTCTGAAGACAATTTTGCAAACTAATTATCGCTTTGATAAGAAGTCTTGCACAATTGCTGAGGACACGAAATCTATTCCATCATTTGTTCCAAATCTTTCTTTTATCTGCTGATTTAAAGTCGCAGTCCCAATAGAAAGACTTTCAATTATTTCCATAAGCCTTTGAGCTGTCATGTCTTCTGCTCTTAAAGCTCTGCCAATCTTTAAAGCTTCAATTGTTTTGTTATTAAAATAAATTTCAGGATCATCTCCAGGAGCATAAGGAGTCGCTAAAAGTGGCTTTTCTTGATTCATCGCTTGCCATCCCGTACCCCAGCCCGATCTGGCTATAATCGCCATAATATTTCTATCAGGTATTGTGTCAGGCTTAGCTTTTACTGCACCTTCAACATTTACCCAAGGTGGGGAATATACTGCCAGACCAGCTTCTCTTGCAACCTGAGCAACTTCACGGCTTATTTCAATTGCTGAGTTGGTTCCGCTAAACATTACATAAACACCTTTGTCGCTGACTTTTCCAGTAGCTTCAGGAAAAACTCTTTTCATAGCTGGAGTATAAATAACTCCTCTCTCGCCAATTTTTTCAGGTTGAGCTGTTAAATCTTCAGCATATTTATATGACATAGGATTTACATATGGAACAAAAGCATGCGCATAACGAGCTTCCACCTTAAGCATCCTATTAATAACATGCGCCAAATCACTTTCACTAAAACCCAGGCTTTCTTCTTTTACTGCACTTAAAATTTCAGAAACAAGAATAGGAAAAGCAAAATATCTAAGAGGAGCTTGTACGCTTACAACTCCTGCGGGTTCAATTGAAAAAATTACATTTTTTGGAGAAAATGTCTGCTCACTTCCATCAACAATCGACCTTGCACTGAATTCATCTGAATCTCTAGAAAATCTTTGATCTAGAAGTGCTTCAACTTCATCATAATGAGCGATAATTTTTTTTAAATTTCCGCCAAAATCTCCATCCTCATAAGTAATTCCACGCATTATATTCCCAAATTCCTGATCAAGGAAAAGCATACTCGGATCATCTTCATTTTCTTCAAGAAGTATTCTCTTTTGATTATCTCCATAAAGATGGGAGATGACAATTCTTGGCCTTTCAAATCCAGCCTTAACCAACTTGTCGCTTGCATCCCTAGCAAAGGCAGCTCCCATAATAAAGGGTTCATTACCATGAGCAGGATTTACCAATATAATTGGCGCTTCGGGGGAGGGGGCTGAAAAATTACGACCTGGTTCAATTCTTGGTGAATCTGTTTCCATGAAGGGGAATTATATCAATGAATTAAGATTGATGCAACTATAGGGTATTAGCACGCCCGGAGGGAATCGAACCCCCAACCTAATCGTTAGAACCGATGTGCTCTATCCGTTGAGCTACGGGCGCATGAAATGCGGTCTTACAACCACAGAGTATATTTTACCACCTCGGAAGGGACAAAATCAAACATATTATGATATAATTGAAGCTATGCTAAAACCTATAGTCAATTATTTACTAAATAACCATGTTTTAACCACAGTTATTATTATTGCGATTGGGTTTTTCCTTTTCCAAATAAAAGGAATACTTCTAGCTTTATTCATGGCCTACATTATAATGGCTTCAATTCATCCATTTGTAAGAGGTCTTCAAAAGTATAAAGTCCCTAAAATCCTAGCAATTGTAGTTATTTATGCAATAATCATTGCGGTAATTGTGATTCTAGTAATCCCAATCTTACCTTTCGTCGTATCTCAGGTGCAAGCATTATTTAAAGCCATACCGCTTTATCTAGACTCATTATCAAGAAACTTTGGCTTCCAGATAAATCTCGAGCAAATCCAATCATATTTAACACCAGTAATTAGCTCTATTGGGGAAAATGCTTTCTCAATTACGTCAAAAGTATTTGGAGGACTATTTTCAGTACTTACAGTATTTATTCTTAGCTTTTATTTACTTATTGATCGAGAAAGACTTGGCAGGGAGATACCAAACACTTTACCAAGTAAATTTCAGGAAAAAACCAGACTTACAATTCACCTGGTCGAAGAAAAGCTTGGTGCATGGCTTAGAGGACAAATCGTACTGTCTTTCATAATAGGAATTATTACTTATATTACTTTGACAATTCTTCAAGTACCTTTTGCACTTCCTCTGGCTATTTTGGCGGGATTTCTTGAAATTATACCTACGATTGGACCTATTATCGCAGCAATCCCTGCGGTTATCGTGGCTTTTGCTATTTCACCAATCATGGGACTTATCGTTATGGTTGCCTATGTCGGAATTCAGGTGGCAGAAAATAATATATTAGTTCCAAAAATAATGCAAAAAGCAGTAGGCTTAAATCCAGTCGTGATTTTAGTTTCCATTCTCATAGGAGCTCAGCTTTTTGGGATAGTAGGAGCACTGCTTTCGATTCCATTTATCTCAGCCGCAATCATCATCTACCGCGAATTTAAGTAAGCTCGAGGTCTTAAGCTTTAATAACCCAAAACTCACAAAATACAACATTGACTCAGGATAAATTTGACATTTACTTCAAATAACTACTACTATATATGTAGATGGCTACAAAAAGTAAAACAGTTA
The DNA here is from genome assembly GCA_964637955.1 of uncultured Gammaproteobacteria bacterium. Classification (GTDB taxonomy): domain Bacteria; phylum Patescibacteriota; class Microgenomatia; order Levybacterales; family UBA12049; genus 2-01-FULL-39-10-A. The sequence goes on along the minus strand of CAZWXQ010000002.1, from coordinate 302,325 downwards.
AAAAAGTCACTGAGATTCCTGAAGCTAGCGTAAAAATTGAAGTGGAACAAACAGTTGATGAAGCAGAAAAATCTGAAACCACTGAAGAACTCGAAGAAACTGCGCAAGTAGAAACCCACGACGAAGTAGAAGAAGAATCAAAAGAGCCTGAAAAAGAACCATCACTAGAACCAATTCTTAATTCACTGGATGAAGAAGGAGAGTCTTCAAATTCCATCAGTTGGAAAAAAATATTCCTATATACATTTGTAGCCGCAGGAATTGGAGTAATAATTCTACTTGCCTGTCTTTACATTTTCAAAAACTATAATGTAACTGTAGAGAAAAAGGCAGCTTCAAAAGAATTAACTCTTCCATCAACTGCTCCTACACCTACGACTGCAGAAGTAGATAAAGAAGCTTATTCCATAGTCGTTCTTAACGGAAGCGGAATTGCAGGAGAAGCAGCAAATGTTCAAAAACTTCTTGTGGATGCTGGCTTTAAGGTTGGAGAGATAGGAAATGCCGAAAGCCAAGATTTTACAGATACAGAAATCTCAGCAACCAAAGATGTAGATCAAGAATATCTAGACGAACTTGAGAAAGCGCTTGGCAATAGGGGAGATGTAAAAGTAGTTAAAGCTCCTTCAACTCAAACTGATGACGTAGTCGTAACAGTTGGGAGCAGTACAACCTCAAGCACAAAAGAAATAAGCCCAACCCCTTAGCATTTGAACTATTCAGCTTACTTTGATAAAATAATCTAACTCGCGGGTGTAGTTCAATGGTAGAACATCTGCTTTCCAAGCAGAATGCGAGGGTTCGATTCCCTTCACCCGCTCTGAATTCGACAAGCTCCCCATTCGCGGTGAGCTGGTGGAATTCAAAAGGAAGGGATGAGAAGTCAGGCGCTACGAAGTAGCGACAATCCTGAGCCAAGACGAATGGAATTCCCTTCACTCGCTCATTTTTTCAATAATTCCCCATCCCGTATTGCTTGAATTTGATTTATCCTCATTTAGCAGTATAATGTGCTCATGAAATGGCCTGAAACACTAACTCTCGTTCGACATGATAGATCAGCTTATAACGATTTAAAAGCTAAAAAACAAGATGATGAGCGCCATAAAGCCTTCAGAAGAGCTTACGATAAAAATCCCGATTCAGATGAAACACATCGCCTAGCATTGGAAATAACAGAAGCTTTTCCTCTTCCATATTCAGATCATGATACACCGCTCGCTGAAGGAGCTGGATGGCAAGCAAAACAAGTGGGAGAGAGGCTTAAAGAAATTATTCACGTACCGACTGTTATTTTTGTATCACCATATGTTAGGACACATTCAACATTAGAACACATAACTCAGGGTTGGCCAGAGCTCTCTGAAATTAAAACAGTAGATGACACTAGAATTAGAGAGCAAAAACATGGAACTGCAATTCTATATAATGACTGGAGAGTTTTCGAAACACTTCATCCAGAGCAAAGACTATTGAGAAGCCGCGATTCAAAACGCATGTATTATTATAGATGGCCAGAAGGAGAAAGTTTTGAAGATATGGGCGCAGATACAAGATCTTGGCTTGGAACACTTGCCCGAGAATATTCCGAAGAAGAAGTTCTAGCTGTAACTCATCATTTAAGAATCCTTTCGATTAGAGAACATCTAGAAAGACTTTCTGTTGATGAAGTAATTAGAATCGACAGAGAAGAAAAGCCGATAAATGCAGGCGTAACAATATATAAAGGTTACCCAGATCTAGGAAAAGACGGCAAGCTAATTCTTCAAGATTATAATTTACAACTTTATGACGCTCAACCTCCAGTAACTGAAATACCACTATATACAGCGTAATTCTTTCTAAACACTTTAAGCAATTTTTTTAGTTTCTAATTTGAAGAAAATTGGAACAATGAATCTAAAAATTGTAATCAAAATATTTTGACCTATGCACAGCTTGTTGAATAAAAAAGTCCTCTAAGGTAAAATACACTTACGCCGCGGTGGTGGAATGGTAGACACGAAGGCCTTAAGAGCCTTTTCCCTTTCGGGAGTGGAGGTTCGAGTCCTCTTCGCGGTACACTTCGACAAAGCTCAGTGTCAACTGAGGTTAGTTGAAGTTGCGATGAGGACGAGAAGTCAGACATTGCAAAAGCAATGGCAATCCTAAGCGGAGACGAAGGAAGTCCTCTTCGCGGTACTCTGCAAAGCAGAGTCCATATGTATAAAGTTTATTTGCTGGAAAACGAAAAGATTCCAGAAAAACTTATGTAGGATTAACAATTAAAAAAGTAGAAGAGCGTTTAAGGGAGCATAATGAAGGTGGAAATAATTCCACAAAATCAAATCTTCCTTGGAAATTAATCTAATACGAAATTTTTATTGTAAAACTTGCACAGAGAAAAGAGAGCAATTTTTAAAGTCTGGTTTTGGCTATAGATTCAGGAAGATTATTCCTGAAAATTATAAAAAACTTTAGAATCTGCTCTGCAGATCGGGGTTTAGCTCAGTTGGTAGAGCGCGCGGTTTGGGACCGTGAGGTCGGAGGTTCGAGCCCTCTAACCCCGACACTATTCGTGGACAAGAAAGTAACTCCCAAAAGTGCTTACTAAAATTAAATTCTCCTGCAATTCGCTCAAACCAAACAGCTAAAGCTTAGATCATTGAATCTTAACTATGAATGTGGTGGTGGAGTCACTCCCAAAGAATTTAAAGAATAATCTAAAAGTTCTTTCATTTCAGCTCTTCTGTTTTCGCTCCCGAGAATTATTCCAATGATTTTTTGATCTTTATAATCTAGATAGGTAATTAAACAGAGCCCAGCTTCTGGCGTAAAACCATCTTTAAGCCCTTTTACGCCAGGATATGTAGTCACTAAATTTAATTGATTATATAAGTCATACGCATAATGATCATCTGTTGCTTCAATGTGGTGCTCCGGGGTAGATGAAGCCTTCAGGATCTGCGGATAATGCGTAGTGGCATATTTTGAGAGAACAAGAAGATCATAAACAGTTGTATGCTGGTCTCCATCTCCTTCGAGTCCCGTAGGATTTGTAAAATTGGTATTCTTCATCCCTATTGCTTTAGCTTTTTTATTCATGGCTTCTATAAATTTATCCCTATCCATAGTATTTAGCGCCAGAGTTTCAGCGGCATCATTTCCTGAATACATAAACACACCGTATAAAAGATCTTCAAGGCTCATGACTTCACCCTCAGTTAATCCCATCACATTTTCCCCCACAAGAGCTTCTTTATAAACTACATACCTGTTATCTTTTTTCTTATGATCCATTGCGACCACTACAGTCATGAGCTTTGTAATTGAAGCCATAGGAAGTTTTTCATCAACATTCTTTTCATAAATGGTTTTATCATTTGTCAGATCATAGACTAAAGCAGATTTTGCAGAAAGCTCTGGAACTTCTTTTCCTGAATCAAAAAAGCCAAATATAGTTGGAAGCCACATATCTAGGGACGAAACTTCAGAATTGTCTTTTTTACTTAAAAACTCAGGTAGTGGAGAAGCCAATGCTTTATTTTTATTTACATCATGGTAGTAATATAAAAACAAAGCTGCTGAAAAAAATACTATTAATAATAGAAAATACAGAATGAATTTCTTCACTTTATCTATTTTACCAAAGTAAATTTATTTTTTCTTTTTAGGCACGTCCTTGCTTGACGAGAGGGCTTTTCCAGCAGTTTCACGAGTACGAGAGAGGAAGATTGTTTTAGCCTGATAACTTTCTTACTGCTTTTACCCATCAAGCATTCATTTTTGTCTTGCGCATCGCTTCTTCTACTTTTATTGTGCTTCCTTATCGTCTTAGCCATATTACTGCAAGATAATTTTGTATATTCATGTTAGCAATATTGCTGTCAGAATAACATAAGAAACTATTGACTAATAATGCATAAATGCTATTTTCTCGTTATGGCTGAGGCACTAAAAGCATTTTTGATTAATCAATTAAGAGATTTACCCGAAAGTGATCTATATCATGAATATGCATCCGGTGTTTTAAGATCTGCCGATGCATTTAGTAGAGCACAAAGTTTCATTCCGTTAGAACCATCTTTGGATTCTGAAGTTTATGTTGACAAAAAAGCAGAAGAAGGTCGGCTCTTGGGTGCTAAATTAAGAGAAGTAATAGGTGTTCTTGATGATAATGACCCAATATCTTCTGCTTTTGGAGATAAATACTTAATACTTATGAATGGTTTGGAAAATCCCTTTGATAAACGCTTAATTACAACCACACTTAATGCCCTAATAAGAAATGACCTAAATGTTGGCGACTTAAGAACCACACCTATTGAGGATTTAATGAAACTCAGAGGAGTAGGACACAAAGCTAGCTATATGCTCCATGAAGCATCAAAAAGACCTGTACAAGAGATTGAATTAGCCCCAAATCAAATATTGGAATTATAAATCTTCGAATTTTAAATCGTTCAGATATAATGTGATTTTTGCCGTTGACAAAAATAATATATTTTTATAACATGCGCAGTATGCATGTATGAATCAATAACTCCAAGAATTGAAACCATAAATCCAATAGATCAAATGGCTGCAAGCGCAATAATCAGAGTAACAGCTTTAGAAGCTGAAATCACTGATGCCCTACAGACACAAGAAGGACAAGATCAAAATAATTTAGATAAAGCATTAAGGAATCGTAATTACATGATAAGATTCGGCAATACTGCCAACGATAATGATTGGAAGCCTGGATTATTTACAATTGCGAATCGTCCATTAAGATTTGGAGATAATGTTCATTCAATTAATGGGAAGATAAAAAGAGCTTTTCATCAAGAAGGATATAATTTTGATTATTTTAAAGGAGGCATTTGGTCTGGTGAAAATGGAATATATGTTGACTATGCAGGAAATCAATATGACGGTGGCCATCTTTTAACAGAAGATGATTTACAAAAAATCTGGAGAGGTTATTGGCCTGATAAAATGGGACTTTTAAATGAACTTGCTAGACTTGACCATCATTATTTAGCATACAGAGCAATAAATGAAATTTTAGAGGTAGCAACCACGTTATAATCTCATAAAAATTACTTCTACTGATTGACTATTCCTATTATACTTTGTTAGACTTTATTTTCAGAGTGCGAAATATTTAAAACTCTGATTATGGCCGATTCGGCAAGTTTTCAACCAATTGACGGTAACTTCAAAGGCAAAGACATTTTGTCACTAGACCAATTTTCCCCAAAAGATATCTCTCTTCTTTTTAAACACGTTGATAAAATGCGTCAGATTGCTAAAAACGCAAAGGCGTCTACACTTCTTAAGGGTAACATTGTTACCCTTATTTTTTATGAACCATCAAGTCGTACTTTTAACTCTCATGCTGCAGCTGTAAAACAACTTGGAGGAGCAACCCTTGAAGTTTTAGATCCTCAACATTTTTCATCCGTGAGTAAAGGTGAAACTCTTGAAGACACTATTAAAGTTTTTGAAGCTTACTGCGATTTAATCATAATTAGACATCCTGAAGCTGGTACAGCAATTAAAGCAGCACAATCAGCTGAAAATGTACCCATTATTAACGCAGGTGATGGGATAGGAGAACATCCGACTCAAGCACTTCTTGATCTGTATACTATTTTTGAAAATTCAAAAAAACTTGATAACCTGACAGGCGTAATGGTTGGAGATATGCTAAATGGTAGAACAGTACATTCTTTAATTAGGGGATTATCAAAATATAAGAAGAATACAATTTATTTAGTGTCTCCTAAAGAACTTAGACTAAGCGGGGATCAATTTGCAAAAATAAGTGAAAATATAAATTTAGTCGAAGTTTATTCTGAAGAAGATATTCCTCAAGGCGCTGATTTTTGGTATTGGACCAGAGTTCAAAAAGAGAGATTTAATGATACTGATAGCTATGAAAAGTTAAGAAATAAATTTATACTAAATAATGATCTAATTATTAATAAAGCTGAAGAAAAAACTATTTTTATGCATCCACTACCTAGAGTTGGTGAAATTCTTCCAGAAGTTGATAACGATAAAAGATCAGTATACTTAAAATCCCAAATCAGAAATGGCATGTATGTTCGAATGGCTTTAATTGCACTTGTGTTAGGAAAAATCAAATAATGGCAGGAAAGTTAATTTTAAAAAACGGACAAGAATTTGAAGGTGAAAATTTTGGAGCTTTAAATTCAATTGCTGGTGAAGTAGTTTTTTCAACAGGAATGATGGGATATCCGGAATCACTCACTGATCCTTCTTTTAAAGGCCAAATTTTGGTTCTCACATTTCCCCTTGTTGGTAATTATGGGATTCCGGATAAAAAGTTTTGGGAATCAGGAAAAATCCAAGCATCAGGACTTATCGTTTCAGATTATATCGACACACCGTATCATTTCCAAAGCAAACAAACCCTCGGTCAGTGGTTAAAATCTGAAAATATTCCAGCACTTGTCATCAAAGACACGAGACTGTTAACTCAAATTATTAGGAATGAAGGAAGCATGCTAGGAAAAATTGAAAATAACAAAAAAATTGATTTCTATAATCCTGATGAAGAAAATCTTGTAGCTCAGGTTTCAACGAATAAAGTTCAGGTCCAAATTATAAATAGTAAAGCCAAAAATGTAATCTTAATTGACTGTGGTGCCAAAAAAAATATTGAGAGAGCACTTCTTAAAAGAGGGGTAAATGTAATCACAGTGCCTTGGGATTTTGACTTTACTTCCGATTCAAATTTTAAACACAAAATTGACGCAGTAATTATTTCAAATGGCCCAGGTGATCCTACGAAAGCAAATGAATCAATTAAGAATGTTAGAAAAATCTTAATTGAAACCAAGCTTCCAATTCTAGGAATTTGTCTTGGAAATCAGATTCTAACTCTTGCAGCAGGGGGGGAAACTGACAAACTTAAATATGGACATCGATCTCAAAACCAACCATGCATAATGCTTGAAAAAGGCAAAAACACGAAACGCTGCTTTATTACCACCCAAAATCATGGTTTTGAAGTTAGCGTTGTTCCGGAAGGATTTTATCCTTGGTTTATAAATGCAAATGATAACAGTAATGAAGGAATTATTCATAAAACTCGGCCAATTATGTCAGTTCAATTTCACCCCGAGGCAACTCCTGGACCAGAAGACACAGAATGGATTTTTGATTATTTCTTAGAAAAAATATGATTACTGATATTAAAAAATATTACAGTCAAAGAGTAAATGTATACGACAAGAGTATGTATTTTAAAGATGAACCTATCAGAAAAAGCGAAATTGCTGAAATGACAAAACTTATAACTAAACTTTTTAAAGAAAAAAAGGTATTAGAAGTCGCCTGTGGCACTGGATACTGGACGCAGATTATTTCAAAAGTAGCAAAAGAAATTTTAGCAACTGATTTAGTCGAAGAAGTTATAGAAGAAGCAAAAAAGAAAAAATATGAATGCCTAGTAAAATTTGAAATAAATGATGCATTAGATTTAAAGGTAGATAACAAATTTAATGCTGGATTTGCAGGATTTTGGTTTTCCCATATGCTGAAAAGCGATCTTTCTAAATTCTTAGAAGAATTTCACAAAAACCTTGAGCCAGGTTCAATTGTGTTTTTAAGCGATAACGTTAAAGAAGACGATCCCTATGAAGACTCATTAATAACTGAAGGCGAAAATACATTCAGAGCAAGAAACCTTGATGGGCAGGAATTTAAAGTTATAAAAAACTATTTTAACGAAGTAGAATTTAAAAAATATTTTTCTCCTTTTGCAAAGGATTCTAATATAAATATTCATATTGGCAAATGGGCATGGTGGGTTTGGTATGAAACAAAATAATATGAAAAAAGTAATAGTACTTGGCAGTGGAGCTCTGAAAATTGGTGAGGCTGGGGAGTTTGATTATTCAGGAAGCCAAGCTATAAAAGCACTTCGTGAAGAAGGAATCAAAACTGTACTAGTCAATCCGAACATAGCGACTATTCAAACTTCCAAGCTTGCTGATAAAGTTTATTTTTTGCCGGTCAATCCATATTTTGTAGAGCAAGTTATAAAGAAAGAGAAACCCGATGGAATATTTTTATCATTTGGAGGACAAACAGCTCTCAATTGCGGATTAAAACTTGAAGAAACTGGAGTACTTAAAAAGTATAATGTAAAAATCTTAGGATCTCCTATTTCTGCAGTGGATATCTCTGAAGATCGCCAAAAATTTGCAAAACATCTTAAATCAATTGGCATTCCAACGCCAATCAGTAAAAGCGCAACTACTGTTGAGGAAGCTTTAAGAATTGCTAAAGAAATTAATTATCCAGTTATGGTTCGCGCTGGATTTGCTCTCGGTGGACAAGGAAGCGGAATAGTAACAAGCGAAGACGAGTTAAAAAAATTATTGTCAAAAGCTTTTTCTTTCGTTTCCCAAGTTTTAATTGAGAAATATCTTCACCACTATAAAGAGGTTGAATATGAAGTCGTAAGAGACAAGGATGATAACTGCGTGACTGTTTGCAACATGGAAAATATGGATCCTTTAGGAATCCACACCGGAGAATCAATAGTCATTGCTCCAAGCCAAACTTTAACCAATTTTGAATATCACAAGCTTCGCTCAGCAAGCATAAAAATAGTAAAAAGCCTAGGAATAATAGGAGAATGTAATGTTCAGTTTGCCTTGAATCCGAACCCAAAAGACGGAAAAATGGAATATTTTGTAATAGAACTTAACGCGAGACTCTCCCGTTCTAGTGCACTTGCAAGTAAAGCTACTGGATATCCATTGGCTTATGTCGCTGCTAAACTAGCGCTTGGAAAAAATCTAACAGAGCTTACCAACAAAGTTACAAAAAAAACACAGTTTTGTTTTGAGCCGGCTCTTGATTACGTAACCATAAAAATTCCTCGCTGGGACATAGATAAATTTAAAAACGCAGATCCTGGAATAGGAAGCAGCATGAAATCTGTTGGGGAAATAATGGGAATTGGAAGAACATTCGAAGAAGCATATCAAAAAGGAATTAGAATGCTAGATTTAAATTTTGAGGGAGCAACTGACGATGAAGTTTTTAAAAATATGGATATGGCAGAAATCAGACAAGAGCTTCGAGTGCCAACCCCCAAAAGAATGTTTGCTATCTCCCGAGCGCTTAATCTTGGAATAAGCGTAAAAGAAATTTATGCACTTACAGGAATCGATCCTTGGTTTATTTATAGAATTGAAAATATAGTTAATACCGAAAAGAAAATAAAAAAGACTAAAGCGCTTGATAAAAAAACAATGCTTCAAGCAAAACAAATCGGACTCTCAGATAAAAGAATTGGAATTCTTGTGAATAAAAAAGGACTAGAAATTCGAAGAATAAGAAAAAAACTTGGTGTCATTCCTTCCGTTTTTCAGATAGATACTCTCGCTGGAGAATTTCCTGCAAAAACAAATTATCTTTATTTGACTTACAACGGAAATCATAATGATGTAGAGCCTACCAACAAAAATGGAGTAGTAGTTTTAGGCTCAGGTCCCTATAGAATTGGCTCATCTGTAGAGTTTGATTGGACTAGCGTTGCAGCTCTAAATTCACTAAAAAAACATAATAAAAAATCAATCGTTATTAACTGCAATCCTGAAACTGTTTCAACTGACTTTGATATTTCAGACAAACTTTATTTTGAGGAGCTTACATTTGAAAGAATTGCCGATATTTATGAATTCGAAAATCCTTTTGGAATTATAGTTTCAGTTGGAGGCCAAACTCCAAATAATAGAGCAAAAGCACTTAATGAATACGGAATAAATATTCTTGGCACGAAAGCCACAGACATCGAAAGAGCAGAGAATAGGGGAAAGTTTTCGCAGCTTTTAGACAAATTAAAAATTGACCAGCCGGCCTGGGATAATTTTACAAGCAACGACCAAGCGCTTAGTTTTGCAAAAGATGTTGGATATCCAGTTTTAGTTCGACCTTCATTTGTTCTCTCAGGAAGCAACATGCGAGTAATTCATTCTAGTGATGAGCTTAAAGCTTTCTTAGATAAAATCTCAGTTATTTCAAGTGAGTATCCCGTCACTATTTCCAAATTCATAAATGATGCAAAAGAAATTGAGATTGATGCAGTAGCGCAGAATGGAAAAATGAAAACTATCGCCATTTCAGAACATGTTGAAAATGCAGGCGTTCATAGTGGCGATGCGACTATAGTTTTTCCCGCGCAAAAAGTTTATATCGAAACCGCCAAAAAGTTAACTTTTATTGCCGATAGTCTTGCCCACGAACTGAGCATCACTGGTCCATTTAATATTCAATGTCTTGCAAAAGACAATAATATTTCAGTTATAGAAATTAATCTTAGGTCCTCACGAACGTTCCCATTCATTTCAAAGATAACTGGTATAAATCTAATGGAACTTTCAGTTGATGCTTTTTTCTCAAAAGCTAAAGACTCTTTCATAAACCCAGTGGATTATGATTTCGTCGCAGTTAAATCTGCTCAATTTTCATTTGCCAGATTAACGGGTGCTGATCCTGTTCTTGATGTAGAAATGACCTCAACAGGAGAAGTGGCATGCTTTGGCCTTGATCCCGAAGAAGCATTCCTGAAAGGTGAGCTTTCAGTGGGTGGAAAAATTCCTAAAAAAGGTGTGTTTATAAGTCTTGGTGGAGACGAAAACAAAATAAAGTTTTTAGATGTAATTCCTCATCTTCTTAAATTAAATATCCCAATATATGCGACTGGAAATACATCAATATTCTTAAATAAAAACGGAGTAAAAGCAAAATCACTTTTTAAAATACACGAAGATAAAAAGCCAAATATTTTAGATATTTTTCAAAAAGGAGAAATCGATTTGGCAATCAACATCACAGATCTTTATCATAAAAAGGAAGTAAACGATGACTATCTTATTCGTCGCTCAGCCATCGATCATAACATTCCTCTTTTTACAAATCTTAAAAAAGCAGAATTATTCATAAAAGCCATAAGTACTAAAAAACTTGAGGATCTCGAAATTAAGTCTTGGGATGAGTATGTAATTTGACTTTAATAAGCTATTAATATATATTGTCGTACATGATATCAGTAGAAAATAGACCAGAATTAATTGCTCCAAAAAGATGGGGGAGATACGAATGGATCAGCTCTAACCCTGAACCAAATGCACCACCTTATTATGATACTCAAACTTTTGTTCTTTATGACATACTAGATTTATTCTCAGCTGAGCAAGCTTTAAGAGCTGCCGAGCAACTCGAAGACCCAGAAGCACTAAATACCGCACAAGATAATTGGATACTTACACAAAATAATATAACCCTTAGAGCAGATAAACATGATATATATGCGGCATATCATGACGTGTTATTAGCTGGAATGCCTCCCGTGAGCTCTATGACGGATGAAGGATTAAATCAAGCTATTATTGGAGCAAGTACTATTCTAGAACAAAACGCTGCTGGAGCATAATTATCTTCAATATATTAATATTAATTCAACATAATAGTATAATAATCCCATGAACATGTTTAAAGCTACTGATGCAAAAACTCCCCAGGAGTACATAAATCTGATTGAAAACACATCAAGAAAAACTGAAATACAAAAACTATTTGATTTTATTCACAAGCTAATTCCAAATGAAAAACCAAACATCACAAGTGGCATGATTGGGTTTGGACTTTATCCGTATAAAACAAAGACTGGAAGACAAGGCAACTGGCCAATTGTGATGCTAGCAAGTCAAAAAAATTACATTTCTATTTATATCTGCGCTGCGGATGGTAAAAATTATGTGGCAGAAAAATATAAATCTGATTTCCCTAAAGCCTCGATTGGAAGAAGCTGCATAAGATTTAAGAAAACCGATGATATAGATTTAAAAACTTTAGAAAAAGTAATTAAGGAAGGAGCGAAAATAGGTTTTTCTTTCGGATCATAATGAATACTGAATCAAATCAAACAGTTCGTCTTGATAAATTCTTAGCCAATAATGGCTATGCTTCGCGTCGTGGGATAAAAGACTTGCTAAAATATCAAAAAGTCGAAGTTAATGGAAAAAGTGCAAAGGAATCTGGAATAAGAATAGATCCTACTAAAGATATAGTTACAATAAATGGAAAAAGAATAAAAAATACAAAATTTGTATATTATCTACTCAACAAACCAAAAGGGATTATCTCTACTTCTTCAGATGAATTTGATCGGGAAAATGTAACACAAATGGTTCCAAATACTTTTCGGGTTTATCCCGTAGGAAGACTTGACAAAGAAACACATGGATTAATTCTTCTAACCAATGATGGAGAGTTAACACACAAATTAACTCATCCTAAGTTTCATGTGTCTAAGAAATATATTCTAGAAATAAAAGGAAATGTTAGCGAGGAGAAAATTAAAAAACTAGAAAACGGAATTATACTTTCTGATGGGATAACTCAACCCGCCAATGTAAAAAAAGTAAAGCAAACTGAAATGACGACAATTCTTGAAATGGAAATTTTCGAAGGAAGGTATAGACAAATTAGACGAATGTGCGATGCCATTTTTCTTCCTTTACTAGATTTAAAAAGAATTAAATTTGGTCCTATTCGAATTGCCGATCTTAAAGAAGGAAAATATAGAATCTTAACTGAACAAGAAGTTGAATCGCTGAAAAAAGCGACAAGCAAATAATTACTTTGCTGAGTTCTTAAGTCTTGCTTGATAATAAGGATTATATGTGTCGTAAAGGGTTACAAGTAGAGCCACCATTACCGAGAAGAAAACAAGAGCGCTCATATTTGCTTCTCCGTTATTGTAAGGAAGTATAGCAATATAAGTTAAGGCAAGTCCTACATTTAGAACAATCATAAGTATAAAGTTTTCGATCATAGAACTAATTTTTACGAACTTCTTAATATAAAAAGTGAGAAGAGTATTTGCAAATAAAATAACTCCAACACCAACTACGAGTTGGATATTTGTAGCTTTTATTCCTGGAATTACTTGAGCAAAAATTACGACGATTAGAGCAGTCATTCCAATTTTTTCAGCAAGCTCTCTGTTGATCAATTGTTTGAAGCTTACAATCTTGTCCTTTGCCATTATTAGTGGCTTAACTTCTGGAATCGCTTCAAACATAAGTTTGTGGTCTGCTTTTGGAAGCATCTTAATTAATTTATAAATAACTACTCCAAGAACTAAAAGAATTACTGCCATCACAGGAAATACCCAAAGATTTTGCGAGAATGCTACGCTCCAAGGTGTATCTACAGAAACATGTAAAATTTTTTCTTTAATAAAATCAGTAGTATCTAATTGCGCAACATGAATCCAATATTCTTGTGGAAGCTTTATAAAGATCCAAATAAAAGCAGCTGCCCCAAGAATCACTTTTGGAGCCATTCGAATTGGCTTCCACCTTAGCCTTACTACCTCATAAAAATCAAAGAAATATTCAAATGTATTTGGGAAAATAAGTAAAAGAGCCCTGATGTGAGTAAGTTGGAAAAGTAAATCCCCAATCATACGATAGTAAAAAAGGAACATGCTGACTTTATATGCATAAAGATTGCTCCAGTTTCTCATGGTAGAAAGATAAGCAATTGTAAGATAATAAATATCTAGCGCCTTATCATAACCCTGATATCCATCTAGATTAAGACTCGTATATTTCTGGAAAATTGTTTGATCAATTCCATCTATAAGCATTGCTGCAATTATAGCTGGGAGTGGGAAGCGGGGGATAAGAAGAGGCACAAAAAACCTCAATGCGACTACACCCCAAAATATCATCATGTCGTGTGGCATAAATAAATTCTAAATTGATTATAGCACTTAATAAATTATTTATTCTAATTTTAAAAATGTAAAGTATACTTGACATTTTACATTTACTACTCTATCCTTAATAAGGGCAGGAAAATGAATGAAAAAATTTTCAATAAAGTTCTTGAAGAACGCTTAAAACGTAAAATTCGTCAAGAAGATTTAGCAGAAGCGGTAGGAGTGAGCAGGCAGACTATTATTGCAATAGAAAAAGGAAACTACACTCCATCAGTTTTACTTGCTCTAAAAATTGCTAAATTTTTTAAAGTTAGGGTAGATGAAATATTTAAATATGAAAATGAATAGCTGGATTACCGAATTAATCTTATCACTTATTTTAATAATCGTACTAATCGTTTGTTTAAATCCCTTTGGGCTTCTAATGCCTCCGCCTATGGTTATGGCTTTAATTCTATTTTTAGTAATAATTTTTGGAGTATTCAGCATATTCATTTGGAAAGAACGACGTGGAGATGAAAGAGAAAATTATCATAAAATTATTTCTGGCCATTTTGCATTTTTAACAGGAAGCACACTTCTAATAATCGCTATAGCCTATCAAGAACTGAATCATGAACTAGATCCGTGGTTGGTTTTAATTCTAATAGGAATGGTTCTAGCAAAGCTATTAAGTCAATTTTATAGTAATAAAAAATTATAAATTAAGATCTCTATAAGCTATGAGAAAACGATCGAGGTGATTAAATATGAAAATGAATAATAAAAATATAGGAATTATAGCAGCTGTCGCAATAGGCATTGTCGTAATTTTGGGTGGAGGAATATATATATTTAACCAGAATGCTCAAAAACAAGAAGCAGAAAAAATGGCAGTGGAAAAAGCTGCCATGATGAAAAAAGAAGATGCCAATTCTGATTCTATGACGAAAGATGATCAGGCAATGATGCAAAAAGATGACTCAATGATGACTGAAGAGGATAAAATGATGATGGATAAATCAAGATATTTTGAGTACTCAAAAGAAAATTTAGAAAATGCATCAAATGAAAAACGACTTTTATTTTTCTATGCATCCTGGTGCCCAATATGCAGACCAATCGACACTGCGCTTAAAAATAATACAGATTTAATTCCAGATGGAGTAAGCATAATTCGTGTAAACTTTAATGACCCAGACACAGATCAAGAGGAAAAAGATTTAGCAAAAAAATATGGCGTAACTTATCAACACACATTTGTTCAAATCGATGAAAATGAAAATCAAATTAACAAATGGAGTAGTGGAGACATCAAAGAAATTTTAAGTAGCTTAAAATAATTTGTGGTATAAGGCTTATCTTTGATAAACCAATATTAGAGGTTATTTTAAATATCATGGGAATACTATTACTTTTTGCATTTCTTTCAGGACTTATCACTATTCTTGCTCCCTGTATTTGGCCACTTTTGCCTCTTATTCTTGCGACCACTTCCACTGGAGGACACAGAAAACCAATCGGAGTAGTCTTGGGGATCATGATTAGCTTTGGCATTCTTACACTTAGTCTTTCTTATATAGTAAAAGTCTTTCCATTTGATCCCAACACTTTAAGATACTTGTCAGTTTTTGTAATCGGACTCCTTGGACTTACTCTTCTTATACCCAAACTTTCACAAATCCTGGAAGGATACGTTTCAAGATTATCGGGTGGACTTGCTGCGAGATTCATGGGAAAAAGCGCAAACGGTTTTTGGGGAGGGCTCCTTACCGGTCTAGTTCTCGGAATTGTTTGGACTCCTTGCGCTGGACCAATACTCGCAACAATCGCAACTCTTGCAGCGACCAACTCGGTAAATGCAGGAATAGTTTTAGTTACGACCACTTATTTAATTGGAGTTGGAATTCCACTATTTTTATTCGCGCTATTTGGGCGTTTCATTTTTACAAAAAGTCGAAGACTTTCAAAATACACAGGACGTATCCAACAGGTTTTTGGTGTAATTATGATCCTTACTGCGATTTTAATTTTTACTAATTATGATAAGAGGCTACAAGCAAAACTTCTGGATATTATTCCATCATACGGAAATTTTTTAACAAAGTTTGAAAGCAATGAAAAAGTCTCAAGTGAACTTAATAAACTAAGAGGTGACTTTTCAAATACTTCTCCAATAAATTCAAACAGGTTACTTGACGAAAATTACCCTGCACCAGAAATTACAAGTATTTCCAATTGGCTTAATTCCAAACCCTTAACAATTAGCGAACTCAAAGGCAAAGTAGTTCTCATAGATTTCTGGACATACACTTGCATAAATTGCATTAGGACTTTGCCTTACGTAACTAGCTGGGATGAGAAATATAGAGACAAAGGGCTTGTGATAATTGGCGTCCACACTCCTGAATTTGAATTTGAAAAGAAATCCTCAAATGTTGAAAATGCGATCAAGCAATATGATATCAAATATCCCGTCGCGCAAGATAATGAATTTTCTACTTGGAAAGCGTTTAGTAATCAATATTGGCCAGCAAAATATCTTATTGATGCAAATGGAAATGTTAGATATTCGCATTTCGGAGAAGGAGACTACGATGTAACTGAAGAAGCCATCCAGGAACTTCTTAAAGAGGCTGGAAATACAGTGGATGAAAAAATTGATGTTAAAAATCCGACTTCAAATAGACAAATTTCACCTGAAACATACATAGGAAGTAGTCGAATGCAATATTATTATCCAAGCGGAAGTCTTCCAGCAGTGCCAAAAGAATTTGAACTTCAATCAAATATTCCCACGAACAGCTTTTCGCTTGGAGGAAAATGGAACATAATGCCCGAATATTCGGCGTCAGAAAACAAATCAGTTTTAGAATATAACTTTAATGCTCAACATGTTTATTTGGTAATGCGCTCTGTTGATGGAAAACCCAAAAAAGTTAATGTCTTTTTGGACGGACAAAAGCCAAGCTTAAACTCAGGAAAAGATGTAAAAAACGGAGTAGTAAATGTAGACTCTGACAGGCTTTATGATTTAATTAATCTTCCAAGCGTAGAGAATAAAAAACTTAGACTTGAATTTGAAAATGGAGTAGAAGTATTTGCTTTTACTTTTGGATAAATATGGCCTCGATAAAATTTTTCTCTGAATTTAAATTTACAAAAATCCTAACAAGAATTTTAGTCGGAATATTTTTGCTCGTAGTTATTTTCTTGCTTCCCAAATCAAAATCTAATCCCCAAGCTAATACCCAATCAGAAGATAATATTGTGAGTAGCTTTGATCAAACCAAATTAAAGTCAGACGAGCAGTGGAAAAAGATTCTGACTGCTGAGCAGTTTCACATCCTTAGAGAAAAAGGCACAGATCTACCATTTACCAAAGAAATGACAAATAATCACGAGAAGGGAACTTATGTGAGTGTCGGATGTAACCAGCCAGTTTTTCGCTCAGAAACTAAGTTTGACTCGGGAACTGGATGGCCAAGTTTTTATGCGCCCATAAATGAAAACGCACTAGTACTTAAAAAAGATTATGATCTAGGATATGAAAGAATTGAAATAATGGATAAATGCGGGGGACACTTGGGCCATGTTTTTAATGATGGACCAAAACCTACTGGAAAAAGATATTGTATAAATGCGACTGCGCTAAAATTCATTCCAGATTAAGATTTTAAAAACATATATCCTTTAGAATCACAATTTTCAAAACTGAAACAATCAAGCAGATTTAAAAAATTTGACTTAGAAAATTTTTTATTCCTGAAAAAAATCTTTTGATTATATTTTCCTGTGGCTTTTCCTGTGTAATGAAATTTCCTCCATTTTTGACTATCAATTCTTTCTGTTTTTCAGAGACGATTGTTACAGTAGGAGTATTCCTGGTTTTTTCCTGGGAAATAGGTAAATCCGTAGGCGTAGGACTAGGAATTTTGGAAATATTTACCTGCTTTACTATTGGACTTAGAAAGGGCGAGGGGATAGGTTGGCACTTATTATCTTGAATGGAATACCCTGAATGACAAACACAATTATTGTTTTCCTTATTATAAGAGCTTTTGTCCCCAAGACCGTTTCGACAAACATCATCATATGAAATACAGCTTTTCCTATCAGCGCCTAATACATACCCTGAAGAGCAAACGCAAACATCTTTACTAGAATCATAATTTGAATTTCCACCAAACGTAGACCAACAAAAATCCCTAAAAGTTACACATGCATTATCTTTTACTGTGTATCCGCTATCACATTTACAATTTTTGGAAATAGCATCATAAGTAGAATTCACAACACATGCAGGAAGCGTAGGGATGGGAGTTGAAGTAGGAATAGGTGAGGGAGTAGGAGAAACTTGTTTACATGAGCACTCACGACTTACCGTTCCATCTTTGCAATACAATGTACTAGTCCCGTAATCGCAAGCATAAGGACCACCATTTGCGCTGCAGCATGAAGTTTGAGCAAAAATCTCACGAGGTGTAAAAACCAAAAATAAAAAGATAAAAACAAATACAAAAACTTTAAGGAGCATTTTAGTAATGTATAAACTTAAATTACTTAAATATCAAGCAGCCAATTATTAAGACTGAGCAATTGGAGATGCAGGCGAAGTAGATTTCTTAGCTTTTCTCTTATCTAAAATCAATTTAAATATAATAAGAGGAAGAAGAACATTTCCTATCATAGAGAAGAACCATACTATAACTGTAGCTAAAAGCCATGTTTCTATTCCATCAATAGATATTCCTTGAGACACAAGCGAAGTTATAATAAGAGCCACTAAAGTATTCACCAAGCCAATTCCACTCATAAGAAATGATGCTTTTGTAAATGCGACCTTGGAAATAAATGGCCCCAAAATTCCTGAAGCTACAGAAAATATAATTACGGAAATAATAAATGAAGTAAAATCTATGGAAAAACCATCAAGAATAAGCGAAGCTACAAAAAGCCCGATAGCATTTGCTATGATTCCCAAAACAGCACCAATTAACCATCTAATCATAAATATAACCTTAAATTTAGTATATCACTTTTTTATATTTCTACAATATGTATAATATGGATAATCCTATAGCTTTATGATATAATTCGCCCCATGAATGAATTAGCACCTACATCAGATCGAAATGAGCCGCTGAGACCTGAAACCCTAGCGCTGTTTCATCAGATAATTGACAGAAAACTAGATAATCCTACAGTAATTATGGAAAACCCAACTTTTACTAGATTCGCTGTTGAAGACCAGGGCCTCGATGGCCACGATATAAACACAAGAATCCAAGTAGTTTTGGGCGAGGTTATACAAATCTCAGAATCATTTGCAGAATCTACCCCAAGAGGCAAACCCTCAGTTTTAAGCTACGATTATATAGTTGACCAAAATGGAATAACTCTTTTACTAAGTAGGGATCTAGAAGACAATGGCCCAATTGCGACTAAAAGAATTGAGGATCTAAAGGCAGGAGGAAAAATAATTCCAAATGGAGAGTCTGCTGACATTGATGAGAGCGAAGAGGGATATGCCATAACTGAACAAGCCGCTCAAAAACTTCTCGCCTCATTAAAAGCAATGAAACTCCTCATCGAAAGATAGCTTACTTGAAATAGTTTTCCAATTGGAATCTGTGTTTTTTCTCATCATATAAATTTGTGTCTAGGTCATAAACGAGACCATCCATAAGATTTTCCATTTTCTTATCAAGCCCAACTTGTCCCATAACATAGTCGTAATATAGTAGCTCAAATATATATAAAAATTTTTCATAAGTTAAATGTCCTTCGATGAAATCCTGCGCAGTCGCATCAAAAATAGTTTTAATCATATATGGAGGCATCTTTTTTGGAATAAACTCGAACTCATTAAGATAGTAATAATACTGCTCAAAATCAGAAAGTTCATTTGGAAAATTAAATCTTTTATATTCTTTAGTTTTATCTTTAGTCATAGCATGATTATAGATTATTTTTAAATTCACTGAAATAAATGAATAATTTTAGTCCTATAGTTGATTTATGCAGCTTCAATTGATATAATTCCGCGATGACAACTGAAGCTAGAGATTTTTTAAAATATTATTCGAGCGGGGAACCTGATCCAATCAAAATAGAGTCATTAGCTAGACTTACTGATCCTAGATACCTGCCTTCGTTTAATGAAGTAACTGGAATATTTGATTTCGAATCAGATTTCCTAAACTCTATCTCCGATTGGAAAGATTTTACTGGAGAATATGCTGGATATAATATCTATGAATATTTCACTCGAGAATATATAGAAGGTCTTGGATCTTATTTATCTGAAAGAATTTCCAAGATCCATGAACAAACAGGAAAAAAAGTGACTATTCTTGATGTTTGTTCTGGAAATGGCAGGCTTCCATTTTTCTTAAATCAAGCACTACAGACTCTCAGTGATCCCGAAAAATTCGAAGTTTTAGCAATTGATAATAAATCAAAAGACTGGAGCTCAGAAGAAGAAAAAACTTTCTATGAAGTATCAAGAATGGACTGTAGGGAAGGATTAATAGCATTTGAGCCGGACATCGTCTTATGCAGCTGGATGCCAGGAGATTATGCACCGAATCCTGGAAGAAGAGGAGATTGGCCAAATGAATTCCGCCAGACTCCATCTGTTAAAGAATATATTTTAATAGGTAGAAACTATTGGGAAGAGTACTATGGAAAAACAAGTTATGAAATTCCTTCAGATTTTGTTCCAGCATATATTTATGAGGGATTTAGTAGAGTAGACCATAATGATTTAGCTAAGTTTCAAATTTGCTTCGAAGATGGACCAGATGTAAAAAATCATAACTCTGTTTCTACCACAGTTTCTTTCATAAGAAACTAATTTACGCAGCCTTCTTCAGTCTTCCACGACTTCTTCCATCATGATGAGAAATTCTCTGTAGAAGAGTATAAATGTGAGTTGGAGAAAGATTTTCTGAAGAAGTTCCTTGCACAGCCTCTTTAATTCTAAGATCTTGGATTTCGAGAAGCAGTGCATACTGATACTCTCTTGGAACCATTCCTGCTTTTATAGCTGTTACCAAATCCTCAATCATGTCGCGTTTATTTTCTTTCTTCAAATCATTTTCTATAAGCTTAGCCAATGAGTCAGTACTTGTCATAAAACTAGAATAAAAATACAAATAATCAGAATGCGCAGGAAGCCCGTGCGCAATAAGTAAAGAGGCTGCTCTAGGATAATAATTCGTAACTCTAGCACTCATTCTTCCAGTATTATGCATAAAATTTATAAGCCTATCTATAATAAAAATGTCTCTATTTTTTTCGATCTGTGAAATCAAAGCTTCATCAGCTTCTCTTACTCCCAAACCTTTAAAAATTTGATCAATCGAGATACTCTTATCACTAAGTCCGCGCATAAGAATCGCCATTTTCCCCCAAGGACCTGATTGCTGAGATTCCAAAATCTGAAGGGAAGTATCCATCACTTCTGAATCCACCTTTTTTCTGGCATCTGACCCCGAGGCAAAAACCTCGTCAAGCTGTGACTTAAATTCTGTAAGATAAGCATTTATTTCACTCGGGTGTATTTTTGAATCAGCTTCAATTTTTAGTAAATCAGAAACAGAAGAATGGCTTCGAATCCTATCTCTTAATTCCGATGAAATACCGCCTGGCTTTATCAAAGACCATCTATCATATTCATCAAGTTGCTCAAAACTAAGAGCCATCAAAAGCCTTTGACCAATCTCAGCCACTTTTTCTTGAGCCTTCATAACTGCCATATATCTGGTGTCTTCGTTATAGGTTCCAGCTGCAGTATTCTTTTGAATAAAATCAGCAAGCAAGTAAAAATCAGCAATATCACTCGGATTAAGTTTCCACGGCTTATTTCTCTCAGCAGAAAGCTTGGCATATGCTGCAGAATAATCAGGCAGTGTGGGATCTTCTACTACGACGTCGTTTATAACTTTTTTCTGAAAAGTATTTGCTGCAGCATACACTTGGGGGTCATAAACAATTTCATTCAATTCATTCACTGCTGGGGATGATAAGTATTTATAAATTTCACCTTTAAAATTATCAGGTATTTTACCCTCTTCTTTTTTATTTTTAGCAATTTCTAAAAGAGATTGGGACAAGCCTTGATATAAAGGATTTATAAATACAATTTCACTATTAATATACTTAAGATTGGTAGATTCAGGGATTTCATGAATTTCTTGAATTTCAGACATGAAAGGATTTTTAATTTCCATAATTTCGCCTTCAAATTCAAGACCAGGCATTTGGCTCACATTTTTAAAAAATTCATCTTTAGGTGGAAAATGAGCTGTGTTAATTTTCGGTTTATTTTCGCCACCTTCATCCATAAATTAATTATACATAAATAAAAATATTAAATTAGTTTACTTTCAAACAATTGAGATTAAAAATTTAAAAATTCGAAATATTTAAAAAATCGATCAACATAAACATATGGTTTGTTTTGTTATTGGATTTTAATTACTTTGTAAATTAGAGATGTCTAACACCTAAATTAATTGTCTTTTCGATAAAGGGAGGAATAGAATATTTGAGTGCTCAAAAACTTACAATGTCGAATACTTTTGAATAAGTATGGGAAGATTATTAGAAGATTTAAAATAATTTTAGAATAGTTGCGGAGGCTGGAAGAAATCAGAAACTATTTAACTAAGGCTAATGAATATTAAAATAATTATTTAGCAGCACTTTCTTCTTGCTTTTCTTCTACGATATTTTCGAATTGTTTCTCACCGGCCGTTATTAGCACAGGCATTGCATGTGCTTGGTAATCAAATATACTCGCAGCAACTGATGGCTCTAAGCTTCCAGCCTCTTCATTTGGATCTCTAAATTCAACTTGACATTTACTTGTTACACTTCTTGAATTAACAGCTAACCATCTTCCCCAAGATTCAAGACCATATGCATTTGCTGTGAATGTAATTTTCTCCATATTGCCTTAATTATACTATAAGTTATTTTAAAAATCAAATCTGAGGCTAAATTTCCTTAGTGCTGAGGATGTGAGTCGAACACCTTCGAAGTAATTTTAGAAAATTATATACGTATCTACATTCAATTTAACTTAAATTACTAACTCGTAAGCTACAGATTTATGGTCTGTACTCTTATATCTAAATGGAAGAGGAAGTCTTAGAGCTTCACCTCTGCGTAAAGCAAAAGAATAAAGCGACAGATCGCCATCTTTACCAAATTTTAGCAAATCTTTTCTTTTAAGATCCTCATCTATTCCTTGAGCTTTTAAATAATCTTTAAGCTTTATAAAATCCGCCTCAGAAATTAATTCCCCAAAAGTGCTGGTTAATAAAATTCCACCCTTTTTAGATCTACGATAAGCTTGTTTTATTATTCTTAATGGATCCGCAACATAATCTAAACATTTAACTGATACCACTAAGTCAAAATCAACTCCTGGAAATCTTGAAGAAAGAGTTGAAGCATTTCCAACTTGATAATCAATTCGGTCGATCTGTTCTTTTAAATTTGAATTTGGATCTCTATAATCTTTCGCAGAAATACCATAGCCCCTTACTTGAGGATATTTTTGCAATAATTCTGCCAAAAAAGTGCCTCTCCCACAACCTATATCTAAAACATTTATCTCGGGTTCACCTTGTGCAATATGATCTTCAACAATCTGCGTAGCTGACCTCCCTTCGAAAGTAGGTAAGTAGGCTTCGTATTTAGTAATACCTCTTCCAGTTTCTCTTTCTGAGAAAAAAATTGAGGTTTCGAACATACTAGCAGAAACAACTGCACTTAATG
This sequence comes from uncultured Gammaproteobacteria bacterium, assembly GCA_964637955.1. Taxonomy (GTDB): domain Bacteria; phylum Patescibacteriota; class Microgenomatia; order Levybacterales; family UBA12049; genus 2-01-FULL-39-10-A. Next base: position 278,813 of record CAZWXQ010000002.1, on the reverse strand, counting down.
AAACTTTGGCTTCAGGTGACATAGCTGAGAAGTATAACAGAGGAAGTGGATTAAATCAAACTATAGGTTATATTTGTGCTGAGGATGTGAGTCGAACACATATGGCCTGTTCTTCAGACAGGTGCCTTGACCACCTTGGCTACCTCAGCTTGAAAATATAAATTGTTAATGCTGCGTGTGTTCGACGTGTCGAACCATAAGTACTTTTCTTTCAGAAAAGTATGCCCTTGACCACCTTGGCTACCTCAGCTTATAGAAATTGCAAAGTAGTGTTGTTCATAGTGCCTTAACCATCCACAAGCTACCTAGCAAGTGTAGATATTATACAAAAGTAAACATTTTATGACAAGTTTACTAATTTATTTTTCAGTCTCTCCTAGCGACGGTGGAGAAACAAACGGCGCACGCGAAGAGTCAATAAGCATATATCCTGACCCAAAACCATTATTTCTAATCGTTCTTATGGCTGATTCGCTTCCAGGCTCAAGATGCAAATCTATTTTTCCTCTTATGTGAGATATATGCGCAGCAACAACTCTTTGATCAACTTCAAAACCTGAATTTACAGTCCTGATATATCTAAGTAAATTTGCCCTTGGAACCATTACATTGGGATTTGAGCTAAGTTCTCCTAAAATCCTGCATTCCGTAGGCGTGAGCATTAGATTTTCTCCACCCACAATTACAAGCCCTAGGTCTTTACGAAAATCGAAATTTGGATGAATATATACAGAGGGTTTCTCATGTGATTCTAACTCCAATGTTTTCGGAAATTCATCTTCTGCTTCTGCTTGATACATCTCAGCTCTCATGCGTGCAATTGCTTTTCTAAGCCGTGGCGTAATTACATATTGCTCTTCTAGACCTCTAAAACCTTTTTCGAAGTAATCTGTCATAACTGAGGGATTATAGGAGAAACTGAAAATAATTTCAATAGTGGACGGTGCAAGGATCGAACTCGCGACATTCGCAGTGTAAATGCGACGCTCTACCAGCTGAGCTAACCGTCCTTAAGAATCTATATTTTACCTCAAAAAACCAAAAATGTCCAAATATGAGGACAAGATAACATAATTTATCCTTAATTTGTTATCAGTCCCACAGATTCTCTACGAGAATCTAGTGCGGATAAAGGATCATGTTTTTTTACTTGGATCCTTATCCCACATAGTTTATTTGAAAAATATGTGCGGATGAGAGGACTCGAACCTCCACGCTTTTTAGGGCACAGCCACCTCAAGGCTGCGTGTATACCAGTTTCACCACATCCGCAGATTCAGATATTTTATCATTCTATAAACTAATTGTGAAGATTGCTATTAAAGTATATCGCCATTCATAAGGAGCCAATTATTTTTATTTTTTAAATAATCTAAATTTTCTAAATCCTTATGAAATTTTATGGTTAGGTAATAATTAACTTTATTATTTGATTTTTTGAAATACTTGAATCTTCCGAATACCCCTTGCCAATATATGTTATCAAGGACATTATAAATTACCACTTTAATATTTTTACTTCTTACTTCATTTTCAATTGCATTTAAGATTTGGCAATAAATAAGTCTTTCATCTTTTTCCGAAATAATGTCATATACATAACATTTATTTTTAAGAAACCTTAACACCACGTAGCCCACAGATTCACCTTTTCTTTTCAATTCATAAATTTCACATTCACTATTTGGTTTTTTTAAATATCTCCAATTAAGATAATCTAAATCTTTTAAAATTTTTATATAATTAGAATCATTATCGGCATAAGAATTTTCAAATTTGTCAGTAGGGGATAAAATATAATCGGTTTTTTTCTTCCTCAGACTAAGCTTAAAATATCTTACTAATTTTCCCAATACTATATATCCATATCCGCTAGCATTTTTATCAACTTTTACTCCCTCATCATTTGAAAATCCTATACTGAAATCATAATTTTCCTCTCCTACTTTTTCATAAACCATTTTTGAAAGATTTGAAATAATTCCTTTTCCTCTAAAATCAGGGTCTGTACTCATATCAGTACATAGAAGTGAATTAAATCTCTGATTTCTTAAGGAAGTAGGAATCGGAATATTTGAATAAAAACCAATTACATTATCATTATTTACTGCAATCGCTCCAATAGATTTATTATTAAAAAATTCATCGAAGTATTTCCATTTTACTAGTCCATCCTTATTTTTATTTTCAATTGAAAAACATTTATCCAAAAGTTTTACTAGAGAATCAAAATACTTTGGAGAATAATATTTAAAATCAAATTCCATATTCAGAATTATTTTCTCCTACATCTGGGGCTTCTCTAACCTCAAAATCTGGGAATTCAGTAAAATTTATACTCTTACCCGGAACAATTATTTCTCCAAGTTTTGAGTGATTTAATTTAACATTTCTTTTATTTTCAAAATTTGAATTATCATTTGCCACATCTGACATGTAGCTTACACTAGAACATGGAATTTCCAATTCTTGAAGCTTTATTAGAAGTTCAGCTACTTTAAATTCTGAAAAAGCTTTTTCGATTATTTGGGTAAGAGGTTCTAAATTTTTAAGCCTAAGCTCATTTGATGTGAATATTGAAGCATCAAATTCTACATAATTCTTTAGATATAAAGATAAAACATTCCATAAATTATCATTTCCAGCAGCTACTACCAAATATCCATCTGAAGCTTTAAAAACCCCGAAGGGTGCAATCGTATTATCCTGATTTCCAAATGTACTAGGATTTTTCCTAAAAACAGAATAATCAATTAAATTACTTTCAAGTAAATTCATGGCAGCTGAAAGCATCGACACATCAAGGTATTGTCCTTTTCCCGTTTTTTCCCTGCTATATAAAGCTGAGGCTATCCCAAAAGAAAGAGTCATACCAGAAAACGCATCTACAACAGATGGCCCAATTTTCATTGGATGTCCATTTTCCCCACTTAAAGACATGAGACCTGACTGCGCCTGAGCAATAATATCGTAATATTTCTTATCTTCATTCTGACCCACCCCGGATAAAGAGGCATAAATAAGTCTAGGATTTATTTCTTTTAGTTTTTCATAGTCTATTTTTAGATTAGATTTTGTGGAAGGAGTTAAATTTTCTACAAAAACATCTGCTTCCTTAATAAGTTTATAAAAAGTATTTAGATCTTCATCATTCTTAAGATTTAAACTTATGCCCTTTTTATTTCTGTTTAGAATTTCATAATAACCGCTCCAGTTATTTTTAATAGGAGCATAATTTCTAGTATCATCAGGAAAATCCGGATTTTCAATTTTAATTACCTCGGCACCATAATCGGCAAAAAGCCTAGTGGAAAAAGGTCCACTAAAAACCTTGGTGAGATCCAGTATTTTTATTCCGGAATAAATGCTTGCCATTTATCTTAAAATAGCAGATTGAAGCATAAAAATATATAATTTGTACTGCGGGGAATCCTGCAAAGCTAGATTTCGCTTTTGCTCAAGATTCGAACCTTCGTGCTCTTATGATCACGAACACCTGAAGCTCATCCCTTTGTGCCCGAGGGGAGATTCGAACTCCCAAGTCTTTCGACACACGCACCTGAAGCGTGCGTGTCTACCAGTTTCACCACTCGGGCTAATAATTAACTTTCAATCCACTACAGCAGCGTAAATAGAATTTTAACAAATGGGGAATAAGTTAACAAATAAATTAATGCGTCTCAACTCCTTTTGGATCTTTTTGTTGCATGAAGATAATCCCTAGACTTAGCAAAAGTCAGTGAATTTTTATTAATTTCAACTGGAGGAATTAAAATAGTAAACGTTTCTCCATCAAGATGATTTTTCGCAAGAACAAGAACTTGGGTATTTCCTTCAAAAAGCGGAGTTTCAGGAAATTTAATGCAAGGCTTTGTATATAAATTTTCCTGCATAACTACTTCAATAGCTTGATTTGCTGATGAATCAGTAATTGCGGGATGTCCAAATACATCTCCAATTCTTCCTTCTTCAACAGCACTCACAAATGCGATTTTATAAAAAATAAATCATCTTAAGAAAGAGGACAAAGTGGATCACATGATGTCAAATTGAAGAGATAGTAGTATATGAGGTATAATTAGATTCTGCTTAAATCATTGGGAAGTCGTCTAATGGTAGGACAACAGACTTTGGATCTGTTTATTCTGGTTCGAATCCAGGCTTCCCAGCAAAGGTTTTTTAGCCTCGAAAATTAGGGTTCATTGAAAATTTAAATAAGATCGATGATTTATATAATCTATTGAAAAATGAAGCAAAAAAATGTATACTACCGGCCATGGCAACACAAATTCATGAAAGATATCATGGCTTTCTAATCGCAGGCTCAACAACTGATGCAATACCATCGAAAGAAGATAGATTTTTATGGGGACATGAAGAACCCACACCTGAAGAAATTCAATTACAAGGAATGGCGGTTATAAAACGGGTAAAAAGTTTTTTTGAAGAAGTAGATCTCTCTATAGATGGTGTTCAAAAACAAGGAGTATTGAAAATTTTTACTCGCGATTTTCCTCATGGTGGTTATAGAATTCATAGAGCTTCAGTAAATGGAATTCAAGTTGCAGAAATGGACGTATATGATCCAACCATTGGAACTTTTCCTTATTATAGACAAAATCCTGAACATACCCCAGTTGCAAAATACACTCTGGATGGTAAAACAGGTCAGGATTTTAATATTCCTACCTATGCTTATGTTCTTGAGCATCAAATGGGCTTGGAAATAACAACTTCAGTAGGAAACAGAAATATGGGAAAAGAAACAACAATAAGAAGAACTGTAGGGGTAACACCGGAATATTATACAAATAGAAGAAAAGGTGAAAAAGAAACTTTTCTCACAAGACCAGCAGAATTAGGTGCGTTGAAAGATTTAGGCTGCGATTTACGATCACCAATGCAAGAGGCACGTGATGCACAGTTGGCTCGTAGCGAAAGAATATTAGAGTCTCTCGTAAAATAACTGAGTTTCAGATTAAATTCTTAAAGTGAGCTATAAAAAGTTCCAACTTCGTGCAATAGAGTCAGCACATAAAAATAGATAGCATTTGGCTATCTTTTTTTATGATTGTGGAAGATTGTTCGCAAAGCGAATACAGGTAAGCGAGCTTGCGAGCAATCCCTGAAGCAAAGCGGAAAGGGACTTCCCAGCCAATAAAAAGACCTCTTCGGAGGTTTTTTTGTTGGCTTGAAAAAGCATTGAATTGTGCGAAGCACGAATCTTAACGAAGTAATCCCGCGAGACAGGCTTCCCAGCACGATTTGTAGCATGATAATTGAACTCTTGATATAATCTTTTTATGAATCTCCGTCAAGCAAATTTAAATGATATTCCATTTATAAAAGACTGCTTAATTGATTCTTGGGTTGAGCATGCAAAAAATAATCCTGACTTAATGACTGAAGAGAGAATGAGAAAATCAAAAATCGAGGAATATTATACGGATGCAATAGAAAATAATAAAGGTTACACATTTATTGCAGAATTTGACAATAAAAAAGTTGGCCTGATTAGAGCTTATGAGGATAAATTAGCTGATTTTTTCAAAGATTCTAATATCCTTTATATAGACGATCTATATGTTTTAAAAGATTTTAGGAGAAAAGGTATAGCAAAACAGCTGTTGGAAGAAATTGAGAAGATAGCAAAGAAAAAAGGCATAAAAAGAATTGACGCTCGCGTATACACCTACAATCATCCCATGCAACAATTATTGAACTCATTTGAATTTAAACCTCCTTATGCTACTTGGGTAAAATTAGTTGAATAAAAAGTTCCAACTTCGTGCAATAACTTCAGCAAATGATTTTAACCTCAAATAAATGCTATAATCCCACAAATGAATGAATGAATTAGCATCAGGTCACGCTTCAAAAGAGGGAGAAAATAGAGACAAACCTGCGGTTATAATTAGCGGTTTTCCAGGTATTGGAAAAAGTACATTATTTTCAAATCCGGGAGATTTAACTTTCATGGATAGTGACTCGACTAATTTTTCTTGGAAAAATAGAGAAACTAGAGAAAGAAATCCCGATTGGCCTGATAATTATATTGCGCATATAACTGAATATAAAGACAGAGCTGATGCAATTTTAGCTTCATCTAACAAGGAGGTAAGAGAAGCGCTATTAAGTGCGGGTATTGATTTTACTTTAATTTATCCTTCACTTGAGATGAAAGATGAATATATTGGTCGTTACAGGACTAGAGGAAGCGATGAAAAATTTATTGACTTACTAAATTATTAATTATGAATATTGGATATCCGAATTAATGACACAGCAGAGATGCTCTCACGTTATGCTTCAACCGAGAGAATATTTAGCAGATGTTATGGGAAAAATCCTTGATCCCCATAAATCTTAAAAAGTTCCAACTTCATCTATTAATTGCAGCTTATAAAATTAGCCTCGAAAGAGGCTATTTTCGTAAGTTAGGATAAGAATAGATTTGCGTGAAGCATAAATTTTAACGAAGTAATCCCGCGAGTATAGCGAGCAGGGATAGACTCCTCAGCAAATGACTTTAGCCTCAAAAGTAGTATAATCGAATTATGCTAAGAATGTTTATTACCTCATCTTTTGAAAATTCAAGCAATAGAGAAGAAATAGAAAGACTGTGCGAACTGGTTAGGAGTGTCGGTTTTGAAGATTTTAGCTTTATTAGAGATGTGGAAAATTACCAGCATGTTTTTGATAACCCCAAAGATTTAATGAAAAGAGCATTCGAAGAAATTGAAAAGTCTGACATTCTTTTAATAGATATGACTGAAAAACCAACTGGAAGAGCAATAGAGGCAGGAATTGCGTATGCATTGGGGAAAAAGATAATAATTATTATTAAGAAAGATACTTTACTAAAAGACACTGCAAAAGGAATTGCTGATGAAATCTTAGAATATGAATTAATTGATGAGATAGTCGATAAACTTAAACAACTAACTTAAACTAAGGAATAAATTCAAATTATATAACTAATGTAATCAATGCTAATTCCTAAATACAGGAATAATCATAGTCGAAATTATTTAATGTGAATTGAGTTAGTATTACACTGCTTCCTGAAGTAAAAGGAGAAGCTAAGCACTTGGCTTTTGCTCCCTGTAGATCGGGCGCTCCCGGTATCCAATTTGACAAACCATGAAGGCTACTGCCTGAAGACAAATTTCCCACAATTACACCCCATTGATAACCAGTCGAGTAAATTCCAGGATTAATACCTCGAGATTTGAAATACGACACCATTCCTTCAAGCGTTGCTGCATTTGCCTGCAGCGCTTCACTAGAACCCTCTCTCCAGGAATTCGTAGTCTCAACATCTAGCCACCATACATAACTTGCAGGATTTGCTGAAATTCCAGCAGCATTTGCAGCTGGAATAAATCTACTCTCTACATCCTCAACCGCTCTATTCCACCCATATTGCCATGCACAAGCAACAGAATTTGAACTATCACAAGTACCATGTGGGTTTGATGTGGAATTTCCTAAAGGATCTATATTATTTTGTGGCCAGGTAGGAGTATTTAAACCACCAGGATTACCAGTATTTACATAAAGCTGAACTTTTGGCTGATTTATATTAAAATCTTTTGTAGCTGCTGCCCATGCCAATTGACTAGACAAGCATGGATTTGTGGTACTAGCGATTCCTCCATTTACTCCCACTATCCCAAACATTTGTCCCACAGGATACTCTCTACCGCATTGCGGATAAGAAATATCATTACCCAAAACTTCTATAATCGGCGTCGGAGTGGGAGAAAATTCGATAGAAGGAGTTGGTGTCACACTGGGAGCTTCCGTTGGAGAAGGGGTAATTTCCACAGATGGAGTTGGAGTTAATGTAGATGTGACAATAGGCGTTGGTGATAAATCAGGTGTTGGTGAAACACTAATTGCAACCGTCGGGGTAGGTAAATCTGTAGGGATACCGGTTGGAAAAGGATAATCGGAAGGCGTAACTGACGGCTCAAATGTAGGTGTTGGCGTAGGAGTATGAGACGGTGTATTTGTAGGGGCAGGTGAATTAATTGGAGCTTTGGTAGGAGAAGGCGTGATAGTAGGTGTCAGCATAGGAGAAGGAGATATAGTCGGAACTGGGGAACTTGTAGGCAAAAGTGAAGGAGTTACAGTGGGAGTTACAGTGGGACTAATCATGGGAGTTGGGGTAGGTATAACTATCTGATTTACAAAGGGAAAGCGTGCCGGAAATTTAAGAGGTTGAGGATGAAATAGCATCTGCAGATGCAATACTAAAAGAAAAAGACCTTGAAAAGAATTGAACACCATAATTATTTAATCATGGGTTAGATTGTTATGTCAACGTTTTAGAATTATTCTTTAATTTCATTTTCTTCATTCCCAGCTTGATCTTTAAGTGATTTTGTTTTTAGTGCTATAGATGAAACAATAATTATTATTAGAATCGAAATTACAAATATTCCAATTTCATTAACTCCAATGCCTTTTTTTGAACTTTCCGATGTAATCTTTACGATATCGGGAATCATCCATTCTGCATAATAAGCTTGAATATAAGCCATGGAACAGATGATTAAAATTAATAATATACTGTGCTTTATAGTAAAACGAAAAAGTCTTCCTTCTTGATTTATTAATCCCACTGCTGCTATCGCTACCGCTATACTCTGTGGTGAAATCATTTTTGCTGCTACACCCCCTGAACTATTTGATGCTACTGCGAGAACAGGATTTATACCCAGAGACTGCGCAGTATTTGCCTGAATATTTGAGAAGAGTGCATTTGAAGATGTATCACTTCCTGTAATAAATACCCCTAACCATCCAAGAAGGGGAGAAATAAAAGGAAAAAAATGGCCTGATAAAGTAAGCACATTCCCCAGAGCATTTGCCATACCTGAAAAATTCATCACATATGCAAATCCAACAATTGAGCTGATAGTAACTAAAGGCTTAAAAAGCTCCAGAAAAGTTTCTTTCGCTGTTTTAAAGAATTCTTTAAAAGACATTCCGAGTAAAAATGCCGCTATTATTGCTGCAAATAAAATTGCTGTGCCAGTTGCTGAAAGCCATCCAAATGAATAGTTAATATTTAAGAATTTCCCACTGGTAGTTAAAACATTATCCAAAATATCAAAAGGTATTATTACATTCACTTTTGCTAATATTGATTGGGTACCTGACAACCCCCAATTACCTATAAAAATTATTAAAAGTATGAACGGAGTCCAAGCTTTTAAAAGAACAGGAAAACTATATTTTTTCTTAATATGCATAAAGCTATTATTCTCCCGTTCTTTTGGGAACCTCCAGATTTCTTTCGGATGCCAAAATCTAAGAAAAATTATTAAACTTAAAATTGAAACTATCGCAGATAAAACATCTGGCAACATTGGTCCAACAAAATGTGCAACTAAAAACATAGTTAATGCGTAAGAGGTACCGGTTACCAATATAGCTGGCCATACACCCTTAATACCACTCCTCCCTGAAATAATCCCTACAAGCCACCATGGCATTAAAAATGCAATAAACGGTAATTGATGCGAAATCATTCTGGAAACTACATTTGGATCAATATCTGTCAAATGACCGGCAGTAATTACAGCTATTCCTACACCACCAAAAGCCACTGGCGCTGTATTTGAAATAAGACAAAGCCCAGCTGCATAGAGTGGCTCAAATCCCAGACCTACAAGCATACCCGCAGTAATCGCAACAGGCGCTCCAAATCCAGCAGCTCCTTCCAAAAATGCTCCAAAACAAAATGCTATAAGGAGTGCCTGAAGCCTTCGATCTGGAGTTATAAGTTCAATGCTGTTTTTTACTACTGAAAAACTTCCTGTTTTTTTACTAATGTTATATAAAAAAACTGCGTTCAAGACTATCCAAGCGATAGGAAATACACCACTTATCATACCGAATACTGCTGCTGAAAGAGCCAGAATAACTGGCATGTTATATATAAAAATTGATACACAAATCGCTGCGATTAAAGCAAAAATACAGGCTAAATATCCAGGGATTTTACGAGCCAGAAATAGAACAAATAACAATATTATCGGGATAGCTGCGGCAAGCGCTGATAAATATATATTATTTAAAGGATTAGCGGCTTGTGTCCACATACTAATAATATTAGTATAAACTGATTTGTGATCCAAAATTCGTGATGTACATCAGTGCAAAAATTAAAATTAAAAACATTTTTAAAAATTTTCTCAAATAAAATATTCTCGTTTTTTCTCATTACTAGTTGCTTGCTTAAATTCTTAATCCAGCTATATAATCAAAATTGTGAGAAAAATTATTACTACTACATTCATAACTCTTGATGGCGTTATGCAAGCTCCCGGAGGATCTGATGAAGATAAGTCTGATGGATTTAAATATGGAGGTTGGCAAATTGCCTGGGATGAAAAAGACGAAATAGCAGATAATCTGATGAAAAAAATGATGGAAAATCATGGCGACCTTCTTCTGGGACGCCGGACATATGATATCTGGGCAGGTTTTTGGCCAAAGCACAAAGATGAACCAAACTTTGGAGAAAGATTTGATAAAGCAATAAAATATGTAGTATCTCGAAGGATTCTTGATCTTTCTTGGGAAAATTCAGAGCTTATTACAGGGAATGTGATAGATGAAATAAAAAAGCTTAAAAACTCGGATGGACCTGATCTTTGGGTTTGGGGAAGTGGAAACCTAATTCAAACCCTTCTTAAAAACGATCTTATAGATCAAATGAACACATGGACATATCCTATCACTATCGGAACAGGTAAAAAATTATTCGCAGAAGGAACATTGCCTGAACGCTTTAAAGTAAAAGAAACCAAGATCACATCTACCGGGGTGGTATTTGCAACCTACAAACCATCATCTCCTCTTAAGCTAGAATAAAATTAAATGAACATCCATCATAAACTGAAACCAATCTTGTAATATAATAGGTAATACTCCTCACTTGTGTTATACTGAATTAAGAAATGCAGATTGTGTGCAAATACATCTGCTTACATTTTGATTTAGTTTTTCAAAGATAAAAGATACCTCAAATATACTCATAGTATCTTCTTTACAACAACACTTCATCTTTGAGCAGTTCTACTTGTTTATATACTAAAAATTAAGAAAGGAGATAAAAAATGACAAATAAATTATATATTGGTAGCCTTGATTATTCGGTGACAGATTCACAACTTAAAGATCTTTTTGCAACTACAGGAAAAGTTCTATCTGCAAAAGTAATCGTAGATAGAGAAACTGGAAGAGGAAAAGGATTTGGATTTGTGGAAATGGAAAACGATGAAGCAGCAAAAATAGCAATGAATAAGCTAAACGGTAATCAGCTTGCAGGTCGCTCGATTTCAATTAAAGAAGCTTTACCACAAACAGAAAGATAATTTCATTAGCAATAATTTCCGAGTTAATGTAAGCTTAATTTATGAGCAGTTATAATTGGGGGCAAAAGATAATATATCAAATATATCCAAGAAGCTTTAAAGACTCAAATGGTGATGGGGTAGGTGATATTCAGGGAATAATTGAAAAATTAGATTATCTGAAGGATTTGGGAATTGATGCCATTTGGCTTTCTCCAATTTATCCGTCCCCGATGAATGATTTTGGTTATGATATTTCTGATTATAGAGACATCGATCCTATTTTCGGTGACTTAAAAACATTTGATGAATTAATAAAACGCGCTCACGAAGTAAATATAAAAGTCCTCATGGATTTTGTCCCAAATCATACTTCAAGTGAGCATCCATGGTTTAAGGAGTCTCGCTCAAATAAAAATAACCCCAAAAGAGATTGGTACATATGGCGACCACCTGGTATTGATGGGGGACCACCGAACAATTGGGTCTCGCAATTTGGTGGGTCTGCTTGGGAACTTGATTCTACAACTAATGAATTTTATCTTCGCACTTTTGATGTTAGCCAACCAGATTTAAATTGGAGAAATCCAGATGTCGTTTCAGAAATGCTAAATACATTAAGATTTTGGCTAGATAAAGGTGTGGACGGATTTAGAGTAGACGTTGCCTATCTTCTTTTCAAAGATGCACTATTTAGAGATGAACCAATAGATCCCGGCTACAATCCTGAGCTAAATATGCCTTATGATAAATTATCACATATCTACACCAAAGGTCTTCCTGAAACACTCGATATGCTTAAAACTTTTAACGATGTTATAAACGAATTTGGTGACAAATTTATGGTTTGTGAAATATATACAGATAAAGATGAACTGGTAAAAATTTATAAAGCTGTTAACCATGTAGGGTTTGCCCCGTTAAATTTTTCATTCATCTCAATTCCCTGGGATGCAAGAAAACAAAAAGACTTTCTTGATGAATTTGATAAACTTTTGGGACATAATTATTTTCCAACATATGTGCTGGGAAATCATGATCAACCCAGAATTGCATCTAAACTTGGAGACAAATCTGCTAGAGCTGCCGGCCTACTTCAATTAACACTTCGAGGAACTCCATTTATTTATTATGGCGAGGAACTTGGATTAAAAAATATTGAAGTTCCAGTTGAGAAAGTGCGCGACCCGATGGCATTAAATATGAAAGATCTTGCCTTTGGAAGAGATCCTGAACGAGGTCCTATGCAATGGAACAATAAAGAATTCGCAGGATTTTCAAGCTCTGAACCCTGGCTACCGATAGAAAAAGACTATACAAGTAAAAATGTGGATTCAGAGCACACTGACCCCGCGTCGTTTTTAAATCTTTACAAAAAAATTATTCATTTGAGAAAAAATCTAAAATCTCTTCAGGAGGGAAAATATATTTCATTAGATTTTGAAAACGAAAATATTGTTGGATTTATTAGAGAATCTGAAAATGAAAGAGCTCTTGTATTGATAAACTTTTCAAGCGATGAACAATCTGTAAAAATTTCAGATGAAAAATGGGAAATAATTCTTTCTACCTACATGGATGTATTAAAAAAAGTAGTTGATATAGAAATCTTACTTCGACCATCAGAAGGAATTATTCTTACAAATTAATATATTCCAAATTTATCAAATTCGAAAACATCAGTTATAATAATTTTATGTACATAGGAATTGATATCGGAGGAACAAATGCTAGAGTCGGAGCAGCACCCATTTTAGGAAAAGATCTTCATTTTTCAAAAAAAGAATTTGTACTCTCTCATAATTTCGACAGGGATTTTTCATATCTTAAAAAAATAATTAGAGAAAGCTCTCAAGATAAAATAAATGCAATTGCAATCGGCCTTCCTGGAGATATAAGTCCTGATAAAACTACATTTATATCTCCTTCAAATAATCTTGCAGAATGGTCGAATAAGGAAATATTTAAATTACTAAATGATGAATTCCACTGTCCTGTAATTTTGGAAAATGACGGAGTTATGGGAGCATTAGGCGAATCTCATTTTACCCAAAAAGGGGAAAATTTTACTTATATAGTTTGGGGGACTGGAATTGGCGGAGCAAAAGTACATTGGGAAAATAATGAAAGGATCATAAAAAAATTAGATTGGTATAAGTATTTTAAATCTTGGGAAGAGGATTGTGGAGGATATTCTATAAAGTACGAGATAGGAAAATCAGCAAAAGAATTAAATGATTCTGAATGGAAAATAATACTAGATGTTTTCGGAAAACATTTTATCGAATTTTGTAAATTAACAGCTTCAAAAATGATAATCTTCGGTGGTGGAATAGCTTTTGAGCAAAAGGATAAACTAAATAATTATTTTAAGTCATTAAACCTTTATTCACCCCAAATACAAATCACTTCAGTTGGTGAAGACAGTCAACTCATTGGCGCATTCAAATTACTAGGTAATCTAAAACTTCAGACTAGTATCTAAATACCTTCAAAAGGAGTATGATGTTAGTAGGTCTTTCTTTGATTGCTTCGATTTCTTAGTATCATCGCCCCATTTCATCGTCGACTTAAAATTTATGAAAGTATTATTTATTAGCGCGAATTCACCATTCATGAGTATTGGCGGCATCGAAAGATACACTATAAACTTAATAAATTATTTTAAAGTTCAAAAAGACGTAAAAACTTTTTTGATCTTACCAACTATAGAAAAAAATCACATTATAAAAGATGGAAACATAACAATTTATTACGATAATAGTTTGCATGTGCCTAGAAATATTAAATCATCTACTATTCTCCCAACAAAAGGACAGGAATTTTCAGATTTAGTCGAAATAATTATTAAAGAAGAAGAGATTGATATTATTTGTGCTGAAAATATTGTAGGGAGCGTTCCTCCAGTTTATAGCCTAAGACTTAATATGATTGCTGCACTTTATAAAATACCACTTATGCTAAGACAGCATGTTTATGCAGAAAAACAAATTCAAATTGAACTTATAAATCAATTAATGCGGAACCATATAAGTTGCGTTAGTAAAAGCGTAGCAGGGGATTGCTTTCAGAAAGGAACTGATATTAATAAAATTTCGACTGATTATCTTGGCGTAAACACAAATGATTTTAAACCTGATATTGATCCTAAATTTAATCTTAAAAAAGAACTCGAACTTGAAGAAGACGTAAAAATTATTCTTACCGCAGGAAGAATAATCACAGGAACCAAGAATATGCTTAGGGAAAAAGGTATGGTTAATTTAATTGAAGCCTTTTCCAGACTTTCGCCTCGCTTTCCAAAAATGCGATTACTAATTGCGGTCGCAAAAGCATCAGACAATCTTAAAGATGATTTCGATTTAGCATACGAGATGCTTATTGGATATATAAAGATTCATGAAATTGAAGATAAAACTATCGTTAAAATGTTTGAATTAGACCAAATGCCAAATGTTTACAGAGGTTCTGATCTACTAGTCTTAGCTGCTGAGAAAAATGAAACGTTTGGTCAGACTTTTATAGAAAGCATGGCATGCGGAACTCCTGTAATTGGCGCTAAGAGTGGAGGAATTCCTGAGATTATAAGTGACGGCCATAATGGATTCCTTGTTCAACCAAATGATCCTATCGTTTTAGCCCAGAAAATAGAGAGAATATTAAGCGAAGATGAACTTAAAGAAAAATTCATTGATGCTGGGATAAAAACTGTTCTCGAAAAATTCACAGCAGAGCAACAATTCTCAGATTTTAATTATCTTCTCAAGAAGATATCTACAAACGCAACCTAAATCAATAGATACTTCGCAAAACTCATTGCAAATATTTTCAGATTTTTTTATGCTTTAATATAGATGAAAAATTTGGCAATTTTTACTTTAGTCGGATTAGTTTGTGGCGCTGTAGGAATATTTACCGGATATCTATTTCTAAAAAGCATAAATAATGGCTCAAATTTTATTTTTCTAATTATTTCTCTAGTTTTCGTTGTAACAAGCATTATTTGTCTTTATCTTGCTACCAATCCCAGGAAACCTAAAGAAACGCCTATCGTAGATCAAGATGCAGTTAACACACAAACAGCAAATATGATAGATAAAAATAATACTGTTTTGACTCAGTGGAATAAAACGAATGAAACTCGCGACAGACTCAAGATCCTTAAAATTGCAGGAGTAGAAAAGGAAGAAGCACCACAATAGTAATAATAAAAAAATATTAATTTAATTCGCTGCTTGAAGCTAAATTGTGCCTAAAAAGGACACTTCAAATTTGACTTTTAACTCAAATTTCGGTATCATTCACATCTAATTCGCCAACTAACTAATAGTTGGCTTTTTTAATGCTTATGGAACAATCAGTAATTACAGGTGCCTTAGCAATATCCGTAGCACTACTGAACCCATCTTCGATTAACAATATAAACACAACTTCTCATCAAGCGCCAATCCAAGAGATGAGAGATTATCGCGTGGAAGAAGGGGATAGTATTATTTCTATTGCGAAGAATATTTATGGATCAGAAGAATTTTGGACTACCATATGGAACGATAATAGCTGGATAAAGAATCCTGATATTATTGAAAAGGGATGGATAATTAAAATTAGAAACATAAAACCTGTAAAGCCAAGTACATTTGATCAAGAGATTGTTAATACTGAAAATACACCAATACCAACCGTCACGCCAACCATGTCATCATCACCTGAACAAATAGCCACAACACCAACTCCTCAGTCAGTCGTACAAACATCTTCAAACGGGCCTTTAAATGAAGCTCAAATTACTTTCCTGGGAAATTGTGAAGCCGGGATGAATCCCACCAGAAATAGTGGCAATGGATATTACGGCGCATTTCAGTTCTCATATGGAACTTGGAAGAGTATGGGAACTGCCTATGAAAGGGCGGATTTAGCACCACTTGAAGTTCAAATTGATGCAGTCCAAAGACTAGTAGCAAGATCAAGCATTTTTCATCAATTTCCAGGATGCGCCAGACGCATGCAAGCGGAAGGATTATTGTAAATTATCTAGTATTTTTTAGCTTAACTCTTGCAAGATATTGTTATATCTGATTTCATCTTGAATAGATCTTAGCTTCAAATTTAATTCACTTATTAATTCTCCCAAATTTCCTCTTTGGTAATAATCACTTGAAATGCCATATTCACTTTCAGACAATTGAACTTTTTTCTTTCCTACTTTAAAGTAAAAATCACGATTTTGTAGTGGTGACTCTTGAAGTTCTCGCATTAATCTAATGGCATCATCATGAGCTTTTGAACTATGAGACCTAATTAATTCGTATACCTTTGTTAGATATGCAGCCATAACATCAAAAGAATAGATAGAAGTTGGACTAGAAACTGCCTCTCTTAATCTTTTTCCTGCTTGAGTTGAAAGGCTTAGAATTACTTTTTTGTCAGCTTCTGTTAATTGAGCAGGCGTTAGGCTCACTTTTTCTACTGGCCTCACAGTAATTTGATCATCCCAAAGCAGTTCATTTAACGCCTCCTGAGGATCAGTATTATTAACATCAAAAATGTCTAGCTTACCATTTCTAAATTGCGATAATGGAAACTGCATGTATCTTTTATCGTGAGTCGTCTCATACAAATACAATGAAGCAACTACACGCGCACGAAAAACTTCTAAGACCGCAGTTAAATCGTGATGAGTATCTCCTTCAATAATTTCCTTATCAAATTCTTTCAGATATTCTCTAAGATCTGGATTTCCGATTAGCTGAGAAATTTCTATATTTAAACTTCTAAAAAATGCTTCGAACCCAGCAAAGGAATCTAAGCCGGCTTGAGTGTAATCCGGATGAAAAAATAAAACTGTTGCTTTAGGTTCATCAACTCTATCAAAAAAAACTGCCAAATCTTGAGGCTTTTCCTGACCTTCAAATACTAAAATTCCACCACTATTATCAGTTAAAAAGTTTAATATATCTTCACCCTCAACTAAATCCGATTCTCCGCCTTGCGGACTGTCGTAAAAATACCTAAAACTTATATAATCAACTCCAGTAATTGACTTATGCGCATTTGGAATTCCTTGAGATAATTGAACCTGTCTTACTTCCACATCTGAGAAATTATCAAGTCTTCTTACTCTTCCTTCTACTTCTCCGAAATCCTGTGAAGCAGGAATGGAATGAGTCGTTTGTCGAAAAAGACCCATTTCATCTTTATCTATAATTATTGCCTTGGTGGAACTGGCATAAGTAATTACAGCAAGAGGATTATCCCAAACTACTTCTTGAATCTCAGCTTCTTGAATCTGAGAAAAATTATCACCTGACATCTCTGGCATAGACATAAGAGGGGATTATACTATACATATTCCCAACGTACAATTTAAGAATATCTAGTTAACAATTACCTACAGCACTGAGTAAATCATCTGGCATAAAAGGTTTGGCGAGGAAAAAGTCAGCTCCTACTTCTTTTGTGCTTTCACTCGCTCCTGGATGAGCCGAAACCATAATTACTGGAATTTTTTTTGTCTTTTCATCTAACTTCAAATTTTTACAAATTTCTCGTCCATCCTTTCCTGAAAGGAGAACGTCAAGAACTATCACATCTGGATTAAAGCTTAAAGCTTTTTGATAAGCTTCATCACCTTTAAACGCTGTTTCGACTTCATATCCATTTTCTTCAAGTATCAAAGAGACGGCATCGAGAATTGAAATATCATCATCAACGACAAGAATTTTTTTTGACATATTTTATAATTATAGTGCTTTATTTTTTACAGGCAAGCTAAAATAAAAAGTAGATCCTGATCCTTTCTTGCTTTCTACCCAAATTTTTCCATGATGCCTCTTTATAATTTCTTTAGAAATATAAAGACCCATTCCAAGTCCAGGATAAGTTTTTTCATTATTACCAGTAACTTGGTATAACTTATCAAATATTTTATTTTTCTGTTCAATAGAAATACCAATTCCAAAATCTTTTACACTAAGTGTCACATCGTTTTTATCTTTAGTTATTTTTACTAAAATCTTATCTGAAGAATACTTAATTGCATTCGTTATCAAGTTTGTTAAAACTTGATAGATTCTAAATTTATCACCATAAACTAAAGTTCGGCTGGACTTAGATAAAACTATCGATTGAGTAGTAGTATTTTGAAGATCTGTAACTACTTCAAGCGCTAATTCATCAATTCGAAAAACTTCATAATTAAAATTAAGTTTACCTGTTTGAATTTTTGAAACATCAAGTAAATCATTAACCAACTCCGACAATCTGAGCGTCTGATTCTGAACACTATTTAAGATTTTCAATGTCTTTAGATCACTTTTACCTACTCTAGCTTTTAAAACACTTAAATAAAGACTCATGCTGGTAAGTGGAGTCTTCAGCTCGTGAGATGCCATACTGATAAAATCGTCTTTTCTTTTTTCAAGTTCTTTCTGGGCCGTAATATCATTAATTATCGAAGCTGCAGCAATTATTTTTCCATTTTTATTTCTAATTGGCGAAGATGTAATACTCACCACAAATTCTTTGTTTTCATTTTTTATTTCAAATTCTTTTTTTAATGTGGTTTTGCCCTTGAGAGCAAGTGTAAGTGGTGCAACTGAAGTATGAACAGCTTTTCCGTTTTGCATAATATTAATAAAAAGGTCTTTTCCAATTGTTAAATTAGATCCAATTTTTCCGCCTGCAAAATACTCTGCCTGCTTATTTGCTTGAACAAGTTTTCCATCATCATCAGCAACCACAACTCCCACCGGAAGCTCCTGTAGAATGGCCTTTAATCTTTTCTTCTCATTCAATTGCTTCTCTATAAGGCCATCGATAGTTTCTTTCAGCCAACCTATTAAGCCTGCAATTAAAAAATAAACGACACCAAGAATAGCTATGGTAATTACGCTTGTTTTTAATTGATTACCTGAATAATGTCTTGTGTAAACAATGAATAAGTAGTATGCAATTGTAATTGTCGCAACGATTACTCCACCCAAAATCCCATCTCTAAACGCCAAATAAACGATTAGGATTATCGATAAAACTATTGCCGGATACCCAACTGCATTTGGGTCACGAATTATAAAATAAACTATAAATTCCAATAAAGCATATATAAAAACAGTTAGAGCAATTGGGAACATTATGGAATAACGAGGATACCCAAGTCTTTTAATTGGATTTAAATAAATATTTATCCTTTTCCAAGATATATTCATTTTAATTACGTGCATTCTAGCATATGTGTAAATTAAGAAGAGTTTTACTCTCAATAGTAGCTTCAATAATATAAAATATCGTACAATAATTAGATGGAACTTTTTTATGCTTCTTCAAAAGAATTTGCATTAGAAAAACTTGAAAGCTCCATAAATGGACTTAGTAAAAATGAAGCAACACAAAGGCTTCTTAAGTTTGGGAAAAATGTACTAAAAGAAGAAAAAGTAAATCACTTTGAAATTTTTCTTAGACAATTTAAAAACCCTATTATTTATATCCTCATCGTAGCCGCTTTAATCTCAATTTTCGTAGGCGATGTAAAAGATTTTACAGTTATTGCTATAGTTATTTTGGTAAATTCTACTATCGGATTTTGGCAGGAAGTAAAAGCTGAAGTCTCAACTCAAGCTCTTCGGAAAATGACCGAAACCCACGTAATAGTCTTTAGAGACAATGAGGAAATTGATATTCCCTCATCAGAACTTGTGACAGGGGACATCGTAATTCTGGAGGAGGGGGCAGTGGTAGGAGCTGACATCAGACTTATTGAAACAAATAGCCTAATGATTAATGAATCATCAATTACAGGTGAGTCAATTCCTGTTGAGAAAAACGCCGATAAGGTTCTGCCTGAAAACACACAGGCATTTGATCTATTAAACATGGCCTTATCTGGCACTATTGTCGTAAAAGGAAAGGGGAAAGGTGTAGTAATAGCAACTGGAAAAGATACTTACCTGGCTTCAATCGCAGAAAAAGTAATGGAAAAATCTCCAGACAGTCCTCTTACAAAAGCTCTTTCTAGTTTTTCAAAAAAATATATCGTAGTAATTTTTATTTTAATTGCGCTGATAGGAACATTCATGTTTATTGAGAATGAGGCTCCAAAAGATATTTTTTATACACTGCTAGCAATTCTAGTTTCAGCAGTTCCAGAAGGACTTCCGATCGTAATAACTCTTTCGCTCGCTGTAGGCTCGCTTCAGCTCGCGAAAAAAAGCGTCCTCACTCGTCATCTTCCATCCGTCGAAACGCTCGGAAGCACGACCCTTATCGCATCTGACAAAACCGGCACTATTACAAAAGGTGAACTTTCGGTTTACAAACATTTTACAAAAGATCTAGATCTTCTTAAAAAAATTGCCGCAATTGCAAATGAATCTAAGGACGAATCTGATGGAGACCCACTGGACGTTGCGCTGATAAATTGGCTGGGAAAAGAATTTGAGGATATGCAATTTAAATTTGAAGACAAAAAAATTTATCCTTTTGATACTCAGCTCAAATATATGGCAGCAACTATAAAAGACTCAGACAAAAATATTACATATATTAAAGGCGCTTACGAATCTCTTAGCGAAAAATCTGATAATTCAAAAGAAGAGCTTGAAGAATTTAAAAAAGAACATGACGCGATGGCAGAGGATGGACTTCGAGTTATAGCATTCGGTCAAACACATTCAGGGGGTGATTTTGATTCATGGAAAATAAAAACTGTAGGACTTGTTGGACTTATTGATCCACCCAAAGACGGTGTAAAAGAAGCTGTCGCAGCTGCAAGAAATGCAGGAGTTAGAATCATAATGATAACTGGAGATAACGCACTCACTGCAAAGGCAATTGCTCGCGATGTAGGAATTTACAGAGAAGGTGATCATGTTCTAACCGGAATTGAAATTGAGAAAATGACCGACGACGATCTTCTTAAGAAAATTTCAAATACATCCGTACTGGCAAGAATTGTTCCAGAACATAAATATAAAATAGTAAAGCTTCTTGAAAATCGTGAAGTAGTAGCAGTAACAGGCGACGGCGTTAATGACGTCTTAGCGCTTAAGGCAGCCGACTTAGGAATTGCAATGGGATCTGGAACTCAAGCTGCCAAATCTACTGCCAAGATGATACTACTTGATGATCATCTTAATGTAATAGTTGATGCCATAAGGCGAGGAAGAATAATCGCAGATAACATTAGGAAAGTAATTTATTATTTGGTATCAACAAACCTTTCTCAAATTTTTCTTATTTTCTCTTCAATTATTTTGAATTTGCCTTTCCCTCTAAAGCCGATTCAAATTCTTTGGATAAATTTAGTTACAGATGGGGTCTTAGACAAAACGTTTCCATTTATTAAAGAGGAGGGAGACGTTATGCGCCATCCTCCAAAGAAAATCTCTCAAATGTTTTTCAGCAGGAGTCAGCTCATAAATATGGCCTACGGAACTCTCGCAATAGGAGTCCCGAATTTAATTCTCTATGTCTTTATGCTTAATAGATTTTCCCCAGAGATAACTTCAACAACAATTTTTACATCCATGGTAGTTTCTCAGTGGGTTAATGGAATTCAATCTCAGAAACAAAAAGAACCGTTCTTCAAAAATATAAAAAGAAGCTTTACTATAAATAAATATATTTGGGTAGGAATCTTAGCAGGAATTATTCTTCAATTCCTCGCAATCTATGTCTTCAGCGATTGGTTTGACGCAGTCCCTCTTGGGTTAACTGAATATGTGCTGATTGGCATTACATCTGTCATAATTTTCTCACTAATAGAAATACGAAAATGGGTAAGTCTTTTGCTTCGGAAATAGACCCTGAGTGGTATAATTTCACAAATGACAGATTATAAAATTCAAAGAGCAAATAATTGTCCGCTATGTAATCAGAAACAGCTAGCACCTAGTTCAATCCTTAGAGAGACTGAAAATTTCTATATAGTTTGTGATGCAAATCCCATAACTGAGGGTCACATTTTAATAATTCCTAAAAAACACATTCCTTGTGTTGGTGAATTTGATGATGCACAATTTAAAGAATTTCAAATTCTAGACAAACAGGTTTCAGTATTTATAATCGAAACTTATGGAAATGTCGCATCATTTGAACATGGAGTTTTTGGTCAAACCGTTTTTCATTCCCACGTACATTATTTGCCATTTAAAGGTGATTTAAACGATATAGTTCCAGAAAAGGATAAGATTTCTGAAATTAAAAGCATAGAAGAACTTAAAAAAATCTATGGAAATGATGGAGGGTATCTCTATATTTCAATTGAAGGCAAGGAATATGTAATAAACGTAAGCATTGCTGAGCCGAGATTTTTCCGTAACCGTATTGCAAATGCCTTAGGAAAACCTGAAAGAGGGAATTGGAAAGAAATGATTAATAATCCTCAAATCAAAACAGATGCTGAAAATGAAATTAAACAATTGAAAGAGAAATGGATCAAGCTTAATGATTACAATTAGAATTTTTGATTCAGAAGAAGAAGTAAAAGATGCTCAAAAAGAACTTAAAAAAGGTGGTTTTGAATCAGAAATTTCAGAAGATAAATTTGATGGAATTCCTATTCAGGAATTTAATGTACCTGCAAGATTTAGGCTAAAAGTAAAAGATGATGACTTTGAAAAAGTTGCACAATATTTAGGGAATTTAATTAAAAAATCCAGATTGGAAAGTTAATTGACACTACAAATTATCGGAAGTATACTCCGCACATGGCAGGAATTGAAGTCACAAACTATTCTCAACTACAAGCTACAGAAATACCCGTTGAAACAAATTGGACAGCAACTGGGCAAGGCCCAAACTGGACTCAAATAAAAGACGAAAAATATGGAACAATACACCATATAAAAGTTACAAATCCTGATGGATCAAGCTATGACAAACTCAATATAGAGTGGAATCCTGGTGTTTTTATTGTCGTTTATAGAGTTAATCCTGAAAAAAATAATCAAATAGAATACTTTATACCATTCGAAAACAGAGTAGTTTTAAGAGATCTTGCGAGTCCGGATAGAGAACAGGGAAGTGTTTGGATTAGAAATATTCCTCAAGGAGGAATAAAAGTTTGGAAAGATGAAACACCAGAAGAAGCTGCTCTTAGAGAGATAAGAGAGGAAACTGGATTTACACCGAATAAATTAACATTAATGAGAGATTTATATCTTGATGCAGCAAACTCTGAATCTCCAATGTCATTTTTCTTAGCTGAAGTCGATTATAATGATAAAGATTACGCCCAAGCTCTTGAATCAGGAGAAGATATAGTAGCTTCCGAAAAGGACTGGTTTACATTCAAAGAATTTGAAGGTATGCAACTACAATGTGGAAAAACTGTAGCTGGAATATACCTTGCAACAGGATTTCTAGGAGCATGGAATGGAACTGAAACCCCTCAAGAAGATCTATTTATAGATACCTACGAAAATCTCACACTAGGCTTAATTTAAAATTTCATTATTTAAATTTTATTTTAATCTTAATAACTCATATAAATTTATCTCTTGACAAGAGTTAGCACTCGTAGTATATTAGTGCTAATACTAGAACAAGAAAGGAGGTGAATTATATGTCATATGATTTAGTTCCAAGTAGGTTATTTAATTTCCCATCTATCTGGAACGAGGATGAAGATCTGATTCCAACAATCTCTAACACCACAGGTGGACTTTCAGTTTCAGAAGATGATACTCATATCTATGTTGAGGCTTCAGTTCCAGGAATCGATCCAAAAAATATAGATATAACTTTCCACGATGGAAATCTATGGATAAAAGGCGAAACAAAAGAGGAAGAAAAAGACAAATCAAGAAAATATTATAGAGAAGCTACAAGATCATTCTCGTATAGGGTTGCAGTTCCAGGAGAAATAGATCAAAATCAGGAACCATCTGCAAATTATAAGCATGGTGTAATGAAAATTTCTTTTGCAAAATCTCCCAAATCTCAACCTAAAAAAATTCAGGTCAAAGTAGATTCTGGAAATTAAACTTAACAAATATAAATAAAACTCCGTTTTAAAAGCGGAGTTTTATTTTTTCTTTGAACATTTTGAAATTAGAATAGCTGCAATGGATACGACACCAATACCCAAAATCCAGGCAAATACAGCATAAATAAACATTTGTTTCCCAAGCTGTTCAACATATCCTAACGATCTGGCTACTAAAACATAGCCTTTTTTATTGTCTAATTTAATTTCCCGAACTACAGTGGCATACCTAAAGCTAGACACCGGCTCCCAGGTAAAAAAGTAAGGCAAATTATCAGATACATTCTCAAATACACCAAAAGGTGGTTTTTCCTCAATTTGCTTTCCCTCGGCTGTTGCATTTGTAGCAATAATATTAAATTTGGAATCAAAGATTATTACATATGGTGAACCACTACTATAAATTGCATCTACTTTTTGTTTGGGCAAAGAATTATCAAGCTCAATCTGACTTACTCTTGACGCATTGGAAATATCTGAAGCAATTTCCACTAGGGGATAATTGGCAGAATGTCTGATGATTTGCTGAGAAGAAATATAAACTAGTCCACAAAATATAGTGATTAAAAAGCATCCGGACAACCACAGAATAAATCTGATATTCATTAATTTAGCATAGCATAAAATTAGCCTCATTTTTGACAAAAAAATATCCTTCTGCTAATATTTATTCTCATGGAAATGATAGTCGCAGGAGCTATTATTCTGCTTACCATTTTTCCGACTAGCAGTGCGCAGGAGAAGATTCAAAAATCTATTACTCCAGCTCCTTCGCCTTCAACTTCCACAGTCCTCACTCAAACAGTAAAAAACTCACCGACTCCCAAACCAACAGAAAAACCAGTTGAGCCAACTATCCATGTAGTAGAATCGGGGGAAACTTTAGACAGCATCGCTAAGGATTATTATGGAGGATCAAAATTTTGGACTAATCTTTGGAACGATAACCCTTCTATAAAGGATCCAAGAGTAATACATGCAGGAATGGAAATTAAAATTAAAAGTACTAAGCCTGAAAAAGTGGAAGATTTAAACGAAGATTTACAAACTATTTACGATGTACTAACCAAACCTTCACCGACACCAAGCCAAGCCCCTACTCCTACAGGTGAGATAAAAGGAATAAACGTCCCTCAAGCTGGCCCTTCAAATTTTGACGAGGCATACCGACAAGCTGGCTCTAGATTTGGCGTGCCATGGGAGATTCTTTATGGAATACATCACATGGAAACAGGAGGGAGAGACGGAGCCATAACTTCAGGATACGGAACGGGAGCACAAGGCCCACTCCAATTCATGCCTGGAACTTGGGCAGCATATGGAATTGATGGAAATGGCGATGGAAACGCGGACATAAATAATGCAATAGATGCTATTTTTGGAGCTGCAAACTTCCTGGCCGCACATGGTGGAGTAGAAGCAGGATTAAAAGCATATGGCGGAGCTTCGGAATTAGTATATAATTATGCAAGATCCAGAGGCTGGAATCAATAACTATGACCGAAATACCGATTAAAAAAGATTCAACCACTTCTAAGTATGTTACGATTATTTTAGGTACTGCACTTACAATAGGAGGAATTTCAGTATATTTAGACAATTCAAACAATAATGGTCCATACCCAAGTAGTTGCGACAGCAATAATCCTATAATTTTTAATCTTGGAGATCTTGATTGTGACACAGTAAATAACATGGATGATAAACATCCTGGTCAAGATGATCTAGCACTACTGCAGGACATAGATTTAGATGGTGTTTACAATCAATTTGATTTATATCCTGGGCTAAATGATTGGATTTTTGACTTAGATAAAGATGGAATTCCTGATTTTAAAGATCCAACTGACAATAGGCATATTATTCCAGCGCCAACCATAGTAGTTTATGCTAATCCTGAACAACCGCTGTCACCACCACAACAAATTCCTGATTATCTTAAGATTGATACCGACCATGACGGTATTTATGATTACTTAGATTCTTATCCAAATCGCAATTTTCTTGACTCAACACCTGATCCCTTTTTTAGTCATACCATAGACACAGATTATGACGGAAAAGTAAATTTTTATGATAACGATTATAATGATGATGAAATAGAGTAATATCTAATCTACAGCTACGACCAGATCTCGCGGATGGAACAATAAACTTAAAAATCACTATTTGCCAATCTCGGTGAACCCAAAACCAAACCCATTCTTGATACGCCTAGCCTCGGAAGAATAACATTTACTCCTGGAAATCCTATCGAAATGTGAGGATCAAAATTCTCCTGAGACTGATACCTAAGATTTGGACTAGATTCCATATATGAAGGAATGTCAGTAATTCCACAACTAGCCAAAAATTTCTCAAATCTGCCTAAAAACTCACCTCGAAGCTCTCTGATCTCATCATTCTCTTGAAGCCTAAGGACAATAACTGGCTTTGCGTTTTTCTCAAACAAACCCAGTTCTTTTCCCACAACGTCAATCTCTTCTTTTTCGACCAATGTGCCTCTTAAGACCCTGGACAATTCCTCAGCAAAAAGACCTGGATGTATATCGGGATTCTTATTAGCAACTTCATTAAATAATTCATCCGGTTTTCCTAAATGAAACAAAGTTAGATGAAGCTTATTCACGGGAACTCTATCATTTTGCTTCAAACCTAAATCTTGCTGTATTGTCACAATCGGATCTGGAGTTACAACCGGACATTTTATATATATTCTTTTCGATATGATTTTAGGTTTTTCGGTGACTGCGTCTTTTTCCATATTCAAAAGAGGCTAATAAATGAGGCAGGTGCATTCTTTAATTTGGATCCCCCATTGATTTCGCTAGAAATCAAGGTAGTACTTATTTATAAAATAAATCATGTACGGGTCAAGCATGTTTTTCATTGATTTGTTCTCAACCCCTTCAAATTCTTCAGAATTTGAGCGGGTAAGGGGAATCCCATTCGGCATCCTCAGGGCAAACTCCTCATCGCTCCATTCTGGATTCCACCAGCACACCGCGAATGGTGAGCTTGCCGAATCCAGAGCGGGTAAGGGGAATCGAACCCCTGTAACCTGATTGGCAACCAGGTGTACTACCATTGTACTATACCCGCAGTATTGGAATTATAACAAAAGAGGCTAAATTACTCAAATATATTTAATATTATTAATGCTACTAATTTGATGTTGTAGGCTCAAAACTTATCCGCCACTCAAGCTTTAATTGACCAGGAGGGATATATCTGACCTGAAGCAGCAAGCCTCTTCTGCTCTCTAATCTCTAAATACCTATGATGAAGTGTATTTTTAGTGATTCCTGATACTATCCTTCGAGCTGTATTTACCTGATCAAGATTAGGAACTGGAATCGAAGACGATTTTAGCTGTGTTCCATACATTAATTCACTCATCATAGCTTTTTCTCCTTTTGGATCTTTTTCTTTTTTATCAATAAATCTTCTGTGATACTTCATTGTAGCTGCTCGGAGAGCATGGATTGGCTCCCATCCTAATGAACCTGCAATTTGACTCATTAAATAAACATAGTCCGGAGCATGTTTATGCCCTCTCTCTCTATGTCCTTTATCCTTGTCATTCTCAGCTAAATATGTGAAATTATAAAATAAATCCGAAGCTTCAGATACTAAATCAACAACATCTCCGCCTTCATTTAAAACGCGTCCTGCCATTGAAATAAATTCAATTGCTTCTGAATCTTTCGCATACTTAGGTGGATTTGCATAAATCGTGTTCCCTTCAAAAGTTGTTAACTGCGAAATATCGTCCTCTAATGAACCTCCTGCAAACGCCAGCTTTGCTTCTACATCAGTTTCACCATAAAGTTCATACTCAGCTCTTGTAATATCTTTACGAAGATAGTCAAATAGCTCTTGCTCATTCATTCTCAGGATTCGATCGTAGGGGTTTTCTGGCGGGATGTGAAGGCCATCTATTCGAGGAGATTGCCCAGCATCAGGACTCGCAAATCTAAATGGTCCAATAGGTCCTGCTTCTAAACTCATGCGCAATATTAACATTTTAGGCTCAATAAGTCAACTATAGGACTTAGAATGGTGTTAGAAAATTACTCTTTGAGCTATTTCGTTTCAGTTGACTTAAAAGTGCAAGATTTGGCAAAATAGTTTGACATGAGAAAAATTCTAGTAATGGTTAGCTTCTTTGTCGGGACTCCTCTTATGATTTTTCTCTGCATCTTCTACTTATCCTATTTATATACTGTAAAAGATGGGCAGGTCCTAGGAGCCAGGTCCACAGGCATAGCTTATGCTGCGCTTCCACCGTCTGATGAAGCGTTTTCAGCTACAATCGGCCAGGAAGATTCTCAGACTGAGATAGTTAGACAATTCTTAGAAAAACACAATTCACCACTTGAACCTTATGCTCCTGACATAGTCGCTGCTGCAAAACGTTATGACCTAGATTTCAGGCTTTTACCAGCAATAGCTATGCAGGAAAGTAATCTTTGCAAAAGGACTCCAGTAGACTCGAATAATTGTTGGGGATGGGGAATATATGGAGGAAAGGTAACGCGTTTTAGTAACTATCCTGAAGCCATTGAAACCATTTCTAAGACACTTTCAACCAAATATAGAGATAGAGGCTTAGTAACTCCATTTGAAATAGGAAAAATGTATAACCCAAGCAATACCAATAATTGGGCTGAAAAGGTGTCCCACTTCATGGCTGAACTAGAGTAATTAGCCTCAAGTATACTTTAAAACCCTCAATTTCAAGGCTAAATAAATAGATGTCACAACATGTGACCTATAGTTGGTACTTGACAAACCCTATAGTCCATGTTATAATTCTTTTTAGATCCTAAGGTGTGCCTTTCCAAATGCTCACGTTAGGATTTTTTTATGGTTTAAATCTTACAAGCATTAGCGAAGTAGGACTCTGAACTAAATACTCAATTTAGTGAACCATAAAATTTAATACTTCAAAAACACTTGAAGTAGAAATAAAAAATCTATGAAAAAATTCCTTATTATCATTACTGTTATTTTATTACTTTTTATAAGTACGCAAGATACCTTTGCTTATGAAGCATCGAGGACATCTGCGTCACTTAACTCAGCTATCGCGCTTAAAAATGAAGATAATCGTATTGCTATATTAAGAGAATATCTTGAAGAAAAAAATTCTCCGCTTGCGCCATATGCGCAGGATTTCGTGGAAAATGCTGACAAATATAACCTTGACTGGAGGCTTGTAGCTTCAATTGCTGGGCTTGAATCATCTTTCGGAAAACATATTCCATATAACTCTTATAATGGATGGGGTTGGGGAATATACGGAGACAACGTTAAAAGATTTAATTCATGGGATGAGGGAATTGGAACTATCTCTAAGGGAATACATGAAGGCTATTTAGCTGAAGGTCAGTATTCTGATCCATACCTAATTGGTCCTAAATATGCTGCTTCACCCACATGGGCAGTTAGAGTTACTTATTTCATGAATCAAATTGAAGATTACAGAGTAAAAAAATCTAAAACCACTCTATCCCTAGCTTTATAAATAGGATATAATATTCGCGTCCTGGGCTCGTCCTTTTTTGGCCGCAGCCAGTTTCTTGCTCAAAATCTGAAGGATTTTGAAAAGGAGAAGCCAGCGATAGGTTAAAGCTTCGACAAAGTCGAAGCGAAGACCAAAAGCTGTGCATTCGACGCGCGGATGTGGTGGAATGGTAGACACGCAAGATTTAGGATCTTGTGCCCTTAAAAAGCGTGGAGGTTCGAGTCCTCTCATCCGCACACTTCGACACGATTTGCTTATTTATTAAGCAAAACGAGGCGAAGGGCGGAAAGGACGAGAAGTCAGACATTGCGAAAGCAATGGCAATCCTGAGCGTAGACGAAGGAAGTCCTCTCATCCGCACCGAGTTTCGCGAAACTCGGTGGGATTGCAAGACAAGTAGGGAATAATATGCTTGCTGATCCGCACCAGATTCGCAAAGGAATCCATAGAACAATACTCAAGAAAAAAATATTTTCAAATCTGCAGAATTAATATGATAAAAAGTATAGAAATCGACTTAAAAGCTATGGAAACAGCTGAATTAGAAACTCAGCAATTCGGTCATTCAATCATGGTCGACTATCACTTAAGTCAGTTGCCCAGAACTGATGAAGGAATGGTGGACATTTCAAGACTAACAGAGGGTGCTGGCAATGATTTAATAAGCCCTATTACTAGATTTCAAAGACTTGTAAATACTCAGACTAGACTAAATGAGATACGAGAAGAACTTGCAAACAGAGAAACAAAACAGTAAAATTCAACAAATAAAATAAACAATATGGCAAAAGCAGTTAAAAAAGAAACAAAGACAGTCAAAGAACCAGCAGAAGTAGCTCACAAGCCAATTGAGAGGGGTCAGGATGGCACAATTGAACTGAGAATTACTCTTTATTGGAAGGATATTCAAGCAGAGTGGGGAAAAGCAGTCCAAGCAATGGCAGCTAATGTAAATCTTCCAGGATTTAGAAAAGGGAAGGCTCCAGTTAAGCTTGTTGAAGAAAGATTAGACAAAGCAAAAATTAAGGATGAAGTCATAAAGCATCTTTTACCTCCAGCCTATGCATCCGCGATTAGAGAAAATAATATAAAACCTATTATTGATCCTCAAATTCATGTTGATGGAGAATTAACAGAAGGTCAAGATTGGCTATTTCATGCAATTACTTGCGAATTTCCGGAAATTGATTTAGGAAATTATAAGGCTGAGGTTAAAAAAATAACAGCTAAAAGTAAGATCGTTGTTCCAGGAAAAGAAACAGAAGCTCCAAAATTTGAAGAGATCGTGGGAAAAATACTTGAAACCGCTAAGATTACAATTCCTGGCATACTTATTCAGAGAGAAGCTGACAGGCTTATCTCTCAAATGCTTGATGAAATCAAAAAGCTTGGAATGACTCTTGAAAGCTATCTAACTTCGACAGGAAAAAGCGCTGAAGATTTAAGGGCTGATTATGCAAAAAAGGCAGAAGCTGATTTAAAGCTTGAATTCATTCTTCAGAAAATCGCCCAAGATGAAAAAATAACTGTTGAAGAAGCTGAAATTCAAAAAACAATTGAGAATGCAGTACCGGAAGAGAAAGCCAGCCTCGAGGCAAATAAATATCTTCTAGCCAGCATAATCAGGCAACAGAAAACGCTTGATTTTCTAAAGAACCTGTGATAAATTAAGGCCAATTATGAATCTACCTAAGCTTCTTAGCAGCAAAAAGAAGGAAAAACACTATACGAATGACAACGTCCTAGAGTCATTAACCGGCGTAGTAAGATCCACAGTTGATCAAGTTAAAGTAAATGCAGACGGCGTAGCCCATGATACATGGAACCAACTTCTAATTCCACAGGAAGACCACAATGAAGGCGGTCATAGCTCGAGTCATGGAGTTTTAGAAGAGGGCCATGAGTTTGACCTAGGCAGTCTCCATGAAAAAGCACATGCAGTTACAGAAGCAGGGCAAAAATATATGCGTGAAATCACGCATGCGGGAGAAAGAGCAGATGCGAAGCATTCCCAAGAGGTTGAAGTTAGACTTCATCAAATAATGATTGAAATTAAACAACTAACTGAAAGCTCAGGAGAGTTAAAGCAAAAAGTAGAAGTTATTGCTATGGAACAAACTGGAGAACAGGTTGGAATTTATCACCTTAACTTCTTAGATAAAATGCTTAGCTTCATTCATGAGCTTCGAATGAGCGTTGATGATTCTTTGGCATGGTTCAGTGCAATTAATGGCAAAAAACAAGCACGTCAGTATAAATCTATGGCCAAAAAACATGGAACTTCATTTACTATGAACAATGAACGTCAGGTAGCTACTTCAGTTGGATAAAGTAAAACAATCATGCTAAACTTGTTTCTGCATCTTATTTTTTCTTCTTGACAGAAAAAATTCCACTTTGATATACTCACTCTATGTTAAATAGAAACCTTATTCTCGTCCTTCTTAACTCCTTACGGGGAACTAAGTTTGTGGCGTAATAAGGCCAGAAGCAGAAACTTAGACCTCCCCACAAGGGAGGTTTTTTTATGGCTAAAAATATGAGCGAAGTTGATTCACAATTAATTGATGGGGAAAGCGAAACGGCATTTTCAAGTGCTTTTCTCGCTATACCCAGCGAGTCTGACACTAAACCATTAGATATTCCACAAGGAGAAGTAATTAGGAACATTCAAAGAGGAACATTAGTAAAAGCGGTGATAAATCCAGGCGCTTGTGTTCTAGGAATAATACAACAAACAAATGAAGAAACCAGTAATTTTACAGCAGGTCATTTTACAGCAGGTGAAATAGTTAGAGAATTACAGGCACTTGCCAAAATGGGAGATGGATCGGTCTCTATATTTCAAGGAACTATAGAAGGAGAAATAGTTGAACTTTATTCAAATGGACAGAGACTAACTCCAAAAGGAATAAGGGCTAAATACAGAGCTAGAGATATACATCATCTTACAAATATGACCTAAACGAATAATGAAAATTTATGTACTAATTTTAATTATATGAATGAAAGGAGGTGAAAAGAATATGATAGATAACGAATTAATAATAGTTGAGGGCTCAAGAGAAATACCGGTTTATACTGGACATGTTCCTGGAATAAATCCGGAAGATAGAGTTACGCCTCCTGGATATGTTTCAATTTTCGATACAGGCGAAGCTACTGTTCTTGAAAGACCGCAGGCAACTTATATAGCATCACAGAAAGGAAACATAGCTAATATAGGGGAAGAATTAGCTCAGATTGCAGAAAAAACTGCAGCAAATGCAAGACCTGATGCATAAAACTTTACTTGAAAGGAGGTGATTAATTATGACAATTGAAACAGAACAAATAGATGTAATACGAATAGCAGAGACCAGAGAAACGCATCGCAGACTAGACGCTGCAATAATTCGGGACTGTATGGAAGGCATGGTTGTTCAAAATATTGTTGATTCAAATAGAAGATGGCACGAACAAAGAGCCAAGCAAGGATTGGCTTCTGAAATTACAGAGGAGATTGGTCAGCAAACTATCTTTGATTCTATGGCTCATGCAGACATATTATCAGTAGCAATTATGGAAGCCCAAGGAGACTAATTTATTTATTGACTTAATTAAGCCAATTTTATATCATGTCTTAACCTATGAAAAATAACGTATTTATGTGTTCTTGCATGACCTCCTAACGGCGGTTTATTTGCATGAGCAAGAACCGCCTTATGGGCGGTTTTTTTGTGGAAAAATCAGCCTTCAATAAATCATGGCGGAGAATAGAGGTGATTAATTATGATAGATAAAGCACATTATGTGGAAAAAGCAAGACTAGCTAGAATTGGGGGCATTACCCATGTACTAGTTGAAGATTTAGTTTCTGGTGAAGCAATTGAATCGTATCCTGCTTCAAGACTAGAAATTATACAATTGTCAGCGCAAAAACGAGCAGAGAGAGCATTAACTGCTGCTCAGCCTGTAATTGAAGTAGCAACCTCTCCTGTTATAGAAAATGTTTTAGTGGACAATACAGGTGCTATAAGCTAAAGGGTTTGTAAGCGCAGGCTGGTTTTGTTAAAATTAACCAGCACGGGCTCGTAGCTCAGTTGGTTAGAGCGCAGCATTGACATTGCTGAGGTCACAGGTTCGAATCCTGTCGGGCCCACACAAACTACCTCAAACTTTGACATTTCCGGGAAGTTTTGCCTAAGATATATTAGTGGAAGAAAAACATCTTAATATAAACAGGACTAAAAAAGCTATTTTTACAAATAACTTTATTGGGGGAATCGCTTGGGGCCTCGGAATCACAGTTGGCCTTTCTGTTTTTTTGGGAGTACTTGCATTTATTGGCTCTAGAATAGATTTGGTTCCAGTGGTGGGAGACTTTGCCGCAAAAGTCATAAACTATATTGTGCTAACCGGTGAACAAGTTCCTGGAAGATGAAAAGACTTTTATTTCTCTTAATTTTATTAGCTCCAGTAGTGCCTTTTATCTGGAAGCAGCAGTTTTACGCCTGAACCAGCATTTAATTGTATTAAAAGTAATTTATAATTAAAAGTGCTGGGGTATCTAATTGCTAAATCGAAGCTGGATTGATAAAATGCGAATTAGCTATGGATTCAAATAATCTCTCAAACATTAGACATTCATCTGCGCATCTTCTCGCAGCAGCGATTCTTAATCTTTATCCTGACACGAAGCTAACAATAGGCCCTGCGATTGAAAATGGTTTTTACTACGATTTAGACATGAGCTCATCAATCTCTGAAGATGATTTACCAAAAATTGAAGAGGAGATGAAAAAAATCCTTCCAACTTGGACATCATTTTCTCACAGGGAATTAATCGAAAACGAAGCAAAAGATTTTTATAAAAATAATCCATACAAACTGGAACTTATCGATGAAATAGTCGGAAAAGATGAAAAAATTACTTTCTATAAAGCTGGGGAATTTGAAGATCTTTGCCGAGGAGGCCACTGCGAAAATCCTTCAGAAGAAATCGGCGCGTTCAAACTTCTTAGTCTAGCTGGAGCTTATTGGCGGGGAAGTGAAAAAAATAAAATGCTAACTCGCATTTATGGCACAGCTTTTGCGAGCCAGGAAGAACTGGACAAATATCTTGAAATGCTTGAGGAGGCAAAGAAACGAGACCATAAAAAATTGGGTCGAGAACTAGACTTATTTATTTTTGAAGAAACTGCTCCTGGAATGGCTTATTGGCTTCCAAATGGCCTAACTCTATACAACACTCTTTATGATTTCGTGAGAGAAAAATATAAAAAATATGGATACCGCGAAGTCTCAACTCCAATTCTAAATAAAAAAGAGTTATATGAAACATCAGGCCATTGGTCTCATTATAAGGATGACATGTTTGTTTCTCCAATGAGTTATATCACCGGCGAATCCAACGAAGTTTTTGAGGGCGCTGAAGTATTCGGAGTAAAACCTATGAACTGTCCAAACGCCATGACCATCTTTGGTTCAAAACTAAGATCATACAATGACTTGCCAATGAGACTTGCTGACACAAGCATACTTCATAGATATGAGCTTTCAGGAACACTAAATGGGCTTTTTAGAATTAGGCAATTTAGACAGGACGATGCTCATATTTTTATAACTCCAGATCAAGCGCAGGAAGAATTTAAAAACCTTATGAATATGATTGAAGAAATGTATGTTCCATTTGGACTTTCATACAAACTTCGTTTTGGGACAAGACCTGAAAAAGCACTTGGTGAAATTTCTGATTGGGAGAATGTAGAAAAAATACTTAGAGAAGTACTTGAAGCTTCAGGCAAGGAATTTTATACGGAGGAAGGTGAAGGAGCTTTTTATGGACCAAAAGTAGATATTCTTATGCGCGACTCGCTGAATCGAGAATGGCAAACAGGAACTGTGCAGCTTGATATTCAGCAACCAAAAAGATTTGGACTAAACTACATTAATAATGAAGGGAAAGAACAAATGCCTTTTGTATTTCACAGGGCAATTCTGGGAAGCTTTGAAAGATTTATAGGAATTCTCACTGAACATTACGCTGGAAAATTTCCGATTTGGCTTTCTCCAGTTCAAGTTAAACTGCTTCCAATTTCAGATAAACACATAGATTTTGCCTTAAAAATTAACAGTGAGCTGATCGAAAACGGCATAAAATGTGAGGTAGATACTAGATCTGAAAGGCTACAATTGAAGATTCGAGAAGCCACTTTGCAAAAAGTGCCATATTTAGGTATAATAGGCGATAAGGAAATTGAAGATAATTCAATTTCTGTTAGATCTCGCGACGGGGAAGACCTAGGAAAACTAGAGCTTTCCCAGTTTTTGCGAAAGGTCAAAGAAGAAATTGGTAAAAAAGTACAATAAAAATAAAACACCGGTAAAGTTCTATAAATTAAACGAGCGTATATTTGCTTCTGAACTTCGAGTTTTAGATTCGGAAGGAAAGCAAATAGGAATTCTTAAAAAACAGGAAGCAATCGATAAAGCCAGAGAGCTCGGACTTGATTTAGTAGAAATTGCCCCAACTGCTAAACCGCCGGTTGCTAGAATTATTGACTTTAAGAAGTTTCTTTATCAGGAAGAGAAAAAGAGACGAGAAGAAAAGAAAAAAGCCAAGAATTCTGAAACCAAAGAAATTCGCCTTGGCCCATTCATGAATGAACATGATTTGGAAACAATGGTAAATAGAGCCCGCGAGTTTCTTGAAGAAAATGACAAAGTAAAACTTGTAGTCAGATTCAAAGGCAGACAGATGGGTCATCCAGAGTTCGGACATAAGGTAATAGGAAAAGCAACAGAAATGCTCTCAGACATTTCAAAAGTGGATAAAAGTCCACATTTTGAAGGAAGACAGCTTATCACGATGCTTTCTCCAGAAAAACATAAGGAAGTAAAAACAGCTGAAGGCCAGGAAGAAATAAATCCTGAAAGACAATAAAAATGAAAAAAAATAAAATAAAAGTAAAAAGAGCAGTAAGTAGACGCTTTAAGGTTACAAAAACCGGAAAAGTTTTACACTCACGCCAGAATGCAGGACACAGAAAATCACATAAAAGTAAAGGTCAAATAAGACGAGGTCGTGCTCAAGGCGAACTAACTGGTGCATTTGGAAAAAGAATAAAGAGAATGTTAAACGTAGCATAAAAATATGAGTAGAGTAAAAAGAGGAGTAGTATCCCGAAGAAAACATAACAAATTACACGAAAGCAATAAAGGCTATATTGGTACCAATAGTAGGCTTACAAAAGATGCGAAAGAAGCGTATCTTCATGCTGGTGAATATGCATATCACGGAAGAAAGCTCAGAAAAAGAAATAACAGAGCTCTTTGGATAACCAGAATCTCTGAAGCCACTAAAAAAGAAGGAGTTTCATATTCTGTGTTTATGAATAAGCTTAAGAAAGCAAATATCGAACTAGATAGAAAAATTTTAAATGAATTAGTTCAAAACGATCCTGAAACATTTAAGCAAATCGTTTCCTCAGTTAAGTAATGTCTAAGCTAATTTTAGCTTCGAAGTCTCCAAGGCGACAAAAAATCCTTAAAGAAAGTGGATTTGATTTTGTCATGGAACCTGCTGATATCAAGGAAGAGGAATATGAAAACCTAAGTCCTCTGGAAATGGTAAAAATATTATCAAAACTTAAGGCTGAAAAAATATTTGTCAAATTTAAAAATAATATTGTGATTGGAGCAGATACCACAGTTGATTTAGATGGAAAAATCCTTAGCAAAGCAAAAGATTTAGACCATGCAAAAAAAATGCTACAAGATTTATCTGGAACCAGACACAAAGTAATTACTGGATATACAATTATTAGCGCAAAAGAATCAATTACTTCATACGATATAAGCTTCGTTAAATTTAAAGTATTAACAAATAATGAAATTGATGATTATATAAATAGTACTAATGTACTTGGGTTTGCGGGAGCATATGGAATTCAAGACGGCGCTGATAAATTCGTAGAAAAGATTGATGGAGATATGCTAAATGTATTAGGACTTCCCACAAAAGCTATCAATGATCTTAAAAAAATACTAAAATAAAATTATGGCATATTTATTTACAAAGGAAGGATTTGCTAAATTTAAAAATGATCTCGAGGATGCTAAGAAAAGACGACCTGAAGCTGTAGCGACACTTGCTAGAGCAAGGGCGATGGGGGATCTCTCGGAAAACGGGTTTTATAAAGGAGCCAGATTTGAACTCTCTGATTTGGATAGAAAAATTAGACACTTATCTCATCTTATGGAAAACGCCAAAATTATTGAAAAACCAAAGCAAAATGAAACTGTGCAAATAGGCCACACGGTAATCTTAAGGCGCATTAACTAGCAAAGATCTTAACCAACTCACGATCAACCAAGTACTCCACCTACTCCAGCCTCGCAAGGCCTGGCCTTGCGAGGCTAATCGAGGCTAACAGGTTTTAATTGAAAGTTTATGATAATTTTGCTATTATAAATCCATGATTAGAACAGCAGTATATTTTTACTTTACTTCCTTTAACGGGAGGTAAGGTGCTGTTGTAAAATAACAGGTCACTGACCTCCCGAATGGGAGGTTTTTTGTGGTCAAAAAAGTAAAGTGACTAAAGTCCTAACCGTCATTAGTTAGGATAATTAACTCTAAATCTCGTACCATTCGGTACTCAATAAGAGACTTAAATATATTCGACCTAAAGATAGCATAAGATTTTACTAAACTTTTCCTAACGGAAAAGCAAATAAATTAAAAGAAAGGAGGTGATTATTATGGAAAGAGAAAGTAGTATTGGAACTATAGATAAAACTGATATTATTATAAATGAGGCTGGTGAACAAAAACCTGACGCACTTACTATAGCGGTAGCGCATAATAGAGTAGTGAAGGGAAAAATACAGGGTGGTCAACCTGACGCTGAATCAATTA
Organism: uncultured Gammaproteobacteria bacterium; assembly: GCA_964637955.1. Classification (GTDB taxonomy): domain Bacteria; phylum Patescibacteriota; class Microgenomatia; order Levybacterales; family UBA12049; genus 2-01-FULL-39-10-A. The sequence goes on along the minus strand of CAZWXQ010000002.1, from coordinate 240,027 downwards.
AAACATTGGTAAAATTAGTGGCTGATGCACCGGATCATGTCATTAAGACTTTATATCCCGAGATTTAAAAAAACTAGCATTATAGGCCTATTTATGCTATAATATCATTATGTCTTTTACAAACGTAAGGATTGGAGAGCAGTCTCCTGAAAAATTAAATGTTGTGATTGAGATACCGCGCGGATCTCATCACAAATATGAATATGATGAAAAGATGCATGAGATCAAACTTGATCGCGTGCTTCATTCTAGTGTTTTTTACCCTACAGATTATGGATTTATTCCTGATACCAGAGGAGGAGACGGAGATCATTTAGACGCTCTTATTATAATTTCTGAACCTACTTTTCCTGGGTGTGTCATGGAAGTGCGCCCAATTGGAGTTCTAGCAATGACTGATGATAAAGGTGAAGATCACAAAATTATTTGTATTTGTAACTCAGATCCAAGACTTAAAGAAGTAAACTCACTTGATGACCTTGATGAACACCATAAAAACGAAATTCAACACTTTTTTGAAGTTTATAAAACTCTTGAAAATAAAGAAGTGAATGTAGATGGCTGGTTAGGAAAAAATGAAGCTTTTAGAATAATTAATGAAGGTAAAGCTAGATACGCATCAGAGCAGTAATTTAGATATCTCATTCTTTAGCTCCTCGATTCCTTCTTCTTTCTTAACAGAAATAAATACCGGTGAATAATAACTGTATTTATCGATTAACGCGTCTATATCAGCTTTATCAATCTTATTAAATACGAAAACCATTCTCTCATTTGTTCTCCCTATTTCACCAAGTATTCTATTTACGACGTCTATCTTTAAATCCATTTCAGGGTCACTTGCATCAATTACATGCAAAAGTACATCAGCATGTATTGACTCTATGAGAGTAGACTTGAATGCATCGATAAGTCTTGGGGGCAAACTTCTTATAAATCCAATCGTATCAGTAAGCAATATCTCTCGTCCCAAATCTGGTAAATATAACTTCCCAACAGCGCTATCTAGAGTAGCAAACAAGGCATTTTCTACTAGATTGGCTTTCTTAGTCAGTAGATTAAAAAGGGAAGTCTTGCCAGCGTTTGTGTAACCCACAATAGACACTGTCTTATAACCCTGCTCTTTTCTTCTTTCGATCTGTTTTTCGCGCTCTTCTGTTAGCTTTTTAAGCTGATCTTGCACATTTTTCATTTCATCTCTCCAGTGTCGTTTCATAAGCTCAGTATTAGTTTCTCCAACACCTACAGTGCCAATTCCGCCACCTTGGCGAGACATCACCATTCCCATGCCATAAATGCGCGGCCCCATATACCGCATCCTAGCTAATTCAATTTGTAATTTCGCTTCAGAAGAAACAGCATGTTTATCAAAAATATGAAGAATAAGATCTACCCTATCCCAAACCTCAATCTGAGGAAATTCTTTCTGGAGTTCTGATTTTAAATTAAAAACCTGCCCTGGTTTTGCCATAGCATTTAGAACTACTATGTCAGCCTGTTTTTCTTTAAGGATTTCAATAATAGATTGAACTTTTCCTCGACCCACGAAAGTTCTCAAATCAGGCCGTTCTAGCTTTTGGATTATTCGATTTTCAATCTCTCCACCAAGAGTTGAGATCAAAGATTCCAATTCCTCACCGTTTTGGATAGATTCCTCTCTATCTGCTCTTGGATTAATTACATGTACTGCCAGAAATTTTAGCTTTTCTTTTTCACTTTTAATCATGCTCTACATTATATACTCCATAAACTCAGGTTTACAAATAATGTAGTATGCCCTGAACTTCATTTTGCATGATTTTTGTTCAAAATGAAGCGAGAAGGGTATACCTTAACTAAGCTTTAATTATATTTATGATACTCTTTGACACATTTAGAATCATTTGATAGAATGCCAGCATGGAAACACCAAGACCAACTATTGAAGCTTTGCAAGACGATATTTCTAAAACACAAGCCGAATTGAGAATCATAGAATCTAGACATAGAGATACTGCTGAAGTACTCTTGAGAAGAGAATCTGCAAAATTAATAGAAGCGGGAGGATATCCGCAACGAACAGTAGAAGTTAAAGTTGGAAATGAAATTGTCAAGGCGCCTATTCATGTGATTCCCCTAGGAAGAATTGGTGAATCTGAAGTAATGGGACTTACTCGTGTTTATGAACCAGAATATTATGCTACTCCAGATGGAAGAATCTGGCATTGTGATTCATCGCTCGATGGAACTCTTATTTGGCATGAAAGATCAAATGCAGATAATATGACTACAATTATTGGTGTCAATCAAGCCTTGAGAGTGTTTAGAAAAGCGTTAGATAATCTAGATCCAACAATTCCCCCATCTTCCCCCATATAATTTATACATCCTCTGGTAAAATATACATATGTTAGTTGATGATGTACGAATTGATTTAATAGCAGGGAACGGTGGGGAAGGTGCACAAACATTTATAGGAAGTCGAAAAGGTGTTAAGTTCGGCCCTAGTGGTGGAGATGGAGGACGTGGTGGAAGCATATATTTTCTAGCATCACATAACGAAAATGATCTCTCCAGATTTCAAAACAGAAATGCTATAAAAGCAGAGCACGGCGCCAAAGGACTTATAAAGAATCACAATGGAAAAGATGCTTCTGACATTATAGTTCTCGTGCCAGTCGGAACAAAAATAAAAGATGAAAAATATGGTCGTGAATATGAGCTCACAGATACTAAGAATAAGGTTCTAATGGCAAAGGGTGGGGAAGGAGAATTAGGGAGCTATCACCTGACCAAGATGGAAGGCAAACAAACAGTAAAGCGAATCGGCCAATCTACAACTCTCCATCTAACTCTAACTTTAATTGCAGACATAGGATTAATCGGACTTCCAAATGCAGGAAAAAGCTCGCTTCTTAAAGAACTCACTAATGCCAATCCTAAGATAGGTAACTATCAGTTCACGACTCTTGAACCAAATCTCGGCGTACTGGATAAACTAATCCTTTCTGATATCCCAGGACTAATCGAGGGTGCAGCAGAAGGAAAAGGACTAGGAATAAAATTCCTAAAGCACATCGAAAAAACCAAAATCCTTCTTCATTGTATAGCAAGTAATGACGAAAATCCGCTAAAAAGTTATGAAACAGTTAGAGAAGAATTTTCCAAATTTAATAAAGAACTCCTGAATAAAAAAGAAATAATACTTCTTACCAAAACCGATCTAGCAACCGAAGATGAAGTAAAAGAAAAAGCCAAATATTTTAAAGGGAAAGAAATCTTGACAGCTTCAATTCATGATTTGGAGTCATTGGAAAAATTAAAAACTATTCTTAAGAATCTGTAGTGTCAATATTTTCAATTAAATCAGAAAAGAATTGCGCACGATCTTCATTTGACATAGATTCTACATGCGACATCAATGCAGCATCAACTAGTGGTAAAATTTAACTGATATTTTAGATAAATCTGAATTTCTAGGCACTGCGACTTGAAAATGTCCTTTAGATGATTGATACATTCTATAATTACTTAGTTTACGAAGTTTACCATCATTTAAATCATTATAAAGCTCCTCTGTATCGTTAAAATCCTCACCATCATCTATTAAACCATCTCCTTCAAATCCCAACAAATATTTCTGGTCTCCAAAACTAAATACAACTCTGAAGTTTTTAACCCAGTTATATTTCTCTAAAGAATCGAATTCTGGATTTAGACTGAACATAACTCCTGCTTGCTCAGGAATATTTGAACCTTCATAATTTGTAGAACCTAAGGGAAATGCTGGTGTATCATCAGCATCATATTCAATTCCTTCTAATTCATCGTCACCATGTACTTCAAAAAATGGCTCTGCCAATGAGGCAGTTACTCCACCATTTAATTCACCAAACTTAAATTTCCATTCAGATAATACTCCGCGAGTAACACTTAAATCACCCCAATCTTCACCCACAAATGGAAAATATTCTTTTCCTAGCTCAATTTCGAGAGGTAATTTTAATTCTCTTTCTCCATTTTCTACATTTCCAGCCATAATTGCAGCATTATAGGACATAAAACATTCATAGTCAAACTCCACTGCTCGCATTTTGCCTTGAAATTTGTAAACTTTGCTCTCCTTGAAATTTACTATAAGTTATGTTAAACTCTCGGCATGGAAAATCCAAGACCAAGTGCCAAAGAAATAAAAATTGTATTCTTAACAGACCAATTAAATGCCCTTGGTGACCATGCTATGGAAAATGGCACAATGCAGACTGCTGTTTGGAAAGTAGCTGCATTTAAACCACCCGAAGACTCAGCAGCTCAAATTCAAAGTATGGTTAAAACAAGTGATGCAGGACAAGCTTTAATTAAACTTAGAGGGTATGAGCATTATCAGGAAGATGATGGAAGCTGGAAAGTAGATAGAACTGAACTCCCATTTGATGATACCAACAATATATCCTTATCAGTTCAGGACTTTGGACCTTATGATACCACTGACAGATATCATTCCAGGGAATTTAATATCTTTTTTTCATATCCAAATTACTTCTTAAGCATTAATTTAACAAATCATATTCAACCAGGTTTTTCCCTCGAAGATGGGTATTCACAAGAACCTTACAATTATTGGAAGGCTTTAGTAAAATCAAATGATTTAAAAAGCCAAGGCTCAGGAATTGAGCAACAGGAAATTGATATTTCCCCTGAATTAATTGAACTTTTTTATCAAGCATTTAACAATCAGGAAGGAAATCAAGTAGAAATTATTTCGTTCCAAAAACAAATGGAAGGCATAAAAATGGTAAATGCTGATACTGGTGAAACCGAATATTTTGATCCAGAATCTCAAGAATGGAAATTGCCAGATGGGGGGAAATCTGAAACACCTCTTGAAAGACTCCCTATAAAAGAAGGAGAAATAGTTCATATTACAGCTCAATACGATTTACTTCCACTCGATGAGGGAGAAAAAAATCCCTTTGTGGTAGACAATATCAGCTAACTCCCATTTTGCCTCAAAATTTGATATCCTTAGAGCTATGGAAGAAGAACTAATCAGGATCAAAAACACTGCGCTTTCGATGATTCTCTCTACTACGGATCCTATGGAGCTAGAAGAAATTAAACTTCAATTTCTGGGACGCAGTGGAAAACTGACAGTTGCCATGAAAGAGTTGCCAAAAATTGACCCCTCAAAGCGAAAGGAAGTGGGAATTCTTGCAAACGAAGTAAAAGAAACTATAGAAAATGCACTCGGTGAAAAAACTCATGAAACCAAAACTAAAATTGTCAGGGAGCATATCGAAAAACTAGATGTTACGAATCCTGGAATTCGACCCACACTTGGACATCTTCATTTAGTAACTCAAGCAATCACTGAAATAACTGATATTTTTGAAAGGATTGGATTTAGTAGAGTGAGATATCCAGAGATCGAATGGGATTGGTATGCGTTTGGTGCTCTAAATTTCCCAGAAGGTCATCCAGCCCGAGACGATTGGGAAACTTTTTTTATTGATCAGGATCCGAGTAAAAAATACGGCCCCATGCTTTTAACTCCACATACTTCAAGTGGTCAGATAAGAGAACTTACTACGAATAAACCTCCAATAAAAATGTTAAATATCGGCAAATGCTACAGAAGACAAAGCGATGTCAGTCATGTCCCTATGTTTCATCAGTTTGAAGGCTTAGCAATAGATGAAAATCTTTCGATCGTAAATCTTAAAGGTGTACTTGATTATTTCGTAAAATCTTTTTTTGGCCCAGATAGAAAAAGCAGAATCAGGCCATATCATTTTGAATTTACTGAACCATCATTTGAAGTTGATCTCTCATGCGGAGTGTGCGGTGGCGAGGGATGTAAGCTTTGTAAAGAAGGCTGGCTCGAATTAGGAGGAGCAGGAATGGTACATCCAAATGTATTAAAAAACTCTGGAGTAGATCCAGGAAAATATAACGGTTTTGCTTTTGGATGGGGAGTCGAGAGAGTTCTTATGATGAGAGATGGAATTAAGCTCGATGACGTGAGAATGACGTATTCAACAAAGCTTGAATTCTTGGAACAATTCTAGATGTAACTCAAAAGTCAAAATGCAAAAGGTAAAACTGAAATTAAAAATCTTAAAATTAAGTACTTTTTACTTTAATTTTTGATTTTTGAGTCTTAAATTTTGAATTAATATTATGAATATAAAAATAGTAGACAGTTGGCTTAGGGAATATTTAAATACAAAAGCTACGAACGCCCAGCTTGCAAAAGAGCTATCACTTCGTGCAGTTTCTGTGGAACGAACTGAAAAAATTGGAAATGAAACAGTATATGAAATTGAAGTCACCACGAATCGACCGGACCTAATGAGCGCCCGTGGAATTGCTTTGGAAGCCGCAGCTGCACTTAGTGAAGAGAAAATTGATGCAAAATTTGTGGACAAAAAATTCCTTGAAGTACCAAGCGCAGATATTTCTTTTCCACTTGAGATAATCACTGATCCAAGCCTTACAAACAGAATCATGGCAGTTATCATGGAAGTAAAGATTGGACCAAGTCCTAAGGAAATCTCAAACAGACTTGAGCAATCAGGAATAAGAAGTCTAAATAATTTAATTGATGTAACTAACTACGTAATGCGAGAAATTGGCCATCCTACCCATGTCTTCGATTATGATTTACTAAAAACTAAAAAAATGATTATCAGAAAATCGAAGCCAAGAGAAGAACTAACTACACTTGATGATAAAACCTACAAGCTTACCGGCGGAGATATAGTCGGAGTAAATGATGCTGGAGAAATCATAGATCTTCTTGGAGTAATGGGTACCAAAAATTCTGTTGTTCAAAATGACACAAAGCGCATTATGTTTTTCTTGGATAACCTAAATCCTAGACTTGTCAGACAAACTTCCATGAATCTTGGAATCCGTACTGAAGCAGCGATTATAAATGAGAAGGGAATTGATCCCGAGCTTACTGAAATAGCTTTCAAACGAGGAGTTCAATTATTTAGAGAAATTGCAGATGGAAAAGTGATTTCAAAAGTTCTTGATATTTATCCAAACAAATCAAAGGCTCATACAGTCAAAGTAGATTTAAATAAAATAAATTCTCTAATCGGAGTTGAAATTCCTATGGAAAAATCAATTGCAATTCTTGAAAAGCTGGGCTTTGGTGTTAAAAAACTTGAGGGTTCACTTGAGGTCGAAGTTCCAACTATCCGTGCAGATGAGGTAAAAATTACTGAAGACATCATTGAAGAAATCGCCAGAATTTATGGATATCACAAGCTACCAAGTGTAATTCCAGGATTTTTTAGCACAAAGACCAAGCAGCATGGAAATGAATTTTATTTTGAGAATAAAGTTAAAGAAGCATTGAAATATTGGGGATATACTGAAGTCTACACATATTCACTTATTTCTGAAGATATGTTTGACGGACCCATATCCAATGCGGTTAAGCTAAAAAATCCACTAACGACTGACATGGAATACATGAGAAATTCACTTGTGCCAAGTCTTCTAAAAGTTCTTGATGAAAATAAGACTAGGGAAGAGGTTAAAATTTTTGAACTCTCAAATGTTTATAAAAAACGGGAAAATGATTTACCAGAAGAAAATCTTATGCTCGCTGGTGTTTTCAAACACAAAAACGCATCATTTTTTGAAATAAAGGGATTGATCGAGCAATTATTAATTGATCTTGGAATTAAAAATTATAAATTTAAAAATCGAGCGCAGTCAGGCGCTGATATTCTTATTGGTGAAGATATGCTTGGATATATAGAAATTTTAAATAAAGATACTTTAGATTTTGAATTAAGTTTTGAAATTATCCTTAAGCATGCAACTCTTAAAAAGATTTATAAGCCACTTGCTAAATTTCCTGCAGTTTATGAAGATATAACTTTTGTACTAAATGAGGGAATTAAGACTGAGGATGTAACAGAAGAAATAAAACTTCAAAGCTTTTTAATTAGAGAAGTGACTCTTAAAGACAGTTTTAAAGACGCAAAAACTTATCACATAACTTATCAAGCTGAAGACAGAAATTTAACAAACCAAGAAGTTTCAGAAATAAGAAATCAAATAATTAACTCGATTAAAACTAAATTTAAAGCTTCAGTAAAATAGTTTCTCCCAAAACTTACACTAAGGAGTAGGTGTCACTGTAGGACTTGGGGTAGGGCTCTGTGATTCATCTTTATGCTCATTGTTATCTCCACCTGTTATTTCAGAAGGAGGATGATATACAGGATCATCCTTATGGAACTGTTCTATCCACTTGTCGATTGCTTCTTGCCATCTGTTTACACCGTCCGTAGAAACTGGATCTGATTCACGAATCCAGTAATAAACTTTATCATCTTTTTTCTTAATAATCTGAGACTCTGATGTAGGCTCTGTACCTTTTACAAAATACTCAGATCTAGTCGCACGTCCACTCGTAGGCATTCCTCCGCCTACAGTATCCACCTGAACAGCAACTACATTTTTTGGAATTGCAAAAGCCTCATCCTTTTTACCTTTGAGAATGGAGGCCATAATATCATGCCAGATAGGTGAAGCTCCTGTAACTCCCGAAGCGATTGCTGGATTCATTGGACTATTATCATTATTCCCAACCCAAACCCCAACCACATAAGAAGGTGTGTATCCAATCGTCCAGTTATCGCGTTTTTGATCGGTGGTTCCTGTTTTTACAGCAACTGTTTTTCCTGCTACATTAAGCAGAGAATTAGGACCAAAAGCATCACTTCTGGCATTATTATCAAGAAGAATATGAGAAATTAAAAATGAAATTTCCTCACTAAGAACTTTTTGACCTTCTTTTTTCTTTGCTTTATAAAGCGTTTTTCCATTATTATCTTTTACCTCAAGAATCGTAATGGGTTCCATTTTTACTCCTTTATTTGCGAATACTCCATAAGCTGTCATCTCATCCATAAGCGAAACCTCGCGTCCCCCAAGAACCAGAGAGAGTCCTACGTTTTGCATGTTTGAATTAGTTGGCTGCCAATTCGTTAGGCCCATCTCATAACCCTTTTCCATAACATCTTCAATGCCTACTTTGGCAAGCATTTTTACGGCGGGAATGTTTAAAGAATTTCCAAGAGCAAATCGCACCTGAACTGGTCCGCGGAATTTACCATCATAATTGACAGGACTATACATGCCTCCACTCCCGTTTGGAAAATCTGTCGGTACGTCCATAAGCATGGTTGCTGGACTATATCCTTTTTCAAATGCTGCAGCAAAAACAACAGGCTTAAGAGAAGATCCAGGTTGACGATTTGCAATAGCAACATTGAAATTTCCATCTGCTTCCGTGTCAAAATAATCTTTACTTCCTACCATAGCCAAAACCTCACCAGTCTTAGGATCAGTCACCATAGCAGCTCCGTTTCCAACTTTATAACTCTTTAATTTATCAATGTGATCTTTTACAATTTTTTCAGATTCTTCCTGAATTTCGTAATCAAGGGTAGTTTTAACTTGAAGCCCGCCTGTTTCAACTGCTGCTTCACCGAACTGAGCAGCTAAAAGCTGCTTTACATAAATTACGAAGTGGGGAGCCTTCATAGACACTGCATTTTGCTTTTCAAATTTCATTTTCGTTATTTCATCAAGTGCTTTTTTCTTTTGATCGTCATTTATATAACCCTGGTCTTTCATAGCCTTAAGCACAACTGCGCTTCTATCTATATAATATTTATTCCCTGAGTAAGGTGAATAAGTGCTCGGACTCTGAGGAAGACCAGCTAGAAATGCTGACTGAGCTAAATTTAAGTCGGTTACTTTTTTACCAAAATAGTTCTCAGATGCTGCTTCTACGCCAATCGCAGTTCCTCCATAAGGAACGTCATTCAAGTACATTTCTAAGATCTCTTCTTTTGAATATCTTTTTCCTACCTGAATAGCGAGGACTAATTCTTTAATCTTACGAGGTAGACTTCTTTCTGAAGTAAGAAGTACGTTTTTAACAAGCTGCTGAGTAATAGTCGAACCTCCACTTATTCTTCTTCTGAAGATTGGATCTATAATAAGTCCTCTGGCGTAACCTGTCACTGAAAAACCATCATTTTTGTAGAAATTTTTGTCTTCAACTGCGATTGTAGCGTTTTGGAGATTTTTTGGAATTTTATCAATCTTTACATAAGTCCTATTTACATCTTCATAAACTGAGTAAAGCGGGACATCATTACGATCATAAATTCTTGTAGAATTCTCGGCTTGAGCCTCAACAAGTTTACCAGGCTCTGGAAGATCACGACTAAACCAGAAGAAAACACCGAACGTAAGAATAATAAGACCAATAAGTCCAAATAACGCAAACTTAGATAGTTTTGAAAAAAGAAATAAGTTGTTGTTTAATTTTGGTGCTTTTTTAGGCTTATTTAATCTTGATCTTGTGCGCCTTGAGGCCGCTGCGTAGTCAACCATTTTATACTCTTAATTATATCAAATTTAAGAATTTATATGCTATACTCAAGGCTATGGACGGTATATTAACAAGAGGAATTGCGAACATTATTTCAAATAAAAAAGATCTAGAAAAAGCACTAAGCACTGATAAAAAGCTGAATGTTTATCTAGGAATTGATCCAACCGCAACTCAAATCCATCTGGGTCATGCTATGCCACTTCGAAAGCTTCAACAATTTTCAGAGTTAGGGCATAATGTCACTTTTCTAATTGGCGATTTTACATCTCTGATTGGCGACACCTCAGACAAAGATTCTGAAAGGCCAGTACTAACAAAAGAACAAATCGAAGAAAATTTTCAAACGTATAAAGAACAGGCTTCAAAAATTGTTGATTTTGATAAAGTAAGCGTAAAACACAACAGTGAGTGGCTTTCAAAACTTTCTTTTGAGGAAATAATTAAGCTTTGTCAGAACTTCTCAGTAGGGGACTTCGTAAGTCGCGAACTAATTAAAAAAAGACTTGGGGAAGGAAAGAGAGTTGGACTTCATGAATTTATGTACCCAGTAATGCAAGGATATGACAGTTATTTTATGGATACAGATATTCAAATTGGTGGCGCCGATCAGGTTTTCAACATGCAGGCTGGAAGAACTCTCCAAAAAGTACTAAGAAACAAAGACAGTTTTGTTATTTGCACTGACTATCTTATGGGAACCGATGGAAGAAAAATGAGCAAGAGTTGGGGAAATGCAATTTGGCTGACAGACGAACCTTTTGAGATGTATAGAAAAGTTATGGCTATAAATGATGACCAGATTAAAAGTTATTTTGAATTAGGGACAAATACTCCTATAAATCAAATTCCAAATGATGATGAAATAAAAAATAATCCAATGGAAGTTAAGAAAAAATTAGCAAGCATAATAGTATCTGAACTTCACTCAGAAGAAGAAGCAAATAAAGCAATGGAAGCATTTCAAAGCGTTGTCCAAAATCACGAAATTCCAAAAGATATTCCAGAAATAGAGGTCAAAGAAGATACTGTGATAGACGATGAATTTTTAGTACAACACGGATTAGCCAACTCCAAATCTGATGCAAAAAGACTTTTCGAACAAAATGGTGTTTCTTTAAACGAAGAAAAAATACGAAATGGGGAAGGCTTGGCGGGGGAGAAAGAAGAAAACACAATCTTGAGAATTGGCAAAAAAATGGTAAAATTAATAATCGAGTAAAGCTCAAAAATATGGATAATTTAGATACATACAGTAAAAAACACAGAATTATTTTAATATTTCTTTTTGGACTTATCGCAGTTTCACTAATCTTGTCTTCTGTAGTTTACATCTTTATTTAATACCGTGACCTCACTTAATACGCAAATCCGTTCGCTTGGAGGAATTTACAAGCGCTACGCCGCTCCACTAGAAAAACTAGGAATCATAACAATAAATGATTTTTTATATCATATCCCTTTCAGATACGACGACTTTCGCATAATTTCTAGCATTTCAAATCTTCAGCCAGGAGAAACTGTAACTATCCGAGGTGAAGTAATTGAAATAAAAAACCAATACACAAGAAGCAGATTCACACTTCAAAAAGCGAAAATAAAAGACGACACTGGTGAAATAGAAGCTGTTTGGTTTAATCAACCATATCTTGCCAAAAATATTCATAAGTCTGACCATATTTCGCTTTCTGGAAAAATAGAATTTAAAGCCGGTAAACTTCAGATAAACACACCAGATTATGAGATAACTGAAAATAATTTTATTCATACCGGTCGACTTGTTCCAGTTTATCCTGAAACTCGGGGAATTTCATCAAAATGGATAAGACGCCAAGTTTTTAAAATTCTCAATGATTCTAAGAATGAAATTGAAGATTTTTTACCAAATGAACTAAAAACTAAAAATAAACTTGAAAACCTATCAGATTCTATTTACAAAATCCATTTCCCAGATCAGTTAAGCGACATAGATACAGCAAAAAGAAGACTCAGTTTTGATGAACTATTCGTTACTCAGCTTGCATCAAATCTCAGAAAAATTGCGTGGAATAAAGAACTAAACAGCGAACCTTTCGAAATTGAAAATTATAAATCGAAAATTGAAAATTTCATTAAGGATCTCGCATTTACTCTTACGCAAGCGCAAAACCGATCAATCAAAGAGATTTTTAATGACCTCTCAAAAGATAAGCCCATGAATAGACTTCTTGAAGGAGACGTCGGAAGTGGAAAGACAGTGGTTGCGACTATTGCTATGCTTCTAGGGCATTTTAACGGCTTTCAGAGCGTAATTATGGCACCTACTGAAATACTTGCCAATCAGCATTTTGATACAATTTCAAGCCTCTTAACTCCACTCGGAATTAAGATTGGATATGCCACTGGAAGTAAAAAAGTTTCTCTTGATGAGTTTGATATTTTAATAGGCACTCATGCCGTTATCCAAAAAAATATAAATTTTAAAAAACTTGGATTGATCATCATAGACGAACAGCAACGCTTTGGAGTAGAGCAGCGAGGAATACTTAGAAAGAAGGGAAATAACCCTCACGTTCTAACTATGACCGCAACGCCAATTCCTAGAACCATAGCTCTAACTCTTTATGGAGATTTGGATCTTTCTCTTCTTGATGAAATGCCCAAAGGAAGACTTGAAGTAAAAACCTGGCTGGTTCCGAATGAGAAAAGAGATGCATCATATGATTGGATAAAAAAAGAGATTGATGAAAAAGGTAGTCAAGTTTTTGTGATTTGTCCATTTATTGAGGAGTCAGAATCAATGACGACAGTTAAAGCAGCTACAAAAGAATATGAAAATCTAAAAGAAAATATTTTTAAAGATTATAAAGTAGCTCTCCTCCATGGAAAACTAAAACCAAAAGAAAAAGAGATAGTTCTAAATGATTTTAAAGAAAAGAAATATGATATTTTGGTTGCAACTCCTGTTGTCGAAGTAGGAATTGATATTCCGGATGCTGACATAATTCTTATTGAAGCATCTGAAAGATTTGGCCTTTCTGGGCTTCACCAACTTAGAGGTAGAGTAGGAAGACGCGACAGACAAGCCTATTGTCTTTTATTTACAGAGAGCACTTCACCAATAACCCTAGAAAGACTAAAAGCTATGGAAAAAACCAATGTGGGCGCACAGCTTGCAGAACTGGATCTCAAACTTCGCGGGCCAGGGGAGATATATGGCACTAAGCAATCTGGAAGAAATTATTTAAAAATTGCCAGTTTTTCAGACTTTGAACTCATAAAAACTACAAGAACTGAAGCAGAAAATATTGCACCAAATATTAGTAAGTATCCGAAATTGGCAGAAAAAGTTGAAGAAAAAAATATAAAAGAAGTTAACCCCGATTAAAGCTATCTAGCCTCTCAAGGCCAGGCCTTGCGAGGCTGTAGGTAAAATTAGTTTCCAGGAACAACCTCGATTCGCTTAGAAAGTGCAGTTCTTATGATTGCAGGCATATTTAGAACAAAATCTGGTCTGTAAGAAATATTTATCGTGGATGTAGGACCTCCAGATCCACCAATTCCATAAGCACTTTCCCTAGGTGTTAATTTTCTCGTACGCATAAATGTACCCCCGACAATGATGCTCCCTTCTACATTAATTACAGTATCAAGACTTTTACCTGTAGCATCAAATCCAAGAGTAGCAAACTCAAAAGCTCCATCTGTTGCATAAATACCTTGAAGATCTTTCACTGATCCATTTACAGTTATTTTGCCACCAACTGCAAATGTAACAGTTGATCCTGATCCATTTGGAACTTGAATATCTGTATTAATATTTAAGTTTCCAGGCACTAGAAATATATAATTTCTACCAGCTGGAACATCAAAAAGACCATCAATACTCACTGTACCTGAAGCTGAAGTTAGGTTATATATTGAAGTCTTATCAGTTTTTGTAAAGCTACTCAAGGCACATGGAGTTTGACATGCTACATTCGTAGCCCTATTTCCACTCTTCTCAATTAAGCTTGAGAGCTGGGAATAACCCATCTTTATAGAACCCGGCAATCCTGAATCTACTACATGTCTATTTGTAGCGTTGTAATCTCCATTTGCACCTAAGTTTATTGTTGATCCAATTTTATTAAATATAATTCCGTAGGAACTTATATTAGGAATTATTTTTGAAAACCTCTCACCATCTGGTAATTTGTTGGTGAAATTTTTATCAAATCTTACATCTCCCCCAAAAGTCTGCATCCAAGGCCCTTGAGTAATTTTTTTCAATGCGAAATCTAAGTTAGCTATTCCAAGACCGTTACAAGCTAAATAACTAAGATCCGGAGTAGGGCACGAAGCTAGCGCTGGGCGATCTAAATTTACTAGAAAAGAAGGGGCATTTGCTGCACTTGGAGGAGTGGCAACTGGACCTACTGCATCATACTGCTGATATATAGCAGGTGACCAGTTAAATGCAACTCTATAAGAATCCTGAAGAAGGAAAGAGAAGTTATAATCTGGATTAGTATCTTGAGGATTGGCAGAAGCAAATGGCGCTCCATCTGAAAACAAAACTCCACCCTGAGTTAACCTCATTTGCTGACCTGCCATATAAGGCTCATTTACATTTGGATTTGCGCTTATATCTCTCCTTAAATTATCATTTAAATCTTCGAATACTCCACCCGAAATAGAATAAATAGGTGTTATTCCAAAATTAAGATCCTCAATACTTCCACCCCAAGGCGCTACAGTTACACAACTATCCTGTAGACTTGTTGGATCAGGAGTACAAGCAGCTCCGGGTGCGACCGTAACAGTAAAAGATTTAGGATTATTTACAGGAGCAGAAAACCTATATCCAAGAGGATTAAAGTCACCATCATCAATAGTTACCCTATACTGACCTCTAAATAATCCGCCAAACTGGTAGGTTCCGTCTGTTACTGTTTGCTGATCTCTATAACCACCCCTACTTCCGAGACCTTCTATTCTTACTGTGTTTGTACCTACAGTATTTCCACTATTTGCAGTGGTATAAAGCTCTTCACCGAGTGCGGGGTTATATCTTCCATTATAATTTAAATCTTTAAAAATAGAGCCAGATATTCTATAGCCTTTAGCTATTGCGAAAGGTGCTCCAACATTACCACAAGTTATAGTTCTAGATATAGGATTATTACTATATACTATGTCACCAGCAGGAAGCCCGGAGACTGTAATGTCATATCTCTTTCCTCCAGGATCTGTAGGATTTCCAGTTATCGCACAGGTTCCATCAGTAGTCGTACAGTTTCTATTAGGATTGCTTGGCTCTACGCCAAACGTTATCCTGTCTCTATTATAATCCGGGTCTCCAGCATCAATTCCATCGCCTTCAGCATCCCAGTAAGCATGTGCATTTATGTTATATAAAACATTGCTAAGTCTGAAATTTACATTATTATCTATAACCTGAGCATTTTGGGTATTATCTGCTATGTCATAAGCGCACTGATCATAACTAGACCTTATAAGTCGGATAGTGTGATTGGAGAATATATTCAACCCAGTCCATCTGAAGCTTCCATTCACACCATTTATATTTCTTGTTGTTTGATTCGTCCCGCCATTTCTATCAACCTCAGCTCCATTTAAAGGATTCCCGTTGGGAAGAAAAACTTGTCCAGAAATCGGCCCATTACAATCTGTTCCTCCACATGAACTTCCAGCATAGCAATTGTTATCCGTTGCGGGATCACAAAACCTCTGAATACATGCTCCATTTCCATTTGTATTACATGAAAATGCAGGCTTATGTGGGCAATTATCAATATCTCCAAATCCACCAAACCAAATAGTCTTCCCACCGTTTTTTTCATACCACTGAATATCATCTACAAAAGCATGGGAAGGCGATGATTGACCCTGCAAATCATTTATGTTTGCATGACTTAAGGTGACATTCAAACGACCAGTATAATGTACAATTCTTCCAAATGAATCTTTTCCAACCCTACCTATATCAACATATGGATCAATACATCCAGTACCCCACTGAAATTCCACTTCATCTTCCGCATATGATGATACAATGTTGTCGAGCAAATCAGTTTGACAATTATTCGACCCCTGAAAACAAGGGTCTCTTACCATAACCGTATACCTAGAAGTAATCGGATCATGCAATCTATTAACTATCCTAAATCCAGCTTGCCAGATTATATTACTTGCATTGTCACTGTAAAAAAAGTATTCAATGTTAAGAGCTTCTGCTTTATTGATAGGTATAAAAAAAATAAAAAAAGAGACTAAAGATATAATTAAATATAATTTTTTTTTCATAAATCCATTTTATATTTTACTTTGGCGTAGGCTTTTAGCAAATTTGCAGCACGGGAAGCTTCATTATTTGATGATTCATTCAGCTGACTAAAAACTAGTTTAAAACCAAATTGCTTATTTATGATATCTTTATCAGGAGCAAGACCTGCTGTAGTAAGATTATCCCTAACAGGCACTTTTACTTCTGATGGCAAATCACTTTTTGCAATGATATTTAATATTTCAACAATTTCTTTATCTAGCTGCTGACCACATTCTGGATCTGAACATAAAATAGTAAAATCTCCATTTTTAAACATTTTTTTAAAATTTTTCTGAGCATAGGATTTAATAATTTTCTCATTGTATTCTCTTACTTTTGGATTACGAGTTTGCGTATATTCACTTTCAAAGTAGAAAGAAAGTGCAACTAATGCCTGATATCTTTCTTTTTCTGATTTATTTAAGTCCTGAACGATATCAACTTGTCTTTTTATTGAATCTGGGTATTCCTTTTTTAAATCCTCTACTATTACTTTTTTTATATTGTTTGAGAAATATTGCGAAGAATCATCAGTTATTTTTGAAGTAAGAAAATTCAAGTAGATTAATGCACCTATTACCAAAGTCAATACGACTGAAATTAAAATTAAAAACAACCAAATAATTTTTCTATTTTTATTCACGAGCAGACAAAGCTAAATGAGCCTTAAAATTAGAGTATCAATTACTTTAATGACAGTCAATATCTACTGCGGAATAAGTTTCGAGAGGAAAAAATCTAAACTTTTTACGCTTGCTTCTTTCATTAATTCTTTAACAACAACTTCATTACCAGGATCTGTGTGAGTAACCACATAATCATAAAAGGGATCTATAAATTCAATAACGCGTGCATATTCTTCTTCAGACAAGTAAAACCCCGCTGAACTCAAGATTCCTATTGTATCACTACCATAACCAGTTCTCCTATATTTATCCGTCTTGGGATCTAATGCTACTCCAATATTGTTTGATAGATATTCATACAATGATTGATCTTCAAAACGAGGCACAACATATCCAGCAATTTTATCTTTTATGCCTGGAATTATTATTTTTTCTCCTGTTTCTTTGTTTGTTTTCTCTTGACCATTCCAAAGTAGATTAAACTTTTTCTTTATTTGCTTTGGCTTAACATTTTTATTAATATCTTTGTCATTTTGATCCAATATTTCATTTAAAGCTGCATGCATCTTTTCTGGTGCAACCGTACAATTTTCTCCTCCCAAATCTCCACCAATCAAATCTCCCCCCGAAGGTAATGGGGCAAAAGATTCAGGTGCAGTTGATGGAATTACTGATGGTGCTGGATCAAAAAGAGCTGCTGGGATTACTTCTGGTTCGCATGGAACTTCTCCCTGTGCAGTTTCACCATTTGGATCTACAGATGGAATAGGCTCAGATGATGCAGCAGGGGATGGTGGAACATAATCAGGACCTTGCGCGTTAGCTCGTCCTCCAATATTAAGCGAACTTCCTAGAGTTGCAACTGCTAAAACAGCGCCGGCAAAAGCTCCAGCTCTTCGTACATTTGATCTGCGACTTTTTACAATACCTTCAGAAAGGCGGAGAACAGGAGATGAAAGCAACACATTTTCTCCAGAATTAACTGGAGCTTGAGTAGCTTCTTGAATAGATGGTGTAGGTGTTTCTGCTGACATATTTAAATGTATTATACACCCTTTTTACTACTTGTCAAGCCCATAGTAGTATTACTAAAACACTATTATATATAGGGCCCACGGCTCTCTTTAATTATAATAACACTTATTTAATTACTATAAAAGCATTTGCAGGAACCCATAGGCAAATTTTAAGACAAAGGGACTCTCCAGCCTCGCAAGGCCTGGCCTTGCGAGGCTAATCATCATCCAAAATAATATCTTTTAAGGCAAAATTTATATTTTCTTCGTTTTCTCCAATAACAAAATCTTGATAACTTAATTTTGGATGCTCGATCGAAAAATAGGATAATACTTCCTCCGGATATATCCACTCTGTTTTATTCTGATTCAAATATCTTTTAAATGATGATGGCTGAAAAGGCAATGCCTGTTTATGTATATAACGAGAAAGCTGTAAAAATTGAGATTCGTTTTTAATTAAAACAGCCCTATAAACTCCTTGATATAGAAAACCTACCCTATCATATTTCTTGTTAAAGTACATAGTATATCTCGTACATAATGAATTCATAAATTTAGAAATAGAGTTATATTTATTTTGTTTTATAAAAAAATGAAAATGATTTGGCATCAGACAATATGCGACTAATTTTATTTCTTGATAAAAATTATTTAATCTGATTTGCTTTAATATTTTGTCTTTTTCTTGATAAGAAGTTTGTGGATTATTTAAAATTTCATAAAGCTCTTTTTCATTTTTCTCAGTCAAATATTCTTTAAGATAAGAAAGGAAGACAGCATAATCTTGTTGATCTAGATAAATTTTTCTTTTTTCTACACCACGATTGTAAATATGATAATATCCATTTTCTAAAAACTCTTTTCTTGAATTTTTCGATGGCATAATCTAACGATATCACCTTGATGTCAGCCTCGCAAGGCCTGGCCTTGCGAGGCTAATCATTACCTTAAATTCAATGTATTACAACTATTATTTAGTCCTTATTGCAAGCTAGCCTCAAATAAGCTAAAATACACATATGGCTGGTGAACCAAAACGAAGACATTCGAGGCAAAGAAAAGGCAAAAGACGTGCGAGTATTAAACTCACCGTTCCAAATGCTATTGTTTGCTCTAATTGCTCAGAGATGATGATTGCTCATAGCGTTTGCAAAAACTGTGGTTATTATCGCGGAAAAGAAGTTATAAATAAATCTAAGTCCACAAAAGTCCCACAGACTCAAGCTGAAACTGCATAAATGAAAACAGCGCTTGACCCTCGCCATAAAAAAAGACAAAAAATAGTAGAGGACATTTTTAAAGTAGAATTCCACACCCAACCAATCGGTCCAGATGCAAAAGAAGTAATGACACACATTGAGTTTATTGATGGAAAAATTAAAGCCGCAGCCCCTGAATTTCCGATAGATAAAATTAATAAAACTGACTTAGCTATTCTTAGACTTGCCACATTTGAGCTTTTAATAGCGAAAAAAGAACCACCAAAAGTAATCGTTGATGAAGCAATCGAACTAGCAAAAGAATACGGGGGAGACAATAGCCCTGCTTTTATCAACGGCGCTCTAGGCAAAATAATAAATGGCTGAGGTATACCCTTCTCGCTTCATTTTGTAACTAAATCATGCAAAATGAAGCTCAGGGCATACTACATTAATTGTAAGCCTAAGCATAAAGAGTATATAATAAATTATGATTCAAATCCCAAAAATCTCAAACGAAAAATTACTTCAAGAAGCCTTAACTCACAGATCATATTTAAATGAGGTTAAAGAAAAAGTCCCTTCAAACGAAAGATTAGAGTTTCTAGGAGACAGCATCCTTTCTTTTATAGTTTCAAGTTACTTATTTGAAAAATATCCAGACTTTGATGAAGGAAAGCTCACCAACCTCAGATCTCTTTTGGTAAATACGAAAATGCTTGCCATACTTTCAAAAGATTGTAATCTCGGAGAAAAACTAAGGCTCTCAAAAGGAGAAGAGGAGTCAGGTGGACGAAATAATCAAAGCATTTTAGCAGACACATTTGAAGCTTATTTAGGAGCACTTTTTATAGATCAAGGCGTAGAAGCAGTTAAAGACTTTATTTATATGGCAGTTATCCCTCAAGCTGATGCATTTTTAGAAAAAAATATGCTTAAAGATCCGAAAAGCAGATTCCAAGAGCTCGTCCAATCAAGAAAACAAGGCTCACCTCATTACAAAGTTACTCTTGAAGAAGGACCAGCTCACGCCCGAAAATTCACGGTAGGAGTATTTGTTCAGGATGAGCTACTGGGCGAGGGAAAAGGTAAGAGTAAGCAAGAAGCAGAAGAGCAAGCAGCAGAAGCTGCACTTACTAAGTTATCTTCTTGAGTAAATAGCTTAAATTTGGTAAAATAATCACCATGTCAGTTGTAATAAGACTTTCCCGAATGGGAAAAAAGGGAGAAAGAAAATTTAGAATCGTCGTTAAAGAGAAAAGAAGCAAACGCGACGGTGATAATATTGAAGCACTTGGATCCTTCGAAATGGGTCCTCAAAATGGTGCTCAAAATTTAAAAAGAGACAGATATAATTACTGGCTCTCAGTTGGCGCAAGACCAAGCGATAGAGTTGCAAAAATATTTGAAGCTAAATAAATGAAAGATATTCTAACTTATATCATTAAAGGAATAGTAGACAATGACGACAAAGTCGAAATTACGCAAGAAGAAAATCAAGGAATCGTAAATCTAACAGTAAGCGTTGATCCAACCGACATGGGAAGAGTAATTGGAAAAGAAGGAAAAGTTATTAAAGCTATCAGAAACGTAATGAGAATCCCTGCAATGAAACAGAACAAGAAAATTTACATTACACTTGCTGAAGTTAACTAACCTCAAACTTAAGTAAGGAACTCATGAAAATCTCAATTCTCACATTATTTCCTCAGATGTTCCAAGGTCCATTTGATTTCTCAATCATTAAGCATGCTGTAGAAAAAGGACTTGTCGAAATAAATTTCATAGACATTAGAGATTTTGGAATTGGATCTCATAAAACAGTAGACGACAAGCCTTATGGGGGGGGATTTGGAATGATTCTTAAAGTTGATGTTCTTAAAAAAGCCTTAGATTCCGTGATCGATCCAAAAATGGACAAATTCGAGCAAAGAATAATTTTAACAAGTGCAGCAGGCGAAACTTTTAAGCAGTCGAAAGCAAAAGAATATTCCACACTTAAACATTTGATAATTATTTGTGGGCACTATGAAGGGGTAGACGAGAGGATTAAGGATTATATCGATGAGGAAGTCTCGATTGGTGATTTTGTTCTTACAGGCGGTGAAATTCCTGCAATGGCTATGATCGACTCTGTAACCAGACTTATTCCACAAGTTTTAAAAGAGGGAGTCACCCAAAACGAATCCCACTCCGTAGAAACAGTCCTTGAACATCCACACTACACCAGACCTGAAATATTTGAAGGCAAAAGCGTGCCTGAAGTTTTAAGAAATGGAAACCATGCACAGATTGAAAATTGGAAAAAGACTAATTCTCTAAAGGCTCAGAAAGATCAGACGAAGAAGTAGCATCCTCTGGAATATCAAAAACCGGTTCAGAAATTGGCTTTACAAAAGCATTTATCACATTTAATGTTTGCTGTTGATCAGCACTTAATTCTTTAGGCAGATAGCTATTTTGATCAAGCTTAGTAAAAGGCTTGTAAAAGAAATCTACCTCTACTTTTGTTTCTCCACCTTCGAAATCAATTTTCTTTACATCAGAAATCGGACCTACTTTATATAACTCTTCAAGAAATAGACCAGCCTGATCTGGGGCTCCATTAATTGTAATCGTGAATGTTAGCCTTCTAGACACTGCCGCTTCTTCGCTACGTGGCCCAGCCTGAACAGCTTCGCTAAATTTATATCCTGATATCTGTGTGTTTGATGAATTTGCGGCTGTAGAGATCGCATTAAAAATACCC
The DNA here is from genome assembly GCA_964637955.1 of uncultured Gammaproteobacteria bacterium. GTDB lineage: Bacteria > Patescibacteriota > Microgenomatia > Levybacterales > UBA12049 > 2-01-FULL-39-10-A. The sequence goes on along the minus strand of CAZWXQ010000002.1, from coordinate 217,713 downwards.
TCAAAATTTCTATCAATAGGAAGTGCATTTGAAACCGTTTCTACTTGGATATTTACTTCATCATCACTAGTACGCGAGAGGATCTCCTTAGCTATCTTAATTTCATTAAGTCTTGCAATCTCAGAATTTCTTTCCGTTAACTTAGTTGGAAGTGAGATTAATTGAGGCAGAATAAAAACTAGCACCATGAATATTCCTGTAATTAAAACAACTATTGGCAATAAAAAATCTTTATTGTCTTCAATTCTATTTGCCAAATCTTCTTTTTCAAAACTTTTTATTAACTTCATTGCATTGTAATTTCTAATGTATATTTACCTTCTCCCATTGACAGGCTTTGCAAAACTACACTATTTATCTTCTTATTTTGCTTTAATTCAATTAAGGAATTTAAAAAACTATCAATACTTTCAAGTGAAGGAGTAGAAGCACTTAACTTTACTCCTGATTCATCAAATGTATATTCTGTAACAGTAACATCAGAAGGTTTAACATTAAAAATTTCCTTGGTGGTTTCTTGATAGTTTTTTCTTTGACTTAAAAGATTTCCAATCTCCGTCAAATTTGAACTAACTATAAAAAAATTGGCAGATTTTTGAGAATATTGGTCTAATTCAGCAAGTAACTTCGCCTGCTGCTTTTTAACGTAAGATGCAGAAAATCTATATTCAAGAGAAAAAATAATTATTACAACAAGCGCTGTAATAGCAAGAACAGAATAAGCAATTCCTTTTATCTTACGAACTTTTTCTTGCCTATCTTTTTTAGGATTCTTCTGATTAACTAAATTAATACTAGCGCTCATAATCTCTAAGGGCAAGCCCAACTGCAGTAGAGTAGGCAGGAGCGTTGGTTAGGATTTCTTTAGGAATTTTATCGCTGATAAAAGACTTCCATGGATTTCCTATCGCAGTTTCTATTCCTGATCCATCAGTAAAAAACATGTCAATTCCAGGAAGCTTCGCGGTTTCACCAGATATTACTATCTGCTCAATCTTACTGTTTTTGTATTTATCTGTGTAGAAAAATATAGCTTTTTTAACTTCAGCAAGGATTGAAGAAAGAATTGGCCCAGTTGCCTGACCTATTCTTTGCCCCATTGGATTTTTCAGAATTCCGTATGCTCTTTTATATTCTTCAGCTTGCACATCTGTTAAGCCAAAATCAGCAGAAATAGCTCTGTTTATAGCGAGACTGCCATATGGAATTGAATAAAGAAAATATAAATCACTTTTTATAACTATAGCCAGAGAGCTACTGATTTCTCCAATGTGAATTATGATTGTTGGCGCAATACTATTTTCAGGAAGAGAGTAGGTAAGTGCTCTAATTACCGCTAGTGCCTCTGTCTCGATGGAGGTTATATTTAGCTCTGCCATTTCCATCACTTTCTGATACTTATTTACAAGAATAGTAGGGGCACCTACCATAAGAACACGGATTTTATCAGATGATGAGTGCTTTACAGGTTTTGAAAGAACATTCCATGCAAGGGAAACGTTAGCAAGAGGAATTGGCAAATACTGTTCTGCCTCCCAATAAATAGCTGAAGAAAGCTCCCTGTCTGATAAATAAGGCATGTCGATGACTTTTGTATATACCTGATTATCCGGAAGAGCTATGTGAACATTTTTATTCTTTATTCCTGCATCAGCAATAGTTTTTTTAATTGCATTTGCCATTTCTTCTTCATCTGCCTCTGATTCTGAAATCATTCCTTTAGTAGGAGTCGGGGAGATAATGCAAGCCGAAAGATCAAGCCCAGCTTTAGTAAGCTCGACTTCTACAGCTTTTATAGTGGAATTTCCAATATCTAGACCAAATGATTTTTTATTCATATTTTATGGGTTAAATAAATTATAAGGGAAAATTTCAATAGGAACAGTAGGAAAACTCTGGAATACTTTTACTTTTCGCTTTGTTTCTCCAGAAGTACCTTCAGATTCTATATCAAAACCCTGAGCTGGAAGAGGTATATCACTACTTACTCCTATTTTTGCGTCATTATAAATAGGAATAATTCTCATAATATAACCATTAATAATTTGGTTTGGAATATTATATCTATAGTCAAACTTTTTTCCTTTGAGAGTAAGTGAGGCTACGCTGCTACCACGATCCGTTGATGCACTTGCATCATCAAAATTATTATCGCCACCAGGTCTTGAACTACACCCATCAACAGCATATCTCTCAAGTATCGGATCATTCTTCGCAGCCGGAGTAGTATCTCTTCCTCTTAATATTACTATTTCTATAGCTGCGTCATTTGAGCATGGACCTGAGTTTGCGCTCCAATAAACACTGATGTTTGGACTTTTTTGATCAGTAAAATCTGGGTATTTAGACAACCAAACGTCTGCTCCTTCAGTCTTTAATACATCTACTTCAGCATTATTAATTAAAATCTGTGGGTCAGTATTTTTAGTGACGGTTGCTTTATAACCTGTACTGCTATCAAAATTTTTATCAAGTTCTGGTATAGCAGCATCGGGATTTTCATTTGCTTTATTAATCTGAGCTTCAAGCCCTGCCTCGGCAGCTGAAAGAGCTTTTTGGGAATTTGATTCTTCCGTAGATACTCTTGTATTGGTTATAGATCTACTTACTGCAGCTAGTCCTACTGTGAGAGATATAACAGCCACAAGAACTACTATTAAAAGCACTTGTCCCGATTCATCCCGAAAACGCCTATTCACATTAAATGGCATATATTTAGAGTAACAACTAGGCTGCCTAGTGTCAATAAACCACCTCATTTATTACGCATTTTTACACTTGTTCTAAATGGTATCGACGATCTTTTTTCTATTGCAGCGTCGGATTCGCCGATTGTTAAATCAAATTTTATAGTTATAACAGGGGATGCGCCCGGCCTAACTTCTAAACAACTAATATTACAATTGCTTACAGCCACACTGCTGGTACGAATCAGTTGTTCATTTTTAGTTGTATCGACAGGATCTATGAGGTAAAGCGAGTTGTGCCCTCGACATTGCAGTATCTTTTCTTCATTTTTATATGTAATGCTAATTGCAGTATTATTTGATCCATCACAATCATTAACACGGTAACCACTTTCACCCGCTGTGGAAAGAAGACTCGTACTCCTGCCATTATAACTATCCGCAAATTGAATCATCTTAATCATCCTATTCATTGCGTAATTTCCGTTTTGACGAGCTAAATCTGCAGTCGTAGCCTTGCTACTTACCCGAAAAGCAGACATTACTATCGCAAGTATAATAGTGGTTGCAGTCACAGTAATTGCCATGCCGACAAGTAGCTCAATTAAGCTAAACCCAGCACCAGCTGATTTTCTAACCAATTTAATATCTTCATCTAAGCCTCTATGCAAAGCTTTTTCTTCATGCTCCAGCTCTGGTAAACAGGTGCTGGGTAAATCCCTCTTATTATGATTTTTATTAAGGTAACGGCGCATAATCTAAATTTGAAAAACAGGATCTAAGGTTAACTTTATGACATTTGGCACTACCACTACATTTACTATCCTGCCAGGCAACAGTAACCTTCGCATACACGGACCCTTGACATTCGTCGCTAACGTTACTTAACACAACAGATCTGTCAAACTCTATATTACTATCATCATCGATAGATTCAACGCCAGAAACAAGTCTACCGTCTCCTGTGCTTAGATCAAATTTACAAGGATTATCTTCAGTACAACTCCCAACACTGTCTTCCAAAGAACCATAATCGACATCCTTCAAACTTCTAATCAGTTCCATTGACTCTTGAGCATAACCAGTAGCTATAGTTTGACCCCTGGAAAACGTGGAATTACTTAAAGATGAAACTAGGGCAGTGACTAAACCTGTTGTTATGATCGTAGCTATAGTAATTCCCAAAATAGCTTCGATAAGAATCGCACCTTTATTCTTTTTTTTCATTCAATTACTCCTGATTTATAAACAGTTACAGGTTTACTTCGACTTCCACTTTCGTTCTGAATAACTATAACTCTTGCTGAACTTAAGTCAGCTCCACCTTCTAAGGGTTCAAAAAGAATTTCTCCACTGCCTTGAAATGTCACTTTATCTGGAAGTTTCTTTTTTACACCACCAACTATGTTATTTGCGACAGCAGGTGTACATTCTTCTTCGACCCAATATTCATTTCTATCTTGATCGTAATGAAAACTATATCCATCAAATCTGCCAGTCGTACACTTTTTTAAAACCTGCGACAATGCATTTGACTTAGCGAAATTAAGTTCATTTTTTATATTTTCTGAGGCAATATTTAGATTTTGAGAGCCATTAAATTTATTTAAAACTGCGAATGAAGCACCTGAAAGTATTCCGATAATCGTTATTACTATAAGTAGCTCAATTAAAGTAAAGCCTGAGTTTCTTGCTATAAAACTTCTGGGAGAAATGTCTTTTTTAATTCCATTTTTCATTATGGAGCAGTTACTTCATATTTATAATTAGTGCAAGGTGATCCTGACCCTGTATAGTCTTTATCGCTTTCAAAGCACGCTGTTAAAGTATAGTCTGATGTGTTTCCAGAAGCTCTAACATACGGATAAGAAGTAGAGTTGTCTTTAGGATCACATGGTACCTCACTTAAATAAGTAACTGTATCTCCGTCAACTGTTGCAGTTAAACCCCCAGCACAATCTACATTTGCTGGATAAAGACCATTATCTGCTCTGTAAAGCTCTAGAGCAGTCTGAATTTGCTTTAAATCAGTAATTCTTTGCTTATCGTGAGCTCTTTGGATTTGTTTCACAGGATCAATCGCAATGATAACTCCTGCCGAGAGAACACCTATTATTCCAATCACCACAAGAAGCTCTATGAGAGTAAATCCAGCACCTGTTGGCTTTTTAATTAATCTATTATTTTCACCTAAGCCTCTATGCAAAGGGCTCTCTTTATGCTCTAGTTCAGATGAACAGGTGCTGGGTAAATCCAGTCCAATTCTTTTTTTTAATTCTTTCATAGCATTTCCGTTATATTTAAGTTTCATTTCTCTTTGTCTTGCAAAACTTTCACTATTAAATGCCTCATAATAAATTAACTTCCAAGGCATATATCTTTTTGTCGATCTCTCTTTTCCTTGATTATGCTCTGCTAGCCTCCGTCTCAAATCATTTGTAGATCCTACATAGATTTGAGATCTAATTTTATTTTGCAAGACATAGACATAATACATTTGATTTTAAAAGAATTGGAGAATTCTTGGAATTAGGACCGGGGAAAAGAAAAAGCTTAGAAAAGTTCCTATTACCAAAAAAGGACCGAAAGCCACCTCGGATTTCATTCTTTTTTTCTTCCATAAAATTAGTATGATGCCCACGAGTCCTCCTGTCAAGAATGCTATGTATAAAGCTAAAAGCGTACCAGGAAACCCCAGAAGTAATCCAATAACGAAAGCGAATTTAACATCGCCAAAACCCATTCCACGACCTTTGGTGAGTAAATAAATTGAGAGAAAGAATAAGAATGATACCAGACCTGCGAACAAATGAACGATAATCTGACTCGGGCTCATAAAAATTAACCAGACAAAAATAGTTGCGCCTAAAACCAGAAGAATCTCATCGGGGATTATTTTATATTTTAAATCTGCAAAGAAAATAACGATGAGACAGCTTACTATAATTAAACGATATACCAAGGAAAGCAATTGACCATTGACCATTGACCATTGACCATTTGTAAATGGTATATGATAAATGGTAAATAAAAATGTTCCTGCAAACATGATTCCCGTAAATATCTCAAGAAATGGGTATTGATAGGAAAGGGAAGTATGACAATATCTGCAGCGACCACTTAGAAAAGCAAAGGATAAAAGAGGAATTAGATCTTTCCAGTTTAATGTGTGATTACATTTCTCGCAATGCGATCTTCCAAGAATACTTTCATCATTGGGGAGTCTATCAATAAGTACGTTAAGAAAAGAACCGAAAAATAAACCAATTAAAAATAAAATAAATCCGGGTAATAATAAATAATTGTCAAAAAAAAAGCTCATTTATGTGAGCATGAACATCATTTTATTAAACTTCAAGTTAAGGACAGACATCTCCAGCAACTGGCGCCCCAGGTTTGTAGCATGCTTTACCTGCTGTAACGATAAAGTAACATGTATTAGTACCACATGCAGTACCACCGATTGTATTTGTTGTTGTTGATTTTGCCTTTGATGCTTTAGCCAAAATTATACCACCAGCTATCCAATCATTGCCTCCTGTAGCAACAAGCGTTGTATATGCAGTACCATAAGGGGTACTAGGTGGTTTTGGAGCAGATTTTAATTCACTTGCATTTACGATATTATCAATTGCAGTTTGATTAGTACCCGTTGGCCACGAACCTGTTTGAGTATAAACTCTGTTTGCACCGTCATATATGGCTCTGACATCATTTATAACTTTTGTATCATTTCCTTGTCTTACTTTATCAATAGGATCTATTGCAACAAGAAGAGCTGCCGCTAAAATTCCAATAACAGCTATTACGACTAAAAGCTCAATAAGGGTGAATCCAGAAGAAGAATCCCCTGATTTTTTATCCAAACCAAGTACCTTTTTAATTGCGTCTATAAGTTTTTTCATTTCTATATACATTTATTCATACCTAAAACTTTATGTCAATAGGTATTTTAGCCTCAAACCAATCTTTTTTGTGTCATCCCAAATTTATTTTGGGATCGAGATTTTGAAAAGATTCAGAATGACAATAGGAAATTAGAATGCAGACAGTAAGCCATAAATTGGTGATATTACTGAAAATACTAAAAATCCTACACCTAATCCAAGAACTATCATAATAAATGGTTCCATAGCGGTAGTAAGAGTTTTAACTGATTGATCTACTTCTTCTTCGAAATATTCGGAAGCTTTAAGTGCATTTTCATCAATCTTCCCGGTTTCTTCTCCCACCTTAATAAGTTGAACTAAAATAGGAGGGAAAATATCATATTGTTCCATGGCTTCACCCACACTAACTCCTTTTTCAACCTTTTTAGTTATCTCATATATTGCGATTTCATATACTTTATTTCCTGCTACTGCTGCACACTGATTTAGAGCATCTACTATTAACGTTCCTGTACCTACCAATAAACCAAATGTTCTTGAAACTTCAGTAAGTATCGATCCTCGAATAATTTTTCCAAAAAGTGGAAAGCTTAATATTTTCTTATCGTAAATTTCTCGTCCTCTGGGAGTTTTTTTCCATCTTAAAAATCCATAAATTCCTAAAGCAGCTAAAACCAGTATGAGAGGCCATAATTTTGTAGCGCCTGATGACATACCTACAACAAGTTTTGTAGCGAAAGGAAGTTCTACCCCCAATCCATCATAAAGCGTGGATAACTGAGGAACTACGAAAATCATCAAGATAAATGTCACCACTATCATTAACATTATTACGATAATTGGGTAAATTAAGGCACCTCGTACCTTATTTTTTAATTTATAGTGTTTTTCAAGATTTGTTGCTAATTGTAAAAAAACTTTATCAAGAAGCCCAGATTTCTCTCCTGCGCTAACAAGCGAAACATAAACAGGTGAAAAAATTTCAGGATACTTGGATATAGCTTCTGAAAATTTCTTTCCTTCTTCAAGGTCGAGTAGGCAACCACCAATTGTTTCTTGAAGTGTTTTATTGCTTAATTGGCTTTTTAAAATCTGAAGAGATTTAATAAGAGTTAGACCTGAGGTAAGCATTGAGGAAAGTTGTCTTGTAAAAACTACAAGATCCTTAGAGCTTACTTTTCCTACAAATGGTAATTTTTTAAAAAACTCAAGCTCTTTATCTTCCTTGATATCCAAAGGAATAAGGTTTTTTTGATGAAGATAATTTATGGCATCTTTTTTCTCACTGGCCTCAATAAATCCCCTTACTCTTTTTCCATCTTGTGAAATAGCTTTATATCTAAATTTCATACGAAAGCTATGCTACCATTCTTAGCAGATCTTCTGGATGAGATGCATAACTCTTTGCAGTCTCAAGGCTAATACTTCCAGCTGAAACCATAGTGGACAAAGTAGACTCAAGACTTATCATTCCGACATCTTGTGATGTTTCAATAATAGAATCAATAAGATGAGTTTTTCCTTCTCGGATGTTGGTAGCAACTGCATTATTTCCAATAAGCACTTCTACGGCTGGTATTCTTCCTCCATTTATCTGAGGAAGAAGTCTTTGAGAAATAATTCCTTTTAAAGTTCCTGCAAGTTGAGTTCTAATTTGCGGCTGCTGGTTCGCAGGAAATGAATCTATAATACGATCAATAGTTTGAGAAGCAGAATTCGTGTGAAGAGTAGAGAACACCAAATGGCCAGTTTCTGCAATAGTTATAGCTGAAGAGATAGTCTCAGGATCTCTCATTTCTCCGATTAAAACTACATCAGGATCTTCACGAAGAGCTGCGCGAAGCGCATAGTTCCAAGAGTGTGAATCTTCCCCCATTTCACGCTGCGAAATTATACTTTTTCCCTGAGGATAAATATATTCGATCGGATCCTCGATTGTTAAGATATGTGCAGGTTTGGAAAGATTTATTTCATTTATGATTGCTGCAAGAGTGGTCGATTTTCCGTGTCCTGTAGGACCGGTTACTAAAACGAACCCTTGTCTAAGGGCGGCAAAATTGTGAGCAACTTGTGGAAGCTTTAACTCTTCAATGGTTCTAATTTTCGGCTCAAGATACCTGAATGCTCCTGACATATAACCTCTTTGGTAATAAATATTCACTCTGAAACGACCCATATCTCCATATGGTCCACCGCCAATTCCAAAAGAGAAATCAAGCTCTTTGTTTGCAAGAAGCGCATCTTTTTGAGCTGGTTTTAGAAGTGAAAAAATCATTTGCTCCATAGCCTGCGGTGAAACAACAGGGTAGTTTTGAAGGGAATTAAGGACCCCATCAACTCTAATTGTAGGAGGAATACCAACCAAAAGATGTAAATCCGATGCTTTATTTTTAACTGTAAGATTTAATAATTCCTGAATTTCCATAAAATAATTTCTGCCTAGTTTTATTAAAGACTATTTAATGAATTTGGTCAATTAATCATTTTTTTTAATATTCAATAATAAATAATATATGATAAATTTCTTTTTATTCCTGAGCAACGCGCAAAACTTCTTCCAGAGTTGTGACTCCGCGAATTAACTTTAAATAACCGTCTTGCTTCATAGTAATCATATGCTCAGCAATGGCTTCATTTTCGATTGTATTTGTATCTGCACGTTTAAGTATAAGGTCTGACATTTTTTGCGTAACAGGAAGCACTTCAAAAATTCCGACTCTTCCTAAGTATCCAGAATTACCGCATTCACTGCAACCCTGACCTCTAGAAAATTTAATAGAACCCTGAGGAAACATAGTTCCTAAAGTTTTTTTTATGTCTTCTAGGATTGCCGGGGCTGCGTCAAAATCAGTTTTACAAGTCGCACAGATTTTTCTAACGATTCTTTGCCCCACAATCGCACTAATCGATGACGCAAGCAAAAATGATTCTGCTCCCAAGTCTATAAGACGCGGAATTGCTCCAGCAGCATTTGAAGTATGAAGAGTAGAGAACACCAAATGACCTGTCAATGCTGCTTGAACAGCCAAATCTGTGGTTTCTTTATCACGAATTTCACCAACAAGAATTATATTTGGATCCTGCCTCAAGAAAGACCTGAGCCCTGATGCGAATGTCAAACCAACTGCAGTGTTAACTTGAACCTGATTTATCCCCGGCATTTCATACTCGACAGGATCTTCAAGAGTCATAATATTTATCTTAGGACTATTAAGCTTATTAAGAACGGAATAAAGCGTAGTGGTTTTTCCTGAACCTGTAGGACCTGTTACCAAAATAATTCCGTGGGGACGAAGCATATTTACCTCGAGATTTCGAAGGGCAGTTCCTTCAAGCCCCAATTCCTGTAAGGTAGGTATTCCGCCACTTTTACGAAGTAAACGCATAACAATTTTCTCACCATGATTTGCAGGCAGAACTGAAATACGAAGATCTACTTCTTTATCATCAGATTTATAATTAAATCTTCCATCCTGAGGAATTCTATGCTCATCAATTTTCATTTCAGAAAGAATTTTTATACGCGAAATAACAGCTTCCTGAACTGACTTAGGAAGACTAAGTCGATCATATAAAATTCCGTCAATTCTATAGCGAACTCTAACTCTGTCATCTTGAGGCTCTATATGAACATCTGATGATCTACTTTTTACAGCATAATCGAGAATCGTCGAAACAATCTTGGCAATAGGAGCTTCCTTTATAATCTGGGCAATTTGGGTAGAATCAACTGTCTTTGCTTTACTAGGATCTGGTGCAGTTTCTTTGAGGGCTTCACCAACTTGACCGACTAGCTCTTGTTTATATTGCATATCGATCGCCGCCTTAACAGCACTTGGAGCTGCAGCAAATGCTTTTATGATAAGTCCTGTTTTTTGTCTGACGAAAGTAATCGCATCAAGATCTACGGGATTTCCCATGGCAATCGAGAGCGTTTGACTTTTTGCATCATAAAGAAAGGGGATTAAATTAAATCTTTGAACCACAGCCTCAGGAACCAAGCCCAGTGCTTCAGGTGAAAAAGAAGCATTTTCAATTGAAACAAATGGAATGCCGAGCATTTTAGCCTTTGCTTCGGACATCTTTTCCTCAGTGACAAGCCTATTACTCTCAATTATTGACTCTTCGCTAACTCCTTGGGTTGCTGCCTTTAACTTAATGTCATTATACTGAGCTTGAGTAAGAAGACGCTCGCTTGCTAAAATATCAATTAAACTTAGGCTGGATGGTTGGGCAGATGGATCCATAACACTTACTATAATATAGTATTTAAATTTTAGCTATAATGTCAAGGAAAGTATAAATAATTTTAAATTTAAAATTTGAAATTTTTATTGAAATTTAAATGTTAAAATTATAAAAATTGTCCTTTTAAAATTCTTTGAGAATTATAAATTTAAAATTGAAAATTGACCTATGAATACCTTTATTATTTCTGCGAACAACTTTGAAAAATCTCTGGAAAAAGCGCAGGAACTTAACAAAAAAAATAAAATTGATAAGTTCGATGTCGATATAAAAGAGTTTGAAAAAGCCCTGGGAATTGAAGACGTACGAAACATTCAAAAAACAATATTTCTAAAGCCTTTCAAAGGAGAAAAAAAATCTACTATTATATATATGCGAAATAGCGCGACAGTTGATGCCCAAAACGCTATGCTAAAACTTCTCGAAGAACCTCCCCCAAGCTCTATGATAATTTTAATTACCAACAATTATCATTCTTTTCTACCGACTATTCTTTCTCGTGCAAAAATAATTGAGATTAAAGAAGAAATTAAGATTGACCCCGAAGCAATTAATCAGATTCTAGAACTAGATGGAGAAGGAGGCATGCTTTATCTAGCTTCGAAAATCTCAGAAGAAAAAACTGAAGCAATAAATTTTTTAGAACAATCAATCTTGGGAGCCAGGGACGAGATGCTGAAACAAGTTCAGCATAACAAATCAGAAAAAGCCCTAAAACTTAGGAAAATCATTCACAAGCTTGAGCTAGCTCATTATGATTTGAAAACTACAAATACCAACACCCGCCTTACAATGGAAAACCTATTCTTAAACATCTAACCTCTAGCCTTGCAAGGCCTGGCCTTACGAGGCTAAATTGACGATTCAACTAAATTATGAAATGCTAGGATTGTGGAACAGAATAACCAAACATCACAGATCCAAACTCCGCCAACTACGATCTTACAAAACACACCTACTGAAGTCGCCCCAGTCCAAACACACTGCAATAGGTGTCATAGTGAAATAAATTCTTCATTTTATTTTTGCCCACACTGTGGACATAAAATTAAAGAACCACCTTACCACTTCACAATCATAGGAACAATCAGCATACTTCTTATATCATTTTTATTTCCCCCCTTTGGACTCATTCCTGGAATTAGATACCTGAAGAATAAAGATAAAAAAGCAAAGCTAATTGGAGCTCTTGCAATAATAGTGACGATAATAGCGACTGTCTTATTTATCATATTCATCAAACAATACTTAGAAATGGTGAATACAACTATTAATAGTATTAATTCAGCAAACTACTACCAATAATAACTTTGCTATAATCTCGTTATGATTAAGACAAAGAACTTTGAATTAGCTGTTTACCAACAAGGAGATGAAAACTCCGAAAAATTCGCTTTAGTTCTTCCAGGAAAATTAGACTCCAAGGATTATGCTCACATGCATAGTCACGTAGAAATGCTTGCAAGCCTTGGATTTTTCGCGCTCTCATTTGATCCACCGGGAACCTGGGAAAGTCCAGGTGACATAAGTCTTTACACCACCACCAATTATATTAATGCTGTAAATGAACTCATAGAATATTTTGGGAATAGACCCACCTTCATAATGGGACATAGCAGGGGAGGAAGTGTTTCTCTTCTCTCTGCCTTTCAGAATCCAAATATAGCTGGCTATGCGGCAGTAATGCCAGGAATCTCTAAAGATTCTCTTACTCCACTAACCAATAACGTTTCCATGAGAGATCTTCCACCTGGAGGAGGGGAGAAGGTTAAAAAATTTGAACTCCCAGAAAGCTTTTTTGAAGATGAAAAAAATTATCTTATAACCGAAGAGTTGCTAAAATATGATAAGCCGAAACTATTTATATATGGAAAAGGTGATCAGATTATTAATTATGAAAAATCAATCAAGACTTATGAAGACTTCAAAGAACCAAAAGAACTATATTCTATAGATTGCGGACATGATTACAGGAAATACCCAGATAAAATAGAGGAAGTTAATAATGTAATTGCAGAATTTATAAAAAGATTTAATCTCTAATTCAGAAGCTTCTTTAAGTGAGACTTAACCTCGAAATTGCAAACTACAAATGTCCTGTTAATTAGCTCAAAAGACTGCGGAAAATCCTTATCATGTCCATAATAAAAATTTCTATCAAATAATTGCCTAGCGCGCGGCAAGATTCCATCTGCGAATTTCGTGGGCTTAACGACATCTACAGTTACTAGATGCCCAAAAAGTCTATGCTCAACGATATAATAAGCAATTCCATTTTTAATCTTTCACTGGCCTTTGCTTATGATTCGTATGAAAAACTTCACCAATGGGATGTCGAAGATTCGCAAAAAGCTTGTGAGGATTAAGAACATTTGGAGTCCAGAGGAGAATAAGATGATATGCATTACTGGGCCTCAAACCTTCTTCAATTCTATCTGGCAAATACATAATGAAAAATTATAACAAAACATTTCTGCTTAGAAAATATAGTATGATTTAACTCCAAAGTCGCCAAACCAAGTAAATCGAAGCAAAAAAATGTTATAATTCACTCTTATGTTAGAAAACGAAAATTATTTACACAGGGAAGATGATAGGCAAAAAATTTTTAGAGAACATTTTCCGTCTGGCATTTTGGTTCCACTATCTCCAGATGATAATATTGATGCCATAAAAAGATATTTCAAAGCAGAAGAAGTTAAGAGCTCAAAGCCAGAATACTTTGGCGTTTATCATTCTGATGACACAGCGTCTTATGGAATAATCTGGAAATCAGAACAAGAAGATGGATCAAATTTAGGATGGGCGCTAGAGCTATTTGATAAAAATAGAATGGGAATAGTAACAGGAAGAGGAATGGCGAGCGTAACTATGGTAGGAGAAAATTCGGATGAAGAAAGACCACGAGTAGAAGGAACATACACATTTAAGCCATTTAAAAGAAAAGGGCTAGGAATAAGAAGATACAGAATGATGAATGCATTAACTTTAGCATATCTGTCCGATACGCCATTACACTCAGACTGGCCCTCCCCGTCAGCAACTGCTGTGTGGGGAAAACTTGTAGAAACTGGTGAAGCAGAATCTGTCGAAGAAGGCGATTTTCGATTCCTCAAAAAAACCCGCCAAACCAAGCAAATCGAAACTAATAATGCTTTAATTCCACTATGGAAAGACCAATCCCACAGATAACTTGGGTGGAAAGCCCACCAAGACCTCCTTTTAACAGAAATTTGTTCGATGATCTCCCACCAAATCCAGAATTGGATCAAATTTTAAAGGATATTGTTGATGAGGAATTAAGAGACTATGTGGAAAGAGGAATAGTCGAAGTATCAGGTGCATGGAATCTGGGAATAATTTCAGATCTACATACCACAGGTGAGCCAATTATTCCTCAGCCTGAGGAATAAGAAATAATTAGAAGTTGTCCACTAAATCAAATGTATATTTAATTAAAGACTAGAAAACCGTATCTTAATTTGGTATTATAAAGCTAATGTTAAGAAGACTATCAAATCAAAAATGCTGCGAGCTAACTCTCTTGGGAGCTAGCGTATTTTTGATTTAAATTAATTTTTTGCTTTAGAAAACCTGACTCCCGTAAGGGAGTTTTTTTGTGGTTTTAGAAGGAGGTGATAATTATGAGTGAAAGACAAAGATCATTGCTCGAAGATGCTCAAGCCGTTTCTCGCGGACGGTCAAGTACTGCATTTGGAAGATCGGACATACGCTTCGAAGCAGCTAGCTCTGAAGAAAGACTTAGAGCGGCAGGTATTCCCGACATTTTAGTTGATGCAGTAGCGGTAAAACATCAGACGCTCTTTGTAGATCGTTCAGATCTAAACAAAGCAGTTGATCGATTGCTAGGAAGTATAGCTGATGCTTTTGAGATCCCAGAAGACTTAAGATCAGGACTTGGTCTTCCAGCAGCTGCAGAGCCTAAAGAGGCTTAAGCTTTTCTCCGGCAGTCTAAGGACCCAGGACTCGCCGGAGAAATACTTGATACTCGCTGTGGAAATACTTGATTTTATTTGCTAATATAATCTTTACGATAATTTAAATGGCTAAAACTAACCCCAACGAATATTCTGGCAAAAATATCCAAGTCTTAGAAGGACTTGAGCCTGTTAGAAAAAGACCTGGAATGTATATCGGTTCTACCGATGTCATAGGCCTTCATGAATCACTTCGCGAAATTATAGATAATTCTGTAGACGAGGCTTTAGCAGGACACGCTAAAAACGTTTGGATTTATCTAAATAAAGACGGATCAGCTACTGTGGCAGATGACGGACGCGGAATCCCGGTCGATCTAGTCCCAGGATATGGCAAACCAGCCCTAGAAATGGTTATGACCAAACTTCACGCTGGAGGTAAATTTGGTGGAAGCGCTTATAAAATTTCTGGAGGATTACATGGAGTAGGAGCATCAGTTGTGAATGCACTTTCAGAATGGGTTTGGGTGGAAGTAAAAAGAGATGGAAAAATTCACACACAAGAATACGCAAGAGGAATTGTTAAAAGTAAACTTGAAGTTGTTCCTAAGTCTCGACTTGACCACGTGGGATTATCAGAAAGACAGAGCGGCACCATGACCACATTTTTTCCAGACTCTCAAATCTTTTCTACAACTATTTTTGAATTCGACATAGTTAAAAAGGCTATTCGCGAAAGAGCATATTTAGTTCCAGGACTTTTCTTCCATTTCTATGATCTGAGAGAAGGTCAAGAAAAAGAAGTTAATTATTATTTTGAAGGTGGAATAACAGCTTTGGTCACCAAGCTAAATGAAAACAAAGGACCAATTCACCCAACTCTATTTATTAAGAAACAACAAGGAGATGTAGAAGTAGAAGTCGCAGTTCAATACAATGACGGCTACTCAGAAAATGTAGAAAGTTATGTAAACGTTATTAATACAGTGAACGGCGGAACTCATCTCACTGGATTCCGCATGGCTTTGACAAGAGCAATTAATGATTATGGCAAAAAAATTGGCAGCTTTAAAAATGAAGAAGATGGAATAGTAGGAGACGACACGCGCGAGGGCTTAACTGCAGTAGTTTACGTAAAAATGCCTCAGGATAACATCCAATTTGAAGGTCAAACCAAAGGAAAACTTGGAAATGCAGACATTCAACCAATTGTTCAGACTATTGTAAAAGAAGGTCTCTCTACATATTTTGAAGAAAACCCAAGCGACGCCCGAAAGATTCTTGAGAAGGTTTATTTGGCTGCAAAGGCTCGCCTTGCCGCCAAAGCCGCAAAAGAGGCGATTCTTAGAAAAGGAGCACTCGAAGGATCATCATTGCCTGGTAAACTTGCTGATTGTCAGGAAAAAGACCCAGCACTTTCTGAACTATATTTGGTTGAGGGAGACAGTGCAGGAGGAAGCGCAAAGCAGGGAAGAGATAGAAAATTCCAAGCAATTCTTCCACTTAAAGGTAAAATTTTAAATACAGAAAGAGCCCGACTAGACAAGATAATTGAACATGAAGAAGTAAAAAACCTAATCATTGCTCTGGGAATGGGAATAGGGGAGACTATTAAATTTGAAAAGCTCAGATACCAAAGAATAATCATCATGACCGATGCAGATGTTGACGGGGAGCATATCGAAACATTAATTCTGACATTTTTCTTTAGACACATGCCAGAAATTATTAAAGAAGGATATCTTTATGTAGCTATGCCGCCTCTGTTTAAAATTCAGATGGGTAAAACCGCTCAATATGCATACTCCGAAGAGGAAAGAGATAAGATCATTGGAAATTACAAGCCAAAAACAAAAAATGGCGATGCACTAGCAGTTGCAGTTGAACCGGAAACAGATCAAGAAACTTCAAATGCAACTGAAGTCAAAACAACTGAAACCAAAAAAGGAGTTTCTATTCAAAGATATAAAGGTCTTGGAGAAATGAATCCAGAGCAACTCTGGGAAACTACTATGAATCCTGAAAACAGAATCCTAAAACAAGTAAATATTGCAGATGCTGAAGAGGCAGATGCTGTATTTACTATGCTTATGGGAGATGAAGTTCCACCAAGAAAGCACTTTATTCAAAGTAACGCGAAGACTGCAACCTTGGATGTTTAAAATTGGTGCAGTTTGAGTCCTTGCGAATTCGCAAATGAGCAATGGGCGAAGACAGCAGTTCTTGATGTATAAAACCTATTTACAATGAGGCTGCAATTGGTATAATACTTTTTTATAATGGAATTATCTTTAATAACAAATAATGCAATTGCGATTTGTCTTGGAGCAGGCATTCTCTCAATTCTTTATGGTATCTACTTAAGCTTCGTTATTGTTAAGAGTCCCAGAGGAGATTCGAAAATGAATGCAATTGCTGATGCAATTCAAACAGGTGCAATCGCTTTCATGAAAAAACAATACCTAGTAATTACAATTATAGGTGCCCTTATTTTCGCAATCTTGTTCTTTGCCTTTGACATGTACACGGCTTTGGGATTTGCAGTTGGTGCTATTTTCTCAGCAGCTGCAGGAATTTTTGGTATGTCCATAGCCGTTAAAAGCAATATTAGAACAGCTCAAGCTGCTAAATCAGGCTTAGCAAAAGCATTTGATATGGCATTTAAGGGTGGGGCAGTGACAGGACTTTTAGTAAACGGTCTTGCAATATTATCTGTTACAGGATTTTATTTGTTTTTAACCCGCCAAGATGCAACCCCAAATTTAGCACCATTAATAGCTCTTGGATTCGGAGGATCACTTATTTCAGTTTTTGCTAGACTTGGAGGAGGAATTTATACCAAATCAGCTGACGTTGGAACTGACATGGTAGGAAAAATTGAAAAGGGAATTCCGGAAGATGATCCAAGAAACCCTGGGGTTATCGCGGATTTAGTTGGAGACAATGTCGGTGATGACGCAGGAATGGCAGCAGATCTTTTTGAAACTTATGTAATCACTTCAGTTGCTGCAATGATCATAGGAGATCTTGCTTTTCGCGGAAACACAAATGTAATTATTTTCCCATTACTTCTTGGTGCGATTTCAATAGTAACTAGTATCATTGGTACATGGTTCGTAAGAGTAAGAGGTAGTAGCATTATGCAAGCACTTTACCAAGGGCTAATCGTCTCAGCAGTTCTTGCGCTTGTAGGATTTTATTTCCTTACCAAATATATGTTCCCTCAAGGATTAGGGAATATCAGTGCACTTAATTTATTTATCACGACGATCATTGGACTAGTTATCACAATTGGCATGGTAGTAATTACAGAATTCTATACTTCAAAAAAATTCAGCCCTGTTAAAACTATAGCTAAGGCTTCATCAACTGGATCAGGAACCAACGTAATTGCAGGACTCGCAGTTTCTATGAAATCAACTTTAGCGCCTATACTACTCATATCAGCAGGTACATTAATTGCATATCAATTGGCTGGTCTTTATGGAATAGCAATTGCAGCGATGTCTATGCTTTCACTGACCGGGATCGTTGTAGCAATTGATGCGTTCGGACCAATCACTGACAATGCAGGTGGAATCGTAGAAATGGCAGGACTTCCAGAAAAAGTAAGAAATGTTACAGATCCACTTGATGCTGTAGGCAACACAACTAAAGCTGTTACCAAAGCTTATGCAATTGGTTCAGCTGGACTCGCTGCATTAGTTCTTTTCGCAGGATATACTGAAGAGCTAAAAAAATTAGGTGGCAACATTACATCTGCATCATTTAGCCTTACTGATCCAGCTGTAATTATTGGATTATTCATAGGAGGCGCTTTGCCTTATTTCTTTGGAGCACTTGCTATGGAAGCTGTAGGAAAAGCAAGCGTTTCACTTGTAGAGGAAGTAAGACGTCAGTTTAAAGATATTAAAGGCATCATGACAGGAAAAGCACTTCCTGACTATGCCAAATGTGTTGATATTGTAACTACAGCTGCATTAAAAGAAATGATCTTCCCAGCTCTAATTCCAGTACTTGCCCCAATCGTAGTTGGATTCTTACTCGGACCTCTTGCTCTTGGTGGGATGCTTATCGGAGCAATTGTAACTGGACTATTCGTTGCAATCTCTATGACCACAGGTGGAGCAGCTTGGGATAACACTAAAAAATATATTGAAGAAGGAAATCTCGGAGGAAAAGGAAGCTTTGCGCATGCTTCAGCAGTAACAGGTGACACAGTCGGAGACCCATATAAAGACACAGCAGGCCCAGCAATTAACCCAATGATTAAGGTTCTAAACATCGTAGCATTACTTATTGCCGCATATCTAATTTAGAAATTAGATAATAGATACTAGTTATATAGTTGAGTTTCATGCAAACCTGCTACAAACTAATATCTAATATCTAGTTACTAATAACTAACATTATGGCTGATATAGGAAGACTTCAACAGACAGAAATTACAAAAGAGATGAAATCGGCGTACTTAAATTACGCCATGTCTGTTATTGTTTCCCGTGCGCTCCCAGATGTTCGAGACGGACTCAAGCCAGTTCACAGAAGAATTCTCTTTTCCATGCATGAACTTAGCCTCACTCATAGTGCGAAATATAAAAAAAGCGCAACTGTAGTAGGAGAAGTTATGGGAAAGTATCATCCTCATGGAGATGTACCTATTTATGATGCTATGGTTCGTCTTGCGCAAGATTTCTCAATGAGATATCCCTTAATTGATGGGCAGGGAAACTTTGGAAGTATGGATGGGGATCCGCCAGCTGCTATGCGTTATACAGAAGCTAGAATGGCTGCCATTACTTCTGAGATGCTTGAGGATATAGGAAAAGAAACTGTAGATTTTATAGATAATTTCGATGCAACTCAAAAAGAACCAAATTACCTACCAGCAAAACTTCCAAATCTTCTTCTTATGGGAAGTGAAGGAATTGCTGTCGGAATGGCTACCAAGATTCCCCCACACAATTTAGGCGAAATAATTGATGCCGTAAACTTTATGATCGGGAAGACTAAAATCACAACAGAACCAGAAATTTCTGCAGATTCAGATGTCACAGTAGATGAATTACTCCAGTTCGTAAAAGGACCTGATTTCCCAACAGCTGGAGCTATTTACGATGCTGAAGAAATTAAAAATATGTATTCCACAGGACGAGGCAAAGTACTAATTCGCGGAAAAGCAGATATTGAAGAAATTGGTCAAGGAAAAAGCGCAATCATTATCACAGAGCTTCCATATCAAGTTAACAAAGCTCTTCTTGTTGCAAGAATCGCAGAGCTTGTTAAAGAAAAGAAGATTGAGGGAATTTCAGATCTTCGAGATGAATCAGATAGACATGGAATCCGAGTTGTAGTAGAACTTAAAAGAGATGCAACTCCAAAAAGAATCCTTAATAGTTTGTTTAAATATACTGCG
Organism: uncultured Gammaproteobacteria bacterium; assembly: GCA_964637955.1. GTDB lineage: Bacteria > Patescibacteriota > Microgenomatia > Levybacterales > UBA12049 > 2-01-FULL-39-10-A. The sequence continues at coordinate 197,534 of CAZWXQ010000002.1, read as the reverse complement.
CTTCAAACAACATTTTCATCTAATATCGTTGCTCTCGTAGACAATACACCTCAAACCTTAAACCTTAAAACAATTCTTGAAGAATATATCAAGCATAGATATCTGGTAGTAAAAAAGAGATCTGAATTTGAGCTTAAGCAAGCAAAAGCAAGACTTCACATTCTTGAAGGACTTAAAATCGCTGTTGAAAACCTAGATGCAGTTATAAAAACAATTCGCGAGAGTAAGACTCAAGAAGATGCAAAAAACAACTTGATGAGTAAATTTAAACTTTCTGAGATTCAATCAGTAGCTATTTTAGACCTTCAGCTAAGACGTCTTGCTGCTCTTGAAAGACAAAAAATTGAAGATGAGTACAGTATGGTTAAAGAAACAATAGCTTATCTAGAAGATCTTTTGGCTCACCCTGAAAAAATTCTAGAAGTAATTAAAGATGAGTTAGCATATCTCAAAGATAAATACGCAGATGACAGAAGAACGAAAGTTTATAAAGGCAAAGTGGGAGAATTTTCAGAAGAGGATCTAATTCCAAATGAACCAACCGTTATTACTTTAACAACAACAGGATACATTAAAAGACAAAGCATGACTTCTTTCAGAACTCAGCAAAGAGGTGGCGTAGGAGTTAAAGGCATGACAACCAAAGATGAAGATGGAATACTTCATATAAGATACACAGAAACTCATGACAATATCCTTTTCTTCACAAATAAAGGGAAGGTTTACCAAACAAAAGCGTATGAGATTGACGAAAGCTCAAGAACCAGTAAAGGGACAGCTGTAATTAACTTAATAAATATTGAAGCTGGAGAAAAAGTTGAATCGTTTATTACATATAACAAAACAGCTAAATTTAAATATGTATTCTTAGCTACGAGAAAAGGAACCGTTAAGAAAACCGCAATGAGTGAGTTTGAAAACATAAGAAGAAGCGGAATCGCTTCAATCAAGCTCGATAAAGGCGATGAGTTAGTCTGGAGCAACCCTACAACCGGAGATAATGATATTTTAGTTTATACAAGAGATGGAAAGAGTATTAGATTCTCTGAGAAGTCAGTAAGACCGTTGGGACGCGCAACAATGGGAGTAAGAGGAATAAAACTTACAGGTGATGATAAAGTAGTAGGAATGGACGTTGTAGATAAAAGCACTAACTTGATGCTTCTTACCATTCTTGAAAATGGATATGGCAAAAAGACATTAATAAACGAATTTAATGCTCAAAGCAGAGGAGGACAAGGAGTAAAAATAGCTGAAGTAACGAATAAAACGGGTAAGGTAGCAGCCTCCCAGATTATTCCTCCAAACTGCCGCGAAGTCATCATAACTTCTCACAAAGGCCAGGTTGTGAAACTTGATATAGAATCTATTCCAAAACTTACTCGAGCTACACAAGGTGTGATCTTAATGAGATTCAGCAAAAACGGTGACGGCGTTGCAGCCATAACATGTGTCGAATAATTTCCAGCTCGATTCAATAATATGAAGATAGACGGTAAACAAATTGCCTCTGAAATTTTAGAAAACCTCAAACCTGAAGTTCAAAAACTCAAACAAAAAGGAGTCACTCCTACTCTTGCAATTATTTTAATTGGCAATGATGCAGCATCACATTCTTATATTAAGCAAAAAAAGTTAAAAGGAGAAGAGATTGGTGCTGAAATTAAACTATTTCATTTCGAGTCCACATCAGAAAAAGACTTATTAAAATTAATCTCTAAACTCAATAATGATCCCTCTATTCATGGCATTATTACACAGCGCCCACTTCCAGATTCATTTGATCGTGATAAAATCTCCCATTCAGTAAGTGTTCAAAAAGATGTTGATGGATTTAATAATGAGTCTAAATTTGATGCTCCGCTAGCTCTAGCAGTAATCGAGATTTTGAATTCCTTAGGCTTAAGTGATCTTTCAGATAAAAAAATCGCTGTAATAGGGAAGGGTGAAACAGCAGGCGGACCTACCATCAAACTTCTAGATAAAATGGAAGTTACATTTGATGTGATTGATAGTCAAACTCCAGACCCAAATGAACTTATAAGAAAGGCTGATATAATTATTTCCGCAGTAGGTAGAGGAGACGTATTGAAACCTGAAGTCCTTAATCAAAATCAAGTTTTAATCGGAGTTGGACTTTTTCTAGAAGATGGAAAATTAAAAGGAGATTATAGCGAAGAAGATGTTCAAAATAAGGTCAAATTATACACTCCAACCTTAGGTGGCGTAGGACCAGTTAATGTAGCATGCCTGATGCATAACCTAGTCCTTGCTGCTGCGCAATCTGTCTAAAAAATGGCTTATAACCTGGAACAGGCGATGGCTTGGGCTTTTTACCTTCTTCAATCCTATGTCTTGTGTCGTGTAGATAGTGCATCGCATATCTTGTTGGAACACCTAGCCTTCTTAATTTAGGAAGATCTCCATAAGTGTCGATCATTCTTTTAAATGCCATTGTCTGATGAGCTCCAACTTCAATATCTTTTGCCGAAAAATATCCATCAGCAGCAATTAAAACATCGGCAATTTCCCCTAAAATTAAATCTGCTTTTGCTCCTTCCGACAAATCGTTTATTTCATTTTCTGATAAATCCTTAAATTCATCCATTAATTCGTATGCTTCGCCAATAATAACGGGGATCCTATCGCTATTTTCTAAATCTGATCCAAATGCAGCTCTTTGCCAAGTGTCTGCAAAATCCTGCAATTCATCTGGGAAAGAAGGAGCCCTATGCCTTCTTGCCTCTTGTTCTGATTCAGGAATTTCAACTTCAACCATCTGGTATTCAATTCCTCGATTATATAAATCTTTTAAGTATTCTCTAGTTTCATCAATACTAAATCCTCTCATCCTCATATTTGTAAATGCATTTGGTTCGTATTTTTCTTGCATTTTTTCTGTTAATTTCCTATCCCAAATCTCATATACATCTCTCCCCATTGATGTTGCAATACTTAATGCTGAGATCTTTAAATATGCCATTTTTCTATCAAATGTTTCCTGATCAAAATTTTCAGTCATACTATATAATGCAACCACTTCCTCAGCTTTTTCTCTAAAAACATCAAGATTCATATACGTATTAAAATCATCACCTAAAAGATGCGCCCATTCTTGGAAAATTTTTTCTTGAAGCGAGTATTTAAACGGCTCTCTAATTACTTCCATAGAAGGATGCGTATAAACATCAATTTGAATTGGGTCGGCGCTAGGTGAAGCTTCTCTAATAAGGTCTGGGGTAAAGCCTGCCTCAACACCTTGGGACATTTACTTCTCCCTCCTTTGCGCATCTGGGAGAAAAAGTGGTTGCAAAAAAAATTCGAGATAATTAAAATCTCGGCTGTAAAAAGGATCTGCGGGACACATAACCTCCGCCATTAATCTAATAATGCCAATTACAAAAAATGATGTCAAGCGCTATTCTTATTCATTTAAGAATAGCGCGAAGTACTTTTCGAGAAATTACTAAATAAGGCTACAAAAGCGCAAGTCAAGAATAAGCTTGATGTATCAAGTTTTTTTATTTCTTAAAACTCAGAGGCGCAGTACTTAAATTACAGTCTCTGTGAGGGGTAATTCAAGCGCAAGAACAAGCAATCTATTGCTTAAATTCAAGCCGCAGTACTCATCGAACATTTTCTATGAAAGACCATAAGGATACACGAGATTACAATTTTAAACAAACTTATAGTCAATTATTTTTTTACTCAATCAAACACTGATTTGGCAATAAATACTAATTTGACAGCCCAACTCATAGTGTGCTAGAATCCCAAAACTATGCTAGGTAAACGAAAAAAACACGAATATGATTATTGGGACAATGAATCGACCTACGTATATAAATCCCCGAAAAATAAAAGAAGCCTAAAAAGAAAGCTTGCAATCGTTTTCAGCTTCGTTTTTATCTTAGCTATAACACCGCCTCTAATTCTTTCTCTTTCGAACCTAGATCTAAACCCTTCTCCAAAAGTAAGTGTGGTTAATACTCAAATTGAAGCTCCATCTCAAAAAAGTTATCCAGTAACTATAGAGGAGCCAAAACAGTCGGATGTAAATCAAATTGAGGTAATTAAAAATGATAGTTATTGGAAAATTAGTAAACGAGCTTGTGGAACGGGTAATTATTATATTTCCATCCAAAGTCAAAATGGAAGCAAAGCCCTGCACGAGGGAGATTTGGTCTCTGCATCTTGCGTCCTATAAGCCTTAGATACGCTACATATCCACCCACTTGACAAGCTACTCCAAGATATATTTATATATAAAGGCGATGGAAAAAATGAAATACAAGGGCGGGGGAGAATTAATAGGCGCAGTGGTAGCATTCTTTATTATTCTTTTTGTCTACACAAAAATTGCTGGTCCGATTCCCTTTACAGTAAATAACATAAATACACTCAATTCAACACCTTTTGAAGCAACTGGAACCGGCAAGGCATCAGCAGCTCCAGACAAAGCAGTAATCAACATGGGCGTTACCCAAACAGGAGCAACCGTTACAGAAGCTCAAGCAAAAACAAATAAAGCTGCAACTCAAATTACAAATAGCCTTAAGGCGCTTGGTGTTGAAGAAAAAGATATAAAAACCACAAACTATTCTGTAAATCCAAATTACGCCAATCTAACGATAGGCGATAATCAAAGAATATCTGGATATACAGTGTCTCAGAATTTTGAAGTTGAAGTTCCAATTGATAAGGCAAATGCGGCAGTTGATGCAGCTACAGCTGGAGGGGCAAATTTAGTTGGTGGAATTTCATTTACACTTGACGATGCAACAGAAATTAAACTTAAGAACGAAGCGAGAATTGAAGCAGTTAATAAAGCAAAAGCATCAGCAGAGGGATTAGCAAAAGCATCAGGAATAAAACTAGGCAATGTTATAAATGTCAGGGAAACGTTTGGCGGAATTTACCCAATGCCTGTTATGCAAAACGAAGCAATGGCTTTGGACGCTAAAGCAGGTGCCCCAGCAACATCAATCACTCCAGGAGAAAACAACATTGAAGTCACAGTAATATTAACTTACCAAGTACTATAATAAATAGTTGTGATTTACCAAAATCAAATTACTAAATTATGAGTCGCGACGAAGTAAAATTTCAAAAAGCGTTTCTCTTACAAGTCAGAGAAACATTAAAAGGAAACTACACTCAAGCCTCTCGGGCCCGCGAAAAAGTAAATTTTTATAAAAAGAGAATAAGTGGAAACAATTAGCTTTTGTTACTTATCATTCTCTGCAATATTATTTGCGTTGTGATTGAGCGAGATATTCACCAAGAAACACCACATGTTCCTATACCCGTCAGGGGAATTACGCCTGATACGAGCCTAACCCTAAGAAGACAAATAACTTTCAGGGATGGTCAGGTATTACCGCATATCAATCCAAGCCCAAGCGAAATACCAGGAGATGGTCAAGGAGATCTTCAGCCTGGAGAAATCGAAGTAGATCCTGCTATATTAGCTAAAGACATTGCGTTAATGGAAGAAAAAAGAAGCCGAGAAAAAAGAAGATCGGACATACATGCAGGATTTATCGCTGGCGAATTAGGCAATAAAGGACTTAACCTCCAAGAACTTATTCGAGATAATTGAATTATTTATTACCACTGTGGAATGATTTATGTACCTCTCTAAGCTGTTTATTTGTTACGTGAGTATATATTTGAGTCGTGGCTATATTTTTATGCCCAAGCATCTCCTGAACGCTTCTGATATCTGCTCCATTTGTAAGCAGATCTGTAGCAAATGAGTGCCTAAGCGTATGAACAGTAGCGTCAACTGGTAATCTGGTAATTTTTACATATTTTTTAACTATGCGCTCAACTGAGCGGGGAGTGAGCCTCATTTTTTCACCATTATTAGTTTCATCAACTGCACCTGAATACCTGATAAAAAGAGGCTTATATTCGTCTTTTCTTGCCTTGAGGTAATTATTTATCCACTCAGCTGCACGGTCAGAAACGAACACAATTCTTGATCGACCTCCTTTTCCTATTACTCCAAACTCCTTGCGATCCAAATTTATCTGATCTCGATTAAGCTTGGTGAGCTCAGAAACACGAAGGCCTGTAGAAAAAAGCAACTCCATGATCGTCCTATCTCTTATCCCTTCCTCTTTTGAAGTATCTGCAGCTGTGACCAATCGATCCACCTGCTCACGCTCCAAAAACTTCAAAGACCTGCTTTCTGTCTTAGGTAAATCAATTTTTGATGGCTCAAGTGTTTTATAGTCATTTTTAATAAGAAACCTTAGGAATGAACGAAGAGCAATGATGTAATAATTCTGAGTAACTCTTTTAAGACCAGCACCTTTCTCGTCAGTTTTATTGGATAGAAAAACTCTATACTTTCTTATGTCAGAAAGATCCAAATTTTCAAGATCTTTTGATGGAATATTAACAATATACCAATCTAAAAAAACATCAAGATAATGTCTGTAGTCTCGAATTGTAAGCTTACTGCAATTTTTTTCTATTTCTAAGTATTCTAAAAAATCGTCAATTAGCTTCGGCAGCTTTTCTTGCATAAAATTTTAGTTAAAAATTAAGGCTAAATTTTTTCGATAATTGCTATTAGCAGAGGGGAGGGGAGAGTGCCACATTTCAAGTATTTTTATATCAAAATATATCAAAAGATATCTTAGATTTTGCGATGTCGAAGACGTTGTAAAATCTAAGAATAATGTGAGGCAGATTTGTTTCACATTATTTATTCTACGACATTAAAAACGATTCTGCAACATCTAAGAAAACACTGGGCTTAGTAGACCAACCAAATCATCATGTTCACAAAACCATAAACAATATAAATTGATTATTAAACAAAACAAGATTGAATATTTGAATAATGTATTGAGAATTAATAAGCACAATTAAGTAAAAATCAAAAACATATAATATATTCTAATTTAATACTCCAAATACGAATAAGCTACAAGCCTAAGTAAATTAATAATGACTTAAAATATTCACAATAATCGTTATTATTTATTAACCTAAATAATTAAAAATTATCAAATTTAAAATAATCAATTGCATAAAGAGGCCTCTAGTTTTTCCCTTACAAATCCCAGTAACTGAAATTTACGAATAAAATACGAACGACTATATATTTTGCTCTGGCTAGAGTGGATCTTTAAACAATTCTCTTCAAAAACACCAAAGATTATAAAAAAGCACAAAAATTCTTGAGCAATTTATTTACCCACAACAACATAAAGCATAAAATTGGTTAATTTGCATAAATAGCTAAATGAATGCTATAAAATATATCATGCCACAAGAATTTAGCCCAGCAAGACCAGACAGAGATTACAATGCTCGACCTAATTCTGAGCGGATAGTAAAACCGAGAGCTACAAATAACAGATCTATATTTAGAAGGATTAGGAATATTGCGCTCGCCGGAGTAATAGCAGCAGGAGCAGTTGAAATAGTTGCAGTAGGATTTAATGAATATGACAAAACAGCACAACGCGAAATAACCCTAACTGAGATGCTTTCCAATGGAGAAATTGCAGGCATAGACACTGCTGCATACAGAATTGACATGAGCGTAGATGGATCCAATCTAAATATAAGAAAGTCACCAAGTAACACGGATGAGGAAATTGACCTCGAAAAAATTCGCTCGATAAATGGCTTAGCTTGGGATGGAAGCTCTCCAATAGTAATTAAAAATTCTCCATATGCACTTGGTAAAGATCCCGGAGACGGAGTAGGACAAAGTAATTGGCTAGCAGTTGAGCTCGTAGTAGGAACGCTTCTGGGCAATCAGATTCAAACGGTAGGGTTCATTAATAACAGTAGAGCAACTGAAAGACACATCACAACAATTGATAAAGGAAAAATTGCGCAAGCTTCATCGGATTCTCATGGACATTTGATAGGAAAATTAAATTCAGGAAGAGTTATCCCTACTGAAAGAATTGCACTTGGAATTCCACTAACATCAGAGCCTACGCCCCAAAGTTAAATAAGAAAACAATAATTATTTTGATTTAAATCCTGGTATTTGTTAAAATTCCGCCATAACAATGGAAAGACAACCGGAGCATATTGAAACAGAAAAAATAAAACCTCAAGAACGATTTAAGCTGATGGATAATCCTTGGGACGTTTTGGATGACCTTAACGGAGAAATAAATAAAGTAGGGGACGGAGGCAGAGTATGGATAAAAGGATTGGATTTTCAAGCCGGAGAATTTGCCAACAGCATCTTACCTCATTTAAATGATGCAGCCAACAGAAATGCTGATGTAAGAATTTTACATAATCCATTAAGCTTATTTAGGACTCAAGGTGTTCCATCATACGTTAGGCATATTCCTTTTTACCCAAACAGAGATGAAATTGAAAATTCATATTCTAAGACTAAAGCTTTACACGAAAAAATTAAAGCTGAAACAAATATTAAGTTGCTACTTACAAGACCTGATACCAAGCTTCGTCAATTTTTTCCATATGCCGGTGCAGACCATCAAAAAATCTGGATCGTAGGCAAAACCGCTTATATCGGAGACTTTAATCCTGAAGATGATACTGTCTTTAAAATGCATGGATTTATGGTAAAAATAACAGATCCAAAGTTAGTTGAAACCCTCACAGATATATGCATAAATCCACCAAAAGAAGATGAAATTATTCCGGGAACCGCAGACACATATTTCGTGTATGATTCAGGAAAAAGTGGAAGATCTAGAATATATGATTTTACTAACTATCTAATTGACGGAACAGAAAAAGATGATGAAATTTTTACCTCACTCCCACTTTTACCTGGACATAAACTTTTAAAAAGGCTTGATGCTGCAATAAAAAGAGGCGTCCAAGTTAGAGCAGTTGCTTCGAAACAAGATGTTTATAAGTTTTCACCACCTGTGTATGTAAGTAATCGACTTGCTGCTAAAGGAATTATAAGAAGCGGATCTGATCTTAGATTTAGATTTGGTCCGGAAGGAGGTCTGCATGGTAAAAGTTGGCAATTCAAGATAAAAGGCCAATCGGTTGTTTGGTCTGGCTCGCACAATGAAGTTATGTCTGGCATAAGAGCTGGAACTGCAGAATTAAACATGTACAGCGTAGATTCAGATTTAGCTAGTCAACATGAAGCGTACACTGAAAGGCTTTGGGAATCATGTTTATCAAATCAACCAATATTTTCTAAGCCAAAATAATTTTTTCAATTTTTCCAGGGAATTTACCCTCAAAAAGCATATTTGCAATCTCCAGACTCCGAAGGGGATTATCAGTAACATAGAACTCAAGTTTTGGATTTTTATTTTCAGTATTTAATAATTTTTTTTCAGAAAGAACTTTTTTTAATTTTTCTGCAGTAGGAAAGGCAGAATCAATTATCTTTATTCTGCGACGCAAAGACTTTTCAATAGCACCTTTAAGTATTGGATAATGAGTGCATCCTAAAATAAGCAAATCCAAATTTTTGTCATCAAAATAACTCAAATATTTTTTGGAAATTTGCAAAGCCTCCAGAGTTTCCGAAAATCCTTCCTCAGCTAAAGGAACAAATAAAGGACATGCTTTTGTGAAAACTTTTACGTCTTTGTCTATATTTTTTATCTTGTTCTCATAAACCTTAGAATTAATTGTTGCTTGAGTTCCAATTATTCCAATAGTATTAACGTCTTTATTTCTTAATGCATATTCTATAGTTGGCACAATAACATCGATCACTGGGATCTCGCCAGCGGATTTTAATATGTTCGATAACGATATTGCTGAGATCGTATTGCAAGCCACTACGATTGACTTAACCTGACTTTTTAACATGAAACGCACTAACTCATCTGAGAATTTATTTACAGTCTCGGTGTCACGCGTTCCATATGGAACCCTTGCTGTGTCTCCCAAATAAATTAAATTTTCATTTGGAAGAAATTTTAAAATTTCTTTAACAACGGTAAGTCCGCCGACACCAGAATCAAAAATACCAATTGGTAAATTATTAGACATAATTAAGTATTTCAGTATACCATAGGAACCAATTCGAGGCTAGATTTACCAATCTTCGAGGCTAAGAGCCCCTAGAACGGCCCTAGACGCGTTATTTTAAAACTGACGTACAAATAGACGTTTTAACTAATCAAATTTACCAGTAGTATCTCTTATTACCGAATTTCGGTAATAAATCAACAAAGTTATAATGATGTTTTCAGAACGCGTGTTAAATAACATCAATTTAATGTCTCGAGAGCATTCACCCCTCTTGTAGATATAGATTCGAATATCATCGTGTAAATATAAAATAACCTCTCTTTCAAGGCTGGATGAGTGCGATAGTAATTAAAACCTAGCTTCATTTAGCCTCGAATTTTCAATATATTACAAACCTATAGTAGGGAAGGGGTATAAATTTTTAGCATAAGTAAAACAGGTAATTATGAGTAGCGAATATAGAAATAAAAAATATAAATTGCAAGAATATATAGGAAAAAATTGGTATGTAAAAAGGGTCTTCTCTGGCAAAACCAGCCTCAGTCGCGTCGTAAAAGTATTATTCTACGACATAAACAATTTCTGCTTCCTGCCGCTAAAAATACCTATTAATTTACTTATAGCTCTTAGAGCAGTAAGTAAATTAAATAATAATGAATTCGCCAATTACATTGTCCTTCTCTCTAAAGATACTCAAAAAGATTTGCAAGAATCGATTCCTGAAGACCTCGCTCCCTTCGAGGTTATCCACAATGTGAAAATTAGCTTGCTAAATCAATCTAATCGTTTGATTTTAGCCTCAAAATCTTATTAATTAGAACGTTCGTATTTTGTTCGATTTAGAATTAGACTCAATAAGTAATCCAGAGGAGGATGTCGTTTCCTTATAATATGATCATATCGCAATAATTTCCGAATGCAGAAGCTAATCATTGATTTATTCACCTACATGAAAGAAGCCCTATGTACCTCAGTATGGTTGTGAAAATAGTGCATAAAATCTCGTGAAAATGAACATTTGAAGCTAAATTATATCCTATAATATCCTATAATAATTTTATGACTATATCAAACTATATCATCCTATAGTTTATATTATGTATCAAACTATATCATCTAGCCTCAATGCCCTCTCTCCTCTTCCCTTTAGCAACATCGTATAAATTTTCTTTACGCACAAATCGAAGCTAATTAAATAATTTTTTGAGGCTAAAAAAATAAATATATAGTTAACATCTCTTGATTGACTCTTAAGTACACTCCTTTACTCCCTATATTTGAGGCTAAATGAAGCTAAATACATACTTATGTCCATGAAGTAAATGCAACGAGAAAAACAAATACAATTAATCCAATCCATACATATTCCCAAAGAGTAGATTTAAATAAACGCTTTTCAAACCATAAATGAGATAACCCAATGCATATATAGAAAAATCCAGTTAAGAAGAGTGAGATAAGAACTGGCGGCGGATCAAACGAAGAAAGCAGCCAGCTTCTGTTGGGCCAAAACCATAAAAGCATTGCGACTTCAAGCTGACAAATAGCTAATAGCAATACATAAACTAAATTTTTCTTAATACTCTTCTCTAACGTATATGTCCAAATCGATTGCATTGTGAGTAAAAATGATGTCATGAAAAAGAATAATAAAGCTATGAAAACATTCAAATTTAAGCTAAAAATTACGGTTGTTATAAACAAGAAAGTAAGTATAGTAATTACGAAGGATACAGTTCTAGCTCCAGACAGAAGTGCAATCGTCCTTACCCCTGAAATGGTGAAAATGTTTTGTGAAAGGAATAGTGAATATAGTCCGATCGCATAAATAACAGTTAGAATCAGATCCGCTAAGATTCTTGCTGGAATCAATGGTGAAAAAAGGCCAAATCCTAATGTGTAAAGAAAAGGCAATATAAATACCTGCGGTGAAAAATGTTCATGCAAATCTTTATGAAGAGCCCAATATAAAAATACATTAGTAAGAATGGATAAAATAAACAAAACAAATATGCTTGACCTTGCTAAAAAATGATCCGTTATAAAAAGAAGAGCTGAAAGAATTAATACACCAACAACAAACCTTTGCCTTTTTGTGAAAAATCCTTTCTTGAGGATTTTTGGTAACTTTATTTTCATTAGCTTAATGAGATATTCGAATAAACCTTTTGGACATCATCCATATCCTCAAGCGTTGATAGAAAACCTAAAATTTTCTCTTTCATTTCCCCGTCAACATTTACAGTATTTGTTGGCTTCCTAGAAATCTGTGCTTCAGCTACTTCAAACCCGCCAGATTTTAGCCCTTCTTTTACCATATTCAGATCTGCAACACTTGTATAAACAATGGCCTCTTCTTCCCCATCTTCAACATCATTTGCTCCAAGCTCTGCTGCGCTCAAAAAAATATCATCAATTGATTTACCGTTTTTATTTACCGTGATTTCGCCGGTTTGCTCAAATTGATATGCTACTGACCCCTGTCCTCCAAAACTTGCTCCATATTTATTAAATAAGCTTTTAACTAGCGGGGTCGTTCTATTCGTATTATCAGTTACTGCCTCAACCATTACTGAAACACCACCAGGAGCAAATCCTTCATAAGTTACTTCAGTTAACTCCCCTGCTCCTTTTGCGCTAGCTTTTGCAATTGCACGCTCTATATTTTCTTTTGGCATATTATTTGTGCGTGCAAGTTCAATAGCAAGCCTGAGTCTTGGATTCTGATCAGGATCACTAACACCAGCTCCTTGTTTTACAGCAATAGTTATAGCATTAGAAATTTTAGTGAAGGTTGCACCGCGCTTTGCATCTGCTACTCCCTTTTGTCTTTTAATTGTTGACCACTTAGAATGTCCACTCATAATAAAAATAAACTGCTTTTTTGCAGCAGTCAAACTCTATTTTACCATTCACGTATTGACTTTTGCAATTCGAACTAGTAAAATTTTTCAATTAAATCCTCATGAAAATAACTTCTGATCAAGCGATTGCAGCTACCCTTGCGGGAGACTGGAATAACGCCATTAAATTAAACAAATCACTTCTCGAAGAAAACCCCAATGATGTTTCAGCGCTTAATAGAATGGGCCTTGCATACAGCGTCCTGGGAAATTCAAAAGATGCAAAAACAAGTTTTGAAAAAGTCCTTGAAATCGATCCCCTAAACTCAATTGCACTCAAAAATATTAAAAGACTTAAAAGTGATTTGCCAAAAAATGATGATTCCCCTATGTTTATTCAGGTAAATAATATTTTTATTGAAGAGACTGGGAAAACAAAGGTTGTTGATCTCATTAACCTTGCTCAAGCTGAAATCCTACACGGACTCCAAACAGGACAATCTGTGGATATGTCAATCAAAAGACTAAAAATTTTTGTTCTACAAGGAAAAAAATATATCGGTGTACTTCCTGATGATATAGGCAACAGACTAATTAAATTTATAAACGGAGGAAATAAGTATGAAGCTTTTGTAAAATCGGCAAATCACCAAAATGTAAGCATCTTTATAAGAGAGCTAAAGAAATCTTCAAAGTTTAAAGATCAACCCTCTTTTGTACATGTTATTGAGAAGAAGCTTCACATTAAAAGTGACAAATCAAAAAGTCATAAAGAGGAATCTGAGTCAGATACAGAAGAGGAATGAAAGATTACTCTTCCCGTAGTAATTTCTTCTTTTGCCTTTTCAATTTCATGCCTTTGCCTTTCTTTTACAATCGAATAATAAGCCCAAATTATCGAAACGATTGCAATAATAATTAAACAGAATATAAAAAGCATTAATAATTCTCCTTATCCTCTCCTATTTCAATTATGATGTCGGAAAGCGCATTAGTTTCTTTTTTCTCTGTCGGCATATCAAGAATTCTTGAAAGCTTATTAACGGTATATGAATCTTTTTTATAATATATCTTCGATTTTGTTGCAGGAGTTGTTGATGAATTTACCAAAACAACATTTCCCCCCATATTTGTAATTGAATTTGCCATCCTGTTACCAAGACCTGACACCTGTGTAGAATTTGTAATCTCTATATTTAAATCATCCTCTAAAATCTGTGGGTCTTGAAACCATTTTGACACTAAACTATTCACTTCTGCTTGATCACTAGATTGAACTTCTGCTTCATTAACTTTTGATCCATCGGTTTTTTGGGAAAACAATGATAATCGTAGCAAATCGATAATAGTAAGATTACTTTTAAATCCATCTTTATGAAAAATAATTTTCGTGAAATATGATTTCGGAGATACAGTTAAATTTTCATTCGCTTGAGCAAGGCTATCATACGGAATTCCAGCTGAATTTAATCCTTTTGATGAATTTAAGCCTATTATTGTTAGTTTTTTAAGAGTCCCTTCTTTAGGAGAGGCCAAAATTATGTTTGTGTCTTTACCCGAAACTACTGCAACAGTAAAAAGATTATCTCCATCAAATTCACTACGCTTTACGGTATCAAAGATTTTAAAAATAACAGAAATAAAAACAATAAAGAATACGACTAAACCAAAATAAAATCCTAAATGAAGGTTTTTGCTTCCCTCTTTTTTTTGTGTTTTTTTCATGAGCAGAAAATTTTTACACTACTATAAATTAGATTTAATTCATTTAAGAATCACATTAATTAAGCAGGTTTTTTCTTAGAAATTAATTCAGGCATGACATAAGTTGGAGCATTAGAATAAACAGGCTTATTATCTTTACCTTTTTTTGCCTTTTTCTTTTCTCCCTTATAAAACGATCCAAATCCACCCATAAAAAATCACCTCCTACTTAATTATAGGAAACTCACTAAGATTTTCAAGTAAGCTTGTTAATTCCTTTGGAAGCGATGCAGTACATTCAATTTGCTCTTCAGTTTTAGGATCAAAAAAGTTAATTTTTTCAGCATGTAAAAATACTCGTATCAATTTTCTTCTATCATTTCTTGAAGTTTTTCGCCCGCTATAAAGCTCATCTCCAAAAATGGGATGATTTATGTATTTTAAATGAACTCGGATCTGATGGGTTCTTCCTGTCTTTGGAAACAGTCTTACATAAGTGAGCACTTCCCCATCCAATTTATAATACTTTTCTACTTTATACCCAGTCACTGCTTCCCTTCCCCCTGAAAGAACCCCAAATCTTTTCCTGTTCCAAGGAAGCCTACCTACTGGCACATCAATTTCGCCCTCAATTGGTTTAATTTCCCCATGAGAAAGCGCAACATATTCTTTCTCTATCCTTCTTTCCTTAAATTGAGCCTGAAGATTTCTAAAACTTGATGAATTTTTAGCAACAATGATGCATCCTGAAGTTTCCTTATCGAGCCTATGAACTATTCCGCTTCTATCAATAAATTCTGGCTCTTCGTCTGTAGAGATTGGTCTCATTTTTTCAACAAGATCTTGGAGAGTATTCCCATTTGTGGTCTCAGATCTATTAACAGTAATTCCGCTTGGCTTATTTAATACAAGCAAATCATCATTTTCAAATAAGATTTCTGGGAAATTATTTTCCATTTTTGCTCTTCCCCTTTTTTCCTATTTCTAACTTTAATAACGAAATTATACCCGTTAAAAGTAATAATAAATATATAAAGTTCTCTCTGTGACTTATGAAATTAGAAAGACCAGAATTGTCGATTGCATAAGTCAAAAGCATTGTTAATGAAAAGAAAATTAAAAAAAGTGAACTTATGCTTCCGTCTTTAATCTCTAAACTACTAGCTTTGGGATAAAGATATAAATTAGCAGCAAGAGCAATAATCGTAAAAATAATTAACTTTACTAAAGATCCAATGCTAAAATCCTGCGACAACAACAGATAACCAATCAAGCCAAATGGGAGAATAAATGTAAATGAAACAGTAAAAAAATCGAATACTCTTCCCATGGGAAACTTCTTCCATCGCCCATAAATTAAAAGAGCAATTGTTCCTCCTATGAATCCTCCAATTAGAGAAAGTCCAGGATAATATGGAAATACTAAAAAGCCAAGTGGACTTAGAAGAACTGGACTTGGGTTAAATATTACATAAAAAATTCTTGCGAACAGAAGTGAAATTAGAGCATAGAAAAACGCACAGTTAAATATTTCTTCAAGACTTATATTCTTTTTAACAAGAATATAATCATCATATGCTACATGATATAGCCTAAAAAGAAATAAAATTAGACAAATTATTAAAATTATAAAAAAGAATGACATTAATTAAATTTTAGAAACCTGATTATAGCAATAACACACACTCCAATTCCAATCATGGTAATAACTGTCACTACTCCAATAGCATCTGCAAGAATTCCTACACCAAGAACTGGAATCAAAGAAACAACTCCCGTTAGCGTATTTAAAGATCCATAAACTTTTCCTCTCTGCTCATCCGTAGTTTCCTCCTGAATAAGTGTATTTGACGGAACAAAAACAAGAGCAAAAGCAAATCCTATTATCATTGCTAAAACAAACATCATATGGAGTGAATTAAAGCTAATAAATCTATTGAGATTTGGAAATAAAATCATGGCAATTCCTATAACCAAAAGTCCAATTTTTGCTAAGTTTTGTTTTGATTTATTTTGAAGAAAATTACCTATAATTACTGCACCAATACTCATTCCTATCACAGCAGGCGTAACAAACAGAACTGGGAATTTTTCCACCTGAATATGCAAAACGTTTTCGGCATATCCAGGTCCAACAACTGCAATTATTAAAACTAAAGTTTGAAGTAAAGTTAATAAAAACAAAGAATGATAGATTTTCTTATTTCCTTTCATTACGCGAAATGCTTCTTTAATCTCTAAAGCAACATTTATTTTTTGTTTTCCTTTATGAGCCTTTGTATGATTAAGCCTGATTAAATAGGCAAAAAATGCTGATATAGCAAATAAAATTGTGATTAGAATAAACACATTGGTTTTTCCAAGGAGCAAAAGCAACGGCCCTGACAATGCATAAGCAACGATAATTGAACCAAATATTCCCATGCTAAATAGCGCATTTGCAGGAAGAAGCAATTTTTTCGGAACTAAATGCGGGATGATTGGAGTCTCTGCAGGCACAAAAAACTGAGTTATTAAAGAAATCAAAAAGCTGAGTAAATAAACTAAAAATAATTCATGCGAAATAAAAATTAATGGAAACGCGACAAGTGCTCTTAAAGAATTTGTATATATCAAAACATTTTTTTTATTCCACTTGTCTACATAAACTCCGGCAATTATTCCAAAAAATATTGAAGGCAAGGTGAAAGACAAAACTACTCCAGCAACTGCCAAATTTGAACTTGAAATCTGAAACACTACGATGAGGAGTATAAAGTTAAGAAGATTCATCGCAAACTGCGAGAAGAATTCAGAAATTACGAGAGAAAAAAAGGAAGGGATCCTTAAGACCGTAATCAAGGGATTTTGCATAAAAACTAATTTACTTTTTGACTATACTCACCGGTCCTAGTATCAATCCGGACCTTATCCCCTGCCTTGATAAATAATGGAACTCTAGCTTTCATTCCATTGTCTAGAACTGCATCTTTATAAATATTGCTAGCTGTGTTTCCCTTTACGCCTGGGTCTGCTTCAGCAACAGTAAAATCCATTTTAGGAGGAAGATTTAAGGCTAGCGCTTCCTTATCTAGGAAAGATACATTATAACTTTCCCCTTCTCTTAAATAAGCAGAATCAGTTTCTCCAATAAGCGCTAGTGGAACTTCAATCTGCTCAAATGATTTTGGATCCATGAAAAAAGCTAAATCCGAGTCCTTATACAAGTATTGAACATCTCTTTTAAATACCTGAACATTATTAACTTTCGCATTATTCGTGTAGCCTTTTTCAGTAGTAGAACCTTGTCTTATATTTCTAACTTTAACTTTAATATTTGCACTTCCTCTACCCATTTTGATGTGCTCATAAGAAATTACAATATATAAATTGCCTGCCTCTTCAAATACTGTGCCAGCTCGAAGCTCTTGTACACCAATCATTTCTTTTTATTTTTACTAATGCGGATAAGTCCTGATCCCGCAATGATTTCTACTCCCCTCTTTTCAAGTTCATCTAAGAAAATATTTGCCCCAATTGAATCTGATGCCATATGTCCAGCATTAATTACATTCATGTGCATTTTTTTAGCTTCCTTAAGACCATCCTCTGGAATATGCATATCTACTATTGTGCCAACTCCTGCACGAGCAAGCTCTGCATATGCTTCTTTTGAAGGATTTGTTCCTCCCGTAAAGAAAATTGCTAATTTTCCTACTCTACTCTTTGGACCTCCTGAAACAATTTCAGGTGCATTTTTTCCTTTGGTTGCTTCTTGATATTCTGGAAGCTCCATCAGATAGTCAATAATTTCATCCACTGTTTCAAATTCTTTTTTTGAAAGATAATCTTCCATAAAATGATCGCCAATGTTATCCCAAACTGTATGCAAACTAACTAAAGGCATTTGAAGAAGTCTGGCGGTATCTGTGATTTGATTATGGTTATTCGGATGAATCCTTCTTTTTATATCATCCATTCGCTCGCGCATAAGAGCATCCATTACGTTTACTGGAACTCCTACCTTTGCGTAGCTATCAACTTGAATATCCATTACATCATGAAGCGCTGCGAGAGAAACGCCTATTGGATGATGTCCTACCACTGCATCAATTTTTTCACCTTTTTGATTCAATCTATCAGCCACTAAAACCTCTGTGGCATCTGCATCAATTCCTACCAAGATTTTTTTAATTGGGGTTTTTCTGTCTCCGAATAATATCCTAGTATCGGAATATGGATTAGTGAGGGTTTCTTCGTCGAAATATTGCTTCTTTTTTGAAGGCAAATCAGCGTGTTCTTTTTTTCTTCTCTTTAAAATCTCGTCTACTCTTTTTCTTCCTCGTGGATCTGCATCCATTCCCATTTGAATCGCCAAGTCGTAGATTTCTTGAAGTGTCATAAAGGAAAGTATATAATATTACAGCCTCAAAATCAAAGCTCAAAAAGCTCTGGAGGCATTAGCCGGGGTGGCGGAACGGTATACGCGGCAGTCTCAAAAACTGCTGGCCGCAAGGTCTTGAGAGTTCGAATCTCTCCCTCGGTACAATATCAACTCTTAAATAATTCCAATATCCATTCTTCATTCCCATCATGCATTTGATGAATTGGAATTTCGTTTCTAAAGAACCACTTAAGCTCCTTTAGTGAATTATCTTTAATTCTTAACTCTCCACTCCACTTATTAGTTCTGTAAACTATTAAGTGAATATCTAAATATAATTCTTTTACTTTTATCAAGTCTTTTTTATCAACTTTTATAAATGTTTCTTCCCCAATTTCTCGCACCACTGCATCTTCAGGAGCCTCCCCTTCTTCTACAAACCCTCCAATTCCATTCCATTTCCTATCTTCAGTGGAATATTCAATTAAAGCTAAAAGAATTTTTTCGTCATCAATAATAAAACAAACCGCACCTACTCTTTTCATAATTTCACGATATTGCCTTCTTCGCTTCTTCCTGAATTTCATCTAAATTTTCTTCAGGAATTTTAATCCTCTCATTTAACATTTCTTCAGGTGTAACTGTTTTACCTAAAATAATTTTTCCATTTTCATCTAATTCAGTTTCGTGTGCAACTCCATTTTTAAAAGCAAATACTTTCATTCCATATTTAGCTGCTGTGGAATAAATTTCTTTAAAATTTACTTTTCCAGCATGACCATGCGATTCTACATAATCTGTTTCATGAAATTTAAAAAGATCGTCTAAATTTATATATAAACCTGCTATATCATATGAAGAATGTGATATTGTTAATTCATTATATCCATCACTTTTTTTAACTGCAGTAAAAGCACTCTTATAACTATCAACATCATCATGATAAAGAAAATTACTAGATCTTTTAGAGATAGACAGTGCTGTTGTTCCTTGATCACCTAAATGTGTAGATTCAATTCTACCTTTATTTAGAACTACACCAAACGGAAACCAAGTATAAAATGATCTTTTATCTTCCCAAGAAACCTTTGAAGCAGAAATAATTGGTTTATTTACAACTACATTTGCTAATTTCTGCATCCAAGTCGCTTGTGGATTTAAGACTCTATTTCTTTGTCCTCCAAGACTAAAAGCAATACTATGAAGAACATATGATTTCTGGGTAAATGCCAATTCATTAATTGTTCCATTTTCATCAATATAATACTCAAAATCATTACGCTTTTTTAAATCTATATCCTCTTGGGATTTTGTTTTATAAAAATCTTTAATTCTTTCTTTAATTGACAAAATTCTTCTACTACTCCAGCTTTCATGAGCAAGTTTTTGTCTTTCCAATCTACCTTTTTCAGTTGATTTTGTAAAAACTCTAACATCGTGTTTTTCCTGTAAAAGTGGGTCATCATATTTTTTATCTGAGGTTAATTTTATATCTGTGCCATAATCTTCTTGAATATTTGGATGAACAGACTGTATTATAGACCTCGATTGATCTATAGGTTCAGAATCAGTATCAATTACAACTTCATTAATTTCTCCCATAATAAAAATATATATTTATATTTTTGAATTTACAAATAAAAAATAGACTAATTCCAAATGGGTTAGTCTATTTTTTGTTTCGAAACAAAAGATCTTCCTAAAGCTTAAGCTGCAGGTTGACCTGTTCCAGTTCCACTATCAACAGGCGCTGCTGGCGCAGGAGCTTCTCCTCCCACTGCTGGGTCAGCTGCAGGTGCAACTGGATCAGCTGGCTGTGGTGGTGTTGATGGCTCAGGTGTCCAACTATTTGTTGGCTCTGGTGCTGGTACTCCACCTGCTGGTGCTCCTGCTGGATCTGCTACTGGTGCAGCTGGTTCTGCGATAGGCGCTGCTGGTTCTGGTGTCGGCGGAGTCCAACCTAATGAACCACCTGCTGATGGATCAGCTACTGGAGCTGGTGCTCCTGCTGGATCAGCTGGTGCTGGATTGGTACCGTTATTTGTATTGTCCATTCAATTCACCCCCTCTCAATTAAATTATCATACTAAGTCTAAATAGGATATGTAAAGATATCAAATCCAGCACCTTTTCTTCAAAATAGAAGAATAGCATAAGGCAAACTACTTTATTCTAATTCTAAAGGCGCAGGATCAAACTTATATTATAGGTGCTGTTTCTGGAGGCATATCAGGAGGAGGCGCTATCTCTTCTCGTTTTCTATCAACAGAATAAAATTTAACTCGATCACCCCGGAAAAGTAAATCAATTTCTCCCTGTGCACCATTTCTATGCTTGGCAATCAAAAGTTTTACGTTCATTATATTTGCAATTTCTGCCTCAGGCCTATAAATAAACATAACTACATCAGCATCCTGCTCAATAGCGCCTGATTCACGAAGATCTGCAAGCTGAGGCCTTTTATCTCCTCCTCTATGCTCAACTGCGCGTGACAACTGAGAAGCAGCGAGTACTGGAATCTTAAGCTCACGAGCAAGATTTTTTAATGCCTGAGAAACTATTGAAACCTCTTGGACTCTGTTATCATAGTGCTTGCCTGGATCAACAAGCTGAAGATAATCTACAATAATAATAGAAACATCGTGTTCAAGTTGAAGCCTTCTTGCTTTAGTTCTAATTTGAGAAATCGAAATTCCAGGAGTGTCATCTATGTAAATTGGCGCATCAGCTAAAACTCCCATTGCTTCAGAAAGCTTTGCAAAATCTGATTCATTTAATTTTCCAGTCTTTAGTCTCCATGCATCAACATCAGCCTGCCCCACCAAAAGACGATCTACCAACTCCTCCTGACTCATTTCAAGCGAAAAAATACCAACGGCTTTTTTTTCTTTAACAGCGATACTTTGAGCCATATTTACAAGCATAGCCGTTTTTCCTTGACCTGGTCTTGCTGCGAGAATTAGAAGATTTGCAGCCTGCATTCCAGACAAAATTGCATCTACGTCAGTAAATCCAGTTTTAACTCCCCTCACTCCTCCACCTGATTTATGGAGTTCATCAATACGATCAAAACTCTGCGCCAAACTATCTTTAATTGGTGAAAATCCTTTGATTGTTTGACCTTGAGTCATAGCAAAAACTGCCTGTTCTGTTTTATCAAGCAATTCTTCGGCATTTTTGTCTTCCATAAAGCCCATTTCTACAATAGAAGTCCCAACAGTTATTAAATTTCTTTTTGTAGATTCTTCCTTAATGATTTCTGCGTAATGCTCAATATTTGCTGCTGTTGGAACTACATTTAATAAATCTGTTAGATATGAAGGTTCAATATTTGCCTTAATTTTCTTTAATGATTTTGAAAGAGTTAAAATATCTATTGGTTTTCCTAGCTCAAAAAGTTCAAGCATAGCCTCATAAATCTTTCCATGGGAATCATCATAAAAATCAGCTGGTTTTATTTGATCCGATACCAAGCTAATCGCTTCTTTACTAAGAAGTATGGCTCCCAGAACGCTCTGCTCTGCTTCCTCATTATGTGGAGGAGTTTTGTTTACTTTCATAAGTTTTAAAATAATAATCCAGAGTAACTAAAAAAACAATAAATCAAACACTACCAAATTTTATATTTTGATGAGCAGACTAGCCAAGTAAAATAAATTGTAGCTCTGAGGGAAGCTTATCTTTTGTCACCGAGTATTTATTCATTTTTTCAGCATTTTCTTTTCCAAGAGACTTGCCTACTTCATCTTTCAACTCCCCATAAACCATAAGGACTTTAGGCTCAAGTGAAGCAAGAGTTGAATAATTAAATTTCATATCTGCATTAACAACTAAAATATCGCTGTCCTCCACTTTATCTTGAATTTTCTCAATTGCTTCACCATTTCCTATTAAAATTTTTACATTATCGATGTCAATTCTGACAGCTAGTTTTTCAAATACACTAATAGCAGTAATCTTTGCTCCTCCCACCTCATAATCTCCTGGACCGATTATTCTAATTCGAGATCCTTCAATTTTTGAGTCATTAAAGCTTAGGAATTTATCAAGCAATATTACACCATCAGCTTCAGTTTTCGTTGTAGCGACCGTAGGATTCAAAACTAAAGTCGAATTTTTTCCTTTAACTCTTAGGCCATCTCCAGGAAGTATCATTATATCCATCTTCGTATCCTAGCATAGTCATAGTTTTCTTGACAAGGGATTTAATGAAGTTGTAAGATGATTTTTACAAAAAAAGATTATAATTGCCCCAGTATCTATGAAAAAAGAAAAGATAATCCTCGCTATAATATCTATAATTATCGGCGTTGCCGTTGCAACTGGCGTTTTCTTTATTTATCAATCAACTAAAAAAATTAATCCAACTGAGCTTAAAACTATTACGGTGGACAATCCTACTCCTACCCCATCCTCAAATTTATTTTTAACAATTGATTCACCTAAAGATGAGGAGGTCGTTGAAGAAAAAAACATCAAAATTTCCGGTAAAACCATTCCAGATGCTAAAATAGTAATACTAACAGCTGATAATGAGGAAGCAGCAGTTCCTGGAAAAGATGGAAATTTCTCAACAGATATAAATTTATCTGCGGATGAAAATATTATTGAAATCTCAGCAATTGCTCCAAACGGAGAAATTGTAAAAGTAAAAAGAGTTGTTTCCTACTCAACAGAGAATTTTTAAAATGAAAAAATATTTTTTTATACTATTCTTTCTTACATTCTTGATTACTACAAATAATTCATTTGCGCAAACGACTACGCCTGATGATGATAGCGAAACGAGCGTTGAAGCTACAGAAAGCAAAGTGGATTTAATTAAAGATAAAGTTGCGTCTCGCGTTGCAGAATTAAAGCTTGTTGAAAAAAGAGGAATGGTTGGTGTGGTAGAAAGCGTAAATGAAAATGAAATAAGAATCCTTGATTTAAATGATAAAACTAGAATCATAGATACTGATGAATTAACTAAATTCTCGTCAGGTGAAGGCACATTTGATTTAACAGATGTAAAAAAGGGCACAAAAATCTCAGCTATAGGCCTCTACAATAAGGATTCCGGAAAACTTCTTGCAAGATTTGTAAATGAAATAAGTATTCCTGTTTTTCTAAATGGAGTAATTTCCGATAAAGACGATGAGGAATTCACAGTTACCCTTTCAACGGAAAGTGAAAAGAATTATAAAGTTGATATAGAAAAAATAACAAAAACTTTTTCTTTCTCAGATGGAGAACTCGAGACAATCGGATTTACAAAAATTGATAATTTAAAAAATGCTCTAGTGATAGGTTTTGTGGATCCCAAAGATTCAGAAAGGATTACAGCGAGTCGAATTATAATATTCCCTGATGTTCCAAAAAACCCAAGAATAGAAATTAGTGAAACAGAAACAATTCCTTCTAAATCTATTAGCAAGTCCCCTTCTCCAACTCCTGAGAAATGAAAAAAAAATCTGATGCTATTTTAATTTCCTCTATTCCAAACATTGTTTACCTAACTGGTTTTTCAGGCTTTTCAGAATCCGAACGCGAAGCATTTGTATTACTTACAAAAAATAAAAAATACATAATCACTGATCAAAGATATTCAGAAGCTGTAAAAAAACAAACTAAAGGATTTGAAGTAATTGAGAATGGAGCAATTTATTTTTTAGTAAAAGATGCTAAGGAATTTTTTGAAATTAATAACATCTCCTCCCTTGAAGTTGAAGAAAATAATTTAACCGTTTCAGAATATAAAGCACTTAATAAATTTGCAAAGATTTTTCCATCAGCTTTTTCAGAAAAACGAATCATAAAAACTAAAAGCGAAATAGAAAATATTAAAAAAGCTTGTAAGATTGGCGATGAAGCTTTTGACTTTGTTTTAAAAAAATTAAAAACTGGCGTAACAGAATTACAAATTGCAGATGAACTAATAAATTTCTTTAAATCTAGAAATAGCGTTATTTCATTTAAACCTATTGTCGCATTTGGTGCAAACTCCTCTACTCCACATCACGAAACTGGAAATAATAAGCTTAAAAAGAATCACATTGTACTCATGGATTTTGGAGTAAAAATAAATAATTATTGTTCAGATATGACTAGGACTGTTTACTTTGGACGTGCTCCTCAGGAGTTTAAAAAAATTCACGAAACAGTTTTGGAGGCTCAAAAATTGGCTATAGCTAAAATTAACCACCAAGTAATAGCTTCAGAAATAGATAAAACTGCAAGAAATTATATTTTAAAACAAAATTATCCAAATATAATTCATTCAGTTGGTCATGGAATTGGACTTGAAGTTCATGAAAATCCGCACATCTCCCCTAATTCGAAAGAGGTGTTAAAAAATGGCATGATTTTTTCAATCGAGCCAGGAATTTATATTCCAGGATTTGGAGGAGTTAGAATAGAAGATTTAGTATTACTTAGAGGGGGTAAAGCTCAGTTGATTTCACATTCGAAAAGAGAAATAATTGAGGTAAATGATTGATGATATTAAAAAGGAATTATCGTCCTTAAAAGTTCTTACAATACTACTTACTTTAGCAGTTAGTATTTATCTCTTGGAATTTGTTTTTGACTTACTTCGTAATTTTTCAGATATTATCTGGATAATTATTCTTGGTTGGCTAGTAAGCTTTGTCCTAGAACCTTTCGTAGATCTAGTTACAAAATATCTAAGGCTTCCTAAAGTAATTTCAACTGTTATCGTTTTTGTTTTAGCTGGTGCGCTTCTTGCCGCAACTTTTATGATCTTCATTCCAGATCTAAATGCACAATTTAATTCATTACAAAGACTTGCGCCTGGAATGTTAAAAGAATTTCCACCAGCATTTCAGGAAGGACTAAATAATGTTACTCATACTGTTAAAATTTCAGAAAATATAATTCCATCAGTTACTCAATTTTTTGTTAACTTGGTGACTATTCTTATTTTGTCATTTTATCTTGTCATAGATAGGGATAATATAAATAGGAAGATTTTTGCTCTTTCCCCTAAAAAATATCATTCTCAGATTAAATTCATTCAAGGAGTAATCGATAATTCATTTGCTTCTTTTGTTAGAATTCAGGTTTTATGGGGCGTGATTGGAGGATTAATCACATACGTCGTACTTACTATTTTTGGAGTTAATTATGCCACTTCTACTTCCGTACTCGCTGGAATCCTAACCGCTGTTCCTGTGATCGGTCCAATAATAGGCATTATCCCTCCTCTGCTTGTAACACTCGTAGAAAGCCCAGACCGAGCAATTCTTATTTTCTTAATTATTTTTGGAATCCAACAATTTATATTTAATGTATTAGGTCCAAAATTAATTGGTAAAGCCTTTAATGTAAATCCGATAATAGTGATCTTATCTCTACTTATCGGAATAAAAGTTGCAGGATTTTTGGGAGCAATTTTGGCAGTTCCAGTAATCAGTATTATTTTGGTTGCAGGACAAGAATTCTATACTTTCTATTTTAAAGAAAAAGAAACGCAAAATACTGATCCTAAATAACACTTTTTATGCTACAATTTGGTTATGAGCGCTCAGACTTTAAAAGGCTTCAGAGATTTTTTACCTCGTGATGTTAGAAAAAGAAATTTTGTATTAAATACCCTTAAAGAGGTTTTTAATTCATATGGTTTTGATCCTCTTGAAACACCCGTTCTCGAATATGAAGATGTCTTGACCGGAAAATATGGCGAGGAAGGTGACAAACTTATGTATAAATTCGAAGATAATGGAGGAAGACGTGTCGCAATGCGATATGATCAAACTGTTCCTTTGGCCCGAGTCATAGCGCAATATTCAAATGATCTTCCCCTCCCTTTCAAGAGATATCAAATCCAAAATGTGTACAGAGCAGAAAACACTCAAAGAGGAAGATACAGGGAATTTCTTCAAGTTGATGCGGATATTATTGGCGCATCCTCTGCTCTTGCAGACGCAGAGTTAATTGCTCTTGCAGTAACTTCTTATAAAAAGCTTGGTTTTGAAAATTTTAAAGTTCTTATTAATGACCGTGAAGTCTTAAAAGTCGAGCAAACTAAGATTTCTCCATTCGTTAAAGAAGGATACGGTCCAAAAGAACTTGCCGAAATGGATCTTATCGTTGCCCGCGCTGTAGATAAACTAGATAAGATTGGTGAAGAAAGAGTTATTTCTGAAATTGCTGAAAAAACAGCATATAACAAAGAACAGGCCAAAGATTGGCTCTATGTTTTAAAGAAAAAAGACATGACTCCAAATCTTAAAAAGATTTTCGAGATCCTCAAAGAAATGGAAATTGATGAAAAGTACTATCAATTTTATCCAATTTTAGCTCGAGGATTAGATTATTATACAAACGCAATTTTTGAAGTAATTACACCAAGTTATAAAGGCTCTCTCGGAGGCGGAGGCCGTTACGACAAGCTGATCGGGATGTTTGCTGAGAAGCAAGTTTCGGCTGTAGGATTTGCATTTGGGTTTGACAGAACAATGGAAGCCATGGAAGAAGCAAAACTCTTCCCTGATGATTTGGGAGGTACGGAAATTTTGGTTACTAACAGACATCATAAGTCTTTTAAAATCGCCCAGGAAATTAGAAATAAAGGTATTCCAGTTGAGCTTTATATCGATGACAAAGAAATTGATAAGCAACTAAAATATGCCGATAAAAAAGGTATTCCTTTCGTTATTTTAATCGATAGTGATCAAATTATTTTGAAAAACATGAAAACAGGAGAAAAAAAAGCTATAACCCTCGAGAGCCTGCCCAATGCGATACATTAAAAATGCTGGATATGTCCAGACAGCAATATTATTTTTAATTTTGGCCAACGTCCTATGGGGCGCTGCCCTTCCTATTTACAAATGGTCGCTGGAAGAAATTCCAACATTTACATTTATTTTTCTAAGATTTTTTATTAGTGCATTAATTATTCTTCCTTTTATATTCAAAAAAATTAAAATAGCTAAAGAGGATCGTAAAAATTTAATAATTATGTCTCTACTTTCGATTACGATTCAAATTCCTCTTTTATTTTTCGGACTGAAGCTAACGCCCAGCATTAATGCTCCCATTATTCTTTCATTTGGACCCATAATTCTAATTATAGCTTCAATTTTATTTCTTAAAGAAAGGCCCACTTCAAAAGTAATTGCAGGAACCTTAATTAGCCTTTTGGGAATTATGGCAATAATTTTTCGTCCAATTTTAGAAAGCGGATTCTCGGGCAGCATTTTAGGAAGTATGCTTATTTTTCTCGCTACAATATGTGGCGTAATTCAAATAATTCTTTTAAGAAAATTAACAGTCAGAAATGATCCTCTGGCATTAGTATTCTGGATGTTTTTGATTGGCTCTATTCCCTTATTACCTTTCGTATTTTGGGAAGCACAATCATTTAGTTTAATTTCTGACATTACAGTTAAAGGCTTGGCTGGAATTCTATACGCAATTTATTTTTCTTCTATTCTTGCGCATTACTTTTTCGTATATGGAACTAAATATATAAAAGCGTCTGAGGTAGGAATATTTAGTTATGTAGATCCAATTGCCACCATAGTAGTTGCTATTCCACTACTTAATGAGCACATTACTCCTATTTATGTAGTCGGAGCAATCCTCGTATTCTTAGGAATATTTATCGCAGAAAACAGACTCCACTATCACCCTATCCACAAACTGTTTGCGAAATCCTAACTGTTGATTTAAGTAGTTTTAGTGCTATAATTCCACTTTATGAGAATAGATAGCGATCAAAGACCAAAGCCTGGACTTGAAACATTGCCGAAAAGAGATTTAGTTAGACAACTCGCAGCAAATCAGGCAAGCCGCGATGGTTTTCTTGAAGACCTTGCAAGCCTTCAACTCGCAATTCGCCCATTAGAACAGGAACGAGAAGCAATCGATGCTCGACTTGAACCATTAAGAAATGCTGGGTACAGAATACAAGAAGCAGTTAGACGCATCGATCATCAAATTGCAGCTACGCAGGATGTACTAAATGCTCGAAGACATAAACAGCAAACAGCTCAAGAAAGAAGAGTTCGCAAAGCATTTGAGCAAGAAGCTATGACAGCCTTAGAACCTACCTTAACCTCCCTTGAAGGATCTAGTTCTCCTGCTTTAAGCAGATTGGGCGCAATTCTTAAAACTGCGAGCACTGATCGCTCTACGAAAAAAACATTTCCAGGATTAATTGAAACAAATCTCACTCAAGTCACAAGGAGAAATAATAAAGATCGAATTAGACTTAGCTCTTCAGAACATTCAGATGGAGCAAGAGTGATTCTTGCAGATCGTGGTGTTGTAGCAATTATGTATCATCCTAAAGCTAGTGATAGCGATACTGTAAGAAGAATCATTGATTCCGTTGAAAATCCTGAACCTAATACTCATGAATTAAATGGATATACAATTGGGTTTATGGTCGATGAATCGGGAGAATCACTTTCTCCCTTTGTTTTTGCAAATCCAATTACCCCTAGAAGACCAGATCGATATGAATCCTGGCAAGCTAAATTAAAAAGAAAAGATGAGACACAGAGAATAAAAAACGAAGGATTTTCAATTCCTGTACCCCTTGATGGAGCTGGACCAGAAATAACAAAAATTGCTTCTAAAGTTGACAGAATTTTATTAACAGGACAAGCAAGTTATTTATCTGGTTCTGATCGAATAATTATTCCAAGTCCTTTGCCTACGTTAACACAATAAATATTGTCATTGGCCTCAATTTAAGGTATAATAATGTTATGAAACAAGCAATTCACCCACAATATTTTGAAGAAGCACAAGTTATTTGTGTTTGCGGAAACAAATTTATTACTGGTTCTACCCAGGAAGTTATTCACGTAGAGCTTTGCTATAATTGTCACCCATTTTATACAGGTGAGCAAAAATTTGTGGATTCAGCTTCTAGAATTCAGAAATTCCAGACTAGAACAGAAAATGCTAAAAAATATCAGGTGGTAAGTAAAGAGAAAAAAGAACAAGAAAAGAAAAAGGCAGAAGCTCCAAAAACACTCCGCGAAATGCTTTCGCAAATTAGCTAGCCAACGCTAATTTTAAATTTTAAGTTTTCAATTTTAAATAAAACCTAAATGATTTAATTTTTAATATTTATTGAAAATTCTAAATTTTAAATTTCAAATTAAGTAATATGGATGATTACAGAAAAGCACTTATAGAGGCTATTGATGCAAAAATAAAAGACACTACGCATCTATTGCAGGATCCTGATTTTAGTGAAATGGCGCAAGAAGAACTGAATGAATTAAATCGCCAAAAAGATCAAATCATGGGAAATTTTGAAAACTCAAATGATATCGAGGATGGTGACTCACTGGACGAGAGAAATGTAATACTTCAATCCTCAGGCGCAGCAGGTGGTGAAGAAGCAAAACTTTGGGGAGACGAGTTGCTTAGAATGTACTCACGATTTGCTGAAAGAGTTGGGATAAAAGTTGAACAAGTAGACGATGGCGTTTTTAGAATGTCAGGAAGCTACCAAGGTAAAGGTCTATTTAATTTATTCAAATACGAAGCAGGCGTTCACAGAGTTCAGAGAATTCCTACGACTGAAAAAAGAGGAAGAGTTCATACTTCAACAGCCACTATCTCAATACTCCCTGAACTTGAGGATATAGATTTACATATCAACCCAGCAGACATAGAGTTTGAAGCATATAGATCTGGTGGACACGGAGGACAAAATGTAAATAAAGTTTCAACTGCAGTCAGAATTAAACACATACCCTCAGGAATCGTGGTAACTGCATCAACAGAAAGATTCCAAGGCCAAAACAGGGAAATTGCTATGAATTTACTTCGTGCTCAACTTTGGGAAATTGAAGTTGAAAAACAACATAGTGAATTAAGCTCTATAAAATCCACTCAAGTTGGTCGCGGTATGAGAAATGAAAAAATCAGAACTTATAATTTCCCTCAAGATAGACTTACAGATCATAGAGTAAATAAGTCATGGCATAACTTAGAAAAAATTATGGATGGAGAAATTGATGATGTTTTAAATGAAACTACCCAAGCTTTAGAATCAATTGAACAAGAAAAATAATGTTTAATTCTACAAAACTTTTCCCTTAATACTCAGGCAAACTCCATAATCTTGAAGGGTGAACAGTATATATATCTCTACTTCCTCCTATTTCAATGAGATAAATTGCCCTATCTTTAGTAGAAATAAAAACATTTGTTGGTGTAGTATCATCTTTCCAAGCGGGTTTTTGTACTAATGTAGGTATATCTAAACGCTTTTGGTGAATTTTTGCAGCTCTATTTGAGGTTGTTATGAATCCATCTAATGCACGCATCCTCTCATCCGTTCCCCCAAAAATAAAGGCATATCGATCTCCTACAGTTCTTTGAGCAAATTTATCAATTAATCGAATGTATGCTCTTCTTGCACTTTCGCTTGGAGCATATCTATAGTCAAAAACTCCTGGAGACATGTGAGTTAATACAGATACTGAATTACCTTCAGGATTTTGCCCGACCAATGCTGAAATTGAACAGTTCACTGCACCTTCCGTCCATTTATCAGCTCCGTCAATATCACTCTTTTCAATTACTTTATGGGTATTATCAGGATCAGCCACTTGAATACCATTAGCTCTAATTAACGAGCATGCTTGCATTTGAGGCAATGTCGGATTTACCAATTCTTCAAAGTATGTACTCAATGAAGGAAGTCCAATATAAGTTATCGTGGGAAAAGGTTTAGGAATTTCATTAACTAGTCCGCGTTCTTGCTCTATAAAACTCATCGGGGAAT
The DNA here is from genome assembly GCA_964637955.1 of uncultured Gammaproteobacteria bacterium. GTDB lineage: Bacteria > Patescibacteriota > Microgenomatia > Levybacterales > UBA12049 > 2-01-FULL-39-10-A. The sequence continues at coordinate 165,901 of CAZWXQ010000002.1, read as the reverse complement.
TTTATCAAAAAATAAAAATAAAATCAAACTATAGGTTCATTTTTAGGCATACCAACTGATAATTATAAACTAAGAATAATAAGACTTTTCCTTTTCTTTATACTCTTCTATTAATTTCAAATGATTTTTCTCAATAAGTATATTTGCTAAATGATTTCCTCCTGCGACGTGCGGCATAATAACATAGTCTGCTCCCTCTTTATAAAACTCTCTGGCATCACTTTTCTCAAATGCCGCAACGATCACCCTAAGACCTTTTATTTTTTTAACATGCTTAAGAAGAATGAATACATCCTCAGGATCTGAAACAGTAGAAATGATTAAACTTGCCTTACTGATATTTACAGCTTCTTGAATCTCGGGATCTGAGATGTCACCAAAGAAAGTCTCTACCTCTCCATCAGAATCTTTCTTTATTTTTTCTATAATCTCTGGATCAAAATCTACCACAATTACTTTTTCATCTTTTTTCTTTAATGCAACCAAGATTCCCTCCCCCATCCTATTTGCACCCACCAAGATTATATGGTCTTTAATTTCTTCAGCGGACACTTCTTCTTTTGCGCTTTTACGCTCAAAAATTCCCAAAAATGGCATAAAAATTTTATAGATCTGATTGCTGTAAGTTATGTAATAAGTCGAAACGACAAAGCAGATTACCCCAACCAAAGTAATAACAGAGACAACCTCGCTGGATACGTGCCCAATAGAATGCCCGAGAAAAACCATTATTAATGAGAATTCAGAAACTTGTGCAAGGGATATTGCAGAAAAAAATGAAGTTCTTTTTTTGTATTTTAATAATCCCAAAATAAGAAGAATTATTATCGGTGAAATTACTAGAACAAAGAGAGAAAGTGTAATCGTAGGAATAATGGTGCTTGAGAAATTATTAAATGTTAATTCTGTTCCAAGAGTTACAAAAAATATAGTCAAGAAAAAATCTCGTAAAGGTTTTATCTTTGTAGTAATCTGAAAACTCTCAATAGTGCTAGAAAGTGCTATTCCTGCAAGAAGTCCACCTATCTCTATTGAAAATCCGATGAGAGGAGACGAAACTAATGCTGCTATTCCAAAAACCCAAGCAAGACTAAATAAAAATAGAGATTCTGAAGAGCGCGAAATTTTATTTAAAAACTTGGGTAGAACTTCACGGCTGAGTAAATATACGCTACCAAATAAAATAAATATTTTAAGTCCAGCAATTATGAGACTTAGGAAATCAAATGATCCATGTGACGCATTAAAAGTGGAAAGAATTATTAGAACAAAAATTGCAATTATGTCCTGAATAATTAGAATTCCGACTGTAAGTTTTCCATAAAGACTTTTCAGATCTCTCTTATCTGAAAAGAGTTTTATAATAAGAATCGTGGAAGAAAATGCTAGAGCAAGACCAACATAAAGCGAAATAACAGCATTATATCCAAGAAGAATCCCCACCCCTGCCCCAGCAATAGTAGTCATAAACATTTGAAGCCCACCCGCAACCAGAGCATTCTTCCCCACGTGCTTAAGTTCTTTTACGTTTAATTCAAGCCCAATCATGAAAAGAAGAAGTGTAATTCCAATAGAAGCTAGTGACTTAAGAAATTCCTCATCAGTAAATCCAAAGGGTCCAAGCGGACCTACGATAATTCCAGTGATGATGAAAGCTAAGATGGAGGGCTGCTTAAGAAAACGAAAAACAATTGAAAGCGTCGCAGCTACGACTATAACTATGGCTATTTGAAAGAAAAACCCCTCCATATATTTAGTATGTGGGATTTAAAATGAAGTATCAAGTATAATATGACTGTTTATTGACAATGTTAAGAGAACTTATCAGTATAAATGTATATGCAAGAAATTACTCAAATACCAGAAGCTGCACTTCCCCCTTCCATTTCTCAAGCAGATCAAAATGAACTTATTCAGACTCCTGTTCTAGAAATAGCACCTGAAAAAAATCCCAAATGGAATAAGTTATCTATTTTTTCAGGGATTATGCTTCTGATGTCTTTAATTTATATTATATATATATGTATTTATGCATTTAATATAAACTTTATTCGTATTCATTTTCCATTTATTTTAGACGGAACACCTCTCTATTTAGCTGCATTTATTTTATTTATATTTATTTGCCCACTACTTTCATTTATAAGTGGATTAATTTCGAATCGTCAAATTCAAAAAACTAGAGAAAGAGGAGTAATAATTAGTGAATTTAGTGTAATTAGCAGTTCATTTATCTTTGTTATTATTGCATTTCTAATATTTTTGTATTTAGTATTTGCAGAGAAAATCTAACCTCTAAAGTTTAGGGGAAATTTTGAATAAATAACACTATACAATCATTACTTCTTCTTCAAGATCTATTTCAAATTTTTTTATTGGGATTTAAAATGAAGTATCAAGTCTTCCAGTAGACTCGTTTTTTTAAGCTGTTAGTCCTTGGCTCGATTCTAATCTCATTTTAAACGAAAATTTATATTGGCTTAATAAATCTGTATCTGGACGTGCCAAGAGATAAAGAGGTTTTCCTTGATCATCTACTCCCCAAGCGTTATATACATTAAAATTGCCAGGAAGCGTAGGGGGGAGCGGTTGAGAAACATGTGCTTCACACCATTTGCCATTTGGTAGCACTACTAAAGACTCAATATGCATATTATCAGGAATTCTATCTAGGAAAAGTAACAACTGATATATGCCTACCTGCTCAAAATCTCTTATGAGTCTAATTTGTGGTTCATTTCCGTCAGGCAAAAATCCTTGAGCAAAATCTTTAAAATTAACATCTTCAATTTCGTTTCCAATAAGCCATGCTATGCCTAAATCCCCCACGTGAACATTCTCGCTTACAAATGATCTATTATTTTTTAAATCTCCCCCAAAAAGCGTAATCTCGTCTCCAGGCTTGTAAAAGCTTATTCCTTCTGGACGTGAGCCAATTAATTCACTCATAGCAAAAGATTATAGCAAAAACGAGGCTATTTTATACGATCATTACTTCTTCTTCGAGATCTATTTCAAATTTTTTCTTCACTTCTTTCTTTACTAAATCTATGAGATCTAAAACGTCTTGAGATGAAGAATTTCCTAGATTCACTATGAAGTTTGGATGCTTCGTGGAAATTTGGGCTCCTCCTATTTGCTTCCCTACAAGACCACATGAGACAATAAGTTTGGCTACCGGCAACACACGAAATGGATCAAATTTTATATTTGCCGCGAATTCTTCTAGAACTTGAGGTGAAACTTTTTCCACAGGTACGTTTTTAAAAATACTTCCAACATTAGGATATTCTAGTGGGTGCCTATCTATTCTATGATCTATATTTTTCTGGGTATTTGCTTTGATAGTATCCATGTCAGAATATTCAAATTTAAATTTAGCTGACAAGATAATTTCATCTTCCCCTTCCCCTCTTTTAAAAATACTTTGCCTGTATGTAAAATTACATTCGGCATTAGTTCTCGTTTTTATTTCAAATGTTTTAATATTTATACTTTTTACTTCAACTAATGTATCTTTTGTCTCACCGCCATATGCCCCAGCATTACCTCTCACAGCACCTCCAACTGTTCCTGGAAGTCCTCCAGCCCATTCGAGACCTGACATATGCTTTAAGATCGCATAGTTGATTAATTCGTCAAATAAAATTCCAGACGCCGCTTCCAAAATCAAATCTTCTCTTTCTATTCCCATCAATGAATTTTTTAACACTAAGCCTCTATAACCTTTATCGCTAAATAATATATTCGTTCCGCTTCCTAGAATAAAAATATTTTTTAATTCAGGATTAATTTCTGCGTATTCACCAAGACATTCAATAAGATCAACAACTGACTTGAATTCATAAAAGTATTCTGCAGGGCCACCGATCTGATAATTACAATAATCTTTAAGCAATACGTTTTTTTGAAGTAACATTATTCTTGAGGCGTTTCTCCTAAAGTGACTTTGATGTCCTGAACCTTCCCATCGCGCCAAACTTTAAGTATTATCTCATCCCCTATCTTATTCTCTGATATTGCGTGAGAAAGTTCAAATTTATCTTTCTCAATCTTCTTTCCGTTAACCGTAACTATTATATCGCCTTTTTCAAGACCTGCTTTTTCTGCAGGAGAACCAGGCACAACAGTATCAATATATGCTCCGGCTACTAACTCATTTACCGAAGCTACATCAGGCGTAAGAATCACATAAGAAACTCCTATAAATGGACGGTTAAACTGTCCGGTTTTATTAAAATTATCAAGAGACTGCTTAATAACATTTATTGGAAGTGCAAATCCTATGTTTTGACCTTCAGCAGAAACCGCTGTATTTACTCCGATTACTTGTGAGGAAGAATTTAGAAGCGGCCCTCCTGAATTTCCTGGATTTATAGCTGCATCTGTTTGAATAACATTATCAAGTTTTTCTGCAAATCCTTGAAACTGACTTCCTGCTGTAATTCCTCGTCCCAGGCCTGAAATTACTCCTGTCGTCACAGAATTTCTAAATTCTCCAAGAGCTGAACCAATAGCTATTACGAACTGCCCTACTTTTAGATTATCTGAATTCCCAAGAGTGACTGGCTTTAGTTCAGTTGTATTTACCTTAAGGATGGCAACATCGTTTAAAGGATCTTTATAAATTTTTTCTACTTCATACTTTTTATCACTGCTGGTTAGAATCGAGTACTTAACTCCTGTATCTGAAACCACATGCTTATTTGTAACTATCAAGCCATCATTACTAACTACGAATCCAGATCCTATACTTTGAGGCTCATTGCTTTGTTCAGGTGCCTGGTCGAAACCAAAAATTGAGAATGGATTATTTTCTTGCGAAACCTTTGAGCCCTGAGGAAAAGTTTCTACTATAGTAACTACGCTTGGTCCCACTTTTTCTACGGCATTAGTTACTACTGATTCTTCAGTAAGAACTTTTACTTTTTCATTATTAATTACATTTTCAGTAGTATTTTTTGGAGCAATACTAAAAGAAAACTTCTCAGATAAAAAATATAATCCACCTAATAGAAATATTAAAATGGCTGCAATAAGAAGTAATCTCTTCATAGCTAATGTCGTTTAAGTATAAACGAGAATTCTTAATTATTTCTGAATTTTATTTGAAAATATCTGGCGTCAATTTACTCAAGCCGAATATTTGAAGTTATTTTAACAATTCCGCAACTGCTTTTTCAAGCTGAAGGTCTCGCTCAGGCTGCTTTGGATCAAGAGCTACTTTAATGTCTGGCTCAATTCCTTTTTCATGTACCCATGTGCCATTCGGAGTTAGCCATTTTGCTATTGTTACGTGAAGACCAGCACCTCCACCAAGGTCCTCTGCCTGCTGAATAGTACCTTTTCCAAAAGAAGTATCTCCTACTACCGTGGCTCTATTGTGATCCCTTAAAGCACCAGTCACAATTTCACTTGCTGATGCAGAACCTTTATTTACTAAGATAATAACGGGCATATCTTGAAGAAGTCCTTTTCTATTAGCCTTTAAAACTGTTCTTTGTCCGCCTTCTTCTTGCATAACTACTGGCTGACCTTCCTGAAGGAATTCTGAGGCAATAAATACAGCATCTGTAAGATATCCGCCTGGATTATTTCTAAGATCAAAGATTACTCCTTTTACATTTTTATTTGTATTCATGGCGATACTCACCTTATTAATTTGATCAAGCCATTCATCATTTGTGTTATCTCCGAACTGAGAAAGTCTTGCATAAATTACTTCTTGATTATCAAGTGATTTATCTAACTTTACTCCGTTTAGATCTTTAACTTTTTTAATACCTGCCTCAAGACTCTTCACGGTTATAACATCGCGAACAATCTTTACATCTCTTGGCTCCTTGTCTTTTTGACCCAACGTAAGAGTCACACTTGTACCTTTAGGTCCTCTAATTTTCTCTACAGCCTGATTTATGGTCCAATTTGCTATGGATTTTCCATCAACCGCAAGAATTATATCTCCAGCTTTAATACCAGCCTTTTCTGCAGGACCTCCTGTGATTGGAGCTATAACTATCACCTGGCTGTCTTTTGTACCCAGCTCAGCGCCAATTCCTTGGAATTGGCCAGCAAGCCCAGACTTAAAATTATCATTTTGAACTGGTGGAAGATAAACTGTAAATGGATCTCCCAAGCTATTTACCATGCCCATAATAGCTCCATTTACCATTTTTTGAGGATCGAGCTTGGTCTTGTCATAATAATCTGATTCAAGTTTTTGCCAGACAGTCCAAAACTGGGCAAAATCTGCAGTTTTCATTTCTGGAGGCGGAGCTTTACTCGTTACTGTAATTTTTGGATGAAACTTTTTCCACTCAAAATTAACTTTATTTACACCTATATAATATCCGACCAAACCAGCAATAATTATGAGGATAAAAACTTGAATTCGAGGAGATTTTCGCATTAAGAATCTATTATAGAGAAACTTTCAAACTTTAACAACCGGTTAGAAATGCATCAAATTCGATAGGCCATGCAGTATTTATGTTTAAAAATATAGAATTAATTTTTCGTCAATTTCGCAGATTTGTGCATGAAAGTAGGAGTGAATGCATCAGGGGGATTCCTCGCAAACTTGTCGAGGAAGGGGTGAAATCCCCCGATAAATGAACGAATAATTAAAAGCACAAATCTAGACTTGACGAGAGCTTTTCGTTCTTTTCTCGGAGAAAAGAACAGAAGAAAAATATTTTAAAGATCCTAAAACAAGTTCAAGATGACAATGTATGGAGCTAACTTCGGACTACAAATGGAAGAAGCGCTAAATGTCTTGCGTATTTTGTATTCAAAGCCAAAGCATTTTGATGTTTTGCGCATAATCCGTTTCTACTTCTTGGAATAATTTTACTTCTTTCTGTAAGAAATCTTTGAAGAACCGCTGTATCTTCAAATGTTGGTTCTTTTTTCTCAACACAGAAATAACAGTCCTTTGGGACTCCTTTCATTATTCTCTTTTTTGGTCTTCTATCTCTTGCCATAATTTTAAAAATTTACTATTTATTATTTATAATTTACTATTTCCGACTATCAATTGATCAATCATCAATGGTAAATTGTCAATATTTCTAGAATGGTATATCATCGGGTGCAACTTCTTCAGCTGGTGCCTCCTCTGATTCCGGCTCCTCTTTCTTTTTACTTTCTTTTTTAGATTTAGATTCTCTTTGTCCTGCATCTGCTTTTGCTGATGAAGGATTCTTTAGAGCTTCTGCCTCTCCCTCTTCTCCCATTGGCTCTTCAGGTGATTCATCTTCTCTTGATCTACCACCTGCTGAGTCAAGAAGTATCATATCTGAAATTATTACTTCAGTTGTACTTCTCTGTGCTCCATCCTGGGCTTGCCAGTTTCTAGTAGAAAGCCTACCTTCTACATAAACTTTTCTTCCTTTAGTTAAAAACTGACTACAAAGTTCTGCGAGTTTATTCCAAGCGACTATTCTATGAAAGTCAGCTTCGTCTTTCTTCTCGCCTGCATCTGTCGTCCAAGATCTATTTGTGGCAATACTAAATGAGCAAACAGCTGTACCCTGCGGGGTATATCTTAGCTCTGGATCTCTTGTTAGATTTCCGATGAGCTGCACTCTGTTTAATGATCTTGCCATAAATTAATATTTACCATTTATTATCTATAATTGTCCATTTACGAAAATGATAAATCGTACATGGTATATCGAAATTTATTTTGTTCTTAAAAATAAATGTCTTAAGATGTTGTCGTTTGAAAATAACTTTTTTTCGAAATCTTTTGAAATTACCTCTTCTGGCTCTGCTACCATTGACACAAAATATCCAGAAACTTCTTTATCAATAGGATAAGCTAGTGGCTTTTGTCCTATTTCTTTTTCAGTAATTTTTGCTTTACCAAAAGAGTCCTTTACTCCATCGATAAGCTTTTTTCTCTGATCTTCTTTGAGACTTGATCTTAAAACTAATGTTAAATTATATATCATATTGTGAATCTAATTTTAACATACATCGTGGCTAGAAACAACGGATAATTATTCATAGTATTTATTCCTAAATTATCAATACAATTTAATAACTTAGAAATAGGAACAAAAGAAGAAAGTGGGTGCGAAATATCGCGTGTGCGTTGGTAAAAACCAACACTACAGACACCGCAATGTATCCCTTGTTCCCCTGCTACGGAGATCTGCAATTTCTGCATACCATTCCAACCGCCATCGGCCAGATGATTGACAGAAGCTTCCTTCCGCAGGCTCCATTAAACAGGAATATCACCAACAAGGGCGAAGCGCGCGAACAAACAGTTCGGTTCATGATTACCTCTTGTAACCATGCTTCTCGTACCAGGTCGCGACTGCGACTCCGATGGAGGTCACCACTGCGGTGATTGCCACGAGCCACTTGAACCCGGTCTTGAACATTTGACTGCCCTTTCTCGGCTTTTGGCCGGCTGCTTCCTGACGATCAGGAACCGTTCTCTGACTCGAGACTCGCTTGATTGCGACCCTCGTAGATGTCAGCCTGGATGAGCCGAACTCCCTTGAGCACAGGCTCGAGAGCGGCGTTCCACACCCAACCGGGCATGATGAACACGAAGGTGACGATGATCGCCACGATCGACCCGAGCACTTCCAGGAGCAGATGGGAGGCATTGTACACCTCGCCCTCTTCGTCCTCGATCTTGGACCAATACTGTCGCATCTCGAACCTCCTTAGTTGATCTGCTCTGCAATCGAGCGAATGATCCCGTCGATCTGCTCTGGATCTCCAAAAAAGAAGTAGTATGCCCCGTAGAGCATGATCAGGATCGCGAGCATCACGAGAAGCGCCACCCAAGGCGATGAACTCGTGAAGCTGTTGTCAGAGTTATTCGCTCTGGCTTCCTGAACCAAGTCTCTCTCGTCCATGATCTCTCCTCTCCGTTCTTCTCGAACTAGGTTCCTGAGGTTGCCAGAAGCACGAGCGCGATGATGACCGCGAACGCTACCTTGACAACTGTACCTAGAGACACGTTGAGTCCCCAGAAACGACTTTCGTCGTAGCCTACCACCTCTTCGTAAGATGAATCACCGTAATCGCTGGGGCGCTTCGTCCACGACGGTGGAATTACTGACATTGGCATCGCCAATTTCTCCACTTGCTGTGTTATTTTAGACACGGCCTTTCAAATATCGAATTCTCAATACCTGAAAATCCGTGTCTAAACTAAATTTCCTGTTAAATTTTAATGTGCTTGTTTTTAACATTAAGAAACGTCAGCAAAATAGACGTTCAATATTAAAAACCAAAGAATTATAGCACAAATTTAAAATAACTTACTTAACTATAGGATTTGGGATAAATTGTAATTAAGTGATGAAAAAGATGTATACTTTAATTAATGCTCGAAAGATTTACCCAACACGATACTCCAGAGATAGAAACTCCTCACCTTATAAGTGCTCTGATCGTTTTTGGCACTGCACAAAGTTTAAATGGACAGAGCCCTGTTCTTGATCCATCAACAAGAATTACAACACTTGCCGCCGGATTGCTAGTTCTAGCAGGAATTGCCAAAGTGATAGTTTTATTTTCCAATTCCCAGTCGGGCTTAAGTCTTATGAAAAATTATCTAAAAGATATCGATATTCCGCAGGATGCTATTCGAGTTGGGAATCTAACAGAAAAAACAAGCGATTACATGTCTGAAATCAAAAAAATTATAAAATCTCATAAAAAAGATGATGTTGGCATCATCACAGCACATAGCGACGAGGCCGGTATAAAAACCTTGCTTTCTGAAGCAGGAATTGATCTTCACAGTCTCTCTCCTGACACTGAACTTGGCGAAAGACTTGGGAAATCTGCTCAAGCGTCGCGTCATGCAATCACTGAGGTTTTAAAAGAGACTTTTGTAAATTTGATTAGATATCAGAAAATGCTTGAAAACGTTCGCATTTCCCGCCTCTCCATACCCTAATTTTCACTTCAATACTTGTGTTAAGATTATTTTATGAATGAATACGACGGCTTAGTGGTTTTAGGTAAAAATATCGGCATTAGTTGGACCAGAAATAGAATTAGAAAAACCAAACATTTTTTAAGTGACAGGGCGCAGTTTTCTGTAATAGCAGGTGGAGTATTATTTAATTCAAGTAATTTCTCACATATAATTTTTTCAGGTGGAAAAACGGCTGGCATCGACTTCCCTTCTGAGGCCAAGGCCATGAGCGATTTTCTGATCTTAAACTTCCCCGACTTTCCAAAAGAAAAAATAATACTTGAAGATATTTCCAAGGACACTGTGCAAAATGCCCAGGAAGTTAAGAAAATCGCAGATAAATTAAACTTAAAACATCTTATGGTAATGACGACTCCTGAACATTTCGCTCGCTCTAAAATGCTCTTTAAAAAAGAGGGAATGGATGTGACCATGATTAGCTCTAGTGAGGTGCTTAAAAAACAAGCACCTGATTTATATAAAAAGTATAAATATAAAACTAATCCTCTTGAGATATTGGCTGAAAAATCTGTTTATTTTATTCAGCTAATTCCTGGAGTAAACACACTTGTTCACGAACACATTAAAAAATCGAGGTCTAAAGCTTAGGGTTTTCAACTAGCTGCATTACTGCATCTGCAAGCTTTTTTGAATCATGTCTTATGATACTTCTTCGGAGTTTATCTGAAGCTTCTGGAGTAATTACCACATCTTTTAAAAGATCTTTACGAATGATTTCAAAACTTTCGCTGTCATTTAAATCATCAGCTACAGGAAACTCATCATATTCTTCGTACCAAGATAAGACTGATTTCTTGGGATTTTTTGAATTAACAAGAACATAATCAATAATTCCTTTTCCAAGATATTTTTCAAATTCTTCAATATGTTTTTTTGCACTGTAATGGCTTGTCTGACCATATTTTGTCATTAGATTTAAAACAAATATTATCTTAGCTGGTGAATTTTTTATTGCCTCTGGCACACCATCCACCAAAATAATTGGCAAAAGACTTGTATACATATCACCTGGACCAATTATTATAAAATCCGCTTTTTCTATACTTTCTTTTGCGTCCTCATTTAAAAGCGCTTTATTGCTTAGATAAGCTTTACTAATTGGTGCTCTTTTCTCTTTTTTCTCAAGAACATCAATGTGCGTCTCTCCTTTTATAACAGTCCCATCATCAAGTTCTACACAAAGAGTTGTTTCTTTTGTTAAAGTAACTGGAACAACATTTCCTTTTATTCTTAAAATTTTTCCAGCCTCCTCTATGGCTTTTTTCATACTTCCACTCTGTTTTTCTAAAGTAGAAAGGAAAATATTTCCGAAGCTATGTCCTTTAAGTCCCCCCTCCTCAAATCTATAATTAAACAAATCGCGAAGAAGTTTTGAAGAATCAGCAAGCGCCACAAGACACTGCCTAACATCTCCTGGAGGAAGAACTCCTAGCTCATCACGCAGAATTCCCGAAGAACCGCCGTTATCAAGCATGTTCACGATAGCGCAGAGCTTGAGATCATATTTTTTCAAACCCATTAAAGAAGCATAGCTTCCCGTTCCCCCACCAATTGTTACAACTTTTGGTATTTTACTCATAGCGTTAGATTGACAAATCCCTTATTCTGCCCTCCTTGTTCAACCAATATATTAATTATGATTTCTAAATATGGTCGCTTAGAATTGGGATTATATCAGAAAGAGAATCTAATCTAAAATCAACACCACTAACACCTTCAAACTCTCTAGTTCGATCAATTAAAATTGTTCTTACATTTGGATTCAGACTCTTTGCATTCACCAACACAGCTATATTATCGTCAACAATAGTTAACTTTGAATCATTATGTTTTTCTAGAATTTCCGGAAGCTTTTCAAGCTTATTATGAAAAACGTAAATAAGATCTTGCTCTATAATATCTCCAAAACTCTTTATTTTTGCTTTTTGAAAAGGTCCGTCTCCTTTTGAAAAAATTCCAATTCTTGATTTTTTAAATTCATAAAGTACTTTTGAGTCTTCGTATAAAAATTTATCCAAGTTCTCTTGCGAAAAATAGTAATCCAATTTTTCTGAAAGGTCTGGAAATCTTCCATAAATTCTGATCAAAAATGCTTCGCTTGAGAAATATCCGTACTCATCTTTAACTTCTTGATAAAATTTTCCCACCTCGTTAGCTTCATCTGAATTTAAACCAAATTCTGATTCCAAAAGTACAAAAAAACCACCAAGATACTTCTCGCGATCAAAGAGTGTTTTATCGATATCAAAAAGAATTACTTTATCCATTTACTTTAGCTACAACTTCTTTAAACTCAGTATAATATTTTACGTTACTTTCTACATTACTTATTACTGTTGTTGATGGACCGATAAGACTATTATCTCCAATAACAATTCCCGGCATTATTGTTACATTTCCTCCAAGCTTAGTATTGCTTCCGATTATTACTCCTAATTCCTTAAGTCCTGTATCTATTTTTTTATCTGCAATGACTGAGAAAATATTTTCTCGATCCAGCCTTACATTTGTAGTCGTGACAGAGGCAGCAACTCTAACATTTTCCCCTATTATACTGTCCCCTAAAAATCCTGAATGCGTCTTGCTTCCTTTCATAATCAAAGTATTTTTAACCTCCATAAATGATCCCACAACACTATCCTCTTCCACGTCTACCCCATCCCTAAGTAGAGAATTTGACCCAATGTAAGAATTGTTCCCTATGAAACAAGGGCCTTTTAAAGTAGCTTTATCCATTATGGTAACGTTATCTCCTATAAAAACCTCCCCCTCGATTATCACATCTTCCCCTATCTTGACGTTATTTCCCTGATTAGATTTTATGGAATTTAGAAGATAATCTTTAATTCTAAATAAATCCCAAGGATACTTTAAAACAATATCTTCATCATTTGATTCCACAAATGAAATTTTATGTGACTTGGAAAATGAATCAAGTGCTTTTTCCAGTTGATAATGCTCCGAAGGTATATTTTCTAAGATCTCTAGAAAATTTTTCGAGAACAAATATATTCCTACAATGCATTTTTTTGAGGGCTCTGTTCCTTTTTCAGGTTTTTCTACAATTCCAATTACTTTTTCATTCTCTACTTTTACTACTCCGTAAAGCCATGTGTTATCTCGATCATGTAAAAGAAGAGTCGCATCATTTCCTGATTTTTTATCAAGTAAGGCATCTATATATTTATCGCAGTCGACTCTATAAGAATTAATTAAAAGAAAGTCATCATTTATTAAATCTTTACAAAGAAGAAGCGCATTTCCTGCTCCGTCAGGATTTTTTTGAGTAACATAAGAGATATTTACACCTAACTTCTCTCCATTTCCAAAATAGTCTCTAGTATCATTTTTTTCATTTACAACAATTATAAGATCAGCAATGTTTTTACTTTTTAAACCCAAGATCACATGCTCTAGAAGTGGTTTGCCAAGAATTTTAATCATGGATTTGTGGCCATTTTCTGAAAACGGATACATTCTAGAACTTGCTCCTGCGGCTAATAAAACTGCTTGCATATGACTATTATACAAATTCTAAGCTGCCTTCAATGAGGAAGATTTTCTCATTTTCGCAAAGTCTATTAACATGAAAGTTGCATCATCTTTTGTTTTTATTCTTGGAATTTTTTCATGATCTGGATCATGCTCCAAAATTCCATGAGCAGCGCCTGATGGATCATCGATAATTTTTCCAGACCATTTACCTGGATCCATCTCAGAAATTCTAGCAAACATATCTTCAAATAATCTGACTTTTTCTTCTTCAGGCAAATCACCCGACTCTATAAAATGTAACCACGGATCATAAAATCCGTCGGTTGCCAAAACGATCGCTTCCAAAGAATCTAAATCAAGCTCAAAAGTCTGCACCAATCCATTATCGATTAACTCATTCATTCCATTTACAATTCCAGTTCCTTCTGGAGTATTAATCTTTTCTGTATATGATTCTTTTAACTCTTGCTTTACCAATGGATGCCCTGCTGCTTCTCTAATAGTAATTCCATTGTCCTTGGCAACATTCTTAGCTAGACCAAGTGTTCTTTCATCAAACCTTTTATTTAAGTCATTTGTAATTACTTTAAACTCCACTTTTCCTGTTTCTGGATTTCTTATTTTAGCTATAGCCATAGAGTCAGCTACATGCGCTCCAGTTACTTTTCCTTTTTCCTGATCCACTACTACCGAAGTGGCACACATTCCAGGAATGGTTAATACATCAGAGTAATCCACTCCCTCTACTCTACCTTGTCTTTGCCTTAACCACGAATTAAGGCCGTTGATAAAATCATATGCACTCGCATTTGGATTTGAAATCAAATCCTGATATTCCCGTGTAGATGGAAACTCTAGCGATGCGAGATGAGAAACATAAAACGCTCCAGAAATTGGAGCACCCGCCCATTCAAATTTTTGCAATCCTTCAATTGGCTTCTGGCTACTTGCTCCATCAAAAACAGTAAATAATTGCTTTTTATTACCAAATGAGGAGACTAACAATGAGTCTTCATTAAGTCTTCTCTCGTCACCTGGCCTTGTTCCAAAAGTTATCTCGATTGGAAATCCATTCTCCACTTGAACTTCTATGCGCTGGAAAGTGCTTTGAAGATTTGAAATTGGCTCCTGACCTATCCTGCGACTCCTGTCTAAATCGTATAATTGTGTATTTTCAGGCATCCAGAAATGCTTTAAAAAACTAAAATACTCTGTCTGCATGTGATCCATTTCCTCAGCATCAAAATATGTCATCGGTAAATCAGATAATATTAACAATGCTTGATCAGCTCGAGATTGACTATATCGAGGCTTACCCTTCCATAATTCTATTTCTCTTAGAATGTCGTCTGGAACATCAGGTGCTGTTCCACCTAATCCCGCATTTAAATCTGCAGGAGGCTGAGGAGTTGGCTTGAATACTATTTCATGCGGTGCTTCTTCCATTTTCATGAAGCAATTATATCATTTTTAACTATGGGTTAAATTATTTGACTGTAACACTCTTGGCGAGATTTCGAGGCTTATCAGGGTCCGTTATTCCATTTTCTAGAGCAAGATAATAAGCCAAGAGCTGGAGATAAACTATTTGAGGAATTAGAGTCGCTGCACCCGCATCTGCTGTCTTTAAAAACTCATCAAAAACGTCATTTTCTTTTGGACCAATTCCAATAATAAATCCTCCACGTGCTTTTACTTCCTGTGCATTTGAAATTATTTCTGGATAAGTTTCGTCATTTGGTGCAAGAACAAATATTGGTGTCCCTTTTTCAACCAAAGCAATTACTCCATGCTTAAGTTCTCCTCCAGCAAATCCTTCAGCATGAACATATGCAGTTTCTTTAAGCTTTAGCGCTCCTTCTAAAGCAGCCGGATAAGAAAGCCCTCTTCCCAGAATATAAACATGCTTGTGATTCTTAACAAGTTTCGCAACTTTTTTTATTTGGTGTATATTTTTTTCTTCAAGTAAATCTTTCAAACTTTTCGCGGCATCTAGAATCTGGTTTTCTCCTTCTTTCTGCCTTCCGGCAATCGAATATGCTGCTAAAAGTAAAACTGAAAACATCGATGTAAAACTTTTCGTAGCAATTACTGCTTTCTCCACCCCAGCTCCAAGCATAAACCTGAAATCAGCTTGTCTGTAAAGAGTAGAACCTAAAACGTTTGTAATTGCGGCTATTTTTGCACCCTTCATTTTCGCTTTACCTACCGGCTCTACTACATCTATAGTCTCGCCACTTTGAGAAATTGGAATAATAAGACTTTTTGAATTAAGATAATCCTCAATATATCCAAACTCTGATCCTATTGAAAAATTTACATGTTTTTTTGCAACCTTTGAAAATAAATATACCCCAGTTAGCGCTGCATATGACGCGGTTCCGCACCCAAGCATAAATGTTCCCTTCGCATCCGAGATCAAATCAGCCAATTTTTTAACATCAGAATGACTATTTAAGCTAATATTCTCCAAAACTTTTGGCTGTTCATTTATCTCCTTAAGTAAAAAATGCTCATAATTCCCTTTCTGCGTATTTTCAAATTTCCAATCAAGCTTTGTGAATTTAATAGGCAATTCTTTGTCATGAACTAAATCTAAAAGTTTTATATTTTTATCAACAACTATCATTTGATTATCCTCGAGAAAAATTACTTCATCTGTTTGATTTATAATTCCAGAGACATCGGATGAAATAAAAAACCCATCACTATTTTTACCAACTACTAATGGCGACCCTGTTTTTGCAGCTATAATTTGATCTGAATTAGCATCAAACGCGACAATTGCATTAAGTCCTTTTATTTTTGAGAATGTGGATTTAAAAGATTCTTCAAAATTATTAGATTTAAGGTTTTCTTCGAGTAGATGTGGGAAAATTTCAGTGTCAGTTTCTGAAATAAACTTGTGACCTTTCTTTTCTAATTCAGATTTTAATTCCTGGAAATTTTCGATAATTCCGTTATGAACTACTGCGATCTGAGAAGAACAGTCAAGATGAGGATGTGAATTTTCGTCGGTTACTTTTCCGTGAGTCGCCCATCTTGTATGACCAATTCCTATCTCACTTTCTGGAAAATTTACTTTCGCGCTGCCAATTTTTCCAATGTGCTTTTCAACAATTATTTGGGATTTGGGATTTGGGATTTGGGATTTTATCGCTATTCCCCAAGAATCATAGCCACGATACTCAAGTAGTTTTAAACCTTCTAGAATCATTTGCCCAGAATCAGTCTTAAGTCCAACGTAACCGAAAATTCCACACATAAAATTATAATCTTTTGGAGAAAAGTAGTAATTATGCTTCGTTTTCTTTTCAAAAACGAATTTAGGTCGATAATCTCAACCTGAAGGTTTCCGCAGATACTACAACAAGCTATGCTTGCAGTGTTCGATCCTGACTTACTAATAAGCCAGCCTTCTTCCTCGTCACTGACCGATAAAACGATCTAGCCACACGCTCTATTTTATATTCCCTACTTTTCTTTAAAAGAACAAAGTCATAATAACAAGCCAAAATACATTATGTCAAATTAATTTCTAATAAGTAATTTTGTAGCAATCATATTTGACCCTGGTCGAGCGCCATTATTATCACTTGAAAATCTTCTTGAAAATGCTCTTCCAACTTTTGCATCAGCATAAGTATCTACTCTATATACTTCCATATTTTCAGGAGCTACTCCTGCTTGCATAGCTTGCATTTCGAATATACTAACTAAATCTACTTTTCGCAGTTCTGTAGGATCATCAGTTTTTGGATTCTCAAGGAAACCATCTAAATTAATCGGATAAAATCCTTGATATCTTCTTTTTAATTCACCATTTACATTTTGAAATTTACTCATAGAATAGTCCTTCATACCTGGGAAAACTCCAATTTTTAAAGATTTTAAATCTACGCCCAATTGAATTTGAAGAACTTGTAATCCTTGTCTTATAAGACCGTAATTTGCTGATTCAGCTCCTCCATGAATTATTCCGGTTACAGAATTTTCATCTTTATCTTTACAATAAAATACTCCTGTCGGACAATCTGCTGGTTTAATTATTAATGTAAGTCTTGGATCTCTTGTAAAAACCACATTCCCTACTGATTTATTTTTATCAGCTAGAGTCTCTAGACTTACTTCTTCTATTTGAGACTCCTGACCTTGAAATTTACCTAAAGCCCAAAGGCAATTTTCACTTTCAAAACCTTGACTATCCAAAAAAATTCTAACATTTCTATCAGCAACTACTTCACTTTCTTTTTCTTTATCAAAATATTGAGAAGACATATTTGGAGCATTAAATCCATAAGAAAATCTAACTAAAATTTTTGGTACATCTTCAAAAATTGGAAAGTAACCAATCTCCTCATCATGACCATTAATAAAATTAATTTCACTGTATTCGCGAATTCTTGAAATTAATTCTTTAAAGTTATTTGTTGAAGTATGATCCATTATATTTTATATAAACTTTTTAATTTACAAAAAAGGCAGATTCTTTTAAAGAGTATCATAAAAAATAAATTCTAAACAATTAATTCAGAGACATTATATATTGTCTGAAAGTAGGCTGTGCAAAATTAAACTCTCCTCTTTTTATCTTATCAACATCTTGTTTCTCTTTATTCTGTACATTACTATATCCCTCTAATTTCCTCACCTGATCAATAAGTGTGGCATAATGTCCACTTCTTTTTCGAAGCACTTCTTCTGCAGAAACAAGATTCAGCCTAGAACCATTTGATCTTATTTTATTAACTGCTTGTTCAAGTTCATACATTTTTTCTTCAAATAACTCTACCTCTGAAGCGTTCGTAAATAAACCTCTAAGTTGTCTTTTCAAACTAGCATATTTATCTGGATCCATTATGGTATCCAAGAGTAATTGCGCCCTTTCTAATTGAAAGTCACTTACAACCACGTCAACATTTAGCAAATCAAATTCAGCAGATAATTTAACTACTTCCATAAACTCTGTTAACGTCGACGTAGATGCAGTTTGCTCAATAATTCTTGATTTATCAACTTTTTTCAACATTAGATCCTCTGCCATAACACTAGCAAATGGTGGTTCTTTAATAGGTCCTTTTTCTTGTAATTCTTCTGGCCTTTGACTGAGAGTTACAATTTTGGCACCTGGGTATTTCTGAGCCAAATCAAGAGCAGCATATGGCCTTGCCTTCGCACCTCCTGTCATTCTCGGAAAAAATTTGCCTTTATATGGAGACGTTGTAAACATTGGATCTTTTCCCTCTTCTTCAATAACTCTATTTCCACCTCCTAAAACAAAAATTGCTTGTGGAGCATTTTTTTGAAAATGCATATAATCTTTTCTATCCGGCCAATCTCCTCCCCATTCCCAACCTCTGTCTTTCATGAATGCAACAAGCGGCGAATCAGCTGATATTGCTCCAGGTTGACTTGGATCATAAACTGCATCCGGTGGAACCACTAAATCCCCTTTTACATAAGGATTAAGATGCGGATTTATATCAAAACTTCTCCCAAGTGAATGGCTTGATAAGCTTTCTTTACCCACTGCTCTTCTATAATTAAACCCAATTGAATTTTTCCAAGCTGCTGGCCTATCTGCTTCAGGGAGCAACGGAATTATTCCCATTGGCTTTACGCTCTGAACCGGAAAGCCTGAATCTTTCATAAATTCAAATGCCACCTTAGTATCATCAACCAAATCAGCATCTATTACTATTTGACCCTGATGAAGTAATCCATCAAATGAATAATATTGCACATCGACTAATCTTTGTCTTGCAAGTATTTCGGCAGGTGGAGTTGATTCCTGAGGAACAGATAGAGCTTGCTCCAAAGTCAACGAGGAATCTACAATCGGTATTTTTGGAGCTTCAATACCTTGGTGGACTACCTGATTAGAGATTCCAATACCCGAATCAATATCTGTTTCAGACATATTATTTAATCTGCTTAACTATGAGCCAATTTTAAATTCCACTACATCACCATCATGCATTATATAATCTCGTCCTTCCATTCTCGCTTTCCCATTTTCCCTCGCGCCTTTCCACCCGCCTGCCACGCAAGGCTGGCCGTTGCGGGCAGGACCTCCGCAACCATCAGGATCAACGAAATCGTTAAAGCTTACAACCTCAGCTTTTATAAATTTTTTAATAAAATCTGTATGGATTTCTCCAGCAGCCATTTGCGCACTCAAGCCTTTTTTCATAGTCCATGCTCGAACTTCTTTTTCCCCGCATGTGAGAAATGAAATCAAACCAAGTTCTTCATAAGCTTTTTGAATTAGACGCTCTAATCCCGAATGAGCTAAGCCTAAATCTTTCAAATATTCCAATTGCTCTTCTTCACTTAAACTAGCTAATTCAGCTTCAATCTTAGCTGAAATTACAACAAATTTTTCTTTTGGCATGCCTAAAACCTCAGACCATTTATCAATAAATCCTCCAATTGCGTCTCCCATATATTCATCTTCCGCTACATTAAGAACTATAATCTCAGGCTTATTGGTAAGAAGAAACATATCCCAAGTTGCATCCTTTTCTTCATCAGTTAGAATAACATCAAACGCTCTCTTTCCAGAATTCAAACTTTCAAGTAATTTCTCTGCTCCACTCTTTTTATGTGGCTCAAGTTTTCTATTCTCAAGAGTTTTTGTTAGCGTCTGAATATCAGCTAAGATCAATTCTGTGTTAATGGTTTCATAATCTGCTTTAGGGTCAACGCTTCCCTGCCCGCTATCGCTGCGCTCAAGCGCTGGCAGGCGGGCCTCTTTTTCATCCTGATATCTTATTACATCTGGATCGCTAAACACTCGAACTACATGAGCAATAACTGAAACTTCGCGGATATGAGAAAGAAATTTATTTCCAAGTCCTGCGCCTTCACTAGCTCCTTTAACGAGTCCGGCAATGTCCACGAAATTAACAGTCGCAGGCTTTAATGGAGGAAGACTTCCCATCTTCTCTTCATTCATCGTAATCCCCGCAAGCTTTTCAAGCCTAGCATCTGGCACAGCGACTACGCCCACATTTGGCTCAATGGTCGCAAACGGATAATTCGCCACAAGCGCCTGCTGCTTCTTAAGAAGTGCATTAAACAAAGTTGACTTCCCCACATTTGGTAGCCCAACTATTCCAATACCTAAATTCATAGAAGCTAATTATAGCAAGAAAATATAATATCTTTCTAATTCAATTTAATATATAAGTTTGCTGATCTATACCATGCGTGAATCTCGTAATTTGTCCAGGCTCTGCTTTTTCTTGCATATATTTAAAATGGCTATTCGGAAGAGGCCTGCCTCCATTCATCAAATCCATTGCTCCATACCATTCTCCCCATAATTCCCTAGCTCTTGGAGCATAACTCCACTCATTTGGATCTGTTTCCCCAAATATACCAAGGCTCACTTTTGATCCTAATTTAAAAGGCTCAGTCACGTTATGCATTGCACCATTATAGACGAGTATTTTAGCTTCTGGATTTGAGGTTTTTGCTGCTTTTATCTTTTCAAATATTGAATCACCAACCTCTTCTGGCTTAACAAACTGCCCTCTTGGCCATGCGCCATGAATATTAAATCCCAATATCATAGCGTAAGTAAGCCTGAGCAAATCACCTGTCTTATCTTTACTTAATTGATAACTTGCCCCCGGGCTAATTTCATCGAATCCTTCTAAAACCAAATCCGTATAACCTGCTGCTTTAGCGAGTGGCAAGACTCCAAGCGCAAAAAACCTTCCTACATGCATCTTTTTTAATTCTTCAAAGCTAGGCTGCCTTTCCATAAGTTTTTCTACCAATTTAGATTCGCGCCTTAAAAGTCTTTCAAATGGCATTGGCTCTTTACCTGTAATTTTTCCGAGCCTATACCAATCATAAGCTTCAAAAATCTCTCCTGCAAACTGCTGGATCCAACCATAACTTGCATCTTGCTCTAAATCATGATGCTCTCCAACCGAAAGAATATCTTTTTCTTTTAGCTTTTCACTAATTTCTTTTATGAATTCAGGGGGAGCAAGAACTCTTCTCTCTGCGTATTCCCCCCATTCATGAACACCAGTTTGCTCTGAAACTACATCCATATTATTAATCTAGTATAACTAAAAATGCCTTTTTAGAAATAGCTAAATTATTTTTATAGGGAGAATTAAATCAGTCTTCGTTTTATAATCCATGTGGCTAAATATAAGAAGTTAACTTTCTGAAGGCAAAATAGTAAATTGATTTATTTGACTAGCGAGTCCTGGTTGAAAAACATTTTTATCAGGACTGGTTACCTCAAAAGGAGTTACAGCTCCAAATTGCAACAAACTTAATCTATCTTTTCTATCTTTTCTTTTCATTGATTCCGGGTCATCCACACTAGTAAAATTCATAGAAATCATCATTCCACCTCCTCCAAATTTAATTACACTAAAATCTGGATCTCTTTCAGTTTTAAGCTGGTGTAAAACATATGAAGCTCTAAATAAACTATCTTGATATACATAAGTTCCGGTTTTCTGTTCAGTCCTAAAAATTTCCATGGTTTCTGACGGATGAAGATTACTTACATAAAATAAATTTCTCATTAATGCCATAGCTTTGGCCTCTGGATCTTCTATCCCTGCTATTATTCTTTCAAGTTCAGGCTTATATTCTGGGAATCTCTCAAGTGCATTCGCCCAAGATGGATCTAGAGCTCTAATTGCGTCTATATTTAATAAACCTATATCAGCAAATGCAGAGATTCTATCTACTCCCCAGCTTCTGGAGAAGGCTTCTGCAAGCTCAACTCTTTGTTTTGCTGCTTCCATTTCATGCAGCTTTCTGTCTTGTTCAATTGCCTCTTTTGCTTCTGGAATTATCTGATCTAAAAAATGCTCTACTTCATGTTCAGATAAACCAATTCCAGGTACGACTGATGCGATATCATTTTCTTCGATAATTCCCCTCTCTACAAGTCCAAGAATAAACCCTGCTTTATCCCAGGCCGTAAATGAAGGCAATTCAGGTCGAAGCTCACGATTAAAACTCTCTTCCTCAGCAAGCGTTTGTTCGATGTATTCAGCAGGTGTTCTACCTCTCAAAACCATCTCACGAAAATTATTTTCCGGAATTTGTTCACTAGTCATGTCAGAATTATACCTAAAATATGAATTTAAGTCAAACTATAAGCTTATTTACGAGGCTAAATATATCATGGGTTATGGATTTGAAACCATATCGAAACGAACGGGTTCATATTCTTCCTTCAACTCTCCATTTACCAATATTTTTCTGAACTGAGCTGGCAATGCTTTTCGATTTTTCATTTTTGGATTTTCTTGAAGATTGAAGTGAATATGGGGCTGGGAGGAACCTCCACTATTTCCACAAAGACCAATCAATTCTCCTTGTTTTACTCTATCCCCCTCCTTTACTGTTATAGAGTTAAATTTAAAATGACAAATTAAACCAAATTCGCCGTTTCCAAAATCGAGTCCCACGCCGTTCCCCATTCCAACACCTTTATTTTGCTCACCAGGATTAATGTCAACTGAATCGTTCTTTACCAAGATAATCCTGGCATCAGCCGGACATAAAACTTCTTTTCCAAAAACTTCATAGTCCTCCAACCTATCTTTAATTCCTGTAAATTCTTCTCGAAAATCATAAGCATAGATCTGATGCCTAGGGCCATCTTCCCTCAAATGATTATTTGTTTCTTTAGTTCTTCCTCCATTAGAAACCATCCAGGTTCCATTAAATGGAAGAATTAAATCAGTCTTCGTTTTATATTCCATTTGAAAAAATTATATCAGAAGCTACAGATTGACAAAAACTATCCAAATCATTATACTTAACTTTAAAGTTAACCTTTTATGAAAAATAAAGAACTTGATAATATTTTTGAAGCTCTAGGAAATCAGCACAGACGAGATATCGTGCATTGTCTGGGACTTCAGCCCCACTCTATCACTCAACTCGCCCACCAAGAGAATCTCTCTCTTCCGGCAATTCATAAACATATAAAAGTTCTGAAGACTTCTGGACTAATAAGGTCTAAAAAAATCGGACGCACAAATTTCTTAATTTTGAATAGAGAGTGCGTAAAAAATATTCAGGTTTGGCTAAATGAATTTCAGGCATATTGGGGCACAGATGCTGAATCACTCGAAAATTACGCACATTATTTAATGGAAAATGATAAGTGAGGTTAATAAGCTTATTAGTGCTCGTCGGCAACTTAAGATTGCCAACGGTGCAAATAAGAATTTCTTATTAAGAATAACCGATAGGAAATTCAATACTTAGATCGAAGATCTAAGTATAACTAACTCTAAATCTCTCCCTCCAAGGAGGGTTCGATAAGAGATTACTAAAATGTCCCAACAGCCTTCGGCTTTGGGATCAAGAGCTCACTAGTCTTTTTCTTCGAAAAAGAAAGTGAGTCTAGAAAGGGGGTGAAAAGAAAAAATGAAGAAATTTGTAATTTTATATGTAGGTTCAGTGGAACCTTCTCAAAATGTTATGGACGGCTGGACCAAATGGTTTGAAGTTTTAGGCGATAGAGTTGTCGACAGCGGAAACCCTTTCGCAGCTGGCGTAGAAATCATGAAAGATGGAAGTAAAAAAGATCTTCCAGCAGGCGTTGACGCAATCTCTGGCTATACGATAATAAATGCCCAAAGTCAGGAAGAAGTAGAAGAAATGGTGAAAAATGATTGCCCGACACTAACAAGTGTAAAAATATTCGAAGCCCTACCTATGTAGAAATTTTTGTATGAAGAGGTATCCGCCTCGGCTCTACCTCTTCATAAAATACAAATCTCAATATGTACTTTCAAATTCTGTTTTCTTTTGCTGAAGTATGATCGTAGGATCTTTCCCTGCACTCCTCAACGTAAGCATTTCGATTAAATCTTCATCTGTACAATTCAAAACCAATACTTTATCTGTTGAATCATATTTTCTTTTAACTGCACTAACCCCATTCGGGGATAACCCTTTCCTTGAAAAAATGATTGCAAAAAAACCAATCGCCTTGTTAGTGTAATCGTCTGTTTGATAAACCTCATCTTTCCCTATTTCATCTGTGAGATTCTTAAATTCATAAATAATCTGATTTGAACCAAATTCATTTTTAACTCCACTCCAAAATAAAGACTCTGGTTTAGCATCATTTACCACTAATAAATCTCTTATTTCTAGCCCATCATAAGTACTAAGTTGCTCCTCTGCATTAAAGTTGTAAAAATCATCTCTGAATAAAAACTCAACTATCTCCTTACATATTCCTTCATACTCCCTCCATCCAGGCTTACCAACTGGGCAACTTTTCAATTTCTCTTTCAATATTTTTGCTGCTTCTTCATTATCAGAATTAGATTTATCATCTATCCAAGATAAATACCTATCTACATCAATAAAGAAAATCAAAAAGCATTTAACCACTTTGTGCCCTGGGCTTTCAATGATTTTGAAATATTGACTGCCAAAAAAAGCGTGATTTTGAAAATTATTAAATGTAAGAAGATTCGTGGGAGTAAGCGAAGGTTTTACTAAAATATCTTCTTTATATATGAATTTACCTACCTGCTCACCTACCTGAATCACGAGGCCAAATTCATTTACAAATTTTTGAAGGATCCATTTTGGATCATTAACATGCTCTTCTTCAACAAATCCTTTTAATAGTTTAAATGCACTTTTAACTTGCAGGTTATTTCCTTGAATTTCAGTCCAAACTAATATGTAGAATTTTTTATCTATTAGTTGACTTAAATATATACTTATTGTTAAACCATCTTCAGAAACTGTACTTATTTTAAATGGATTATTAATTATATTTCTGACATGTGACTCTGCGATTTGAAATTTTTTTTCAAATTCGTTTTTATATGGATTTGTAAATATAATGTTCAAGATGAGGCTAATTATGGCACCTTTTAGCTTTGTGTCAAGGTTGGGAATTAATATACAAAGGAGAATTAACACGCAGCTTTGCTTCATCTAACATAACCTGAATTCTTCTACCTACAATTTCCAATGCAGGCTGGGGTAAATTTCTTAAAAAATGCGCACCTGATCTAATTACATCTTCAGGATAGCCTGAATTATAATGAAAACTGACTGCATAAAATGCAGACGCACACCTAGCCTCTACCCTTTCTGGAGGATATGTAGCAAAAGCCAATTCTTCTAAGGCTGCTGCGTCTCTATAAAAAGAATCTCTTCTT
Organism: uncultured Gammaproteobacteria bacterium; assembly: GCA_964637955.1. Classification (GTDB taxonomy): domain Bacteria; phylum Patescibacteriota; class Microgenomatia; order Levybacterales; family UBA12049; genus 2-01-FULL-39-10-A. The sequence continues at coordinate 140,245 of CAZWXQ010000002.1, read as the reverse complement.
AGATAATTTCCTCGTGATTTATCAGCCTTATCTGCACAATCGAGGGCTTGAGCATGTAATCGTGCTGCTAAAAATTCATTGGGCTCTCCAAAAATTACCTTCCCTACGCCATTTTCTTTCATAAAATGGAATTATATATATTTTTGCTTCGGTGTCAATCCTTCATCAAGAGATACAGGATAAACTCTGCGGAGTAAAGACTAATGGGAATCGGACTTTTATTTTTCTGGGTGGTTTAGGTTTTCGAGCTTGAAACCGGTTGATACTCCGAATGAAATAAAACCATCGACATCAAGGATGGCGCCGTCTATCGAAGAGTCTGAAAAGTTTGTGCCACTAATATTTGCTCCAGTGAAATTTGTTTCTTTTAATTTACACTTTTCGAAGACTACGCTTTCCAGATCAGCACCTCTGAAGTTGGCTTCTTTTAAATCACAGAAAGAAAATAATGCGCTTTGGAGCTGTGCATTTTCAAAATTTATACGACTTAAGTCAAATTTCTCCTTTTCATTTTTACTCCCTGGTTTCAGCTGCTGAAAAACGCAGTTCCGAAGAATGGAATTTGAAAAGTCACAGTCTTTTATCTGCATCTCAGAGAAATCTACATTACTTAACTTACTTTCAGGAAATTTGCAGCTTACGAAAGATGTTAGATCAAAAGCTGCAGATGATAAATCACAGGTTAGAAAATTAGTATTTTTAAACGAGGTGAATCTAAGATTTGTGGAAACAAATCGACAGTTTTCGAATTCACAATCTATAAACTCTTTACCCTTTATTTCATCTGCTGAAAACACTTGATCCTTATAATTCATGCTCAGATTATAACAAAGATTAAATATACTAAATAATTGCATAACTTCAGACTATAAGTTATAATTCTAACCTTATAAATGGCAGGTGTAGAAGTTTTAATTGATTCAGACGAAATCCCACAACAAACTCCTTTAATTGAGGCTCTCCATGCTGTTTTACCTGAACCAGTACGCGATCCAAAAAGACGTGAAAATGATGCTACAGGACGCATTCAATACGAAATAATTGGTAGCGAGTTTTCGCAGACTCACAGATACGATCCGTTTTTCGATGGAGATACTTTTTATCCAGATAAAAATTCAGGTGGACCTGATGGAAGAGCTTGGCCAGGAATGAATTTGTATGCCGAGAGAGCTTTGGCTGATACAGCTGAAAAACTTGTAGGCAGTCTTGAAGGAAAAACAGTAGTACATTTCAGACCTGAATTCTATCCGTTTTTCGCAGTACATGCAGCTAAGAAAGGCGCCAGGTCAATTCTCGTAGATACGAGAGCAATCGCTCAAGTTAAGGAATTGATAAATGGAGAAAGAACATATTCCAAGGAGCAATCAAGAAGTGCTGAGCAAAAGTTAAGAGAAGCACATGGCAGAAAGGATTTTGAATCTGCTGAGGAGCAAATGTTCTGGACACTTCCCTCTTCTGAAAAAATTGCTATCTTTGTAAGACAACATCTAAAAATAGATGAAAGGTTGTGGAGCTCTCTTACGCCGGCCGAACGTAGTCACTACATTTTTAAATTTATTGATGATGGCGGGATACTTCTAACTCGCCATTTAAGCGAATATTATGGAGGTAAAGGATATAATAACCTCGAAGACAATGTTGTCTATTTTGATTTGCCCCAGTCCCAAAGATTTCCATATACATTAAGCTACTTGGAAGAAAATCTAGATGAAGAATTAAGAGAGAATATTTCCTATACAATCTCATGGCTTGTAAATGAAAAGGTGCAAGACAAACTTTCTCAGGATGAATTATTTTCAATGGCTTTTGATCAAGTTTATTCAAAACTTCTCCCTACCCAATTTTGGAATAAATATTTTTCAGGTGAAAAAGTTCCTGAAGCCGAAACTCAAAGAGAAATATTGAATTCGATGCTCCAATCTACAAGCAAAAAAGATCACGCAAAAATTAAGAAAAATCTTGTATATGAATACGGACATGGCCTTGGAGATAGCGATATTCCAGATGGAAGTGTGGACGTTCTCTTCTCCGGTTGGGGCTTGGATTATATGGAAAACTCTGTGGATTTCGCAACAAATGCTGCAAGAATCCTAAAAGAAGAAGGAATTTTTATCGGGTACGTAAAAACTGATTCAGGACTTGGAAGCAATGCAAAAAGAAATATCGCCACTCCTGAACCATTAAGAGAAGCTCTAGAAAAATGCGGATTTAGTGAAACTGTCATAGTATTTCAAAAAGGATATGAAAATGGATCTACCAGCTTTGAAGATATTGGCATGCTTTTCTTCGCTAAGAAAAGTAAACAGGAAAATAAAAATACAGATCTTATAACTACTGACGGACTCCCGAATTCATTTTTAGTCGAAACTCCAACTCATGAGAGAACTTCTGTGCCAGCACTTGAAAGAAGAAAAATTGAAAGAACTTGGAATGAAGATCTAACTATTAAAGATGTAGTAAGTATTTTGAAAGAAAATCCAGAGGATTTAGCTTTAATTACAGCTGTTGTCTATGAAACTCCAATCACTCCCACATCAGATCTAGATATCGAGAATATAGTCAGGGGCATAGGCATAAAATTTGAAGATTTGAATTCTATTTTAGGAAACATAAATGGTGTAAGTCCTGAAATTTTTGAAAAACTTAAAGATTATTTCGGAAAACAGGAACAAGTAAATTTTTTACTTAAAGATTTTAGCGAAGCATTCATAAAAATAAACACATTTGAAGATACAACTGAAATTGAAAATACTATAAGTATAAGATCTGAAGTTTTGGGAAACTCACAAATTCTTGAACATTTCCAAAGAATTCGAGAAGTTCTCCTTAGCTCCTCTCTTTCTCCTGAAATCCAAGAGTTACTAAATAAAGCACAAGCTAATGTTTACGAGGCAATGGATAACGATCCAAATCATAGTCATGTATATATTGAAAACCTAAAATCAAATGAGATCTACTACTCATCACTGGACAGAAGAATAAAATTAAAAGAAACTGAAGAATTACTAGCCGCTTACTTTTTAAATTTTGATTATTCATTCCACATAGATTTAGATGATAAATCTACTATTGAAGCTTCAATAGGAAGAATTCACAAAATTGCGCAGTACGATTATTTTGGAGACCAACATTTGGTTTATTTTGTGGATCAAAGCATTTCCCTAGCAAGTGAAGAAATAAATGGATTAAATGTAAGAAATATAGATTCTAGTGACAGAAAAGTTGTATATCTAGACCAAATTAGTGAATCACTAGAAACATTCATGGGGATATTAGTGTATGTTCGCGATGAAATGCCAATACTCGTTCTCCAAGAATGGGATAATATAACTTACCTTGAAGACTACGATGAAAATAAAAAAAGAAAAGATGAAAAACTAAAAGAACTAACCAATGACATAGTTCAACAAATAAGTATTCACGAAATACAACATTCTTATAATACCGGTGAACTTGGTTCTTTCCTTGCAGAACTGGCATTTGGTGATACGCCTTATTACGGACTTTACGTTACGATAGGCCAACTTTATGAATTGGCAGATGAAAAAAGTGGATTCGATTCCATGATGAGAGAACTTGGCAGAATTCATGAAAGCGAACATTTAAAAGCTGCGATTGAAATTCTTCCTGCATATCTTGACGCTGCTGTAAGAAGTGGGAAACTTTCCAAAACTCTATCTGAAAAAATCTCAACTGCTTATACAAAAAACGAAGCTGGACATTTAAGTCTTCATAAGAATAATGCGGTTAAAATAAGCAAAGATTTGATGAAAGCTGTCTCCTATTTAACTAGAGAAGAAATTCAAGTTATTGCCATAGATCAGTTAAGAGAAAAGTTTGGAATTACTACTGAAAGTATGCCGAGAGAACTAACTTCAAATATCCCTCTTCTAAATTACAAAGACCTTAATAGCGCTTCTCTACCCACCCAAATAGAATTTGATAATATAGAGGATTTTTCATTAAGCATCCAAAGAGCTATAAGACTGGCACTTGGATCTGAAAGTAACTTAGAAAGATCAAAAAAACTTAGCAGCCTTTCAATCGCAGTATCTAGCCAGAGCGTAGATGAAGCAGTTCGTCTTGCCCGAAATATCCCTCAGAAATTCCAAAAACAAAAAGCATTTATCGAAATAGCTAGAACTGCGCTTGCTTCCGGAGATAAAATTAAAGCTTTAGAAATTTTAAATGAGACAGAACAAATTTTCGAGGAAGGAAAATCTTATATAGGTGAAGATTATCCGATTTATGAAGCTTTGGGAAATAGATTCTTTTTCTATCGTGAGCTAACTGAGATTATGCAAGGATTGGAAATGAAACATGATGCCTTCGTATTTTTAACCAAAGTTGAAAGGGCTTTAATTGATTCATCAGATCCTACCGATGTACATATTTCTACATTCGATACCCTAATAGATATCGCGAGCAGAAAAGCAAAGCTTGGATATAAAGAAGATGCATTAGAACTCTTAAGTACACTTAGTGACTTCGTAAACCTAAACTCTGCAAAATATTTCCCAGATGAAGCTGCTTCAACTGGAATATTTTTAGCAAGGATAGAAATAAACGGCGATAAACAGAATGGAAAAAGTATTGCTGCCAAACTACCTAAAACCATGGAAATAGGGCAACATTTTTCTGAAGCAAATTATGCCAGAGCAGTTGAAGTACTTGCAAACCTAGATTGCCGTGAAGAATTGCTTCTAGAATATGTCAGATTAAAAAATGTTTCTGAAAAAATAAATTTTAATAATTTTGCAATTCTTGCCGACGCACTTTACAGAGTCGGTGAAAAAGAAAAAGCTAGAGAACTTAGAAAATTAGCTTTTGAAAATAAAGTTAAAGAATCTGAAGAACATACTCGTCCAGATGACTGGGGCTTTCAGTTCCAAACATTAAAACTAATTAAACACGACGAATTATTAGATGAAGCAGTAGCAGTAGCGATGCAAATCTCAGATTTTTCAAACAGATCGAAATACCTTCAAGATATTGGAAAAAGATTTTTAGAAATTGGTGAAACTGAAAAAGGGATAGTGGTTCTACAAAAAGCAAAAGAATATGAAGACGACAAATCAAATATTTCAAATATAGACATTCTTATCGGAGCTGTGGAAAAAAATTGAGTGGTCTACTAAACTAATTTGAACCTAGCTTTAAAGGATCTTTTTCACCATTTACAGGATACAATCTTGCTTCAATTCCATTTGAGACTACCCTGACTCTTCGCAGCTTTAGTAAATCATCGTACCTAAGCCAAGCTCCCCTTTCATCTGATCTATCAGGAAATACGCAAATAAGTCCCCTTTCTGCTGCAAGAGTTTGAATATGCCCGTTTAATCCGTCTTCATTTGCAACGACGACGACACCTTCTCTAGGAAATGAATAAGGCTTAGGCCTAAGCGTCCACTCTCTATTGCCTTCAAAAATCACAATTCCATTTTTATCAGCATTAATCACATCGTTGTCTAAAACTTCGAGCTCCACATCGCCAACGCCAATAGATGCTCCTGAATGAATCGGATCTTCATCTGGAAACTGCACTTCTATTTCTTGACCTGAGTCTGCTTTGGGCAAATCTCTAACCTGGACAAAATTTATTGAACCCCAGTTTGCCACAAATTCAGCCTGAACATCACTGCCCCATATTCTTTCGATAACATATACTAACTGAGCAAGCTTGATTGGCAGGTCTGGTACTATCTTATTTATATCAGGAAGAAACTGCTGAGCACTTCGAACAGAACTTTTTTCTAAATTAGCTTCCATCGCAAGAACAAAATCGAGCTCCTGTCTTTTCACAAAATTTCTGCTATTTCTCGTTACGACCTCCATTAGACCAGGAACGCCAGTAAGCCTTGAATTAATATATCCGACTTGTTCTCCCGAAGGTATAATATACTCAGGATGAATAAATCTTTGGATAACTAACCCCATTTCTTCCCCCTCAATTCCGTTCTGCTGTCTATACATTTTTGCCTCATCAGATTCCGTAGACCTATAAACCCTTTCTACGGCTTCTTTAAATTCCTGAAAAGTGGCTCCTGCTGGAACTTGTACTGAATCATAAATTCCTGCACCTGTAACATTTTCACCATCTTCTGAAAAAACAGCGCTACTCCTTACTATGTAATCCGCTGGGCTCCTTTTAGAACTCCATTCATCTCCAGTCTTCAGATTATTTGCCCACTCAAAATATGATCTAAGCTGACTATCATCAAGTTTTCCTTGATTCCATGCTCTGTAAGCGTCTACGGGAACTGTTTGAAATTCTGGAACTTTGATTCTCGTTGAATCAAAAATATTTACCCTTCTTAAGTCGTTGATGCCATTAACCATCTCCGAAAGTATTATTAAATTTGCGCCTTTTGCACCAAACTGTAAACGTAATTCATCAAAGCTTTGCCTATCTCTTTTTGGTAAATCCTCAAGTCTTCTTTCAAATGAATATCTTAAAATTGATGCCTCTGCTACATCCACTTCTTCTTGAAAATGAAAACTACCCCCACCATTATTAACCTTGAAAAATAATGACCTTGATCCAATCAAAAAATTATCCCATGTTGGTTCAATAGGTCTTGGGTCATCCCCTTTATAAAACTTATATGGAAACCCAGTCACGTGATCCATAATCTGCTGCTTTAAAACTAAAGCTTTTTCGTGTCGCTTCGACAGATCAGTCTCCTGTCGAACAGCATCAGCCACTTTTTTTATTTCTCTTTCGCTTCTTGAAATTTGAATATCTAAATGCGTCTCCTGCGCTAAAGTTTTTGGATCTAAATCCTCATCCCATTCAATTCCTCCAGTCTCACGATTAAATCTTCTCGCAAGACGCTGAATTAATGGGCTTGAATTAAGTATTCCAGATACCACTCTTTCTTCATCTTCTAGTTCAACTCCACGACTATTAAAGTATCTTTGAGGATTATCAAGAGCAATGTAATCTGCTGATTGGAATTCTTTAATTTCGTCAAAAGGCATTGTTATGAAAGAACTCGCTACTTCCTCAAGCGCTTCAATCGAAGGGTCATTCATTTGTAGATAAAAATTCTTAAGTCCTAATGCCCAGTCCCTTTGTCCTTCACTCTCAAGAGTAGAACTTTCTAAAGCTAGATGTAACTGCTGCAAAAGTGTCTGCATGTCAGCGATATTTCCAATATCTACTGGTTGGTCTGGTTCACCCTGAAAAGCTCCATCTTCTATTTCCATAGGCGGAATTATACTCTTTTAGCCACGAAGATTTCAAATCCAATTATTCGACTTCGCTCATCTTTAAAAAATTTTACACATCTTAATTTCTGTGTTATGCTGAACCTAATATGGGTGTAATTAAAAATTACGATTCACTAAATTTAAATGATAATAGAAAAGTAGCACTTGAGCTAGTAGAAGCTGCATTTGCTTCTATCACTCCAGACGAAATCTTTAAAACTAATTTCTCTTTTGAAAATAATATTCTAAGGCTAAATGATCAAGCTTTTGACCTTAACCAATTCGAACGCGTTCATCTGATAGGACTTGGTAAAGGATCTGCGCAAATGTGCAAAATCATCGAAGAGCATCTTGGGGAAAAGCTTACTCAAGGATTTGATATAGATGTAGTAGAAAGCCCAGATTTTTCAAAGGTACAGTACACGAAAGGCACACATCCTCTCCCCTCCCAAATTAACATCGATTACACAAAAAAAGTTCTTGAGGCGACCTCCAATTTAACGGACAAAGATTTGGTTCTAGTAGTAATTTGCGGTGGCGGATCTGCTATGTTTGAAAATCCGATCAATTTAAGTTTTGATAATTTAGTTAAACTTTTTAAAGACATGCTTAAAAGTGGTTCTGATATCACAGAAATGAATATCGTTCGCAAACACGTTAGTAAAGTTAAAGGCGGAAAACTGGCTAAACATCTTCATCCTGCGACCGTAGCTAGCTTGATATTTTCAGATGTTCCAGGAAATGACTTAGCTACAATCGCTTCAGGTCCAACGACAAAAGATAATCATAGTCTAGATGAAGCCAAAGAGATTCTAAGAAAATATAATCTCACACAAGACGCATCGGATAGCGACATGGAAGAAACACCTCGAGAAGATATTTATTTTGAAAAAGTCCACAACGTCTTGATGCTTAGTAATTTAACTGCAATTAATGCGATGGAGAAAAAAGCGCAGGAACTTGGAAAAACAGCAAGAGTATTTACGGATCATCTTCAAGGAGATGCTAGAGAGCTTGGAAAAAAGCTAATTAACGAATGCCAACCTGGCGAAGTTCTTCTTGCAGGCGGAGAAAGTACAATTAAAATTACTGGAAATGGCAAAGGTGGACGAAATCAAGCTTTAGCGATTTGCGCTCTTCCTCACATTGATGACAATGCCCTGCTTGTATCATTCGACTCAGATGGTTGGGATTTTTATGAACTCGCTGGTGCTTTAGTGGATAAAGAGACTAAAAACAAAATTCAGGAGAAAAATATGGATATTAACGAATATTTGTCTGATGATAATAGCTATGGTTTTTTTCAAACTACTGGGGATGGAATTCTCACAGGAAAACTTGAATCAAATGTTGCTGATTTATATATAGTTATAAAAAATTAACATGGATCTTCACGAAGAAAAACTTTTCCAACTTGAAGAAAAAGCAGTCGAAGCAAGAGAGCTTCTTATTAATATGCTTCTTGAAGCTAAATCGGGTCATTCTGCAGGCCCTCTTGGTATGGCAGATATTTTTACTGCATTTTATTTTCATATACTAAACCATAAGCCAGAAGATCCTGACTGGGCTGATCGCGACAGACTAGTTTTATCAAATGGCCACATCTGCCCTATTCGCTACGTCTCTATGGCTCAGGCAGGATATTTTCCAAAGGAAGAATTACAAACTTTAAGAAAGATCAACTCCAGACTTCAAGGTCATCCTCATAGAGGAACTCTTCCAGGATTGGAAACTACATCAGGCCCTCTTGGTGAAGGCCTTTCTCAAGGAATAGGAATTGCTCTTGCTGGGAAAATTGACAAAAAGGAATACAGAACCTATGTCGTAACTGGAGATGGTGAACTGGATGAAGGAAATATTTGGGAAGCTGTTATGTTTGCTGGAAAAATTAAACTCAACAACTTAACTGTAGTAATTGATCGCAACAATATTCAGATAGACGGATTTACGGAAGATGTTTTACCTCTTGAACCATTAAAAAATAAGTTTGAAGCGTTTAATTGGCATGCAATAGATGTCGATGGAAATAACATAAGAGCGTTTATAGATAGCATAGGACAAGCAAAGGCAGTTTACGAAAAACCGACAGTAATAATAGCTCATACTATCCCAGGAAAAGGAGTAGATTTTATGGAAAATGATTTCCATTGGCATGGTATGCCACCTGACATTTCAGATGTCGAGGGTGCGCCGCCAAAAGGACAGCAAGCAAAAGTCGCCATGGATGAGCTTCGAACACTTCAAGGAAAAATAGAAAGTGAGCACCAGGCATGAAAATTTATCATTTACCATATATTAATTATCATTTAGAATTGATCAAACGAGCATGATAAATGATAATTGGTAAATATTAACTATGTTAAATCCTAATCTCAAACTTAACGAAAAAATATTTGATGAAGACGTTGAGGCCTCACCAACTCGTGCAGGATATGGAAGTGGACTTCTGGAGCTGGGAGAGACAAATCCAAACGTAGTAGCTCTTTCTGCAGATCTTACCGAGTCTACACACGCTCATAAATTTGCAGAAAAATATCCTGAAAGGTTTTTTGAGATAGGAATTGGCGAACAAAACATGGCAGCAGTTGCTGCAGGCTTAGCTGTAACTGGAAAAATAGCATTTATCTCCTCCTATGCTACATTTTCTCCCGGAAAAAACTGGGAAACTATCAGAACTACTTGTGTTTATAATAATGCAAATGTAAAAATCGCAGGCCATCATGCAGGAGTTATGACAGGCCCAGACGGGGCTACTCATCAAGCCACAGAAGACATCGCTATCACCCGCTGTTGGCCAATAATTCAAATTATGGTGCCATGCGACAGCGTTGAATCTAAAAAAGCAACGATAGCTTCAGCCGGGATCGATGGCCCAGTTTACCTTCGATACACCAGAGATAAGTCTCCTATTATAACTACCAATGAAACTCCGTTTGAGGTTGGAAAAATGTATGATTTTTGGGTAAGTGAAAATCCCCAGGCGACAATTTTCTCAATGGGCTACATGACTTATTATGCTCTACTCGCTTCAAAAGATCTTGAAAACGAAGGGATAAATGTAATTGTCGTGAATACTCCTACGATAAAACCTCTGGATTCTGAAGGAATCAGAAATTTCACCAAAGATTCAAAAGCCGTTGTAACAGTCGAAGATCATCAAGTAGCTGGTGGTCTTGGGAGCGCTATCTCCGAAGAACTTGCTAAAACTACTCCCCTTCCTATGGAATTTATAGGACTCCAAAATACTTTTGCAGAGTCAGGAACTACTTTGGAGCTTCTTGAAAAATATAACATGGGTAAAGACGCGATCAAGGACGCTGTCAAAAAGGTCATTGCGAGAAAATCGTAATTCCGGTTACAATGTTTATATGGATCAAAATCTGCTCGAGGAATTAAAGAAATCTCTGGATGGAGATATAGATACCACAGACGAAACGCTTACCACCTATTCCCATGACGCAAGTCTATTTGAAGTAAAACCTCAAGTCGTTGTTTTTCCAAAAGGCGCGAAAGACATAGAAGAATTAGTTAAATTCGTAAACAAACATAAAAAAGACCACAAAGATCTTTCTCTTACTGGACGCGCTGCAGGAACTGACATGGGCGGCGGAAGTATTAATGACAGTATTTCAGTAGCTTTTGGAAAATATTTTACCCACATGGGAGAAATAAAAGACAATGTTGTCTCGACAGAACCTGGAGTTTTCTATAGGGACTTTGAAGTAGAAACTCTAAAGAAAGATCTTATCTTTGCTTCCTACCCTGCTTCTCGAGGTCTTTGTGCTATGGGAGGAATTGTTAATAATAACTCAGGTGGAGAAAAATCCCTTCTGTATGGAAAAACAGAAAACTTTGTAAAGAAAATAAAAGTAGTTCTATCTGACGGAAATACTTATGAACTAAAGCCTCTAAGCGAAGAACAGCTTGAAAAGAAAAAAGACCAAAAAGATTTTGAAGGCGAAATCTATAGAAAAATGGAAAAACTCATTAAAGATAATTGGGAGATAATTGCCAAAGCTAAGCCTCCAGTTAGCAAAAACTCAGCAGGATATTTCTTGTGGAATGTTTGGGATCCAGAAACAAAAACTTTTGACTTGACCAAGCTTTGGACTGGAGCTCAAGGAACGCTTGGCCTTATGCTTGAAGCAGAACTAGAACTAGTACCTGTAATGAAACATCATGAAATGGAAATTATTTACATGCATAACCTAGATCACTTGGGAGAAATAATTGATGCAGTGCTTCCTCTCAAGCCTGAGAGTTTCGAAAGCTATGATGATAACACTCTTAAACTTGCACTAAAATATTTCCCTGAATTCGCAAAGCAACTTGGAATTTCTGGAATGCTCCAAGCCACAGTTGCATTTTTACCGGCTTTCATAGAAATGGGATTTGGTCGTCTTCCAAAGCTCATTCTCCAAGTAGATTTTGCAAGCAATGACCCAGAAGAAAATAATAAAAAAATAGCCCAACTTCGTGAAAAACTAAAACCATTACATCCTGAGACCTACATCGCAATTGATGATGCAGAGAAAAAGTATTGGCTGGTTAGACGCGAAAGCTTTAATCTTCTGCGAAAAAAAATCAGAAACAAACACACAGCTCCATTTATAGATGACTTTGTAATAAATCCGAGAGATATAAAAGAAGTAATTCCTCAAGTTACAGATATTCTTAAAAAACATCCTGAGTTTAGATTCACTGTAGCAGGTCATGTGGGAGATGGAAATTTCCATATCATTCCCTTAGTTGATATCAAAGATCCAAAAGTTAGAAAGGCTATTCCAGAAATTTCAGACCAAGTTTATGCAATCATTTCAAAATACAATGGCTCGATAACTGGAGAACATAACGATGGCCTAATCAGAAGCCCTTATCTAGAAGTAATGTATGGCAAAAAAATAGTAGAGTTATTTGAAGAAACAAAAAAGATTTTCGACCCTGAAAATATCTTTAACCCTAGAAAAAAAGTCCACTCTTCCCTCTCTTACGCCATGGACCACATCAGGACTAATTGGTAAGTTGACAAATATATTCTATAATGATTAAAATTTAAATATATGAATGGAGATACAGGATCAGAAGCAGGCGCACCAACTCCAGAACCAATTGAATCTTCTACACCTGATGCAAATGCTGACCCTACAGAACAAATTACTAAAGAACCATTAAGACCCCCAACTTATCAAAATCCAAATCCCAAAATTTTTACAGGTACCCCAATTGGATTTACTCCTTCTTCAGAATTAATAAAAGACCCAAATTCAGAAATTATAGCAAAAATAGATACTTTAACTGGCACACCTGATGGTTCTAAAGCTAGAACCGAGCTAGATCCTGATACATTATCAGGCACACATAAAGATCCTACAGCTAAAAATAAATTTGACTCGGAGGGCTTAACTAGAAAACTTTTTGAGCAATATGGAATTGATCCTGATAGTCTTAGTGATCTTTTAAAATCCCCTGATTATCAAGAAGCAGTGAGATCTGCCACGGAATACCTGGGTAGAAATAGGACAGATGCGCTTGGTCAACCACTTTCAGATAGACTAAGAGAAGCATATGAAGGATTAGATGATATTGTAGTCAGAGAAACAGCTACTGGTTTTTTAATTAAAACTGCAATAGAACACGACGTAGATACAACTCAAGCACTTAATCTTGCAGCACTTTTCGAACTTAAGAGAAGAAGCGAACCAGGATACCCTTCAGAAAGTGATTTTAAAGACCTGGATCCATATGCCGGCTTAAGAAAAGAAAAACCAATTCCCACCTCAGGACCAAGCGATATGATAGATCTAGATAAATACGCTGATTTAAGTGAGAATCCGAATCCAGATAGATTAGATTAGCTCAAAACCCTGATAAGCTTAGCAGTCTTAAAAGCCCTATTACTGATAAAATAGCGTCAGAAAAAGGCCCAACTGACGATTCCAACCTAAGTGGTAATTAAATTGTGCCAAATCTTCAGCACTCAGCATTTTAAAAACTAATAATAATCTTTGATCCAGAGATGTAACAACCACCTTCAAGTAATTTGCCAATATATACTGGATCTCAACCTCCTCCCGGCCCAATTACATCACCTAGTACAATTTAATTTTTCTAAATATTTAATTATTTCAGGCAATTTTAAATAATATCTTAAAAGTTACGAGGCGTGTTTTTTTGCGAGGCGTCTTTTGGCGATAGAGATACCACCTACTACGAACGCTGTGTAGATTATACCCATAACACAACTTTGAAGCATGTGTCCTGGCGTTGAAAGAACCAGAATAGTTCCAGTCGTCAAAGTTCCCACGAGGAATAAAAATGAAGTATTTAGCTTTTTTTCGCTTGGTTTGAGGAGTAATATAGTCGTTATTCCAATTCCTGTTAAAGCAATAATTATATGACTGATCAAAAGTGCGCTCATAAAATAAATATACATGAAAACTTATGGCAATACAACATTAAATGCCATAAGAGCGCTCATGCTCATTAGAATTACTATTGAGAAAAAGAAAACCTTTCTCGCCCACTTTATATCGTCAGTGATTTTCAAACCTTTAATACCCATATAAATCCATCTCAGTCCCAGAAGTAGCATCACCCAAGCAAATATATTTCCCGTATATCCAAAATGCGTTAATAAAAAGCAGCAAATAACAAATAAAACCATGCAAATTAACATATGGATTTTCGTGATTCTTACTCCCCTCTTGACTGGCAAAATTGGAAGACCTGCCTCTCTATAATCATTCAGCCTAAAAATTCCAATAGCATAAAAATGTGGAAGTTGCCAGAAAACCATTATAAAGAATAAAAGAATTGCTCCAAGATTAATTGAATTCGTAACTGCTAGATATCCTGCGACTAGTGGCATTGCACCTGGGACTGTTCCAACTAAAGTTCCGACAGGACTTTTTCTTTTCGCGATACCATAAAAAACTGTATAAGAAATCATAGCAATTATTCCTGAAAATACTACCAAGGAATTGGTAAAAAGAATTAGTATTCCAAATCCGAGAACTCCTAATATCGCGGCGAAAACAAATACGTTATTACGAGGAATCAAGCCTTGAGCAAGCGCACGATTCTTAGTCCTTTTCATTTTCTTATCAATTTCTCGGTCTGTATAGTTATTTATGACACAGGATGAAGCAATAACTAAAGCTGTTCCAAGAATAGTTGAGAAGAATAAAAGTACGTCAATATTTAATCCTGCTGCGAGAAGAAATCCAGCGATGGTCGAAAGCATATTTCCGTAGATAATTCCAGGCTTTGTGAGGCGGTAATAATTTCTAATCTTCTCCATGATCATCCTCTCCATGGTGATGATTTATGCCTTCATCATGAAGTATATAATCTGTAGAAGCTTGCGGAGTCATATTGTAATTTAAGTGAGTCATTATCCAAAGAGATGCTATAACAACCATTAGAACCAATCCAAAAGTTCCAATAAAAAACATAAGATTCCAACGAGGCTTATCCTCTTGAAGAATATGAAGGAAAAAAACGAGCTGAACCACAAGCTGCATCATCGCCAAAACAAGAACTAATGGAATGATAATATTGTGATCAATAAAATAATGTCCTGAGTTAATATGAAAATATGTCGCACCAAATGCTATGAATGTTAAAATAAGTGATAATCCAAAACCAATAATATAAGATTTTATTGTAGGCACATGCTTATTTTCTATCATAGTATGACTCCTATCAGATAAACAAAAGTAAAGATAAAAATCCAAACAATATCTAAGAAATGCCAAAAAAGACTAAAAAGCGCAAGTTTTCTGATGGAAAGCGGAATAAGTCCCCTTTTCAAAATATAAAGAATAATAATAAAAAGCCAGATAAGCCCAGCAAAAATATGAAGTCCATGAAGTCCTACTAATGCAAAAAATGATGAAAGCGATGCGCTTGCTCTCCATGAAAGTCCTTCAGAAATTAAATTACTAAATTCATAAATTTCCATTCCTAAAAATGATGCTCCCAAAATAAAAGTTATTACGAGAGAAATAATTGTGGCTTTAAGATTTTTATTTCTTGCAGAAATTACAGCTAGCCCCACTGTAAAACTACTGGTTAAAAGAAGGAGTGTTTCTACCAACACGAAAGGAAGACTTATTAATTCACTCTCTGGTGGTCCACCGAAAGTGTTTCCTCTAAGCACTGCAAAACAAGCAAATAACACAGCAAACATAAGTAAATCTGTCATCAGATAAACCCAGAACCCAAAAACTGCTATCTCTTGTTTTTCTTGAAATTCTTTTTCTTCTGTCATATTTTTCCCAAATCTAATCTCTCAAGTTCATTTGCGGAAATTTCATATTCCGTATGCTCATCAAGTGAACGATAGATTACTACAGCAATTGCACCAACTAGACTTAAGCCTGCCAACCAGAAAATATGCCAAACCATAGAAAATCCAATTAGGAAACAAAATGCAGCTGCAAACATCCCAGTGGCTGTATTTTTAGGAACATGAATTGCTTCATATTTTAATTTCTCTCCGAATTCCCCACTCTTCTTCATTTCCCAAAAAGCATCAATTGATTTAACTTCCGGAAGCACTGCAAAGTTATAAAAAGGAGTTGGAGATTTTGTTGCCCATTCAAGAGTTCGCCCATTCCAAGGATCACCATCAACTGCTAATTTCTTCCTATTTTTAATACTTACACCTATTTGCAAAACTTGAAGACAAAACCCTAACCCGATAATAAGAGAGCCAATAAGAGCAGTTATAAAGAGTGGTTGCCAACTTGCATCCACATAATGATTTAGTCTTCTTGTCGCTCCCATAAGACCTAAGATATAAAGAGGCGTAAAAGCTACAAAAAATCCTATAATCCAGGCAAAAAATGCGTATCTTCCCAGTCTTTCATCGAGCCTAAAACCTGCAATCTTAGGAAACCAGTAAGTAATTGCTGCAAATATTCCAAAAAGTGCTCCTCCCACTGCCATCGTATGAAAATGTGCAACTAAAAATAAACTATTATGTATTTGAAAATCCGCAGGAGGAATAGCCATTAATACCCCTGTCAGCCCACCGAATGTAAACGTTAAAAGAAAACCCATAAACCAGAGCATTGGAGTTTTAAATTGAATTTTCCCTTTATGCATAGTGGCTATCCAGCAGAAAACCTGAATACTTGTAGGAAGAGCTATTATTACAGTCATCATTCCAAAGAAAGCATTAACACTTGCTCCCGCTCCCATAGTGAAGAAATGATGCAACCATACGAGCATTGAGAAAGCTGTAATTATAATCGCAGAAGTTACAAGAGTTTTATAACTAAATACTCTTTTCTGAGAAAATGTTGAGACAATCTCTGAAAAAACTCCAAACAAAGGCAAAACTAAAACATAAACTTCGGGATGCCCCCACATCCAAATAAGATTAGTGTAAAGCATTGGATCTCCCCCATTACTATTTGTAAAGAAGTGCATTCCTAGAAGTCGATCAAGATTTAAAAGCGCCAAAGTTGCTGTAAGAATTGGAAAAATGCAAATTACCAAAACCATGCTGCAAAGAGACGTCCATGTAAAAAGTGGCATTCGCATTAAGGTCATTCCCGGAGCACGCATTTTAAGAATTGTCATCACGAAATTTATTCCACCCAAAAGTGTTCCCAATCCTGAAATTTGAATAGCCCACATCCAATAATCAATTCCAATTCCTGGACTATATTGCAATTCTGATAGTGGAGCTACTGACAGCCAACCTGCTGAAGCAAACGTACCACCAAAAACAAAAAATACATTTATAAGAACTCCCCCTGCAACATAAAGCCAAAAACCAAGAGTATTTAAAAATGGTGAAGCCAAATCTCGTGCTCCAATTTGGAGCGGAACAATTATATTAATTAATCCAATAAGGAATCCCATGGCCACAAAGAAAACCATTATGTCTCCATGTGCTGTAAAAATTTCCTGAAAATGTTGACCATCCAGATATCCCTGATTTGGCCCCAATGCCATAGCTTGCTGGAGCCAAATCATAACAGCATCAAGTCCACCTCGAATCAACATAAGAGTGGCAAAAACTATGTACATTACTCCAATCTTCTTAGGATCAGTTGAGGTTAAATAACTCCATAAAAATTTCCACTTTTTAAAATACGTGATTAATACAATTACAAAAATACCTGAAAGTGAAATAAATACTGTTCCTGCGATTGTAAACCATTGATGCGGCAAAGCTTCAATAGTTAATTTTCCAAAAATTAAATAATATAAATTATTGCTCATTCATCTCCCCCCCCATGAGACTCACCAGGAGCCATATACTTCATCATAATATTATTATATAGTCCTTCCTCAACTTCTGAATAGTAAATTATTGGACTATCTTCGGATGGCTTAGCTAACTCTTCATATTTACTTTTTGTAAGTGGCTCTCCTGAAAGCTTAACCCACTTTACCCAATCCTCAAAATCATCCTCGGTACTAGAACGTGTAATAAATCTCATACCTGCAAATCCTCGCCCATTTATCTCCGCTGCTCCTCCTTGAAAATCACCAATTTCATCTGCCATCAAATGAATACTAGTTTCCATCGAAGCCATAGAATAAATTTGACCTCCAAGCTGAGGAATCCAAAAAGAATTCATAGGTCCATCTGCAGTTAATTTAAAACTGATAGGAGTTTTTGCTGGAACTTGGAGAAAATTTACAACTGCTATATTTTCCTCGGGATAAATAAATAGCCATTTCCAATCTAAAGCCACCACTTGAATTGTCTTTGGAGGAACATCAGCAATGATTTCTTTATGTGGATCCAGAGAATATGATCCTCTTATTACAAGATAAAAGAAAAATAAAACTAGCTCCAGGAAAAAGAGCCAAAAAATAAATAAAGTTAATCTTCCCCCTGTTTTTTCAGGTTCATGTTTTCCTTTGCCTCCATCTCGATACCTCCACATTATAAAAAATGCAGTTAAAACAACAGGAATAGCTATCGAAAGCATAACTCCCATAGCAATATAAATAAGATCTCTTTGCTGTGAAGCTATATCACCTTTTGGATTAAAAACCTGAATATTTGATTGTGAGATTAGAAAAGAAAACCAGAATATAATTCCAATTACAATAAGCACCAGAATAATAATTGGCAGTTTTTTCATGAAATAATACCTAATATTATAGTATCACTATTTTGACTATAAAAATAAAGTTATAATTAGTATTTACTTATTCTTTTTATGCTCTAAAAAAATAATTTTACATGTTATAAAAATAAGAAATATAATTGAAATTATTGAGATTAAATCAGAAATTAGCATAGTATTTGTTTTAGAAAAATAAATTCTAATATCACTCTTCCCCTCTGGAAGATTTACCTTCATTATTCCAGAATTTGAAAAAGTATAATTTATTTGAGAATTATCGCCATTTACTTCTACATTCCATCCTGGAAAATAATATTTATTAATAATAAGTTCGCTTTTTTTATTAACTTCAGAAATTGCGCTCACGGTTAACAAATTTGAACTGATTTTTGTTAATTTTCCATTTTTATCAGTTAACCTAATCTCTTCATCAAGGTTCGGACAATCCTTTACCCATTTTGGCAAATATTCATTCTGCCAAGTTGTAGTAGCACATTCACCTTCTACTCTGTATTCATAAAAGGTCGTATATTCTACAGGTTTAAAAAATGGAATAAATAAAATCGAGATAAAAATTATACCAATGCTAAATATGTACTTTTGCTTTTTGTTTTTAAGTGAATCTAAAACTAACACTAAAAAGATTGATAGCGTAAATGCTAAGATCGCAAAAAGTCGCCATGAAAATTGAAGAAAACCTGTAACTGGTAAAACAATTTTCCAAGCAAAATATGATAAATCCGAGATTAAGAACAATGAGATAAATGAAATTACTCCAAAAAATAAAATCTGCTTATTGCTTGCAGTTTTTTGCTTAAGAAAAATAAAAATACTGAAAATAAACGCACCTGAAAAAATGAAAAACAAAATATTGCTAGAAAATCTTCTGACAGGATCTAAATCTATATGCGTAAGTAAAATGGATTTTATACTGACTAGTGAACTAAGAATTCCCGTTCTATTTTCTGACAAATCTCTTACCTTTATTAGCGGCAAGTATTTAACTAGAGGAATCAAATAAAATGCACTAAGACCCAATCCAAGGAAAAAAGATAACCAAAAATCTTTATTTTTTCTTATAAAAATTAATCCATATATTACTACTAAAATTAATAATAAATATCCTACAAGCTGGTGCGAAATAATCGTCAAAAATATAAATAATGCAACAATTGGAATACCTATCCTCTTATTTTTCTCCAAAAGAAATATTCCCAAAAATACCCCGGGAATAAAACCTATTGCCCATGCCTCTCCAGCTCCACCTTTTATATAAGTGTCAAAACCTCTGAATGGAAAAAGTGTAAATAAAATACTTCCAGAAAGCGCTGGAATCCAAGATGCTTTTTGTCTTGCAGCAAGATAAAATAAAAATGGTCCTACTATTAACGGGAAAATATAAACATATTTAGTAGCTATTATTTGATGGAAACCCAGAAGCATTAATATTGCACCGCCGTAATATGAAAGAGGCGCATAGAACATATAAATCGGGTAGCCATAATTATTGGATAATTCTGCAGACCACCTGACGGGAATATTTTGAATATCACCTCTTACGATTTCTTTTTCAAGATACATTATTCTAACTGTAGTAGTATCATCGATGGTTCTGAAAAAACCCGATTTTAAAAGCGCAAAAGAACTTATTAAAATAAATATTGAGAGGATAAATAAAGCAATAATTTCAGTCTTTAAAATCTTCACTTTATAAATTTAAATTCACGAAATAGTTTTTCACTAACATCAATTAAAAAAGTTTTGCTAAATTAATTATATACCAAATTAATATCAGTAATTTAGATTAGTTAATTGGTTTGGTATTCTAAATTGTTGACAACTCTATTCCTAAGTGCTACGCTATGCCCAAATTAATATGGGTAAATCAGGCTTACTCTCAATTATATTAGCAATCGTCGCAGTTCTTGCGATAGGAGCTTTGGTTTTTTATTTCTTCTTCTCTCAATCAAAAATTGATCAACTTACTCGTGCACTAAATGAAACAAAACAACAAGTTATGGATGTCAAAAAAGAATCCGATGAGGCGAAAAAAGAAACTGCAATGACTGCAATGGAAGGCATGAGATCAACTGCAGATGCTATTAAAGACGTCCAAAATCCACAAGTAAGACTTGCTCTCATCAAAGCTTACGCCGAAACTCTCAGACCGCTTCTTACTAGCACTAGTCAAAAAGATCTAGATACAATTCTTGTTTATGTAAATGGAAATCCAAAAGTCTTGGTAACTAAAAATCCTACACTCCCAAAAGACGTAGTTTTAGCAATAAACAATCTTAAAACAAGAGCTAGAAATTTGAAGATTGCCGGAATAGCTACTATGCAAAAAATTGACAAAGAACTTTACACTCAAAATGAAGTTGTAAATCTTACGGGTACAATTGCTTTTGTAGAAGATGACCCAGCTCTTGGAGGAAGTGTTTTTACATTAACTGATTCAGAAACTGGATATGTATATTATTTAGTTTTCAACGAAACAAATTCTGAAACTATAAAAAACTCAATGCTGAATAAAGAAGTTAATGTAACTGTAAAAGTTACCAGTAAAGCAAACGAACCACTTACATTCCAGGTAGTGAAAGGTCCAACTCTAGCAAAAGCGTCAAACCCAGCACCTGCTTCAAGCGCTCAATCCTCACCTGCTCCAACTACAACACCATAGAAATTTAATTGCTTATTGCCAAATGATAGTAAAGTAGTATTATTAAATAAGTGGACGTAAAAAAGATAATCGCTGAAACACTCGGAACATTCACTCTCTGTCTTGCTGTTCTTCTCTCCGCAAACACTATTAACTTCCCTGTTCCCATCCCTGTAATTGCAGGCTTAACTGTTGGAGTATTTGTTTATACTATTGGCGCTATTTCTGGTTGCCACTTAAATCCTGCAGTAACGCTTGGACTTTTAAGTCTTCGAAAAATTGAACCTACTGTAGCTTCTAAATATATAGTCGGACAAACAATTGGGGCTGTTCTTGCACTAATTACAGCTATAGTTATTGGTTTTCAAATAACGGGGTCTACGGATCTTATTGGAGAACTAACCATTATTCCAGGGGAGATAATAGGAACTGCAATTCTTACTTTTGGAATTGCTTCAGTAGTTTTTGGAAAAATATCAGATGGAGCTGCAGGTGCAGTAATCGGTGGGTCGCTTGCTCTTGGTGCTTTTATCGCAGGCTTGATGGGAGCACCTGGCTTTCTAAATCCTGCAGTAGCATTAGCATCTAAATCATTATCATTAATAACACTTTTATCCCCCATCATCGGTGCAATTATAGGAATGCAAACTTATAAATTTCTTGTGAAGAAAAATTAAAAGATTGTATATTTGAAGATCATTCCTCAAACCTACAAAGATTTAATTTTTTAAAATAGAATCTTCTAAGTATTTATTTAATTGATGAATCAACCTCTCCTCAGAATTCTCTATCATTATCTCGGCTGTTCCAAATAACACTCCTGAATAAATATAATTATGTGAACCATAAAGAGCTACTTCATTATCAGCTAGTATTAGCTTTGCATGAACTTTTCGAGACAAATGAATTAGCTCAATATTATTTCTATCCTCAATTGTTTTTTTAAGCATTACATATGTAAGTTTTTCAGGATACTTTGTGAATAGCGGATCGTCTTCATTAGAAGTTATAATTTTTACGCCTATTCCTTTCTCAGAAATTTTTTCAATTTCACGAAGAAGCTTTGAGTCTGGAACAAATTGAGACATAAACACTATATTTTTTTTGGCAGAGTTAATAACTTCTTTTGCCTTCTCATAAATTATGGATTTATTTTTATTTCCTACGTCTACATACAACGTTTCTTTATCGTCAATTTTTATACTGTAGTCCTCTTCATTCTTGTTTTCATTAATTTCATAAAATAATTTTGTTAACGCAGATATCATTTTTTCCTTACTTGATTTGACCATTATATCTACATTCTCAAATGATTCACTAGTTAAATTAACTCCACCAACCCAGCAAATCTTATCATCGATTACCGTAAATTTAATATGACTTCTACCAAGATAAGGAAATGCGCTTATTAGAAATGAAGGATCATTTGTCTTTGAAAGCTTTACTCCTGCATATTCCAAATTTTTATGCATTTTTTTATTTTTTCTCTTAATTTTATTCAAAAGCTCTCTTTTTCCCTTTTCAATTACGGGAAGTTTTGGCAATGCACCACCAACATATTTATCAGCAACCCAATCATAATTCACCCTTACGTCAACACCTCTTTCGCTTGCTTTTATTAATTCACTACCAAGCTCATCAATTCTTCCTCCTGATTCAAAAAGCATACTTTGAAGATATATTCTTTTTTTTGCTGTTTTTATTTCTTTTAAAAGATCAAGAAAATATTCATGTGGGTTTTGGACAGTTTCCATACTAAAACAGTATAACAGGAATTGAATAAAAAGAAGATTACTCGAAGATCATTGTTCCACTATCAAATTTAATCATCAACCAAAGCTGACCATTATTTACCTTATAACTTCCTACATTTCCCAATTGCTGAAAATAAGCGTCTTGACTTGAACCCTCGCAAAACATCATTGTAGTGGCCATAGGTCCAATTGTAAGCGTGTTATCTGCTCCAACTTCATAAGATCCGTTTCCATTATTACAATCTGTTGTAGCAACTAATCTACCATCATCCTGAAAAGTGGCAGTAAAAGCTCCATCTTTACTTGGAGAAGTTACCGCTCCATCGGACATTTTTGTATTTACCCATGTCCATTTCTTAGATGTTAATTCTGATGAATTATTTGAACCTGAATTTGAATTATCTGGAGCCATTGTGACTTTATTCACATCAGGTGGCGTTGAAGTGTTTATATTTTTTTGATTTATAAAATAATATGCTCCTGCTCCGATTAAAACTGCTACTGCGAAAAGAACAAGTAGATTTTTTTGTTTGTTTTTTGGATCACTTACTTCTTTTGTTGATTTTTCTTTTTTTTCTGGCATAGCTTTTTGATTTTAATATATTAAAATTTCAAAAACAATGATCAAATTTTAACTATTAATGCAGCGAGCTTTCGTAATCGGAAATTGTTTTCTCAAGTCTCTTCATAAGCTTTGGGAACGGATAGAAAACTACAAATACTGCAATAAGAACTCCTATTAAATTATAAAAAATCCTTTGGGCTGCTATTAAAGGACCCGTAGATAAATCATTCATTGAATAGAGAATGAGAATTGTAACTGTGTAAAAAAATACAGTTTTCCCAAGCAAGGTTTTACTCATTAAGGAATGCAGAATTCCGAAAACATAAGCCAATATCATAAATACAGTAGGAACAGAAAATACTAAAAATAAAATAATTGCCATAACAGAACCCCCTACGGTTCCAATAACTCTACTAACAGCTCTTTTTTTACTTTCCACCTCATTAAACCTAACAATAGTTCCAACAGCACTTACTGGCCAACCAAGTTTTGCAAAATCAAAATAATTTCCGAGCGCAAGAGCAATTGAAGTTCCAATACCCAGCTTTACTCCTGCGACTAAATTTTCAGCAGGTTTAAAAATTCTATATTTTGTAAGATCTGATGGCTTCCAAAATGAAAAAAGTGAAATAAAACCACAAAGTATAAAAATAAATGCAAATCCTTCAAAATTAGCTGATAATTTCGCTGGATCACTTACATTAAGACCAGCTGTATATACTGAAACTAATGAAAAAGATATTGGAGCTAACATTTTTCCTCCGCTGATTAACGCTATTGTTACCATTACTACAAATGTAATAAAAATAGAAAGCATTGGGCTTTGCGCCGCAGTTCCTCCGAGTATATAAAAACCAAGTCCTACCCCTACCATCAAAAACATATACATTATTCTTTCCAATTTTTTTTCAGGAAGAGGTAAAGTGCTATAAAAAAATCCTCCTTGACCAAAAGGGACCAAAAGAGAATCATGACCAGTTATGTATGCAACAAGCATCGGAAACATGCAAACCGCAGCTTTTATCGCGTGATTCCATTGAAAATCAATTTTAGATAATTTCTCAAACATTTATAATTAATTACAGTCTGAGGCAAATTATAACAAATTAATTGGCTTCTATACATAGCAGAGTCACAATTTAATATCCGGAGAAATAGTCAGTAATAATCTTATCAAACCTTATTCCCAATCCTTTTAATAGTTTTTTATATCCATTAACCATTACATTTGGTCCAGAAAGATAAAATGTTCGCGATTTATAATCAGGTACTTCTTTTATTAAAATTTCTGAATTAATTCTTTCCCTTACTCCTTTGAATTGCTCTGATGGATGTGAACAAATATAAATAGTTTTTAATCCAATTTTACTTGCAGATTCAAAAACATCTCGATAAATGAAATCGCTCTCTTCCGAGCACGAATAAAATAAGACGGCGTCAATTTTTTCATTTTTATCAAGTGCATTTTTTATCATACTTCTAAATGGTGTAATCCCTATTCCTCCCGCAATAAAGACATATTTCCCATGTTTTTTAGATAGAAGAAAATCGCCCATTAAATTACTTGCATAAATCTTATCTCCTCTTTTAAGTGCTAATAATTTATTTTTAAAATTACTGCCTTTTTCAAAAGTTTTAATACCTATTTTTATATCGTTTTCAGTTGGAGCTGAAGCAATAGAAAAAAATCTTCTCTGTCCTCTAAAGTCGTATTTAACATTTCCCAAAGTCCACTCCAGATATTCTCCCGGATGAAAATCAAAATTTGAATTCTTTAGAAATGAAAACTCAAAAATTCCAGGAGCTAATTCTTTCTTGTGGTCAAAAGTCAAAGCAAGTCTTCTTCGAAAACTTACTATGAAAGAATAAACATTTCCTATAAGAAGTCCGAATTCAGGCGTAGAATAAATAGGACCAATATGATATTGAGCGCCTGATAAAACTCCCACAATTCCACCATAAATTAACTGCTCTTTTTTTCTTGGTGGAGTTGTTAACGGCTCAATAAGCATAAATGCCCCCAAAAATAACAGCGGATATGAAGTAATAGCTTCTATTAGTGTAGTAAATAAATCTCTCTGATTTTGAACAGCGAAAAAAGAAATTGACATTAAGGAGAAAATAAAATAAGTGGAAAACATTGAAAATTTCCTTAATTTTCTAACCACTAATAATCCAAATACCAAAACGAATGGAAATAAATGCGAATTCCCCACCCACCAATTGATCTGAGGAAAACCAGCTAAACCGATTACCACCAATCCAAAAGCTGCAGGATTAAAAATATGCTTTTTATTTAAAGCTAAAATATATTTACTTAACATAGCCAATGCACCTGCGAGAACATAAATATATAAATCTGAGATTTTAGAAATTGGCACCATTACAAAAGTCATTATTAAAGCCGTAATAAATGGAGATTCAAAATTATATGGAATTTTTAAAATAGTACTAATTATGTAATTTGCTAAAAAACAAACAGCAGTAAGTATTGCCAAACTTGAAATAATGTTTAGGGGTTTATAAAAAATTACACCCATAAACGAATAAATCAGAGAAACTAAAAATATAGCAGACAAGCTAAACAAAACTACCTTATACATTGAAAATTTATTCAGGAATATGTCAAAATATTTCATGATTTTATTTTACTAATTTTTTTTCTTTCTTGCTATTCTAGAATCCGGGGAAAAAATCAGTCATTATATTTTTTCTTTTAATTCCAGCCTTAAGTAACATTTCTTGCGTTGAAGAAACCATATTTTGGGGACCTGAAATATAAAAAGTCTTACTCTTCCAATCACTAATATACTTTTTGATGAACTCGGGGGTAAAATGTCCCACTTCTCCTTGCCAATTCTCAGGTAAGTTATTTTTATCGGTAAGTGTATACACAGTTTTAACGCCATTATTAAATGCTTTTTGAAATAATTCTAAAAACGCAACCTCGTTCCAGCTTCTATTTGAATAGAATAAATACAAATCCACTTTTATGTTTTTGTCAACTAAATCCTGAATAATACTTCTAAATGGAGCAATCCCAATGCCTCCAGCAATAAATACAGTATTATTTAATTTAGAAATTGGAACAGTAAAATCTCCGGCGAGTGCATTTGCAGTTATTACAGACCCTGACTGCATTGCTAGCATTGCTTTTTTATAACTACTCCTTTTTTCGTGAAACCTTACGGCAATTTGCACATCCTCAGCAGGACTTGATGATAAACTAAAATATCTTCTATTTCCTCTGTTATCAGCATTTGGATGTGGTAGCGTCCACTCCATATACTGTCCCGGAGTAAAATTAAAATTATTCACTTTTCCAAAATTAAAAACCAATGTATTCTGGGCAACTGCAATTTTTTCTTTAAGTTTTAAAGTAAGTCTGTATTTTGGACTGACAATGTAACTAAAAATATTTGAAATACTTAAAGCTTCTTCTGGGGTTAAAACAAATCCAAAAAACTTTAATTGAGGCGTTGCATATAGAAATGCGGTTAATAGCGCAAAGTATCCTTGAAGTTTTTTAGTTGGTGGAGATGTAATTGGCTCTGTAAACATTACAAAAGCAAAAAAGAATAATGCTGTATCAAAAACACTCATTCGCAGACTATTTATCAAATATGTAAAACTTAAATTATGAAAAATTGATGTAATTGAAATAAGAATTAGATAGGTAATTACAAACAGTCCAACCATCTCTTCCCTTCTAACTTTCCTAACGACCAAAAGTCCTCCCAGAAAAACAAATGGAAGAAGCATAGGCGTCCCTACCCACCAAGTAGCAGCATATTCAGGTATAAGAAGAGTTATGGCAGCAAGAGCTCCGGCCGCAGGGTTAAAAATATGCCTTTTATCTATTGTTGGCAAATACTTTATTCCAATCGAAACAATTGAAGCGAGAGAAATAAAAATTAAATTGTTTGGAAAATTTGTTGGAATTATTAAAAGTAAAATTAATGCGGTTATAAATACAGACTCTATATTTCTGCTTGCTTTAAAAAAATAAGCAAAAATATAATTTGACAGATAACACAAAGTTAAAATATAAATTCCTGTAATAATTAGGGTTAATGGATTTACATTAATAAGGTTAAAAAATCCTAAAATTCCGGCAACTATTGTCAAAAAAATAAGGTAATACAATGTAATCCTATACATTGTAATTTTATTTAAAACATCATCAACTATAGGTATTTTCATTTAATTTTGCGCCTGAGATAACGCTGAAGCAAGTGAAGTTTTAAATGCTGCGCTGGTGAGCGAAGCCCCTGAAATATTATTTATATTTGCACTTTGAGCATCAATTGCCTCTGCTTTCAAGTATCCTTCCGCTAAACTGTTTATTCTAATTGAGGTGTGATTATCATTTGGGTACTGAGCTAAAGTGGCATCAACTATTTTTCCATCACTTATCACTACTTTTACTTGAACATTCCCATAATACGCATCCTCTACAGTTCCTAAATATGTTCCATCTTTATATTTTCCGGTTGTATCTGCCGGAGTATTTGCAGCAAAAGTTGAAGAATTATTTTGATTTGATGATGAATTCTGAGTTTTAGTTACTTGGGTAGAATTTATCACTTGTGAGCTTGCTTCTCCAACATTTATTTCATCTTCATCGCCACCTGAAAAATTTCTTATGAGTAAAAGTCCAACGAAAATAATTCCTACTACACTGATCTGTAAATATTTCTTCATAAACTTATAATAGAGGTCCATTCTTAAAATAGACTGAAAATTATCTTAAGCTAATTAATTTGTAAACAATTCTGAGGAAAAATTCTGTGATTTGTGCATAGAAAAATCAGGATAAAGAATAAGATATTCAAAATTAAAATATTTTAATAATTTTTCGGCCGATGTAAAAAATAAAGATGTTGAAAGTCCATCAGCCAATATTGGCTCGTCGGCAATCACCCATGATGCCAATATATTTTCCGGTGAATCTAAAGTTACAGGATCCATTATATGATGATATTTATCCCACCTTCTCCTACTACCCGATGAAGCACATATACTTTTGTTATTCAATTCCACTACTCCAATCACCTGATTAAAATCACGTGGATTTTCTAAGCCCACACGAATTGGTATTGCCAAATTTTTACAAAATATGTCTCCTCCTGCGTCGATACAAAAAGATTGAATTTGGTTTTGAATTAATAGATCCGCAATAATTTCAATCAGATATCCTTTCCCTAGTCCTCCAAAATCCAAAATATAAGGTTTTTTTATAGTAAGAATTGGATAATCCCAAACATAAATAGATGACGACTGTGGTACTTTATTAATTTTTCCAGGCTTTAAACCATAAGAAGAATCATATCCGGCTTCAGTTAATGTGTTTCCAATCAGAAGAGTAAATTTACCATTTGTTGCGCGCTCAAAAGATTCGTAGTAGTCCATAAATCTTTTTGAGTCAGAAGGAAGAGTGTATTCTCCCGCATTTTCTGACATTTGCCAGACTATAGAATCATGACGGAATCTTGAGTATGTTCTATCAAAATCTTCAATTCTTTCATAAATTATTTTTTCGATAATTTTTTTGTCATTAACAGAATTGAAGCAATCGATTACCCAATGGGTTCCAATTGCTTCAAAACTGATCTGAAAATTGTTCATTAAGATTTTGCTTGAGACTTTATGTCTTCAATTGCTGCATTAAATCCAATTGGAGTAAGACTTGAACCTGAAACTTTTCCAAGCTTAACTTCGTTAATGTTTTTGCCCACTACCATAGTTTTATAGTTAGCAGCAAAATCTGCCTGCATCTGTTTTGATGTAGGATTTTTTGCCAATGTGGTTACATCAACTTCTTCAACCATATTATCTTTCAAAGTAACCGATACCTTTACAGATTCAGTTCCAGAATGATACGAATAGGTTCCTGTAGCCTCATAAGTTCCATCTTTATATACATTTGCTGAAGGACTTGCTTGCTGCATAGCTTCAGGAGTAACTTGAGCTTGAACTTGAGATTCAGCATTTTCAACAGCAGCGCTTTCATTTGCTTCCTCCATTAGCTTATCTTTATTTAAAAACGCAAAACCTCCAGCTGCAACAGCTAGAATAACTATTACAGCAACTACTGCAATAATTAATCCCTTTTTACTTCCGCCGTTACTTGAACTTGCTGATGTGTTATTTTCTTCCATTAAATCACCCCCTTACTAACTCTTAACGAGCTTGCGAGTTTCTAGAGTTAGTTATATGCATCATTAATTTTTAAATTAATGAGCATTTAACAACCTCTATTATCATATATTTTTGCTAGATAATCAAAATTATCAGATAAAACTGAGAATTCGATGAATATTATCTTATCGGGCTAAACGATATAATTCAAGATGCAAAAATCTGCAATTTATACATTCAATCCTAGGCAGATTTAAAACCGATGTCAGTCCTGAAATGAAGACCGTCATCATTGATAGAAACCCTGCTCATTGCTTCGTATGCTTGATGTGATGCTGACTTTAAATCTATACCTTCTCCGACAAGATAAAAAAGTCTTCCTCCTTTTGCGTAATGTCTATTCCCTACTATTCTGATTCCTGCACCATAAAGCTTAGCTATTTTCCTGGCATCTTCAAGCCCAAATATTTCCCTTTCAACTAGCGTTTCACCTGGATATTCACGCGCTACACCAGCAACACTAACTCTATACAAACTGTCCCTGACTATCTGAAGCGTCCCTAAATCATCACTTGCCACAGCTTTACCAAGCTCATAAAAATCAGATGTTATGCCTGGAAGTATTGCTTCTGCCTCAGGATCACCATGACGAGCATTAAACTCGATCACATAAACTTTTTCCACACCATTTTGAATTACCACCATTCCACCAAGATATAAAACTCCTTTATAAGGCCTTTTCATATCTTTTAATCCATTTATAGTTTTTTGAAAAATTGAATCAGCTTGCTCTAAAACACTGGCGGACAAATCTTCAACTGGAGCAATAACTCCCATTCCCCCAGTATTTGGCCCAAGATCTCCATCTAAAAGTCTTTTATGATCCCGTCCATTTCCAAGTGATAAAAAATTTTCCCCATCACTAACTATAAATGCTGAAAATTCCCTACCAGGTGTTCCATCATCATTCATAAGCCACTCTTCTAATACACAACCCGAGTCAATTTTGAAAACTTCTTCAATTCTTATTCTAGCCTCAATATTATTCTCGGCTGGAAACGCCCCCTTTCCACCAACAAGCCCTGAAGCTTTCACAAACCATCTTCTTTCAGGTTGATTTCCGAGATACTCGAGTCCTTGCCTTGCAGAATTAAATGTTTTAAATTCAGGCTGAGGAAGATCAATTTCTTCACCAAAATTTCTCGCCCATGATTTATCCCACTCGATCTGTCCTGCTTCCTTTGTAGGGCCTACAACGTCAATTCCCAAAGATTGAAGCTTATTTACTAGTCCAACTTCCACTGCGTTATCCTGTGCAACATCAACCAAAGAAACGCTTCTCTCACGAGCTAATTTAGATATATTTTTAACATCTGTGGTTTTAATGTTTGGAAAAATCTCAACAGGCTTTCCGAGCGTAGACGAGTAAATAAAATCATTCCCAGGAGCCACCAAAATTCTATCGACATGGGGACTTCTTGAATATGCATGCGCCAGTGCGGCTGCTCTTCCACCACCATCTACGATTAGAACACTATTCCCTGTTCTTCTCTCCATCGCTTTCAATTACTTAAGATATTTGTCGTAAAAATCAACGGTTTTTTGCATTGCTGGGACAAAAGAAGCGCCATTTATATTATGACCACCACTTGGATATTCATTTAATTCGTGAGGAATATTTGT
The DNA here is from genome assembly GCA_964637955.1 of uncultured Gammaproteobacteria bacterium. Classification (GTDB taxonomy): domain Bacteria; phylum Patescibacteriota; class Microgenomatia; order Levybacterales; family UBA12049; genus 2-01-FULL-39-10-A. Next base: position 109,132 of record CAZWXQ010000002.1, on the reverse strand, counting down.
TTTATTAAGCAAAGTATTCAAATCACGTGAATAACCAATATTTACTACAGTATCATCTACAGCATGATTTAGGGAAATTGCTCCTTTTATATCACCAAGGTAATTTGTAAAAGGAACTTGCTTCCAAAATTCACTTTTCGGATCAAATGCGCCGTAAGTTTTATTTAATTGTTGTCTTCTGTTACTATTTCTATTTGCATCAACCGGTGGTCTGTAAGAATTATCATCAATTCCATATTTTTGCATATCTGCATATGTGTAAACTGCCCCGCCCCAGATAGCAACTGCGGGAATTTCAGGTCGAGCTGCCAAAGAACGAGTGACCACATTTCCAGCCATCGAATGTCCCCACAGGCCAATCTTATCTTTATTTACAAAATCAGATGCACCAAGCGCTGCTCGGGCATTTAAGGCATCTACTATATAATCCGATCCGTAATATCCACCGCCTGCTTCTCCCTCACTGCCTGCGTGTCCACGTAAGTCAATTTTAAAGACTACATATCCATTTCGAGCAAGATAATCTACATAATCGACATAATTTCCCGTAGTTGTATATATAGAGGGAGGTATATATCCATGTACAAATACGATCGCTGGCCATCCTCCTTTTGGCGCCTCCCCATTTGGAATTGTTAAAAGACCATTAATTTTATTACCATCAGAATCATAACTTGTTAAATAGCTTGTATAATTTGAGCCATTTGAATAAACTTCTCTTTCTCCCAAATTACTTTTATATTCACGTGCACGAAGTGCAGGAATAGTCATCTCTTGAAATGGAAAAGGCGTAGGTGAAACATTTACATTTTTTGAATTTCCTACAACTGCTGCTATTTTATTCATTTGGTCGGCTTTATAAAAAGTAAAATAAAAAGCACCCCAAACAAAAAGATTTATAACAATAAGTGCTGAAACTAAAAAAATAATCTTTCTCCTCTTCTCCGATTTAGTTAAAGGTGCGTATGGTTTTTCTGGAATTTGTGGAGGTATCGTAGTCTTAGCTGCCATGAGTTAAAATTATACCAAAGCTACCTAGTTATCTTCAACGTAATATCTAATTTCTTCTTTTTCTGGATTTAAGAGGTTAAATAAATAACTAATATCTTCATCCCTGTGCCTAATACATCCCGAACTTCCATAATCTTCTTTAGAAAGTTTGGCTGGATTTCCACCTACGCCGTGGAGCCCAAAATATCCTGGCAGAACCCAATCGCACTGAATACTCTCCCCAGAATTAACATCTTTACATTCAGTATATGGAACGGGGCCATATGGCCACTCATTACTTGTAGGAATATCCAGCTGCAGAAAGTAAGGAGCAGTATCAGGATTATATGCAGAAGATTCTTTTTTTATTATTTTCCAATAATCTCTTCCGACGAGCTTAGGATGAGGAGTTGGAGACCAAGCAGCTCCTGTCTTTACTTGAAAAGATCTTACTAATTTACTATTGTTAGCCTCGCCAGGAGTTCCTAGATATAAATTTTCGGTGCCTGATTTTCTATTTAAAACAAACCAATATTTTTTTTGAGAAACATCAAATTTATTATCTTTTAAATCATTTTTAGAGTAAAATGTAAGACCAGCCAAAACTGCGGATATAAATATAATTGAAACAAGAACAATTAAACTTTTCATATGAAGAATTCTATCAAAAATACAAATGAATCTGAAATAAAATCTGGAAAACTAAATGTCTTACTTATCTTTATCATCATATTAATTTCGTCTATAATTCTTTCATTTATTTTTAAAGAAATAATTATTCCTTTAGATAAAACTCCGATCAATAATACTTCAGACTTAATTAATAAATCATCAATCATAAATGATAAATCGTCTCTCCCTCCCACTTCTACTCCCTATGCCCTACCTCCCATTCCCTCATCAACAATTCTTTCAAATGGCTCATATCACATTTTCCAAAGCTTTAACAACTGCGGACCTGCGGCGTTATCAATGGCTTTAAGATTTTATGGTATTAATGTAAGTCAGGAAATTTTAGGTCAATCGCTCAGGCCTTATCAAATCCCGGGCGGCGACAATGATGATAAATCAGTGACCTTTGAGGAAGTTGCGCAGAAATCTAAAGAGTATGATTTAGTTCCATTTCTTCGCCCAATGGGAAATGATCAAATTCTAAAACAATTTATCGCAAATGGAATGCCCATAATTGCACGTACCTGGACCAAAACCACTGAGGACATAGGACATTTTAGAGTCGTTAAGGGTTATGACGATAATCAAAAAGTATTTATTCAGGACGATTCACTTCAGGGACATGATCTTCAGTACTCTTATGAAGACTTTAATGAACTTTGGAAAAAATTTAACTATGAGTATTTGGTTTTGGTACCAAAAGAAAAAGAAGATATTGCTAAACAAATCATTGACGAGGATATTGATGAAAAAATAGCTTGGGAAAAAGCCAAAAATAATTCTTTAAAAGAACTTGAAACAACTCCAAACAATATCGATGACAGATTTAACTTATCTGTTGCCTATTACCATTTGGGTGAATTTCAAAAATCAGTTGAAGAATTTGAAAAAGTAGAAAGTCAGCTTCCCTTTCGCACTCTTTGGTATCAAACAGAACCAATCAAATCTTACTACGAACTAGGAAACGACGCCAGAGTTTTGGAAATTTCAGAACAAATCCTAAATAATCAAAACAGAGCTTTTTCTGAACTTTATATTCTGCGAGGAAAAATATATGAAAAACAAGGAAATTCTCTAGCAGCTAAATCAGAATTTGAAAAAGCTTTATTCTATAATCAAAATCTCAAAGAGGCTATAGAATTAAATAAATAATTTCGCTTATCTTAGATCCAACGTCTCGCCTTTAAAAATTAAGTTTTTTGGCCTTATCACAACCTGCTTCTCTCCTTTTTCCACATATCCTGCATCTATCGCCTTGAATTTATTTTTCTCAATTATTTTTAAAGTTTTTTTAGCATCTTTTTCGGGAATAAACAAAGCATAATCTTGACCCATGTTATAAGTTTGATACATTTCATTGTCATCAAGTCCTGCATGTTTTGCAATAAAATCAAACACTGGTTGAGGTTTAAATACTTTTTCAATTACATATGTGAAACTTGGTTTTCCTCGCATTATTTTTCGCATTCCATGTCCTGTGATATTGGAAATATAATGAATATCAATTTTTTCTTTTTGTAAGTCTTGAATGACTTTTGCATAAATGTTGGACTTTGTAAGCAAACTTTCTCCATATGTTTTATTATTATCAAGAAGTGTGCCGTATCCTTTAGGTAATTTTTTAGCGATAGCACGCGTTAATGAAATTCCATTTGCATTAACCCCATTACTTTTTATAAAAATTATTTTATCTCCAGCTTTTAATTTTTTATCTGTTACAAGATTTTTTTGATTTTTTATAATCCCAACAGCTGAACCTCCAAATTCTGCAACTCCAGGAACTACAATTTGCTTAAGAGTTGGTGTTTCTCCGCCTCCCCAAGAAACTCCAGCAATATCACATGCCTTCTTCCAACCTGTTATTAAATCTGTCATTCTCTCGCGATCTTGTAACCAGTCGTTATTTTCAATTGCCCAGTATGCATTTAAAGTGAGAGGCGTTGCCCCAACTGAAACTAAATCATTAATAATCGTAGCAACTGTATCATGCGCTATTACGTCGTAGTATGTTCTCTTAGCAAATTTTCTAGTGTCATCAGCTATTAAATTTTTAGTTCCCAACCCTTCTATAACTGATGCCATATAAATATTACCTTGCTTCCAAACATAAGCAGATTCTCCTCTGGAATCTGTTACTTCACTAAATCCATGAGATCTTAAATTAATACCTGTTGAGTTTGCAGAATTTTGAAATAATTTCTTTATCGGATCTTTGGTATCATAATTATCCCCGACTTGAGAGTAAGTAATTCTTTTCATCTTCTTTCCATCATCCTTCCGGCTCCTTCTCTCATAATTCTTGGCCAAGGCCTATCGCTTTCCATAGGCGGAGGAAATAATTCAGAATCTTCTACGCTAAAAAGCACTTGAGCAAATGATTGCTCTCGGAGCGCTTCATTTCCATTCATTAGATCAAGCATTTCATTAATTTCTAAAAATCCCGCGTCAGCTCTGATTTGAGCATTTCCCTGTAGATCAATTCCCTGCTCAGTATTTGGCACAAAAATAAATGGAACTCTTGCTTCTTTTGCCAAGCCCCCATCTTTCTCAACACTATCTCCTATATATAAAATGTTTGGCTTTCCTAAGCCCCTCCCTAAATACAACTCTTTGCCATATCTATCATTAGATTTAGGAAGACCACCGTGCATATCAAGCCATCTTTTATGAGCCTCTGCAAATTGAGAAGAATGTGGCTTATATCTTGGTCTTTCTGGCATTGGCTTCTGACGAATAAGGTCACTTGTTACGATGATTAGTCTTGAAGAATCAATTCCATTTTTTTCAAGAGAACGATTAATGAATGCATCATGTCCCGACGAGATAATTCCGACATCTGCAAAATATCCATCCGTAGTAGCCTTTTTTAAAAAATCAATTGCTCCTGGGTAAAATCGTGGCCAGTTTGAACCAACTTCTCTTAAGAGATATCTTAACTTTGAAGCAACAAACATTTCAGTTGCTTCATTTTGCGGGACATCAGTCTTTCCCGTCACTATTCTTATTTTTTCTACTAACTCTCCAGGCTCACGACTCTTAACTCCCCCAAGCTTATGAAAAGCACGCACCCCTACTTCTCCAAACACAGAATGAACAGCAAGCATTGATGCGCTTTCCACATTCTTTCCTCGCGGTGATTTCTGAGAAGTATTCGCGAGCGTCCCATCATAATCTGCTAAAACTAAATGTCTCTTCATAAATTATCTAAAATAAATTTTGCCCTTTTGGAAACTGTCATAAAAGGAACTCGAACGACAGGAATATCTAAACTTTTATAACTTCTCGAAAGTAATCTGTCAATCTCCATCGCCTCTTCTGCACTTTCCGTTCTCGCATAATCCTTTTTAAATTCTCCAATCTCCATAATAAATACTTTTTTATAATTAGATTTTTTAATTGCTTTATTCCATGAAGGTTTAATTTTAGCTTTTGTAAAATTTAAATATGCCTGCGTATCAGGAATTCCCCTTTCCATGAATATTTGATCTTTTGGATCTAATTTCTTTTCAAAATTAATTTTCAAATCAAGAACTTTTTCCTGAAATTTCATTTCATCTTTTCTGATCTCTTCTATTTTTAAACCCTTAGCCAATTCTTGATCGATAAGAATTCTTGCCCATTCGTAATAAACTTTATATCTCATTTTCCCAAGATATTCTAAAATCGTTGTCTTACCACTAGAAGGCCCGCCGGTCACCACATACCAGTTATTTATGCTTTTTCCCATAATTAAATCTACCCAAGATCAGCTGCTATTCCTCTTATTTCTTTTCTAGCTGCTTTATGAGCAGCTTTTTCATTTGGCAAAAATGCTTCTCCATTTAACCTAATCCAGTACTGTGCCCCATCAGGTCTTTCATGTCCCGCTTCTCTTTCTCGACCAAATGAAATAGGCTCATGTGATTGTCTTACAAATCTTGAAACCTCGTCAATACCGCCCCCTTGCCATGCATCAAGAAGAGGACGAACCGCTCCCACATTATCTTTAGTTGCAACAGATGCAACTGCTCCTTCAAGAGCAAAATCATTTCCATTTATAGCGATTGGAAGTCCGCCTCTTTCTCTCAACTCAAACATCATTGCTTTATCCGTAATACTATCTCCCACATAAGCAATGCTCCCCATATCTACTCCCAAATCATTTGCGAATCTTTGTGCTGCTTCAACCTTTCTCCTGCCTCCCATGACCCTGATCGCTTCAAGAGTTTCATAGCCAAACCACTGACGTAAATCTTTAAAATAAAATTCATTCAATGTGTCTCGAAGTTCGTGGAATTTAAGATTGTTAAACACATCCACCACGCTCCCAGGAGTTTCCATCGCTTCTTTTGCAAGACTCATTAAACCAAGAATGCTTTGTTCTCTCATTTGAACGAAAGAATTGAAATCATCATTTCCATATCTTTGTCTTAAACTAGATAAAGAAAGATCAGTACAAGCAATATCCTCCTTAGGAATCCCGAGATAATTTCCAACCAAATCCCACATGGGTCTGTATGCTGTTGAAATAACTCTTACGTCCCATCCATCTCCTTTTAATCCTGAAATATATGCTTCAGCTCCTGGAGAAACCTCAGCTCTTCTTGCTTCTTCCAAAACATCCTCATCGGTAATTCCATGCGCTATAAGATGAGGCCCAATAAGCGCCAGAGTATCCCCTGCCTGATAGCCCTCTGTCCCAACTTCTGCAAGATAATCATCATAGAAACTTAAGATACCAAAAAAATCTTTTCCATTAATTTCTTCTCCTTGATGTTCAAAGGTAATTCTTCCCATTATTTCTTGTGCTAAATCAAGTTTTACCAATGGCCCTTCTCCGTCTGTAAATAAAACTTTTGGTTTTAAATCCATAATTAATTCACCTCCTTTCTTGATTGTCCTTCTATTCCTTGCAATCGCAAATTTAATGCCTGATCAACTTCCCAAGTGAGATCTACTGGCGCTCCTCCTTCAATCTCAATCCTACCCTCAGCCAGAGCTTTTGTCGTTTGAATTACCAATGGTATTTCTCGCGCAAAACCCTTTTCCCTTATTTCTTTATGGAGTGGATGTCTAGTTTTTCCTCGAAGTGATCGTTCATGATCAATAACCATTTGCCTATGCTCGGGATCAGGTGGCAATAATGGCCATAAGTAATCAAACTCTGGTCCTCTTATTGAATATTCTGCAAATGAAACTGGTGGCCCTTCATCGAGCTCAGGAGTTAATTTATGCATCATCACTCCTGCCTTTTCCTCGTTTTGCTCTATTAAATCCCAAATTACTTTATACCATTCACCTTTGGGGCCCCCTGGAAGTGCTGGATGCAGATTATATGCAGTGCGTTCATTTACCATTCTGTCTCCCCATATCCACATGTCTCCTAATAGCAAATCAATATCCGTGTCGGGTAATTTCCTCTGAATCTCTTCCCCATATCTATTTCGCCAATCTTTGATTAACCTTTCATCTCCACCGGATTCAGCTATTCTTGCCAAAACTCTACCACGTGTATCAAACTTATATGCAGAAGATTTAATCAAGGGGAACCTTCGATGTATCAAATCTCCTAAAATTCTATCAGTGGTAGGATTCTCGCCAATATCTCGATTAGAAAAAACGAATGAAATCTCTGAATCTGGTATTTTTCCCGTTGAAACACTGTCTTGCACAGCGTTAACTAAATCATATGCTTCCTTATCTGCAAATGTTGAGAATAATCCAATCTTCATACCTTTTTTACAAAATCAACAATATTTTTAAATAAAGGTAATCCGTCAGGAGATTTTACACCTCCCCTTCTCCAGTTGGGATGCTGCTCGATTCTAACAAAACATTCAGGATGAGGCATAAGCCCAATTACTCTTCCAGATTCATCGCTTATCCCAACGATTGCATTAATTGAACCATTTGGGTTTTCTGGATAGTTTTGAGTTGGTAATCCAGATTCATCGACATATCTAAACGTAACTAAATTTTCTTTTTCAACTCGTGAGATAATTTTTGGATCTGCAATGAATTTTCCTTCACCATGCGCTACCGGATACCAAAATATTTCGTCCTCGATATTTTTTAAAAACTTTGATTTAGAATTATTCTCCACTTTCACTCTTACCCATCTGCATTCAAAATGTCCTGAATCATTATTTACTAAAGTCACATCCATCTCCCCAAGATTTCCAAATGGTACAAGTCCCGTTCTCACAAGAACCTGAAATCCATTACAAACCCCAATCACTGCTGTATTTGAGCGTTTTACAAACTTTCTAATTTCATCTCCAAGATATGCGATCATTTCCGTTGCCAATATTTTTCCTGAAACTATATCATCTCCATAAGCAAATCCTCCTGGAATTCCCAAAATCTGATAGTCACTTAATATTTCTTTTTTTGATCTTAAGTCGTTAATATGCACGACCTTTGCATCTGCTCCTGCAAGATTAAACGCAAACATCATTTCATAATCCCTATTAATTCCGTCCGCTTTTATAATTATTGCTTTTGGTTTTTTCATTTTTATGAAAATATTCTCTTCATTGGTTTTTGCCAAGCTTTTTTTAATTCGAACAAATCTGCACTAAATATTTTTTCACCATTTATTACATCAACTGATTTTTCTTTTTGTGTTTTTCCTAGAACTATAAAATTATTTTTTCCAAATATTTTTTCTGCTATTTTTTTATTTTCTACTTCTATTAAAAAAGTTCCTGCCGTTTCATTAAATAAGAAATAATCTGGCCTTTTATTTTTTGAAATTTTCAAACTCATGCCAATATTTCCTCCTATGCACATTTCAAAAGCAGAAGTTAGAATTCCACCTTCTGAAATATCATGACAAGATAAAATATCTCCGCTTACAATCCCTTTATTTATTTGCTTAGCAAGCTTTCCGAATTCTTTTAAGTTTATTTTTGGAACACTATCTCCAATCAAATTGTTCACATCAAAATATACAGATCCTCCCATAGAATCAGTGTCCAAATTACCTATCAAGCAAATTAGTGAGCTGTCCTTTTTTAAATCCGAACTTATAGTTTTTGTTGTATCAGGAATTCTCCCAAAAGCAGAAATGCATAAAACCGGAGGAATTTTAATAACCATGTCTCCTTTTCTGTATGTGGAAGATAAGCTATCTTTTCCAGATATAACTGGTATTTTTAAACCTTTCATTAAATCGATTACTGCGTCAACTGATTTATCAAGTGACCATAAAGACTCTTCATCTGGAAATGGCCAAATATAATTATTTATTAAAGATGCATTTTCTATATCTCCTCCGACTGAGACATAATTACTTAGAGCTTCGACTCCAGCCCAAATACCTCCACCATATGGATCGATATTATTTAAAACAGGATTTAAGCCGTGAGACAAAACCATTCCATATTTTTTGTTTAGAATCGGCCTAAGAACTGCACTGTTGTTTGGCGCATCTAGATCTACTCCTCCGTACGGCTGTAAATCATTTGTTCCTTGAACACTATGATCGTACATTCTTACAATTGGCTCTTTAGAATTTACATTTCCATTCGCTAGAACTTTCTTAAAAACGTCGATCCATTCTTTTTCATTATTTGGAACACTTTGTTCTTTTTTAGACACAATCTTAACTCTTGGTTTTTTTCCAACCATAGTTCTTTGAGGCAATCCGTGATGCAGAAACTCCATCGACAAATTACCAATTCGTTTTTTTCCATAAAATATTTCTAGTTTTTTTGTATTTGTGAATTTACCAAGCACTGTTGCCTCCACATTAAACTTTTTACAAATTTCTAAAACTTTTTTACTGCTCTTTTTCGATACTGCGAGTATCATTCTTTCTTGAGATTCTGATACCCAAATTTCCCAAGGAGAAAGTCCGTGATATTTAAGAGGTGCAAGAGACAAATCTACTTTAACTCCAGTTTCTGATCCTATTTCACCAATTGCTGAAGAAAATCCTCCAGCTCCACAATCTGTGATTGCTCGTATTAAATCCTGATCACGGGCTTCAATTATTGCATCGAACATTCTTTTTTCTTCAATCGCATTTCCAATTTGAACTGCAGATGAATTGATAGAAATTGTCTTATCAGTCATTTCTGCAGAGGAAAAAGTAGCACCATGAACTCCATCTCTCCCTGTCCTTCCACCAACAGCAATAATTAAATCTCCATTTGCAGGCTTTCCTTTTTTAGCTTTTTTTGTAGGAATAATTCCATATGCACCGACTATAACTGTGGGTTTTGCACGAAAATCATTATGAAAATGTACGGAACCATTATTTGTTGGAATTCCCATTCTATTTCCATAATCTCTTACTCCCATCACTACTCTTTTTAAAAGATATTCCGGTCTAAGACATCCTGGTGGTAAATCATTTTTGCTTAAATCTGGATTTGCAAAACAAAAAATATCAGTTGATGCGATAGTTTTTGCTCCTTGCCCAGTACCGAGAATATCTCGAAATACCCCACCAGATCCGGTCATTGCTCCACCGTAAGGCTCAATTGCAGAGGGGCTGTTATGGGTCTCTACTTTCCCACAAATAGAAAACCCATCATAAAATCTCATTACTCCAGAATTATCGCCAAATGCTGAAACGATATTCTCGTCATGCTTCAAAGCCTCATCTCGAATTCGATCAATTAAAGGCTTTTTCTTTTTACCATCGATTATTAAATCTGCTTTAAACGTTTTATGGGCGCAGTGCTCGCTCCAAGTTTGAGCCAGTGTTTCTAACTCTAAATCCGTTGGATCTCTTTTAATTTTTTGAAAGTAACTTTGAATAACTTTCATTTCTTCGAGATTTAAAAACAATTTGTCTTTTGACAAAAACATCATTTCCTCATTTGACATTATTCGAATTCCAATTATTCTTGTTGATCCAATTTTTCCTTTAATAAAAAGTGTTTTGGGAGATTTTTCTACAATGTATTCTATAAGTGGATTATATATTTGGTGCTTATTAATTAATTCTAGTGCTTTTGCATTTTCAATTTTTCCAAAAAAATAAAATTCAGTTGATGAATCCGCTGCGAGTAATTTTATCTTCAAATCTTTCGCTGCTTTTAAGATAGAAGCAACTTCAGGATTCATGACTCCGGGTTTATATGCTATTTCAACTTTTGATTTAACAACAAATATGGGTTTATCAATAGAATAATCTTGGCTTATTGACTCGGAGAATAACTTTTCTGCCAAAAATTTTGCAGTTTTCCTATCTACTCCCTCAAGTCTATAAATTCTGGCAGTCCTTAACTTTTTTATATTCGGATCTTTAAATTGATTTAAAATTTCTTTCCCTTTTAAATCATCACTTTCATTTTTTGAAAATACTCTAATTATTTGAATCATGAATTTTCTTTCTCTAAATAAGAGGATTTAATTTTTCTTAATGGAAAGTTTTTATATTGAAATCTAATGACTGATGCCATTTAATAAACTAAATATAGACTGCCATGACAACGTTTGCAACAACTAATATTTTTGCTTTTATAAAACTTGCTCTTTTTCGTGAGCATTAGAAAAAGGAAGCGAATCAAAATCTAGAGTAAGATGTCGAATTTCAAGATTAAGCATTTTACTTGCTCTTTGAAAATCCTCAGAACTTATTTTTTCTGGATCAAGACACTCAAGCGCAAAGGCTCTTTGAGCAATTTGACCTAGAACTTGTTGATGTCGAGCAGATTTGCCAGTGCGTTTTCTCATCTCCAATACGCTTTCAAATATCCCCTCTTCCATATTTACTCCACTACTTAGTTGTCCAAAAAAATCTCCTCTTACATCTCTAAATCTTATGCCTTTTGCAAAGTCTCTTCCTATATCAGTATTGAGCATCTTCCTCGAACCCTCAAAAATCTGAAATGGCCAAATATTATTATAATCTTGAAGACCACTTCCTTTATAAAAAGCTGCTGCTCCCATTAACTCAGCTCTATCAGCTGCAGAGGCGACTGCATATTCAGTAGTAAGTACCTTAACTATACCTGCTTCCATCATATATTTAGTTGTATCAGCTGTTAATAATGATTCCCCCTCTTCTGTTCGGAAATTCACAAGTCTATCAAAAATGGCTTCAGATACTATTCTTCGGGACCTTATTAAATCCAATTGATCTCTTGGGACCTCCATATCTTTTTGAAGATTTTCACCTATCATCCTCTCGCTAGCAAAACTTTCAACCTCAGCTTCTGTCCTTAGTAAATGGCCAAGTACCATACTGGGAAATAAAATTCGGCTTTTCGTAAACATATCAGCAAATTCATCAACTATTCTTTTTCTAGGAAGCTCTTGCATTAGATGATCTTTAACACTTAAAGTCACATCTCCAGTATTTATGCCATATGGAATTCCATGAAGTCCCACCATTTGGGTTAACTGTGTGTCAATATTTTCCTGATCAACAATAAATAGCCCTATCTTCTTGCTTGGGCCATCATGAACAGCAGCTATTATAAGACCATCCTGACCTGACAAACCCTGGAGATGTTTAGAAAATTTTAAATCTACAGTTTGCCCTTCAACTTCAACTAATTCCTTGCCCTCTTCAAGAAGTATTACTTCTCCGTCCTGCAATTCATCTGAAGACTTAACCTGCTGCACTTTTCCATTTATAGTGTATTTTGAATCCATATCCAAAGCTGATGAACCTGATCTATAAAGCTCTGTAATTCCAAGACCAATCATTTTTCCGTCTCTAATCTGATTTAAATACTTTTCTTTTTGCTCAACTGAACCAAATCTTTTAATTGGAAGGATTGCAAGTGCAACTGTAATTCCTGCAGATAATCCTAAATTAATGTCATAATAAGAAAGAATTTTTGCAGTCTGCATCATCTCTTCTAGCCTATTAGAGGGATCTCTATCTTCAAATCCTGATGCTAAAATTCCCCCATCAATAAGTCTTTTCCATGCATCTCTTGAAATGTAACCCGTTTCTGGATCTCGATAATCAGGAGAAGCAACTGTACGAAATGCAATATCATTTATGTGTGTTAAAAACTCAGAAGTTGGGAGTTTTTTAATTTGATCATAACTTTCTCTTGCTGGCATCACTCCAATGTCGAGAAATTCATTCCAATGTTGTGGAGCTGAATGAAGTTCGCCAAAATTTCCAGCCGCAATTTTATCTACATTATGCCTACGATTATCAGTAGTTATTTCTGGTAAAGCCATTCGGCAATTATAACAAAGTTTATTTAAATTGCTATACTACTACAATCACATTATGAAGATTAATGTAATTGCCCATCCTAATGCAAAGAAAATAAGAATTGAAAAAGATCTATTAGACACCTTACATATCTATGTAAATGAGCCACCTATAGATGGTCGTGCAAATGCAGCTATCATAAATTCGTTAGCTAAATATTTTAAAACATCGAGATCAAATATAATTCTTTTGAATGGCCAAAAATCAAAAATTAAAGTTTTCGAAATTTTAATTTAAATTAATGGCATTTTTTAAAATCAAATCCTAAATCACTGAAGGAAACCATTTTCCCTTGCTCCAGCAGACGCGGCAGGAATTTCAGACCAACATAAATAATCACCGCTAAAAATACCTAACTAACAAATAAATGTAATTATTTTATTCCGAAATTTTCCCTCAAAAGAGCTAAAATTTTATCTTGACCTATTCCCTTTAACAATTGTTTTTTATCTTTAAGAATATTTTCTTCAAACTTATCTAGATTATTTATAAAATAATTAACTTTGCTTTCTGAAATTGTTTTTTCACTAACTCCAAATTCATTTTCATCTATAACTTTAGCATTCATATGCTGTTCATACGGAGAAACAGGGATTACATAAACTGGAATTCCAAGAAACATCGCTTCTGATAAAAGCGAGTGTCCTGCGCTAGTGATTATTCCATTCGCTTTTTTGAGAACTTCTTCAAAACCCTCTTCTCCAAAATTAATAAGGGAAATATTTTCAGGACAACTTTTATACTTTATTTTTCTATCAGATCTTGAAAGAAAAATATAAAAATTAATATCAAAAATGGCACCTAAAGTCGTTAATATTTTATGGGTTGATAATGGAAAATCCCTGGCAGAAGAGATATAAACAAGAATATTTTTTCGATCTTTCTCTTTTATTTTTTTCATATTAATAATCGATTCACGCATAACTGGCGGAACTATTTGAACGTCAAATCTTGATTTCTTCTTCTTAATATTAAAAAATGAACATGCAATTCTAAGATCCGCTTTTGGGAAAAACATACTTAATCTTTCAATTTCATCTTTGTAAGTAAATACGTTTAAAGATTTAGGAAAATTTGCTACAAAATATTTACTTTGCTGATCAATGGTTACAAAAGGAGAATTTTTCATATACGCATACTGTGCGCTTATTGGTTCATAATCAGATATTACTAAATCTGGGGATCCAATCAAATTAACTGTTTCAGAAATAGTTCTTGAATTAATATCTAGAAAATTTATATTTTTGTTTGCTGGATGAATCATTGTTGCTTTAAAATCCAATCCATCTTTATTCCCTACATAAAAAGGCACTGCCACTTTTTTTATTTTAATATTTTTATTTTTTCCAAATCTTAAAGCTAGGAAATCAAAGCTACTTTCATACGCAAAAATAACAACAGTTGAATTTTTTGAAAAATAATCAATTAGCGGCATTTGTCTACACGAGTGTCCTAGTCCGATTCCTGTTACGCCAAATAATATTTTTTGTGTTTTCATAGTCTTGATAATGCTTGTGCTATAAAATCTACGGATCCAGTTATAGCAAATGTTGGAATATTTTTTGTGACATTTGACAATTTTTGAGCTAAATCTCTACCTGCCTGAGGCGGCAAGGATCCATCTAAAACTGCACTACCATCTAAAAGAATGGTATCTGCATTCATTTGATCCATAAAAAATGGATAAAGCTTGTGCATTGCGCTGGCACCTGAAATCTGATCAAATTCAGAAACAGCACTATCTTCCCGAGCTATAACAACACCTTTTATTGATACAGCTTCACTGTCCTCATACATTTCATCGGTTAAAATAACAGCCGCTCTGTCTTGATATCTTGCAGCATCAAAATTTGGTAAATATCTTTGGAAAACTATATCTCTTGCCGTAACTGCTTTAGTTCCAGAAACTGCATTAAGTCCATCGTCTTGGAATGAAACAACTGTTTTATTTGTAGAAAATACTTTTGCTCCATGCTCCCCAACCATCTTTAATAGCACTGATGTCTTCCCAAATCCAGAGTGACCAACTACAAGTAAATGCTCTCCATCATTCCCAATCGAAATTGAATGAACTGGATACAATTCTTTATTAACTAATTCCTTTCTACTCATACCATAAAGAAGGTGATAAAAATCCAAAGGCAAATTTCCTTCCCAATTTTCATGAATTTCAACCTGACCATCACTTTGATGAAAAAATCCATCATTAGATTCTTTGTGAATTATTCTAAAAACTTCTTCATTTTGCGAAAGAGAACCTTGATATGAAAAACCAGGCAAATATGCTTGCCCTAAAAGATTTGCTTTTTCATCAAACATAATCGGCTTATCACTTAAAAGTTTTGCATCAAATACCCCAGCAATACCAAAACTATGAATATTTGATAACACCTCTCTCTTTTCGTCCCTATTTCCGCTTATTATTTCTCTATTCATACCAATAATTAAATATGATTATTCAAAACCCATTCAATATTTTCATGATCAGTAGAAATTTTATCAAAGTTTTTTTGATATTTATTTGAGGTCAGTATTTTCCAAACTGCTTTATCAAGCTTTATTACCAAATCTTCATTTAAAAAGTCTTTTGATTTATCTGTATCAATCCTAGAGTCTTTCACAAGATTTACTCCTATTCCTAGCTTCTCGACTTGCCTCGCTATTAAAAGCTGATCTCCAAAAAAAGGAATACATATCATAGGCACTTTTTGAATAAGAGCCTCATTAAAACTATTCCCTCCTGCATGAGTTATAAATATGTCCGCTTCTTGAAGAGTTTTTATTTGATCTAGAAAATTAAAGACTTTCCAATTATCAGGATAGTTACTTAATATTTCTTTTCCCTGACTTACAAATATTACTTTTACTTTTTCATTTTTCCATTTTTCAGAGATTTCATAAATAAATTTTCTTAAAGCTTCACGAGTATTCTCTTGTTGATTCCATAGATTTCCCATCACTACAGTTCCTAAAGAAAAATAAATTACTGGAATTTTATTTTTCACCTTCGCATGCTTCTTTGCTCTTATATTTCCTATGAAGTAATAATTATCTTTTGATCTATTCTTTTTCCAGTCTGAAGGCAAAACGAATTCATATGACCAAACTAAATTATTTTTTCCTGGAATATGCAGTCCATCAGAAATCATTTCAATCTTTGATAAATCTATGGAAATTCCAAATTTATTTTCAATATCTTTAATTGATTTTTTATTTTCTGGGTAGCTTAATTTTTTATCCAAATAGTTCTTTCTGGAGTTTGGACCTATCATTGCTGGAATTGAAGAAAATGTCGGAATATCTAGAATCTGGCCAACGAAATATCCTTCCAGGGACAAAAAGTCATATAAAATAATATTCGGCGAAAAGTCTTTTGCAATTTTCAAACACTCCTCTAAAAGCTCATTTACCCTAGGAAAAGTCCAAATACCAGGATCAGTTACCATAAGCTTGGATCCAAACAAAACAATTGATTCTTTTTCAATTCCTTTTAAATCTGGAGAAATATTTTCCCAACCTGTAATTACTACTTTTATTTCAAATTTATTTTTATATTTTTTTGCGAAATCTCTGAGGATAAAAAGGTGTCCACCAAAAGGGACAGTATATATGAGAATTTTCTTTTTTCTCATTATGATGCGCTGCTATTATACCTAATGAGTAAAAAAAATCAACTTTTAATACGGTGAATTGCTTTTTTAAATATTTGGTATATAATCTTCTCTAATCTGCTTTTTGTATGTCAGATATAGCAACACCACAACCCAAACATAGAATAATTACTATTTCAGGAATGCCATGCGCAGGAAAAGACACCGCCGGCGAATTCCTTCAGAAACTGATCCCCGACTCTGCTGTTATTTCAACAGGAGACGGAATAAGATCTGCGCAATCTCCTTATCATCCATTACATGAAGTTTTAGAGTCTTATCAATCACTTCTTGATCAAGGCAAACTCTTTCCCTCCGAAGCTGTTATAAACCTCAATAATCCTATGCAAAGTGTATTTCCTTTCATGGTAGAACAAGCTCTGGAAAAAGGTGCAACTACTATAATTTCGACCGGGTTTCCAAGAAATTTTGATCAGGCTGAAGAAATGCTTAAATATTTTGATATGAGATTTCCTGGCGAAGCACTTCAAATGGATTATGTCTTTCTGGATGTAGATCCTGAAAGAATTGAAGAAAGAATGATTAAAAGAACTGCAGAAAGACTAGCCAATAATCTTGAACCTAGATCCGATGATAATCTAGAGACATTACCTAAAAGACTTAGGACTTATGATGAACAAACAGCTCCAATTATCGCAAGCTTTGGAGAAAATGTAATAAGAATTGATGGAAATGGCCCTAAAGCTGAGGTAAATCAAGCTGTTCTGGAAGCTCTTGAAGCCCGCGCTCCTCTGGGCATCCCCCGCTTGTCTGGCGAATCTACCCACCGTCCTGGAGGAGAAAGATAAACATTTTTAATTTTAATTTTATATTTTTCAGAAAAAGCCATGGCCAATTACTTCCCTTTTAGTTCGAATCAAGGCTATTAATATTCTTCCTGAAGGATGGAGAAGATATTTCCTGAAGGATCCTTAAACCAGGCAATGTCTGGGCCAATATTTGCTGCGAGTCCGCGGGCAATTCCCTTTTCGTCTTGCTCAAAATCAGGCATATTATATTGCTCAAATTTAACTCCCTTTTCCACAAGAGCATCTAAAGACTCATCTATATCTTCCACGATAAAATTCAAAACTGTATATGTGGCTGGCTCGTGATTTTCCTTAGGATAGACGAAAATTCCTGCGCCACCTGGCAATTTAACAGTAATCCCCATTTCTCCGTCTTCTACTCCTAGACCTAGAATCTCAGAATAGAACTTCTTTGCCTCATCTAAATCTTTTACTGAAAAGCCTGTATATGCGCCGCTTGCTTTAAACATAACTTTAATCTACTCCACTTTTATTCTCCTGTCAATGCTAATGAAACCGATTTTTCTATAAATAACAACTTATATTTATTTAACCTAGAATCAGGCCCAACGCGTATAGGGGTGATATATGCATCCATCCCTATCTCGTCTAAAAGCGCAAGATCCTCAAGCCCTAGATCGGACTTGTCTTTGCCATCATAAGTAGCTTCATGATCTATTATAGCTACTCCACCAACGGCCAACACTCTACTTATTTCTTTTAATGCTGCTTGTCGCTGACGAAGGGAAAGATGCATAAAAGTAAATGAAGAATAAATAACGTCATAACTATCTGATGAAAAAGGCATCTCTTCTACTTTTCCCAAAACCTTATTTACCTCACTTACCGGCTCGTCCATAAAGGCTAAATCAATGTTAGTAATATCTATATTATCTTTATAAATACCTTTAAATCCCTTAGCTGCCTCAGACTTAATTCCACCGCCCAAATCCAAAACCCTAACTGGATTCTCGTGCTTTCCAATTCTTGCATCGATTTCATGCGTCACCCAATTTCCCAATAGAAAATTTACTTCATCGTGAGATCTATTTGTTAAAATTACCCCCACTCTTTCAGTTCCATAAATATCATTATGATCCAGACTTAGACTAAAACCGTCCAAAACCCTGTAGCTCGTATTTTCAAATTCCATTGCGGAATTATATCATGCTTTCCGCTAAGCATTAAAATAAAACTTACCAGCTTCCGCCACCACCGCCACCACCGCCACCTCCGGAAAAACCTCCCGAAGAACCAGAGGATGAGGATGGAGCTGAAGTAGTTACATTTGAACTTACCGATGAATAAAAAGCTCCATATGAAGCATAAAAACTCCCGTGATATCCGCTATACCATGTTGGATTATAATCAGGCTTTATTATCTTTAGTTGCTCCATAAATTTATCTATATAACCCAAACTCATCGCATAAGGAATCATGGCCTCTACTGTATAAAATTTATCTGCTTGCCATTTGTAATTCCTATCCATAGATTTTAAAAATAATTTGAGACCGTCAATTTTATAATCTATCTCGTCTCCAGCCGCTGTTCTACCAATTAATTTATAAGATAAAAAGAAAAGCATTCCAGAGAGAAAAATGTTTCCGAAAAATAAAGTTGCTACACCAGCAAAAATTAGCAATCCTCTTCTGGTTTTTGGATTTCTTACAAAATATTTCTTTTCAACAAGCTGACGAAAAGCCTCATCTTCCATATCCTGATATGTTTTATAAAAATCCTTTCGAAGATCTGATGTTTTTACCTCATCTCCTGATTTAAAAAGTCTATTAAATAATTTCAGCTCAAAATTATTTAATTTCCCATCATCTTCTTTTAGTTTTATAATTTTTTGCTCTTTGGAATCTGGAAGTAGTTTTCTTTTCGTCTCCTCTTCTTCAAGCTTTATGTATTTTCTGATTGCCAAGTCAAAAATAGTCGCTGTTACATCTTCCCGTTCAAGCTTAGCATTATCAATAGTTCCAGCCAAAGCAGGGGCTATCCTTTCACCATTATCATCTTTGGGAATTTCAAAATTGACAGTCGGACGACCAAATCTTTTTTTATTCTTATTTTTATGATACCAAAGGAATAAAAGTGCAGGAATAAAAATGTTTATAAATAGATAGATAAAAGTTATGTGTTTAAGAATAAAATTACCAAATTTTTCTCCAAATTTTTTTGGAAGCTGCCGAACAAGAGTAGTAGGAGGAAATGTCCCTTTTGGATAAACATAAACGACAGTTAAACCATCTCCCTGATACATCGTATTTGTTGTTTTAATTGGATTCCAAACATCTGGAGTGGAATTGCAAAACTGTGCATTTAAGTTTGCATTTCTGCTGTAGCATGCCACGCTTTTTGGCTTTACTCCAAAGTCTGTATTTATAGAAATCGAGGCTTTTTCAATTGGAACTTTCCATGCATTTCCTGTCGCATTCCAATAAATCTCATCATGCTCTGGGAAATTACTCCCAATTGCATTTTCTACAGTATATGAAATCTTGTAATCGTGAGCACCAGTTATTGTTTTATCTCCGTCTCCAATTTTAAAAGATATTTGTTCAGGGGTGCTAGAATTTTCAAATTTCTCTTTCTTTCCATCACGTTCGACTTTTACATTTTCGATTTTAATAATTCTATATAAATCTCCTACTTTTGAATAAAGAGGAATGTTTCGAAATATCCCATGCCTATCCAAATCTTCAAAGTCATAATTAATGTTTTCCGTAACATCCATTTTCCCATCTTTATGGGCAACTATATCAACATCGTATGAATTAATTTTTTCAGCGAATACGTTACCCTTGAAGCTAAAAAATGAGAAAATAAAAATAATTAAAAAGAACAATTTCTTCACATTCAAATTATACATCAATACTGTGTATAATAAATTAATGCTGCTCATTTCTCTTAATATTTGGGGTGGAAAAGTTTATAAACCTCTACTAAATTTTATAGACAAGCATAAAAATAAAGCGGATATATTTTTATTTCAAGAAGTTTTTAGATCAGATCGCGACGTAATTACTCATTCCTCACATTCAAATATAATAAATGATCTAATAAAACATTTACCTGATTTCGATTTCTACTACTCTCCCACCGCAAAAGGCCATGATACACGAGGCAAAGTGGATTTTCCTCTAGAATTTGGGCAAGCAACATTTATAAAAAAAGGGGTTAAAGTTAACCGCCAAGGAGAAATTTTTATGCATAAAAAATTTAATGATGCCAGTGAATATTATCCCGATGGCAGACTTAATTTTCCTAGAAATTTTATTTACTCTGAAATAGAAATTGAAAATAATAAGTTTTTAGTTCTTAATGTGCATGGCTTTTGGCAGCCTGCGCCCAAGATTGATACACCTGAAAGATTTATTCAGTCCCAAAGAATCATAGACTTTATTAAAGAAAATAAATTACCATCTATCATAGCTGGGGATTTTAATTTAAGAATCGAAACAAAAGCACTTCTCATGTTTGAAGAAGTAGGAATGAGAAATTTAACAAAAGAATCAAAAGCCAAAACCACAAGAAGTAAACTTTATGATCCTTTATATAGAAAAGAGGATTTATTCGCAGACTATGCAATTGTAACTAAGGGGATTTGGGTGAATGATTTTAAAGTTATGTCAGACGTAGTTTCCGACCATCTTCCTTTATGTCTAAAGTTCGAAGTTTAAACTATTCCTAACATGTACTCTTTTCTAGAGTCCTCTGGGAATTTCTCAAGAGAGTAACGAAGCGCAGTTCTTCCCATTTCCTTATGGTGTTTTTTAAGAAACGCTTCTTCAATAGATTTATTTCTTTTCCCTACTTCGCGAAGCATCCAACCAACAGCTTTTTGAATAAGATCATTATCATCTTCAATTAGCTTCTCAGCAATACCTATAGCATCATCAAACATTTCATTTTTTATAAAATTGTACGTAGCAATCATAGCTATTCTTCTTTCCCACATATTTTTCGATGAAGCAAGCTTATATAGGACATGCTTTGGCTTATCTATAAGATAACCTCCCACAATTTTATCAGCGGACAAATCTACCAAATCCCAATTATTCACAAACTTAATATTCTTCATAAAAAATTCATAAATCCTACGCTGTAACATTTCATCTGCTCTAAAATTATTGACTAAAACAAGAAGTGCTATAAATCTTTCTTCATGAATCTCTGATCTAATTAATTTATAAAGATCTTCAAACGAAATATCTTTATATTTTTCGGCTACTTTTCTGGACTGAGGCACAGTTAAACCAATAAAGACGTCTCCGTATGCATATTCTCCTTCCCCAGTTTTGAAGAATTTTTGCATATCAGAAGCTCTTTTCTTGTTGGACAGTTTCTGTAAATCCTTTCGGAGCTCTTCTATCATTGAGGTTTGTGGATTATACCCAAAATTGAGGCTAAAGTCAAACACCTGATTAGTGATAAATTTAAAAATATAATCCTATAGTTTGATTATGGCGACCTTTTGTGCTAAAATTATTCCTTATGTCTACACATTATTCACATACAAACTTGCCTTCCAAAAGAGATACGTATCAAGATTTTACAGATCTGATAAGTATATTTTGGGAATTTCATAAAGCTAGAGTTGAATCAGGAAATATTCCGCCTATTCTACTTGATGGTTGTAGCGATATCCCATTTAATGCTCAGGCAGAATTTGAAGTTGGAACAATAAATATTCCAAAGAGCTTTGAATACTCATTATCTTGGACCCTTGAAAATTCATGGGATCTATTCTTGAAAATGAACGGGATTAATTTTGGTGAAGCTGTAGCGCCCTCAGATATAGATGACGCAATCAGAGCTGCAAGACTACCGAAAGAACTAAGCATATTTAGAAATGACTTAGTATTAGACTTAGCAAAATCGGCTGAACGAAATTTTTCAGCTATAAGAAATGAGGCACAATCTACACTTTTAACTTATAACCACACAGATAACGTTATCAAACAAGGCATAAGAACCGGAGCGGAATTCGGAGTACTACTAAAAGGCTTATTTGGAGATGAATTTAGACCAGTATTAACAAAGAGAATTGCAAAAACTAGCTTGGATAAAATTGATGAAACAAGTCGCCAGTTAAGCACAGATAGCTCTGGCTTTCCGCATCAAAAAGATCATGAAAGATACCAACTTCTTGATAATTCTAGAGTGGGACTGAATCTCGAAATGCTTAGAAGCCTAGGACTGGGTAAAGCTATTGGCTGTCCTTCTTCAAATATGCCTTCAGAAAAAACTCAAACCTTTTTAAGAGAATCTATCCCCGGGTATAAACCTCGACCAATGCTTGAAGATTTTTCTAAATATTTAGATGAAGTCTATGAAGCAAATGTAGGAGAATGGTTCAGGTCTCTCTCCGATCATAGAAAAGAAATGCTTGATCAAAATGTGCGCGCTTTACTTGATGGCACAAGTAGACGTGAGGCAATAAAAAGAAATACAGCCCCAGAAGGATGTCCTCGAAAAGAATCTTTTTAATAATCAAAGCTTCAAATTTTAATCTTTTTCAAATTCTTACATTATTTTTATTTGCTTCAAGCAATTAATGAGCATAATTCAAGTTATATGTCTGGAGGTGATTTAATTTGACCTTAACAATTGATTTATTAACACCAATAATGGCTATATTGTTTGGAATTTTAATTTTGATATTTCCAAAATTTTTAAATTATTTAATTGCAATATTTTTAATTATTTCAGGACTTTTGGGTCTCGGAATTTTAAGATTTTAATTATAAACGTTCGGATAATTTTATCTCTTTAAAGTGTATAATAAATTCCATGTCAAAGATTTTAATAATAGTAATTTCTATAATTATAATAGGTGCCTTAGCTTTAAATTTTTATCAAAAAAAATCAGGTCCGATTTCAATTCTTCCTACCAGTTCCACCAAATCTGAAAATGGCACAAAAAATCCGGAAATAGTTACAGTTATTACTACCGGTGTTGAAATTCCTTGGGAAATTGCTTTTTTACCTGAATCCAAAAAAAACGAGCCAAAAAAAATCCTCTTTACAGAAAGAACGGGTAAATTAAAACTAATTGCAAATGGACAAGTCACTACTGTTGCAAAAATCCCAGATGTAAAAATTTATGGCGAAGGCGGACTTATGGGACTTACTATTCATCCAGATTTTCAAAAAAATAAATATATGTATTTATATTACACTTATGCAGCAAATGGCAATGAAACAAAAAATCGAGTCGTAAGATATAAATATGAAAATGGAAATCTTACTGACAGAAAAGTTATTCTTGATAATATTCCTGGCGCTATTTATCACAATGGTGGAAGAATTAAATTCGGACCTGATGGATTTCTGTACATTACAACTGGAGATTCTCTTAATCCATCTTTAGCGCAAAACACAAATTCTCTCGCAGGTAAAATCCTAAGAGTAACAGATGAAGGTTCCCCAGCCACAGGAAATCCATTTAACAATCTAGTTTATTCCTATGGACACAGGAATCCACAAGGTATCTCATGGGATAAACAAGGACGCTTATGGTCTACTGAGCACGGCAGATCTGCTCCATCAGGATTTGACGAAGTAAACATAATTGTTAAAGGTAAAAACTATGGCTGGCCAGAGATACAAGGCACAGAAACTAAAAGTGGCATGGAGTCCCCATTTGCTCAGAGTGGTCAAGAAACTTGGGCACCAGCAAGCGCTGAATTTATTAATGACTCTTTTTTCTTTGCCGGTCTAAAGGGAGAAGCGCTGTACGAGTTAAGAGTTGAAAATAGTAATGCGATCATCAAGAAACATCTTTTAAATGAATTTGGCAGAATTAGAGCTGTAACTCTTGGACCTGATAATTTACTTTATATTTCCACCAGCAATCGCGATGGACGAGGAAAACCTGTCTCACAGGACGACCGAATAATTCAAATTGACCCCAGTCAGCTTTAATATAGCGTATCAAATCATACCAATACACTTTTGCTTGACAGTTAGCAAAATCCTAATGTAATGTAAGAGTTAGGTAAAAATAATTACTAAATTTCGTAAAAAAGAATTTAATATTTAATGAGCATCAAAACTATCCACAACATTAATCCCCTATTAGTAAACGAAAAGTCATACAACTTAGCAATTAAACATCTTTCAGATCAAACGTCTATAATAATGACGCTAAATACTTCTTTTTTCCATACTATTCACCTCCCTTTCACGCATCAAATACTCAGATACAATTTACCAACAGTACTTAAAACAGAATGCTTTAATGATTCAGGACTTCCCTTTAACGAAGAGGTTAAGAATACAGAAATTGGCCACCTGTTCGAACATATCCTCCTAGAGTATCTTTGTGAGCTAAAAATACAGAATGGATACAAAAAAGCAATTTTTAAAGGTGTTACCAACTGGAATTGGAAAAAAGATGCTAAAGGCACTTTTCATATTTTTATAGATATCACTCCTAAAGATATTATGTTCCTAGATATTGCACTTGAAAAAAGCATTAAGCTTCTAAATAAAATTTTAGATGAAAACAATTTCGTGATAAATTAAAGCAAACCGCGAATGCGGTTTGCTTTAATAGAATCATTCTTTGCCCAGAATGTTACTCTATTGTATCGGTGTCGCTTTGCTCAGCTCCTCCGTAATCAAGGCTCCCAGCTTCAGTTGCATCTTGAGAAGCTTGTCCTCCAGCGCTACCTTTATCATTTTGATTTTGGTTCTTTTTTGGATCTTCAAACATAATTTTTCACCCCCTTTTTAGTAGCCTCTTATTGAGTACCAATTGGTACGAGATTTAGAGCTACTTATCCTAAAGCCGAAGGCTGTTAGGACTAAAATCTTCTAATAAGCTTTGTAATAAACGCAAGTGCTTCTTGTATCCCTTTCTCTTTCTCTTTAATTTCTAAATTCATATTAACTAGCATATTAAAGTTTTTAGTTAAGAAGAAAAGCAAAAGCGAGTAAGAATTTGGTAGCAATGAAATTTATGTTCAAAGAAAAAATAAAACAGCCAAATATTCTGGCTGTTTTATTTTAGGCTTTACTTTAGTACTTTTGAGACTAGCTATTCATGTTCTGCTTTGAAGAAGAACTATTTTCTCTACTCCTTTTGCCTCTGGCAATACCTCCTTTTCGGCCTGCCTTAGCATGTCCTTCTGAATCCCCAAACCAACCTTTTCCTTTTTTTGCCATATATTTTCACCCCCCTTTTAGAAATCTCTTAGCGAATTGCAAAGTAATGAGCTTTAATGTTTCTTATACTTAGATCAAACATCTAAATATTCATGTATAAACAATAGGAAAATTATTTATGATAGCTATCAAAAAGAAGTAAGAATTTTGTAGCAAAATACGAGGTCAAATTTGCAGCTAGCTTAAACCTTCTGCCAATTTTCGCATTCTAGCATCCGCCCGCGCTACGTCAACATCGGGAACTGAAACTGCTGGCTCGACACTAGCATTTTCTCTAGGAGACCTAATTAAAGTTAAATATTCAGAGTCATTAGTAAAACGTAAACTTCCTTTTTCTTCAGGTTCCAATCCTAAAAATTTAACCAGAGATCCTTCGGTTTTCATAGGAACAAATCTACGTGCAATTTCATCCCAACCCTCAGCTTTAACTATCCTAACGCAGGCGCCAACATTTCCATCTTCAGACGCTACAATTAATGCTTGGGTCGTTTCCCTAGCACCTTGTTTATATGGCGCAGCATATAAATCTCCTGCTTGCATTCCCTGAATAGCACTATATCTTGGACCAACGCTATCTTTAGTCCATGGCTGAAGAGTCATTAATCTAAATTTTTTTCCAGAAACTGAATCCACTACTACACGGTCTTGCAATGATTCAGCTAAAGCTACAACGCTCATTCCAAAAAAATCATTGTTTCTTTGCTCCAAATAGCCTGCTCTATCTTGCTCATTCATAATTTACTCCTTCTCTTAACTTCACTAATCACCTTAGCATAAGCACTTCCTTGCGAGGCAAGTCTACCAGAAGCATCTAAAGATTGCAAAACACCTATTGCCATTTCAATCGACTCATCCCAACCAAGTTCTGTTTCTGCTTGGATTTGACGTATAAGTCTTCTGAAAGAAGGATAGTCTTGTTTTAAGAATGATTCATAATCCTCAATTTGCGCTTGAGGTGAAACTTTATCATTAGTAGAAGCACTATCAACAACTGGAGCTTGAGGTGAAACTGACTCATTTTCGACAGCACCAGTAACCGTTGGCGCTTGAATTTCGGAAACAATCTGAGGAAATTCAACATTTTCCTCAACTGATTTGCCATCAAGAACTATTGTTTCTTTCTCATTATCTAAGTTAATAATTTCAAATCTTTCCGGATCTATCTGCGCAGCCTCAATTTCAATTTTGTCTTTTTTCTTTTCCGGTTTTTTCTTTCCATTTTCCGGGTGACTTATCCAATATAAACTGTCATAAAGAAAACTTAAATCTCCCAGATTCATGTCCTGAAGTGAAACTTCACTTTTTTTTACTAAGGTTAATCCCCAGCCAAGTCTCTTTCTTGTTCCAGCTTTACTTATTGCAAATGTTTTTCCTGAAAATTTTTGATCTATCGTAAATCCAAAATTTATCTCAAGAGTTGCTGCAAATTTCTCAAATGTTTCTTCATCAAAAGCACTGTCTGGAACAGTAATTACAGTTTTCCCACCAAGTGTTAGGACTCTATTTATCTGAGAAATAATTTTTACTCTCTCTGAAGACTGGACATCTGTACCCAGACTTGACCAATGAAGCGCAAAAGATGAATCCACAAAATCAAAGCTATTACTGACAAAGTCTGATTCATTAAGTCTTGAAGCTCTACCTACCACATTTACTCCTCCGTATTCTTCAACGAGATGTTTAGCTACATCCATCATCGCGCTATTAATATCTACGTTTACAACCGGACGTTTTAGACTTCTTTGAAAAAGAAGTGTTCCAGCGCCTAAACTTAAAGTTCTTGCATTACTAGGAAGGGTTTCAGACGCGATTGCTGCTACCAATTGAGAATTTTGACCGGCAACTCTATATTGATCATTCCCTTCGTCGAAATATTTTTCTGCAAATTTCACCTCATTTGTTTTCTCTTTATCTCTAATCGTTCTCGCTTCGTAAAACTCAACTGCTCTATCCTCCCCTTTTGCTCTTACTGTTACCAAAGAATCTCGCATGTATGTAGAATCTAATCCGGCATCAATTAATCTTGCTGAAGATTTTCTCTCGTCGAAAAATTCTTGTTCTTCAGGCGTGAGCCTTGCTCCACCAAGAGCAAGTCTGGTCAGTAGCGCTGTATACATAACCTGGTCTCTTTTTCCTTGATCAATAGTTCCACTAGCTTCCAGGACTACATTTCTAACCGGAACTATTTGTCCTTGTCTCTGACTTCTTCCAACCATCTGCTTAAATTGCTGATGATACCATGGCCATCCAAGGAAAACTTTCGTGACACCTTTAGTTTTTATACCATATTCATTTACAGTTTCTTGAATGGTAAAGTCTCTACTCTGGTAAGTAGATTCTAAAGTTACAAGTAAAACCTGCGCATTTGGATCTGACTTCCATCTTTGAATAATTGCATTTCTTGCTTTTACAGGAATAGATCCATCAAGAAGCATTACCGCGTCTTTTCCATAATTAGTTCCCAGCCATCCGTTAATTCTTTTTATTAGAGTTGTATCATTAATGTAATCAAGTTCTGATTCTGTATATAGTTTTTCTCTTCCGTTCTCAGAAGCAATTGTTCTCTGCTGCACACCTTTTGTTCTTCCTTGTTTTCTGGAAGGAGACACAATAAAAACTTTTTCTCTGACCACCTGACCATCTTCTGTTCTTGGACTTAGACCATCAAGAACCATTTGCCTTAGTTCATCATATTTTGTTGATATTTCTCTTGGCTTCCAGAATCTACCTAAAGTTTGTAAATCCGGATCATCAGTATCTCTTGTGAATAATTCCACTAAATAGTCCAAACCATTATCATACGTTTGGGTAAAAAATGATTTTATAGCCAAATCTGTATATCCCATTTCTACCAACCTGTCTATGCTTAGCATTTGATCTTCCGAAAGTGGAGCATCAACCCCATGATGGTCTTTCCATTTTTTAGCTACTCCTTTTAAAATTCCTAGAGTCTCGATAAAATCAACTTCTCCAATGCCATCTTTCTGGATGCGTCTAACTTCAGCTTTTATTAGATTTGGATTTAGCAGTAAATCTTCTAGAATTCTGATTTTATCTAGCGACTGCGTTGGTACTCTTTCCAAAACATATTCATAAAGTTCTCTCTCAAATGGAGATAGATCAATTGGAATTGAGGCGTAATTGAACTCTTGAACACCATTTGCATTCTCCCATCGAAACATTCTTCTCTCGCCTATAAGGGTAGCAAAAACAACTTCGGGGTTACTTAAAGTCTTTTGACTAAATGTTCTTTTTGATGAACTTGATGCTGCAAAAGATCTTGCATACAAATCAGGGTAAAGCATACTCATGGGAGCATCTAAGTCAGAGATACTTTTTCTGATAGGAGTTGCAGAAAGACCTAAGACTGGTGCCTCTTTCCCGTCATGAGCTAAAGCATAGTTTGCTCTTATTAAATCAAGTATTTGAAATGTGGATTTTACTGAAATTGCTCTTGGATTTGATAAACTATCTATTTCATCGATTATGGCACCTTCTATACCCTGTTCTGTTATTAATTCTTTAATTCTGGTAGCCACTTCCGGTTTTCCTTCCAGTGTACCTAGAAGATTTTGACTAATCACAATGTATTTTTTTTCAGAAATCTGTGGATCAAACAAATGCTCAGCTTTTTCTACGATAAATACTTGACCAGGATTTGTGAATATTTTCTCTTCTTCTATTCTCCAGGTTTCTCGGGCTATTGCTGGAGCAATAATCATAACTTTCCTAGCGTCTGTACTTTCCATTGCCATAAATGATGTAGCAGATTTTCCTAATCCTGTTTCAGCAGTAAGAAACCTACAATTATTATTTATAAAATCATACAAAAATGCATTTTGTTCAAATGATGGAAATGGCCTTAACTCCCCGTTTACCGAAATTTTAGATCGAAATCCTGGTGGAGCTGGGGCTGTAGCAATTTCCAAAAACCTATCACGGATCGTAGCAAGAAATTCTTGTCTTCCAGCAGGAGATTCCTGAACCAATTTATCAAACTCTGCCATTCCCTCAGAAATGCCTTTATCCGTAAGCATGCGCATTAATTGACCTTCAAAATATCTCTCAAGAAGTCCAAACTTAACAATATGAGGATTTGAGAAAACTTCATCCGGAATCATATCCATTTTTTCTTCAGTGGTTAAATCTTTAACTTGTTTTTGTCCTTTTAAAATTCCAAGGTATTCTCTTAGAACAGGCTGCGTAATTCTTGACCTAAGCTCTTCGAGTTTTTCTTCATCAGTTATATCTGTGAAAAATTCCACAACTGCAATTTGAGTAACAACTTCTATTGGAACTCCGCTATCTATTAGAGCTTTTAAGTCAGGACTATTTTCAAGTCTAGATTCTATCTTAAGTGCTATAAGCTGATTTTTAAGTTCGGTAACAACAACATTTTCACTTGGACCCAGGTTTTCGATAAGAAAATCAGGATGAGGAAATCTTCCATCTCTTATCAAAGCTTCAGCAATTTTAAATTTGGTTTGAAAATCGTAACTTTTTGCATAATCTAATTCAAAATCATCACCTCTACCATCAAGTGCTTCTTGAATTATCGCTTCCAGTTCTGGATTAAGCTGCACCTCAGCAGTTACAAGCTCAGTTGACAAATGCTCGGAATTTACTAAGCTTAAATCCAATTGTTCTGTCTGAACAGCTTCTGGCATAGATGTTTCTGATATAGCCAAACCTGCAGTCAAGCCCCCAACTTCCAGACTTCTTCCCGCTTTCTCCTGAGCTAATCTCTGATGAACAATAACAAGATCATTTAATATTTTTTTTCTCAAAAATTGTCCTTTTGTTGACTTTGTATCTATATCCAGTGATGGATCATATCCAGTTATAAGATGATCATGCCAAAAAATTCCCGGACTAAAATCATTTCTTTTTAATTTAAGCTCAGGATAAGCTTCAATTATCGCATCTTGGGGAAAATCTGGATGCAATTCTTTTATTGCAGCACCTATAAATGGAATATCAACTGCAGACAAAGACAATACAGCTTGCCTGAAAACTTCAGGATCTAACTTTTCAATAGCAATTACTTGCTCTACTGTACTCCTAACCGCTTCATTTAGCCTTTCTTGGCCACCTTTACCTTTCCAATATCCTATTGGCAATGGCTCCTTAAAAGCGTAAGGCGGTGCTGAATTACGCATTACATGCGAAAGCCCTACCTGATAATTAGGATAAAATTTATTTAGAATACTTAAAAGTCCTAAATTCTCAAGTGCTTTTGCATCAATATCTGAAGAACCATACGCAATCCCCAAAGTATCTCTTAAATCTGCCAATCTACCACCAACCAAAATGCGAGCCTCGACTTCTGAGGTAACTTCTTCTGTGATATCTTGACCATCAATTAAAGCATTTATAAGTCTTCCAATTCTTTCTTTATTTTTAGAAATATACTGGCTATCTTTAAGATATTGTTGTTCCTTATGCTCTAATTCCAATACTTTTTTATCAGTCAATATCCCCCAATGTTTATATATATCTGTAAGCTCTCTTTCTGAATAATACCGGACCTCTTCAGAAGCGACTGAGTCAACCTGCTCAGCGCTATCTTCAGCCTCTGGATCAGCAGATACCAAACCTGAATCCAAGCTTTCTAGCTGAATTTGCTCATCTCTTCCTTCTTCAGAAGTTACGCCGTCTACAATATTTCCAACATGAATAGCGTCAGATACCTTACCCTCAGAATCTAATACTTCTCGAAGTTCTAAAATACGACGCTGAATTAAATCTTCTTGAGACTCTTTCATTTTTTCTATTAATGTTCTCCTGGTCTTTAATGCATTTGGACGCATAGAAGGTTCTGCTCTTAACATATTTTTTTCAGATTCAGAAACGGGATTTATTTGTACATTTACATGCTCCGACCAGAATGTACTGGGTAAAAAATCCACTCTTCGAAGCTTAAGTTCAGGGTATGCTGCAATAAGCGCATCTTCAGGATTGGTTGGATTTAATTCTTTTAAAGTTGGTCCTAGAAATGGCATAGTTTCAGCTGAAATAGAAAGAATAATCTTCCGGAAAGTTTCAGGATCTACTTTTTCTAGACAGATTTGATCTTCCAATACAGTCCTGATAGCTTCTCCTAATCTTTTCCTTCCTTCATTTCCTTTCCAATAATCTATGGGTAGAGGCTCTTTAAATAGATAAGGTCTGGTTAATGGTAAAGATCTTGAAAGACCTACCTGATAATGAGGATAAAACTTCTTTATGATATTTAATACTCCTAACTGGTTCAATACTTTTTCATCAAATTCATCAGTTTTTAACGCGAACCCCAAACTTTTCTGGGCATGTCCAATCATACTGCTAACTAAAATGCCTGCTTCTGTTTTATTTTTTACTAAATTAGCTACTTCTTGCCCGGATTCAATCATTAGTACTAAATCTGCAAGCCTGTCTTGATGTGCATAAATATAACCTTTATCTTCTGCTACATATTCATCAAGCTTCAATTCTTCCTGCACTCTTTTCTTTTGTAATCTTTCCCAAATCTGAAGTATTTCTTCTTTTTCACTTTCTGAATAATGACTGGCTTCAGGATCACCTTCTAGGGCTTGAGCTACAGATTCATCATCTTGCAAGTATTCGTGTGATCCATTTCCATTACTTGAACTTATTTTTTTTCGCATAGCTTCCTCATGAAGCAATAAAGTTTTATCTGTAAGATTTCTAAGATGATGAAATAATCTCTGCCTTGTTTCCGTAGCTGCATCTGGACCAGACAAGAACTCGTCTAGATTATGCAATCTATGCCAATAATTTCCTACTTCAAAATCTTCTAATTTTAACCCTAACTCTGGATACGCATCTATAATAACTTGTTCAGATCTAATCGGATTTAATTTTCTAATAGAATTTCCAATATATGGCAATAAATTGGGAGAAAGTGAAAGAAGCGCTTTTCTAAATTCTTCAGGATCCTTTTTTTTGATAAATAAACGGGACTCAATAATAAATTTAACTGCTTCACTGATTCGTTCCTTGCCTTTCTCACCTTTCCAATATTTTTGAGGCAAATCAGCTGAGAAAGTGTAAGGTTTTATAGCACCTCTATATGATGATGCAATCGCTTCTTGCCAAGTCGGATATAATTTTAACATTAACCCATAAAGGCGCGTAGATTTTAGTTGCTGCTCAGTTATCTCCGGCACAGAAGTAAGTTTTCCTGATGATAATAAACCTTCTATTTCCTGTCTGATTAAGTGCTGAAGAGACTTTCTATTAATTTCTGCTCCTATCCACTTTCCATCGCTTGATTCATGTTTGAAAAACAATAGATCAAGATCAGAAGATGGAAAAGTCGCTTCCATCCGCATCCCATTTTCCCACTGCATATCACTTGCAGCTTGCAATTGAATCTTCGCCTCTTCTGCAGCCCAAACCTCAAATATCTGAGCTCTTTGTTCTGGTGTATAGTAAGGACTTTCAGACAGATTTGGCTGGAGATTTACAGCAGCAATAGGAATAGGCAGTGTTTCTGTCATATTTTAAGCATAGCAAAATTGACTGCCAAAATTCTATTTATTATAATCTCCTCCATGGAAAGAAAATTAGTCAGAGATGGATATAAGCATTTGCCTCCTTTACCTGGCACGAAGATCACGACTGTCGAATCCGAAGAAGATTTAGTTGACTCACATATAGAAAAATTGGATGAAGAGGCTCGTGAATTAATTGAAGCAATATTTGATGGCGAAGGTAAAAAGATTGCTGTAGAAGCTGGAGACTTAATGCAAGTTATTATTTCACTCGCTGCTTTAAAAGGAGTTTCGGAAAATGAAATTAATACTGCAAGAAAAGAAAAATTAGAAAGGCTTGGAGGATTTGACGAAGGCGTAATATTAATTACACGAGAAACCTAGAAGTTAGAATCAGTTTCCAAGGATTTTGATTCAGTTGTCATTTCTGCCTCATCGCTCGCATTTTCAAGCTCACTTACAGTCTTTTCAAGGTCATTTTCGTCTTTTATAGCTTCTGGATCCTGCGTAGGAGTTGCTGTCATGACTGGAGCAAGTGTAGGAAGTGCTTTTGCCTCCTGAGGCTTACTCATCATATTCGCATAGTAATAATAACCTGCTCCACCAAGAATTACCAGAACAATAATCAGAACCAAAACAATAATCAAAAGCTTCTTTCCCATTCCAGATTTTTTAGGAGAAGAGACCACTGGGCCAGTTAAAGGCGTCGGAGTCACTGCAGGAGCAGCAGGCACTACCGGTGTTGGTGTAGTAGCTGGAGCTGATGTAGTTGGTGTTGTTGTGTTATTTTGATCCATATTTTAAGGTGTCTCAGTCACTTCATTACTTACTGCTGGTGACGTAACTGGCGAAACTACTGGACTTGGAACCATCTTATCAGCTTTTGCCTTCTTAGCCAAATCTCTTACTGCTACTACAAATATTTTTACAGAAGTTTTATATGCCTTATTTGCAGCGATTAAAGCCTGGATATTTGTTTTAAATTCATCAGCTTGAGCTTTTGGATCTTCTGAATCACAACTGAAACTTTCTCCATTTGTTTGAGCCTCATCAAGAATTGCCTGAACAGCTGCCTCTTTAGTTTCGATATCAGCTTTAAGAGCAGCATAATTTGAAAGCGTATAACCAGCAGGAGCCAATTTATTTGCATAAAAATTATCCACTCTTTCTACGATTTTCTCTTTTCCTTTATGAGTATTTACTCCGAGCGATAGAAGTGTTTTGAATCTGTTATCTATATGTTTTTCTACTATTTCGCATTTTTTGAGTCTTGTTTCAGATAATTTACTTGCTTTTCTTTCCATAGCTTTGGAAATCTTAGCTTCTTTTTTCTCTCTATTTTTTCCTGGAGAAACAGAAATTAGATCATCTTCTATTTCAGATTCATCTTCTTTTTCTTTTGCTAATTTTGATTTAAATTGATTATTTCGCTGATTTTCTTTAACCTTTGTAGGAGTTATTGTAGCCGTAACGTTTGTTTCGTTTTCTGATTCATCTTCCCTAGCGTAAGTAGCTGTAGCCAAAGAAAATACGAAGATAAAAAAACCAAAAAATATACTAAGCTTTAAAAACTTGCTCATATAATTAGCGTACTAGTTTGTCAGAATATTGTCAAGAATCCCAAACTGTGATAAGTTAAAAATAGATTATGAGTGGTATTCAATCATTCAAAGACTTCGTCGGAAAACACAGACACTTAATGACTCCGGATCAAGCCCTAAGAGCTGACCAGACCGTAATGGAAGCAAATGTACATACCCCTTCCCGCCCAGCAACAACTGATGAAATCGTGGCGAATCACACACTTAAGGATCCTGATTGGTACACAAAAAATGAAGGAAATGATCCGACAACGAGACCACTATATCCAACAGCAGAAGCTCAAGCTCCACAAGCAGCTGTACAATCTGAAGGACAAGTTAACGGACCTTCACAGCCAAATACAAGCGGCGAGGGAAAAATTTAATTTCTCAATCCGCTAAGATCTAGACTATATTTTTTACACAGCTTCTTAAAGGCTTCAATATTTCTAACCATAACTCTTATTTCCACTGGAACTTCCATGTCTGCACTAATGAATTCAGATAAGATTGTTCTTAGGAGCTGCATATTGTCACTCTCTCCTTTTGCTTTTTGAATACCTAATTTTCCAAGTATTTTTGTTTTTTGAACTTGCTTACTTATTCCTCGAACTTTGTTTATATCCAAAAGTCTATCCACAAATGCTTGTGCAAAATCTGCTGAGCTAGACCCATAAATCAATTTATTAAATAGATCTATGTCAGGTTTTGAGAATTCTAGATAATAATCTCTATCGATTACTCCAATCTCACCATTTTCCCCAACTAAGAAATTTCCAACATGAGGATCTGATCCCAAAAGATAAACATCTTCACCATTTTCATTTACAAACGCTGGATCTTCTAGTTGATGAAGGAAGAATCTTGCAAGTCTAGCGACTACTTCGCGTTTATCATCAGAAGCTACTGCTTCATCTTGCAGGTACTTGTTAGCAGTTGGTCCTTCTCCCAATGCTTCTACTTTTAATTTTGGATGAGTTAGAACTCTTTCTGGTGCATAAACTTGATAATCATTCGCGCTAAAAGATTCAATTGTAGATCTAAATCTATCATCAAGCTCCTCGTAATTTGTAGTTCGTATGTCCGCTTTACACCAAGCTCTTGAGAGATCAAGAAGCATAAGACCAGTTTTTGCGTATTTTACAGATCTTGGATCAATCGAATCAGAAATAACTCTTTCAAGGGTTTTTCTAGATGATTCATAAACCTCATCTACGAAATGTTCTACATTCGGATTTTTTAGCTTCAGAACTACATCGCTCTCAATACCATCTTCGGAAACATGTCTTGCTTGATAAGTGGTTTGAAGACTTCCTCCCCCTAAATAATTTCCCAGACTAATTCTCTTAACAAATTCTTCAATTTCAGGATTTTCAGATGCCAACTTATCGAGATTTATCCAGAATCTCAGTTTTTCCATACCATGATTTGAATCAAATGACTGAGCAAGTCTCCTCTCTAAAACTGGCGGTAAATCTTCAAACTGAGATGTTAGCTGAAGCGCTCTTACTCCGATTGCTCCACTTACTTCTACCGCTCTAATTAATGCTTCAGTGGCAAGTGGCAATTCAATTCCAGGCTCAACTGAAATAGGTGCTTCTTCTAAATCGCCAAATATTTCTTTTAATTTAGCTCTAAACTGCTCATATAAAAGATCACTTTCTTGTGCGAGTGAGAAAATCGCAGACTGTGTGTGGCCTGCATAATTGGGGCCAAATATTTTAATATCACGAGTGATTGAGCTTGTAATGTGAGCGATATCTCTCTCTGGAAATATATCTTTAAGCTTTTTACTGTAATATATCTCTCCTGTAAAATCATCTATATTTATTGGAATATCTACATCAGCTACTTTTTCAGGATCTATACTGCCCACATCTAAAGCTCTGAAGATAAGAGGCGCCAAAATCTGGGCTGCTGGAAAAGAAACCAATTTTGCATCGGATTCTAGAGCTGCGGCATTTACCACTTCTCTTAAAAAGGCATCATCAATACTAAGCGCTTTTGTAATATATTCCGCAACTTGATCTCTATTTTCAGGTGTTGTAAGTCCACCACCCTCATCGATTAAAAGCTTCAAAGCCAAAACTGCCCGTTTTGAATTAATAGAATCTTTTTGCGAACCGAAGTGATCACGAACTGACATGAATAAATCTCGATAATATCCTCCATTTATTTCAAATCTTTTTTCATCTTCGCGATACTCAGGAGGATAAAACCGTTTGTGTTTTCCGAAATAATACTGAAACCACTTTCCTGCAAGATCAGTTGAAACATCTATTTTATTTTGATCTGTATCTATGGCCGTATCAAAAAGATGCCCAAAATGTTTTAAGAAATACGAGGTCATGAAATCAGCTGCGTCAATTTCCATTTCCTTTCCAGATCCGTTTAGATATTTTTCAATTTCATGTCTTGTCTTATTCTTAAAATTTCTAAAATCAGCTACATTATCTACTTGCTCTGCAACTTGAATAAGACCCTCAACTCCCAAATTTTCGATATTATATGCAAGGTAATCCACCTTTTCTTCCAAGGAAACATTTGGCGAAGCCAAGTATTTCTTATTTATAAATTTTATAAGTAAATCTCTTTCTTGTCCCGGGTAATGAGTCTGTAAAAATTCAGCTAAATATCGTAGATCCGAATCTGGAATATCATTCATTAAAAGAGTGTCTGCCACATATCTTAGCTCCCGTCCAAGAATTACAGCAGCAAAACTATCTCCATATATATCTGCTTCTCCAGTACTGTGAAGATCCTGATTCATGTATGGCAAAACCAAACTACTCATCTCGCGGCTTTTATCTATAAATTCTGAAAAACTATCAGCTCTAAAATCAAAAGCAGACTCTGCCAAAGCCTTCATAAAAGGCACTTCAAAAAGCCTGGTATAGTCCTCAAGCTTAAAATAAAAATTTCCATTATAAATTTTAAATCCAACATCACTTCCAAAGAAATCAGAGTCTAAATTTCCAGCTGCATCTTGCATAAAAAATATATTTCTACATAAATTGGCAAGCTCGATCTTTGAAAGAGAACTAAAATCGATTCCTGATCTTTGTGAAATATCATTTAGATATGAATAAAATTCTTCTCCGTCTTCTCTGAAAAATACCGATGAAAAAAAAGTGGCTAAGTGAAACTTTACATATTTCTCATCTATTTCCCTATTCTCAGGAGCTGATTTATATTTGTGTGCTGAATTTACATTTGCAGCACCGGATTTTTCAGAATCAAGCCTATTTATAATATATTTTGATGGATCTTTTAAAAACTCTGAAATTGGGAAATTTGTGCCCAAATTTAATTCATAAATTTTATTTAGTACATAATCAGCAAATAATTTTCTTTGCTCTACATCTAAATCCTGCTCCCTGGCAAAATGAAGAAATAATTCAACAAATTTATCTAGAGCAAAAGCCTTATCTCCATCGTTTTTTCCTCCCGAAAGAACCTCAAAAATTTTATCTATATCAGAAAATTCAAACTTAATTTTTTCTCTTTCTTTAGGAGGTTTTATTCCATAAAATTCTTTTACTCGTGCTATTAAGGCTAGCATTGTTTCATTCAGCTCTTCTCCATGAGGAGCACTTTGCTCCAAATATCTAACGATGTGAGATCCACCTATGTAGACATTTGTGTCTTTAACTTCACCAAGAAATTCCATAATTTCATCGGGATTAATCTCTCTGCTTTCTTTTTTAGGAAGATTTAAAAAGTAATCATAAACATATCTGGCAATTATTATTTCAGTCTCCTCTGATCCGTTATAAACTAAATTTCCAATTTCACTTAATTTCCGCAGTCCTTCAATCAGTGACTTTCTGTCAATTGGAATTCCTTCGCCATCTTGATCCAAATCTATATCATAAAATTCTCTTTCAATTCCTTTAAAGAAAAATTCAACCGCGTCAAATTTATAACTTTTTTCTCCAAATGATGAAAACACATCATCTCTTTCATCATTCATGCGATTAAACCAAAGACTCTCTTTATTAAATACATCTTTATAGATTCTGTTAAATAAATCGCTGTTATTAAATCCAGGCAAAGCTTCGCAAAAATCTACAAAATCTGCAGGTGTTTTTAGAAAGTAAAATTCTTTGGTATCCCTATCATAAGGATAATATTTCATAAATAGCTCAAATAATTGAGCCTGCTCTTTTGTATATCCTAACTCCACAATTCTATTTGTTATTTCTGCTTCCATAGTAAGCATTGCTTCTGACATTACGCTCTGTTTTTTATTTCTATCAAATTTTCTAGTAGTGAGCTTTTGATAGATTCCCTCCAAATCTTCGGGATGTAATTTTCCCGCAAAAGCCTCTACATGATCTGGTGTCAAGCTATGAAAGTCTGGAATGCTTTCAAAAAGCTCAAGATTTGTTTTCTTAAAAGGCTCTCTAAAATCATCTGGCAATGGGGTAAATTCATTTGAACTGGTTTTTCTATCTACCACTCCAAGGCCTGCAAAACTTTGTGTAGCTCGCATTGTTCCTGACTGCTGTACTTTATTTCCTTTTCCATCTCTGCCACTTTCGGAAACTTTTTCAATTACATTAGAAAAAGCTGATGCATTGAAATCAGCTTTTTCTAAAAGTGCTATGGCCACTTGATCACAAGAAACTTCATGCATCCATGAGATACCAAGAGTGCTCTCTTCTTCTCTCTCTTTTTGGGCTATCTTTATAGAGGTTTTTAGAAGAAGATGAGAAATATCATGACCCAAAACCGCAGCTAGCTCATCTAAATTATCAACCAAATTAAGAATTGATTGACTCACAAATATTGTTCCATCAGGTGCAGCAAACACTTCTGGGCCTTCTCCTTTACGCATTATTACGACACGCGTTTTAATATCTGCTTCAACTGGCACCATTTTATCTACAATTTCCGCTTGAATAAGTCTTGTCCTATCTGAATCAATTTCCAAATCTCTTGTAGCAGCCAAATAATCAAAGTTATGCTGAAGATGTTTATCATACTCGGCATTTCTTATATCTCGTATATCGCTTTCATAAAAATATCCCTTAGCCTCTTTTATGTAGAGCTCTTCAACGGAAGTTAAAAGTCCCAATTGAACTTGTGGCTTTACTCTAAATTCATCTTCAAATTCTGAGATTATTTGACTGTGTATCTGCTCAACCTGAGTAGCTTTGGGCTCCTGATCCTTACTATTTCTAATTTCTGGCGACATGAACGGGATTTTAACAAAATACAGCCGTGATCACAACCATAGATTTAGGTTAAAAAATTTACTGGGGAAAATTAATTTTTCTTGATCTTTACGCCTGTCGGAGAGTCTTCAAGAGTAAAACCAAATTCTGAAATTTCATTCCTTATCTTATCCGCTTCACCGTAGTTTCCTGCTTTTCTCATCTCTTCCCTTTTATTTATAAGCTCTTTCACTTCTTTTGGTAATCCAAATTTCTCTTCATGATTTTCCCAAAGTTTTTTTCCATTCGATATAAAATTTAATCCCAATATTGGATCAGTCTTACCAAGTAAATATAAAACATCAAAATCTGTTTCTTTTTCCTTCAAGCCACTATGAAGCGCTGCTAAAGCTCTTGGCATATTTAAATCATCATTAATTGAATCAACAAACTCTTCAAATCTTTTCTTTACAACATCAGATGGTTCTCTGTCATCAGGGGTTGATTGAGAATAAGCTCCAAAAACCTGAGCTTCATCCCAGAGCTTTTTTAATGCAGTTTGCGCTGCTTCTAAAGCTTGCCAAGTAAAATTCATTTCCTGTCTGTAATGAGTTTGAAGATATAAATAACGTAAACTCATCGGATCAAATCCTTTCTCCTTAACGTCTTCTACGGTATAGGTATTACCTATACTTTTACTCATTTTTTCTCCTTCCACAGTAAGAAAAGCATGATGAACCCAATATTTTACAAACTGCTTATCCGTCGCGGCCTCAGCCTGAGCTATTTCGTTGGTATGGTGAATACTTATGTGATCAATTCCTCCAGTGTGAATATCAAATGATTCCCCAAGAGCCTTCATGCTCATAGCAGAGCACTCTATATGCCAGCCAGGAAACCCAACTCCCCAAGGACTTTCCCACTCCATTTGCCTTCGCGTTGCCGAATCATCCTGAGTGGAGTCGAATGATCTTCCATTTTCATAACTAAACTTCCATAAAGCAAAATCTGACACATTTTTCTTGTCTCCCATGTCTACCCTGGCTCCAGCTTTAAGCTCTTCAGGATTTTGGCGAGAGAGTTTAAAGTAATTTTCAAACTTAGAAGTATCGAAGTAAATTCCATCAGTTGTTTTATAAGTAAATCCCTTTCCCTCAAGCTTTTTAATTAGATCAATCTGCTCAGGAATAAAATCAGTCGCATGCATTAAGTCAGTTGGCAAAGTAATATTTAGGAGTGCACATGAATCTGTAAACTGAGCTTCAAATTTCTTTGCGATGTCCCAAACAGAAAGACCAAACTTCTTAGCACCCTTCTCCATCTTGTCTTCACCGCTATCGGCGTCAGAAACGAGATGTCCAACGTCAGTTATATTCATAACATGATGAACATCAAGATTATTGTGCCTAAGAACTCGGATAAGAATATCATCGCCCACGTATCGCCTCATATGCCCGATATGCTGATAGTCATAAACTGTGGGTCCGCATGAGTAAATTCCAATCTTTCCTGGAGTTATTGGAGAAATTTCTTCAACAGAATGCGAAAGTGTATTATAAATTTTCATCTCCCCTATTTTACAGCAAAAATAAACGAACTGCTTGAATAATTTTAAAAATCTGTGTTTAAGAAATTAAAAACTGCGGTTTTTTGAAGGCATTGGAATAGTAACTTGTCCTATCATCCCTTTTGCAATCACATGCTCACTTGGCTCTTTCCATGGAGTAAAAGTTGTAATAATTCTACTAAGAACTGCACTATCTGGCGCCTTAACAATCTCTCTGTTTAACCATGAATATCCCCCTCTATACTGTTTTCCGTTAAATACTAATTCTGTATATGTATGTACCCCATTAACATCAGCTGAATCTACGATTTCAAGTTTTTCCCCAAATCTCTTAATTGTAGTTGATGCCAATCGCCCACCACTGACTAATTGATGCACCAAATGATAATTATCAGGTCCCCAAACTAATTTATGGAATCCTTCAAGTCCTTGTGGAGGCACAATATCATGCTCTGGTGAAGCTGGCTTATTCCAGGTTGGAACTAAAGGCCCGATTCTTTCCCATGCTTCATCAGCAGCCTGCATTACAGGCCTGTATCTTCGCATTTCAAGTTTATCTTTTAATGAGATCCCTCTAACGGACTCAGGAATTTTTCTATATGTTTCGCTCATATGAATGTGAATTCTAGCACATTTGAGGCTATTTATCAACTATAGGGTGCTAATTTTATTATCCACTAACCCCTACAACACTTTCCCCTGTTCCTTGTTTTACTTGTGAAAGTGGGCCTGGCTTTTTATCCTGTTTTTTCTGCTCAGCAATTGCTTCCATTTG
The DNA here is from genome assembly GCA_964637955.1 of uncultured Gammaproteobacteria bacterium. GTDB lineage: Bacteria > Patescibacteriota > Microgenomatia > Levybacterales > UBA12049 > 2-01-FULL-39-10-A. The sequence goes on along the minus strand of CAZWXQ010000002.1, from coordinate 67,085 downwards.
ATTTTCGCGCTCCAGTTTCTCAGTCACTGGCTCCTCTTTAGGCTTTTGTCTATTTATTAGCGGCTGATAATATTCTTCATTATGAAATCTTGCCCAAGCCGCACTTTTTCTAGCCTCATCTTCAGGACTCAAACCCTTATTTGAATCTATCCCCAATGCCCCTTTTACCAATCCGGTTTTACCAGAGTCTGAATGTGAGCTATTTGATTTCTCGGAATGCCCTCCACCCCCATACAAATCTCTTAAAAACTTTTCTCTTTCCTCATCAGACTTCGGACTAGCCAATTGATTTGCACTTTGCGAGTTCTGCTGTGCAGAATGCTCATTTGTTCCGTAACCCCCCCCTTGCTTTGGCTGACTTTGCGAAACAGGAGAAGAAGCTGTCGATCCCCCTGTAATTTGACCTTTTGCAGATGCTGTAAAGTCTTTTGCGGTCTGTTTAACAGCAGTAGCTACGGAACTTGAACCACTCTCAAAAGCATCTTCAAAACCACCAATTACTCTGTTTCTACTCATACTACTAGAATATCAGATTACCAGAAAAAGTTACCATTTATTATTTACCATTTAAAATTACGCGCGAAAATTTATCTAAAAAATGATAACTGATATATAGTAAATGCTAAATATCGCTAGATCTCGCTTCTTCCTTCCATAGCTCTTTGGAGAGTAATTTCATCAGCATATTCTATGTCTGCTCCGATAGGAAGTCCGCGTCCTATCCTTGTTATTTTCAACTCATCGTTCATTCTCTTTAATTCTTTCGTGATGTACATCGCTGTCGCTTCCCCCTCCATGGTAGGATTTGTCGCGAGAATTACTTCAGTAATTTCATTTTCTGAAATCCTATCAAGTAACTGTTTTATAAAAATTTCATCAGGCCCTATGTTATTTAGTGGGTCAATCCTGCCATGCAGGACATGATATGCTCCTTTATATCTTCCCCCTCGCTCAAAAGCCAAAACATCCAGCGGATCCTCAACGACACAAATCACTCCCTGATCACGATTAGAGTCAGTACAAATCTCACAAGGATCACTCTCGCCCACTATAAAACAATTTGAACAAATCACAGTAGCTGTTTTAAGATCGGTCAGATTTTTAGCAAATTTATCCAGTTCGTATTGAGGAACGTGAAGCAAATAAAAAGTAAGCCTCTGGGCGGTTTTTGGACCAACCCCCGGCAATTTTTCAAACGATTCGATGGTAGCTTGAATAGCTTTAGGTATCTTCATGAATATGTAATTTTCAATTTAAAATTTTAAACTTTTAATGAAGCTCCAATGTTTTAATTTATAAACATTAAGTAATTGAAAATTCAATGTCACCGCTTAAGCGGAATCCCGACTGAAAACTATCAGCGGGAAAAATTAAAAATTTTCTCTTAATTCTTTAGCTATCATCTTTGCGACTGATAACACCTCAAGTTTTTCAAATGTTCTATTTTTGGGAAGTCTGAGAGTATCAGTTACTGTAACAGTTTTAATAGCTGATCTTGATAATTCAAGCGGTGCTGTTTTTGCAAAAATAGCGTGTGTTGCCATAACTGTAACTTCTTTTACTCCATTATTCATAAGTAAGTCGCAGGCTGCGATTAGAGTTCTCCCAGTTGAAACCACATCGTCCACAATAATTGCCCGCTTTTTAATTTCCCCATTTATTTTTGCAGATTCTATTACCCCAGTATCCAAATCTCTATTTTTCTCAATTGAGATAAATGGAAGCCCATTCGTAAGCTCTGAGAGTTTTTTAATCCTAGCAATCCCTCCCATGTCAGGAGAAACCAAAACTAAATCATCTTTAGTTTCTTTATTTATTTTATCAGCAAAGATTTCAAGCGCAGTCAGATGCTTAACTGGAGTATTAAATAAAACCGGAATTTTAATTGAGTGAAAATCAAATGATATCACTTTGGTAATTCCCAAGCTCTCAAGAAGCTTTATTATCACCTCAAGTGAAACTGATTCGCCATGACGGAAAATATGATCTTGTCTTTGATAACCTAGATACGGAATCACAAGAGTAACTGTTTTCGCCCCACTCCTTTTTAGAGAATCGAGGATAAAAAATAGCTCCATGTAATAAAGATTTGGAGATATTCCGGTCGACTGAACTACAACCACATCCTCGCCTAGAACTTTATCCAGAACTCTAACTCTATTTTCATTATCAGGGAAAGTAATTATTTCAAGCTTTCCCAATTCTAAGCCAAGCTCTTTCACAACAGCTTCAGCTAGTTTTTTATTTGATCCTCCGGAAAAAATTAACATTTAATTTACTGACCTAGTAAGCCTCCGAGTCCACCTTGTTGCGAAGCAAGCTTTTTAGCTGCCATTTCTTGAGACTTTTTAATAGCTTCGTTTACAGCTTCCATTATATCTCTATCGCTTCTACCATTAGTCTTTATGTCTTTAATCTTCTGACTTCCAGTAATCAAGATTTCAACACCATGCTTCTCCACAGTCATTTCTTCTGCATCCAAAAGTCTTTGGATTTGCATAGCCTGGTCTCTCATTTTCTTTAGTTCCCCAATTTGTCCAAATGGATTATTCATTTATCATTCACCTCCTTATGTAAAACTTAACGAATGCCAAAGGCATGAGTTTTAGTTTTACTTATATGCACCACTGGCAAGCATACCTGCCTAGTGAGCATTTAACAAGTTAATTATTCAATTTACTTGTATATTACTTTAACGTAATCTCTACCTTTATATTCTTTCCAGTAATTTCTTTTTAGTAATCTCTTGCCGAACACCGCAGGTGCGAGGCTTAGAGTTACTTATCCCAAAGCCAGAGGCTATTGGGACAAATCAATCTCTACCTTTATATTCTTTCCTGTAATTTCTTTCAAATTCTTCTCAAGCATTTCTATAATTTTTTTATCGCTTAATTTTTCTTTATGAAAAGCAAATCCCGTAGAAAGAACTAGCGTCTTTTCATCAAATTTCTCAACTGAGCATCCCCTTAGCACACCAGCGACTGAAAAATTGTCCTTCTTAACTCTCTCTATTATGCTTTCTAATATATTATCAGATCCGCCGGCTTTTTTGCCCGAGTTTTTTTGTGGCTTTTCAAATTCCCCATAGTCTACCTTTTCATCTTTTTTTGCTGCTTCAATATTTGGGATTTGGGTTTTGGGTTTTGAGATTTCTTTCGTTTCTTCAATATTTGAGATTTGGGATCTTAGATTTGAGATTTCGTCCTGACTACACCACTCAACTATTGTTAATTCCAAAGGTAGTTGAGGAAGAATTGCATATTTTATGCTGACATGACTTTTTACAAGCATAGTTATCAAATTTCGAGTTTGAGTAACTTCGCTAGATCCACCTTCAGCTTGAGAAATCAATTCTTTATGTAATTTATCAATTAAGCTTTCTGTAAAAATTTTAAAATCAGTATTTTCTTTTGCTAAATTTGAAACTATCTCAATTCCCTTCTTAGAATCTTTATTTCTTAAGCTTTCAATCAAATCTGTAAGACTTTTATTTATCGTTTGAAAATTATATTTATCCTCAAGAGTTTTTATATCAATCTGAGTCTCATTAAGTGAAATTTCCTCAAGAATTTTTGCGCCGTCCCTGAAGCTTCCATCAGACATCTGAGCAATTTGCAAAAGAGCGCCATCATCAGCTTCTATATCTTCGCCTTTTAAAATTCTTTTAAATGAATGGACCAAGTCATCATCAGTTGCCCTTGTGAATCTCACATTAAAACATCTGGAAGCTATGGTTTCTGGAATCTTTTGTGATTCTGTAGTACATAGAATAAAAATTGCGTGACTTGGCGGCTCTTCAAGAGTCTTAAGAAGAGCATTAAAAGCTTCAGTCGTAAGCATATGCACCTCATCAATTATATAAATCTTCTTTTTGGAATTAACTGGCGCAAGTCGAATTTTTTCACGCAAATCCCTTATTTCATCAATTCCTCTGTTGCTTGCGCCGTCTATCTCAAGCACATCAAGACTAGCGCCAGCATCAATTGCCTTACATGAATCACACTTATTGCACGGTTCAAATTCGTTGGCTTTTCGATTTGTGCAGTTAATAACCTTTGATACTATTCTCGCTGTGGAAGTTTTCCCAAGACCTTTTGGTCCAGTGAATAAAAAAGCATGTGGAATATTATCAGGAAGCTTTCCTTTAAGTACATTCTCAAGCTTTTCCTGTAAAGCTTTACTATCTAGATCCGAAATTTTCTTGGGGCGATATTTTAAGTAAAAAACCATAATTTAGCTATTAGTTATCAGCGGTTAGCAACTAGTCTAAGAAGGATACTACAAATCTTTAACATCATCAATTCGCAGTTTTGTGCATGATAATTTTATTGGTTTATTTGTATATTTGAAATTTGTGGCATTTGTAGTATTTATTCGTGGTGAGTTCCTAAAAGATGTGTCATTCCGTGCAGAACTAGTTCATCAATTTTATCATCTACGAGCATTTCGTCTCTTGCTGCTTCTAGTCTCGCAATTGGATATGAGATGACTATATCGCCTAACCTCATGATTCCAGCTGGAGTGGCCATTTTTTCTCCTTCATTTAAAGAAAATGAAAGAATATTTCGAGTTCTATCTTCTCCTTTATATTTCTTAGAAAGCTCTTTCATTTTTCTGTCCCCAACTATGGCAACAGAAACCTCAACAGGTGAATGAATCCCCTGCTGATCAAGTAGGTTTGCGAGTGAATTTCTAACTCTTTTTCGGTCGATTCTATATCTACTTTCAACGTAAATTAAAACTTTTAGATTATTTTCCTGCATTACCAAACTTTCTTAACCCTTCTAGCATCTTCTGCTTTTTGCTTGCGAGCTAAGGAAGGCTTGAGATAAAATTCTCTCCTCTTTGCCTCCTGAACTATGCCTTCAGACATAACTTTTCTTGAAAATTTTCTTATTAATGCGTCATCACTGTCTCCAGGTGACTTTTTTACTACTACCATAAATATAAAAACACCCCCTTATTAGAAAAACTTAACGAGTTGCCTTAGCAAACGAGTTCTAGTTTTTCTTATCCCAAAGCCGAAGGCTCTTGGGATTCTAGATTTACTTTCCCGATTTTGTCGGGATTGTAATATCTTATACTTTGACCTTTAGGTCAAATGTATTTTACTAATCTCTTGCCGAGCACCGTCAGGTGCGAGGCTTAGAGTTAGTTATACTTAGATCGAAGATCTAAGTATTGAATCTATTAATCAGATTCTTTACCGCTGAGCTTTGCGAAGCGTGTACCAAACGAAGCCAAACAGAGATCTCAAAGCGGGTCAATACTATATATTGCGTGTTAAATTGTACCTCAAAAAGAGTTTTTTAACAAGCTTCTTGCTAAAACAAATCTAGATTAGGCTTTGCTGATTATTTCTGCAGTTTGGGCTAAATTTTCAACTATTCCTTTTGTAACTAAACTCTGCAAAACCAATCCTCCATCATTTTTAAATCTTGGAATTAAATGCACATGAAGATGGGCAACTCCCTTTTCTTCTTTATGATTTATACCGATTGAAATTGAATCTGTTTGAAGCGCTTTTTCAAGCTTCTCAGAAACTTTTCTAACCGTGTCCATTACCTCACCTAATTCTTCTTTATTAAAATCCTGAATGGTTCTACCGTGTTTTCTTGGAACTACAAGAACGTGCCCATCAGTGGAACCAAAAATATCGAGGAACGCCACAACATTTTTTTCTTCAAGAACAAAATATCCTGGCATTTTTTGGCTTATTACACTACAAAATATACAATCATTCATAATTTTAAATTTTTAATTTTAATTTTTTTTGAGTATAGATATTATAGCATCAAGACTTAACTTGGTTGGAACCATCTTAGGATTTTTTGGGGTTCCGTTTAAAAGCATTTTTTTTCCCACATGAAGAAACCAAGTTGCATCTGGATCCATTTTCTTAAGCTGCTCGTAAGTATTTGTAAGATCTACCTCAAATGCTGGACTTGCCTTAATCCTGACATATCCTTTTCTTGGATCTTTTCGTACCACTACTGCAAAGCCTGATTTTTGTGCAAGCTTTATGACATCATCATTTATAGTTTCAAGTCCCATTCCTTTCCCCCAATGACTCTCAAACTGAGTAGAATTTTCTTCAATCTCTTTTTCCGCCCAAATTTTATTTTCAAAATTATGAAGAATATAATCCAAGCATTCATTTGAAAAATTAACGCAATATTCATCATCTCCTGGCTTTGCAAGCTTGATTCCATCAATAACTGAGTGCACTAAAAACTCAAAATAATCAGCATTCGGATTAGGCCAGAATACTTCTTTAAAATGATCATCTTCAACCACCACTTGGACTATTCTGGAGATGGCTTCTTCTTTTTCAACTATCTTATCTGAATCTTCTGGATGCTTAAAACTATCACTATTCTCTCTTACGTAGTCCCAAGTAAGTGTTGTTCCGCAAATCTGATCACTTTTTGTTTGATGATGATCAAGCGGTCCAAGTCCAGTATCAACATGGATTACTTCATTCTCACCTATTATTTCAATCACACTTTCTACTTCTGGACCAGGTTTTGCTCCTTCAAGTCTTTGTCCTGCAGGGACGAATTTAACTTGTGCATCATTCCACCCTGGCAAATATCTTCTAATTAGCCAAACAGAAGTTACCGCATCTAAATCTGGAGCATTATGTGTAACAATTATTTTCATATTCAGCAAGTATAACTTATTTTGAGGAAGAATTGGAGAATAATTCTTCTTTTTGAGATTATTCAAGCGCATCAAGAAATTGCGCAATCTCCTTGTCGGAATCATCCGGCAGATCTTTAGGCTTAGTTCCATGGACACTATCTGGATTTTCTTTTTTCCAATCTTCAAATAGCTCCTCTACTAAATCATAGTAGAAATTTGCCTCTTCTTCGTTCTCAAAACTCCTAGTAATATCACTATGACCACTAATTCCCATTTCTTCCTGAAAATCGGGTGAATAAGCTTTTCTACTAAAAGATGGTAGTTCACCAAACTCTTGGGAACCTGCTGTACTACTTATAGATTGGACAGCATATCTTTTTTTCGTACCATAAATAAAAGATACAGTTACTGACCTTCCCCAATCTTTTTCTCCTGGAAATTCAAGAACATCAAATGGTATCTGTTGTGGACCCTTAGGATCAGGTCTTCTCTTATCATATTCCCATCCATGCGCCATTAATCTAACTCTTGTCAAATTTTCATCATTTGCAAAAAGACCTATCCTCGAGTTGTATTCTAGTGCTCCATCATCAGAAAGTGGATTATCTTCTCCTAAAAGCATATTGGCTAATGAAGTTCCTCTAATTCTATCTAGAATCTTTTTTGGATTAACTCCTTGCAAATCAAAAAATGCAGAAGCTGCTAATTCTGATGGCTTAAATACAAGCATTTCATCCGCCAGACTTTTAATTCTCATTTGAGATGGCAATAAATCCGGATCTTTATAATCAGGATCAATTCTCACTGCTGAACTATCTTCACGTTGTTCACTCATTCATTGAATATTTTACTCTCAAGACCTATAATTTTCAAACCAAAGCATTCCAATTAATATTAAAAATCGTTTTTTGAGCTAAGCTAAATTGCTCACTTTCAATTATTGCTCCAAAAATGTCTTTTTTAAAATCTAAAATTGCAATTTTATTATCATAAATATAGGTTTCAGAAGTAAATTCCATATTTGCAGGCAATAATCTTGTTTCTCTCAGATCTTCCTCGTCTTTAGCTTGCAATTTCTCTCCTTCATTATTTCTTACAGCCAAGACTTTAATTTTGATTCCTCTTTTCTTTCTTATTTCTATAAACTTATCATGATGATTTTTGCTAAAAAATGAAGACTCCGCCTCCTGATTAGTCCATAGAAATATTTCCGTTTTTGAACTTAATATATCTTCCTTAATCTGAACCAATCCATTTACTCCATCATATACTTTAATCCTTGGTCTTATCTCCGAAGCTCCATAAAGAACTTGTACTTCAGCTAAATGCTCTTTCAGCTCAATCTCCTGTCTCCCTATAGTTCTTTGTTTTGCAGACAGCATTCTTAAAAGGCTTGAAGATTCACTCGCCGTTACTCTTTTTTTGTATTGACTAAAATCTTCCTGCAGAAATTTTTTTTCAAGTAAACTCTCAGCAATAATATAAGCAGAGGAACGCTTTATTTTTGCAAGTTTGGCAATTTCATTTACCGTAGATGTACCTGTTTTAAAACAAGTCATAAAAAACTTAATCTCGTTTGGAGACAGATCAAGCTGCTTAAGTGTATTTTCAATTATCTTTTCCATAATTATTGGATGTATTTTAGCCTAAAATTATATAAATGTCCAGTAATTTTGGAATACGTTTAATTTAAAGTTAGCACGAAGCTACTGTCTCAGAAATATTTTCATTTTTTTGAATCAGACAAATTCACCAGGTAAAATGACAGAATGAAAATTTTTATTATTACTGGTGGAACAGCTCCTGAAAGAAGCATTTCATTAAAATCAGCAAAAAACGTTTCTGAAAGATTAATAAAATCAGGTCACAAAACAAAACTCTATGACATTAAATATGGTTATGAGAATATTGAAAAAAATTCTAAAGAATTTGATGTCCTCTTTCCTATTCTACATGGACAAGAAGGAGAAGGAGGAAAACTTCACAAGTTTTTAAATCTTCTTAATAAACCTATTGTTGGCACGAGAGATTATGAAGGATTGAAAAATGGTTGGTATAAAATACCTTTCAAAAAATTTGCATCCAAAAATAACTTACCAACATCAGATTGGCGAAAAATAAAAACTGAAAAAGATATTGAAGAATTTGGATTTCCTTGCGTATTAAAAGCATCTCATGGAGGATCATCCCTTGAAGTTCAGATTTTATTATCAAATAAAAATCTGGATGACAAAAATACACAAAGATTATTAAATTCAAATTTCAAAATTTATGTAGAAAAATATATTAAAGGAGTAGAATTTACTGTTGGAATATTGAACAATAAACCTTTACCCGTTATTGAAATAATTCCACCCAATGGCGAATGGTTTAGTTATAAAAATAAGTATACGAATACTAAGGAGATTCCTTATGCCCCAAGTGTTCCTAAAAATAAGCAAAAACAAGCCCAAGAAATTGCATTATTTATTCACAAACATTTCAACTTTGGCACTTATTCAAGGATAGATTTTATATATGCAGATGGCATTCCTTATGCCCTAGAAGCAAACACGATACCCGGATTAACAGAAAAAAGTCTTATGCCAAAAGCGGCACTTGCTGCCGGAATAAGTTTTAAGGAATTAATAAACATATTAATTATGAACGCAAAATAACCATGACAGAACAACTTATTAAAGATATTGATTATAAGCAGATTCCAATCCCAGAACTTCCACCAGTTGTAGGATGGAAAGAAATCTCAATTATTCCAAATTCCGAGGGACTTGTTCCTCTTGGACCTTTTTCCCAGTATTGGGATATTTTTACTGATTCTATTTATATGGGAGAGCGACAATCATCACCGTATTCAACGGGAGAAATTCAGGGATCGCTTCTTACGCAATTTGTAAGGGATGACGTAGCTGATAGACTTCGTGTTGCACAGCTATATTTACCCATGAATATGAAACTAGTTGTTTTTGATGCTTTTAGACCGATAGATGTTCAACAATCATTCTATAATAATTTTTTAAAATCTCTAAGAGAAAGGCATCCTGAATACTCCGAAGATAAATTATCCGAACATGCACAAAAATATGTTTCTCTTCCCTCCTTGGATCCTAAAAAACCTTCTCCGCATAATACTGGCGGCTCAGTTGATCTTGCAATCATAAAATTATCTCCCGAAATTGCAACAAGACTAAGAGATATTAATTTAAAAATCAATCCAAATTCATATGATTGGAAAACGCAATATGCGCTTGAAATGGAAAGAATAAAATTATTGTCTCAAAATAGTGAATTACTTAATTTTGGAACAGCATATGATTTTGGTGGTACCCAAGCATCATTAGATTATTTTGAGCAGTTGACAAGAGAAAGACCTCTGAACCCAGATGAACAAGAAGCCTTAGAGAACAGAAGACTTCTATATCACATCATGCATAGCGCTGGTTTTGAACCATATTCTCCAGAATGGTGGCATTTTAATTCTCCTAAATCTCAAATGGGTGCCAAAACAGCAGAGCTAGCATTCGCGCAGTATGATTCTGCGGAAAATTTAATTGATTTGAAACATGAGAAGATGCGAAAAATGCATAGGTCAGGCTCAATAATGATACATGAAAGAACTCATCCCGGAGCGCCACACAATCTAAAAGATCACATGAAAGCTGCAACAAAAGCAGTCAAAGATATTGGCGATTTACGAAAAACTTCGATTCCTATTGCCGAAAAAATGCGCGCAGAGGACTAAACTTCTTAGAAAATCACAGTAAGTTATAGTTGACTTTAAACCGAATAATAAGAATAATAGAGTATCAAAGGATCCCGTTAAAAGCCGCGATCGCGATTAGAGATTGATAATAAACATTACAATTATATGAAAGTATTAAAAACCATATATGAAAGGAGACTGAAGCAGATCGCGACCTGCTTTTAAACGGGATGGATCCCAAACTGTCCAATCTTGATCCCAAGCTTCAGGATGCCTATAACCGTGTTATGGGCACTACTGGCTCTGGAAATCCTCAACAACCAGGAATGCCTCCCCCACCAGCTAATCCTGATCCTGCATTGCCTAATCCATTTCAACAACCTGTCCAAAATCCGCAACCTCAAAACTCAAATCCATATCAAAATCCATATGCGTCAAATCCTACGCCAGCTCCTCAACCTGCAATGCCCGAACCCGCTCCACAGCCTGCCTTTAATCCAACTCCTCCTCCCCCTCCAGCACCTCCTGTCGAAACGCCACCGCCTGCTCCTGCACCAGAACCGATGCCCCAACCTGCAATGCCAGAACCAACACCCACGACAGTCGCGCCCGCTCAACCTTCTGCGCTAACTAGTACTCCCTCAAATGCGATTCCTGGTGTTAACTCAACTGTAGCGTTTAACGCAACAGATAGTGGCAAGAATGTAGGAACTACTCCAGTTAAAAAAGGTGGACTTCACCTGATGCCTGTAATGATTGGCTTGGGAATTGTATTACTACTTGTGGCTTATACTTTTGTGTGGGTCTACTTATTTAAGGTTCAATTACCTTTTCTTCCTAGTTTTAGTTAGAGATTTTATTTAGAATCTCCTCGAGACTTAATAATTCAATATCCGTTGAGGTTCTTTCTTTAAATTCTATTTTATCTCCTGTTTTTTCTGAAACTACCAAGCGATATGGGAAACCAAGAAGATCTGCATTTGCAAACTTTCCCCCAGCCGAAGCATCTCTATCATCAAAAAGAACCTCAATTCCTGCCTCTTCAAGCTTTTTCTCAATCTCACTTGCCTTTTCATCTCGACCTAAGCTTACAAGATAAACCTGGAATGGTGAAACACTTTTTGGCCATATGATTCCTTTTTCATCATGAAATAACTCTACAAGTGTTCCCATAATTCTTGTTGGACCAATTCCATAAGATGCAAACCAAATTGGCTTTTTATCGCCCTCATTATCCGTATATAAAACGTTCATTTTTTCAGAATATTTTGTGCCAAGAGGAAATATATTTCCAACTTCAATAGATTTTACCGCCTTTACTCTGCAATCATCACATTGTGGACATTTGTCACCTTCTGCTCCTTGATAGATTTCCTTGTTCTGTGCAAATCTACAATCACAATCATGACCATCGCTGTTACAAATGTAAATAGTATCCTCTCCAACCTCTGAAGCCACTTGAAACTCATGTGAATTATCCTTTGTAAATACTCCCCCTGAAGCCTCAACAGTAATGGAATCCAATCCCATTCTTTTGAAAATTCTAGGATAAACATCTTTGACTTGATTGTAATATTCATACATGTCTTCTTCTGAAACGTGGGCGGAATAAAGATCTTTCATCATAAACTCTCTACCTCTTAGAACTCCCGATTTGGCTCTAGGTTCATTTCTAAATTTGGTAGAGAAATGATAAATCTTAGCAGGCAAATCTTTATAACTTTGAACATATTTACCAAGTGTGTGCATTACTATTTCCTCATGAGTAAAAGATAAACCAAACTCTTTATCACGCGTGTCTTTAAACTGGTACATGATTTCCTTTACATCTGGATCACTCCAACGACCAGTCTGATCCCAAATCTCTTTTGGATGAAGAAGAGGCATTAACATTTCCTGCGCTCCTGTGGGATTCAATTCCTCGCGCATTATGTCTTTTAGTTTTTCAATTACACGAAAACCCAGTGGAAGAAGTGTATAGCTTCCAGCCATTAGCTGATCCACATAGCCAGCTTTTACTAACAGAACTGCATTTACAGACAAATCATCTTTAAATTCCCTCTTATTACTTTTTGGAAAAAATGTACTATATCTCATAATTAAATTTTCAATTTATAATTTTTAATTTTCATTGAATTTTCAATAATTTAATGTTTAAAAATTAAAACATTTTAATTTTAATAAAAATTTCAAATTCTTTAGCCAGAAGCTAAAGAAGAGTATAGCATAATTCTTAAAACCAGAGTATAATCTCATATTTGTGGAAAGAAATATATTGATTCCAATAATTGATATTATCGATAGATCAGAAGAACCTTCATATGAATTTGTACAGGTCAAAGATGATCTCGGAGATTTAATTGGTCATGCTGCAATCTATAGTAATCCTTCAGAATTAAGTGCAATCGGATGGTCACAAGCATTAAATGTTCACATTATGCTTGAGGATCCAGATTCTATAGCAATGGATAGAAATGACAGAAGCATGATATCTATTGGCAAACGGAGAATTCAAGAAATAAGAAAACTAGAGCCTCAATTAAGAATGGACCAAATCATGGGCTTGGCATTTAAAGCAATCGGATCTTCAAAAGTTGCCATAACCTATATGGCTGAGTCTACTTCTTAATCTCGTGGCCGCCGAAGCTTTTTCGAAGCGCATTTAATACTCTTGCAGTCATGGAATTTTGGAGCTGAACACTTTCTTCAGACTTTTTTCTGTAATCCACAGCCACACCCATCGACGGAACCATTACTTTTTCTTCCCTGGCGACCTCCAGAGTCCAATCGCCTTCTCCACTTCTGGCAACTGCACCTTTAAATGATTCAAGCTTGGGATCCTGAGCAAGCATTTCCGCAGATCGATCCATTAGAAATCCAGAGACAATTGTTCCTTTTGTCCAAAGACTTGCCACTTCAGATAAATTTATTTCATATTCTGATTTTTCCAAAACCTCAAATCCTTCGCCTATACTCTGCATCATTCCATATTCCACACCGTTGTGGATCATTTTTACGAAATGCCCTGCTCCGCCTTTCCCAAAATATGCATGCCCACCACCAGGCTTGGACAAACTATCCAAAACTGGAGAAATCAAATCATAACCTTTACGACTTCCCCCCACCATAAATGGAAATCCATTTTCCGAAGCCTTGATTCCCCCACTCGTTCCAGCTCCAAGAAAGCTAATGCCAAGTTTTTCAAATTCTTCAAACCTTTTATCTGTATCTTTATAATTTGAATTTCCACCGTCAATCACAACATCTCCTGGGGAAACATATTTCTTAACCTCTGAAAGAACTTCATCAACTGCCTGATGACTTACCATAATCCATATAATTCTTGGTTTTTCTAATTTATTAATTAATTCCTGAATCGTTTGAGCAAAATTAACTTTATTTTCTTGTCCTGAATTTGAAGTTTGAAATTTGAAATTTGAAATTGCTTCTGCATTTCGATTCCAAACGATCAAATCGTATTCATTCAAAAGCTTTCCCGCCATCCTACTTCCCATTTTTCCAAGACCAATAAATCCAATTTGCATTTTTTAAGTCTATCAATTTTTAATGTATAATCCAATTATGGAAAGTGGTGATTTACCTCCAAAAATCCCGGGCGGAATGTTAATTGGCGCGAAAGAAAGAAAAAGTCCTTCTGCAATGAGACTAATCGATGAGCTCATTCAAGAAGGCGTTGATTTAGATCCAAGAGTAGCGATGTATTTTGAAGATGCAAAACTCTTTGAAGCACTAGTAAGTGCAGGGATGAATGAAACCAATTTAAAAGAAATTATAAAAAACTCTTCAGCTTTTAATGACTTGAAACGTAACGCGGGATTTTTCTCAGGAGAAGCTACGATCGATGATCCTGCATCACTTCATCAAAATGGTGTAAGAAGAAGATCTGAAACTGGAGCAATAATTAATTTAGATTATATACGCGAAAAAGGGATTGACCCCTCAAAAGTACTTTTCTTCAGAAGAACCCAGCCATCTGATTCTCCAAAACCTGAATACTTTTGGACTACAGACTTTTTTGAAACTGTTAGTGGGCTCCAAGTAGAAATTCCTGAGCCTCAAAGACAAACCTCCGTAATTCTCATATCTGACATGCTAACTATTAGTGGATCAAAAGGATTGATGACAGACATAAATGATGATCAAGGACTGGCCGTTAGACAAATTGGACTCGAACCATTTGACCAGACAAAAGCTATAGCCAGAATCCCCTCATCATCTATTTAATTAGTCCAGCTTCTTCAAATAAAAACTCCTGTTATTGATAATTGCTATGATAAATATATGTGGATTTCATATTCATTAATTTTTGCATTCTGGGCCTCCGTCGCTATGTTCCTTTCAAAAAGATTTCTAAAAGAAGTAAGTCCAATTGTTTTTCTGGTCGTTACTGTTGGGATAGCTCTACCTTTTATGCTTGCTACTCTAATAATAACTGGCGTTCCTTCTCTAACTTTTGAATTCTTCAAATTCCTTTTCTTTGCTTCATTTATAGATATAATTGCTGCATTTATATACTATAAAGCCTTGGAAATTTCCGAAATCTCACTTCTTGCACCAATTTCAGCTTTTAACCCAGTCTTTACTTTAATTTTTGCATGGATTCTTTTGGGAGAAAAACCCACCCCTATAAAACTTGCAGGAATTTTTGTGATAGTCCTTGGTTCTTATTTAATAAATTTAAAAGATATAAAACACGGATACATGAAACCTTTCATTAATCTCTTCTCCAACCGTGGCGTTCAACTTTTTTTAATTACCAATTTATTATGGGGAATCACTCCTGTTTTTCAAAAAGGTGCTCTACTTCAAACAACTCCAAGCGCACCTATAGCTGTACCTCTTATTGAAGGTGCGATGATATTCATTATACTTTCTCCGATTTTATTTAGGAAAGAAACTACAAATTTTACGAAAAAAAATCTGCATATGCTTTTATTTATAGGATTTATGACAACTATTGCTCAATTTGCGGCAATGAGCGCTTTCTCACTTACAAATGTAGGTTATGCTGTTGCCATATTTAGACTTTCTGCTCTTTTCACTATAGTAATCGGTGCAGTATTTCTTAAAGAAAAAAATATAAAACATAAATTTATCGGCGCTTCTGTCATGGTTCTCGGAACTATCTTAATTGCATTGTGATTTTAAAATCATGATGCTAAACTTGGATAAATGCAAAACGATTCTGTTTCCTTAAATATAGCACTTCTCCCTGATCAGAATACAAGACTAAAAGCAATTGAATTAAGTAAAAAACTGAACAACAATTTACCTACAAATTTTGTTTTAAACGAAGCAGATCTACTTCCACATTTAACTATCTACCAGGCACATTATCCTACAAAAAATATTGAAAAAATCGAAAGTAAAATTGAGGAAATGCTAAAAGAAATAAAACCTTTTCAAATGAAAATGAAAGGCTTTTGGGCAACTCCCCAAGGAAATGTATGGTGGAATAGTGAAGAATTAGAACCCATGGCTTCTCTTCAAAAAAAAGCTATGGAAAAGTGTAATGATTTAAGGGAGGGTTTAATTATTCCTGGCATAGAAAAACTTGCCGATTTAGGCGAAGATTATGCAAATGAAATAAATAATTATGGATCAATGTGGCTGAATCAAAGATATATCCCTCACATTTCCCTGACAGCAGTTAATCCTGAAAATATTGAAAAAACTTTAGAATTTCTAGGAGAAAACGAGCCTGCAGAATTTACAGCAAGTGAAATAATTTTGGGCTATTTGGGAAAATTTGGTACCGTAACGGGAACAATAAAACGCTTTAAATTAAACTAAATAACTTCACTTCCTGGAGCGATTTCGCGGTTTGGTTCGAGAAGTACCACATTGTCACTTCCTGTGCCCGTAGCCATAAGCATTCCTTGAGACTCTTCACCTTTGAATTTTCGATATTCTAAATTTACAATAAATGGTAAGGTTTTACCTACCAACTCTTCTGGCGAATAACTTTCTGCGATTCCAGAGACAATCTGCCTAGTCATTCGCTCTTCAGATCCTTCATCAATAGGACCGAAGTCAATCTGAAGCTTAAGAAGTTTATCAGCATTTTCTACTCTTTCACACGCTGTAATCTTCCCCATCAGGATTTTTATTTTTTTGAAGTCATCAAATGTAATTGTATTCATAAAAATCTGAAATCCTGCAAAGCTTTAGCGACGCATGGATTGAAATCATCAAAACTTATCGTAACCATAAATGTAAATAAGAAATTCAAATCTTAGAATTATTTAATATTCTACATTAATATTCATAAATCGTAAATCATAATTCATAAATCTTTTTATAACCAATACCGGCCGTCATTTTCAATTAATTTATTTGCCTCTTCTGGACCCCAGGTTCCAGGAGCATAAACTTTTACGGGCTCTGCTGCTGTCTCCCATTTGCTTAGGACTTCTGAAATTAAACTCCAACTGCTATCGAGCTCATCAGACCTATTAAATAACATCTGATCTCCTGAAAAGATATCTAATAAAATCTTTTCATAAGCTTCAAGGCCACGTGTACCAAAACTCTCTTTATAATTAAATTTCATGTCCACCGATTCGAGCCCTAGCTTGGCTCCAGGCTTTTTAGCGATGAATCGAAGCGAAATTCCTTCATTCGGTTGGATTCTAAATGTGATAACGTTTCCGATCTCGGGGCATCCGAACTCTTTAAATAAAATATGACATGTCTGAACAAAAACTACTGAAATTTCAACTAAATCTTTTGGCATTTTTTTACCCACTCGCAAATAAAAAGGTACTCCTTCAAACCTAGGAGTATCAATAAATAATTTAGTTGCCACAAAAGTCTCCGTAGTTGAATTGGGATCGACATCTTCTTCTGATTTATAACCATCGTACTGACCTCTAACTACTTGTGAATTCCCATCCAGTCTTATAGATTTTATAACTTCTGCTCTTGCGTCACGAAGATCTTCTTTTGTAAAGCTTCTCGGCTGCTCCATAGCTACAGCGGCTATGAGCTGCATAACATGATTTTGAAGAAAATCTCGAAGTATCCCTATCCCCTCAAAAAAATTTCCCCTATTACCAATTCCTTTTGTCTCTCCCCAGCTAATCTGAACATGATCAATAAGAGTGTTATTCCAAACAGGCTCAAAAATTCCATTGGCAAATCTAAATGCCAGCATATTTTGAACAGTTTCTTTTCCAAGATAATGATCTACGCGAAAAATCTGTTTTTCCTCAAAGTATTCGGAAAGTCGCAAATCAAGTTGCCTTGCGGTCTCAAGATCTTTTCCAAATGGCTTCTCAAGAATTACGCGAGTCCACTTACTGCTATGATCTTCATCTGAACAACCTTCTGAAAGTTTCGTGGAGACCAATTTTTCCAAAATGCTTTCATAATGATCTGGTGGAGTTGCCAAGTAGAAAAATCTCGCGACACAAGCACCCAATTTCTCATCTATTTCGACGAGCTGTTTACCTAACTCCAAGTATCCTTCTTCCTTTTCAAAACTTCCTGATTGATAAAGAATGTGTGAAGTAAATTCCACCCATTTTTCGTGTGTTTGTTCTTTTTTTAAATGCTCATGAAATTCGAAGTGCGAAAGTTTGCGCCTTGAAAAACCAATAATATAAAATTCTGTTGGAAGCTGATTATTTAAATATAGAGAAAAAAGTCCAGGAATTAATTTGTTTTGAGCAAGATCTCCTGTAGCTCCGAAGATTACCAAAATAAATGGGCTTTTGAGATCTTTAAATACCTGCGGAGATTCTGACATAACAACCATTATAGTTCTTGACTAACCAAACTTCAAAGAGTATATTACGCTCTTATGACAAGAAAAGATGCAGTTCCAGGTGGCGGAGCGACACCTGATGACGCGCAATCAGTATTAGGCTCTAAGGATTTTGCAACTGACTTAAGAAGCAGAAAGGACAGATTGAGAACTGAACCCATATTGGGTGAAGAATTTATTGCGAGAATAAATTTATTAAGAACTAAACTTTTCCAAGATCCTTCACGTGTTCTATCAGCTGAATTTCATTTAAGATCTGATCCTGAATCATCGGACGATGATACAATATTAAGATACATTCCTGATCCTACAAATCCAGATATTTGGACAATGAATCTAGAAGATAAAGAACGGATAACACCCGACAGAGAAAACGGTATACGAAAAATATCTGCAAACTTCGGAGTAAGGCTAGATGCGAATGGAAATCGAGAGGGTTTCGCAGCAAGAACTGAATCACTTATTGGTGACTCTACTTGGCAAAGGGATTTAACAATTGATGAAAAAATCGGTCGTGATCTGGATATTCGCCTTGGCCAACCCAAGCCACCGAAAAGAGGTGGAGTTGCAATGATGGAGTCTATACCGAAAAAGGACTTTCCAGATGATCCTTCAAAAACCAAAGCCGTAGTCGGAAGAATGTCTGATTACGAAGGTGCAGTTTATCTATTTGGACAAGAAGCTGCCGATGAGATGGAGAGAAAAAAGAAAGAAGAATCAGATGCTATCCAGGCAAAAAAGGATTCCATGAAAGTTGAACATGACATTCTACTTCTAAGAAAAGCTAGAATTGATGGAATTTTAAATCCAAATGTATTCATCTCATTTGCTGAATTACAATTAAGGGATGGAATAAAATTAACAATTTATAATGGTGATAATATATATCCTGATTTATGGAGGGTAAGTTTATCTATCGATGGGCCTGACGAACATGACTACCATTCTATTGGCTTTGGCTTTGACACGATTCCTCGCCCAGAATGGGACGATTTGGCTTTTAAGGGACCCTTTGTAGATTCATGGATTTTGGGCGTTGACTCAGATCCATTAAAACCTGTTACAGGAGATGTAGCTTTAAGTAGACTTGATGATCTATTAGACGCACACTTCCCAATGCTTGAACAATAATTGACAGCTTAAGCCTTAAAGAGTATATTAACCCATTATGTCAGCAGAAAATCCACATAGCGAAATTCAAAGAGAGCCAATTGTCTTATCAGATTATCAAAGAGGAAAAGTTGTAAGAAATGGAATCCGAACCATTCGGGCATTTCCTGCATTAAGAAGCGCAACAAGCGCAGTAATTGGCGATCCTAAGTCAGACTCTGGCTGGCTAGTGGATCCATATATTTTAAACAGAAAAGGTGTAAGATTCTCAAGATTTACACATCATGATGGAACTCTTGAAGTTTTTAGCATAGTTCAAAGCAGACTTGGGAAAAAAGAGGTTGATGGTAAGGAAGTGAAAGCCACAATTCCCTCTCAGGTTCAATGGTTAAACCTAGAAACAGGACTTCCTGAAACAAATACAGATATAGCAGCTGAAAGAATTTCCCAGGCGCTCGAAGAAATTAGATCCCTGTCAAATAACCCTGCTCATTCTTGACTATATAAACCTCAAAGAGTATAGTACCCTTTATGTCAACAGATAGATTACCAGGCGGAGGCGCCACGCAAGAAGACTTAGGCTTACTAGACTCTAAAAGACTAATTACCAAACTTCCTGAATATACAATTCAACAATTATTAAGACCTTGGGATGTAATTCATGAAGATTTAGAAATGGATCCTGAGGTTACCGCAGACTGGGGAAAACAACAACTTGAACTTTTAAAAGAGGCTTATATTGCTCCCGGAACTAATTTCCAGGAAGCAATTTTTATGGTGAATTTAAACGGACTTAGCCCACTCTATCCAAATGAAACTGAGCCCAGAAGAACTCTTTGGGAACTAAGATTCAGACGAGGAGAAAGCGGTCAAATTGAAGAAGTACAAGCAAGTACCGGAAATGATTTGCAAGTATTAAATATTAATCCAGGGATAAATAAAATTACATATTTTGGCCATCATACTGTTTTAGACCCTGAAACTGATCAACCAAAAAAAGTTGCATCACAAAAAAAGAATCATCCCTTATGGGTCTCCTACGGAATAAGCATAGTTGGAAATTTACTTACAGCTTCACTAACAGAAGAGTAAAAAACAAATATTTAGACTTAAGATTAAACCTACACGATCTGATCAGTAATTATTATTGTTTTCTCCGCAATTCCAGGACGTAAATAATATCTTGCAGGAAAATCATCAACAATTCCTTCTTTAAACATTTGTGAGAGCGTTTCTCTTTTTTCCTGACCTAAAGCTAAAACTATAATCAGATCCAGCATTGAAAGTGCATGAAAATTCATAGTAATTCTTGCTCCATACTTATCGGCTTCATAAAAATCCACAAGCTCACTTTGATCATCAAGCATTTTTAGAGCTATTTCTGGGATTGCAGGAATTCCAGCCGTATGCCCATCTTCACCAATTCCTAAGATTCCTACACTTTTTGGAAAATATTTAATTATAAAACGCAAAGCCTCATCATACTGACGAGTGGTATCCTCAATATCCAAATCTTCTTGCAAGATTGGATAAAAACGGATATTTTGATCTTCAAAATATTGAATCAAACCTGTGTTTGAGATCATAACTTCATTTGATTTCTTATGATTTTTTGAGCCGAACCTCTCATCAATTTGCCCCACTGCTCCAGCTTTTAGCTTCTTTTCATTTGCAAATTGTTCATAAAGTTTTTTTGGAGTACTTCCTCCTGAAAGAAATAATGCTGTTTTAAAATCAGAATATTTTTCAAGAATTTCAGAAACTGTTTCATTGGCTTTTTGGGCCGTAGCAGTCTCAATCACAAGAATATTATCCTTATTTTTATAATGATTTAAACCTATTAGGCTCTGCCTATCCATGTGAGAAAGTATATCAGAGGAATATTACATTGTTAATACATGGCTTTTATTTTATTCATAAGAAAAAATCATTTTATCTTGCTAATTAATTAGAAAGATAATACCCTCTCTGTAGTTTTATATCTATTGGGAGGGTTATTTTTCGGGATGAAACTTAAGAGCGCAGGAATTTATGCAATAATGCTCTCCAGTTGTTTCTACCGGCCCATCATCAAATAGATGTCCGAGATGAGATCCACAATTTTTACAAATCACTTCAGTTCTATGCATTCCGTACCTGTTATCATCAACTAGTTCAACATTTTCGCGATTTGCGGGCTGATCAAAACTAGGCCATCCATAATTTGGATCATCTTTATCTAATTCAAACTTGGCGTCGCTCGAGAACAGTTCATGGCCGCACGCAGCACATGAGTACATTCCATCTTCGTCAGAATTAAAATATTTTCCACCACGAGCCTCAGTCCCTTTATTTCTTAGAACTTCATATTCTTCAGGAGTAAGAATTTTTTTCCACTCTTCTTCTGTTTTTTGAACTCTCATAATTTATTTTAAATTTATTGTTCGAGCGAAGTCGATAACTTCTCGACTCATTTAATTCACACGAAGAATAATTTATTACTGCGGAATAATTGACTGTCCACTAATGATTCTCAAAATATCTTTATAAGATATAAAAACAAGGAAAGTAAGAAGTACCACGATTCCCACCATGTGTGCATAAGCTTCATATTTGGCATTTACCTTTCGTCTGGTAAATAACTCAATCAAAATAAAGAACAGTCTTCCCCCATCAAGCGCTGGAATTGGAAGAATATTAAGAACCGCCAAGCTCAAACTAAGCATATAAACGAGCGACAAAACCGCATCAGGTCCTATTTTTACAAATTCACCAGTGAGTTGAGCCATTCCAACAGGACCAGCTACTCCTTCTGGGATTGTTTGCTTAGTAAATATTGTCTTAATCATGTCCACAAATCCTGTTACCACAAGAACTGAATCATGGGCAGCTTGCTTAGTGCCGTAATAGATGCTCTGAGGAAATGGATACTTCTGGAAAGTAATATTTTGCTCTATCGCAACACCCATCGCTCCTTCTCCTTTTGGCGCATTTACTCGAGGGGTAATCTTAAGTGGAATCTCATTTCCTTCTCGAAGCACAATAAGTGTTACTTCTTTTCCTAGTTTATCTTTAGTTACAGCAATAAGGCTTGATGGATCCGCTACTTCATGTCCATCAATACTTACGATTGCATCTCCAGCCCTAAGTCCTGCTACGGCAGCAGGCGTATTCTTAGCAACTTGAGTAATAAGTACGCTTTTATTGTCTGTAGGGAGCCCCTGAGAGGTAAATAAATAGGTCGCTATAATTACTGCCAAAAGAAAATTCATGGCTACCCCTGCAGTCACCACAACAATTCTTTGCCAAATTGGCTTTGCAAAAAATGCTCGATCTAAATCTGGATCTTTTTCTATTTTTTTTCCTTTAGATATTTTTCCTCCACCAGCATCATCTTCACCATAAAGTTTTACAAAACCCCCAATAGGAAGTGCATTTATCGAATAAAGAGTCTCGCCTTTTTTCTTTCCAAAAACCCTAGGCGGAAATCCCAACCCAAATTCTTCTACTTTAATTCCAAAAATTTTTGCAGTAATAAAATGACCAAGCTCATGAATGAGAACAAGAACAGTGAGGATGACTAAGAAGACAATAATAGTAAGCAGCATACTGATATAAAAGTATAACAGAAGATAGGAAAATATTGAAGACTATATTAAGATTAGAAGCTAATAGCTATTACTCTAAGGGAACTGAAATATGACTATAAAATCCTTTAGTTGCACTATCATGCATAAGAAGATCTTTCATACCCGTTAAACCATGCCTAGGTGAAAAAGAAGTGGCTCTTAATTTACTTGCATCACCACTTTCAATCAAATCAGCAACTACATCTGCAGCCTCAACTAATCCTTCATCTGTATATTCAAAATAATCATAGCCAGGCATTGGGACACTTTCCTGCGGAATCTTTGTTGGCTTGTGAAGCAGTTTTGATACAAGAGCTTTTGGTTCTAAATTCTTCTCTTGATAAATTAAAGAAGAAACTTCAACTATTGGTTCTAATTTAACTACTTTCCGAGTTGAGTTAAATGGCCTTTCACCTGCAACAGCTAGCTCGCTACCATAATTTAGCTGAAAACCAGCTCCTTTTCCATAGTCTGTAGCTCCTATACGAGTATAAGAAACATTTCCTTTCGACTCTCTTTTAAAATCAAATAAAAGCGCAACTCCCATTGAGGGAACTTTTAATGGCGAGGAGCTGAATTCATCACCATCAGGAACAGTCAGGTGAACTTGAACATCAGGATATATTTCTCTAATTCCCTTTGCAGCTTCAACAAATAAAGACAATACTCCATTCTCCAAAAGCCTATCAATATTAGCCTGTCTTTCTGCAATTATTCTGTCTTTTCTTGTTCTTTCTAGTTCCCTAGCAGCCTCTGCTGCAGACCTCTTATTATGTTCAGCAGTTATTTGAGATGCTTTTAATGCATCAGCTGCTTGAGTAAATTTATTATTTGGACCTTGTTCGAAACTCATAAAGGAGAATATTAACAGAATGATATATTATTGTCAATATTATAGGTTAGCTATTGGAGAATTATAATAGGATTAGATCTGCATTAGTTCTTCTTCTTTTTTCTTTCCGAGGGCGTCAATTTCCTGCGTAAAATCATCTGTAGCTTTCTGTATTTCTTTTTCTAGTCTGTCATTTTCATCTTCTGGGAGCTCTCCTTTTTTAAGATCATCCATAGCTTCATGCCTAAGCTGCCTTATCATTACATGCCCTTGTTCAAGTTTTTGATGCATCATGTGAATCAGTTCTTTTCGACGCTCTTCTGAAAGTGGCGGAATATTTATACGAATTACTTGCCCGTCAGAAGATGGATTTAATCCAGAACCTGATTCCATTATGCCTTTTCGAATTTCTTCAGTGATTGAAGCATCAAATGGAGTGATAACCAGACTTGATGCATCAGCAGCCGAAACAGTTGCTAGTTCCATAATCCTAAGCTTAGTCGTGCCCCCATAAACCATAACTGAAATATTTTCAACAAGTGCCGGTGCTGCTTTTCCTGTGCGGATGGTGGCTAAATCTGAAGCTAAAATTTCTAGAGCTTTTTTCATGTGCTCTCTTGTTTCAGATATGAGGTTTGGATTCATAATTTTTAATTTATTATCCTGCTGGCAAAGTCAGAAAGATACACTAATTATAACTCAATTCGAGAAAACTCGCGAACTTTTATATTTTCTCCAATTTTTCCAATAGCTTCTTTAATAAGATCATTTATTGTTAACTTTGAATCTCTGATATATTCCTGCGCAAGTAGAGCATCTACATCTTTTGGATTCATGGCTGAGATTTGCATCGCGATTTCATGTGCAAGCTTTTTAAATTCATCAGTTCTAGCTACAAAGTCTGTCTCGCAAAGAACAGAAACGATTACGCCAATCTTTCCATTTCCATGAACATAAGATTCTACTACACCCTCTGCGGTTTCCCTTTCTTTCTTTTTCTCAGCGATTTCTGCTCCTCTTTTTCTGAGCCATTCCTGAGCTTTTTTATAATCTCCTTCTGACTCTTCTAATGCTTTTCTGCAGTCTGCGATAGAAGCTTGGGTTTCCTCTCTAAGTTGTTTTATTAAATTTACATCAATTGCCATAATATTATTTTAAAATTTTTAGTTTTTAATTTTCAATGAATTTTAAATATTAGATAGTTAAAAATTTAGATTTGATTAAAAATTTCTAATTTAAAATTGAAAATTAATCCTTCTTTCCTATTTTCTTCTCAACCTCTTCTTTATTCTTGATTCCTGGTTCTTGCTTCTTCTTTTCTTCTTTAAGTGCTTGCGCTAACTCTTCTTGAGCTGATGCGCCGGCTTTAACTTTATTAACTTCTGGCTTTTTTTCTTCTTTAGGCTTTTCTATTTTTACAGAATTTCTTCCCTCTTTCCAAGCATCAAGAATATAACCAATAATAAGTTCCAAACTCCCCACAGCATCATCATTTGCTGGAATTGGATATGTTACGAGTGCTGGGTCAGAGTTAGTATCAGTAATTGCTACAGTTGGAACTTTCATTTTATTTGCTTCGTCTACAGCCAAATGCTCAAGATGTGAATCGATAATAAATAAAACATCAGGAACTTTATTAAGCTTATAAACTCCACCATAAAATGATTCGAGCTTATCTCTTTCCTTGCTCCATCCGCCGATTTCTTTTTTGGTATATCCTTCTTGCGCGCTTGGTGTGTTTAGGTTATGAATAAGGTCACTGAGTTTTTTAAAGTTTTTTGACACTTCTGAGAAGTTGGTTAGAAGTCCACCTATCCATTTATTAGTAACATAGAAAATTCCATTTTCACCAGAGATTTCTTTCGTAACTCTCTCTAATTCTTTTTTTAATACTTCTTGAGTTTGTCTTTTAGTTCCTACGATAACGATGTTTGTGGATGGGTTTTGTGCAACTGACTTAATGAACTTTCCAGCTTCTTCAAGTCCTTCTTTAGTTTTTGCGAGATCGATAATATGAATTCCATCACGAGCTTCAAAAACGAAATCTCTAGATTTTGGATTACTACGAGAAACTTGATGTCCAAAATGACATCCAGCTTCCAATAATTCTTCAAGGGTAATATTTTTCATAAAATTTTGTGTTTCTTATACCGCCATCAGGACGAGGATTAAAAAAATCTCAGAAACACATGTCCTAATGTGAGTGATGATTGGTATTATATCAGCCTCGAAGCAAAACTTCAATACCTTCAGGTAATTGCACTTCCGCACCCTGCATCTGCCTCTTCACTCCATACTCTGCCCATGTTGGATCTAAAACATATCCCCTGTTGCTTTGATGCGCTTTTACAAGCATTCTCAACGCAACTTCCTGCCTGTGAATCTGGGCAGCTATATCTTCCGGCGTTGCCACAAATCCAAGATTATCTAATAATTCACCATACATTTTAGATTCCAAATCAAAAACATCCTGGACTGAAAAAGGAAGATCGGTTATAGTGATTCCTTTCAATTTTCCATTTGTTTCTTGGGATCTTTTTTGCAGTGGCGCAACCAATTTAAATTTTGTTCCTTCAAAATATTTATTATTCATTCTACCAATATTACCAATTTCAATATCTATTTGTGACCTTGACTTACCTGCTAAATTAATTGTGTAATCCAAAATATCTTTAACTTTTCCTGCTTTGGGATCAATCGTGATTCCGTCTGGAACGGAAATACCATCAAGAGTAGTTTGCAAATAAATTCTTTTATATCCATATCTAGGATTTAAGCTTTTATAAAACTGAAGAGTTTCATCTGGCGAAATAACTGCTTTTTCTCCTGATCTCTGACGGGAAGAAAGAATACCATAACCCAAAGCCTCTACGATCCTTGCTCTAAGACTCTCTCTAAATTCCTCTTCACTAAATTCTCCATCTGGTATTCCTGTTATATTTTCATTAGAAAGTAGTACTGATTTCGCATCTGCAAAAATTTCAGTATATAGTGGATGTCCTGCAAAATATCTTAAGGGGGCTTTAGAAAAACCTTCAAATTCTCCGTCTTTTTGAGCTTGAAGTTGTCTTTGGACAGCGTATCCAAGGGCTCTATGAGAAGTTTCAACTAAGCCTCTTGGAACAGATGTTGGCTCTCCAACTCCATCAATTCTTCTCCAGTCTTTAACTGATCCTCTACTTTGTTCTGAGATACCCATAAGTGGCAAAATATCATTTTGAAATATTAATTGCAACAATTAATATATGGGGTATTTTTTGGTAAAAGCTTTTACTTCCGCGCCAATCGCTAACAATTTCTTGTTCTTCCAAACTTCTACTTTAAACTTTTTCCAATAAACTGATCTCTCTTCTTTATCTGTTGGAACTTTTTTCCCCATGACTTCTGTTATGGCGTCATTCATCCAATTGGCAACTTTTATCATGTCTTTTTCTTTAAGTCCGCGGGTCGTAATCGCAGGTGTTCCAAGCCTTATTCCTGCCGGCCAAAGTGGTGGACTATCATCAAATGGAACTCCGTTTTTATTTAAAACAATCCCTGCTACTTCAAGAGCAATAGCAGCCGTTGCTCCGTCTACATTTTTATTTCGAAGGTCGATAAGAATCAAATGATTCTCACTTCCTCCTGAAATTAAATCATATCCAAATTTGTTCAATTCTTTTGCTAAAGCCTTAGAATTCAAGACAATTTGATTAGCATATTTTTTAAATGAAGGAGCACTCGCCTCTTTAAGCGCTACCGCAATTGCCGCAGTCTGATTATCATGTGGTCCTCCCTGAAGCCCTGGAATTATCGCACTGTCAATCTTTTTTCCAAGATCCGGATCCTTTTTAAGACCCTTATCTGTCACCATAATTATCGCTCCTCTTGGACCCCGCAGGGTTTTATGAGTGGTGGTTGTAACTATGTGTGCATACTTTACTGGACTTGGATGGACTCCTGTCGCGACTAGTCCTGCGATGTGGGAAATATCTGCCATTAGATATGCCCCTACTGCATCAGCGACCTCTGCAAACTTTTTAAAATTCACAATTTTTGGATATGCAGTAAATCCACAAATAATAAGCTTTGGTTTTTCTTTTTTCGCAAGCTTCAATATGGCATCAAAATCAAAATCACCTTTTTCATCTAGTTCGTACTGTACTGCTCGGAAAAAAGTAGACGAAAAAGTCTTAGGTGCACCATGAGTTAAGTGACCTCCAAATGGAAGACTTAAACCCATAAGAGTTTCCCCTGGTTTTAATACTGCCATTTCTGCTGCGGAGTTAGCTGGAGCTCCGGAAAGAGCCTGAACATTTACAAACGGTACGCCAAATAATTTCTTAGCCCGGTCAATAGCCATTGTCTCAACGCCATCTGCAACTGCGTTTCCCTGATAATAACGACGGCCTGGATAACCTTCAGAATACTTGTTATTAAGAACTGTACCAAGTGTTTCAAGGACTGCTTGGGAGGTATAATTTTCTGAGGGGATCATTTCGAGGACAGTTCGCTGGCGATCTTCTTCCGCTTTAACTAGTTTAAAAATTTGAGGGTCAGTTTTCTTTAAATTTAACATCAATTCTTACCGAGTATAGTAAATGGTTTGGGCCTTTGCAACGGGCAAATTGACAACAAGCATTTTATCTGAAAAGCTGGTTATATGAATCCTGAAATTATTGGTTGGGCTGGCTCGATTGTTAATGCAGTTGTCTTATTCCCTCAAGCATATGATGCTATAAAAACTAAAAAACTTCGTGATGTTTCTGAAACAACATCAATATTAAACTTTATTAACAGTATTCTTTGGCTCGTCTATGGATACTTTATAAAAAGTGGACCTCTAATTGCGACAAACTTTATCCAACTAATTCTTAGCGGAATAATTCTCTTCCTAAAACTTAAATATAAGAAATAATTTTTTCATTACAACTTGTAAAAAGACTAATTTTAAATTTGAACTTTGAAATTTTATTTCAATTCTAAATGTTTAAAATTTATAAATTGATTCTTTCATTGAAAATTGTGAATTTAAAATTGAAAATTTGTTTCACTCCCACTCCATTGTGGCTGGAGGCTTTGAAGTAATATCATATACTACGCGGCTAACATTTGGAACTTCATTGACTAATCTGGATGAAATTTTTTGAAGTAAATCATACGGAAGCTTGGACCAAGTCGTTGACATAATATCCTTCGATTCAATTATTCTTAAGGCTATAACTTCGCTAAATGATCTCCCATCCCCTTTTACTGCTGTTGAGTATGCATCTGTCATCACGGGAAATGAAATAAAAACTTTAGAAAGCCAATTAGCTTTTCCAAGCTCTTCTAAAACAATTTTATCAGCCTGTTTTTCTTGGGCTAAACGATCTCGTGTAACCTCCCCCCTAATTCTTATTCCAAATCCAGGGCCAGGGAATGGCTGCTTCATAATTATTTCCTCTTCCAAACCCAGCTTCCTACCCAATTCCCGGACTTCATCTTTATAAAGCTCTCGGAGTGGCTCAAGTAGCTCTAGCTTCATTTCATCTGGAAGTCCACCTACATTATGATGAGATTTAATATTATGTGCATGCTTACTTCCTTTTGACTCAATAACATCAGAATAAATTGTTCCTTGAAGTAAAAATTTTATTTGACTATCGCTTCCTACAAGCTTTGCTAATTCTCTTTCAAATATTTCAATATAAAATGCTCCAATAATTTTTCTCTTTTTCTCTGAGTCTGTGACTCCCTTTAACTTTTCCAGCATTTCATCTTCTACTCGCACAATTATTGGCCTGACTCCATGCTCTTTAAATACCTTCTCAACAGTTCCTTCTGCATCCTCTCTCATTAAACCGTTATCTACGAAAATTGGAGTGAATCTATTCCCTATCGCTTTTGCTACGAGTGTTCCGGCAACAGTCGAATCCACTCCACCAGATACAGCTCCAATTACATGTGAATCCCCTACGCTTTTCTTGATATTCTCAATAATTTCTTCAGGATTTATCACAAGTTGTTTCTTTTTTATTCCACAAATTTCTATAAAATTAGTTAAGATTTCATTCCCAAACTCCGTGTGCTCAACTTCCGGATGAAACTGTAATCCATATCTTTTATTTTTTTCATCTGCTACAAACGCATATTTGACGCTATCACTTGAACCAAGAATTTCAAATTCTTCTGGCATGGATAAAACACTATCTCCGTGACTCATCCAAACAGTAAACTCTTTTGGCAACCCTTTCGTAATTCTTGATTCATAATTCTTGCTTCTTAATTCAATACGAACTGGTCCATATTCCTTTTGTCCAGATTCTACCTTGCCACCCAAAAGATGTGATCTTAGCTGAAGCCCATAACAAATATCTAAACTTGGAATATCTAAATTAAAAATCTTTTTATCAATCGTGGGTGCGTCACTCTCATAAACAGATGCAGGCCCACCTGAAAAAATAATTCCAGCAGGCGATCCCGAAGGTGAGTCCTGAGCGGAGCCGAAGGGCTTTTCATTTAAACAAATTTCAATTGCGTGATCTGGATCTATGAGCTGAGATTCTACTCCCAAGTCTTTCAATCTTCTCGTAATAAGATGTGCAGTTTGTCCACCAAAATCAATTACATAAATCATAAATTAATTTTAAATTTTCAAGATTCTTAATTTTCCCCACTGATAGTTTTCAGTCGGGATCCCGCTTTAACGTTAACATTAAATTTTCAATAAGTTAATTTTAAAAGTTTAAACATTTAGATTTGATTAAAATTTCAAATTTCAAATTGAAAATTTAAATGGTAAATAATAAATCATATTTGATAAATGGCATCTAGTGATAGTTTTCCCCTGTATTTGTTATGAGAACATCATGTGGATGCGATTCCTGAAGAGAAGCTTGGGTTATCTGCGTAAATTTGGCCACTTTCGAAAGCTCTTTCAGATTTTTCGCTCCAATATAATACATGCCTGATTTAATTCCACCTATAGCCTGGTCAGCAATCTCTTTTACGCTTCCTTTAATTGGTACCAAACCTTCCACTCCTTCTGCTATTAAAACCTTATCTTTATAACTCTTCCCATGAAACTCTCCTTCTGATTTAATTCCTGCTCCTTTTTCCATCGCACCAACTGAACCCATACCTCGATATTGTTTAAATTCAAAAACATCTTCTTCTGAATCCGGAGCTACAATTATTTGAGACTGTTTTTTAGCTTTTCCATCATCTATGAGATGCTTTTTACTACCTAAGATGCTCTGAAAACGATGAGGCACGAATGCACGCCTCAACCTTATTACTTCTCCCGGGGCTTCTCGTGCGCTTGCGAAAAAGCTTCCCATCATGCAGCTCGATGCACCTAGCGCGAGCGCCTTAACCATGTCTCCCGAGTATTTTATGCCTCCATCTGCGATGACTGGGACTCCATATTTTTTCCCTGCTCTCACAGTTTCAAGGATTGCAGATACTTGAGGAACACCCATTCCAGATACGATTCTGGTAGTACAAATGGCCCCAGGTCCCATACCTACCCGAAGAGAATCTACCCCAGCATCAATCAATGCCTTTGCACCGTCATATGTGGCAACATTTCCAGCTATGACTTGCATTTTCGGATATTTCTTTTTTATAAACTTAAGTGCATTTAGAATTTGAATACTCCACCCATGTGCGCTATCTAAAACAATTACGCTAACTCCAGCATGAAAAAGAGCGCTTACGCGCTCTTCAAAACCTTTACCTGCACCAACTGCAGCACCAACTTGAAAATTCTTCTTAAGAACTTTTTTTACTTCATTAGCTTGAGCCTCAATCGTAAGATTTCTATGAATAATTCCAATTCCTCCAACCTCTCCTAAAGCAATCGCCAAATCCGATTCGGTTACTGTATCCATTGGAGATGAAATCAATGGAATTTTTAGTTTAATTTTTTTTGTGAGATTGGTTTCTAGATTAATTTCTGATCTATCAAATCCAGCAAATCCGGGTAAAAGTAGAATATCATCGAAGGTTAAGCTTTTTACAAAGAGGTTTTTCTTAGGCTCCATAATTTATATTACAATCTTTAAAATTACTTTTCAACTAGAGAAAAATGCATTTATAACAGCCTAAACTTACTCATACAAATTTCTTACAAATGAAACTTGTTATTCGAGGCTAAAAGTCCTATAATATACGGTTAATATGACCGCTATCGAACACGATGCATCAAGAGATATTACATCAGTCTCTCAATCAGAAGCAGAATTAGCGACAAATCCTGAACGAGATAGACTTAGCTTGGCAAAAACAGTCATGATTTCTGGTCCATCCTGGGCTGGAAAAGGATTATTAGTGGAAGCTCTACATGAGCGACACGGATGGACTGTGTACAATGGAAAAGAAGAGTTCATGAGAAGAGGCGGAGGCTCTGAATCAAGTAGCTTAAGGAATAAATTATTTAAGCAAAAAAATTTTGATGCAGATCAACTCGTTAAAGTACAAGGATTAACAGTTGACGAAACCATGCTTTATGAAACAAGACTTGCAGCCCACATACTCGCAGAGGCAAGAGATGTGATTGATCAACAGATTCATGCACGAAGAAGACGAAGACAAAGCTCTGAAATGCGTGAACCAACCAGAATTCCAGCAATCTCACTTCTTCTCTGGGCCGAGGCAGAAGTAAGATACGAAAGAGCTTACCAAGCAGCACTTTCAGAGTGGCAAAATCAACAAGAAAGATTGAATAATGGCGAAGGACTCAGAGAAGGAGAAATTATACTTTTTAAAGAGCCTAATAGAGGCGCAGTTGCAGACTCAGTAAGAAATAGACAAGAAAAAGACGTTTTAGATTGGTCTCGACTAAAACAACACAGAGATTACATAAAAGTTGGAAGAAATCCGTTCAGTAGAACATCTGTTAGACCAAACGGTCTTTTAGTATTTGATTGGTGGATTGATACAAGCGATTTAACTCTCGATCAAGTAGCTGATAGATTTGAAGATGAAGGACCTAGTTATGGAGCAGTCGTAAAAAAGCCCTTAATTCTCCCTGGATCTGCAGAATTTCAAATGAGAAGTGAAACCCTTACTTACGCCTCAGGCAATACAAATCAAGCTGTAGGCTAATTATCAATCAAGAATTAACGCTCCAGATTTACAAATTTAAATTTATATTTTCCGTTATCATGCTTTTCTTCGCTAACAATTTTAAAGCCCGCGCTAACGTAATCCGGGAAAAAAGTATCTGATTCATATTCCCCTTCGATAATTGTCAGATAAAGTTTATCTACGATTCCTTTTTCCAGAGCTTCTGTAAAAATCTGTCCTCCGCCAAAAATAAATATTTCATCTTTTCCATCTGATTTATTAGCAATATTTACGGCTTCTTCCAAAGAATTGCACGAAACAAAATTATTCGAATCCTCAACAAGCTGATGAAATCTCGCAGGATTTCTAGAAATTATTATATTGGTTCTATCTGAAAGAGGCTTACCAAGTGATTCATATGTCTTTCTTCCCATAATGATGGGATGACCCGATGTAATTTTCTTTAATCTCTTAAAATCTTCTGAAATATGCCAAGGAATGGAATTATCTTTTCCTATTCCCCGTTTGGCATCCATAGCGGCAATTAAACTAATCATAGGACTTAGTGTAACACCAAAAAAATATATTGACAAACCTTTTTTGCTAAGTTAAACTAATTTTTGAAATGAACAGCAGAGTTGACGTTTATAATAATTATTCACCAAATTCCTCCCTATAATCTGGGCTGAGGAGTTTTAATGTGTTTACCTCCCAGCCGGGAGGTTTTTTATTGCCTCTTTCCTCTTTTGAGTAAATAAACCCCAAATTTAATTCCATGAAAGAAAATATTTTTGAAACCAATTTAATACCTGAAAATCGTGAGCCATTAAAGAGCACTACATATAGCGATGTTTTAATTGATATTGATAGCTGTCTTGCTTCTTTTGAAGGAATAGATATGCTAGCAAGAATTAGAGGAGTTGAAGATCAGATAACAAATCTTACATGTGCAGCCATGGAAGGGAGAATTCCACTTGAGGATATTTTCGCAAGGCGTCTGGAGATTATTAATCCTACATTTGAAGATCTGATTACCGTAGCTGCATATTATACGATCGATATGACCCATGACTCTTCAAAAACAGTGGAGATCTTGCAAGAAAACGGTGTGAATATTCATTTACTATCTGGTGGTTTTGATTTTCCAGCCAGATTTTTAGGCAGATTCTTAGGCATCCCGATGGAAAATATTTATACAAATAAATTATTTTTCGAAAACTATAGAAAATACATTGGATTTGATACTTCAATTCCTCTTTGGAAAAGTGACGGAAAACGCCAAGTAATTAAAGATCTCAAAGCACAAGGCAGACTCGGATCTAAAATTGCAATCGTTGGTGACGGAGTTTCAGAACTTGATGCGAGTAGCGAAACTGATTTATTCATAGGATTTGGTGCGCATGCATGGAGACAAAAAGTAGAAGAAGGAGCAGATGTTTTCATAAATGATCCTACTTTTTCAATTCTACTTCCCTTCCTTCTTGATGAAAAAAGTTTATTTCAAGTTGCCGCAAATGAGAAGAATAGAGGAGTTTTAGGCGAAGCATTTGCAGCTCTTTCTACTACGAGATTCAACTCCCGAGCATGCGATCTCCAACAAGAACTTTTTGAAATTGAAAGACAATTAGGAATGATGTACAGATGATAGAAATTGATTATGGACCAATCAAGCAGTTTCCCAAAAATGAAGCTTACTGTGTAAACGAATCGGTAGCGGGCCCACAAGTTACAGAAGCGTTGAAATGGCTAAATTATCCGTCTTCAAAATACAGCGATCGATTAGGTGGAATGAGTCCTGAAGAAGGTTTTGATTGTTCTGGTTTTGTAAGTTTTATTCTTGCCAAAACTGGCGTAGAGGTCCCACCCGAAATTAGACGTACAAATGAATATTTTGATAAATTCGGCATTCTCGTGCATTTTGGACTCCATAGGCCTGGGGACCTAATATTTTTTAGCAAAAAGGGACAGGCACCAAAACATATGGGAATAGTTTTAAATAAACATCAATTTATACATTCTCCAGGCATGAATGAAAGATTTGTTAAAATTGATAATATAAAAATTTCACCTATTAATTCAGATTTACAAAATTTGATCTATAATACAAATCCTATTGGTTTTAAAAGATTCGCAATTCCTGACGGAAGATTTCAAAAATTTTAAATTAATATATACTTTAAAAATGAAAGTCCTCCTCATAAATAACAAGACAAAGAGAATAAAACAAACTGAGGATATGTTAAAAGACTTTGAAATTACCACCCTTGATGTCGAGGATATTTCTGAAAAAGATTCTAAAAATTACGATTTAATTGTGCTTTCGGGTGGAAAAATTGCAACTGCTTTTTCTCAAAAAAAGATAATTAAATACGAGCTGGGATTAATTAAAAGTTCAAATATACCAATATTTGGCATTTGCTTAGGAATACAATTAATAGTACGAGCCTATTCTCCAGTGCGATATAAAAGACTCACCAAAAGGAGACGTGGAATAATGAAAATCAAATATAATGATCATGATTTAAATGTATTTAATAGCCACAACTGGTCAGTGTCCTATGTAAAGTCACCCTTAATTTCAGTTGCTAGTTCTAGTGATGGAATTGAAATTATCAAACATGAAACCAAACCGATTTGGGGAGTTCAATTTCATCCTGAAGCAGACGAGGAATTTGGAACAAATGGAAAAATAGTATTTGATGATTTTATTAAGAGTTATTTTTAATTGTCGACTCAATTAGAAGTTTTGAAACATTCACTGCGGGGCCCTCATCTGGATGATGGAATCGCCAAAGCCCAGTGGAACTATTAATTTCTAAGATGTATAATTTTCCATCAGGGGCTTTTATAAAATCCACAGATGCAAATCCCAGACCCAGCGCTTTCGCAGCTTTAAGAGCAATTTCTACCATCTCTTTATCCCAATTATCGCGTTCATAGGAAATCCTTTTAACTCCTTTTATCTTAAAATCATGAATATACTTGTGAAACGCGATTATTTCCCCATCCAAAAACAATGTTCGGTACTCAGTGCCATCAATAAACTTCTCAATTATAGAATCTGATAAATCTAAACCTGCTAATTCTTCTTCACTGCTAATTTGCTTAACTCCAATAGAATTATCTCCATGAGTTGGCTTAACCATTATGACTTTATGCTCTCTTAAAAAAGAGAGTGCCTCTTCATGGGTTTCAGGCAAAGCATAAGGAATATTTGGAAGATTATTTACTTCCAAAACTTTCCGCGTCGCATGTTTATTCCGGGCTAAATAACTTGCGATCGCACTATTCAAATAACTAGTCCCATGGAAAAAATATATATCTTTTCCATTTTTTGTAATTTTAAACAATCCATAGCCTGTCAAAAGCATGGGCTCAAGTTCCATCTCCCTTGCTGTTTCGAAAATTATTCTCCCGCTATCTTGCATGATTTTTTGATTATATACTCCTTAAGCTCAGGTTTTCAAATAATTTAGTTTATCCCGAGCTTCATTTTGCATAATTTTTGTTAATAAATGAAGCGAGAAGAATATATATTATGTAGATTAGTTTTTTTATTTTTAAATTTTAGTTCTAATAAAATAAACTATTCTACCCGCCGCTGAAGAATTTAGAAAAAATTTAGGAGAATTTTTTGGTTCACAAATCCCTACAAATCAAGGTTAATTTCAACTATTTCGACTTCTGATGAACAGACTCCTGAGCGGAATAAAGTGTATCTACTACCACTTCTTGTAAATCTTCATACACATCATAAACGGCAACATCAGTTAGTCCAGACAAATAAGTTGCCACCTCTGTTACTTTTGGAGGAGAGCTCTGCGCAATTCCTGTATGCCAAACTTTACCTGACTCAGATTCCCCATCCTTTTCGATAATAACAATCCTTCTTGTATCCTCATCAACTCTCCTTTGCTCTACTGGATTCAGCTCAGCTCTAGGTTCACCCAAAACTAATTTTCTTACCCATACTTCTTGAATTCTATTCTCAGGATCAAAAAGCATATATCTTTGAAAGTCTTCATTCAGTAAATCCGAAGTAGTACCATTCAGAAGTATATTTATCCGATCAACTGGTGGCTGCTTTATTCTATTATCTGGCGTCGTTTCAGCGCTCATTTATTAAAATATTCCTTTAATTTTTCGACATATGGTTTTCTTTCTTCTGCTGTTACCCAATACTTTTTATCATTATTTATGTACAGATTATCCCCCTTATATCTTGGCGTGACATGAACATGATAATGCCAAGCGTCCTGATTTCCTGATGGTTCATTATGCTGACGAATCGAAACTCCATCACATTTATAAACTTGCTTAAGAGCTAATGCCAGTTTCTTTGAAAAATCAAAAACTTTATGTCCATAGTCTTCATCAATATCATAAATATTTTCAAAATGTTTATTTGGAATTACTAAAGTAACACCTTTATTTGCATCCCACCATTTTCCTCCTATAAATCCTGTTACAAATTCATCTTTATAAAAAATGTCAGAAGCTTTGGCAAAACGATCAGGATTATCTTTCCCGTTCACTATCAAACACAGTGGACACTCGTAATCTTTTGGGGCGTGGTTAAACATTTTTCCTCATTCCTGCTTCTGCTGCATTAATAGTATTTGGTAGTAAATTTCCATTTCGATCTAGCTCTCTCATTTCCTCCATGGTCTTCCAATAGGGATTTGTTTCTTCGCTTGGACGCAAATCTCCGGTGAAATTTGAAACATTAAATACTTGCCATGTAAAGTCTATTATTGAACCATCTTTTCTTGGCAGCGCAGCTTCATAATAACTGCCAGGAAATACATGTAAATCATCCCTTGTTACCACGAGCCCTGTCTCCTGACCAAGCTCTCTAATTGCCACATCCACATCTTCTTCTTCGTCGAAGTCTGGTCTACCAGAAGGCAAGCCCCACATTCCAGTCGGATGACCCGCAGCCTCTTTATGCTCTACAAGAAGTACTTTATCGTCTTTAATTACTAGGATTCCAACCGATCTGGTCTTGGGAATCTCAGCAGACTTTGTCTTTTCAGAATCACTCATATTTTTTAAGTTTTTCAATTAAATCTTTACTATCTAAATATTCAATAAATGTTTTTGAAACCATTTTCAATGATTCGGAGATCTTAGAACCATTCTTATAAATACAGACTATTTTAATCTCAGCGTCGTTCGCCCACCCAATCTCAATTCCTACCCCAAGCGAAGGATTTGAAACTTCTGCTAAAACTAGGTCTGGTTTATCGTTTATAAAAAGCGACCTTGTATCAAATGATGTTTCAGACTTCTTGTGAGGGAAAATAAAATCGATATTTAGACCTGAATTTTCTAGCGGCTCATATAATTCTTTTTTAAAATCAAATTTCCTAGAGTGGCTAAGATAGATTCTCATTTTTTCCTAGAAGTTTTTTTCTTTTTCTTCTCCTCAAAAAATCCACCGGCGACAGTAAGCTCTGCTTTTATAGTTTTGTGAGGATTGTAGCCAATCAGTTCCACCATTTCAGGCTTAAAATCATCAAGCTTTTTTAATTTTCCATTTAACTTAACTTTCGGAAATGGATTTGGCTTTCTTTTTAGCTCTTCTTTTACCTGATCTATGTGATTTTCGTAAATATGAATATCCCCATACATGTGAATGAATTTGCCTGGCTTCAAGCCAAGAATGTTTGCCAGAACTACACAAAGAAGTGAATAACTAGCTATATTAAATGGTACTCCAAGGAAATAGTCACAACTTCTTTGATATAAAATCAAATCAAGGCTACCACCACGATTACTTACCTGATACATGTTATGACAAATTGGAAATCGACTTGCGTCCTTCTTATCTGCCATCGAATAAAGATACTCTGGATTCCATGAATTTACGATCAGATTATGGGCATTTGGATCTGCTTTTACCTCATCCACTATCCACTGAAGTTGGTCAACTGTCTTTCCCTTTTTGCGAGTTGGCCATTTTCTCCACATTTCTCCATAAATGCGAGGAAGTTCTCCATTATCCTTCGCGAATTTTTTATCTGTTTTTATTTTTTCTATAAACTGATCCTTAGTCATCTTGGACTTTGGATTTTTTTCTTTAAAGATTTTATATGGATAGTCATCCCAAATATGAACATCGTGATCAACGAGATATTTGATGTTGGTTTGACCTGAAAAAAACCAATAAAGCTCTTGAACGACCCCATTCCAATAAACTCTTTTCGTGGTAAGCATCGGAAAACCTTCTGATAAATCATACTCAGATTTTCGACCAAAAAGAGAATAAGTAGTGACTCCAGTTCCGCGGTCTTTTTGTTTGATGCCGTCTTTGAGGATTTCTGCTCCTATGTCTAAATATTGTTGTTCGGGGTGTTTCACTGCCATTACAACCTAATTTATATGTTTTTTAGAAGCATTTTGCAACCCAATCAAAATATATCAAAGTTTTTCGTCATTCAGGTTTATTTTTACGTCATTCTGGTGCAAAGCATCCAGAATCATCGCTTACGAAATTAACTTTCGTCATTCTGGCTTGACCAGAATCAATTGCTATCTAATCTCGGAATATAAATCTCTAAATTCAGGATTAAACTTAGAAATCATAGTCAATTTATCTTTTCTGTCCATATCTTTTATTTGCTTCTCGCGAATTATTGCCTGTTCAATTGCTTCAAAAACTTCATAATAAACAAGCTTGTGTAAATTATATTTTGCAGTAAAACCTTGAACTAAATTATTCTTATGCTCAAAAACTCTTCTGACCAAATCATTAGTCACGCCCGTATATAAAGTAGGTCGGCTATTTGCCATTATATAAACGTAGCCTCCTTTTTTCATATCAGATGATTCTGGATGCGCTCATTCTTCGCTTACCAGAATGACGAACATTATCAAACCCCTCGTCATTTTGGTCAATTCTTTCCGTCATTCTGGTGCGAAGCATCCAGAATCCGCTTATTCTAAATACAACAGAATGACGAAGCTAAACTTTAACTCTCACGAAGTAAAATTCACTATCAGTTGCCGCTTCTATTTTATGCTTTGAATTTGCAGGAATTCGAACAACATCGTCTCTTTCGTAAGTAGTACTTTCATCGCCGTTTCTAAAGATTCCCTCTCCTGAAATAACTATAAATACTTCATCGATATTTTCATGACTATGCCAATCAAATTCTCCTCCAGCCTGCAGATATCCCTTTGTAAATCCGTCCCAATGAGCGCTTTCAAGATGATCAGAATTGATTAAAACCTGTTTCTTACCTGATCCTCCATGTGCATCCTCAAGTGGAATTTCCCGTAAATTTATTTTTGTAATTTTTTTCATTTTAGACTTGTGTTTCTAGTGGAGTAAAGTGTTGATTAAAATTTTCTTCTGGTCTCCACCACAGCTGCCCTATGGGGTACGCTCCTTGAGTGAGCTGCTCATAAACAACTACTTGATCGGGCAAATCCACACCTTCTGGAACATGCCCATCGGACTTAACATATATTAAACCTTCAACTCCTTCAATCTGAACTCTATACACAGCTATTGGATAGCCAGTAACTTCATGAGTTTCTTCATATCCTGCTACAGATAACGCATCTCCAACAAAAGTGTGATCCTTCAAGGCATTTGCTCCCCCAGCACTAGCAAGACCTAATACAGAATAATTTGGGCCTGCTTCATGTTGATATTCACCTGAATACAATATTCTTTCTGACATTCGGCAATTATAGCACCACTTAGACTTGCTTCTCTCTTTTGGTTGCGCTAACTCGGCCGCCTTGCCATTGGCCGCGGTATTTAGCACCCGTTCCTTTTATCTCGTGGAAAATAAGATGGACAAACCTAGCTCCCATTTCGATTTCTACTGTCACTGGACCTTCATTTTTCAGACCAAATGTAAGTTCTCCACTATACCCCGGCTGAATTGGTCCGGTTCGAATAAAGAGACCAGATCTGAAAGTTGTGGTCCTAGGAATAATTACAGCTGAAAGATCGAGAGGCAAATTTATTTTTTCGATGGTTTTAACCAGATAAAAATCTCCAGGTTTAATCTTGATTGAGCTCAATTTCTTTGGATCCCATACTTTTATCGACTCGATATCAGGAGTTTGCCTGTGGGTTTCTCCTAGAAAAGCTTTTCCGGAAATTTTAAAAACCTCACCAAGTCGCAGATCAAATCCAGCACCTTCAGGATTTGTAAGTTCTCGCTCGGATAAATTTTCAACTAATTTATCTTTTTTAACTAATTTAAGTAATTCTTTTGGTGCAATAATCATAGTTGTCATTCTGAACTTGATTCAGAATCTCTTTCAAATTTTCAATTTATAATTTTTAATTTTTCCCGATGATAGTTTTCAATCGGGATCCCGCTCTAGCGGCGACATTCGATACTTAATTTTTTAATTTTTAATATTTAAAATTCATTTCAAATTTAGAATTTCAAATTTTAAATTACTAACTAATTCCTTCAACTAATTTTAGAATTTCATGAGTTACTTCTTCTTCACTTCTATTTGCATCAACTATACTAAATTCTTCAGGAAATTTCTGTATTAACCAATCATAACCTTTTTTCACTTTTACATTTGTCTCATGATTATCATAAATTTCAGTGTGCTTCTCTGATCCTTCCATGCGCTTTAAAGACTCTTCAAGTGAAACGTCCAGATAAATTGTAAGATCAGGAATGATAAATTGGTGATACATAGAAAGAAGACTAAGCGATACCACTGAAACCTCCTCAAAATTCTCATAATCTGTTCCGCTTCGATCTGAAATTCCATATGCCACACTTGACCAAAAATATCTATCAGAAATTACAGTTACACCCTTTTTCAAATTTTCAATAACTTTCTGCTGATCAATTTCTCTGTCCGCCGCGAACAAATATTGATATGCTACCGGTGGGATATCAGTTTTCCCTCCGAGAACTCTTTCTCGAACAAATTTCCCAATCTCATTACTCGAAGTAGGATTTTTCGTATGGAATGCTCCAGGAAATTTCTGTTCCAGAATATTTGCCTGAGTCGTTTTTCCAGATGCCTCAATTCCCTCAAGAACTATAAATTTTCCTGGAAATTCATTTCTCCTAAAATCAAGATCAAATTCTACGTGATATGTTTTACTCATAAATATTTTTCAACGTGTTTTATAACTTCTCTTGAAACATTTTCAGGCGCTTCTTCCCCATCAATCGTTATAAATTCATCAGGAAATCTATTAATTTCCCACTCATATCCTTTTGCGACTTTTTCCATCTTACCTTTCTTCTCGTACATCTCAAGCCCCGCGTGTCTCTTTTCAAGTCTTTCTACTCCAATTTTCGCAGAAATCTTAAGATAGAAAGTCAGATCAGGTATTATAAATTGATTATAGTGAGAAAAAAGCCCGTGTGCTACATCAATAATTCTAGCTTCGTCAGATTCATAATCTACTAGCTGCTTATCTAAAAGCCCGTATGGCAAATTGCTCCACATACATCTGTGAGAAATTACCACTTTTCCCTCTTTAAGTGCTGGCTCTATATGATTTAGGTGATCAATAATTCTGTCTGCAGTAAAAAGATATTGAAGTGAAACAGATGGAACTTTTACATTTCCCTGAAGAATATCATTAATGAGCTTCCCTACAGGACCATCTCTTCTTGGTTGGAATGTAATAAGACTTTTCTTACCGACCTTATTGAGATATTTTTCTAAAAGCTCTACTTGAACACTTTTCCCTGCTCCATCAATTCCTTCGAAAGCTACATACAAACCTTTATGAGGATTTCTTTTTAAGGTTTGTTTAAATTTTACTTCGTACTCTACGTCCTGTTTCATGATTTAATTTTAATTCTTAGTTTTCAATGTTTCAAAATTTAAAA
Source organism: uncultured Gammaproteobacteria bacterium (assembly GCA_964637955.1). Classification (GTDB taxonomy): domain Bacteria; phylum Patescibacteriota; class Microgenomatia; order Levybacterales; family UBA12049; genus 2-01-FULL-39-10-A. The sequence continues at coordinate 24,532 of CAZWXQ010000002.1, read as the reverse complement.
TTAAATTATTTGGATTTCATTAAAAATTTAAAATTTCAAATTGAAAATTATTTCTCTTCATGTATTCTTGATTCAACTGGACTGTCCTGAAATTTATATTTGGCAAATTTTTTATTTGTGTAAGGTGTTTCAGCTGGGCTCGTTAATTCTTCAAAAGTCATAGCACAAATTCTCATTCCTACTTTAAGAGACACTGCCATGCGTCCCAAATTTCCAAGCTCCAAAACTGGATTCCCATCCCAACCAGGATCGAAAATAGAAGCCGTACTATGAACCACAATTCCAAGGCGACCAAGAGATGAACGACCCTCAAGTCTACCCATAAGATCAGCTGGGATTGTAACTTTTTCTAGAGTAACTGCGAGAACAAAATCACCTGGCTGCATCATAAATGAATCATTTTTCTTAAGTTTTATCTCACGCGTAATTTCATTACTAAAATCTTTTTTTGAAGGATCTATGTAGGAGTGTTTACTATGTTCAAATACTCTAAAAGTATCTCCAAGCCTAAGATCTATCGAACAACTACCAAGCTGAGTTTTAAAATCAGGAAGCGGTGAAATCACAATCCTCTTTTCTTTTAATGCTTTTTTTATATCTCGATCTGAAAGTATCATTTATCAAGCTATATTAACAATTAATTTACGACTATTTCAACAAGCAATTTTTCACGCACTTGACACTTTACTAGCCTTGTTATACGCTGATTCTATAGCTATTTTATTGTGAAAAAAATTACTATTGCTCTATTGTTATTTCCTCTATTATTTAGCTTAGCATCTCTAATTATTCCTCAAAAAGCACATGCAGCAAATTACAGGCTTAATGTTGCCACGCTTGTAGATGATAACGGTAACAGCGACTACAATATTAATGGTCGCAGAGACGGAGATTCTTGCTATAATGGCAGTTTTACTGTCCAGGTAACTGATGCAAGCGGAACAAGAACTCTCACTAAAACATCGCAGACTAGCTGTTCAGGATCTATACTCGAAATTCCAATTACCCTAAAACCTAATGACCCAGACTTATATGAACTTGGCGAAGATTATTATAGAGTAAAAATTACTGCTCCAAATAGAACACTTAATTATACTCACATATTCTATGATAATCCTTCCAGTTCGCCAGTTACAAAAAAAGGCACAACTACCAGCTTTGACATTACCAGAGGTGACAGAAGTGTACAATTTGGTCTAAGATCTTACTGCGACGAAAATGTTTCAACTAACTGCATAAAATGTACCTCTAATAGCCAATGTTCATCAAATCCAAATTTTAAATACTGCGCACCCACCACCGATAAATGTTCAGACTTAACAACATATAAAAATAGTCTTTGTAATGCAAATAATTATTGTGGAACATTCACCGTTGGTGGAACTAGCTTAGCCTGCGGAGGTTGTGGAACAGACAAAACTTGCAATACAGATACTCATAAATGTTCTATTATTCCGAACTGCACAGCTGGTGCAAAATTAGGCACTTGTAAGGCAAAAAACAGCATACCTAAACCAGATGGCGGAACATGTGGCCCAGGATCAGGAACTCAAACTAAAACTCTGACCACAAAACCAAATTACACTGACTGCAGAGAGGTAGCAACAACTCAAGACTGTTCTGCCCCGGAATCTCAAGTATGTAGATCTGGAAATTGCAACTCTTCAAATGAATGCGCACCAATTAGTTCTACGAAAACACTCTCATTCACTGGATATGTCTTTATAGATAATGGTGCGGGAGGAGGAACAGCGAATGATGGTAAAAAAAATGGCACTGAAGCACTTTTCACTAGCCCATACACTGTGCAGGCTGCGGGTGACGCAAGCACAAAGAACGGAAATAATTATTCTGTTACAACAAAAACGAATGCAAATAAAATTACAGTAAAATTATTAATACCTTCTGGTTATGCCTCAACAAAGCTAAATTACTTAATTCCTTCAGAAAACATAACAAACAATCCTACTGCTGATGGAGCCAATATTGATTTAGGAGCGAGTGGAACTGTTCATTTTGGAATTAAAAAGATAGAAACACAACCAGCAGCCACAAGAGATCTCGTAGTTTCAGCATTCACATTTCCAGGCGGAGTTGATACAGGAACATCTGACCCAATTGTAAAAATTAAAAATATTGGAAATGCACAAATCACAGGTGATTTTCAGGTTAAAGTAATTAATAGGGACGGTGGAGCTACTAAAACCTGGACAGTAACGCAAGTAGTGTCTCCGAATGAAGAGATACCTTTATCTAGTCACTTTACCAATATGCCAAGGCCAAATGCGGGCGATTATATTGCTTCTGTTTTTGTTGATTCAGTAGGAAATATCTCAGAATCGAATGAAGGCAATAACTTCCAAACAGACGCCTACAAGACTACTAAGCCTTCTGGAGGAGGATCAGGCGGTGGCGGAACAGATCCAACTCCTGACCCAGCTCCAACTTGTGTTAAAAATAGACCAACTCTAGATGTAAAGCCAAATTCCAGAAGTGGAAATGCAGGAGACAAAAAAGATTTCACCATTGAAATTAAAAATAATGATACTGCGCAGTGTGATAACGCCACTTTTGACATAAGTAAAATTGGTGTTATCGGATGGGATTCTACTCTTGAAAAAGATTCACTAGACATAGCACCTGGAAATACAAAAAGCACTACCATGTCAGTCAGCTCTCCTAATAATGCAGAGAATGGACCCGCCACCTTCACAGTTAACATTCAAAGAACAAATGGCCCTCTTATATCTGAGAACGTAACTTATGATGTACAGGCTATTGATCCAACCATTAGCCAAGATCCTGTTATAAGTAATGACCCAGTTATCAGCCAGGATCCAACCATTAGTGAGGAACCCGTAATTAGTAATCCACCAACAATCACTAGTATTCCAGGGCAAACAAATCTAAATTTAATTATTGGAATTGACGGAATTGGAACTACTGCCAGAACTCCAATCGGTGGAAATAAAAATCCGGAACGTGCCAACAGAAATTTAACTGTCAGAATGTATAATGCCGCAAGTAATACCCCTGCAGATGTATTTCAAGACCATACAGTCACCTATAATCCTGCAAGTGGAAAGTTTGAAGGAGCACTAAGTTTTGGCGATAATTTCCAATCAGGAATTTATAATGTTTACGTTGAGGGCCCTCAGGTTCTCAGAGGTCAACTACCTGGATCTGTTACCTTAACTCGGGGAATGAATAAAACAGCCCAAACTTTAGATATGATAACTGGAGATATAAATAAAATAGATAGATCAAACAATAATTTAGACTTAAACGACTACAATATTTTAGTGAGCTGCTCTATCTACTCTCAGGACAGATCAGCTTGTGATGTAAATCCCAACTATCAAACGTATGCAGATTTAGACGATAATGGAATAGTTGATGAAGATGACTTTACGCTTTGGCTAAAAGAAGTAGCAAATCAAGGAGGTTCACAGCTTCCACTGTAAAAATATGGAAAATGTCCCAAACCAACAACAACCGAAAGCAAAAATGAACAAGACTTGGCTTCTCGTTGCCGTCCTTGTAATTGTTACCGTGATTCTTTTGGTAGTAAGTCTGACTGCAAAAAATACTTTTTATAAACCTACAGCATCCGAAAACGTCGCTAAAGATGTTGCCCAAACCAGCCTTATGTTTTCTGAAGATGTTAGACCTAGCACTTCATCTGGCGCATATGAAGTAGATGTAAATATAGATACAAATAATAACATGGTCACATTCGCACAACTAGAAATGAGCTACGATCCAAAACTTATAAATATAATTGATATAAAGCCTGGTAACTTTTTCGCTGATGCTGATGTAAAACAAAAAATTATTACTCCAGCAGATAGTAGAATTAAATTTTGGAGCGGTATGAAACCAAATCAAAAAGGAAAACAAGGAAAAGGAACCGTTGCGGTTATCACATTTACGAAAACAGGAAGCTCCCCTGCTCAAATTAATTTTTTACCTAAAACTTCCATTCAAGCTTCTGGCACAGATAAATCAGTACTAAAAGATATGGTCTCAGGCTATATTGAGAACCTTCCTTCAGAAGACACGTTATCTCCTTCTCCGACAAATCAAGTTATTTCGCAGTAAATGAATAGTAGTACATCTTTTTCCAGGAAAAGAGCAGCTATTGGAATCTTTTCAATCCTCTTAATACTCACATCAATTGCAATAATTGTCCTTTCAAAAGATCATGTAAATGATTTACGAAGTCGAGCTGATTTAAGCGATGATGTCAGCGAATTGTCGAAAGATCTTCTTTCTAATAAATCGGACAATACGGGTAAAATTATCGCTTCTTCAAAAAGAAAAGATAAAATGAAAGCTCTTGCCAAAAATGATCCTGAAAAATTTCTGTTGATAGTAATTCCAAAAGATATTAAAAATACTCTTCCTGTTAATGCTCAAAAAAATATTGAAGAAAAAGTGGAACTTAATGGAGTAATCTCTGAAGAGATTGTTGAGGAACATAATCCTAAAAGGAAAAATAAAAATAACTCTAAAGTCCCTACTCTTATTTTTCAAACAGTCGACTCTGAAGGCAACAGCACAGGAACATATGAGCTTTACATAAGAGAAGGTCTTGAACCTGATTTTGATGGACGTGCAAAAATTGAAGGATATTTAATTGACAATGTTTTAGTTCCAATTAAAATCGGGAAGGAAAATCTTCAGACAAGAAATATCAATTTTCTACCAGGTCAAGATGTTCTGGGAATAAATACATCGGGAGTTAATAAACTTGCTGTTATTATGGTAAATTTTAAAAATGACGATTCAGATGTAACTGACAACTTCACTAAGCAGCAGCTCGAAACAATCTACTTCAGCGCTCCCAATTCTGTTGCCAATTACATAAATGATGCGACTATGGGAAATGTCACGATACAAGGAGACATAAATGATGTATATGGATGGATCGATCTTCCAGGATACACAAGACGCGATGTTTGCGATATTTATGAAGAAACAGAGGCCGCCAAAGGCTTTAAAAAAGCCATAAATGATTTGGTAAAACCTATCGCAACAAGCAGAGGAAAAACTTTTGCTGATTATAATATAAGAGCTTATGTCTTCCCCTCTATTGATGATCAGGAAACAGTAGGTCCCTACTGCAATTGGAATGCTATTACCTATGGCATTCCTGGAGATAACATAGTTCAACCAATTCATTTCCTAAACGGAGATTATGATGGACTAAATAGCTTCGACCATGGACCCCTTGACGGAGCATCAGCAATTAAGTTTTATTCAGGAATTTTGGCCCATGAAGTTGGTCATAGCTTAGGACTCTCCCATGCACATGCTTTTTTATGCGGTTCAAAACAAATATCTTCATTTGGAAGTTGTACTCTCTACAGATATGGCGATAGATTTGATCTCATAGGAGGCGCATGGGACTATCATTCACATACAAATGTAAAAAACAAAATTCTTTTAGGTTGGCTCCCAAGCACAAATAAAAAAACCATAACTACTAGCGGAACATATACCCTCTATTCAGGCTCCAAAAACAGATCAAATCAAGTTCAAACACTAATAATAGATCGCCCAACTGACGGCGGGAATTATTATCTTGATTATAAAAGTAAAAATAATGGCGACGGAGGTGGTCCAACTTCACTTTATGAAGGCGCTCTTCTTAGAATTTCTGACTTAAATCCTCCTGCTATGACTAATGAAGGCGGAGGAATTTCTGATGAATGGAGAACAAAACAAACATATCTTATTGATGTAGATAAAACAGACAGCTCAGGACGAGGAGGACTTTTAAACACCACATTTAAAGACAATATGACATTTTCTGATACTAGGAACGATGTCACTATAAAACAGTTATCACATGATACGGAGTCTGTTACGCTTAGCGTTATCATTGGCCCACCTCCCTGTGAAAAATTGGACCCTTCTTTAATCATTGCAGAACCTGCGCTTAGTGGATCAATGGGAGAAAAAGTAAGATATTCAATCACCATAAAAAACAACAACTCCTCTACCTGTCCTGATGCTACATTTGATTTAAATAGTGTCCCACCAGAAGACTGGACAGCTATATTTGGACGAACAAGCGTTACGCTGGCTTCAGGTGCACAAACAACAGTAGTTTTAGATGTAACTTCTCCAGCATTAAACGCTACCGCTGATCAGAACCCATATTTAACCAAAATTACTGTTGAAAATAGTGCTAACTCAACATTTAGCAAAACAAAACAAGTTAGCTATAGTATCGAAGCTGCAAATCCAGTTACCCAAACACCAACGCCGTCAAAATCTCCAACTCCGACTAAAACCCCAACCCCATCTCCTAGTCCTATGCCAATTCTTACGAGTGCTCCAGTGACAAATATTCCTACCCCAATTCCAGGCACAACAATTCTCCATTTTCCAAGTGTAAAACTTCATGGAATTGGTCGAGGTGGAGATAACTCAAATCCAAACGCTCCTGGAAATCCAAATCCTCTCACTGCTGTAAGAGTAATCACAGTTGAACTATTTGATTTTTCAGGAAGCCTTGTAGGCACTAGTCAAGGAAACGTATCCTACAATCCTTCTACGGGTGATTTTTCAGGAGACGTTACTATTCCCTCCATTCTCCCAACTAGCCCTTATACGATTAAAGTAAAAATCGACAAATATCTTAAAAGACAGCTAACGGGAATTCCCACTATTACCAAAAATGCTTTAAATCAAGCTCCAAATGTTTCATTAACAATTGGTGATTCAAATCTAGACAATAAACTAAATTCTCTAGACTTTAGCATAATAACTGACTGCTACAGCGACCTTTTGCCGGCAAAAAACTGCAGCGATGCTTCGAAAAAAACTCGAGCTGATTTAAGCGATGATGGAAAAATTAATCAGGATGATTACAACTTATTTCTAAGAGAACTTTCTACAAAGCAGGGAGATTAAAATATTTGACAATACAAAAACAATCTGCTTACTATATAAATAATGGCAAAAAGAAAATATTCCGGCTTTAGCTCAAAATCATTTTTTAACATAGTAGTTATTTAAGCAGCTTCCCCTGGATTACTTGCAACAACGTTCGCTCTTCAAAATAAAACCACCACTCAATCAAACACCTCAGGATGTCATAATAAACCTTCGCTCTTTATTGTAGATTCTTCTAAAAAATTGATGCAGATGTATGGTAAATTAAAATTAGTAAATAATTGTCATAACCCAATAAATTTCGAATTTAAGGTAGAAGAAATGCCTACATCACCTGCTACACATGGACGCGAATACTAGATTTGGCAATTCACAACCGGAGGCGATAGCTCACCTATTTATAGCTCAATAGCAGCTAAAAGAATAGAATCAAATAAGTCTGACGATGTAATTTTTGTAGTTAAAAGGAGAGATGAAAATAAATTTCTTATGAAACTTGATGATTATAGATATTTTCAAGTAAGAGCCCCATTAGAAAAAATGCAAATGTATATGACGATTCTTTCTTGATCTATACGGTAGACTAGAATACAAAATTGTTATCTCCATTCTCCATTTCTTATTTTTGAATAATACAAACTTTGAAAATGATAAAATTTAAGGTTGAGGATCTAAAGGGGTATAAATATAAAATTTTTTATTCTTTAAAGAAGATCTTCAAGAATATTTGCGGAGGGGGTACGATTCGAACGTACGCTTCTGCGAAGCAGAAACTTTCCCGTAAACGGTTGGGTGCAATAGGCCAGCTATGCGACCCCTCCAAATATTGAGTGAATTATAGCGTATTTTACGCATTTGTCAAGCATATGTCGTATATATACTTTTAGGCCAAAAAATACTATAATATACGAGGTTTTTTTAAATTATGCCAAGATTTATAAGAATAAATAAACTAGCAAATTCCGCAAAAAAATATAATTAATTTACCCCTAAATTATGAAGAACTCAAACAACAATAAAGTGACATCTTTAAGGCTCGAAGAGATGGAAAAAAGTATTTTCTTAAGCCGTCCTCAAATTAAAAAAATTAAAGAAACTTATGGGCAACTTTCCTACTTTGATTATGTAAAGAAAAAAAATAGAGTAAATCTTCATAAAGATTTTAATGAAAGAAAAAATGAAATAATCGATGTAGTTACTTCTGAAACTTCAAGGCTTTTAGGTAGCACTGTAGCCTCAGAGGTAAAAAATCAATTAAAGAAAAATGATAGCCTATCTACAGCTGAACACACTGCCCCGCTCGGAACTGCACAAACTTTAAATGCAGGACTTAGTCAAGCTCTGTCAATGTTTAATAATGTTGATCCAAGATTTTTTAACGTAATTATTCTTTCATGCACAAATGCTTCATATGATAATGTTTTATCTTTCTCAAGAGGATTTCAATTCCATACTTTCAAAGATGATCAAATCATTGACAACAATATTTCATTCTTCAGCAGATCAAAAGATCCTCAAACTGTTATGTATAGCGCACCTTATAGCGCAAGCGAAATAAAGGAGATGCGAAGTAAAATTGAGAACGTTAGACGAGAATCTAATTTAAGCGATGAGCATAAACAAATCTTAGATAAATTAACCACTTCTATCTTTAGCAATCCACATGCAATGACTGGAGCTGATTACTCAGACCAATTAACTATAGTTAATTATTATCTTTGGAGAAAACTATTCCCCTCATTCAAAGAAAGCCAAATTCCTAATTACATTATGCTTTCTCAAGAAAAAATTCTATTAAACTTGCTTCTGAGATATCATCTAAACCAGGAAACTCCTGTACATAAGTTCATATTTAATTCATCCTATCTTGATCTAATAGAAAAATATTTTAACGGAGTTACAGGCTCAATTAGTGCTGATAAAGCATCAGGAACATTTCTTTTCTGGGGATACTCAAAGGATGATGGAATGAGATTTCAATTACAACGTGAAGGAAATAAATTAGTTAATAAAAATAAAAATTATGAATTAACTCTTACACCAAAAGACATTGAGAAGGCGATTTTAAATAAAGAAATAATTCCAAGTCTACTTCTAACATTTACCGTACTTTCCTTTTATTACGGCCTGATCTTAGGAGGAGGCCCAAGTCAAACATCTTATCTTACTGAAATGAAGGAAAAATACATAGAAATGATGAAGGAAGTTGGAGATGAAAAATCAGCAAATGATGCAAATGCGAGCATAACTGATGACTTCATATTATATAGACCACATTTAGCATTTCTTGAACATAACGGCGAAAGAGTCTCAGCAACTGCACTTGATATGTATCTTTATCAAGATCCAGCAAATATTAAAAAAGTTATCGAGGCAACCAAATCTATTCCTTTAAACGATTTTATTACAGTCATGCTTCCTACTCTTTACAAACAATTCTGTCCAGAAGATAAGAAAAAAGAAGAACTTGTAAATATTTCTAGACAAGACGTTGAAACATTTTTAGGAATCGACCAAAAAGTTCCTCCTCTAAATATAATCTAGAACCCGAATTATGCTCACTGAATCAAGAATCGAATAATAGCTATTGCAGATTTTATAGAAGTAAAAGTGCTATTCCTCCGATAATTATAAACAATGCCCCTACGACGCCACCAAGCACTACTGGATTTCCAGTCGGTGGAAGCGAAGGAATAGGACTAACCCCAAACTCACTGGTCGGCGTAGGAGAGCTTATAATAGAAGATGTAGGCGTGGGCGTTGAGGTTACACCAGGTGTTGTAGGCGTGGGCGTTACAGATGATCCTGGTGTCGTAGGAGTAGGTGTACTAGAAGGACCATTCGTAGGAGTTGGAGTTGGCGTTGATGTATTTCCAGGCGTGGTAGGTGTAGGCGATTGAGACGGAAGCGCGCAAGTATTATTCGCAACTCCAGCCTCCCCAACTCCACCACAAGAATTTTTTGCTGTAACTTCACATTTATAATTTTTTCCAGGAATGGAAGTAAAATCAATAGAATTTTCGGTAGTGTCCCCTTTAGAAAATTCAACTTTATCAGTAACATTTGTAATTACATAATGATATGAAGAAGCTCCTTCAAGCTCGTCCCAAGAACAAGTAGAGATATTTGGCCGACAGACTGCTTCAATAGTTATAGTTGCAGGTGTAGCGCTAGATAATACATTTTCGTTAAACGCATCATTAGCTTGAATTGAGCGAACCTCAGTCTGTGCATAATCAAAGGAAACCTCAGAAGATCCAAGCGGTGCTGTAGCTTTAACATGCAAATCTAATTTTCCAAGCTTTTGGACGCTTTGAATAACTTTTGTCGGATCACTCCCGGTTCCTAATACAACTGAAAAGCTTCCTTCAGACACAACAGGTCCGTTAAGAATGGTCATACCTGAATCAGAATTAAGAGTAAATTGATTAGCAAGTACGATAAATCTATCTTTATCATATTTCAAAGTTATCTTTACTAAATTAACCTGGTTTTTACCTGGATCAATATTTATATCAAGACTCGTATTTCCATCGCTTGGGACTGACTGAGTTGCTGGCGTAAGTGAAAGCGTAGTAGATTTTTCAGCTTTAGCTCTTCCATCCTGTCTTTTTTGAACTATAAGAATAGTAGTAATAATTCCACCAATAATAAGTACTATTCCTAAAATTGCCAATAACTTTTTATTTGTTGACCATTTATTTATATTCATATTAGTTTGTCGGCTCCACTGTTGGCGTTGGCGTCGATGTTAATGCCTCACTTGGCGCTACAGTTATTGTTGGAGTAACTTCAGGAGAAGGAGAAACATTATCTGTTGTTGTTAATGTGGTTGTCGTAGTAGTTGAATTCGAATTCGAACTTGAAGTCGAACAGCTTGGACATGTAACTTTTACATTTTGAACCTTATCTGGAACTGGACATACTCCTCCAGTCGGAGTAGGAGTTTTGGTTCTGGTTGGAGTACCGGTAGGCACATCACAAGTGATCTTAATTCTAGGCTTAATTATCATAGTATTTGTTCCACACATTTGGCCTATCTTATTAATTCTGCAACCATTATTTTTAAATTGAGGCATCTCATCAATTCTTTTAACAACTGAAATTGCATATTTCCTGTTAGCATTTAGGGTGGTTGATAAAGACAACTCTTTACCGATTTTTAGACATCCTTCTTTACCAAAACATGAACATTTTGTGAGTCTGAAAGGTTTTCCAGGATACACTTTTTGAACTTGACCCTTACACCATCTGTTTGGATTTTGATTTACTGCTCCACCATCGTCTCCTGCGCAACCAACCATAATGTAGCCACCTTTCCAGGTTTTATTTGCATAAAACTTTCCTGAAATTCCCAAACAATTTGGGATAAATGACTGCTCTGCCGCCATAGTCTTATTCTTCTGAACCACTAAAAATGCTGCTATAAAAACCGCTGCAAAAATTACTAAAACTTTCATGTATTTCATAATGAATTAACTTGTTGGACTGAGCTGGCTTTTTGCTCAGTTAACCAACTATCATAAGAGCTTGATCCATTTATATCTCCTTTTTCAACAACTTTAACCACCATGCCTCCTCTATTTTCCGAAGTATTTGAGATTTTTTTAATAGAATTTTTTGCAGTATTAAAAATGGCATCTCTCGTTTGAGCATCAAATGCTGTATCTCCGTACTCCTCAATAATAGGCTGGCTTGCGAAAGCTCTATCTTCCTGATTTAAAGATCCTACTATATATCCATTAACAGCGAGAACGGCTCTAAGCTCAGGATTATCAGCATTAATAGCATCTGCTATTTCCAAAGGATCATCTCCCGCGTTTAATCCTGATTCTATTTCGTCAAGAGCAGTCGTTCCTGCTGAAAGCTGAGTGGCAGCATCATTCTGTTCATCAACGCTTAAAGCAGCAACACCCACAGTAGGAGGATTCCAGAAGCCAATTGTAATTATCTCAATTGAATTAACAGCATTTAGAATCACTTGCTCTCTTAAAGCTTCGTACTTTGCTTCTGTTTCTGATAGGCCATCATCTTCAAATTTAGCAAGTCTTGCCTGATCTGGTGTAATGTTTAAATCATTTGCAGCTTTATCTAAAATTTTTCTTTCAATGAGAGTATCTAAAGCATCAGCTAAAGCTTGTTGATCAACTGACGAAGGGTCATTCTGCTCTTCTGCAATTTTTCTGATATCTGATTTTTTAATCTGTTCACCATTTATGGCAACAATAACAGTGTCTTCAAGAACTTCTGCAGCTTGAGATCTAGTTTCTGTTTTATTATTAAGATTTAATGCGGTGTAGAGAGTTACAGGAATAGCCAACACCACAAGAAGCAGTGCTCCAAAAACCAGAAGCTTTTTTCGTGAAAATTCGCTATCCACTATCACTACTTATAGTGGCTCACTTAGCCTCAAATGTCAACCTTCTATTTCACTGCTATTGACTCCTATAAAAGAAGAGGCTCAATAAAACGAGGGGCTGGGAATAATCTAACTTTTTTTCAATTTATCAATATATGCTTGTACTCCTTGGAGTGAAATTTGCTTGTCAGCTATACTAACTTTTTTTGCTCTTTTTTCTCTCAAATTTTCTAACTTTAGAGCAATTTCTTCATTTGAAGTTGCCAAAATTTGAGCTGCTAAAAGTGCAGCATTTTCCGATTTGTTAATTCCAACAGTAGCCACTGGAACACCATTTGGCATTTCCACAACCGATAATAGCGAATCTTGCCCACTCCAATGCCTGCTTGATATCGGGACTCCAACTACAGGCAAAATTGTATTGGCAGCAGTCATCCCTTGAAGATGGGCTGATCCACCAGCTGCTGCGATAATTACCTTAAGTCCTCTACCGCGCGCTGATTTAGCATAATTTGTCATAGCGTCAGGAGTTCTATGTGCAGAAATTATCCTAACTTCATGCGGAATTTCTACTTGATTTAACATATTAACCGCACCCATCATCGCTTCTAAATCTGAATCCGATCCCATAATTACTCCTACGACAGGATTCTTTAATTTCAATGTTTTCTTTGCCATCTTAAATCGAAATCCTTTCTCTCGCTAGTTTTGCATTTTTTCTTGCTGTGGTAAGACTTTTTGCGGTAACTGTGACATGTCCCATTTTTCGCTCAGGTTTGGTTTCTGCTTTTCCATATATATGAATTGATGCTCTAGGAACTTTAAGAGATTTATCCAGACCTGTAACTTCTGCATTTCCTTTTCTGTCTCCCAAAATATTTACCATAACAGAAGCAGGAACCACCATTTCAGCTTCTCCTAATGGAAGGCCTACAATTGCCCGTATATGTTGCTCAAATTGAGAAGTTATACACGCCTCTGTGGTATAGTGCCCAGAATTATGGACTCTTGGAGCTATTTCATTTACGACTACTTTTCCAGCGCTTGTTAAAAACATTTCTACCCCAAAAACTCCGCCGCCACCAAGTTTTTCCATAGTCTTGATTGCCAATTTTTCTGCCTGTTTTCGGCTTTTTGGATTGATAGGAGCTGGAGCTAAAACTGTGTGGCAAATATTATTTTTATGAATTGTCTCTACCACTGGATAAAGCACTATTTCCCCCGAAAGACTTCTTGCCACCATGACAGCCAGCTCTTTTATAAAGTCTACATTTTTTTCAACATAAACTGGCTTATCTCCAAACAATTCAAGCGCTGGCTGAATAGACTTAGCATTTTTAACTACAGCATTTCCTCTTCCATCATATCCTCCAAATCTAGTTTTCAAAATCATCGGATACCCAAATTCTTTTGCAGCTTTAAGAATACTTTCTTCATCCTTAATTTCCATAAAAGGCGCCACGGGAATTCCAGCATCTTTAAGAAATATTTTTTGTTTTAATTTATCTTTTATGGTTTCCAGAGTTTCAGGTGAAGGATTTATTTTAACTCCTTTTTTTCTAAGATCTATTAAAACTTGGGTATTTATGTGCTCAATTTCAAAAGTGAGGAAATCAGATTCTTTCGCAAGGCGCTTTGCAGCTTCTTCATCGGTTAGCGCAGCAAGGATTTGCTTAGCACCAACTTGCGCTGCCGGACAATTTGGAGTGGGATCAACTACAGTCACCGTAAAACCCATGCGGAGCGCTTCAACTGTCATCATTCTTCCCAACTGTCCGCCTCCTATAATTCCAATTCTATTTTTAGCACTCATCTATATATAGTTCGCGATCGAATCTATTATGGTTTTTGAATCAACCGGAGATTCCTTAAGTTTTTTGCCTGCTAATTTTTTATATGGCACCTTATAAGCTTCTGACATTTGATCAATTACTTTTGGATCTACTTTAGGAACATCTCCATTTCCTTCAAATCCATTTTCAGAAAGCCATCTTCTTAGAATTTCTTTATCAAATGTATCTGGCGTTTCCCCAGACTTAAACCGTTTTTGATAAGTATCTGAAAGCCAATATCTGGAAGAATCAGGTGTATGCACCTCGTCGATTAACATAAGCTTATCATCTAGATCTATTCCAAATTCATACTTAGTATCTACGAGAATCAAACCCGCCTTCGCTGCTCTTTCGCGTCCTCTTTCAAATATCTGGAGCGCTGCTTTAACTACTTTTTTCCATGTTCCTTTTCCATTCTCGCTGTCGACAATTTTCTTAGCCTCTGCATCTGTCAAAGGCAAATCACGCTTTCCATATTCAGCTTTCGTGGTAGGAGTAACTATAGTTCCCATAGGAAATTCTTGGTTTGGGACGAGTTCATCTGGGAATTTAATTCCATAAATAATTCTTTTTCCTTCTTTATATTGGCTAAACACAGAAGTAGGAGAGGAACTTTTTGCCATATATCTTCGCAGAACTAACTCAACTGGCAAGGTTCTTTTTGCTTGCCTTGCAACTAAAACATTTGGATGAGGAACACTGATCACATGATTTGGAATAATATCCGCTGTTTCTTGAAACCAAAATTCAGAAAGCTTATTTAGAACAGCTCCTTTTCCCGGCACAGTGCAAATAGCCCGATCGTATGCAGAAGTTCTATCAGTGGTAACCATTACTCGCTTATCGCCAATTATCCAACTGTCTCTGACTTTTCCCCTTTTTGCTTCTCCGAGCTGTGGAATTTCAATACTTTTTAAACCTCTTGCGTAGTTTTCTGAGGGAGCATCTTTTGAATTATTTTTTGGCGCTTTGCCTGCCATGGAAAAATTATACAAAAGAAGATTTTATTTACAATAGATCAAAATCAAACTTGACATATTAAAAAATTTAGCATTAAATTATTTATAGTGAGCAATAAGAAAGCTAACAGTAAAACAACCAGCAATAAAAAATTATTTGTTGTTTTTTCTGCAATTGCGATTATGGTTGCAGTACCTCTAGCATTACACTCCCCCTATCATCAAAAAAATGTCAAAAGTGGGAATACGGAATCTGTTCTCGCAGCACAAACTCAAAGCAATTCTCAAGGTCGAGTTACAGTTAATTTAAACACTGATATACAAGCTGTCTCAAGTGCAAATAATGATAGAAAATACGGGATAAATGTTACCTACGGAAATGGAAATAACTGCTTTCAATCTGATTATCAATATAAAGTAAATGGATTGAAATTTAATCGAACAGGAAAAGCCCCAACACATAATTTTTGTTCGAAGATGTTTGACTCTATTTCCTCTTCAGCAAATTGCAATACTTTTTCATTAATAGCTCCTTCAGGATACCGAAATGTAGGAATAGGATACAAAAGAGCTGATCAGGGGCTATCAAGCTTTAAATTTGAAAACGTAACGTCCAAAACCTTATGTAACTATAATTATTTTATTCTATTTGCAATAGAAAAAAATTAAACTTGACCCACTCTTTGAAGACCCAAATTATTTACTTGAATTGCAACATTTCTAAGCCCCAATGCTTCTACCAAACTAACATTTGCAGTATTATTTCTTAACCAAGTATACATATATGGCTCTTCAACATTTTTTCTGTAAGCCAACTGCTTCACCATAGGCATCGGATGATTTGGATTTGAAAATAAACTGGCTTGCTTACCATTTCTTGCATCTATTCTTATATTTGCTGCATTAGGATGATTAATAACATCTACCCAAAAAAGATTTGATTCAACGGAAATCCTTATTTTATTTGCAACATTTGCAATATTTTCTCTATAAGATTCATCTCTGTATAAAGCTGCAAAAGGTCCTTTTCCAAACACTTCTCCCATAACTCTTTCATCTTCCAATATCGCTTCCGGCAAAGACTCCATTACCGTCTTTGCAAATTCAGGAGTAAATAAAAAATCAGAATCCATAACTGCAGGATGGATAGGAATTTCTGTCGGTTCAAGCCAAGGTGGGCTGAAAGGAGATGGTACTTTCTTTAACAGATCAGCACGCTCCAATAATGGAATGCCTGGCAGAAGTTGTTCTGGATTTCTTGGCATAAATCTGGAGCAGATTTAAAAATGTGGATCGGGATGGAATCGGACCATCTACTTCTTCATTATCAGTGAAGCGTTCTACCAGTGAACTACCGATCCTTGTAAGCGTAATTATATCGTATTTGAGGCTCTTGAAGCAATAATTTATACTCTTACTATTTTGCAAAAATATCACGTTCTACTCCCGGTGGTGTAATAATAACTCCAAAAGCTTCAAATAGACCCTGCTGGCTCCACCCATCCATAGCGGAAGGTGTTCCAAAATGATCTGCTCTTAACTGCTCTGGAAACAAAGCTTGTAAAACTTCTTCTGTTCTAACTCTCCACTGAGCTTCAACACGCCAATCAGATAAAGTAAGCTGCGCAGTACCAGCTTTTTTATCCTCCATAATTCCTTTTTCTGCTAAATAGGCTTCCCTGCCTATTTTATTCCTTGGAACTCTACGGATAAAATCACTATCGATCCACTTGCCTCCGACTTTTAGGCCTATCGCACCTATTCTGTCTTTTAATCTGTTTATGTCAACATGTATCGATGTTCCATCTTCTGAAGCAAAATGGTCTGTTGCAGTTGAATAAGATAAATCTATTTTATCATTATCTGGGAATTCCTGAATCATAATTGTAGTGGCGTTTGTACCTGCAATATCCCAAGGCTCTTCTGGATTAAGTCTTACTCCTACTAATCTTGGCAATCTTTGCTCAGGGACAAACCAAGCTGTCGCAATAAGTCGAAATTTATTTCCATCTGGCTCTACATACATTCTTTCTACATTACCATTTTGAGATCTAGTTGCTAAAAATAGACCTTCTTCTTCCACACGGAAATCTGGTCTTTCCTGAACTTTAAATGTTTCAGCAAATTTTGCTACAACTTCCGGATCTAATTCTGCTCTGGCCATAATAAATGAGAATTATATTCTTAATAACTTGATTAATCAAGATTGAGGCTCTTGAAGCAACAATATCCCAACCCAGCCTAAGCTTTTGATGGTTCTAAATTTGCAGCATCCGTGGATACTTGACCTGCAGGCTCAGGCTGGGCATGAGTTATGGGTCTGTTTAGATTTTTTATCACCTCTTCTTCAACAACTCTCCCTGCATCTGCCTGAAATTGAGAGGCCGAAGAAGTCGCGCTGTGAACAGAGGTCCTTTTTTCAGCTTGCTCTTTCTCATATTCTGTTACAGAATATTGAAAAGCTGCTTCTCCCATAGCATTTCCTATGCTTGTTTTCCACTTTTCCATGTCAGCTGGAGAAACTATAGGTTGAGGTATTTTTTCAACAGTCTTAATACCACCATTTGATGGAATTCCGTTTTCTATGCTCATATTTTTATTGTCTGTCACTCTTTAATTTTCCTTCTGTAAATCCTAAATAGCAAGCATGCCAAAATCGACCACACTTTCATGATTTGACAAATAGGCGTACAATATAATGTTATGCTAATTTCTTTTCTCTCCTGGTTTTATAAAAATATCTCCAAGCCTATTTTTTTTCTCTTCGACCCAGAAACCGTTCATTCTTTCATAACTAATCAAGCTGAATTGTTAGGAAATTCTGAAACTCTTACAAAATTAATCTCCAAATTTTTCGCTAAAAAAAATCCTATTCTTAAACAGAAAATTGCAGGCATCAGATTTGATCTACCTATGGGCCTTGCTGCAGGATTTGATTATGAAGCAAAATGCGTTAAGGTTTTACCCAGCGTTGGATTTGGATTTAATACTGTAGGGACAATTACTAATCTAGAATATGATGGAAATCCTAAACCTAGACTTGGGAGACTTTCGAAAAGCAAATCTCTCATGGTATATAAAGGATTTAAAAATAAAGGCGCAATTTGGACTGCCAATAAACTTAAGAATCAAACTTTTAAAGCTCCTCTTGGTGTGAGCATAGGAAAAAGTAATCGAGAAGAAGTTGATACGCAAGAAAAAGCTATCAAAGACATAATTGAAGCTTTCCAAACTTTTGAGAAATTCGGAGTCAAAAATAGCTATTACGAACTCAACATTTCCTGTCCAAATCTTTTTGGAAATGTAACTTTTTATCCTGAGAAAAACCTCGATGAACTTCTAAAAGCTACAGACAAACTGAAACTTAAAAAACCAATCTTCATAAAAATGCCTATTAACGAGACAGACCAATCAGTCAAAAAAATGATCGACGTTATTCTACAACACAAGATATCAGGAATAATTATTGGTAATTTACAAAAAGATAGAAAAAATCCTGCCATTCATAAAGATGAACTCGTGTGGGATCATGGAAATTTCTCTGGTCTTCCTACTCAAAAACGCTCTGATGAATTAATAAAACTTGCTTACAAACATACTAAAGGCAAACTTATAATCATTGGCTGCGGTGGAGTTTTTTCTACTGAAGATGCTTATCGAAAAATAAAACTTGGCGCGAGCCTGGTTCAAATAATAACGGGTTTAATTTATGAAGGTCCATTTTTAATAGCAAAAATTAATCAAGAGATACCTGAACTACTTAAAAAAGACGGGTTTAAAAATATTTCCGAGGCAATTGGATCACAAACTTAAGCAGATACAAAAACTGGCTTTTCTACTGCTGGCGGTCTAACTTCAATACCAAATTCACTTAAAAAGTCTGCACTTGCCCATCCATCAGTGGAAGCAGGGGCACCATAATGATCTGCTTTTAATTCCTCGGGAAAAAGTCTTCCCAAAGCTTCTTCTACTGGAAATGTCTGATTATATTCTACGCTCCATCCTGATTGAGTCCGTAGTTCAATGCTACCTGATTCTCGATCTAGGATTACATCATGATCTAGTAAGTATGCCTCAGCATTAACTTTATTTTTAGGGATTGTACTTAATATGGCACTAGTTGCATAATTCCTACCTGAACCATCCCTTCCAAATAATGAACCTATACCTATTGAAACCCGTGTAATAGAATCTCTTAACCTATCAATATCAGCTGTGACATGCAAATCTTTATCGGAAACAAATAAAGAAATTGAATCACCATTAATAGTTATAAGTTGACTATTTTCATTTTCTCTACGTCTTAAGCGATCAGGTAGAATTAGTCTTCTACTTTTATCAACAGATGTTACTACAAATTTTGGCAATCTAGCTCCTGTCTCAAATAGAGATCCTGCATCTGGAAAATAATCCAAACCATTTTCAGGAGTCATAAATGGTTTATAAAATGTCCTTTTAACTCCATCTGGAGTACGCTCAACTCTTAACAGATGTGCTTCTTCTACTCTATATACTTCTACTCCTCTTGCCTTTGAGGCAACTTTTTCAAAACCTCTACTAATTGATGGATCAACTTCGCTTCTTGGCATAATAAATGTGGATTATATTCTTTTTGAGACTAAATAGCAAATAAGGCGGTTGAAATATACAGAAAACTTAGACGCATTGAAATAATAATTTAATTTATCTATATTTAATTTAGGTTGAAAAAAGTTCCTTTAATTTTAGCGGCTATTATAATACTTCCTTTAATGGTCTTCCTTGTTCAACAAAGAACTTCTAACATAAAAACAAATGCTTATGAAAGCGTGTTCTCAAGCGCACTTTCACCTGAAGTGAGCAATATAAATGAACTTACCTCAATTTCAATATCCCCTGAAAATATTACCAACAAAAACGGAATTGACATGTTTAGTTACAAAACGCAAAGTGATGATGACAAAAATATTGTTGCAGTTAGAGACAGAAAAGTTTTCTACATACTTGAAAATATTTACTCAGATACAAAAATAAATGATTTAGTAAGTTCAAATGACACTTTTTTCAAACTCTATGATAAAGATGATGATTCACTGATTTGGAATATATATTTAGGAAAAGGAATTGCGGTTGCCCATGTCGGCAATGATGTAATAAAGAAAGTTAAATTTAAATCAGGAATAAGTAAAACTGCTTTCATGAATAATCATGCTAACATGCTTAACCTAACAATCGATGAACCAAAGGCAGAAAGAATAAATATTGATGGTCAAGATATAGATATAGCAATGGCTCCAGCAGAAGGACTTATCCCATGTGATCAAGTAAGAGGTGCTATAAAGAAAGAATATGGAGCAATAATTGATGGAAATTTGAGTTGTAAAAAATTCCGCATGATGTACTACAGTCTTAAATTACCATTTGAATATGGGCAATTTAGAAACCTTGCAAATATAGACAAACCTTATACAATTCATCTTAGAGTTGACAATCCAAATGATGGCTTATGCAAAGGAAAAGCTGATGGAAAAAATGATCTTTATCTATATGATTTTAACGAATGTGCAACTTCCTTCTTGAGAACACAGCACATTCTACTCCACGAATTAACTCATATTATTAAAAATAGAAACTATCGCCAAATTTATCAAACATATAACCACAAAAAAAATGTTGAAAACGATCCAAATTGTTATGACAAAAGTTTTCTTAAAACTTATTCTCTCAGATCAACAATTGCTAAAAATGAGTCGATATCTGAAGCTGCAGCACTATATTTCTTAAATGGTTGGGATGGAAAATTGGGTAAAATTACTAACTTCAAAAATGATTGTACGTCTACAGACAATTCAATAAAAGACAAGCTTTTTAGTTATTAGCTTTCTTCGTCCTTTTTCTGTTGCTTATTATTTTTCGAAGGATCAAAAATATTTACTGCCTTTACCTGATTTTGATCTGTAAGTTTATTTGCCTGTTTATCAAGCTCTTCTTCAGAATATCCGCTTTCAAAAATTGGCTCGTGTTCTTTATCCATATTTATCTAGTTACTAGCGGCTAGTTACTTATTGCTAGTGTTGAGGCGCGAATCGGATTCGAACCGACGAATGGAAGTTTTGCAAACTCCTGTGTTAACCACTTCACCACCGCGCCAACCACATAAAAGTATAACAAATTACGAGGCTAATTTGAAGAGTCACGAACAAATTCAGAAGTGCTTATGAGGATTAATACAATTATTTAGTTTATGTGCTTAAATCCGGGGTTTGGCATAGAAATCCCACCCTCTTTATGAAGCTGATCCCATTTGTAAAATAACCTACCCTTAATTAAAACCGTAGGATCTTCTGATAAATATTGATTGGCTAAGTCTCTTATTTCATTAAGTATTACGTCTGTATATGCCCCGTATTCCACAGTTTTTACTTTAAACATGGGATAATAAATTTCCAATGTTTCTCTTGCAACCTTTTTCTGATCTTCTTTTGACCTGAATAATAACGTTCTAAGATTATGTAATCTGTCTGCCATTTTTATAACAATTGAGGGCGCTTTTGCCTTTTCTAAACGTAAATTATATGCATCTTTAATCATTTTTCTATCTAAAATATCTACGCCGTCAATCTGAGGCTTAGTTACATCAGAAACCATTTCAGATACTCTTCTGCCAAATATATAATCAAGCCTGAGCCCTGCTTCTTCCATCCACTCCTTAGTGGTAAGTTCTTTCTTTGGACCAAAAGTCGTTTCATCTTCCACCACATCATGAAGAAGAGCTGCAATAATCATATCCGGATCACGTAATTTACACTCGTCATATAGAATTAATGCTGTGCTACGAACATGCTCAAAATATCTTTCTTTTCCTTCTCTAACAGTCCCTCTGTGACTATATTTTGCGAGATCGTATGCTATTCTAATTCTAAGCTGATCATTTTCAGAAAAATCAGCCATCCTATCGAAAAACTTTTCCCTATCCTCTAAATCATCGTCTGTTGTCTGCAATCTATAAAAATCCAATGCGTCCTGTTCTCCTTTTTTAAAATTTGAATTGTATTTAGCAACTGGAAAATCACTTAAAGATTCTGGCTGAAGAATAATAGAGTCTGTAATTTGCACTATTTCATTGCTTTTATCCGGAGACATTCTCAGATTACTTTGCTCCAAGGTGTATAAAATCGAACCCCAAACCTGACCGCGTGAATAAGCAGTTAATTCATCTGGAGATAATGAATCTCTAAATTCCTGAGCGCTTTGAAGAACATCTTTTACCATAGAGGTGAACTATATCAAATAATATCAGCTTAAGCAATAAGAGTCATTTTAGGCTCAGTGACAAAATTGCTTATGTACCTTCAATCTCTGTTAATTCTAGTTCCAAAACTTTCATGTCATCCCTTAATTGTTCTGCATCAGCAAGCAACTGTGCGCTTTTATTATTAATTAGCGTAGCCCTTCTAAGTGCGAGCGCTAAACTAGCATCAACTATATTAATTATTTGTGGATTTTCAGATTTCATTAGCGTATTTTATCATCTATTCAAAAATATATGGAGCTTCCTGAGCATATGCTGTAGGCAATAAAGCTGCATACTGACTTTTGTTTTGTTTAATTATTTTCGCTCCCATCTTTTCATATATAGGACTCCAAGCAGGATTAAACATTAGCTCTTCTACTCCTAGTTCATTCAAGATTATTCTTGCACCTGAAATTAAGCTACTCCCAATTTTTTGATTTCTTAAGGACTCATGCACATAGAATCCATCCATAGCCTCTTCCATATCCCAAGTTCTTTGTAGAAAAAATTCTTTTGGATCAAATGAGTGAAGTAATCTACCACAGTAACCAATATTTGACATACCATCTCTTTCTTTTATTCTAAAATCTAACATCCCTACGGAATTGAACCAACGAAAATCTGAGCTAAATCTCCCAACATCTAATGAAAGGGTGTGATCAAAAAATGACTCATCTTCTATTTTCCTTGATCTAATGAGTAGGTAACTATCCTGTCCCTCAATCTGAATCATGTATGGAATAAATATCATTCCTCTTTCCTGACCCTCTAACTGTGTGACTGCCCCTCTCAATACACTTTCCATTGCATTAGCTGGAGTCGAAACAAACTCTTTTTCTGACCCTTTTATTTGCTCAAATTCAATCATAATCCGGGAATTATACTACTATGAGATGTTTTAAGCAACAAAAAACCACCCTTAAAGGTGGTTTTTTGATATATACATAATTTGAGCTTTTAAACTCTTCAAATAATGAAAAGTGGTAGGACAATAGTAGAATTCTTCATCTCTAAGTCATTTAAAGTTGAAACTAGGTTTCTTCTTTAAAGCTCTGCAAATGCAGAGTAACGAGACGAATCAAGCGCTAATTTCAATTCTTTTAAGAAATTGATATCACTTGGTGCCTTTATACACGATTCGCAAATTTACAATCAATAAGCCTTTTTAAAGGGCATTAGAAACTGAAAATTTCATTCCGATTTAATCGGAATATGCTTGTGTGTCTTCCCCTTTCTGCCTTTGATTTTGTTATCCCTATTGCTAGGGTTGTCCTAAAAAAATTTAGAAAGGAGGTGATCCATCCCCACCTTCGGGTAGGGATACCTTGTTACGACTTAAGCTTCATCGCCGAATTTGGCCTCCATCTCTTACGAAATGTTCGGCCACTCCCGACTTTGCTGCCTTGACGGGCGGTGTGTACAAGACCCGAGAACGTATTCACCGCAGCATGCTGATCTGCGATTACTACCTATTCCGGCTTCACGGAGTCGAATTGCAGACTCCGATCTGAACTGAGGCGAAATTTTAGAGATTAGCTCACTATTGCTAGCTGGCAACTCTTTGTTATTCGCCATTGTAGTGTGTGTGTAGCCCAGGGTATAAGGGCCGTGCTGACTTGACGTCTTCCCCTCCTTCCCCCCTGTAAAAATTACAGGATAGTCCCAAATGAATATTTAACATTTGGCGGGGGTTGCGCTCGTTTCCCCACTTAAGGGAACACCTCACGGCACGAGCTGACGACAGCCATGCAGCACCTGTACTATCATCCTTACGGATTTGCTAATGTTTCCAAAAGCATAAACGATAGTATGTCAAACCCTGGTGAGGTTTTT
This sequence comes from uncultured Gammaproteobacteria bacterium, assembly GCA_964637955.1. GTDB lineage: Bacteria > Patescibacteriota > Microgenomatia > Levybacterales > UBA12049 > 2-01-FULL-39-10-A. The sequence goes on along the minus strand of CAZWXQ010000002.1, from coordinate 370 downwards.
CGTTTTGTCTCGAATTAAACCACACGCTCCACAGGTTGTGCGGGTCCCCGTCAATTCCTTTGAGTTTTAGTCTTGCGACCGTACTCCCCAGGCGGTCCGCTTAACGCGTTAGCTTACACCACCACCTCACCAAAAACACAAAAGTAATTTAAAATTTACAATTATCAATTTTTAATGAATATTTTATTTAAAATGTTTTAAATTTTAAACATTTATGTTTCATTGAAAATTTCAAATTTAAAATTGAAAATTATCTTATGTACTTGGTGAAGTGATAGCTAGCGGACATCGTTTACGGCTAGGACTACACAGGTCTCTAATCTGTTTCGCTCCCCTAGCTTTCGTGCCTCAGCGTCAGGAAAATCCCAGG
>CAZWXQ010000001.1:0-360851 GCA_964637955.1 uncultured Gammaproteobacteria bacterium | reverse complement strand
AATATCTATTCTATCTCAAAAGTGTTACCGATGTATCTCAGCCTACTCATTTACAGAACTCGGAGTTCAGCTTCAATAAAGCTCATTATGTCACCATCAAGAACTGATGAAGCGTCTGCGGTTTCGAAATCAGTTCGAAGGTCTTTTACCATTTTATAAGGATGAAGAACGTATGATCGGATTTGCGAACCCCATGCAGGAGGCCTATATCCACCTTTAAGCTCCGCTTCCTGCTTTTTTCTCTCCTCTTCTTGAAGAAGCCACAATTTCCCCGTCAGAAGCTTCAAAGCAAATTCACGATTTTTCCCTTGATATCTTTCTGAAGAAGCAGTAACTACTAATCCCGTAGGCTTATGTTTAAGTCTAACTGCAGTTGAAACTTTGTTTACATTTTGTCCACCGTGACCTCCTGCTCTAAAAAAATCCCACTCGAGATCATCCTCTTTTATTTCTACTCCAACAGCTTCTTCTATCTGTGGTAAAACTTCCACTAGAGCAAATGAAGTTTGTCTTAAATTATCTGCATTAAATGGAGACTGACGAACAAGCCTATGAGTTCCAGCTTCATGCTTGAGCAGCCCATAAGCAAAACCTCCATCAACAATAAAAGTAATGCTCTTAATTCCTGCCTCCTCACCTGGAGTTTCTTCAATTACATCCTGATTCCACCCCTGGCGCTCTGCAAACCTAGAATACATCCTGTAAAGCATTTGCGACCAATCCATCGCCTCTACTCCTCCTTGGCCTGAATGGATTGACACAAGCGCAGGGCCTGAATCATAAGGCCCAGAGAGATACAGAAGTGTTTCAAGATCTTCGACCATTTTTAAAGCTTTTTCATGGTCACCTAATTCATAAGCGATTTGAATTTCTTCAACCGTATCTATTTCTTTCTGAAGATTTGCCATTTCTTTCATTTTATTCGAAGCTTTCTGAGAATCAATCCAAAAATTAGGCATCATGCTCTCAGCTTCGATTTCTTTAAGCTTATATTTCTTATCTTCTATATCGACTTTTTTAAGTGCGTTGTCAATTCTACTTTTTAAATCATCCATCACGTTAGAAGCAGATTGCGATCTTCTACTTTTCCTTTCTTTTTTCTAATCCTTAAAAGCGATCGCAGCTTCTAACGGGATCCATAATTAAATTCCAGAGCAAATTTTCATGCATGTATTTCTAGCTTGATCTGCCGGTAAATTTTTTATTCCCTGTATGTCATTAAGCACCTTCTGAATCTGAGGCGAGGATGAAGCCACTTCCTCTGGATCAAGATTTACAATATTATTTTTAATATCATCAAACTTCGAGCTAACATTTGATTCGAGACTAGTTCCAGCACCATCAACTTCTGGCCTATCTATTTCCGAGGCTTTTTTAATAGTCGACTCTCCTAAAATATTTGTGTTGGGAAAAAACATACCTTTAACTTGCCTTACGCCGAACAATATAAATAGCACCAATACTATTGCAATTACAATTCTTTTTTTGTCCCAAACAAGTTCATCCTCTTCTTTTTTTTCAGCTCTCCTAGTTTTCTTAAGTTCCTCTTCGTCTATTTTTTCTTCTTCTTTTTTATCTTTTTTACCTCTGAAAAACATAAGCTAATTTTAGAGGCTAGAAGATCTTTTTGCAAACTAGTTGTTTTGCTATAAAATATTTATTAAACTGAAATAGATTAAATGAGTGATTCACCTCATGCAGAATTAGGCATATCAGAAACGATTCAGCAAAACCTTCTTGCTAAATCCAGAGCAATATCCGCAGAATTACCTCCTTTAACTCCTGAAAAGGTAGAATCAACAAAATCTACAATTCAAAGATTTTCGCAAATAAACCCAGAGGCAACGCTTGTGGGCGGGTGGGCATTAAGACTACTCATGGAAAATAGAGGGTATCCAATTCCAGATGTACCTGCGCTTGATATTGATTTCAAGTTAACTCCAGAAGGTTTTGCAAAAATGAAACAAGAATTTGATTTCGAAGCTCAATCGGATCTAGCAAAAACTTTTAGAAGAAAGGGGGAGACAGAGCCCGTTCCTGAAAGCATGGGAGGTGGAACTAGAAATTTCATGAAATCACCTAATAACTACACTGCCCTTGAAGATAATGTTAATGAACAACATGTCGATGTATATCTGAGGGACATCCCTGAAGAAACTACATCTGTAGAAATAAACGGAAATGATGTAAGAATAGTAACTGCTGAAGAATTAATGCTGAGACGATTTTCCGAAGTAGTAAGTCGGGTGGATACAGGAGTAATTCCAAGTAAAGCTTATAAATATTTATACTTGAATCTAGGTATTATCGATTTTGACAAGACGGAAACACTATGGTCAAAGAAAGGAAATATTGGTACATTTATAGATGCTATGGAAAAATTAGATAAGGACTTAACAGATGGACAAAATACAGGTAAAATAAAATTGGAAGATATTTTTCACTAAAAATGACTATTTATATTGGCGCAGATCACAGAGGATTCGAATTAAAAAATCAAATAATTGAGTGGATGCAATCTGGCGGATATCAAATTGAAGATGTTGGACAAAATGAAATACAGCAACGAGATGATTATGTCGATTATGCTGAAAAGGTAGGAAAAAAAGTAGCAGAAGACTCAGGAAATCGCGGAATTGTGATTTGCGGATCTGGAGCAGGAGTAGACATTTCAAGCAATAAAATTAAAGGAGTGAGATGTACCATAGGATTTAATGTAGAGCAAGTAAAAGCAGCAAGAAATGATGATAACTTAAATGTCTTAGCACTTGCATCTAATTTTACATTTTTTGAAGACACAAAAGCTTTGATAGAAACTTTCTTACAAACTCCATATGAACCAACAGATAATCATGCCAGAAGACTTGAAAAAATAAAATCCTTAGAAAATAACAATTAAAATGGATTTACTTCAGACTTTAATTTTATCTGCAGTCGAAGGATTTACAGAATTTCTTCCGATTTCATCAACAGGACATCTTATCTTAACTGCACAAATTTTAGGTGTAACTCAAACAGATTTTGTTAAAAGCTTTGAGATAATGATTCAGCTTGGTGCGATTCTCGCAGTAGCAATTCTATATTGGAAAACGTTAATAAATAAAAAAATCTGGCCTCAAATATTAATCGCATTTATTCCATCAGCAATCATTGGATTTGCTCTCTACAAATTTATTAAAGATTATTTATTTGAAAATAGCCTGATAGTTGTGGCTGCTCTTTTTATTGGTGGTGTTATTTTTATTTTAATCGAATACTTACAAAAAAATAAAACAGAAGCAGAAGGTACGCTTGAAGATCTCACTTACAAAAATGCACTTATAATCGGGCTTTTTCAATCCATTTCAGTAATACCCGGCGTTTCCCGCGCAGGATCCAGCATTATGGGCGCAAGACTTCTTGGAGTAAGTAAAAAAAATGCAGCAGAGTTTTCATTTATATTAGCAGTTCCTACTATTTTTGCAGCAACAGTATTAGACATAAGTGAAACTAAATTAAACCTTACTAAAAATGAATTATTTCTTTTGATAGTTGGTTTTTTGGCTTCATTTGTTTTTGCTTTAATTTCCATAAAATGGTTGATAAAATATCTCAATAATCATTCTTTCATTATCTTTGGAGTTTATAGGATTATTTTAGCGATAGTCTTTTATTTAATATTTTTAAGATAAAATTAATCCCGTTAAAAGCCGCGATCGCTTTAAGAGGATTAAGATAATTAAAATTAGCAGATGATCGCGATCTGCTTTTAACAAGATGAATACTTTTGAAGCGATCTATAAAGCAGTGAAAAAAGTGCCACGTGGTAAAGTCACTACATATGGAGAGATTGCTAAATTTACCGGAATAAGAAATCCACGAGTTGTCGGATACGCGCTACACGCTAATAGAAACCCCGACATTATTCCATGTCACCGCGTAGTAAATAAAAAAGGCAAACTCGCAACTGGATATGCATTTGGTGGTGAAGGAATCCAAAAACAATTACTTGTTCAAGAAGGAGTTAAATTTAAAAATGAAGATGTAGATTTATCAGAATCTTTTTTTAAGTTTTCCATATAGATCTCCCTCATTAATACAATAAAAGAACCACTCAGAGCAATAAGAAGTGTTGTTAAATTTACACTAGAAACAATTCCAGATCTACTAAAAATTAAGCTTATTATTCCTCCAATGAGTGCTCCTGCTAAACCCAAAAATATTGCTCCAAGTATGCCTCCATATGCTGGATCAGGATCTAGTGAATTTGCAATAATACCCATCATAATTTCAAATATTACCCAAGCAATAATAGTCATAACATCATTTATCTTAAATTTTTGATCTGAAAACTATTATCAATAAATTGTATGAAAGCTGTAAGAACATTGAAATTCATTTGCAGTTTGTTAGCTTAATAGTTATAATTTCTCAATGATGAGCACAATTCTCATTGTTGAAGATGAAACAGAACTTCAAGCATATCTGAAAGAGTCGCTTGAGGAAAATGGATTTCATATTCAAACTGCATCCGATGGCATAAAAGCACTTAACATGATTTCCATCTCTCAACCAGATCTAGTCCTTCTAGATCTTGGCCTTCCAAACATGAGCGGTGAAAGCGTCTGTCTTGAAATTAGAAAAAAATACCCTGAGCTTAAAGTAATTATTCTAAGCGCACGAAATGATACTGCAGACATTGTTAAAGGACTAAATCTTGGAGCTGATGATTATGTTACAAAACCATTCACCCTCGAGGAACTTATGGCAAGAATTAAAGCAAGACTTAGAGCTACTAGCTCAAATGATGCAATTAAAAAAATTGCTGATTTAGAACTAAATCAGGAAACACATGAAGTAAAAAGAGGCAAAAATCTAATCGAATTAAGCCCGACAGAATTTCGTCTTCTAGAATATTTATTAATAAATAAAGGTAAAGTTCTAACCCGCGATATGATTTTAAACAAAATCTGGTCTGCATCTCCAGATATTGAAACTCGCTCAGTAGATATTTATGTTGGTTATTTGAGGAAAAAAATTGATAATGGATTTGAACCAAAATTAATTAAATCTATAAGAGGATTTGGCTACATTCTAAAAGGAGAATAAGTTATTTAAAGCTATACTTTCTAGGCTTAGAAAAGGCCTCAAATGATTTAAAAAATTCCGAAATTACGAGCTCATTTTTACCAAAATCTGTGTTGTTTTTAGCAAGTTTTTGCTCACTCTTACTGAGAGGATATGTCCATATTTCCTTAAAAGCTTTTATTATATTTATCATGATCTAATGATAGAGCTTTTAGATCGAAGGCCAATAAAAATGCAGTATGATTTTTGTATGAAGCTACCTGGCAATTTTAAGAGAAGGTAGGGATAAATCTTTCCAAGCAAGCTTTTTGAAAACGAATGAAAATCCAGAATAAACTAGTGCAAATGTAAGCATACTTACAGCCATAATTATGCACAAACTAAACCAAATTATCGCTCTCAAACTGTCTGTTAACACGTTCATAAGGGTGTATTTTAGCATAAAATGCTATAAAAATCAAATGCTATAGGATATTTTTCATACCTAATCTTTACAAATCCTATGCTATAATCTCGGAATGAAAAAATCTTTAGATTTAGTCTATAAATCAACACTAAAGTTCCTTACACCGTTAAATCTAGACTCTACCTATAAAGAGATCGCTAAGGAGGTAATTTTACTATTGAACGGTACTGATGCGTCGATATTCATGGCAGAAAAAAATCAACTAAAAAGGGTTTACTCTACGTCCCATCATCTAAATACTATCAGTCCTCGAAAAGATGGTTACACTTATACTGTTTTTAAAACTCAAAAGCCTCTAATCCTTAACTTTTCAGAAATATATAAGATTCATCCAGAAATTGGAGATACTGAAACAAAATATGATCTTATGGCACCTTTAATAAATAGAGGCAAATCAATTGGCGTAATTTCTGTGCATACAAAAAAGAAAAGATTCACTAAAAGCGATCAGGAAATATTAAATTTCATTACTCCTTTCGCATCTCTAGCAATTAGAAAAGCACAACTTTATCATGAAGTCGAAAACGCGCTAAATACAAGAGATTTATTTATTTCAATGGCCTCACACGAACTCAAAACTCCAATAACGACAATGTACATTTATACTCAACTCCTAAAAAATAAAGTTAAAAAAGGAGAAGAATTTGATATCGAGTGGATAAATAACTTGCTTTACGAAATGACCCGACTAACAAAATTAATCGATGAACTTTTATTACTTAGCCAAATAAAAACTGGCAACTTTAAATTCGAGTTTGAGGAATTAAATATCGTTGAGATTATAGAAAAATCATTACAGTCATTCAAGGTAAGTCATAAAAAATCAAAAGTACAATTTAAAAATAAAACAGGGCTAAATGTTATTAAATTAATTGGAGACCCGAATAAGCTAATGCAAGTAATAATTAATCTCCTAGATAATGCTGCAAAGCATAATGTTTGGGAAAAACTAATCCAAGTTAGTTTAAGTGAACAAGAAGGAAAAATTAAAATTTCAGTCGAAGATAATGGAACTGGCATAAAAAAAGAAGAAATTCCAAATATATTTAATGAATTTTATAAGGGGAAAGGACATACGAAATCAGGTATGGGACTTGGACTATATTTAATTAAAAAAATAATTATAAAACATCATGGAAAAATAACAGTTACTTCCGAAGAAAATCATGGCACTTTAGTTTCAGTTACATTACCAAAGCTAAAATGAAAAGTTCAAGCACAACTGAAAAGTATCTTCGAATTTACCTAATGAGGCATGCTCAGCCAGTCACATACGGCTTCAGCAATAGCAGACTCAGCAGAAATGGAGTCTCTCAGATATTATTAAACGCGAACAAAATAATTGAATGTATATCTGACGATGAGGAACACACTGTTAGAATTTTTTACAGCAGTAGAAAAAGAGCTAAGGAGTCCGGCATTCGACTAGAGACTGAATTAAGAAGATTAAAAACTCAAAATAAGTTATCGAAAATTAGCTTCCAAAAATCTGGTGCAAGAAAAATTTTTCAAACAGCAGACTCAATACATAAAGTTTTAGATCTAGGTTATCCTCTGCAAAATGCACTCGAAACTTGGATAAAATTATCGCCCGAAATTCTAAAAGAAAATAAAATTCAAACCCCAGCTGAGGTTATTGACTCTGTATATAGATTTTCTGAATCCAAAGAAGTTTCGACTCTCACTGATTTAATTGCTATTACACATGAAACAACTTTAATGGCTTTTCAATCAAAATTCTTCCCAAATTTTTCGAGATCTCCTAAGTATGGCGAAATAATGGAAATTAATATTAATAATGCTACTAAATATTTAAGATATCGAAATAAGAAGGTTAAAATATATGCATGAAATTTTTACAGAACCGCTTCCACCGCCTGAACCCGCTACGGAAATTTTAAGAAACATAGTTGAAGGTAATGGTAAAAGTATATTAGAGAGAATCATATTTGAAATTAGTGAAAATGAAATTGAATTGATAGAGATATTTGGCCCACCCAGGGGTGGCAAAACTACTGTTGTAACTCAATTTGGCGCTGCACTTCCTTCTCTAACTAATGGCCAAAAATCTGCAGATACCATATTTTTTGATGATGCTCTGGTCGATACACAAGAAAAATATGACATAGGACCAAGATCATACTGGGATACAGAATGGTCTATTCCTTTCTCTTATCATTATCATGATATGATCGAAAAAAGATTGGCGAAACTTCCTGAAGGAAAAGTATTAATTGCAGAAAATGTTGGAGTAGGAGTAACCGATAGAGGACTAAGCACCTTAAGGCTAAGAGCTGAGAATCCTGAACATAAAGTAGATACTTTCTATATAGCTCTAGTAGCAGACCCTCGAATTGAAAAAAAAGCCTTAGAAATCAGAAAAAAAATAATGGAAAAGTCAAGTGATGGAATTTTTTTAATACGAAATGAAAATCTTATTGAATTTCTTAGAGAAAATAAACTTCTAGTAACCGGAGATGAAGAAATGGATCAAACTCAAGCGGGATTAATTATTAGAGAAAAAGTTTCTCGAATGGATTTTTTGGAAATTCCAAGCTCAACAGCTGAGACAGAACACGAAGAACAAATAATGACCGCCCATGCAGAAACTTTAGTTAAAACAGGCATGCCTAAAGGAAAAGATAGACTTCCGGTAATAGAAGAAATGATATTAGCTGTCCATGATCAGACAAGCAGAATGGAAAGTGGAATGATTGGTGTTTCTGTACCCGAAATAATTAGGAATTCAGACATCAGCTCTGTTGATCTTGCAATGATTGAGACACAAGTTGCTTACTTTAAAAATCTTAAATCACAGTTGGGATTAACTCCTGACAGATTTATTATTGCTTTCAATCCTTTCCTTGATATACCAATTCACTATTTTAATATAAGTGATTAAAAATGATGCTTAAATTCTGAAGATTTTACAAGTTATCTTGTGATCTCGATTGGAGTTGCTGCTACTTCTGTTTGAGGAGCTGTAATAGTAACTCTATTGTTTGCTTTTAATGTAATCGTGTATCCAGTATTGTATGCTCCGCAATCAGCCAATTCGATATCAGGAGTGTTAAGTGATGGATCTGTAGGAAGAGCTGGGATATAATCTGGAACTAATTCTGCACAAAGATTTGGAAAATTAGTATCATTAAGTAATTCCGGTGTGCCAACTGTTAAACCTGATACCTCTGCAGGTAGATTTCCCTTGTTACTTGCTTGATATGCACCGATTGCATTAAGGATTTGCGTTACTGCACTTGTTCTTTTTGTATCATTTGCTTGTCCAAATTGTCTTGCTGGATTAATAGCAATAAGAACAATTGAAAGAAGAATAGCGAGAATACCAATTACTACTAAAAGCTCTATTAATGTGAAACCTCTTTTTGAATTATTTGCACTTATGTTTTTCATTTATAATCTATTATTGCCATGACTTAAACTAATTGTCAAGGGGTAATTTTGAAGCTAAATTGGAGCAATTTAGCGAATTTGTGTTGGAATTTTTGTAACAGAAAGCTCTGCAGATTCTGAAGATTCAAAATCCGCTGATGATGTCGCAGGAATTTCTTTTTCAATTTTTTCAACTACTGGCATTACTGTCGGAAGAATATTTGATTTCTTGGATTTTTCGGGGGCCAAAATATTTCTGTATAAAAGAAATACCATAACTATACCAAGAATTAACATTAACCCAATCATTAAGTAAAGTCTAATTTTGTCAGGCTTTTCTTTATCTGGAGAATTTATTGCCATTTCAGGCGTTGGCATAAGATTAAAATCTTTTAAGTCAGGAACCTTATTAATGACCAAATTTAAATCCATACTTGATTGAAGTTCTGGAGCAAGCTCAAGACAAAGAGACAGCGGATAAATCCCACTTACTATAAAACCTGAATTTATAAACGTAGCTTTTATTGCGTCACAAAATTCCTTATTCGCAGCGATTACTTTAGTTCTCCCTGCAAATAAAGCTTTTTTGCTAATTACTTGCTCGAAAGGAACAAGCTCTAGAAATTCTTCTATATTTTTCTCAACCTCAATTGATCCACGAGGAAAATCCTTGTCAAAAGTTAACTGTGCTGATAGAAGAAGGATTATATTCTTAGGCCCAAGCTTTTGGGAAATTATAAAATTTTTAATTAATGTTTCCAGCTTTTTCCTATTAATTAGCTCTAGATCATTAAAAATATCTAGTGTAATCTCAAGCGGAATTGGAGCACTTAAACTTTGCTCAAAGTAAAATGCCCTAGCTCCATCTACGAAGAAAATTCCGCTTGGTTTTTTAGAAATTTCTTTTTTTAATTTATCTCTTTCCATGATGAAATTGTAAGAATATTATTATTGTATCCTGTTTGGACTTCTATTTTCCTAATGGAATTTGCCACATGAGCAGTTGACGTGATTACACCTCCGCTAACAACTATTGTCACAGTACCATCATTAAGACTCATGGTTTCCCCTGTATAATTTGGATCCCTAAGTAGTCTTAATATTGCATTTTGGGCTCCTGACTCAGCACTATAATATGCAATACTACCTTGCTCAATGCTAGAACCAGTCGAAGTGCTATTTAAAATAATAGATGATATTGCAGTAATAATAGTAATTGAAATTACCACAAAAAATAAAATCGTTATTAACGATTGACCTTTTTGACTTTCTTTTTGCATTATCTAATTCCTCCTGATGTGGTATACGTTTTAATTTGCTTACCTGAAGTATCTGTTGCGACTGACGTAAGAGTAAATGTAATTTGAACAGCATCATTTCCTCCCCCATCAAGTCTTATGAAAGATAAGTTTGAAACCGTAGTCTCATTTGTATTTAAATTATCAGAAGTGCCAGTTGTGAGGTTATCTAATTTAAGATTTCCACTGTCTAGACTATATCTTAGATTTTGTGAATTTATAACCATAGTTAGTGTGGCACTTTGAGTCCCTAAGCTAACAGGCGTCGTAACACTTGAAGACCGATTAAGATCATATGTAAATCTATTCATAATAAATTTACTGTCACTTGTTATCGAGGAAACTGCTTCCGCCTCAGTCTCAGCATCAAAAATTGTCGCAAATAATTGAAGAGTAATCGTAGTTAATATTGAAAATAATCCCATATAAATAAGAAGCTCAATTAATGTAAAACCCGACGATTTTCTTCTAATTCTTATATGTGTCAAAAAATTAATTTTCATAAAAAATCTTAGTATGAATAATTTACTCCAAAATCTTGAAGCACTGGAGTCTGCTGTTGATCTACTGATGACATATAAACTTTATATCTCATGCATCTACCTGGGTTCTCAAATCCAGAGCCATCGTCATTTTTAGGCAACTCTGAGGCCGATGAAAAAAATGAATTATTTGTTCCATCAGGACCGATGTAGTTATAAGATGCTCCACTACAACTTCCACTTACAGCATCGGCAATTGCAACCTGATAAGTTAATGTTGTATTTGACGGAACTGTGCTCGTCGCAAAAAATCTATTAAACATATTCCCAGCAGATGCGTCAAAAGTTTGCGATTCAAATGTACCTGAGGCAACATAAAGGGCATTATCAGGACCCCCCTCAATAATCTTAAGCTCATTTAAGTTGGTGTTCGCTACCATGTAAACATAATTATCTGTATCAGCTTCGGTGACTGAGGTTAAGTCGTTAAAGCCTTGATCGAAATTAAGTCCCGCACAATATGCAGGTGCTGTTTCTACCTCGCTATTTAATACCTGATATTCCTGCGCATCATCAACATTACTTTTTCCATCACTTCCCACAAGAACTACCCTATCTCCGTTAAGAACCGTAAGGGAGCGTCTTGGAAATAAATCTGCATTAGCTCCAGTTCCATAGTAGAACCCACTCGTTGGACCATATGTAGGAGATCCTGGGGCCCCTGCTAAGAATGCAGGAGAAGTTTTATTTGTAGTGTTAATTACATAGAACTGTTTACTGTCTGGCGTACCATCACTATTTGCATCAATTCCTCCATTTGAAGATATATATGCCCGCGTCCCATCAGATTTGACATATACAGAATTCGCAGCTTCTTCTGTGCCTGGTCTAGAATTAAAATCAAGTGAACCAACCAATTTCCACCCAGCATGACCTCCAGTTGATCTTCCGCAACTATTACTATTTATAGCCGGAGCTGAAGCTAAATCTGGTACGTTTGTTGCATTTACTATGTTTAGCTCGGAATCATATCCAGCTCCAACTGCAACATATATATAATTACTTCCTCCCACCTGTACACCTGTGATATGATTGTCGGCATTTAACTCAATATTTCCCCCATCAGAACAGTCATTATGTGCAGGTGATCCTACATCGCTCCATGAAGTTCCAGTCTCTCCTATATCGTACTTTAAACTACTCGCTGAAGCTCCAGGCTTGCAATCATATCCCTGAATTTCAATTCTACATCCGACCTGATCAAGCTCTGCAGATGAGGATTTACTGTCAATATTACTTAAATCAAAAGTATATAAATATCCTCCAGAAGCTACATAGCCTTTATCTCCAAGCACTGTTATAGATTTTGCTCCATAATCAAACGGCGCCTGATCATTTGTAGCTGAAACTCCGCTGTAATAAACTTTCACTCCAACATAGTCCAGAGAAAAATCACGAGATGTATTACTTGCAACATTAACTACACGAACACGAAAATTAGAATTAGACAGATTTGACGTAGTCCAAGTACGTCCCCATGTATCAGCAGAACCACCCAAAGTATATGTAACTTCACCAGTAGTAAGATTTGATGTACTCTTTGCAGTTGTCCAGGAAGTACCTCCATCCCATGAAAGCTGTACACATTCAAAAGGTGAACCTGTCACGCTATCAACTCTTGCATCTAGGCGTAATTCAATTCCATTTATAGTTACACCAGATGCAAGTGGTAGGCTGTAATTATAAAAACGATGCTTATCCTTATCAGCTCCTGTACAACTAGTTCCTGTACCACTACCACTATCTGTATCCACTGCAAATGAATTATTATCTGAATAAGCTCTTGTAGGATTTGACTGAAACCCATTATTATCTCCTGCGCTTGAAGTTTCGGAAGAATTACCAGATGGATTAATAAAACCGGTATCCAAACCTGCTGCTGAGTTAAATATTCTTGTATTAAAGAATGTTTTATACTTATAAATTTTATTTACGGGATCTTGGAATTCTCCAGATGTATTATTATCGTTACTGGAATCTCCGTCGTTAACCCAAACAGCAATAACTTCTTTGGTCGGTAAATCTGTTGCAATGAGAGCGTAAGTGTTGCCGCCAGCTGATTTATAATACTTCACATCATTGGTTTTAAAAGTATTAGTTAGATCAAGTCCAGAAGGAACATATGAAGGATTACTGTATTCAGATGAATTTAATGTAAATTTACCTCTTTGAGAAGTCGTTGGCGGATCTGTATTAGCAGTTACATTTACATGTACCATCTTAATTGAATTTGTAGTAAGCGGAGAGACTGCCACGTAAGCGTCATTTGGTGTATTTACAGAAGTAGCACTCGCGGTAGCTGCAACTGCTACAGGTGGTCCATCAGGCAAATCAATCGTAGCCGAATTAAAAGCAGGAGAACACCATTTAGCTTTATTATTATTAGTTAATTTAACTTCACCACCAGAAACATTTGTTACCTGCGTATTTATTAGCGTACCGGCAGTAAACTGCGCAGCAGTTGTTTCTGTATACACTTGATTTTTATAACGAGAAAAATATGAGATAGCTGATACCTGAGAATTAAACGGCGTCGTCCAGGAAATAGTGGTTGTAACTTGTTTTGTAGCTGGATCAAGAGTGCCCCCACTTGATACAACTGCACCAGTACCGTCTCTATAGACATCACTTACTACAACACTTGTTGTATATCCATTTTGGGTTATGGATCCATTTGAAAGAATCCATGCGTTTCCAGAAATCGTGGGATGAAAAGTTCCATTTGTAGCAACAAGCGCCCAATTCCTTAAAGCAATACTTTTAACAGCCTCTTGAGCATTTGTTAACATAGAAACTGCCTCAACCCTTTGATCATGTTGAGCTCTCCCCTCTCTCGTAGCAACAATGCCAGTTAATATTGCCGGAATAAGAATTGCTGCAAGTCCTATCACGAGTAGAATCTCAACTATAGAATTACCCTTTTTGCTTTTTAAAAAATTAAATATTTTCATTTAATTTACAGATGTAATTACACCATATCTATTAATAGTTATAGTCTTATCACTATTTAAATTTGTTTCTCTTATTACTATTGTGTTATTACCAGAAGTAAAACCTGCAACTTCTCCGCTTACTTTCGAAAACAATACAGAATTTCCAGGGAAAGCCGTGCTTTGTATTCGAATGTTTTCAGGCAGTTCGATTGTAAAATTTGTTGGCTCTGATGCGCTATAGGAATTTCCATGAAACAATACGTATCGATCTGTCATAAAATAAATTCCATAATTATCGCTCGCACTTCTACCTTCAGTTGAGCCAGTCATTGCTTTTATTTGTTGGAGCTTTAAATCAGAAATAATTGTATTTACACCCGCACGATGAGCAGTTCTATCTTGGATTCCAGCCAAATTAAAAGCGATTAACGCGAACAAAATTGAACTAATCGTAATGACCACCAAAAGCTCTATTAAAGTAAATCCAGCATCATATTTTGCTTTTTGATTCAATGATCTAAACCAATACCTATTTAATTGGTGCTGTATAAAACCTTTATTCGAATCTTTCTTTAACCAAATTTTTTGATTTGCCATTTTACCTTGCTCCAACTTTTCCAATTAATCCATAAATAGGAGCGATTATTGCTAGCATCATTCCACCCACTAAAATTCCTACAGCAACAAGCATTACCGGCTCAAGCATTGCGGTTAGTGTCGTGAGCGTGTTGCTAACTTTATAATCCATCTGCTTCGATACATCAGCCAAAGACTTGTCTAAAGTTCCTGTTTTTTCACCTGCTTCTACTAGTTTTATAATTATTCCAGAAAAAATCTTTTTTTCGTCTCTAAATCCTTGAGATAAATTTTTTCCCGAAAGAACAGTTTCTTTTGCGTGAGCAATCGCTTTGGCAATATCTTTTCTCATTACAACCTCCTGAGATAATTCAAGAGCGTTTGTAATAGTAATTCCTGAAGATAAAAGCAAGAACATACTTCTCGAAAAATGTGCTAAATCAATTTCCTTAACCAATGTTGAAATCAATGGCAATTTATAAACCATGCCTAATATTCTTTTTTTCTGTGCTCGATAAAGAATTATCATGAAAAATACCAACACCAAGGTTCCAGCCAATAGAGGAATTGTATACTGCGTAACTATATCTGACATTGCTATCATAATGCGAGTTGGGAGAGGTAGGTCTACTTTAAGTCTTGAGAATACTGTCGAAATTTTAGGCATTACTACAACGAGCATCATCACCATAACGCCAAAGAATACAATTACAATAAAAATAGGATAAATCATCGCGGACTTAAGCTTATCCTGGAATTCAATTTCTTTTTCGAGCTGATCTCTAATATCTTTCAAAGTAACATCAAGCGTTCCAGCCTCCTCTGAAGCTCTTATTACATTTACTGTAACTTTATCGAAAATATCAGGAAACTTTGTAAACGAAGTGTAAAGATGGTTTCCTTGAAGCATATCTTCGCGTATTATTTGGAGAACTTTTTGTGTGCCGCCTTTTGAATCTTCGAGCAGAGAATCAACTGTTTCAAGAATAGGAATACCAGAAGAAATCATTGTAGATAAATTACTAAGTAAATTTAATTTCTCTGAGTTTTTTAAAGTAATTTTTGACCTCTTAAACATATTTTAAGTTGCTTCAGCTTTTGTAGCTCTAAACACTTCCTTAACCGTTGTTAAGCCTTTTGCTGCTTTATCCATTCCATCTTCAAGCATTGTAGTCATTCCTTCTGCTATTGCTTCTTTTTTTATTTCATTTGAGTCTTTCTTTTGAGCGATAAGGGATTTTATTTTTTCAGACATAGAAATTATTTCAAAAATACCAATACGACCAGAATAACCAGTAGCATGACAAATCTTACAACCCTTGCCTTCAAATCCTTTTAGATCCTCCCCAAGACCAAAATGCTTCGCGATAGTAACTTCAGGAATTTCCTTAATTAACTCAGATCTTTTTATAACAACTGGAATCTTGCAGGACTCACAAATTTTTCTCACAAGTCTTTGAGCGATAATTACATTAATAGTTGATGCCACAAGAAATGGCTCTACTTTCATGTCCACTAATCTAGGAAGCGTGGTCGCTGCATCATTTGTATGAACTGTCGAAACCACCAAATGGCCCGTGAGCGCAGCATTTACCGCAATCCCTGCTGTTTCACCATCTCTGATTTCACCCACAAAAATAACATTGGGATCCTGACGAAGAACAGACCTTAATCCATTCGCAAAAGTAAGATTTGCTTTTTCATTTACCTGAATCTGATTTACGCCCTTCATCCTGTACTCAACGGGGTCCTCAATGGTCGTAATATTCCTATCTCTAGTATTTAGGATATTTAAAATCGAATAAATTGAAGTTGTCTTTCCAGAACCAGTTGGACCGGTTGAAAGAATCATGCCATAAGATTTATTTACTCCATTATTTACTTTCATAAGATCTTTATCATTCATCCCAAGATCATGAAGAGAATACTGCCTAAATTGCGATGATAAAAGTCTAAGAACCCCTTTCTCTCCTTCAGTAACTGGAATTATGGAAACACGAATATCCAAACTGTCTTCATCAACTATAGTTCGGAGTTTTCCATCCTGAGCACTCATGTGCTCATCTGTTCTAAGACGCGACAAAACTTTAATTCTAGTAATAATTCTATCGTGCAATTTTTTATCTACATAAAGCACGTCATGTAAAATTCCATCTGTTCGGAATCTAACCAATGAATTTTTTTCTTCAGGCTCAATATGAATATCTGATGCCTTTTCGCGATATGCATAAGCGATAAGTAGATCAACAATCTTAATGATTGGGGCATCATCCATGGTAGTATTTGTTCTAGTAATTTCTTCCTGCAAAAGATCATCAAAAGTTGTTTGGAGATTTTTTCTATAAAGCTGGAGCACGTTCTCTATGTTTCTCTCTGTAGCCATAAACACAGTTACTTTTCTTTGGGTTTTTTTAGAAATAGAATCAGCAAGTTTTATGTGGACAGGATCAGCCATTGCCATTTTTACTCCAGTAGCATCTTTGGCAAAAGCGACAATCCTATGCTTTCTAGCGATTCTTTCAGGAACTATTCGAAACACTTCCTCGGGAATCTGACTTTTATCCAGAACTACAAAAGGATACTTTATGAAGTTTGCGATAAGCTGACCAAGTTTATCGTCTGTAATAACATTTTTTTCAATCACAGCTTCTTGTAGAGGAATTCTTGCATTAGCGGCAGAAACCACAACATCCTGCATTGTCTTCTGATCAACCAAACCAGACTGTTTTAGAAGCTCCAAAATCTGACTATCGGGCAGTAACATAGTAATTAAACACCCTGAAAGGTGCTATCTAAATCGTAACACAAAACATATTAAAGATGAATGAGGTTCTGAAAGTTAAATTGTTATTGAGAGCATATTTTGATTTAATATTTAAATGGAATCTGGTGATGCACAAAAAAATGTAACCTACGAGGGTTCACCTGAAGTATCTGTAAAACCAACCCACATACCAGAGAGACAGAAAATTATTGACGGATTAGATCTTGATCGCATAAAACATCCAGATATTCATTATGCGCAGTCACCCCACTTTATAGTAATTTTTCAGGATAATAAAATCTACGAGGATTTTGATACTCCAACGCTTCAAGGTCCGGAAGACATGGCATATTATCTTGAAGGAGGATTAAAAATAGCTAAAGATTTATTCCAAATTGAAATGCCTGACACTTTCCAGGTAGTTCGAGTTTCCAGACGAGACCGAAATGGATTAATTAATGGCTTACACACGTATGGCCGCGAAAGCCCTACTTCGAGCAGCTGGAGTCATGCTCGCTTCAGTAAAACAACCACTAGAAAAAAACCTGATTCAGAATTGACTCCTGCGGCCTATACAACAAGTTTGCATGAGGCAATTGGACATGGAATTCTTGCTCCTGCATTATTCTCCAAGGAAGCCTATTTCATTCCATTTCTACATGAAGGCTTAGCTACATTTTTTGATCATTTTGGGTCAGGAAAAGATGCTCATGACTACTTAAGGCTCCACATGATCAATCATGCAAGAGATAAATTCACCGACTTCATGGGCGAATGGAAAAAGATAAGCGATGACCAACTAATAAAAATGATAAACCAAAAAGGACGTACTGATTTTTCAATAGCAAATTGCTTTAGCTTGTCGAGCGAAACAGATAATATTTTAGACAGATACGATACCTCCCCAAATGATTCAGATTATTTAAAAGGTGGATCTTTTATAAAGTACTTTATAGATACATTTGGGGTTAACAATTTCAAGAGATGGGTCGGAAATGTAAATCGACAAAATTTTATTCAAAGTATGGAAGAAATTTCTGGATTAAGTATAGGAGAGATTGAAGCTGGATGGAAAAAAAGCGTACTCGATAACTTCATAGAATCTCAAGCAGTAACAGACCAGCTTGAAAACGTAACTCTTAAAGATCAGACACGAAATTACAATGAATTAAGAATGATTAATGATCTTTATCAAAAATACTCAAGCTAAATCAATTGCAAACCCCTCATCATATGCTAGAATGAGAAAAATTTGTGAAACTATTAGCTTTTTTAATATTTTTAATCTCTGGAATTTTTATTACTTTTCCGTGGGCATTTCATCTGACTACTCTAACGACGGGTTACGGAGATAATTTTATCTACACTTGGATTCATACATGGATTATTCAATCAGTACTAACTGGTAATATCCAAAATATTTTTACAACAAATATTTTTTATCCCTATCAAATAGGACCTGCTTCATCTGATCCAAATATAATTACCGCTCTTTTTTCTATGATTCCATATCTTATTACTAAAGAGCCAATAATTACAAATAACTTTATCGTAATTTCCGGAATAGTTTTAACAGGCTTCTCACTTTATTTATTGGCTTACAGAATTACAAAGGATTTCTTCGCATCAATCTTAGCTGGAATTTTAGTAATTTTTTCCCCAGCATATCTTAGTTTCTATGCCCACCTCCAGATGCTTTTTATAGTACTTACTCCTCTTTCTCTTTTATTTTTCATCAATTTCATGAAGAGTAAAAAAACTAAACACCTCATAATTTCTTTTATGTTTTTAGTACTTCAAACGTATAACAATTTCCTCGCTGGTTATTTTATTCTCATTTCTTATTTAATAATATTTTTCTTTAACTGGCTGTTTGATAAAAAAGAAACTTTAAAAGCAGTTTCAAAAAAGAATATTCTAATTTTTATACTTTTCATGTCGGCAATTATTCCAATTATGATTCCTTATTTTCGAATCTCAAAGGAATTTGGTTATGTAAGAACTTTAAAAGATACTGTTCATTTTGCTATCCAACCAGAAGATATGCTTTATTCTTCTGATTTTTCAAAACTCGATACTACTTTAAACTCTTTACCGATAAATAGGTTTTCACAAAATAATGAATTTAAGCCAGGATTTTTAGGGGCAGTATTTTCAATCTTAGTTATTTTTAGTTTTATCTATGCATTTAAAAATCTTAAGAAAAAAAATGTAAATCTAAATTCATTTCTATCAATTTCAATTCTAGGCTTTATATTAAGCCTTGGACCTGTTTTGCATATGGGTCGTCAAACAATTCATAATCCCTCCATAATTCCTTTGCCATATGCACTTTTTTACTATCTGATTCCAGGTTTTCAGGGCTTTCGAAACTCAGCAAGATGGGAAATGCTTTTCATGATTGGAGCTGCAATAGTAATAAGCATAGTATTTACAAAAATACTTGAAGGACAGGATAAAAGTAAAAAGTTTATAATTTATGCGCTATTAATCTTAGGTTGCGTTGCAGAACTAAGATTCCCCATGAAACTAATCCCAATGCCAACAGTAAAAGATTTCCCTCCAGAACACCACTTCCTCTCTACGACTCCAAAAGACTCTATTTATCTTGAGATGCCTATATATAATTGGAACATGACTGATTATGCGACAATTGAACTATGGAGACTTTATTATTCAACGATAAATTATAGAAGAACCATGAATGGTGGTGGAGGATTCACTCCAGAACCTTGGCAAAAATTAGCTTACAACCTTGATGAAACATTTCCATCGGATAAAACAATTACTCAATTAAGATCATTAGGATTGGACTATATTATTGTTCATAAAGATCAATACGATATGCTCCATAATGATGGCTTCATTATTAATAATAAAAAAATTGATAAGGGTGGAAAGATAATTGAAAAGTTAAATAGTAATTCAAAATTAAAATTAGTTAAGAAATACAATAATACTTATATCTATAAATTTATTTTCTGAGTACAAGAAACTTAGTAAGTAAAATAATAACAATATCTGCAGCAATTGGAATCCAAAGGAGTTTAATTCCGTTTAGCAAAATGGATTGAACACTTGATGAGTTTATAAAATCAATTACAGGCTGAAAACTTATTCCTAAAACAAAAAGTAATCCAATGACTAAAACAGAAACTATTAAAAGCTCCACGGTGCCTTCAATGTCTCTCCTGCTTGAAAACATAGTATTTCCAATTTCGAAAACTATTATGAAAATAAGGAAATAATTTATAATGTCACCAAAAGGTGATTTATCTGAAAGAAGATAAAAAGTCGCGGCTCCAATTAAAACAATTCCTACCAAAACCGGAGCAAATCCTATTATCGCACGCCTTATAGGATCTGTCTTTTCAATTTGGACACTTCCCATAGTGAGCTGATCACCATTTCTAACTGGTGTCAAACTAAGTCCATGGGTTTTTACAAACATAACTTCTGCGCTTATTAAATGCGCCAACTCGTGAACTATAACTCCTGGCAAAAAGATAAAATGAAAAATCCTCAGAGAACCATAAGCATTATTTGTAATTTTATAAATAGCTGCAGAAATCGATCTACTTAGTATTCTAGAAAGAAAAAGAAGAATTAAGAATTCACTTATGAAGATAAATAAATAAAACACAATTCAATTCTATAATATTTAAATCTTTATGTTTCGATAAATATAATTATTGAGGCGAGAATCTAAAAATTTTTTTTAAGAAGCTTAAAATTTTATCCAAAGTATTTTGAGTGTTATCAATTTTAACATTTTGTTCTTGAAGTTGTTGCTCGAGTAAATTAACCTTCTGTTCAAGATTTTTATAATTACTTCCTTCAGGGACAGGAACCGAAGTTGGATTAATGGTAGGATTTGGATTATCACTTATATTTTCAATTATTAACGGATAAGCATTCCAGGCTTCTTCTCCGCTCCCATCTTTAACTTTTAGCTGAACATTTGTATTTCCTGGCATTTGTGGCTGAACTGAAGCATAAAAGTAAATGCATGGTCTTCCACCGGCAGTAGGAACCGGACAAGTGTCAAAATATTTACTAGAAGTCCATGCAACAGAAATATACTTAGGATCAAATTGCCATTCAGTCTGGAGATTTGTAAATTTACTTACATTTGCACCATCACTATCTTTCCATAATGCTGCAGTTATATCTTCATATTGATTTGAAGCAATCGGCCACCACTTTTTAATTGGATCAGACTCAAATGAGAGTGAATAAGTAGATATACCTGTATTGTTTGGATTTTGAGTTGGCGCATTAACACTATTATCAACTATTGTTGCCGGCTCTGCATTCCACACCTCTCCGCCTTGATTATCTGTCAAGTTTAATTGCATACTTGTATTACCGGCTTTTTGTGGGATTACTTCAACTATAAATACGATGCAAGGACGTGATCCAGCCCTAACAATAGGACAATTATCATGATATTCTGTATGTGTATTTTTAATTGAATAATAACTTGGATCAAATTTCCACTGTGCATTAAGATTAGAAAATTGCTTTACATTATTCCCATCACTATCTTTCCATAGCGCTGCATAAACATACTGACTACTGTCAGATCTTGTAGGATAGAAGTTTTGTATTGGAGTAAATGATAATGAATATGAATTTAAAGGCGATGAGATTTGACTTGCATGCGAATCTGTGACTGTCCTATTCTTAACACCATAGACAGAAAGCGGAAGAAATAAGAGCAGAAATGCAATTATTGCAATTTTGAGGTAAGAAAGATTTTTAACTTTTTTAGATTTTGGCATTAATTAAAATGTGACAAATAACATATATTTTGTCAAGAATCAGCTAATTTAATATTTATATTTCATTTACTTGAAATTAAAATTCCTAGGTAGGATACTATTAAATAGATTTGACATAAATATGATAATTATTGGCAAATTATTTCAAAGGCAATCCCAGCCTTCACAAACGCCAACGCAAGATACTCCTCCAGTGGCCAAAAAAATAGTTTTAATCGTAGAAGATGAATCTGATATAGCAACTGCTTATCAGCAAATTTTAAATGAAGCTGGATATGAAACGATCATAGCTATTAATGGAGAGGATGGACTTAAGAAAACTGTAGAGAAAAATCCCCGACTAATAATCCTAGATATAAGAATGCCGGTTATGGATGGAAAAACTATGCTTTCAGAACTTAAACATAATCCTACTTATGCAGCTTTTAAGTACATACCAGTAGTTATGCTTTCAAATTCGGGAAATAGCGATAATATCCGCGATACCCAAAGGCTTGGTGGCGCAGAAGAATTTGTTATTAAAGCAAATATAGAACCTGATGAGATAGTAAATATAGCTAAAAAATACTTAGGATAAATTCAGGCTTTTAAATCTTTTAAAAATTCTTCTATTTACTTTTAATTAAATTTGGAATATTAATCTCAAAACAAGGCTAAATATAAATATCTTTTGTGATTTAAATCACTTGATCGATAAAAAATTTCTTGTTATGCTAAATGTATGCTGCCCAAAGAAGAGAAATTTATATTATGGTTTGATGAGATAGGAAAAGATGATGTTGCGCTCGTAGGAGGAAAGAATGCAAATCTTGGTGAAATGTATCAAAATCTAGTATCTGCTGAAAATAAAATTTTTCCTCATGAAAAAATAAAAGTTCCCTTCGGGTTTGCAGTTACAGCATATTCTTATAGATATTTTCTTGAAAAAAACGAACTAACCACAAAAATTCATGACTTATTAAAAGATCTTGATACAAACAATATTCATAACTTACAAAACACAGGGAGAAAAGTAAGAGATCTCATAATGTCGGCTAAATTTCCTGAAGAACTTGAGTCAGAAATTGTAGATGCTTACAAAAAGTTGGCTGAAAAATTAAATACTGATGTATCCGAGCTTGATGTTGCAGTTAGAAGCTCTGCTACCGCTGAAGACCTACCCAATGCGTCTTTCGCCGGACAGCAAGAATCTTACTTAAATGTTCATGGAAATCATCACTTACTCGAGTCAATTAAAATGGCTTTTGCTTCACTTTTCACTAATCGTGCAATTTCATATAGACAAGACCAACATTTTGATCATTTCAAAATAGCGCTTTCATGTGCAGTTCAAAAAATGGTCAGAAGCGACAAAGGATGCTCAGGGGTAATGTTTACCCTTGATACTGAGAGTGGATTTAGAGATGTTGTTCTTATAAACGGGTCATGGGGACTTGGTGAATACATAGTTAAGGGAATTGTAACCCCAGATGAATTTATGGTTTTTAAACCTACATTAAAACTTAATAAAAATGCATTAATAAATAAAAAGCTTGGGAGCAAAGAAAAAAAGTTAGTTTATTCACATGAAGGCAATAAGCCTACAAAAGAACTAATTGTGCATGAAAACGATAGAAAAAGATTTGTCCTCACCGATGATCAGATTCTCAAACTGGCTCGTTGGGGAATGATTATCGAAGATCATTATGAAAAACCTATGGATACAGAATGGGCATATGACGGAGAAGAATTATACATTGTACAAGCAAGACCTGAAACGGTTCATGCAAGGGAGGATGCAAATTCTATTGAAGAATATATTCTTGAAGAGCATGGAAAAGTTCTCGTGGAAGGTGCGTCAGTAGGAGCAAAAATAGGTCATGGTAAAGCAAGGTTTATAAAAGAACCTAAGCAACTTGATGAATTTCAGGACGGCGAAGTATTAGTAGCAGAAATAACTGATCCGGATTGGGAGCCAATTATGAAAAAGGCAAGCGCAATAGTTACTAATTCAGGTGGAAGAACTTCTCATGCAGCAATTGTCTCTCGAGAACTGGGAATCCCCGCTGTTGTGGGTACAGGAAACGCCACAAAAGAAGTTGAGACCGGAAAAGAAATTACGGTAGTCTGCTCTGAAGGAGAAAGAGGAAAAGTTTACGAAGGGCTACTAAAGTTTCATATTAAGAAAACTGACTTAAAAGATTTCACTCCTCCCAAAACCAAAATAAAAATGATCGTTGCAGATCCAGACTACGTGTTTAAATATTCATTTATCCCAAATAAAGGAGTTGGACTTCTTCGCGAGGAGTTTGTAATCACTAACTTTATAAAAGTTCATCCAAATGCTCTCATTCATTTTGACCAAGTTAAAGACGAAGATGTGAGAAAACAGATCGAAGAGATGACTCATGGTTATGAAAATAAAACAGATTATTATGTAGAAAAGCTTGCCTATGGAATAAGTATGATTGCAGCAGCATTTTATCCTCATGAAGTACTTTTAAGATTTAGCGATTTTAAAACAAATGAATACGCTGGACTTCTTGGAGGGAAATATTTTGAACCCGAAGAAGAAAATCCTATGATAGGATGGCGGGGAACAAGTAGATATTATGACCCAAATTTTGAAGAAGCATTTTCACTTGAATGTAAAGCTATAAAAAAAGTTAGAGAAGAAATGGGCATGTATAATCTTCAAATTTTAATTCCTTTCTGTAGAACACCCGAAGAAGGAAGAAAAGTTATTGAGACCATGAAAAAATATGGACTCGAACATCATAAAGTGGACGGCGCTCGCGAAGTAGCAAGAAAAGAAGAAATTGATGAAAGACTTAGAGTCTGGGTTATGGCTGAAATTCCTTCAAATATTCTTGAACTTGAAGAATTTGCTGAAATTTTTGATGGATTTTCAATTGGATCAAATGATTTAACCCAGCTTACCTTGGGACTAGATCGTGATTCAAAACTAGTCGCCCATATTGGAAATGAAAGAAGCGAATCAGTTAAAAAACTTATTAAAATGCTTATCCATGGAGCCCATGAAAAGGGTCTCCCGGTCGGAATTTGCGGACAAGGACCATCAGACTTTGAAGATTTTGCAGAGTTTTTAGTTACTGAAGGAATTGATTCTGTAAGTCTTCAGCCGGATACTGTTCTCAAAACCTCAATTGCTCTCAGAGAGCTTGAAGAAAAGCTAGGAAAATAATATTAAGACATAAAGAAAATCTTTCAATTAATTACTAAACGGAAAAGTTGCATGTAAAGCTCTATCTTTTAACAAATTTTCAATCTCCATAAGCCTGTTATATTTTGCTACTCTCTCGCCCCTAGTAGGTGCGCCACTTTTTATTTGCCCTGCATTCATGGAAACGCACAAATCTGCTATAAATGTATCATCTGTTTCACCGCTCCTGTGGGAAATAATTGTTGATAAATTATTTTTCTTTGCCAAAAGAATAGCATCAATTGTTTCAGTTAATGTACCAATCTGATTCAATTTTATTAGAATTGCATTTGCACTCTTTTTTTCAATTCCCATTTCAAGTCTTTTTGTATTTGTAACAAACAAGTCGTCTCCCACTATCTGTAGCGAATCACCAAACTTTTCTCTAAATCTAGAAAACGCATCAAAGTCATCTTGAGAAAAAGGGTCTTCGATAGAAATAATTGGATATTTCTTTTTAAGACTGTCATAAAAATCTGACAATTCATCCGAATTTACCTTTCTATTTTCTTTTTTTAACTCATAAATTCCATCTTTAAAAAATTCTGATGATGCAACGTCTATTCCGAAACAAATTTCTTCAACCAATTTATATCCTGCTTTTTCAATTGCTTTAGAAATTAACTCAAATGGCTCTTCATTCGATAATACCCTTGGAGCAAATCCGCCCTCATCACCAACCAAAGTTGAATATTCTTTTTCATTAAGCAAATCTTTTAAATGCATATAGATTTCTGCATTTTTTCTTATCGCATCTTTTATAGAATCTGCCTTTACAGGAAAGACCATATATTCCTGAAAATCCGTACTCCATCCGGCGTGCTTTGCGCCGTTAAGGATATTCATCTCAGGAATTGGCATAAGATAACTTCCTGAAAAATTTGGATTAAAGCGAACCAAGTATTCGAATAGTTCTTTTTTTTCTGAATTTGCCTGTGCTCTGGCAACAGCAAGTGAAACTGAAAGAATGGCATTTGCTCCAAGCCTCTCTTTATTTTCAGTTCCATCCAATCCGATCATTAAGCGATCAATTTCATGTTGATCTTCTGCATTTTTTCCGACCAAAGCTGAAGAAATTTCGTTATTCACATTTTCTACTGCTTTGAGAACTCCAAATCCTCTATATCTATTTTCATCGTTGTCTCGAAGCTCTACTGCTTCATGAATTCCTGTCGAGGCTCCAGAAGGCACCGAGGCAACACCAATACTTGAATCTTCAAGTTCAACTATAGCTTGAACAGTTGGATTTCCACGACTATCAAGTATTTCTGAGGCAAATATTTTTTTAATATTCATACTTTTATTATATACAATTACTAATGATTTTATGTGACATTGATCAACTCTTTGGAAGAATAAAAATGAATAATTATTGAAGAGACCGAAGCTTAAATTAATAACTACTGAGCCTTGTAAATTTCTTGATCTGCTCTAAAATCACGTGCTGCTTTCGGTCCTAGATAAAATTCTGCAGAAGTAAGCTGGTTTGCTAAGTAATCATTCGGATTTTTTCTGTCTCTTGCTTGGGGATCAAAATGAAAATGAATAAATGGATCTACTAAGTCATTATCTAGAGGAATAAAATCAACTTTATCTAATGGGATTTCAGAAATAATTGGATCCACATCTTTACCTTCTGATGTCCATGCAAATCTAAGCATTTCAACGTCTTTTGTCTGAGAAAAAGGCTCTGGAGTCACAACTTCTTTTTCATAGATCACAAATCCACCTGGAGCATTATCCATTAAAGGTATATTTCTTATGTCAAATAGCTGAACGTCACCCAATAATCCAAACTCTCGAATAATTCTTGCTTCTCTATCATAGCCACTTTCACCAGTAAAGGCAGGTGCAGCAACAAGACCTACAGCTCCTACTAAAACAGCTGATCCTCCTATACTTAAAAGGGCATCTTTTATATTGTGTCTTCGTGTCCCATCAACCATGGCTGGTATTATACTACTCTGAGGCTAAATTGTAAATTTATTCTGAATAAATTTTCTATGAATTGCAAGATATTAAATTTGGAGCGAACAAATATATTATTAAATCAAATATATCTAAAAATAAAATTCTGGATATAGTTAAATAATTAATTCTATAGATGAATTAAATTCTTATATTGTAGATTTCTAAATAGCCTCTTTCTTAAAGACAAGATATAAATTAACTCCAATTAGAATTAATAAACATAACAGAATGGTAACAATAACTTGATGATAATTATTGTTAAATCCACTCACAGAAGTATGCTTAATCCATATTCCAAAATATGCCCAAACAGGCACTAACCCATATGCAATATTTTTAAATCTTAACGTTGTCAACGAAGAAATAATTAAACCTATGACTAGAACCATTATCATCCAAATATAATCGGGCATACCAAAACCATTCCATCCTATACTTACTAAAAAAACTGTAACATTTGCTATTGTCGCAATAGTAATCCAACCAAAATATATTCCGAAAGGAATCTTTGTAATTAATTTAGTTTTATATTTAATTTTTGAAAAATCAATAACAATTGAAATCTTAATTAATGACAGGAGAAGACCAATCATTAAAAGTAAACTTAACCAAATAATTTTATATTGCCATGCAAATATCCACAGAGAATTAATGATGGAAGTAATTATAAGATATTTATTTATTTCCAAAAATGTCTTCTCATCATCTTTACTTTTATTTAGAAATTGATAAATAACATAAAATCCAAGCAAAAGATAAATTACACTCCAAATTGAAAAAGTTATACCGGCTGGAGTAAATAAATTAGGATATGAGTCCGAAATTTCCGAAGTCGTTATTCCATTAATTGGAAGAATTATTGCAGCTGAATTAACAATTATCATTATTAGATAGAAAAATAATGATAAAATTTTTACTGCTTTTAAATTACTTAACATATATTAAGGATATTTTAAATTTAATATTTTATCAATGATTTAAATCAAAAAATGATTGGAGATTTTTTTATCCATTCATTCTCTTCAATAACTTCAATCATAAAATTTGAAATGGCAATTCTAGAAATTCTTTGCCAAAGTTTTGGTTGCCTATAACCTGCATGCTTAATTTTTAAATTCCCTTTATCTACATGGACTGGAGTCCTAACAATAGTCCAGTCTAAATTACTTTTTTCAATTAAATCCTGCTGTACTCTTGCATCATTTATTCTATAGGGATCAACTAAGTTTAAAATCCTTTCAGAAATAGCTAAAGTTAAAGAGTTAGGATCCTCTGAGGTTTTTAGACCTGCACCTGTTATAGTAATGAGTCTTTTAACTTTATGTTTTTCCATTAGAGGAATTAAAATTTTCATTACATTTTCCTGAATAGGATATGGTGATCTAAATCCATGTCCCAGAACAGAAATTACAACGTCTACACCGCTTAGTGCTTCTGATAAATTTTCTCCTTTCGTCACTTGACCCTCAAATATTTTCAAATTTTCATTTGATAAACTAACCTTAATCTTATCTCTAACTAAAACATTTACACTGTAATTTTTCTCCAAACAAATACCAAGTAAAACTTTTCCTAGATCTCCGGTTGATCCTAAAATTAAAATTTTTTTCATATTTATTTTTTGGGTGGTAATGGTAAAAATACGCTAGTTCTTCTTTTATAATCTTCAAAATCTGCTCTTCCTTTATATTTCTTTTCAAGAAGAGGAATTCCAGAAACAAATAAAATTAAAACTGAAATAGTAATTGGTCCTATTATCCCAAAAATTCCATAAATCGAGGGAAGAGAAATTATCCAAATACCCCACCACTGCGTCACTTCACCAAAATAATTCGGGTGCCTGGAATACCTCCACAAACCTTTATCCATAATTTTTCCTTTATTTTCTTCAACTTTTAAAAAATTTCTAAGTTCTTTATCAGCGGTAAATTCGAAATAAAATCCTATAAACCAAACAATCAAACCAATTAAAATAAAAACGTTTAAATCATCGATTGGATTTTTATTTACAATTAATACAGGTAAAGAAACTGTGTATAAAAATAGACCTTGAAGTAAAAAAACCTGAAGATAACTCCTTAAATAAAAATTTTTCCAGCTTTTTCTCCAAGCAGCATACCGAGAATCTTCATCCTTATTTTTGTGTCTTTTATGAATGTGCAAAAATAATCTTAATCCCCAAATGGTTACTAAAATATTAATTAAAATATTTTGAAATGATAACGAACTAGACAAAGCTAAAGAAACCCAAGCAAGTAAAACGAAACCAAGTCCCCATGCTTCATCAGCCACATCATTTCTTCTTTTGAAAATTGAAATAATAAACCATATATTTACATAAATAAATAAAATCGAGGCAAGAGCTAAAAAGTAATTCATAGCCCAAATTTAGATGCTATAAAAAATGTTATTCCAGATATAGATCCTGCCAATACGACTCCCCAGATTAAATCTACAATTGTAACCGTCAGAGGCCAATTCTTAAGCGTTGCCAGATTAGTAAGGTCATATGTGGCATATGAGAAAAAACCAAATAATCCTCCCAATAAAATAGCTGAAGCTAATGATTTTTTTTCAAAAGCAGGTGCAATCGCGAAAATTACGAGACCAACTATAAATAATAAGTAAAAAATAATTGCCGCAGTCCAATTAATATTAGTTTTCATTAATTGACCAAGTTGATCTATGTAAAATTTTCTCGCAATCAAAGCAAGCCAAATGAAATCAATCACAAAGAAAGTAGGAAGTGCTATCAGATAAAGCTTTAAAAATAAACTCATACATAAATTATATCAAACAAATGAGTCCTAAAACGAATCCAAAAGATATAATGATTTGTTATGGAAGGAGAACCAAATTATAGAAATTCATGAGGCTAGAAAAATATGTCTGTGAGACACTTAAACTAGTCTTTTAGATTGGCTTAGCGGCTTAAATCACTATAAAAGTGGCAACGTTTGAACTGCTATTCAAATAGGATATCTCATATATTTATAAACAAATATCTTTTTAAACAAGTAGGCTAAAGACCCAATATTTTGTTGTATACTTTCATTAATGATAATTATTATTACAGGCGCACCTGGCACAGGAAAAAGCAAAACTGCCAAACTACTTCTTGAAAGCACTAATAATAGTGCACATATTGAAGGTGATTTTGCATTAGCTACAAATCCTTCTGATAGATCGCTACAAAAACATCTAAGGTATAAAAACATAGCAAGTCTAGCAAATAACTATATTGAAGAAGGATATTCGCAAATATTTGTTTCATTTGTATATGCAAGAAATGAAGATCTTGAAGAACAGACAAAGTTATTCAATGGAAACGAAAATATAAAAACCATAGCTCTAATTACTAAACCAGAAATATTAAATCAAAGACACATTAATGACGACTATGAGAGGGTAGGAATAAATGAATCTACAGTAATAAATAATATGATAGCAAAACTAAATGACATTAAGATTATTGATAATTCGAACTTAACAATACAAGAAACAGTAGATAAAATTAAGAATTTAATATCATCTGAATAAAATTTTCTAATCGCTCTTCCCATTTTCCTGGCTGCATACTTACTCCAAATCTATGTTTTCCATTTTCAACTTTTACTAACTTTATTGACTTATTTTCTAAAGATAAATCTTCTACTTGCTCAATAGGAACAAGCTCATCTTCTTCACCATGAAACCACAAAATTGGAATATTTAAAGATTTAATCTTATCAGGAGTATTTAAATTTTTAATATCTTCAAAAAAAGAATAAGGCAGGTTTATGTTAAAAACATTTAACATATCGCTTGTGTGCCATTGATTGAAATCTTCTTCCACTACTATTCTCTTTATTAAATCCTCAGGATTTACTACACCACAATTAATAACTAAGCCAATTATTTTTTCTGTATTTTTTGAAGCAGTATTAATTGCAATTAAACCACCAAGACTAGTTCCAATTAAGATTACTGGACATTTATATTCGTCCTTAACAAAAGAAATTACTGAATTTAAGTCTTCTTCTCTTTTACTAAATAAAACCTCATTCAAGGATTGATTTACTTGTGTTCCATTATTTGATAGATCTACTGAAATATATAAAATTTCATTTTTCAAACAATAATTTACTAAATCCTTACTCTCCTCAGCAACATCCCATTTGTCTCCTTCTATACCGCCGTGTATTTCAATAATACATAATTTTGGATGCTTCGTATCTGAGGTTAAAATTGAGATATGATTATCTGTAGATTTGATGTTTCTTTCTAATAAATCCATAAAAAAATTATATCAGACCATGAGGTAACGGGTGATTATAAAAGAAGACTTCTAAGAAATTTAATAGACAATAAATTATCACAAAATAGGAAAATTTTTGAGGCCAGAATTTTTTTCTGTGAGGCATCTGAATCATGCGCTTAGATTGATATGACAAGCTAATCAGTTAGGATAGTGACCCATTCGGCTTCGCTCAGGGTAAACATTTTTTGCTTGGCCTTTGAAGCTTAAGCGAAAGAGGCAACTGCTATTCGAATAGGAAACTACAAAAACTAATTATTTTGGAGAATTGCTTAACTTATAATTCATTAGCGTGAGGTGGATATACATTATTTGTCCACCATGTCTCGGTTCTTACAGGAACTTCAATTCCATGATCCAATAGTAATTGCTTAACACCTGCTAATTTCACTTCATCTCTTACCAATACTGTATCTAATGTTTCCCTTAGAGGTATTTCGCTTGCGGTTGGATACATTCCAGTTGCATCATATCCTTCTAAATCCATAACACTAGGTGAAAAAACAAATGCTACCTCTCCCCAAGCTGCTACGTGTGGTAGAAGACCAGGCTTTCTCAGCGTACCATCAGCGTTATATATGTCTCGCGTCATCATCACATTATCACTTGACGAAGAAGGAGACAGTTGTTGATCTGGATATTTTTCTTTTAATATAGGCCTCGAGAGAAGCTCACCGGAAAGAACAATGTTTGCAAATTTATCAAGAGTTGTTTTATGATAATGGAGCAAAGGTCCCTTTTCCTTAGATCTTATTCTGTCTTTAACGAACTGGTTAACTCTTGCAAACAATTCATCTTTTGTAAGACCTAACTCCCGCGCCTTCCTCTCCAAGTATAAAGCTCTATCAAAGTCAGAGTTTGAATAGAGATATATAGACATATTCTGCAATAAACTCTTAGGAATAACTTCACCTTCTATATCTGGGTTTTTCTGTACTTCTTGATCATCCATAAGCTTAGTATATTACTATAACAGATGTGAGACGGATTAATTTGGGTAATGACAGCGCTTATATTTTTTACCTGAACCACACCAGCATGGATCATTTCTTCCTGGCTTTTTGGCCGGAGGAGCGCTGCTTCCAGAAGTAGATGCTAATCCTAGAGAAGTCGATGTTGTAAGAATTCCAGAACTTACTCCAGACCCAGAAGATGAACTCGATACGCTTATACTTGATGTAAGCGCATTTACATTAATTTTTTTATTTTTCGAATTCTTATTTTCTGACACTTCATCAGCACCCATCTCACCGCCCGCAGGTATTTCATCTGTATGAATATGATCATGATCACTTGCTACATGCATTTTAAAAATCCTATGAACTATTTCGTCATCAATTCCATTCATAAGTGTTTCAAAGAGTCTGAAGGCTTCATTTTTATATTCTACAAGTGGATCTTTCTGACCATATGCTCGAAGCCCAATTCCTTCACGAAGATTATTTACCACATCCAAATGATCCATCCAAAGATTATCTATAACTGAAAGAGTTACGAAATATTCAAGCTGCCTCATGACTTTTGGATCAATTTGCTTCTCTCGAGATTCATACATTTTAACTGCAATATTATTTAGAAGTTTTATTTTCTCTTCTGACCCACTTAGATTATTTAACTGATTTACAAGCTCTTTTTGAGACTCGTCATCAAATTTAATAATAGTAGTAAAATCTGCAACAATATTTTCGTTTAATTTTTCAGCATCTGGAGTAAGCTGCGCTGACATTACCGACTGTGTAATTGAGTTCTCAATATTTCTTATAATTTCATCTTTAAGATTTGCCTTTTCGTCCTTAGCTCCTTCGAGAACTTCACGTCTCTTAGAATAAATTATATGTCTTTGCTTATTTAACACATCGTCATACTCGACCACCTGTTTCCTATGATCGAAATTAAAACCTTCCACTTTTGATTGAGCCTGCTCGATTGCTCGTGAAACAATTGGATGCTCAAGCGGCACATCCTCAGGCATATTAAATCTTGTCATAAGCCCAGCTATAGAATCTCCACCAAAAATTCTCATAATTTCATCGTCCAGTGCTACGAAAAACCTAGATCTTCCAGGATCACCTTGGCGTCCAGATCTTCCCCTTAGCTGATTATCAATTCTTCGAGATTCATGTCTTTCTGTTCCTATTACATAAAGGCCACCAAGCTCAAGCACTTCATCATGATTCTTTTTCCATGCTTTCCATTCTTTTGAGTTCTGATCTTCACTGCCATCTTCATTTTTTGGAGATTCACCACCGAGTATAATATCAACACCGCGACCAGCCATGTTTGTAGCTACTGTAACTGCTCCTTTTACTCCTGCTTTTGAAATAATTTCAGCTTCTCTTTCATGATTCTTAGCGTTTAATAATTCGTGCTTTATTCCTTTTCTTCTTAAAAGCTGGGAAAGAATTTCATTTTTTTCGATGGAAGTTGTACCGACTAGAACAGGCTGTCCTGTCTTATGCGCTTCTTCAATTTCCTTAACTACTGCGCTAAACTTAGCTCTTCCTGTTTTATAAATGGCATCCGACATATCTTTTCTCTGAACTGATTTATTTGTGGGAATAACTATTACATCTAGCTTATAGATTTTGTGGAATTCCTGAGACTCTGTCACAGCGGTTCCTGTCATGCCTGCCAGATGCTCGTACATCCTAAAGTAATTCTGGAGTGAAACTGTTGCAATCGTCTTAGACTCTCTTTGAATAGCTACTCCTTCTTTTGCTTCTATCGCCTGATGAAGACCATCTGACAAACGCCTTCCTTCCATTAACCTACCTGTAAACTCATCAACGAGAATTATTTCTCCATCTTTTACAATATAATCTTTCTCTTTTTTGAAAAGCGTTCGGGCCTTAAGGGCGGCCTCTATATGATAAACTGTATCAAAATCTTTTTCGTATATATTTTGTATTCCATAAAGCTTCTCTATCTTGCCAAGACCATGTTCTGTAAGATGAGCTGTATGAAGTTTTTCATCGATTTTATAATCTGTGTCAGATGAGAGCTTATCTACTAATTTTGCATACTCATAATATTTATTCGTAGGAGTCTCATCAGGCTGAGAAATAATATGTGGCGTTCTAGCTTCATCAATAAGAACTGAATCGACCTCGTCCACAATTGCAAAATAATAATCCCGCTGAGCAACCTGATCAATATTCTGAGCCATATTATCTCTAAGATAATCAAATCCAAATTCAGAATTTATTCCATAAACTATATCCGCTTGATATGCTTCTTTTCTAGTAACTGGTTTCAAATGGGCAAGTCTAAAATCATGAACATCTGGATTCGTATAACTAGAATCATACATAAATGATTGCTCGCTAATTATGGATGATACGGTCATTCCGAGTAAATTCAACACTGGGCCCATCCATCCAGCATCGCGTCTTGCAAGATAATCATTAACTGTAACCAAATGAACACCCCGACCCGTCAATGCATGCAAATAAAGCGCGGGTATAGCAGAAAGAGTTTTTCCTTCTCCAGTTTTTTGCTCAGAAATTTTACCAAGAGAAAGCGATGCTGCAGCCATAAGCTGAACATCATAATGACGCTGTCCTATACTTCTTCTAGCTGCTTCTCTGACCAATGCAAAAGCTTCTGGAGTCACACTTGCTATAGAATCACCTTTTTCTAATCTTTTTTTTAGTTCTTCAGTTTTTTTAGGGAAATCACCATCTTTTAATTTCCTCATTTTTTCATCAAGGGAATTAATTTCAGAAATTAGGGGAGCAAGCTTCTTAACTTCTTTATCATTGGAATCAAATATCTTTCCGAGGACGCTAAACATACAAGTAATTATAGCAGACGTGAGGCTAATAAAAAACCCTCTGAGTTAATTTTTAATTTAATATTATTAATTTTCAATGAATAATAAATGTTTAAAAATTTGAATTTAAAACATTCAATAAAAATTAGAAATTGAAAATTGAAAATTTATTTCCGAGGTTTTATAACAGTTTGTCCACCCATGTATTTTTGTAGAACCTCAGGAATTAAAACAGATCCATCTTCCTGTTGATAATTTTCTAGGATTGCTACTATCGGACGTGCCATAGAAAAAGCTGTGCCATTTAAAACATTTAAATATTTTTTTTCATCGCCATCCTGATACCTCATGTTTAATCTTCTTGATTGGAAATCTGTAACAGTTGATGTAGAAGTTACCTCTCTATATTTTTCTTGAGATGGAAGCCATGCTTCTATATCATATTTTCTTGCCGCATTAAAACCAAGATCTCCTGAGCAAATTCTAAGAACTTGATATGGAATTCCTAGTGCTCCAAACATTTCCTCTTCAAGTCCAAGCATAAATTCATGCTCCTCATCATCTTTACCTTCTTCCACAAATGAAACCATTTCTACTTTATCAAACTGATGGACTCTTATTATTCCTTTTGTATCTTTTCCATAACTTCCTGCTTCTCTTCTAAAGCAAGTAGAAAACCCAGCATATCTTTTTGGAAGATCTGATTTTTTCAGCGTCTCATCTTTATACATTGGAACAATTGACTGCTCACTTGTTCCCACAAGATACAGATCATCTTTATCTAGTGAAAAAATATTTTCATCTTCTCCCATCTGCGTATATCCCAAATCTGTTAAAACCTGTTTTTTTACTAAAACAGGAGGAATAATTGGAGAGAAACCATTATTCATAAGGACTTCAAATGCATATTGCTTCAAAGCAAATTCCAGAAGTGCTCCTTCATTTTTAAGGTAATAAAATCTGGCTCCTGAAATTTTTGCTGCAGTTTTTACATCGATTATCTCTAACATTTCCCCAAGCTCTAGGTGATCTCGAACCTTAAAATCAAACCTCCTAGGTTCTCCTACTTTTTTAATTATTTCATTCTCACTTTCATCTTTTCCTACCTTAACATCAGGCTTTACCGGATTTGGGATTTTATATAAAAGTTCTTTTAATTCTTCTTCGAGCGCAACTAGAGCATGTTCTTTTTGCTCCAATTCATTTTTTATTTCCGCACCAATCTTAATTTGTTCTTCAGTTGGTTTTCCTTTTATTCCAGAAACATGTAAATTTCTTTTTTCGCGAATTGTCTGGACTTCTTGATCAATTTCTCTTTTTTTTGTATCAATTTCTAAAATGTAATCAATATCAATATCAATATTTTTTTCTTTTGATTTTTGAGCAATAAGTTTCGGATTTTCTCTGATAATTTTTATATCAATCATATTCTTAATTTTATTAATATTTTCTAAATTATAATTTAATGAAAATTTAATATTTAATATTTAAAATTTAAAATTCTAATCTGTATTATACCTCGTAATTCTTTTTTAGGAAATCTCTAAATTCTTTAAGTGCACGACCCCTGTGAGAGATACTATCTTTCTTTTCTGGATCCATCTGCGCAAAAGTCTCACTTTCACCATTAGGAATAAAAATTGGATCCCATCCAAATCCATTTTTTCCTTTTATATCATGTGCAATTTGGCCATCAACTTCACCGATAAAAACATGTTGGCTTTCTCCATCATGAAATCCAATGGCAAGCCTTGCTTTTACATTTCTATTTTCCTCATCTCCAAGCATTTTAAGAAGAATCTTTGCGTCTCCATCTCCTGCCTTCAAGAGCCATTTAATTAAAGGTCCTGGAAATTTATTCCAAACTTCAACTTCAAGAGAAATATCATCAATCATCACGGGAGCTTTGACAATGGAATATGCTTGATTTAATTTATTAAGCGCTACTTTCTCAAGATCAATCTCTTGAATTTCTTCAAGATCTATTTCTCTAGTTTCAATTGGAATATCTAAAATTCTTTGAATCTCACGAGCTTTCCCTGGATTTCCACTTACCAAAACTATCTTATCTATTTTCATGCTTTCTCTACTCCGAGAAATACTATTTCTCCACCACAATATTTTAATATTTTTTCTACTGCTTCTTCTAAAACTTCTAAAACTTTTTCTGGCGTAACATCATAAATTCCATCTACATTTAAATAAATATTTTTAGTTTCCATTCCTACAGCAGTTCTCTTAGCATCTCTAAAATTAAAATCCATATTATATCCACCATTTTTATCAAAGTATGCTATTTCTTTTTCTGTATATCTTGTAGAATCATCATCTCCAAGAAGATGTATTTCTTCATCATTTTTTGCTAGTCTTAAAAGCGTAGGAAATTCAATTTTATCTAAATCAAATGCGCCAACTGAAACTCTATTTTTCATTACAACAAGATTATATGCATCAACTGCTGTATTTATAGAATACAAGCCTTTTTTTAAAGCGACACGACGAAGCAATGCTTCAGGACTAGGGCGCCTTGAATGCCAATCAACTCCCATTTCTTTATAAAGCCTCCTGTAAGACATTGTTTCTGGGAATGCCCCCAACCCTTCTGTAGTCAAATTCTCAAATGATTTTAATAATTCCTCTTTTTCTTTTTCCAACTCCTCGTCTTTTTCTTTTATAGAAACACCTTTAATTATTGCAATTCCCACTGAAAGACTAGGAAATTTTTCTGCTAAATTTGCATCAATTGAAAAAATTTCTGGTTTATTTAATTTTATAATAGTAGATTTATTATTTGAATTTATGGATTCTTTTGAAGCTTCTTCAAATCTATTTTTTACAAATCCTGGATCTAAAGAAAGAATTAACCAACCAGCTTTTGGCCCGTGATCTTTTCCTAAAAGACTTAGATAAATTGCCTGAAATGCTTCTTTTCCATCAAGCTTAAGCTCTTTTCCTAATTCATAAATTTCAATTTGAAAATCTTCTCCGGATTTATAAGAACCAATTTTTTCATTAAGTTTTATAAGAAATTCTTTTTGTTTTTCATTTAAATTTAAATTTTCAGGTAATTCTTTTTTAACTTCAAATTTCATATCTTCCGGAGCAAATCTTTCCACCCAAACCTTTGCATACTTAGCCCACTGCTCAAGATCTTCCTCCTTAATCTTCTGTTCCATATTTGGCATTTGGACCCACTGAGCAAGCACGCTAAACCTCACAGAAGGTGGCCTTTTTATTTCATCAACTTGTGAAATTTCAAACGCACGACCTAAATCCTCATCTGTTTTACTAAAATATGCTTCCGCTGCTTTTTGATAATCATCAAAAAGAACAGGGATCGCATTTTTATCGTCTGGATCAAAATTCGTTTGAGATTTTATTCCATTTCTTGCATATAAAAATCTTGCTACTTCTGGTGGAAGAATATCTACCAAATCATGAGCCTTTAAGCCTAATCCTTTAGACGAAGACATTTTTCTACCTCCTATTAAGATGAACTCATATGGCATTTTGAATGGAGGATCAAAATCAAATACCTCGCGACAGATTGTCATCGCAATATCATAAGATCCACCTTTTGAAGCATGGTCTTTTCCAGCTCCTTCTATGGTCACTCCAATCACCTTCCAATGAGCAGGCCAGTCAACTTTCCAAGGAAGTTTTCCAGTTCCACCAAATGGAGAAATTTTTCCTTCATGTCCGCAACCTTTTGCCCAAACAACTAAATCAGGTTCACATTTATATGAAACTCTATCACCGTCCCAAGCATATACCTTGGTAGTACCTAGCTTTCCACAATTCTCACAAATTACTTGAAAAGGTAGCCATCCTGATTGTTTTTTTTGACTACCCGAAACTCTTTGATAAATATCTTGAATTTTTTCAGCATTGTCGAGAGCAAGTCTTATTACGTCATCAAATTTTCCCTCGTGATACATTTCCCATGAAGATAAAATTTGCGCATCCACTCCAAGATTTTTTATTGCAGTTATAAAATCATTTCCAAATAAATCTGCAAAACTTTCAAATTTGGGATCTGGTGACTTTGCAAGCTTTAACGGTTTTCCAAGCTCCGCTTCATGTGTGCCTCGAATTTCAGGAAGAAGATCATCAGCAGGATCAAAATCATTAATTATAAAAGTAAATTTAGCTTCTTGTCCTTTATCCTTGAGACTCTTATAAACCATGCTGTGAATTACAGGACCCATAAGAGACCCCACATGAGCAAAACCGCTTGGAGTTTTCATATCGTCCACCCAGTACGGCTTATAATTTCCACTTTTTATTATTTCTTCTGAAATTTTATCTATCCAAAACATATTCGTATTTTACTATTACGAAGTTACTAATGAAAGAATTAAGTTAAAAAGTCTTTCCAAATTTTTTATAGAAATTTCTTCATTAATTGTATGCGCATTTTTACTTCCATTACCAAAATTTAAAATCTTTAATCCTTTATCTATAAAAATATTAGCATCACTACATCCTTGATATCTTTCTAGAAATACTTTTTCACCATTTTTTAAGAGTATTTTTTCTGCAAACTTTATAATTGGATCACTCTGACTATACTCATACCCTGGGTTCTCTAAAACAATATCAGATTTAATTTTTGAACCATATTTTTTTGCCGATTTATCAAATTCACTCACAATATTTTTTGAAACTTTTTCGACAACACCATTTTCAAAACTTCTTACTTCCCCTATCAATTTCATCTGTCCAGGAATAGTATTTCTTGCATGTCCAGCAGAAACAATTCCAATATTTGCGATTGTTTTATCGTCAATTTTCCCAAGCTTTATTCTCCTCATAGCATCAGCGAAAACTAATACTGAATTGTTTGCTATCTCAGGACGAGATGCATGAGCAGAATTTCCTAAAATTTCAATATCAAATCTTAGATAATATGGAGAGGCAGTTATAATTGTTCCGATTGGCTTTGCAGCATCAAAAATAAAACCTTTTTTAGATTTAATTTTTTTATAATCAAGCTTTACAGCACCTAAACATTCAGATTCCTCGCTAACTGTAAAAACCAGCTCCAAACTTCGATATTCAATTTTCTCTTGAATTAAATAATCTACTACTGAAAGTATTGATGATAATGCATCTTTGTTGTCAGCACCAAGAATAGTGTCACCTGAGCTTTTTATAACTCCATTCTTTATGATCGGCTGAATTCCTCTACCTGGCTCCACAGTGTCCATATGCGCAGACAAAAACAAAGGCTCACCATAACCACTAATTTTTGCTATAACGTTTCCGAATGGATCTTTATTAACTCCTATTTTTCTTTCTCTAAAATAGTTCAAAATATAATCAGCGATTTTATCTTCTTGCCCAGTAGGACTATCTATTTTTACTAACTCCAAAAATTGATCTAATAATTTTTTATTTTTCATAATGTCCCACATCCTTAAGCGCTTTTATCAAGTTATCTAAAGATCCAAATTGCTCTCGTACCTCATCATTCAAAGATCTAGCTAAACGAGCGTTTGATAAGTACAGTGTACAGGGAATTTTCCCATCAATCATTCTACCTCTTTTTTGGAGTCCTTGCCAATCATGCCTAGCTATTTGAATCAAATCTTCATTCGTAGCTCTATTTGGACAGTTTATACCATTCTGGAATCCATTTCCAAAATCTCCTTCACAAACACAAGTGTGAGCTGAGACATTTTCAACCTCCATAAAATCAACTACGTCAAATTCCAGACCCAACGCATTTGAATCATCAAGCGATTCAATAATTTTTGGACTTTTAGTTGTACCTAGAATTAAAACTTTTCCATCTTTCATATCCTGTGCTCTTAAAGATAAAAGAGCAGTTCGAAGTCTTGGATAATAATGATGTCCTCTATATTCGCGTAAAATGATCGCTGTTCCTGTCTCGTCAATATCTGGAAAATCATCCCTAAGACCTAATTGTCTTTTTTTATCTCCATCTAAAAGAGGTGTATACCTAACATAACCAACAGCTTCAGCTCCATCCATTAAAGTGACTGCTTTCATTTGCATAAAACTATTTACTACTGACTCAAGTGATGAATCCAAAACAGTTCCGGGTTCTCTATGTATAGCCTCAGTTATCCGATTCAAATCTGGACAATATCCAAGCGTTTCAATATTTGCAATTGAAATCTGAGCATGAACATTCAGTTCTCCAGCAAAAACCTGACCAATCGAACTATCATTTAGGCTAGCACTAAAATCTGCATTTGAATAATTAATAAATTCACTCATAATAATATTTCTTGAATAATGACTAATAAATTTTTAACCACTAAAAAACCCCTCCTATAGAGGGGTTTGTCTTTTAAGTTTCTGAAACTTTACGCCAAGACAAAGCCCCTCAAAGAGAGGTTCTTCTTAGACTTTTTAGAAACTTCGAACTTAAACATAAAATGCATTATCTCAAAATAAAATTTATTTGTCAAAAAAATATACTTCAAACTTATTTAATAACTTATAAATTTTTTCTTTAATTTCTTCTTTAACAATTATTTCAACAAGTCCCACATTTGGTTGACCATAATAAATCCTGAATCCTAATGGAGATATTAAAATTGCAGGAATTACGATTAAGTCTTCCTCTCCATCTATGAGAATTATTTTTCTATTCTTTGATTCTAATGAATTTTTAATCTTTCCAAATATCTTTCCATTAATCTCCCCAGCTAAATTTTTAACCTTTTCAATCTCAGTTTTACCATTAAAAACCAATTCGGAAATTTCAGTAAATTTTTCTTCTCTCTGAACTTGAAAATCTACAATTGAAAGAATTTGATTTATACTTTTTTTATTGAATTCTTGTGTTGTTATGTCTCCAATTGTTATAACTTTTGATCCTTCCAATTTATCAGGAACTTTATGTAAGATTTTGCCAAAAGGTTTTTGCAATTCATTCCTAAGAGTTTGTGGCAATCGAAAAGTTTTAGCTGACCATTCTTTTTTTATGTAAACGTGTCCATCTCTATTAATTTCTCCTTTTCTAATTCTAGTGCTAGAAATGAAACCTCCGTCTTCAGCCTTTTTCATATCTATGATTTCAACTTTTAAGGACACGAAATTTAACTCTTTTCTTCTTTTATTTACAATTTCTGCACCATTTTTAGTTTCAGGTGTTACGAATAAAGCTTCTACCATCAAATCCTTGTCTAACAAGGGACCAAAAACATCATGTATTTCTAAAATCTCATAATCGTCTTTAGCAAAAGTATTTAGATAATTTATCAGCTCATTTTTTCTAAAATCAAATTTTTGAATTTCCAAATTTTTCTTAGCAGCATATTCATCAGAAGTTAAGCCAATTATCGCTCTTTCAGAATTTTCAAAAATTTCTTTCAAAAAACTTTTGTGACCTGAGTGAAGCAAGTCAAAGGTTCCACCACAAACAGCTAAGCTATATTTTTTCATGTTTGGATTATCTCAAAAAAGTGATGGAAATAAAATTAAGAGGATTTAAGTTTGTTTTTTAAATTTTCCATTAAGGCTTCTGTCATTTTAGGAAGATCAAATTCTGGCTTCCAGCCCCAATCAGTTCTCGCCTTAGAATCATCGATCGTCTTAGGCCAAGAATCAGCAATCGCCTGAGAGCTATTTGGGACGTAAGTAACTTCAAACTCGGGCATTATTTTTTTAATTTCTACAACGAGCTCAGCAGGCGTAAATGAAATTCCTGCGAAATTATAACTTGTTCTAATAGCAATAGACTCTGGATCTGCTTCCATAAGCTTTATTGTACCCTTGATTGCATCGTCTAAATACATCATCGGGAGCCTTGTGTCTGGCTTTAGAGGACATACATATTTTCCATCTCTTATTGCGCCATAAAAAATATGAATCGCATATTCAGTAGTCCCATCTCCAGGCTCTGCTTTCCACCCGTTAAGACCTGGATAGCGAAGACTACGAACATCCACACCGTATCTATTAAAATAATATTGACATAAAAGCTCTCCAGCAACTTTAGCAACGCCATAGATAGTTGTAGGTTCAAGAACTGTTTGTTGAGGAGTGTTTTCCTTTGGGGTAGTTGGACCAAAAGCGGCAATTGAACTCGGCCAGAAAACTTTTAGACTCTCGTCTTTTGCTACATCTAAAACATTTCTTAAACCATTTAAATTGACATCCCATGCCAACGAAGGAGTTTTTTCACTTCCCACTGAAAGTATTCCTGCAAGATGATAAATAGTATCAACTTTATGTTTTTTAACTATCTTAACGATGCTTTCTTTTTCTGTAACATCTCCTTGCTCCAAAATACCTTCAAATTTTTCAGGCTTTTTGCTATGAGCAACTGCAATTACATTTTCTTTACCATATTTATTATGAAGTGCGTCAACAAGCTCAGTGCCGACTAAACCAAATGCTCCAGTTACCAAAATTTTTTTCATATTATTTCAAGCTGCTTTCCGATTTTATCAAAAGCTGCAATTCCCTTATCAAGGTCTTCCTTGCTATGAGCTGCAGATGGAATCACTCTAATTCTA
Source organism: uncultured Gammaproteobacteria bacterium (assembly GCA_964637955.1). Classification (GTDB taxonomy): domain Bacteria; phylum Patescibacteriota; class Microgenomatia; order Levybacterales; family UBA12049; genus 2-01-FULL-39-10-A. The sequence continues at coordinate 317,294 of CAZWXQ010000001.1, read as the reverse complement.
GCTTTTCCTCTAGCAACCATTGGAAAAACAATTGGTGTTGCATATACATCTTCTTCAAATAATTTTAAGCTAAATTCTTTTGCCTTATCTTCATCTCCTATCATAACTGGTGTAATTGGAGATTCACTTTTTCCAGTATCAAATCCTAGATCACTAAATCCTTTTTTAAGATATTCAACGTTCTCCCAAAGTTTTTTAACTGGCTCATCAGATTCAATTAAAATCTTAATTGCCTCAAGTGCTGCTGCACTATCAGCCAAAGATAATGATGCTGAAAAAAGTCTCTGACGGGCATTCATCTTGTAATAAGTGACAATATTTTTATTTCCTGCGATAAATCCTCCGCTTGATGAAAATGCTTTGGATAAACTTCCGACTTCAATATCTATTTCTCCTAACAATCCAAAGTGATCTACAACGCCCCTTCCACCCTTTCCCAACACTCCTTCACCGTGAGCATCATCGACCATAACCAATGCACCAGACTCCCTTGCTAACTTCAATATTTTTGGGAGTGGAGCTATGTCACCATCCATAGAAAATACACCATCAGTAATTACTAAAACCAAAGGAGAATCACCATTACTTTTTGGAGTCTTCCTAAGAAAATCTGCTTCTTTTAATTTTTCTTCAAGACTTGCCATATCTGTATGCGAATAAATTAACTTATTTTTTACTCCAGAAAGTCTTACCGCGTCAATTATTGAAGCATGATTAAGCTCATCTGAAATCACAATATCTTCTTTTCCAATAATTGTAGTTATTGCTGCACAGTTTGCTAAATACGCGCTCGAAAAGGTAACAGAATCCTGCGTCCCCTTAAATTTAGCAATAGAGCTTTCAAGCTCTATGTGTAAAGCGTGAGAACCTGCCAAAGTTCTATAACCAGTTGCTATTCCATACTTATCTACTATTGTTTTGACAGCTTCTTTAATCCGTGGATTTTGAGGAAATCCCAAATAATGACTAGAACAAAAATTTAACTTATCTATCCCATCTATTTTTAGATATGCACCTTGCCCTGATTCTACAATTTTTGGAGATTTAAAATTTGAAATGGATTCTTCTAGGAAGTTATAAAATTTGGAGATGTGATCGTTTTGAGAATTGGTCATTCTTTAACCTTATTCAATTGCTTCGATTGTGTATACAATTTTCCCAGCAGGAGCTTCAACTTCTACTTTTTCTCCAACTTTTTTACCAATCAAAGCTTTTCCAAGTGGAGATTCATGTGAAATCTTTTTCTCCTTAGGGTCTGCTTCCCATTCGCCAACAACAGTAAACTCTTCATTATCTTTTCCTGTGTGGACTTTCACTGTTGAACCCAATTTTATCGTACTTGAATGATTATTACTAATAATAACCACTTGTTTTAGAATTTCTTCCAATTCATCAATTCGCCCATCGATAAAAGAGAGCTCTTCACGAGCAACGGTGTATTCTGCATTCTCTGACAGATCACCCATATTTCGAGCCGCAGAAAGTCGCTCAAGGATTTCCGGTCTTTTTACCTTAGTAAGGTCATCATATTCCTTTTGCTGTTCATCCAATCCTTCTTTTGTTAAATATATTTTTTTACTGTCCATATATATAGAAAATCCCTCGGAAAAAGATGAGGGAATGTTATTATTGCCAATACTAGAACAAATGAAAACCCTTGTCAATGCCCTCTAGTAGTACTTTTACTTCTTACTTGCTCCACTGAATTCAAGCGTGGTTTGAGCGAACCCTTTTAACATAGCTTCTGTTGCACTAGATTCAGAATCACCATTTAAAATAGAATTTGTAGCTTGTCTAATATGCTCATTGTATTTGTCGTTATAAGACGCATTGAAAGTATCACTTACGAAAATAGAAGACTCTGCAGTATTTGACTGATCAACAAAAATAAATGAGTCCGTATCTTTTAATTTCTCGGCAAGACTCTTATACGAATAAGGCTCCCCGATTTGTCTAGATTTCGCTTGCTCTACATAGAGTTTTTCCGCAATATCACTTCTTGCCAAGAATTTTAAAAGTAGAGCAGATTCAGTCGGATGCTTACTTTTCTGAGAGATTCCCTCTACCCAATAACTCGCGATATTTATCTTCTCATCACTTATCAACTGAGGAACAGGTACAACTTTAATTTGAAGATTCGGATTCTGTTTTTTAAAGTCGGCCAAGTCCCAAGAATAACCAAAATACATAGCAAGTTTTCCTTGCGAAAAAGCAATTTTTGTAGAATCTTGCGTTGCATCCCAAACATTATTTTCTACAGCAGCAAAATTCGTATAAAATCTCATTGCGTCTGCTATTTTCTCTTGACTTGCTGAAGGATTTGCAAGATCTACACCATTCTGAGCAAACAAAAGAGAAATTATATCAGGAGCATGAGTCACATTATCATATGTTCCAATACCTGCTCCAGCAATTGAAATCGCTCCATTCTCATCTCTTTTCGTTAAAGACACTGATGAGTCTATAAACTCTTGCCAAGTATTAGGAATTGGAATTTCACTACCTGTTTCTGAAGACATTTGCTGAAACAAAGAAGTGTTTATAAAAAGAGCGAGAGTATCTGAATGAAGTGGTATGCCGTAAATCGTGCCTCTTTTAATTAAATCTCCTTTTGTGACATCGTAATAATTATCATTAAATTGACTTTTTTCAATTGTCTCCTTAGGAAGTGGTAATAAAAGACCAGAGAGAGTTGGATACCAAGTATTATGGAATCTAAAAACATCGGGCCCGTTTCCATTTGCAGAACGAACCAAAAGTCTGTCTAAATATTCTGGTAATTCTTGTTTTTTATATTCAACTTTAATGTGGGGATTTTCTTCTTGAAATTGATCAAGAACTGGCCTTACTATACTTTCATCTTCAAAAAGTCCCCAGTAAGTAAGTGTCACATCCTTAACTTTTTTTTCAGTAAATCTAGGCACAATAAATGTGAGGACCGAAAGAATAATAGTCAATACTACAAACATTCCAATTACAAGTTTTAAAATTTTCTTTGATGAATCTCCTGAAGATAATTTTTTCTCATCATTTTCATTTCCTGAATTTGATTTAAAAACAATTGGAGGAGGATTTGAAGTATGTGGATTTACTTCAGATGGATTATTAAGAATATTGGAAGAATTTTCCCAGGAGTCTTTAGGCTCGGGCATAGCACTATCTGGATCTTTCGGAAACGTTCCTTCTTCCATTATTATATAGTATAATACCAATACTCCTTAATCAATGAAATCTTCGAAAGTTAAAACACAAGAAAAAGAATTAGAACAGAAACCAAAAATTACAAAGAGGCATGTAAAAAATGCTTCACGAATTGTTTTTTGGTTCTCAGTTGGTGCAATAATTTCCCTATTTTTAATTACGAGTTTCACCTATTTAGCATTCCAAAACTATTATAAAGGCAAAATTTATCCTGGCGTCAGCATAAACGGAGTGGATTTTAGCAAAAAATCAGAAAGCGAAGTTAAAAATTATTTTACCCAAAAAAATAGTGATTTATCAAATTCTCAATTTGAATTTAAGTTTGAAAAAGAGGTAGCTACTATTTCTGCAAAAGATATCGACTTTGGATACGATGAAAACCTACTCGCCACTCAAGCAATGAGCATTGGAAGAACAAAAGATCCCGTAACAAGTGTGGGAATGATAATTCAATCTTACATAAATGGCGTAAATCTTTCCCCCGCATATAAGTATTCTGACGAAAAATTAGAGGAAAAACTTGATCCATTGTATGTAAAAATAAACAAGGCCCCAGTTGAAGCAGTATTTAATTTCCAAGATGGAAGGGTTGCGGAGTTTAGGGCATCCGAAAATGGAAGAGAGATTAATAAAGAGGAGTTAACGAAGCAAGTCATTGCTAAGGGTGGAAATTCTACAAATTCAGAAAGCATACGAATTATAAAAATTGATATACCAGTGAAAACTCTCTCGCCAAACCTTACAACAGAAAAAGTTAATAAGATGGGAATAAAAGAATTAATTGGATCTGGCACTTCCACTTATCAACATTCCATTGAAAGCAGAATTTTTAATGTAGCGCTTGGAGCAAGCAGGGTTAATGGAACACTAGTTCCCCCTGGGGAAACATTTTCATTTGCTAAAACAGTAGGCGATGTTTCTTCGTTAACAGGATACAAACAAGCTTATGTAATATCAGGAGGAAAAACAGTGCTGGGCGATGGGGGTGGAATTTGCCAAGTATCTACTACCCTTTTTAGAGCTGCATTGAACGCAGGACTCCCAATAGTTGAAAGACATGCACATGCTTACAGAGTAGGTTATTATGAGCAAGATTCTTCACCAGGAATCGATGCGACAGTTTATGTTCCATCAGTCGATTTTAAATTTAAAAATGACACCGGACATCACATATTGGTTCAAAGCATCCTAGATCCTGAAGAGCTAAGGCTTACATTTATGATCTATGGCACAAGTGACGGAAGAATTAGTGAAGTTACAACTCCTGTAATTACAAATCAAAGCCCTGCCCCAGAAGCCAAATTTGAAGATGATCCAACACTTCCCGCAGGAACTGTAAAACAAGTAGATTTCGCAGCGGCTGGAGCAAACACAGTATTTACCAGAACGGTTACCAGAGATGGAAAAGTAATTATTTCAGATACCTTTCGATCAAACTACAGACCTTGGCAAGCAGTATTTTTAAGAGGCACTAAAACTCAGTGAAAAAAATTATAAAAATTGATGAAGCTGCCCAAATTTCAAAAAACATAAAACAAAAAAAACAAACCATTGTTTTAGTAGGTGGATGCTTTGATATTTTACATCCAGGTCATATAAAATTTCTCTCGGACTCAAAAAATATAGCTGATAAATTATTCCTACTTCTTGAAAGCGACGAAAACATTAAAAAATATAAAGGAAATACTAGGCCTATAAACACGCAGAACATAAGATCCTCCCTTCTAAAAACTCTTTCATCAGTTGACTACATAATTCCACTTTCGGGGATGACAAAAAACGAAGATTATGATAAACTTATAGTCCAAATTCAGCCTGATTACATTGCACTCACTAAAGGTGATAAAAACATCTCTAGAAGAAAGGAACAATGCAAAAAGGTGAATGCCAAGCTTATAGAAATCAAAAAGCTGGAAGGATTTTCGAGCAGTAATTATATAAATAGTATTAAATAAATATGGAAAGATCAAAATTTTTCTTAAGAGATAACATCAGACTTCTATTGGGACTTACAGTGGTAATTTTCTTTACTATCCTTATTGTTTCACTTTTATTTTCAAAAGTTAAAAAAACTGAAGTATCTATCAATAATGAGACTTTCAAAGTTGAAATTGCAGACTCAGACAAAGAGCAACAAATTGGCCTATCTGAAACAAAAAAATTAGCTGAAAATAAAGGTATGTTATTTGTATTTAATAGACCTGATTACTATTCTTTCTGGATGAAAAATATGAATTTTCCAATTGATATTATTTATATAAATGGAAATAAGGTAACCACTGTTATTTCGAATGCTCCTGTACCAGCAAGCAATAATGATAATCCGCAGCTATATCAACCAACTTCTCAATCAGACAAGGTTCTTGAGATAAATGCCGGACTTGCAGAAAAATATAATATAAAAGAAGGTTCAACAATTAATATAAACAACCTCTAAAATATGCTAATTCTTGGCATCGAAACAAGCTGCGATGAAACTAGCGCAGCAATTATTGAAGGTGATTCAAAATCAAACAAGGTAAAACTATTATCAAACGTCATTTCCTCCTCATTAACTCTCCATGGAAAAACTGGTGGAATAATACCTGAAAATGCAGCTAGGGAGCAAATTAAATTTATAATCCCTGTCATTAAACAAGCAATTGAAAATTGTAAATTAAAAATTGAAAATTTGGACGCGATAGCGGTTACATATGGACCTGGGCTTATTGGGTCACTTTTAATAGGCGTGGAGACAGCAAAAACTCTTTCGTATGTTTGGAAAAAACCACTTATTCCAACCAATCATTTACTTGGACATATTTATGCTAATTTTATTGATGAAGGACAAGAGGACATAAAATTTCCCGCACTTGGATTAATAATTTCTGGAGCACATACTGACTTAGTTATAATAAAAAAACATGGAGATATAAAATGGCTGGGTGGCACTCGTGATGATGCCGCTGGAGAATGTTTCGATAAATGCGCAAGACTACTTGGATACAACTATCCTGGTGGACCAAAAATTGCAAAACTAGCAAAGTCTGGAAATGAAAATGAATTTAAGTTTCCACGCCCTATGATTGGTAGTGGTGATTTTGATTTTTCCTTTTCTGGTTTAAAAACATCTTTTCTGAATGAAACCAATAAGCACTTTCCAGTTCTTAGAATTAACCCAGGATCAAAAGTTGGCTGGCAACAAGTAGTCTTAGAGGAACAACTCAAAGAATCTGATAAACAAATTCTATATGACCTTTGCGCATCTCTTGAAAAAGCAATAGCTGATGTTATCGTACGAAAATCAATGAAAGCAGCACTAAAATATAACGTCAAATCAATACTTATCGGAGGAGGAGTCGCAGCAAATACCAAGTTAAAAGATACATTTGAAAATGAGCTAAAAAAATCTTTAGAAATTCCTCTTTTTATTCCATCAAGAAAATTATGCACTGATAATGGGGCCATGATTGGAGCGGCTGCTTTCTTCAATGATAAAACGCAAGATTTTCTAGAAGTAAATGCAGACCCCAACCTCTATTTTTAATTTCAGTAGAAAATTACACTTGCGCATACATGATAAAATATAATACTAAATATGCAAAACGAACTGCTCATTGTTTTAGCTGCAATAAGTATTGGCTTCATAGCTTTATATTTTCTTCTAAGTCGCAAACAAAATAATCCTCAATCAGATAAAGCGCTCATTGAATGGCTTAAGAGTATGCAGGGATCAATTGATGCAACAAATAAAAGCTTGAATGAATCGATGAGAGCAAATTCAGCAGATCTTACCAAAACGCTCCAAGAAAATAATAAACAGATTAATGACCGACTGACACGTGCTGCTGAAGTAATTGGTCAAGTAAATAAAGAGATTGGCGAAATGTCAGAGATTGGAAGAAATATGCGAGAACTTCAAGATTTTCTAAAAAGCCCAAAATTGCGAGGAAATATAGGAGAGGAAGTATTAAAAGATCTAATTTCTCAAACTTTTCCAAAAAATAGTTTTAATCTTCAGTATCAATTCTCAAATGGTGAAAGAGTGGATGCTGCTATAAAAACTGATGCAGGTATTTTACCAATAGATTCTAAATTCCCGATGGAAAATTTTCAAAAAATGGTAAAAGCAGAAAATGCTACAGAAAAAGACGCATTTAAAAAAGAATTTGTTAGAGATGTTAAAAAACACATAGATGATATTTCTAGAAAATATATTTTGCCAGATGAAGGAACAATGGATTTTTGCCTTATGTATATTCCAAGTGAGCCTGTTTATTATGAAATTGCAGATAATCCCGACATACTAGATTATGCGAGAAGGAAAAGAATTTATGCTGTTTCACCTACTACACTTTATGCTCACCTTCAAGTAATTCTATTATCATTCGAAGGAAAGAAAATTGAGACAAAATCCAGGGAAATATTTGCAATGATTCGAGGACTTAAAGTGGATTATGATAAAGTAAATGAAAACTTAGGAATTCTTGGGCGCCATATCACAAACTCTTCTTCGCAATTTAATAATGTCGTTACATCATTTCAAAAAATTGGAAAAAAACTGGATAAATCAAATGAAATTGGTGGAGATTTAGAAAAATTAGCAACTAATAACCAGGAAAATCTTCTTTAAATATTTTTTCCTCCAGTACTCCAATTTTTCTTAACATTTCAAATATATCATTTACAAAATTCTCGGAACCTGTAATGAAATAATGATATTCATGCAAATCATCAATATATTTCTTAATTAGCGATTCATCAATTCTTCCTTTTTCAAACTCCAAATAATTATTCGCATCTTTAGTTAATGTATAAATTAATTTAATATTCAAATTTTCATTCTCAATTTTCTTAAGATCTCTATAAAAAACAACATTCTGTTTATAATCAAAAGAATTAAACAATATAATATTTATTTTAGATTTCTTAAACTCAAGTGTTTTTAGAATACTATGAAACGGCGTAACTCCAATTCCACCTGCAATAAAAACTAAATTTTTTTGTTTTTCAGGATAAAAATCAAAATATCCGACAGGTCCAAATGCCATGATTTTTTCTCCAGACTTCAAACGATTTAATTTTAATTTAAATGAACTCTTAATAATTCTTGTAGTTATGATTAAATATTTTTTTTCTTCCGGACTTGATGAGATTGTAAAATATCTTGAAGATCCACGAGAATCAGGATTAAGAATATCTAAAAACAACTTTACGTATTGACCTGAAAAAAAATCAAATTCATTTGGTCTTTTAAAATAAAAAGAATATGTGTCTTTTGATTCTTTTTGTTTTTTAATAAATTCCAATTCGAATTTTACTGCTTTTCCCATATAACTTCGTTGATTATAACAACAATACGTGCTAGAGTTAATATCTACAAATCTAATGTCAGAAAAGCTACTTAACGAAGAACAAAAGAAAGCAATAAATTTTGGAGATGGACCACTATTAATAATTGCGGGTGCAGGAACTGGAAAAACCACAGTAATAACAGAAAGATTAAGATTTCTTGTAATAGAAAAAGGGTTAAAGCCAAGTGAAATATTGGCTTTGACATTTACTGAAAAAGCATCATTTGAAATGCAAGAAAGAATCGATGTCTTACTTCCCTATGGATATACTAACCTTTGGATTCACACCTTTCATGCTTTCTGCGACAGAATTATGAGAGACGAAGCTCACCAAATTGGACTTGATTCAAACTACAAACAAATTTCTGATTCAGAATCAGTATTATTGTTAAGGCAAAATATTTTCGAATTAGGACTTAATATTTTTAGACCCCTTGGAAATCCCACTAAATTTATTGAAGCACTTCTGTCACATTTTTCCAGACTAAAAGATGAAGACATCACTCCAACGGAATATCTAAAATGGGCATTAAAGCAAAAGTCAGATGACAGCAAACAATATTTGGAACTAGCAAATGCATATAAAGGTTACGAGGAATTAAAGATAAAATATTCTCTCATGGATTTTTCTGATCTCATTTCAAATGTACTTTTACTCTTTAGAAAAAGACCAGAAATTTTAAATAGATATCAAAACCAATTTAAATATGTTTTAGTCGATGAATTTCAAGACACCAACTTTGCACAAAACGAGCTAGCGATTCTCCTTTCAGGTGATGACAAAAACATTACAGTTGTGGCAGATGACGATCAATCTATTTATAGATTTAGGGGTGCAGCAGTATCAAATGTTTTACAGTTTAAAAAGAACTTCCCTCGGGCTGTAAATATTACTCTTAATCAAAACTATAGATCAACTCAAGCAATTCTCGATGCATCTTACAGACTAATTCAAAATAATAATCCAAATAGACTTGAAGTTGTTGAAAAGATTGATAAAAAACTTAAAAGCAATAAAAGCGATAATAATGAAAAAATTGAATTAATACATCAGATTAAATCAGAAGACGAAGCAGATGAAATTGCTAAAACCATTCAAAAAATCACGAAGAAAAAATATAATTACAAAGACATAGCGATTTTAGTTAGGGCAAATAATCATGCTGCTCCAATCACTCAAGCTCTTCAAAGAAGAGGCGTCCCATATCAATTTCTTGGCCCATCATATCTTTTTAATCAGGATGAAATAAAAGACCTAATTGCTTATTTAAATTTCTTAACAAATCCTTCCGACTCAGTTTCACTATTTCGAGTTTTATCAATGGATATTTTTAAAATTCCATATGTAGAAATAATCTATCTTTTTAATTATGCGAAAAAGAAAAATCTTAATCTTTTTCAAAGCCTAGACTCAATTGATCAATCTTTTCTAAAAACAGACTCTCAAGAAAAACTTAAAAAATTTAAAGAAATGATTTTAAGACACCTTGAGAGAAGTAAAAAAGATTCAGCTGGTCAGGTTCTTTATTACTTTATTGCAGACTCAGGACTATTTGAATCTTTACAAAAAGCTGAATCTGTAATTGAAGAAAGAAGAGTTCAAAATATTGCTAAGTTCTTTGACAGAATTAAAAATTTTGAAACTGATAGACCAGATTCAAATGTTTTTACTGTAACTGAATGGCTAAATCTCATGCTACAAATGGGAGATAGTCCAACTGCTGCTGATGTAGACATGAAAGATAGAGATGCTGTAAATATACTCACCGTTCACTCATCAAAAGGTTTGGAATTTGAAGTAGTGTTTTTAATAAATCTCGTTTCTGATAGATTTCCTTCTCGAGAAAGATCAGAAAAAATTCCTCTCCCTGAAGGAATTATCAAAGAAAAATTACCAACTGACATTGATTTTCATCTCGAAGAAGAAAGAAGGCTTTTTTATGTAGGAATGACCAGAGCCCGCGAAAAACTTTATTTTACAGCTGCAGATTATTATGGAACTGGAAAAAGAACAAAGAAAATTTCTCCATTTGTTTATGAAGCAACTCCTGATTTAAAAACTTCACAAAAAAGTCAAATTCGATCAGAACAACTATCATTAACTGAAGTTCTAGCTCCGTACCATGAGCATGAAGAAATAAAAGAAAAGAAACAACCCCTTAAAATTGATTATATAACTTATTCAAATTTACAAATGTTTGATATTTGTCCACTTCACTATAAAGCAAAAGTGATTTTTAATATTCCCACTCCAGTTTCATCAGTCCAAAGTTTTGGAATCTCAATTCACAATGCGTTGTATAAATTTTACAAAGCCCATCAAGAAAATGTTAATCTTAATTTAGAATACTTACTGAATCTTTTGCATGAGGAATGGATTAACGAAGGGTATTTAAACAAAAAGCACGAAGAAGAAAGATTTGAAGAAGCAAAAAAAGCACTCACTAGATATTTTGAAAAAGAATTTAAAAAAGAAGTAACCCCAATTGGTCTCGAACTTCCTATAAACTTCGCATTAAAAAACGGGGTAAAAGTTTTTGGAAAAATTGACAGGATTGATAAAACACAGGATGGAATTGAAATCATAGACTATAAAACCGGCCAAGATAATCCAAAAGCTGACTCTGCTCATAGACTTCAACTTGCGATTTATGCTCTTGCCGCCACAAAAATTAAAGATCCTCTACTAAATAGAAAGCCAGAAGATATTACTCTATCTCTGCATTTCCTGGAAAGTAACAGCAAGAAAACTATGCAGTTCACAAAAGAAGATTTAGATTCACTTGAAGAAGAACTTATTAATAAAATTCATGATATTGAAAAAAGTGATTTTCACTGTAGCAAGAATGTTCTTTGCGTTAATTGCGAATACAAGATGTTATGCTCTACATAACATCAGTGCTTTTGTCCGAAGACAATAAGTACAAAATGCTATGCGACATAGCATGAAGTGCCTTTTTGCGCAGAAAATAGGTATAAGATGTTATGCAGTGCATAGCAATAACGATTTTTATTTAAGCATTTCTACAAATTTGCAAAAAAATAAAGATATTTTGTGCTGGGAAGATAATAAGCCAGATTCTGTTTCAATCTACAATCTTTCTTAAAAATGACGATAGTCATCTTATCTCAATTTAATCGAGATGCCCTTTATCGACACTCGTTAGGAAAACTCAAATGTGTCTTTCAAAGGTTGCAGCAGGTAGGATTGCCCGTTTCACTCTTACTCGTCTCTGTTGCTCTCAGGTTTTGTTAATTCAAAACCTGCTTTAAATCCCTTTTAGTAAGATAAGGATTTAAGTACCAGCTATTTCTAGTCGGGGCTTACGCCCCAATCCTTTTCCTATGCTGTCTGGACTTTCCTCTAGGATCGCGAATGCGAGCCAGTAGTAGATCTTCTTCCCAGCATGATAATTATACCATAATATCTTATAGTAGTAAATTTAGCTACTGGCACTAGCGTATTTTCTCAAGGCAAATCTCCAAGAAATTGCTGAAAAAGCTAAAAGCCCAAAACCTATCATAAAAGAAATCAAAATAAGTTGAGGTAAAAGCTCTCCGAAAGCAGCTTGGGCAGGAAAAGTAATCATTATTCCTACGGGAATTACAAAAGTTAGAATAGAACTTAATGGTTTTTTATATAAATTTATCGGAATTTTTCCCATTTCTGTTATATCTCCATAAAGCCACAGAGCATTATCAACGCCCGTTGAAAGTATACCTATTGTCAGAACTAAAACATGAAAGGACAAAGCAATCATAAATCCGTTTAAAATCAAGACAACATAAGAGATTAAACCAACAAAATTCACATCTCCAATCTTAACCAAACTCAAAATGACTAACAAAATTGAGATTATAAAAAGTGGAACGTCAAAAATATCAGCTCCTCCAAATAAAAATCTAAAAAGTGGCTTCATTGGACGGACTAGAAAATAATCAACACTGCCATCTATAACATAATTTCTAAATCTATAAACTTCTCGAAAAAATAATTGAGATGAGACATCGATTAAATTAAATGTAGCAAAAATTAACATCATCTCCCAGAAAGTGTATCCAGAAATTTCTTTAACAGTTGATGAAAGAAGAAAAATAAAAAACAAAAAAATTCCAAATCTCATAAACTTCCCAACTAAAAAAAGAACAGCGCCAAATCTAGACTGAAGTCCAATCTGAGTTGAATATAAACTATACATGTACCAAAGCTTCAAATATCTTTTCATAATTTTATTCTTATCAGTCTCAAATATACTTCGCTAATTGAACTATCTACCTTGAGCTGTATAAGATTTCAATCCTTTCTTCCAAACAAGGTTTACAACTATTGCGAATACTCCAATCCATATTGTTGTAATTAAGAATCCTACAAAAATTTCCGTGTATGTAAATTGTCCCAAATATACTTTAATAGGGAAATAAATTAAATATGAAAATGGAAGAATTTTAAAAACATCATAAATAGCTGATGGTAAAATATCTAAAGGAAAATATTCGCCTGCAAAAAATCCTACAGCTATCCAAAAAATAAATCTTGGAGCCCAAACGTCGGGGCTCCAAAAACCAATAAGTCCCAATAAGATATTAATGAAGAAATACAAAATAACAGCAAGTATTATTGAAATGATGAAAAATAAAATATATTCTGGGCTTGTTTGGATGTAGATTGGAGGTTTTAGAAGTACAAAAATTATAGCAAGTTCAGCTATTGAAAAAACGAGGTTCATAAGCTTATCACCGATATCTTTCGAAAACCAATATGCAAAATAATTAATGGGCTGAAGTAAAAAATTCGATAAATTTCCTTCGTTTATCTCCTGCCCAATTGCATAACTTCTATTTGAAGTTACTACAGCTCTTACGATTGCAGTTAAAAGAATATAGGTGATCATAGAAGATTGATCATAACCAAACACATTTGTGCCTACAGGAATTACAGCCAACCAAAGAAAATAAGTAGATAAAAGAAGTATTACATTTCGAAGCCTCCAAATTAAAAAATTAAATCTGTAACTTAATGCCTCATCCCAAGTATTTTTTGCAGCAATTATATATTTTTTCATATATAAGTCTTTACTTAATATTAAAATCTAATTAATCATCAAAGCCTGTGTTGATTTTTAAAGAAGATTTATTTATCACCAAAAACTTTCCTAATAACATCTTCTATCTCGGGGTCTTCAATATTTATATCTTCAACATCATATTTTGACAAAATCTTCGAAACCGCTTCGCTTGCTTTATCTCTGTTAACAAGAAGCTTAAGTTTTTGATTCTCGTAATCATCAACTTCTCCAAAATCTTTAAAAGCTTTCGGATCGACATCGTCATTAAAGGTAATTCCTATGTTTTTATACGGTGCATATTTTTTAATTAAATCTGACAAATCACCATCATAAAGAATTTTCCCATGATTTATCACTATTACTCTTTTACATAATTCTTCCACATCTTTCATATAATGACTGGTTAAAAGAATCGTGGAATTATATTTTTTATTATATTCTCTTAGAAATTCTCGGAGAGACTTTTGCATCACGACATCTAATCCAATAGTAGGCTCATCAAGAAAGAGCACTTTTGGATTATGGAGAAGTACTGATACTATCTCCATTTTCATTCTCTGACCAAGGGAAAGTTTTTTTACAGGAACTTTATAAATTTCATGTCCATCAAGTAAGTCTAAAAGATCTGATAAAGTTCTTTTATAATTTGAGTCAGAAATTTGATAAATTTCTTTTTGCAAAACAAAACTGTCAACTGCTGGAAGATCCCACCAGAGTTGGTTTTTCTGGCCCATAATTAATCCGATTTGCTTTAAAAACTTATAATTTCTCTCTTGGGGGGTAAATCCTAAAACTTCAATTTCTCCTGATGTTTGATATAAAAGACCTGAAAGACATTTAAGCGTAGTAGTTTTCCCGGCTCCGTTCGGTCCTATAAAGCCAATGAGCTCTCCCTCATCTATTTCAAAAGAAATATCTTCAACTGCATTTACTATTTCATACTTTCTTGAAAAAACGGACTTTATAGATCCTGAAATCCCAGAATCTTTTTTATACACGGAATATTCTTTAACTAAATTTTTTACTTTTATCGCCATAGACTGATTATATCAAAGAAGTATTAGGGGAAGAACTAATGCGAAGAAAAACAACCTTCCTGATTTTATGTCAAGAAATTTAGATCTCCAACCGAGCTTGGGATGACAACCAAAAATTATCTTACAGCTTTTTTTAGAGTTTTACCGGGAGTAAATCCCGGAGCGCGTCTTGCCGGAAGCGTAATCTTCTCTCCTGTTTTTGGATTTCTACCTGGCCTTTCAGAACGCTTTCTTACTGAAAAAGTACCAAATCCTGTTATTACGACTTTTTCTCCTCTTTTTAAAGAATCTCTAATTCCATTTAGCATTGCCTGAACAGCTTCCGCTGAAGCTTTATTGGTCAGGTTTGCCTTTTTTGAAACGTGCACTATTAAATCTTTTTTAGTCAAAATAAATCACCTCTTCCTAATTAGCTTAAATTAATTAAGCCAGCAGTCATTTGATTATCTTAACAATACAGCGTTAACGAAGACTCTGTCAAGTCCCACTAATTTGTTCGATAGTACGAAGTCCCGCTAAATTTGAGCGGGGCAAGTCCAAAAAATATGTTCATTTATAATAAATCTGCAATCCCGCTAAAGTATTGAGCGGGGCAAGTAGATTGAAAGTGTTCAATTGTCTATATTCCTACAAACGAGACAAGAAATGAAGTTTACTCGTTTCCTGAGACTGCGCGGAATTCACGGATTGCGGTTACTTTTACTTCACCTGGAATTGCAAGAGATTTGCTTACCTCTTCTCGGATTTTATCTGCAAGTAATGTAGTAGCATTATCATCAAGTTTACCTGGATCAATAATCACGCGAAGCTCACGTCCTGCTTCAAATGCATATGCGTCTTCTACGCCATCATACTTCTTCGCAATGTCTTCCATTTCACTTAGCCTTACGCCATACTCTTCTACATCTTCATACCTTGCTCCAGGACGCGCAGCAGAAATAGCATCAGCAACGTGTACGATAACTGATTCAACTGAAGTAAATGGAAGATCTTCATGATGCTGAGCTACGCAGTCAATAATTGGTTGAGGTATATTATATTTTTTAAGAAGATCCACTCCGAGCTTTACGTGACTTCCATCTCCTGGAACTACTTTTCCAATGTCATGAACAAGCGCTGCAATTCTAACCACATTTACATCAGCTCCCACTTCCTCAGCTAAATGAATACCAATCTTAGAGGTCTCAAGCAAATGAAGAGTCAAATTCTGACCATATGAAGTTCTGAATTTTGATCGACCTAGAATTCCAATAAGTTCTGCAGGAAGATTGAAAACGCCTGCTTCATGAGCCAGCTTTTCTCCTTCTTGGAACATTATTCGCTCTACTTCTTTTTTTGTCTCTTCAACTATCTCTTCTATTCTGAATGGCTGAACTCTAGTATCTGTAATTAGCTTCTCAA
Organism: uncultured Gammaproteobacteria bacterium; assembly: GCA_964637955.1. GTDB lineage: Bacteria > Patescibacteriota > Microgenomatia > Levybacterales > UBA12049 > 2-01-FULL-39-10-A. Next base: position 301,256 of record CAZWXQ010000001.1, on the reverse strand, counting down.
GCGAACGACGCGCAATTTCACGCCTTACCTGATCAAATGATGATAACCTTATGATTCCTTCTTCATCTAGGTCCACATCGACTCCTGTTGCCTGCTCAAATGCTCTGATGTTTCTGCCTTCTTTTCCAATTATTCTTCCCTTTATTTCCTCGTCTGGAATTCTTACAATTGAAACTGTGTATTCAGGAATGTAGCTAACTGCACCATGCCTCATAGCCTCCACTACGATTTCTTGAGATCTCTTGTCTGCAGTTCTTTTTGCCTCTTCTTCTCGCTCGCGGATTATCTTAGCAAGGGTTTGCGCTTCTCTTTCTTCAACTACTCTAAGTAGTTCTGATTTTGCTTCGTCAGCAGTAAGACCTGAAACTTTTTGAAGTTTTTCTGAATATTCATCCAGTTTTGCTGTAAGTTTTTTCTTATCGCTTTCCAAATCTTCACGATCGTGCTCTAACTTTTCCTGTCTTTCGATAAGTTTTTTTTCTAATGATATTAAATCTGAATCAGATGCCATAATTTATAAAACAAAAGAAGCCTCGCAATGCGGGGAGACTTATTCTCTAATCAAGCTGAGGTATAAATTTAATTTCATAACCTTCACTGACAACTTCAATTGTCTAGCATAATTATAATACTATTGGCTTAAAAACTCAACTCGATTTAGGTAGACTGAAAACAAACCCACTCCTCGGATTCCACCTGTTGCCAGGATCGGCGAAGTTGCAGAGCAACCACAACCCATCAGCAGTGTGCTCCAAATGGAAGACCCAGGGAACGCCGCCCGAGTCGGTGATTGGCTTCATTCCAATAGAAAACCCATTCATCGGTTGATCTTTATAGGCAAGTCTGTAATTAGGCCCAAGATCCGGGGGGCAAAGTTCTAAGCCAAGTTCTTCTGCTCTTTTAAATATCTGCTCTGTTGTGGGATAGTCATCAGGCAAGCCTAATTCACCGACTTTTAATCTTACAAGATTAGTTTCTCGAGGTTCAGAAAGTGTAGTAAAATCAGGATTTTTCATCATTGAAGCTACATATTCTGAAATATTTATTCCAGAGTCTTTCATTTCTCTTTGCAGCTCCTCATTAGATTTTCCGCCAATCGTTACTGTATCAAATCTTATTCTTCCTTCAGGAAAAGAGGTATAAACGTGTTCTATGTTGAATTTTCGTATTTTGTCAAAGATTCCATCTAGTTTTCCAACATATGCTTTAGTATATTCATTTATTTCACTAGGATACCTAGCTATTTCGTCAGGAGAAAAAACGATTCCCTCAGAAATTCGAATCAAATTAGCGCTGTCTTGTCTAGAAAAATCAGAATCTATGTCAATTCTTCCAAACTTTAGAACAAATGGAGCATCTTCTGGATCAACATCTCTAAAATGCACCTCTCCCCTGTCGGTAAGAAGATATCCATCTTTTACGTCAAAGTTCGTAAGCTCACTCTCATTTATATTTCGTACGATTCTAGGTTTTCCGTTGTCAGTGTGTGTATCTTTTAGTCTTTTTAGTACATCAAATAAATCTTCTACAAAAGAATCTTCTGGAGAAAGATATTCATCTCCTTTCTTTTTTATTTGTTCTATTTTCCCAGCTCTAAGATCATATTCAATAGTAATTACAGGCTCGTCTCCCTCCCATCTACCTGTTCTTGGATTAAACTGCGGAACACGACGAAAAGAAAGTATTTCAATATCTCCATTTTTTATCCGATTAGCATATGAATCACTAGTTCCCACGCAATTTGCCATGTACTCTGACTCTTTTTCTAAATGAGGCATATTGAGAAGTCTAGCCAGATAATATTTTTCAGATTTTGCAGTTAAGAGTGCTTCAAATGGATTTACCTCATCTCCTTTTATCTCTGCTCTTCTTTTTCGTATTTCTGCGATTTTTTCTAGAGTTTTAATTTCATGTACTTCCAAAAGGCGGTGGAGCGAACCCCTATCGGATTTCATAAAGCCAGGAGATTCTATTATTGCATCAAATAGACTGTTGAGATCTAAAGTATCATTCTGCTGAAAATGTCTTGCCAACTTTAATCTAAGTATCGCTTGTTGAAGTTCGCCAAAAGTAAAACCTTCCTGCGTAGATAAACGAGTACTTAAAGTGGAATAGGCCTGGGATAGAAAACTTTCTCTATCGACTCTCTCGTCTTTTGGAAATTTATCTACAGTTGCCTGATATTCTTCTGAAAGTCTCGCTAATTGCTTCTTTTTAAAAGCCTCTTTTATTTCTTCTGTTATTTCTGGCCGACTAGTTTTGGCTCCGGGTTCGGAGGGAGTATTATTAGTTAAATCTACTTCAAAAAAATCAGCACCCAAGTCACCATATGTATCTCTCCGAATACGATTAAATCCAAATCGCCTCACCATAACTTGATTAAGCCGATCATTCCAGCCATGAAAACTTAATCTTTTATAACCACTTTCTCTGGCAAAATCTAAAAAAGCTGAGATTTTACGTAAAAGATTTCTGTCTGTAGATCCTGTCAGCGTACCAAAATACTTAAGATATGCCTGTCCTTCACCAAAATCCTGACACGCCATATACCCTTTTACTTTTCCGTTTTCATCTTGAAAAAGTCTATTGAGAGGATTTCCGTTCTGAAGAGTTGCTATAACATCTTCTTGTGCTGCTATCCTTACTCTTTCATCTACTTGAGCTATCCCAAGAGTTATGTCTCTGACAGCTTGCTTCTGGGAATCAGTTAGTATAATCGGGCTGGGCCCTTGCTCTACATATAATGGAGTTATTGGCTCCGGTCTAGGAATATCTGACATGAGTAAAGTATATCTTAATTGACCACTTTTCTGACAATATCGTAATTAAATCCTTTTCGAAGTAAATAATTCATAACTTTCTCTCGTCTTTTATCGGGATCCAAACCTCTATAAAAATCCATTTTCTTTACGGCAAGTTTTTTTGCACTCTCCAAATCTGTTTCTTTTCTACCCTCTCCAAGACTTTCTTTTATCAAACTTTGACTGACACCTTTTTGCTTTAACTCATATTCAATAGCTCTGGTTGGTTGATTTTTATATCTTGTCCTCTGTTCAATCCAAAGTTGTGTAAATTTTACATCATCAATAAATTTATAATCTTTAAGTTTTTCGATTATTTGATTTATTATTTCATCACTAAGTGATGGGGATTTTTTTTGTTTTTCTCGGAGATAATCGAAAACTTCCTTTTCACTTCTTGGCCTGTAAGACAAATAACGCAGACTTAGATTATAATATCTTTCGAATATTTCCGATGCTTTTGCTTGCATCCCGCTTGAATCAGATTGCGACAAATCTACCATAGATACATTTTAACATTTGACTAAATATTTAATACTGGGCACTAACGGAGCCATGGGGATTATTGATCTATTTCTTCTTCGTCCTCGTCTTCCTCTACTCCAACTTCAACTGGAGTTCCGCCTGATTTATTCTTTTTCATTATCTCTTCAGTTATCTTATTTGCAAGCTGTTCATTTTCTTTAAGGTATTCTTTTGTGGCTTCTTTTCCCTGTCCCAGCATTTCTTCACCATATCTGTAAAATGCTCCAGATTTACTTATTATTCCCATCTCTACTCCCACGTCTACAATTGCACCAGTTTTAGAAATCCCATCCTGCGTAACATCATACTCTGCAATTCTAAAAGGCGAGGATACTTTATTCTTAACTATCTTTATCCTATGCCTTGACCCAATTACCTTATCTCCTTCTTTTAATGTTTCTATTTTTCTAGAATCGAGCCTAACTGATGCATAAAACTTAAGAGCCAATCCTCCTGTAGTGGTTTCAGGATTTCCAAACATTACTCCGATTTTTTGTCTTAACTGATTCGTAAAAATAACTACAGTTTTACTTTTGGAAATTACACCGGTTAGTTTTCTTAGAGCCTGAGACATAAGTCTTGCATGAAGACCCATCATAGAATCTCCCATTTCTCCTTCAATTTCAGCTCTTGGCACAAGTGCTGCAACGGAATCAATTACCAAAACGTCTACTCCACCTGAACGAATCAAACTCTCAGCGATCTCAAGCGCTTGCTCTCCTGTATCAGGTTGTGAAATAAGGAGTTCATCAAGTTTTACTCCTACAGTTTGAGCCCAAATAGGATCAAGCGCATGCTCAGCGTCTATAAAGGCTGCCACTCCACCTGTTTTCTGAGCTTCAGCAATAAGAGATAAAGCGAGAGTAGTTTTTCCTGATGCTTCGGGCCCATAAATCTCAATAATTCTGCCTCGAGGTAAACCTCCAACTCCAAGAGCGATATCTACAGGAAGTATCCCTGTTGAAATAACTTGAATGTCAAACTTTTGAGAACTTTCGCCCATACGCATGATAGATCCTCGACCATACTGCTTTTCGATTTGCTCCATAGCCATTCGAACTGCATCTAATTTAGCGGATTGCTCTACTTGCTCACCTGAGGGTACTGAGGTTTTTGTTGACTTGGCCATTCCGAAATATAATAAAACTTATTTACGAAAAATACAAGAACCGATTTTGATATTATTAATATTATATGGATGAAACCACAATTACAGACAGCCGGGAGAATACTTCAGAAATAAACGAAGCAGTTAATTGGCTTTCCAAAAATTCAATACCAATAGCTTCACCAAATCCCGAAGAGATTACCGCTGAACTTCATCCTTTTAAAGAAATTGTGTCAGGAGCAAGAATTGTGGGGTTAGGGGAAGCAACTCATGGCAACCGTGAATTCTCGCAAATGAAAGATAAACTTTTCCGTTTTTTAGTAACAGAGGCAGATTTTAATGGATTAATTATGGAAGTACCGGAAGAACCAGCAAAAAAAATAAATGACTTCGTGCATAACCAGGAAGAAGATCCGGAAGAACTATTGGAGAATCTTGGCTACTGGATAACGAGAAACCTGGAAGTTTTAGAAATGATTTTGTGGATGAAAAGATACAATCACGAAAATCCCGATAATCAAATTAGTTTTTTTGGTTGTGATGTACCTGTGGGTGATAAAAAAAGAGAAAGTAGCAATCTACGCGACGAAGCAATGGCTCAAAACTGCATTAAATTTTTAGAGGAAAAGGGCGATGAGACTAAACTCGTATTTTGGGGACATAATACCCATATCGCAAATCTAAATATTCCAGGTTTTAAAACAACCGGAGCGCATCTTAAAGAAAGGTTAGGGGAAAATTACATAAACTTTGCTACGATTTTTGGTAGTGGTAGCTTCCTTGCAAGAAAAGGAGATTTTAAAGCAGAAACATCAGGCGATATTGAAACATTTTCTCTTCCCGAACCTCAAGAAAATTCTTATGCAAGACTTTTTAAAGAAGCAGGAAAACCACTTTCTATCACTGATTTACGGGGAATAAAAATAAACCCGTTATTTGAATCATGGAATATTGGTACACAAACGGTTTTTGAAGTTGGCTCAGTTTTTGATCCTCAAGATGTAAAAATATATTCTCAAACAGTTGATTTACCAAATAAATATGATGGAGTTATTTGGGTGGAAAATGTTACTCCTTCTAGATTAATTCCCGAGAAAATGAAAAGATCTTCTTAACTTAATAATTATTTAAATAATCGAAATTACGATTATTTAAATTTGGTCGGGGGTACCGGGAATAGAACCTGGAACAAACATGCCTAATCCTATTTTCAAGGAATTAATAATTACTTGGATGCTGTTATTAAATTATATCTCCACAGATCTGATTTTCTTAAATATATACTTTCATAACCTTCAACTCCACTAACGGCATTTACAAAGTATTTTTGTAATCTTAATAGCTTAATTATTTTATAAGGTATTTTGCCTCCTTTATAAAACTTATGCATTAAAGGCATTATTCTTTCAGTCAAATTTACTACTTCAATGTTTTTAAAACCAGCGTCCTTTAAAATCTTAGGAAAACTACCATGAGTAAAAAATGGAATACTATGCATAGCGCTATTTTCTATTATAGATTTAGCTAATTTTCTGTCACGATCTTCCATTTGATCTAGAGGCTTCATCGAATACTCGAACATAACAAGTTTACCATTTGGTTTTAATACGCGCTTAAATTCTTTCAATCCTTTTTTATAATCAGGACTATGAACAAATGTTTCCATGGTGTAAAGTCCGTCAAATGAATTATCATCAAAATCCAAATCCGTATAATCCATGACTTTAAAATTTACTTTTTCTATATTTTCTTTATCTGCATTTTTGCAAGCATTATTAATAGCCCAATCTAGAAGATCAATTCCTGTTATATTTAAATTAAATTTCTTAGCCAGATAAATTGCCACTTTACCTTCTCCGCATCCAGCATCTAAAACATAAGAATTACTTTTTAGAGAAAGCTTTTTGGCAAGAATATTCTCCATATTTTCTTGTGCTTCAAGTGTGGAGATATCTTCTTTACCTTTAGGGTAGTAACCAAAATGCTTTCGCCCTTTTAAAAGAAGAGCATAGCCCAATCTAGATTCGATTGAATTAAAATAACGCTTTGTATTTTTTTGAAGATCTATAGACATTGATAAATAATAAGTCGGGGTGCCGAGAATCGAACTTGGACCACACGGCCCCCAGCCGCGCATTCTACCACTAAACTACACCCCGATATGCTTTGTATTTTATCATAAAAATTGCTTATCAGCCTCAATTTTCATATAATTAACCTCATGAATAAGCAGAATTTAAGTATTTTTGAAGAATTTCCACAACTTAAAAATATTCCAGAAGAAAAATACCCATACCACGTTCTCATAATTCCGGATGGAAACGGAAGATGGGCTAAGAGATTTCAAAGAGTTCCCACTTTTGGTCATCGTCACGGTTTTAAAGTGCTTCAAAAAATTATCAAAAAATTTCAAGATTTACCAATTAATACTCTAACGGTTTGGGCATTTTCATCCAATAACTGGAAAAGAGATGAAAAAGAAATTGAATCATTAATGAAAATTTTTGATAAAGGAATTAAAGAGGCGCTGAAAGATTTGGAAGAAAAAAATATGAGATTTATTTGCATTGGACGCCGCGATAGAATTCCAAATTTTCTAAAAAATACCATTGAAAGTATAGAGGAAATAACCAAAAATAATGGTCCGAAAATATTTTGTATCGCACTTGATTATTCTGGATCTGATCAAGAACTTCGAATGATGCAAAAAGTGCATAAAATACCAAAGGAAACTAAAATTGATATGGAATTACTCAGGAAATTAAGAGATGGAGAAGGAGCTGTTACACCAGCAGATCTTATTATTCGAACGTCTGGAGAAAACAGAGTTTCAGATCTTGGCTGGATAGTTGAGAACTCTGAATTTTATTCAATAAATAAAATGCTTCCTGAAACTAGATCAGAAGATTTTATAGATGCAATTGTGGATTATTCTCAGAGAGAAAGACGCTTTGGAGGACGAAAATAATGGAATTAAGAGAATTTAAAAAAGAATTCGATCCGCTTGTTTCAAATTTCATTAATAATAAGATTCTAGAAATCTCAAATGATAAAGAACTCAAATTTCTAAAAGATTCTTTTCTATATTTAGATAAATTTATTTCTGATGGAAAAAGAATAAGACCATTTATTGCATATTTGACCTACTGCTCATTTGGCGGTAAAGAAAGAAAAACAATTTTAGAGATTCTAGTTTTCATTGAGCTGTTTCATAATTTTTGTCTTGTGCATGATGACATTATGGATAATTCATCTACAAGACACGGAATCAATACCATAAACCAAGAGTTTGGAAATTCGCAAGCAATTCTGATTGGCGACTATCTTTATTCATGGGCTTGGGAAATTGCATCAAGATTAAAATTGGACAGAAATCAATCAGTTGATTTATATAATTTATTTTCCGAGATGACTTCTGAAGTTTTTCTTGGACAAGCAATTGACATAAATTTGGATAAAAAAGAAAAAGTTTCAAACGATATTATTTTTAAGAAAACACTTTTAAAAACATCAGGGTACACGTTTATAAAACCTATGCAAATTGGACTTCTGTTAAGCGATAATTATAGCAACAGCAATATAAAACTTTTACAAAATCTTGGAAAAAATCTAGGGCTCGCTTTTCAAATCCAAGATGACTTGCTTGATATTATTTCTGATTTTAATGGAAAGAAAAAAACACTTGGTGACATGGAAGAGGGAAAGCATACTTTAATTTCAAACTATGTTTTTAAAAATGGAACAAAAACACAAAAAATTGAACTGAAAAAAGTATTTGGTAAAAAAATTAAAAATAAGGATAAAATAAGAAATATTTTTTATGAAAGTGGTGCAATAGATTTTGCAAATGACTTAATCAATAATTATTACGATGAATCCAAAAAGCTTGCAAAAAGTAAAATAGAATTTTTAGAGTTAATAGAATTACTTAAAAATAGAAAGTCCTAATGAATAATTATTATAAACAAAAACAAATGATTGCTCGTGTTGATAAATATGGAAAAATAATTGGGCAAGTCGAAAAATGGGAAGCACACAAAAAAGGAATTTTACATAAAGCATTATCCGTAACTCTTAAGTATAAAGGTCAATATGTTTTACAAGTGCGCAAACATCCAGCTTTTGATAAAGTACTTGATCTATCCTCATCATCTCATCAACTTTTTATTGAGAATCAACTGCAATCCTCAGAAGAAGCAACCCTAGATTGTCTTCAAAGAGAATGGAATATTTCAAAGAGTGATTTAATAAAACCTCCAAAGATAATTGGAACTGTTTATTATAAAGCCAAAGATCCAAACAGTATTTATACGGAGCATGAACTATGTGACATTTTGGAAACTGAGATAATAAATGTACCACAAGCAAATCTGGATTTTGCATATGGATTTAAATTAGTTTCGAAAGAAGAATTAATGGATAAGAATTCTGATATTTTTAAAATGCTCGCCCCTTGGAGTAAAGTTGAAATCGAAAAGGGGCTGATTTAAATAATTTTTGCGCCTTGCGATGGGTTATTAACTATCGTTTTTATAACAAAATCTAATTCTCCTAATTTTCTGCTCACCATTTCCGAATCTGATTTTTGACAAATTACATGGACATCTTGTCCTGTGTTAATTGTAAAATAACATTCAAGACCGTCCCTCCTTAAATTCTGAACAAATTTCATAACCTCAAGAGTTTGTGGAGTCCAATAAATAAGTGGAGGGGTTGAAGTAAATAAAATTGAGTGAAACTCAAGCGCTTCTGCTTCGATAAGTTCTCCAAACCTTGTGAATTCTTTATCTCTAATTAATTCTTTAATGCTGTTTATTTTTGCTGGAATATTTTCAATTCTTTTCTGGAAAAAAATTCCTGATCTCGCTGATTTTTGACCTTCACTAGTTGCCAAAAATTTCTTTTCAGTACTAACTACTGCTATGACATCACTGATATCAAAATGGTCTGCCGGAAAAATACTTTCCGCAAATGATTCTTCAGAAGTTTCTCCATCTCTCCACTCCACTATTCCATCAGGAATTGATCTACATGCTGATCCAGAGCCTTGACGAGCTAGTATAGACAATTCTTTTTCACTTAGATCTAAGCCTGCAGCTTTGGCTCCTGCCACAGTTAAAGCTGCAAATCCTGATGCTGAAGAAGAAAGTCCTGTTCCTGTTGGAAAATTATTTGAGGCAATAACTTTTGCTTTTAAGTCAATCTTTGCTAAATCTCGAATTCTATTTAAATGTTTTACTGCTCTGCTACCTTCTAATTCTTCAACGTTTCCATTTATCTCAATATAATCATTTTCAAAATCTCCAAATTCTACAGTAGTCGTAGTAACTAAATCGGAAAGATTCATAGAAACACTACCATTTTCAGGAAGTCTTAAAATTTCATCTTTTCTTCCCCAATATTTTATAAACGCTATATTTGATGGAGCTTGTGCTTTTACTTTCATATTAAATTAAACTTTTTGAATATATCAATTATACCATCTTCGTTAACATGCCCGCCTAGAGCCTCCTTATCTTTTGTATGATCAAACTTTGACTTGAGCTCATCGGTTGCATTCCCCATCACACCCTTATATCCACATATTTCTATAAAATCCCAATCATGAATCGTATCTCCAACTCCTAATACTTCATTCAAATCCACATTCAAATAATCTGATAAGTATCTTACTCCCTGTTTTTTTGATGCTAACTTAGAGGTAACAACTGCTGTTTCAACATCTCCTGTATTTGGCCCTCTAGACCATGAGAAATTAAATTCATCAGAAAGTTTTTCTAAAGCTTTAGTTATTTTTTCTTTATCTTCTGTATTAAAGGAAGAGATATTTAATTTTGAAATCTCTTTATCGGAAAAAATTTCTTCAAATGAGCTGATTAAAACTGGTTCTTTTCCTATAAATTTAGAATAAATATCTGTATATTCATTTTTACTTGAACTAAGTAAATAATAATTATCTGTAGTAAAAAAATTAAAATAACATTCCGGAATTAAAGCTATTAATTTTTCTATAGATTCTTTATTTAAAATTTCTTTTTTTATTATTTTTCCTTGTACTGGATTAAAGATTACGGCTCCACCGTCAGCAATATGAGGATTATCAATTCCTATTTTTGAAAGATTTTTCCATGCAGCAAAAGTAGTTTTACCTGTCAAAAAACATACTGGAATACCATTATTGTGGACTTCATTTAATACTGACGAGACTTTTTCGCTTGGATATGGAAAATTAACACCGGGGAGATTGCCTATTATTACGCCGTCTATATCAAGAACTACTGCCCTGACCATCTTCTACTCTTACTCCTTCCGCATTTGTGCTGACCTCCAAAACTTCTCCTCCAGCATCTTTTATTCCTTGCATAGCATCTTGTTTTTTATCTTCCGGCGCAAGAGCAATCATGCAATCTCCACCACCTGCTCCTGATAATTTTCCTCCATATGCGCCTTTACTCACAGTCCCTTCAACCATCTGATCTAATTTTTCTATACTTACACCAAGTTCTTTCAAAAGAGTTTGGTTTTCGCTCATTAAAGAACCAACCAATTCCCAATTTCCTTTAAGAATTTCCGGCTTAGCTTTTTCTACAATCTCTTCAATTTCTTGATAGATCGCATCAAGCCTGGTTTTATTATCTGCAAATTTTTCTTTAACTTGATTAATAAGTGTTACGGTATCTGCCTTTATGCCTGAATATCCAACAATTAATGGGAGTGAATTAATATTTAATGGCTCAATACTTCTACCTGCAGTTACAAAATATAGTGTCCCTCCCCAGACTGCAGCAGCTACATCAAAACCTGAGCCTTTTCCTTGAATATCTAAAACTGTTTTATATGCTAAATCAAACACCTGCTTATTTTCTAGTTTTAAATCAAACAATACTGAAAGGGCTTTAATAGTACAAACAGTAGAAGCAGATGAAGAACCAAAACCAAACTTAGAAGAAAATTCTGAAGAAGTCGAAATCCTAAGACCTTTTTTAATTTCAAACTTATCAAATAAATTTTTTACAGCTACCTCTACGAACTTCGCTCCTTTTGGAATATCACCCTGACCAAGTTCATCAATTGGTTTTTTATATCCCGACACATCAACATCACTTGCTTCTAATTCAAAGTCAGAAGATTCTAAAATCTCAGCAGTTAGATGAATTCTTTGGTCCACTGCAGTTACTAAGCATGGATGGTCGTAAACAACAGCATGCTCTCCAAAAAGCATTAATTTCCCGGGCGCTGATACAACTACTTTATTCATTACTTAATATTACAACTGGTCCACTTTCTGCTAATTCATGTGGACTTTGAGCATCAATTCTAGAGGCTCTCTTAATTGCTCTAATTATTATAACAGGATAATCTACTTTTACTAATCCTTCTTCCTCCCTTATATTAAATGCTGCTTTTGCTTCATCTGGAGCTTGAAGAATTAATCTATCCATCTCAGCTCTTTTTGCGTTTGCTTCTTCTATATCCGTGCCAAATTGCAATCCATTTACCCAATCAGTTGTTTTGACTCTACTTACATAAATATCTGAAACGCTTGCATCGAATCCTGAATCAGCAAGAAGAGTCATCCATTCTTCTTGTGTTGGTATATGACACATTCCATCTCTTTCTATTTTTCTCCCTTCGAATAATTGTTTTTGTCTGTGATGCTCATTTATCCAATCTTTTGTTCCTTCAGGCGCAACCATGTCTGCAATCACTAAAGTTCCCCCATCTTTCAAAGCTCTTCCCATACTTTCTAAAGCATCAAGTTGCTCAGATCGATCTATATCTTTAACTCCGTAACGAACAAATCCTAAATCGAAAGAGTAGGAATTTACTCCTTCCAGTCCTCTTACGTCTGATATTAATGTCGTGATTCCATCAGGAGTTTTTTCAAGTTGCCCACTTGAAACCGCCACTGCGGTATATTCATGTTGTGGAGCAATTGCTTGCATTTCTGCTGCCATCTTACCATGACGAGACATAAAATCTGCAACACGAAGCGATGGGCCTTCTGGAGATAAATTTGCAGCATTAGCTATTTTTTCAGAAAATGGAACATCTCTATATGTAGCTGGGCCTTCCAAATCATTTCTTCTTCTATGAACTTCTGGCATTACCATAATTATTTTTCCTCTCGTAATCCTTCTACTCCTAAAGTTAGTTGAGAAATAGGAAGATTATGCGATTCTAGCACTTTTTCAAGCTTTTGCAAGCTCTGATGATAAATTAAAATTATACCTGTAGATTTCGTAGTACCTCCTGCTCCACAAATCTTTGCTGCTCCACCACTCTTTTCAATATCTCTGATAATTTCTTTTGCATAATCTGAAACAACTCCAAGCTTTTCAAGATTTGCTTCACCTTTTCTTATGATTTCAATAATTTCTTCATGGTTTGAATTTTCTAATGCGGGTAGTAAATTATGAACCAACTTTTCTTGATCATCCAATATGGCATTTGTAGATTCGGAATCTTTTTCTACAAGCCCCCTTACCAAACTTACCATTTCACCTGTAGTCTCAGTTGGAGTTCCAGTGTTAATAATATAAAAGTTATTGGAAACTTCATCGGGTAATTTTGCGTCCAAAGGCTTTAATCCTTCATCTTTTTTAAACCAAACCAAACCTCCATTACAACTCGTCGAATTATCTCCACCCGAAGGTTTGCCATGCTTTTTTTGCTCACAAAGATATGCAATTTCATTTATAGTTTTTTTATCCCATGGTTTATCAAATAACAAAGATAAAGCGCCTATTATTGAAACTGCCAATGCTCCAGATGAACCCATCCCTGCGCCAACTGGAATTTCCGAATCAATTATCATGTCAAAACCAGAAAGAGTCTCCAAATCATATTTATTTATAAATTGTCCAATGATAATGAAGGGGTAATCTAGAGGATCTTTTGTGATTGATTTTAAAAGAGGAATGTCATTTCTTAAGTCATACGTATCCCAATCTTTTTGCGCTTTATTAAACTTACTTACAACTTCTTCAAATGAAAGTGTGAGATCTTTTTCATAGCTCTTAGATAAGACGTTTATTTTTCCATCGTCTCTTGTTGATATTTCAACAAAACATCTTCTACTTACCGCAGTTAAAATTGCAGGTTTATTATAAACGATTGCGTGTTCGCCTAATAAATGTAATTTTCCTGGTGCTGAAACTTTTACATTTTTCATTATTTAGCAGGATTATATCAAAATTAATTAAATTTTTAAATTGGCTTGAATTTTATATGATATGCGATAATACTTTCCGAATTTCCAGAGAAAGAACGACGTAAAACTGCAACTACTTTTCTTCCTTTTTTAAGATCTGACTCATTCCAATCAACTAATTGACCTATCATATTTTCTCCATTTTCATATTTAATAATTACCATCGGATACGGAGCCTCGTGATGAAATGCACGTGGAGGAACTCTAACAATTGTCCAATTTAAAATTGCACCCACTCTTCCAATATGATTGGCTACATCTTTTTGTCTTCTCCAAAGCTTTACTGGTGTTGTAATCATGATTTAATTTTTAATTTTAAGTTTTCAATTTTTAATGAATATTTAATTCTAAATTTTTAAGTTTTAGACATTTTAATTTGATTGAAAATTTCAAATTTTAAATTTATGCTTTGCATAATATATGGATAACAGATACTGCTCCTGAACCTCCTACATTATGAGTAAGCCCTATCTTTGCTCCCTTTACCTGACGCTCTCCTGCGCCGTTTCTTAGTTGAGTGGCAATTTCTACAATTTGTTTAATCCCTGTCGCTCCTACAGGATGTCCACAAGCTTTCAATCCTCCAGATGGATTTGTAATAATCTTTCCTTTTCCAATAGTCATTAATCCTTTTTCAATGTCGATTGCACCCTTTCCTCTTTCAGAAAAACCCAAATCCTCAACCGCAATTGCTTCAGCTATAGAAAAACAATCATGTATTTCTGCGACATCTATGTCTTTTGATTTTATCCCAGCAGCCTTATATGCCTTAGCAGAAGACCTAACTACTGAATCAAGTGAAACAAATGATTTTCTATCGTGCAATGAAAGAGTATCGGACGCTACTTCACTTGCTAAAATAGTGACTGATTTTCCTTTACTTGGCTTATTTTTACTAATTACCACAGCTGATGCACCATCTGAAATTGGAGAGCAATCCAAAAGTTTTAATGGATCAGCTATTCTGCCACTCTTCATAACATCATCTACAGTTATCGCTTTTCTGAATTGCGCTTTTTCATTTAAAGATCCATGATAATGATTTTTTACTGAAACAGCTGCGATATTTTCTTCCGTAACCTTATATTTATCCATATATGCTTGAGCCATTAATGCATAAATTCCCGGAAAAGTAGCGCCTGCCATTCTTTCATCATCAGAACCTGCCGCCATAAGCCCTGTTGTAACGTCATCCTGGCTAGAATCAGTCATTTTTTCTACTCCAAGAACCAACACATTTTCATACTGTCCTGACAAAATACTATTAATGGCACTATTAAGAGCCAATCCGCCAGATGCACATGCTCCCTCTACTCTTACTGCCGGGACAGATAATCCCAATTCTTCTGCGAATAATGCTCCTAAGTTTGCTTGATTGCCCAAAATTCCGGCAAGCATGTTGCCCACATAAAGCGCATCGATCTTAGAAATATCCATCTTAGCATCTTCCAATGCCTCTTTTACAGCTTGCCTTGCAAGTGCTCTTGGAGATTTATCCCAAAGCTCTCCAAATTCAGTTGTTGCTACGCCTAAAACGTTTATTTTCATAGTTCGATTTCACTCACTATCAACCCTGAGTACGTCGAATGGGTCATAAAGTGTGTGTTTGCTTCAAGTACTGTGAATAGCTTATATATTCTTTATTTTCTATTTGCTCATTTACTGTTTTACTTTTATTTTTTATCTTTGAAATATTTTTTGTTGTCTTAAAAATAAAACCATCAGAGCCGGCTCCTGAACCATATGAAACGAAAAATATATTTGCTCCAGGCTTAGCAATATCTAAGACTGCTGCCAAACCAGTGAGTGAAGATGCAGAATATGGATTTCCAATTTTGTCTACTATCAATGAGGGTGCAATTTGATCTTCGGTAAACCCTAATTTTTTTGCTGCAAGCCTAGGAAATTTTCCATTTGGCATATGAAATACGCCGTAATCAAAGTCTGTAGGTTTTAATTTACTTTTTTCCAATAATTTTTTACCTTCACTAATTACATGCATAAAATACGCAGGCTCTCCAGTAAATCTCCCAAAATGAGAAGGATAACGCATTCCATCTCTTCTCCAAAAATCAGGCGTGTCAGATGTATAGGAAGAGCATGCTAGTATTTCAGCAATTATCTCTTCTTTTTTATTCCCAAGTAAAAAAGCTGCTCCTGCGCTTGCTGCTGTATATTCTAGAGCATCATGAGGCTTACCCTGAGCTGTATCAGCTCCAATTGTAAGTCCGTAATCGATTTTTCCAGCTTCAATGAGTGCGTATGAAATCTGCATTCCTGCTGTTGCAGCTTTACATGCAAATTCAAGATCAGCTGCCATATAATCAGGTCCAATTTTTAGATATTCAGCAGCTATTGATGACGAAGGATTAACTGCATAGGGATGACTTTCTGAACCAAAATATACACATCCAACTTTTTTTGGATCTATATTTGCCAAACTAAAAGCGTTTTTTCCAGCTTCGATTCCAATGGTTACAGCATCTTCATCAAATGCCGGAACTGATTTCTCAGTAACTTTAAATCCATTTAGAATTTCATCCTGATCTTTTTTCCAAACATCAGCAATATCTGTTAACTTTATTCTAAACTTTGGTATGTATGTTCCGTATCCAACTATTCCTGTCATATAACTTTTAACTATCTTCCTAGCTCTTTATGTGCTTTTGCAAGTGTACCTTCAGATAAGCTTGAAAGCAAGGATATTTCTCCAGCTAAAACCGCTCCTCCAATTATTTCAGCAAACTTTTCGACATTTCCAGCGTCTTTTACTCCTAACAGCTCTAAAGCTTCTTTTTGAGTTCCAAGATTTGTTCCTCCACCAACCACTCCAATCTGAAGTGCTGGCAAATATATACTAACATGAAGATCTCCATTATCTAATGCTTTTGCTGTCGTAATACCCATGCTTCCTTCTACAATGTGCGCCGGATCCTGACCCGTTGCGATGAATATTCCAGCGATAATATTAGCATACTGAGCGTTAAATCCCAAAGAGCCACTCATAGCAGACCCAATCATACATTTCGCAAGCCAAACATCGAAAAACTTTGATGCACTCGTCTTCAAATCATTCTCAAGAACATCACGAGTTAAAATAACTTCTGACCAAACTTTAAAACCTCTATTATTTATAAAATTTATCCATGCAGGCTTTTTATCAATATCGTAATTTCCTGCAACTGAAATGAGCCGTGCTCCTGTCTCTTTCTCAATAAGCTTTGAGATAGCATCTGTTGCGATAGTAACCATATTCATGCCCATGGCATCCTTTGTATCAAAATAAAAACGCACAAATATATAATTTGAAAGCCCGCTAACTTTAAGTTTTTTATATTTTAAATGTGAAGATGTGGCCTCTGAAATGTCTTTCAATTTGCTTTCATTATTCATTATCCACTCATACACTTTTTTTTGCTCTTCCAAAGCACTTACTTCAAAAACAGGCCCGCGTGTTTGACCTATTCTATATGCAAATGAATGTGCTCCTCCAGATGCGGATATTGCTTTTGAACCGCGACTAACTGAAGCAACCAATGCTCCTTCTGTAGTAGCTAGAGGGATATAAAAATCATTTTCAAATGTAGATCCTTTAACTTTAAGTGGGCCCGCTACGCCTAGAGGAACTTGAGTTGCACCTATTAAGTTTTCGCAATTTTTTGAGGAAACGACTAATTCATCGAGGGTGAAACTTCCAATAGCTTCAAGTGTTTTATTTTGATCATTCTCTAGAGCTTTTCTTCTATCAGCAGCTTGCGCAAAATTTCTTAGGTTCATATCTTATACCTTTATATTATAGCTTTTATAGGCATAAAAAGCATTTTTTGGCAGGGAATGACGTCAACTAATTTAACCTGAATTATTGATGATAAATTCTATCTCTTTGGAGACTGCTTTCTTGCACGTGACTTTCCACCCATTCCAACTTTTCTTCTCTCTCTTACTCGTGGGTCACGAGTCAAAAGGTCATTTTTTCTAAGAGTTGGCTTTGAGGCTTCATCAATTGCTGCAAGAGCTCTAGACATTCCTAATACAAATGCTCCCAACTGCGACTGTGGACCTCCACCTTGAACTCTAGCGGTAATAGAATATTTATTTAAGGATTCTGTCAGTATTAAAGGTTTTTCATATGTAGCCTTAGAAGCAGCACCTGAAAAATATTCAGTAATATTTCTTCCATTTACTACCATATCTCCTTTTTTAACTAAATATTCTCCAAATTTGAAATCATCTGGAATTTTTGAATACACTCTAACTCGAGCAACAGCCGCCCTTCTTCTTCCAACAGCAAACATAAAGTCTTTATACTTTTTTGTTCCACCTACGCTTGTTAATTCATGATTTTTAACTGCCATATCTTAAAACTAAACCTGAACCTCTGGCTTAGATTCTCCCTTCTCTTTCACTTGTCCCTCCGAAGCTTTAGCGGAGTGGGATTTTCCAAACTTATCCATATATTCATGCTCTGCTCCTTCAAAAATCTTAAGTCTTAATAACATTTGATCTCTTAATTTGTTCTGAGGGAGCATCCCCTTAACACTGTGCACTATTATATCATTTGGCTTTCGCGCTCGTAGCTCCTCTAATCTTTCTTCTCTGAACCCTCCTGGATAGCCACTATGTCTTCTGTAAAGCTTATCATGTTCTTTTTTACCAGTAACTTTAATCTTTTTTGAATTAATAACCACAACATAGTCACCACAATCAAGATTTCTAACAAAATTTGGCTTACTTTTTCCCATAAGAAGTCCTGCGATTTCGGTAGAAACTCGACCCAAAACTTTACCATCTACATCTATTATGTGCCACTCTCTTTTTATTTCTGATGCTTTAGTTGATTGCATTATTTAGTCTCCTTCTTAGCCGGTTTCTTATCAGCTGACTTTCTCAAACTTAATCGACTTGTTTTCTTTTCAACTGGTTTTGCTATTTCTTTTTTAGCTTTTTTAGGTTCTGGTTTTGCAATTTCCGGAATTACTTCCACCCATTCAAGAATAGCAGTTGATGCGTTATCGCTAAACCTCTTTCCTGTTTTAATAATTCTAGTATATCCTCCAGGTCTATCTTTAAAAACTGGAGCAATTTGATTAATCATTTTATCAACTTCAAAAGGTTTTAAGCTTTTTTTTAATTCGATTCGAGCTGCTTCACCTTTTTTTGCTCTTGTAACTAATTTTTCAGCATCACCCTGAACTGCCTTAGCTTTTTCTAGAGTTGTAGAAATTCTACCTTTCAAAATCAAACCAGAAATAAGCCCGCTAAATAAGGCTTTCCTTTCATTTTTATCTCTTTTAAATTTTCTACCAAATACTTGTTTTCTCATTATAAAAATTAAGGATTGCGGGGAGCTGGCAAATTTTCGAAGCGAAGTACAGCGGGCACTTGTATCTTGTCTTTAAACTAAATTCAAAGCGCGATCGCAGCGTGAAAATTTGTTAGCGACCTCAGCAATCCTACCTATTTTACGCGGACAGCTCAATTCCTTTTTCTCTGAGTTTTTCCTCGATTATAGAAATTGATTTTCCACCCATATTGCGCATCGAAATAAGATCTTTTCTCGGAGCTTCAATCAATTGACCAATTGTTTCAATTCCACCATTTCTAAGTGAATTATAAATTCTAGTAGGAAGATCTAATTCATCAATTGTTAATTTAAGAGTTGCATCTGGAATATCTGATCTTGCACCTTCACTTACAGCTTCTTCAACAGCTTTTGGCTCATATACTTGATGGAAATATGAAGTTAGAGTTCTTGCAGCCTGATCCAGAGCATCTTTTGGAGAGATAACTCCATTTGTCCAAATTTGCATTGTAAGCTTATCAAGATTTGTTTGTCTTCCAACACGAGTTGCTGAAACATTAAAGTTTACGCGTCTTATTGGAGTAAAAATAGCGTCAGTTGGAATTACTCCTAGTGCTCCGCCTCTTCTTTCCTCAGAAAGAGAATAACCATATCCTCTTTCAATTGTAAGTTCCATTTCAAGCTTACCTTTTTTATCAAGAGTACCTATATAATGATCCCCATTTACTACTTCTGCATCTTCAGATACTTCAAAATCTTTCCCAGTAATAGTAGCTGGTCCTTTTATAGATAGTCTAACTGTGCTTGAATCTTTTGAATTTAGGAGTTTAAAATTAAGTTCTTTTACATTTAGAAGGAGGTCAACAATATTTTCCTTAAGACCTGGAAGAGTTGAGAATCTATGCTTTGCTCCGTTTATTTTAACTGATGATACAGCAACTCCTGGAATAGATATAAGAAGAACTCTCCTTAGTGCTGTTCCAAGTGTGTGACCATAACCTGGCTCAAGCGGTTCTATAACAAACTCACCATAGTCTGGTGTATTAGTAACTTCAATAATTTTAAAATTCGGCTCGTTCATAAGAAACTATTGTATCATTATCTTGAATAATATTCAATAATCAGTTGTGTATTGAAAGGGACCTCTAGATCTTCTTTTTTTGGAATTCTTAATAGTTTTCCCGAAGCTCCTTCACGCATAACATATGGCACAAAATCTTTTCTTTCTTCCATAGCCTGTAATACTAATGGATTCTTCTGAGATGAATCGCTCACTGTAATAATATCATCTTGCTTGACCTGATAGGAAGGGATATTTACTTTTTTACCATTAACTAAAACGTGTCCGTGAGATACCAATTGCCTTGCTCCTGCACGTGATCTTGAAAAACCTACCCTATAAACTACGTTATCAAGCCTAGTCTCAAGAAGACTCACCAAAAGATCGCCTGTTTCCGCTTTCTGAGATTCAGCATACTTAAACATCTTCTTGAACTGTTTTTCGAGAAGACCGTATGTTGCTTTTGCTTTTTGTTTTTCTCTAAGTTGCTCTCCGTACTCAGATACTCTCTTTTTTCTCTTTCTTGCATGTTGTCCCATGGGAATATTTAATCTTCTTTGAAGACTTGCCGCGCTCTTATCAAGGATATTTACTCCTTCTCTTCTTGCTAATCTATGCTTTGGTCCAGTATATCTTGCCATAATTAAATTCTTCTTTTCTTACTTGCTCTTGGTCCATTGTGCGGTATTGGTGTCACATCAGCAATTTGAGAAATAGACAATCCTGCACTTTTTATTGCTCTTAGAGCTGAATCACGACCAGCACCTGGTCCTTTTATATAAACTTCAACACTTTTCATTCCACCTGCTGCTGCTTTTCTAGCAACATTTTCCATCGCGGTTGTTGCTGCAAAAGGAGTAGATTTTCTAGTTCCTTTAAATCCAGATGCTCCAGCACTACTCCAACCAATAGTTTCCCCACGATTATTGGTAATAGTTACTAAAGTGTTATTAAAAGTAGAAGAAATATAAACCTTACCGTTTTCAGTAACTCTATCTACTTTTCTCTTTGTACTTGTTTTTTTTCCTCCAGAGGAGGACTGCGCATTTGCCATATATTAAATTTAAGTAAGTCCCATTTTTGTTGCTACTTCTTTCTTAATAGCTCCAATTGTTACTCTCTTTCCTCTCTTTGTTCTAGCATTTGATCTAGTTCTTTGTCCGTGTGCTGGCAAGTTTCTTGCATGCCTCATTCCTTTATATGCTTGAATATCTTTTAATCTTCTAATGTTCTCGTTCACTTCTGTTCTTAAATCTCCTTCAAGCTTGTATGTTTCTAGTGCTTGCTGAATTCTTTTTTGCTCTTCTTCAGTAAGAACTTTTACTCTTTTATCTCCGTCTACCTTTGCTACATCAAGAACATTGACAACATTACTTCTACCAATTCCATAAATATAAGTAAGCGCTATATTTAATTTTTTTTCGTCTGGTAAGTTTACTCCTGAAATTCTCATATATTAACCTTGTCTCTGCTTGTGTCTTGGATTATCACAAATAACCCTAACGACTCCTCGTCTTTTAATTATTTTGCATTTTGTGCATCTTGGTCCTACGCTTGCTTGTACTTTCATATTTTAACCTTCCAATTTACTTTATTCTAAAAGTTATTCTCCCTTTTGACTCATCATACGGGGTCATCTCAACTCTTACTTTATCTCCAGGTAGAATTTTAATGAAATTCATTCTCATTTTTCCTGAAAGATGGCAGAGTATGATTCTCCCATCAAACAGTTCAACCCGAAACAATGTATTAGGCAGAGATTCTAAAACTTTTCCTTCTACTTCTATTGACCCTTGATGTGCCATAAAAAAAATTCAAAAATCATCCGCCCAGCGGACGAAATTTGATATTTTGTAACCTGATTATATCAAACGAGCCTATAAAGATCAACGGGTAGCCTTATTTTGTCAAAATCTCAGGACCTTTTTGAGTTACCGCAATAGTTCGCTCAAAAAGACCTGATAAACTACCATCAGTTGTGCCTATTGTCCATCCATCCTTATTGTAAAATGACACATCTGGCTCGCCCATATTATAAATTACTTCGATCGCGATAGTCATACCTTCTTTTAAAACTGGGGTTTTTTCAATTTTCCCGTGAAGAAAACCTGGAACTTCAGGATCTTCATGAAGATCACGACCAACCCCATGACCAATTAAGGAACGTACGATCGAATAGCCATTTTCTATCTCAACAATATCTTGGATGGTTTTTGAGATATTACCTATTCTATTTCCTATTTTAGCCTGTTTAATTGCTTCATTTAACGCTTTTTCTCCCACTTCAAGAAATTTATCTACTTCGGGATTTTTGCTTGATTTACCAACCACAACACTGTGTGACATATCAGTATTAAACCCTTTATAAAAAACTCCGCAATCAACTCCGATAATATCTCCTTCTTTTAGCTTATAATCTGTAGGGATTCCGTGAACAACTACATTATTTGTTGAAATACATGTCGCATATTTGTATCCTTCAACTCTTCTAAATCCGACTTCTCCACCTTTTTCGATAATTAGTTTATCGGCCAAAGCATCAACTTCAATTTCAGTTACACCTGGCTTAATAAAATCCATTACTTCCCATAGCACTTCGGAAAGAATATTTCCTCCATAACGCATAATTTCTATTTCTTCTTTTGTTTTAATGTGAACCATATAATCCTTTCTGTCTTAACATCTCAATTGCTTTATTTAGAGTTTCCTCTTGAGTATATCCACTGTTATCAAGGATTTCATAACCAAATCCTTGTGGATCACTAACCAATGTTTTATTCACCTCAATATCCCGCTTGTCTCTTTGCCTTACATCTTCAAGAACTGTTTCAAAATAAACCTCTTCTCCTAGAGCTTTCATCTGCAGATGTCTTCTCTTCGCTCTTTCTTCTACGTTCGCAGTTAGATAAAGTTTAAATTTGGCATCAGGTAAAACTATTGTAGCTATGTCTCGCCCTTCTACGACCACAGTTCTTCCTTCTTCCATATTTTTTCTGGCAATTTCTCTTTGCTTTGCTATTAACTCGCGTCTAACTCCTTCATAACCAACTGCCAAGGGAACAACTCTACTTACCTCTCCTGTTCTAATCTTCTCACTTACATCCTCACCATTTAAAAAAGTTTCTCCATCTCTAAAGTCGATAGCGAGATCTTTAACAATTTTTTCAACTTCATCTTTATCATTCGGATCTATATTATTTTCCAAGATGTAAAGAGCAACGCATCTATACATAGCGCCTGTATCTAGATAGAATCCATCAAGTTCCTTTGCTAAATATGGTGCAAGAGTACCTTTACCTGAAGCTACGGGACCATCGATTGCAATAGCAAATCCTTTATTCATGAAGTATTATTTCTTAATTGAAGATAATATTTTCTTTGATATCTCTTCAATGGCTTCTTCGCCATTTACTTCAATCAACAAACCTTTACTTCTATACCATTCAATGACTGGCTTTGTAACTTCATGGAATAATTCTATTCTTTTGCGAATTGCAACTAATGTTGAATCTTCTCTATCATCTATTCTGTAAGCAAGTCTCCACAATGCTTCTTTATCAGAAACTTTAAGATAGATTACTTTATCAATGCCATTTTCAAAAGCTTCAGCCTGCTTTGTAGTTCTTGGAAATCCATCCATAATGTAACCTTTTTCATATTCAGAACGCTTAAGATAATCTGAAACAATATCTAGCGTTGTTTCGTCGGGAATAAGTGCACCTGAATTCATTACTTCTTTTAAGTATCTTCCAATCTTAGTTTTTTCTTTAGCCATTTCGCGGAAAATATGCCCGGTAGAAAGATAGGGAATTCCTAGCTGTTCTGATAATATATTACCTTGTGTTGATTTTCCCGCTCCTTGAATTCCTATTAAAATAATTTTCATTAAAAATACTCCTTTCTTTAAGATTTACTTCTGATAACCTTCGTAATTTCTCATTACTAATTGCGCTTCAATTGATTTAATGGTTTCCAGCACCACTGACACAACTATTAACATTCCTGTTCCACCAACTGATAAAGTTTGAACATTTGTGGCTACTCTAAGTATACTTGGAAGGATGGCAATAAGACCTAAAAATATCGCACCAGCAAGCGTAATTCTAACTAGAATATAATTAAGGTATTTTGCAGTCGGAGCACCTGGTCTAACACCAGGAATAAAACCACCATATTTTTGGATTTCATCGGCTATTTTCTTAGGGTTAAATACTACCGCTGTATAGAAAAAAGTAAATACAACTACTAAGCCAAAATAAAGCCCATTATAAAACAGACCATTCGGGTTAAACCAAATTGTGATTTGTGCTGCCATTTTTTGAATCGCAGGATTCGATGACGCTGTTAAGAAATTTGCAATTAAACTTGGCAAAAGCATTAGTGAAACAGCAAAAATAATCGGAATTACTCCTGCTTGATTTAACCTAAGAGGTAAATACGTCGACTGACCACCATACATTTTATTTCCCCTAACCCTTCTTGCATAATTTACTACAACTTTTCGAGTAGCTTCATTTACTACAACTATCGATGCTATTACAGCAAGACCCATTGCAGCAAAGCCAAGTAAATTAAATAGATTTTGTGATCCTGCAGTTGAGAATGTCTGACCGAGCATAACAGGAAGTCTTCCTACAATTCCTGCAAAGATAATAATTGATATTCCATTTCCAACACCTTTTTCTGTGATAAGTTCTCCAAGCCAAACCAAAAGCATAGTTCCAGCAACCATGGTGAGAATAAATGTTATTATCTCAAGTGGAGTAGTCATAATAACTATTCCCTGACTCTTGAGAAGAGCATACATTCCGACAGCCTGAACTGCTGCTAATGGTACTGTAAGATATCTTGTGTATTGATTAATTTTTTGTCGTCCTGATTCTCCCTCTTTTTGCATAGCTTCAAGCTTAGGAAATACCAGCGTTCCAAGCTGCATAATAATAGATGCATTAATGTAAGGATTAAGTCCAAGTGCCATTACTGAAAAATTAGATAGCGTTCCACCTGAAAAAATATCAAGAAGTCCCAAGAATTGATTCTGTGCGAACAATGCTTTAAGCTGATCGAGGTTAACTCCAGCTACGGGGATATGAGCGAAGACTCTAAAGATTACGAGAATTAAAGCTGTAAAAAGAATTTTGCGTCTTACATCAGGCGCCCTGAAACTGTTTCTAAATAAACTTAAGAGATTTTCCATTTAAAGTTCGATTTTACCGCCGGCTTTTTCAATTTTGTTAGCTGCACTTTTCGAGATTGGAAGCTTTATTATTAAAGCTTGTGCTATTTCTCCATCTCCCAATATTTTAACGCCAAATTTTTTAGCATCTGCTTCTTTTACAATTCTGCTTTTAACTAACAAATCTAAGTCTACTACAGAATTTTTTGGAAGACCACTTATGTATTTAATGTTTACAATAAGTGGAGTTGGTCTGAAGCTTTTATTTCTTCCTTTTCCTCTTAGATATGGTATTCTTTTTGTTAACGGAAGAGCTCCTCCTTCAAAATGAGCTGGAACTTTATTTCTTGCATGCTGACCTTTAGTGCCTCGTCCTGATGTTTTAACACGTCCAGATCCATGCCCCTGACCAAGTCTTTTTTTAGATTTACTTTTTACTTTTGGTAAATTATTTAACGCCATTTTTTCTCTCCTCTTCTCTCTTATATCTCTCAGATAAAAGTCTTAATGCTTCGATGGTTGCATAAACATTACTTGGCTTATTCTTAGTTCCTAAAACCTTTGAAGAAATATTATGAATTCCAGCTGCTGTAACTACACTTCTTACAGCTCCTCCAGCAATTACACCTGATCCAGGAGGTGCTGGCTTAATTAAAACCTTTGCAGCTCCAAGCTTTATATAGAATTCAAATGGAATTGTTCCATTAATAATTGGTACTTCTACTAGATTTTTCTTTGCTGTTAAAACTCCTTTTCTTATGGCTGCTGAAACATCTGGAGCTTTTCCAAGCCCAACTCCTACTCTTCCTTTTCCATCTCCAACAACAGCTAGGGCTGAAAAACCAATCTTATTTCCACCTTTTGTTTTTTTAGAAACACGACTTACCTGAACGATTTTCTCTTCAAACTCGTCCTGTCTTCTATCTATTTGATTTACAAAATTTGCATCTGCCATTTTAGAATTCCAATCCTCCTTCTCTTAATCCTTCTGCCATACTCTTAACTCTCCCATGATATGCATAACTACCTCTATCAAAAACTACCTTTGTAACTTTTTTAGCTTTTGCTTTTTCTGCCAAAAGTAAACCTAGTGCTTTTGCTTTTTCTGTCTTTGTACCCTTAGTCTTTAGATGTTTTTCAGAAACACCAACAATAGTAACATTTTTTACGTCATCAATAATCTGAGCTGAGATATATTTATTTGATCTATACACAGAAACTCTTACTCTATCTAATGACTTAATATTATTCCTAGTTCTAGTTTGTCTTCTTAATTTTTGTTCATTCATAATTATTTAGCTCCAGCTCCTCCGACTGCCTTAGCTGCTTTACCAACTTTTCTTCTAATATATTCGCCTTGATATTTAATTCCTTTTCCTTTATATGGCTCCGGTGGTCTAACGTCTCTTACTTTAGCTGCAACATCTCCAACCAATGCTTTATCGATTCCAGACACTGTAATTACGTTTTCTTCAACTGTAAATACAATTGATTGATCAGCTTTAATTATAACCGGATGTGAATATCCAACATTTAGAGTTAAACTATTTCCAGATGCCTGCGCTCTATAACCAACTCCAGTTAATTCAAGTTTCTTAGTAAATCCATCAGTCGTTCCTTTAACCATATTTGCTATGTATGCACGAGTTAAACCAGAAAGAGCTCTTGCATTTACGTTTTCATTTGCCTGAGAAACTAAAACTTTATCCTCTTCAATTTTCACCACAACTCCGTTTGGAATTTTAAAGCTTAAATTTCCTTTTGGTCCAATTACCTTAACCTCACCCTCAACTATTGAAACTTGAGTACCTGGTTTTATTTCTACTGGTATTTTAGCTATTTTTGACATATTTGTATAATTTTATTGCTCTTTATAAAATCGGGTAATAAATTTACCAAATTTCGAACAATATTTCTCCTCCTATTCCTTTTTTCTTTGCGTCTTTTCCAGTCATTACTCCTTGACTGGTAGAAAGCACTACGCTGTGTCTTCCTCTAATTTCTATATCTTTTATTGACTTTGATGGCTTATAAACTCTAAGGGATGGTTTTGAAATTACAATTACATTCGCCATGACAGGATTTCTTTTTTCATAAGAAATCACTGCTTTAAGAGTTCTTTTATTTCCATCTTTAACTTCTTTAATTTCCTCAAGATATCCCTCTTTTTTTAACACTTTACCGATCTCCATATTAATTTTTGAGAATGGCAATTCTACTTCTTTTCTTCTAGCTAAGCTTGCGTTCTTTATTCTAATTAAAAAATCTGATACTGAATGATTCATAATTTAGATACTACCAACTGGCTTTTGTTACGCCTGGTAATTCTCCTTTCGATGCTAATTCTCTAAAACAAATTCTACAAATTCCAAATTTTCTCATATAACTTCTGCTTCTCCCGCAAATTTTGCAGATATTTACATGTCTTACGGCGAATTTTTGTTTCTTATTAAATTTTGCTACGTTTGATTTCTTTGCCATATTATTTTATAAAAGGCATTCCCAATGCTTTTAAGAGTGCCTCTCCTTCCTCATTTGTTCTAGCAGTTGTAACTATAGTAATCTCAACTCCTTGAACTTTTTCAACTTTTGACTGATCAATTTCTGCAAAAACTGTACTTTCTGAAAAACCTAATGAATAATTACCTCTTCCATCAAAACTCTTCAATGGAACTCCTCTAAAATCACGAATTCTTGGCAAAACGATTCCTACTAATTTAGAATAAAAATCATACATTCTTTTTCCTCTTAATGTCACCACAACTCCTATTTTATCTCCTTCTCGAAGCTTGAATGTTGCAATTGATTTTTTTGCTTTGTTAATTTTTGGTTTTTGTCCCGTAATTTGAGCGAGCACACCAGATGCTATCTCTATATTTTTCTTATCTGCAATTGCATCTTTTACTCCCATGTTAACCACAATCTTTGTAAGCTTTGGAACCGCATTAATATTCTTAATATCCAAATCTTTTTTAAGATCTAATTTAATTTTTGTATTATATTTATTTGCTAAGTTATCCATAATTATATTTTTTTATTACACTTTCTGCATATTCTAACTTTTTCTTTATTATCAATTTTATAACCAACTCTTGTCTGCTTTTTGCAATGTGGACAAATCAATGCAACACTACTTTCAGCAAATGGCTTAGTTATCTCGATAATTTCACTTGGCTTATTTTGAAGCCTGGACTTATAATGTCTTTTGTAAAGATTTACTCCAGGAATCAAAACCTTATGTTCTTTCGTAAAAACTTTTTCTATTTTTCCTGTTTTACCTTTGTCTTTTCCTCTTACGATAACAACTACATCATTTCTTTTAAGCTTCATATTATAACACCTCAACTGCCATACTTGTAATTTTCATAAATCCATTATCTCTAATCTCTCTTGCAATCGGTCCGAATATACGAGTTCCAATTGGATTTTTGTCTTTAGCATTATCTATCAAAACTGCTGCATTATCAGAAAATCTGATATATGATCCATCTTCTCTTTTATATTCCTTTCTACTTCTCACTAAAACTGCTAAGCACATTTCAGACTCTTTAACTTGACCAACAGGAGCTGCTTCTCTAACTACACATTTAATTACATCTCCAATATGCCCGAATTTTCTCTTAGATCCATTTCTTGCTTGAATAACTAGTAAAGATTTTGCTCCTGAATTATCTGCTACTTTTAAAATACTTCTATGTTGTACCATTATTTATTCTCCTTCTTGTCCTTCGAAGATTTAGCTTCGGAGGGCTTAATTGTTTTTTTAGTCTTTGATTTTGCTTTAACTTCAACTTTGAGTGTATCCTCCTGAGCTTGGCGAACGGATGCCTTTATATTAACTTCACTTTTTTCTGTTTCTTTATCTTGTTTTTTTGACTCCTCAACCTTAGGAGCCTTTCCAACTCCAACAATTTTCGTGACCTTAAAATACTTATCTTTAGACATTGGCTTAATTTCTGTAATCTCAACAACAGATCCAACATTTAAATCATTCATTCCATTTGTGTCTACTTTATACTTTTTAGTCGATTTAACTAATTTTCTATATAAAGGATGAGGCGTTATGCGAAGCACCTCAACCACTACTGTGTTGGTCATTGCTGTTGATATTATTTTTCCTTCAAAAATTTTCATATTTATTTTTTACTAATTACTTAGCTGCTTTTACCTCCTCAGCTGGCGCAATTAATTCTTTTTCTCTTATTAAAGTCATTATTTTAGCAATTTCTTTTCTAGAATTAAAGATCGATCTTGTGTTTTTCAATTTGTTTTGTTTATTTTCAATCTTTAAATCAAACAAATCTTTTTTCTTAGCTTTTAATAGATCTTTTAATTCTTTTATATCTTTACCTGATATTTCCTTTATTCTCATATTTTATTCCTTATCCACTATTCTAGACTTAACACTTAATTTATGTGATGCAAGCCTAAGCGCGGCATGCGCAACATCCTTAGGAACTCCAGCCATCTCAAAAAGCATTCTACCTTCCTTAACTGGCGCTACGAACTCGTTAATATCTCCTTTTCCACTTCCCATTCTTACCTCAGGTGGCTTTTTACTAACAGGTTTATCTGGAAAAATTCTTATCCAAATACGTCCACCTCTTTGAGTATAATGAGTAATTGCTCTTCTAGCAGACTCAATTTCACGAGCTGATATCCAACCAGACTGCTCAGAAATTAATCCATATTCACCAAATGAAACTCTAGTTCCAGCATAAGCTACTCCCTTTAATCTTCCTCTAAATTGTTTTCTGTATTTTTGTCTTTTTGGTGTTAACATGTTACTCTCCTTTTGTATTAATCCAAACCTTAACTCCGATATAACCTTTTTTAGTTAATGATGGTGAACTTGCATAACTTACATTTTCACGAATTGTTGATAATGGCACTGTGCCTTGCTGTAATTTTTCGCGTCTTCCTATTTCAGCTCCATTAATTCTTCCTGACAATACAACTCTAATTCCGAGCGCTCCTGCGCCCATTGCTCTTTCTACAGCCTGACCCATAACTCTTTTATGCGGCATTCTTCGAGCCAGTTGATCTGCAATATTTCTTGCGACCAAATATGAATCAAGATTTGGCTCTTTAATTGGTTCAATTTTTATGTCTAACTTTGGAAGATTCTTTTTACTTTTTCTAGTCTTCAAAAGCTCAGCTACTAAAAATTTCTTCAGGTCTTCAAGACCTGCTCCACCTCTTCCGATAACTATTCCAGGCTTAGAAACAAATGCTGTAATCCTAAGACTGTTTATAGATCTTTCAATTAATATTGTTGAAACTCCTGCTATTTTTAATCTTTCTGTAATAGATTTTCTTAAATTGTAATCCTCAAGCAAAGTTTCAGCATAATTTTTATCATCAAACCATCTTGAATCCCAATTGTAAACTGGTCCTAATCTAAATAATTTTGGATTTACTTTATGTCCCATTTATTTATTTTCCCCCTTATCATTCGAAGCCTTAACTTCTTCTTTTTTAATTAAACTCTTTTTCTCTTTCTTAACTGGTGCTTCTATAACCTTTATTGGCGCTGCCACTTTTTCCTCCAACACTATCCTAATATTACTTGATCTCTTCTTATAAGGATGAATTCTTCCTCTTGTTGATGGTCTAAATCTTTTTAAGAATGCTCCTTCGTTAACATCAATTGTCTTAATCATTAAATTACTCTTATCAAGCTTTGCATTATTTACAGCATTTGCTACCGCACTATTAAGTGCCTTTTCAAGATGATGCGCACCTCTTTTATCAATTACAGAAAGAGCGTCTTGTGCCTCATCAATACTAAGCCCTCTGATAGAATCAGCTACGAGCCTTACTTTTCTTGTACTTGTTTTTATTTCGTTAATTCTTGTTACTAATTGCATATATTTTTCCCTTTTTATGTCTTACTTATTTCTCTTGCAACAACTCTTCCATGGCCTCTAAAAGTTCTAGTTGGCGAGAATTCACCAAGTCTATGCCCAACCATTCCTTCTACTACATAAACATTTATAAACGCTTTCCCATTGTGTACTGCAAAGTTATGACCTATAAATTCAGGAGGAATCTGGCATGCTCTAGACCATGTTTTGATTGCCGTATTTGTTCCAGCTGCTTTTTGCATCATTACTTTTTTAACTAATTTTGGATCCACAAATGGACCCTTTTTACTACTTCGTGCCATATTTACTTACTACTCCTTCTAACAAGAATATATTTATTTGAATACTTCTTAGGATTTCTAGTTTTTCCAAACGCAGGTCGTCCCGCATAAGTCTTTGGGCGTTTAAGACCAATTCCACTTCTTCCTTCTCCTCCACCATGAGCATGAGATCTAGGATTCTGAGCAACTCCTCTTACAGTTGGACGTATACCCATATTTCTTCTTCTTCCAGCTTTTCCAAAGAATTCATTTTTCCAGTCAATATTTGAAATAACTCCAACTGTTGCCATGCATTTCCCCTGAACTCTTCTTATTTCCCCTGAAGGAAGCTTCAAATGGACATAAGTTCCTTCTCTTGCTTGAAGAATCGCACCTGTTCCTGCACCTCTTGCAAGCTGACCTCCTCGACCAGGATTTATCTCTACATTATGAACAACAGTTCCAACTGGAATTTTATTTAGAGGCAGACTATTCCCTGATTTTATAATTGAATCATCACCTGAAGTAATCTTATCTCCAATCTTTAGATCAAGAGGAGCAATTATATATCTTTTTTCTCCATCTGCATAGTGCACAAGAGCAATATCAGCTGTTCTATTTGGATCATATTCCAAAGAAACAACTCTTCCTACAGTTCCTAATTTATTTCTCTTAAAATCAATCGTTCTAAGAAATCTCTTATGTTCTCCACCCTGATGTCTAACTACAACTTTTCCGTAACTTCTACCAGAGTGTTTTTTTCTAATAGTTTTTAATTTTTTCATATATGTATTAAACCCTGAAAGGTTATTTATTGTCTCCCAATTCAAAAAGGCCTATTTTTTCACCCTTTCTTAAAGTAACTACAGCTTTTTTTGTGTCTGATAATTCCTTTTCTGTTCTTCTCATTCCAACTCTTGTTGATTTACCCTTTAAAATACTTGTTGAAATATGAGTCACATTTACAGAAAAATTCTTCTCAACTTCTTTTTTAATTTCTGTTTTATTTGCAGTTTTATAGACTCGAAAAGTAAATTTTCCGTTTCCCGCATCTATCATCGATTTCTCTGTAATTAATGGTGAAATTAAAACACTCATTTGATTAATTCTGCTTTGCAGAACCTCCTGTCAAAACTTCTACTGATTCTTTCATAATAAGTAAATTTTTATGCTTTAACACTTCATATGTATTTAAAAGATTTGCACTCATAATATTCACATTTTTAATATTTTTACCTGCCCTGTATACATTTGAAAGCTCTTTTGGAGCTCCTGATGTAATAAATAAAACTTTTGATTTTCTTTTTTTATCATCTGTGATTTTAATGAGTGCTTGACTCATAATTTTTGTCTTTGGTTCAATATTTGAAAATCCTGAAACTACTGTAATTTCCCCATCTTTTGCTTTTTGGGAAAGAGCTGAAATTAAAGCTGCCTTTCTCATCTTTTGTGGCATAGAAAGTGAAAAGTCATGAGCTCTAGGTCCATGAGCTACTCCTCCACCTACAAAAATAGGAGCACTCTGGGCTCCATGTCTTGCTCTTCCTGTACCTTTTTGCCTAAACCATTTCTTTTTAGTTAAATCGATTTCTCCTCTGGTTTTTGCATGAGCATTTCCTTGTCTTTGATTAGCAAGATATACTCTTACAGCTTGTGCCATAATTGCATCATTTATTTTTGCTCCAAAAACTTCTTTTGGTAAATCAAATGTTCCATTTTTAGCACCTTTACTGTCATACATGGGAACAGAGAGTCCAGCAGATTTAGATGCAGGAGCTTTTACAGCTGCTGTACTTTTTACTGCTTCACCTTTTTTAGTTTCAATTTTTTTAACCGCTGCTTTTTTAGGAGCTGCTTTTGTTGTTTTTTCTGCTTTTACAGCTTTACTTGTTGCCATCTTCTTCTCCTTCTTTATTTTCAGTTTCAGTTACTTCCTCTATTGGAGCTGCTTCGTCAGACTCTACTGCATCATTTACTTTTACTTCTCCTGTTGAATCTTTTGCTTCCTCAGCTGCTTCTTCTTTTGCTGCTTTCTCTGCTTCTTTAGCGGCTTCTTCTGCAGCCTTTGCAGCAGCAGCGAGCTCTGCCTCCTGAGCTTGCCGAACGGATTCCGCTTCAAATCTTTCTTTTTCTTCAGCTTCTAATTGTTCTGGTGTTTTTTGGAGAGGTACAAACTTTTTATCTTCTCCTACTTTTTTAACCATAACCATACTATTTATGATTCCTGGAACTAATCCTTTAACTATAAGCACACCATCATTTGTAACATCTACGATCTCTAAATTTTCTACAGTAACACTATCTACTCCCATTCTTCCTGCCATTCTCTTAC
Organism: uncultured Gammaproteobacteria bacterium; assembly: GCA_964637955.1. Lineage (GTDB taxonomy): Bacteria > Patescibacteriota > Microgenomatia > Levybacterales > UBA12049 > 2-01-FULL-39-10-A. The sequence continues at coordinate 267,611 of CAZWXQ010000001.1, read as the reverse complement.
CTTTATAAACTCTTCCTGGAGTAGTACCCTGACCAATTGATCCTGGCGCTCTCCATCTGTCTGACTGACCATGAGTTTTTGGTCCACCATTAAAATTATGCTTCTTCATTCCTCCCTGGAATCCTTTTCCTTTTGAGACACCACTTATGTTTACGATATCTCCAGGAGCAAAAACCTCTGAAGGACTGAGAACTGCTCCAATCTCTGGAAGTGTTTCAGAATCATCTACTATTCTAACTTCACGCAAAAATTTAGGGGCCTTTTCTAATTTTGCCCCTTTTGCGTGTCCGAGTTCTGCTTTATTTGCTTTCTTTTTCATACTAAAACCAAGCTGTACAGCTTGGTATTTGTTTTTTTCGAGCGAAAGGAGCGCTACGACAGTATTGTCCTTAACATCAATAAGGGTAACCGGAATTCTTTTTCCGTTTTCCAAAAATCTTTGACTTTGTACTTTTTTAATTCCTATTAATGATTGCATATTTTTTTAGGCTCAGATAACAAAAAAAGCGACCACATAGTGTCGCCTATTCAGGTAAGAATAAACTGTAAATTTAAACTATGTAGCTATCACCTCCTGTGTTTGTAAAGCCATTTTGTAGAACCAATTATATAGCAAATCGAGCCTAAGCGCAAGAGGATAGGTTGTAAATTATTGAATGGTTGCAGTTCTTAAATCAACCTTTAAATTTGAGGTAATATTATCAACATAATTTAATACAACTCCTGTTAAAAACTGATTATCAACATGTAGCTCAGAGATATAACCAAAAGGAAGATCTACCTCTTTAGTGCTAAAATCTCCCAGATTTAGTACTCGCATCTTTGATCCTTCTCCATCAGAAGAAAGAATCCAAACCAGTAACTTATTATCAGGCGTATATTTAAATGAAGTTGAATATCCGCAAGCATCAACGCAGCCAGGAACAGGCTCAACTGGACCCATCAAGGTCGTTATCTCTTCTGCTTCTAAATCATATAATCGCACTGAATCCTCACCTTCTGAATAAATCAAACGATTATTTTCTAACCAACGTAAATTATCTCTCCCAACGAAATCTATATGATCTGTTAATTTTTTAGCATTATGACCATCGATATCGATTATCCAAATGTTCGATGAACTAGGTATAAATCCTGTTGGATTTTTTTCAGCATTTAGAGTTTCTTCTGACTTCGATATAAATGCAATCTTAGTTTTATCTGGTGACAAAACAGGATCGGAATTATATCCCCAGTTAGTTATCTTATTTGTTAGTCCATCTTTTTTTACAACCACATCACCTTGATCGATAAATACTATTATTCCAGCTGGAATTACGTTTATTGAATTTTTGCTATATGGGTAAAAAATCACAGGAATTACAATCAAAAATATTGCTATAAAAAGCCCAATAAAAATTTTTAAATAATTTCTCTCTGAAGATATTTTATTTTTAGCCACTAAGAATAATGTATTTAATGCGTAAATAATTGTCAATCTTATGCAAATACAAGAGGATAGATAAGTCTCACCATTTAATTAACATCGAATCTTTTGCGGTTGTAGAAAATGCTTTTGATTCTTCTATTTTGAAGGTTTTATTTCTATTTTCAAATACCAATTTAGCTAAAGTGTGTTTATCTTGCGAAAAACTACCATTATATACATTTCTAGAAAGAATAAATAAGTTATCTAAATTGTTATTATTTTTTCTATAATTTTGACTTTCTTCATAAAATTGCTCATTAATTGAATCAAAATCAGACTGAGAACTTGATGAATATAGATTACTATTCCAGGCGAAAATTTTACCTGGGGATTCTTGAAATAATAAAATATTTCCCATAAAACCAAATTTAATGATTCCTAAATTATCGGCTGATAATCTTTTATAGATCACTAATCTTTTATTATCTCTTGCTTCAACAACCTCCAGAACTTCATATCCAGAGGAATTTATATAGGTATAAGCAATTTTTTCACCATTACTAACTATATTACTTAGCTTGTTTGGAATAAAAGAATAATCAAAATATTTACCCGTAGCAAGATCTATTCTTTTTGTTTTACCGATTCCTCCAGTAATCAACTTAAGCACAATTATATCTTTACCCAATTGATGAATTACGACAGGCGGAGGAAGCAAGTAAACTGTCCTTTGGCGTGAAGCATCTGATTCTTCATTAACCTCTAGGAGATTATTATAAAAATTTGGCTCGGGCTGCAACTTACTACTATCAACTACAATTTTTGTTTCTTTTGTATCGAAATTATATTCCTTTATATAATATTTATCGTCTTCACTTAAAGAATAAACTACAGAATTTCTTTCTTCAATTGGAATAATTTGGATTATTACTCCTTTTTCACCTACTTCGTTTTGTTTTTTAGAATCCGACCATTGAGTCAAGTTTTCAATTAAAGTTTTTTTACCATTTACTAAATTAATATAACCTAATGTATTTTTGTAGATAGGTTGATTATCTGATGACTTTTTTGCATAATATGTTTCTGAGTATACTAGATTTTTACCTACATTCCCCTCAAGCTTTAATCCTTCGAAATTCCCTGCAGCATCACCTTTTGAATAATCAAATACGCTAAGTAAATCTACTTTATTATTTCCATCTCTATTTTGAATGTAAAGCTTACATATAAACTTCGACTCATAATCGCAGTCGTTTGTTATTAAAACTCTTCCTTTTTCTAAAACTAATTTACTTGTTTTTATTACTGGAAAATCAACACTATCATTCGTATTTTGTGAACTATTTACTATTACGGTTTTTGAAAGCCTATACATATCGGATCGGAGGAAAAGAAATAAAAGAATTAAAATAACATTTATTATAATAATTCCTGAAAAAACTAACTTAAAGTGACGTTGATAAGCAATATTTGATAATCTTTTTTTTCCACTTTTCTCTTTGAGTTTATCAGAAACTGAAATATCCTCCACAATTTCATCTTTTCAAAAGCTAATTTAATTGTCAATCGTATGCAAATACAAGAAATAGAAATAAAAATATGCTTTCTAAATTTGATTTTAAATAAACAAAAATCTATAATCCATCATCATGAGCAAGCTTACCGAAGGAAGTCCAGCAAGATACCGCTTAGCTGCAGAGCCAGGCGCGATTCAAGTCGCAGTTAACAAATCAATTATTCCTTCTGCTTCAGATTTCCAAGCAGAGCAAACAGATAGTATTAGAGAAAGACTAGACTTACCTAGAATATTTACTCCACCCAATCCTGATAGAGAATGGGGATTTGGTCCTGTTCTAAAAGATACTGGGATTCAAAATCCTGAATGGGTAATTTTTCAAGCAGATCTACCTCAATTAAAAACGAATGATGATGTAGAAGGTTTTGCAGTCGCTGCTACTTTAGGATTGCTGTTTTCGACACTAAACGAAGCTGAAGTTGAATGTTCATCAGAAATTCAGCAAGGCTTAAAAGTATCACTCACAAATTCCAAAAGAAGTTTTTCAAGCAATGATCTATATATAGCTTTATTTAGTCCAATAATGAATTTCCTAAAAGCAACTCACGATGGCGGCCTTGAAAAGGCCGTATCAGAAGCAATGCTATCCGCCTATACATCCCTAAGAGGAGTAGATAAATCAGGATACTTTCGAAATTTGATTACTTTAAATAGACCATCTGATGAAATAATGTATTTTAGGGCTCCGGGAAATGCTACAGAATTACAATATTCGAAGCGCGAAAAAATATTAGGAAGAAGCTCCAAAACAACTGGCCCATTAATTGATAGAGTTATAACTGAAACAAGTCACAGACTTACTCCCAAAAATTTAGATCATGTTGATAGCCAATTAACATTACTTGCTGGAGTTGCCAAACTTGAAGAAATAGCTACCGGTGGCTACTTTAAATCTTCGTAGAGCTAATCTTATCTGCAAGCATAATATTATGCAGACTGAGAAGTTTTTGAGGAATCATGAAATGGATTTCGAATAGCAATTTGCAGATTTGCACGAGCTAATAAAGACTTAACTCTAGATTGCTCATCTTTGCTGACCTCAGCTTCTGAGCCATTCACTACAGCCCCTTTGGTTATTACATAATTAAACATAGTAGGATTTTCATGACCCTCTGCAAGACTTCCTCCCTGAATAATTATTCTATCTGGATTTTTACCAACAGCCTCAAAAATCATTCCTATATGCTCGCCTTCATATTCAAAGCTTGCCTGAACAGTCCTTCTTAATCCCTTAGCCTTATCCTCAGGACTTAATTCAGCTGATCTGGCAAACATTAAAGTATTGTCAGCAATTTCCCATGAAGTAAGTTCTGCAAAATAGCTATCCGGATTATCATGAGGGTTAAATTCTATTTTAGATTTTAAACTCTCTTTATTAGTCACAAGGGGAAATTATATTGGCTTTTAGTTATAAAAGCAATATGTTTTTTGAAATTAAAATTATTAAAATGCTTTTGCTAGAAATATTCTTGTACGAGGTAGCCTTGGGTCTTGTGGAAATTCCGAAGAATCATCGATTAATCTTAAATTGTAAACAGTATTTTGAGAATCCACCCATTTATTTGTAAATTTTGCATTTGGAATCTTTAGCGTGCCAGTTATAGCATCCATCAAAACTTTTTTTTGAGGAATATCAAGCTCAATTTCAGATCCGGGTATAAACAAATCGGCCCATATGTCTGGAGCTAAAGGAAGCGAATCTAATCGACCCAATCTTAACTTTAAAGCATCAATTGCCAAAGCATTATTTTCTATCTGCTCAAGGTTTGAGCTTGGTATATTTTTTGCACGACCATTTCTTATGGCTATCTCCCTTGCTATCTGGTTTTTAAATAATTTCCTCTTATCTTCTGAATATGCTATTAGACTCGCCACAGGCAATTCATCATCAAGATGCTGACTTACAGCAAAAATTTGTTGCGCAAATTCGTCCGTTAATAATGGCCTAGGTTTTTCTTTTCCCCTTGTATAATAACCGGAATCAGAAGAGCTATATATTCTAAATCTTTCAAATGACATGAGAGGAGATTATACCGCATTTAGCCTCGAGATTAAAGCTAATTAAAAAGATCTTTCTATTGCAATTTTTATGGCAATATCAGCAATTTTTTGAATATAACTATTAAGATTCAATGAACTAATCCTTTCGCTTTCTCCTGCCCAAATCCATGCATAGTCAGTATGCTCACTACTTAATTTCAATCTATGTTCATCAATTGCGTTGCAAAGATATGTAATTTCTATCCTCTGGACTTCGCCCATAAAATAAGTACTTACTGTTAAAATTTCAAGTATTTCAATTTTTAGGCCAGTTTCTTCCATCACTTCACGCCTCAAACCTGCCTCCGGCTCCTCGCCATAATCCAGGCCACCACCTGGAATATCCCAACTTCCAGGCATAAAATCATCAGTTTTAGATCTTCTTAAGAATAAAATCTGGTCGTCTTCATCCAGAATTATGGCGCTCACTGCACCTTGTTGAATCTTCATGAGAAAATTATACACCATGAGCGAAGCGAATGGAGATCCCGAACGCACTAAGCGGATAAAACTTGAGTGAAGTGAAAGGCAATCCTAAGAAAAACTAATGAATAGCAAAACTTATTTTTTGGTAGATTTATCTGATATTAACCTCTGAAGCTTGGCGGGCATTTCTCGGCATGCGCATTCTTTGGCATGAATCAAATGCCACTTGAGTCTTTGCTGCGTTGTAGCATTTTTAGGCATTCTGTGCTCTTTATGCCACTCACGATTTACCTTTGCCATATATTTTATTTTACCAAAAAATAATCAATTTTAGTAACTTGAGAGTTTTCCATCTGAAGCTGCGAATTCCTAATATTTTTTCTATAAAACTTTTTGTTAATTATTTTTGAGTAATCACTAACTTTCTCAAGAAACTCTATTCCATTCAAGTGATCCATCTCATGCTGAATGACACGAGCTAAAATTCCATTACATCTGAGGCTAAATTTTTCTCCTTTTTCATTTAATGCAAAAATCTCAATCTCACTAGGACGCAAAACGGGCCCAAAAATTTCTCCCACACTACCACAACCTTCATAAATAAGACTCTGATTCGGCGAAACATAGTTATAATGTGGATTTATATATACTCTTAAATCATCTGTTTTACCCAATTTTCTGGCTTTTGTGGATCTAGGATGTGTTAGAAATACAGTTCGATTTTCTCCGATTTGATTTGAGGCAATTCCAATTAAATCAGCCTTATACATTGAGGAAGTCAGATCCTTGATAAGTTTTTTTGTCTCAAGAGAATCAACATCTCTTATAATTCTATTGATTGATTTAAGCCTAGGATCTCCTGCCTGAATAATTTTTCTTGCAGCCATGAATGCAATTATATCAAGGCTATCCTAAGTGTCAATCAGAAATCACTGAATATATTTTTTGGGACCAGTTATTTCAGAAGTATTATAATGCGGGCGCTTCGGAAAGAGGTGTGGGTGCATCTGGTTTTGTTAATACAAGAAAATAAGGTTTTTCTCTTTTGCTCTCATATTTATGTTCATGTGAATGAAAACCATATCTTTCTTTAAATTCATGAAATCTTTCGTCGATAAATAATTCTGTTTCCAATCCGAATTCTGAAAAATCTAAATTACCAATCGGAGTAGGAGTATATGTCTCTCCTATAATTATCTGACCACCCGGCCTTACAGCTCTAGCTAGTTTACGAAATACCCCATCATAACCTAAACTCCAAGTCGTTGTTCTTCCGTTTCTGCTAACTCTTGGCACAAAAGTAAAACCCCCGAATACATTCATTAACCATATTTGATCTATGGATTCTCGCTTTAAAGGAAGACTTCTATTTATATCTGCTTCAATAAATCTCCCATTAACCATTTCCCATACTGATGGATGCGTTTTGTCTTTAGATATCTCTACTGCAGTATACGTTCCAGCTCGCACAGCATCCCTAACCACATCGGAACGCTCGTGAATAGGTAAAAGTCCCGGACCTATCTCAACAATATTCATGTGGGGACTATAAAGTATTCAAATAATAAAGTCAAACTATTGAATAGTTGCATGTTTATTCCAATGTTTATTCCAAAAATACACTATAGGTTGACTTCAATGTTTATAAGTAGTACAATAAATGCCTGAAAATATGACTGATGATCTAACGCCAAATGAAAGAGTTTGGACACTAGTTGAAGCGAGAGAAGTAGTTGATTTACAAATAACAATCCTTCCTGAGCTTATGACTGAGTTCATGCGACTTTCCGGAGGCAAAGTAGGCTTAATAGATCCAATTTTGAATGCAGTGGCTGATGGGGTTAGCTATGATCCCGAAAGCGCTATGACTGTAGATAGATTTAGATATTTGGCTGGTGCTCCAATGAGTGATGGACAAGAATTAGAAGTTTGGAGAAAAGAAACTTATGATCGTTATCAAGAACAACACCGACCCTCCAGACCAGAGTCCTTCTGAAAAACTACATTCTAATTTCGATATTTACTCCTGCTGGGAGTTCGAGGTGACCAAGACTATCCATAGTCTTCTCTGTAGGAGAAACTATATCGATAAGTCTTTTATGAACTTTAATTTGGAAATGGTCTCTAGCATCTTTATCGATGAAAGGGGATTTATTTACTGCGTAGACTGATCTTTTAGTAGGTAAAGGAATTGGGCCCACTACCTTAGCTCCGGTCCTGATGGCCGTATCTAATATTTGCTGACAACTAGCGTCGATGACTCTAGCGTCGTAGCTCTTTAAGCGAACACGAATTCTTCCTTTTGGCATATACTAAAAAATCAAAGTGCAAAGCTCATATTGAGCTTGCTGGGCGTACTTATTTGATAACTTTTGTTACAACTCCTGCTCCAACAGTCTTTCCACCTTCACGAACAGCGAATCTTACTCCCTCTTCGAGAGCGATTGGAGCAATAAGTTTTACTGTCATTTTTGTACTATCTCCAGGCATAACCATTTCTACTCCACTTGGAAGTGTTGCTTCTCCAGTTACATCTGTCGTTCTTACATAAAATTGTGGTCTATATCCTGTGAAGAAAGGAGTGTGACGTCCGCCTTCTTCTTTTGTGAGAATGTAAATTTCTGCTTCAAATTCTGTGTGAGGAGTAATAGATCCTGGCTTAGCAAGAACCTGTCCTCTTTCAACTTGATCTTTTTCAATTCCTCTAATTAGAACTCCTACATTATCTCCAGCTTGACCTTCATCAAGCATCTTATGGAACATTTCTACTCCAGTTACAACTGTATTTTGTGTTGGATTAATTCCAACGATTTCTACAGCTTCGTTGATCTTAACCATTCCTCTTTCAATTCTTCCTGTTACAACTGTTCCTCTTCCTTTGATAGAGAAAACGTCTTCAACAGGCATTAAGAATGGCTTTGCTGTGTCTCTAACTGGAGTAGGGATATCTTTATCAACAGCTGCCATGAGCTCTAGGATTTGCTTTTCTGCTTCTGCATCTCCCTCGAGCGCTTTAAGAGCTGATCCTCTTACGATAGTTACGCTATCTCCAGGATATTCATATTTAGTTAAGAGCTCTCTTACTTCCATTTCAACGAGATCAAGAAGTTCTGCATCTTGAACCATATCTACTTTGTTAAGCCAAACTACAATTGCTGGAACTCCAACTTGCTTTGCAAGAAGGATATGTTCTCTGGTCTGAGGCATAGGTCCGTCTGGAGCTGAAACAACTAAGATAGCTCCGTCCATTTGTGCTGCTCCTGTAATCATGTTCTTTATGTAATCTGCATGTCCTGGAGCATCAATGTGAGCATAATGTCTGTTTTCTGTTTCGTATTCTACGTGGGTAATATTAATTGTGACTCCACGAGCTTTTTCTTCTGGAGCATTATCAATATCTTCATACTTCATAGCTTTTGCTCCACCTGCTTTTGAAAGCACGGTAGCAATAGCTGCTGTAGTTGTAGTCTTTCCGTGGTCAACGTGACCGATTGTTCCGATGTTGACGTGTGGTTTTGTTCTTTGGTATGTATCTGCCATAATTCAAAAAAATACCACCAGTTATTTTTGATGGTAAAAGCATAATACAATATTTCTAAAAAGTCGTCAAGAGGTATTTTAATATCTAAGACCTTGCTCTGGAAAAACTTGCGTAGGAGGAAGCGGCTCTCCCTCTCTGTCTCGAGATTCAGATAAAGGAATTTCATGAACAGTCCTAACTCTTCGTCCAAATACAACAAGATCAATCCGCCTTATTGGACCTTTACTAAGCGCTTCATCCAAGGCAATTGCTTCAATTCTTAAATCTTGCGCATCCTCTTCTAACTCAGGATCTAGATCAAAAGATGAGACATAAGAAATCTGTTGCAATTCATGATCCAGTTCTTCAGATCGCATAAGCTGAGTAGATGTTCGATGTGTTACAGAAGAAAGACTTTCTTGCCTTAACTTAATAGGACTAAGTGATGCTAATCTTTCTAAATGTGGGTTCATGAGCGGATTATAGTTTTATACTTAAACATCGTCAAGAGATATTTTAACTATTCAGATCTAAGCTCTATTGCAATTTCATGATCCTGAACTACTAAATCTTTCAATCCTTCATCGCCACCTAAAGCCAAAGCTTCACTAAATTCATCGGCCTCACCGAGAACAAATTCTGCAAAATCAATTCCCTCATCCTGTGTTTTCAAAGGTGAATTCTCGATTCTCCTATCTCTTTTTAAAATTCCTCTTAAATCAGGAATAAAAGGGATGCGATGAGAACCTAAGTGTAATTGCAACCTCCTCCTGGAATCTAGGTCTCTAGAAGACGCAGCATTTGCACGATTAGCAAAAGTGTGCCTTTGAATAAGCAGAGCGCTTAAAGCTTCTTGCGAACTAGCTTGTGTAAATCTTTCCATTGAGGAAATATGCGCATGAGTCGCTGTCTCAAGCCTGGATTCTGCAACACTTACGCGACCTTCTACCTCAAGCTTAGTTTCCCTCCTCCAAGTAACTCCAGGTATTATTGTTTGTAATTCTCCTTTAAAAGCCATGTTGCAGGATTATACGCTATAAGCCTTAAATTATCAATTTATCTTTTCGGTTCTTTTTTTCTTTTCTCTATCTTTTTTAGCGAATACATCATGGCTTCGTGAAGATTTATATGCTTAACGCGGGCAAGTCTTAGAATTCCGACCAAAATATCTCCGAGTTCTTGTCTATAGGTTTCATCTTCCTGCGCTGCGATATTACTCCCTTTCCTGCCGTGTTTTGCCAAATATGCTCGGCTCATCTCTCCAATCTCTTCCACGAGACTAAGAATCAGTATTGAACCGAATTCTTTTGAATCTTTTTTACCTTTATCGATCTCATCAAGATATTTGAAATAGTATCCAAACGGAGATGGTTTCTTTTTTGCCATGTGGCTATTATACCAGAGGCTTATTTCTTATGAACACCAAAATCAATAGCTGTATAGTAATATGCCTGAGGATAGCCGGTTGGAATTCCTTTTACATATATGGAATTAGCTCCATTTAACTTAGTCACTGAGCCTGATCCAGTCGTACTATCTTTATAAGTTAACCCAATAAATTTATAGCCTGAAACTGCCTTTAAGGTTATAGTCGCATATCTGTTTTTGGTGTAAATTGTTATATCATTGCAAGCCCATGCTGTTCTTTCCTTATTGTTTACAACAAGTGTAACTGTTTTATCAAGACAATCTTCAACTGTTCCTCTTTTGCCATTATTATTTGCATCCTTAAATACATGTATGTAATGGAAAGTTGGAGGAGTCTCTCCTGAAGTCTTTGCCGACTTTATAATATTGGCTTTTTCAGTTTGATTAACAAGCATATAATCGCTTGTTGATACCCCTAGGACATTTTTCGATGGCTCTGTAACTTTATAAAGTGTAAATGTCGAAAGAGCAGCGAAAGCTATAATTGCAATTACAGGAAATGTGAAAAATCTATTTAAAAAAGATTTTTGTTTTTTAGTTTTTGTTGATTTAACAGCTTTTTTTCTGCTTTTAGAAAGTTTTTGTGGCATAAATTATTTTTTGTGAAGTCCGAAATCAGCTGCTGCATATACAGAACTTTCCAAAATTCCCATCGGGCAGATTTTTGCTTTAGCTTTTCCTTTTTTAATTATTAATTTTTCTCCATCAAAATAAGTTATACCAGTTGCTACCCAGGATCCATCCTTTTTTCCTTTAAATACCAAATCAACACATTTAAAAGGATCTCTTCCTTTACCTAAATCAATCTTAATAATGCCAGGATTGCACCATTTATTGTTTTTTGGCCTACTTGTTACTGCTGTATACTCAACGTTATCCGCTGAAACAACAAAACTTCCGGTAAGACATTGTTCTTCTCCTTTAGTTCCATAGCTTTTCTTATTCCATTTTCCGTTCTTATCATTATCATTAAAAGTATTAATACTAATCACAAACTTCCCATTATCTTCTTCTAAAGTTTGATCTACAGTAGAGATTGTTGAATCTGAATCTCCCTTAACATCCTGGTTTGTTTTCCCTTCTAAAAAATAAAATCCTACTACAAAAATAATAACTGTAAAAACTGAAAGAAATAAAATACGCGGAGAAACAATGCTAATTAAATTTTTATTTGCTTTTTTTCCGCTTTTGGACAGCTTTTTTGACATATATATTAAGTGAATAATAATTAGGCTGTGTTGTCAATGATTATTTTAAGTTTCATTGAATTTGAATATTAATCATGTTACGATAAATTTATGAATCAGACGCTGATACTCTTAGTTGAGGATGAACAATATCTAAGAGAACTCTATCAAGAAATTCTAATTGAACAAGGATATAGCGTAGATACAGCTGCTGATGGTGAAGAAGGATATAATAAAGTTAAGCATGGTGGCTATGACCTAATAATTCTAGACATAATCTTACCTAAAATGAATGGCCTCGAGATTATGCGAAAAATTAAAACCGAAAATTCATTAAAACCAAATAAAAAAATTGTTTTCTTAACAAATCTAGATAAAGATGAAGAAATTAAAGAAGCGCTTCAGCTGGGTGACGGATATTTTATTAAAAGTCAAATAACTCCGGGGAGCTTGGTAAACGAACTCAAAACCTATCTAACTCCGACTGAAGAAGATTCCACAGTAGTCGTACCAACAACCCCTGCAAGCGCAGCTCCTTTAGGGGCTCCAGTCGCTTCTATTGCTCCAACAGCTCCTGTGGCCACTACATTAGTAGCACCCGATACTGCTGGCAATACATCAGCTTCCTGATGAGGTTTATTTTCATTATATGGAATAGTGAAACTAAACGTGGATCCTTTATTTTCTCCAGCCGATTCCACTTTTACCCGACCTCCATGTAATTCAATAAGAGATTTAGATAGATACAAGCCCAAACCTGAACCTTGATTAATGTTCTTTTGAAGATAAGCGCTACTTATCATTCCAAATTTCTGGAATAATTTATGCAAATCTTCCTTCTTTATTCCTCGACCAGTATCTGAAATGCTAATCAAGACATCTGATTCCCGAGCTTCTAATTTAACTAATATCGAGCCTCCAGGAGGAGTAAACTTCAAAGAGTTACCAATAAAATTAATAAGAATTTGTTCGATTCTATCTGTGTCACCATTTAAAGTTTTTACGCCGGTCGTTGGCTTAGTTAGCGTTAATTTTAAGCCTAATTCTTGAGCTCTTGGGACCAATTCCTCAACGATAGTTGTCACAAGTTTTACTATGTCCAGATCTTTCATCTCAAGCTTTAGTCTTCCAGATTCAATGCGTGAAACATTAAGCATGTCATTAACAAGTTTTATCAGTCTTTCCGTTGAGGAATATGCTCTTTCCAAATATTCTCTTTCTTTAGGCTCCAAAGAATCTCCTTTTTTGTGTAAAAACATCCAGATATAACTTTTTATAACAGTCATAGGAGTACGAAGCTCATGAGAAGCCAAAGATACGAACTCATCTTTAAGTTTATCCAGCTGCTCAAGTCTTACATTTGCCTCCTGAATGGACTGATAAAGAAGTGCATTATCGAGAGCAATTCCAGTTACCCCAGCTAAACGATCAATCAAATCTCTTTTATATGCCGAGAGCTCTACCTCTGCTTCAGAAATTCCAATAATAAGAAGTCCAATTGGCTCATTTCTTACAATCACAGGGTACAAAAGAACTGATTTAACTCCAGTCTCCTTTTGGATTCCGGATTCCTCTTCAGGCGAAAAACTTTTACCCAAAACTCCGACAAAACTATCTAAAACAATTTTCTTTTTTTCATCAACGGATTTGATTAATATATTTGTTTTATCTAGAAACGAAATCGAAGATTCAAGAAATCTATCAGGTCCATATCTATTTATGACTGCATTTTTCTCAGAAGTAGCAATCGCGAGTGGAGAAAGAAGTGAATCATGTCTTACTAGAACAGCAATTAATCTAAATTCTTCCTCGACAAGCAAATTAGATACATTTTGTGAAATATGCTTAGGGTCAGTTACTTCACTTAAAACAATTTCATCTATTTTTCTAAGTAGGGCTAGGGTTTTATTTCTATCGTTTAACTCAGAGTTTTTCTTATACATTTCCTGGGTTATATGCGTCATATCATCAGCAGGAGCTGCTGTAGATGAAATAAGCTGACTATTTAAACCGCCAGAAGGTATTGGTGAATCGGGCATTGTAAATAATTATAGACTTTGGGCTTATTTCAGTAAAGGAGGCATCTTCTCTGGAGGGACATCCGCTCTTATTCCTTTTATAGCGTCACGACAAACTTCGACTGAAGTTTGACCAAATAAATGCTGATACTGCTCTACAAGCTTTTCTAGGATTGCCGATTCATCACCAGCAATTATTACTTCTTTTTTTTGCCAATCTACATTTAACCCGTTCACTTTTTTCGCTTGTTCAAGTGCAATCGGGCCTATTATAGACTCCTGCTCTTTAATTATTTTTGTGGCCATTTGGGCGTAAATGTCCATGTTTAACTCTTAACTTTTAACTTATTATATATTGATCCAAATTGAAGTAACGCTATCGTCATTAGAAAATATGAAACAAAAAACATATAATCATTTATTCCACTAACTGACCATGTCCCACGACTTGCTTGATAAAGAAATGTCCAATCAGCAATATATTGCGCAAGGAGCGCAACTAATATAAATAAAACTTTTGGTCTCATAACACCACCAAGCATGCCTCTTGTGAGGATATAAGTTAAAAGTGCAAGGGAGATATATACTGCCTGTAATAATGGTGCTCCAAAATCTATAATAACTGTTAGTGGTTGTGACCAATCAAATTCATATCCCTGTAAAAATATTAGATATGAACCAATTAATATTAACGTAGGTATAATAATTGCTGATATCTTATTTCTAAAAGACTTAAGCGATATCCGAATTCCAGCGGCTTTAGCTAAGTATATTACAGCAAAAATATAACATGGTATACTTCCATAAAAAGCAATATCACCCCATGATGGATAAGGAACTTCTACGTGTAAAAAATAAATATAGTAGGTATAGCCGATTTGACCAACCTCTTGAAGAGCAAGGCCAAGTGAAAAGAAAATCAATGATTTACCTATAACGCTTTTAAACCCTCCCCATTTCCTAGCTATAATGATTCCCCAAATTGCACCCCAAACTGCGATCAATCCATAACTTACTGTAAACCAATCGAACTGTGAGCCTGGATTTATTCCCGGTAAATGGAAAAAAATAAACCAAAGAGTATATAAAGAAAAGAAGATGATAGCGACTATAGTAGCAAAATCTCTTTTTATAGTTTCCATCATACATTTAGCTTATACTTACTTTTAAAATAAAGTCAAGTATAATAGAATTACGAAATGTTGCCATTATTTCCTGATTCCAAAAAAATAGAATTAAGCGATTTTCATGATATAGAAATTTTAAACAATAAATTCCCTCCTTTTAATGATTTTGAATTTGTAAGTTTATGGACCTATGATGAAAAAAAATTAAATTCAATTTCAATATTAAATGACAATCTGGTAATAAAAATTCAAGATTTCTTAACGGGTAATTTATTTTATTCTTTTCTTGGGTGTAATAACTTAATAAATACAGTTAGCACACTAATCAAAAAAAGCAAAGATGAAGGATTAGGCAATAAGTTGTTTCTTGTCCCTGAAGTAAATTTTTCTAAAGAAGGCTTTTTGGAAAATCAGTTTTTAGTACAGGATGATCCAAATAGTTTTGATTACATTCTTTCCGTTGACGAAATCGCAAGCTTAGAAGGAAAAAAATATTATGATAAAAGAAATCTAATCAATAGATTCAACAGACTTTATCCAAATCATAATGTCAAAACATTAGATATCAATGACGAAGATGTGCAGAAAGAAATAGAAAATTTGTTTTATGTTTGGGAAGAACAAAAGGGCCGAGATAGAAAAGAAACTATAACTGAGCTTACAGCAATTAAAAAACTCTTTGAACTAACAAATGTGCTAAATATTTTTTCATTTGGAGTATATGTGGATAATAAATTAGTTGGATTTTCTACGTATCATGCGCTTCAAGAAAAATATGCACTAATTACTTTTGAAAAAGGCGATTCTTCATTTGAAGGAATATATGCTTACTTGAATCATCTAACTGCGAAGCATCTAAAAGATTTAGGATGTGAATATATAAACTTTGAACAAGATTTAGGAATTCCAGGACTTAAAAAAGCTAAACAATTATGGCGCCCTGTTTATTATCTTAAAAAATATACAATAACAGAACTATAATATTTCATAATTTATTTAACATATGGCTACTGAAGAAGGACCAATAGAAATTGACAGAATCGAAGGAGCTCTTCAACTTGATAAAGGTAAAGTTTGGTATGAAGCCATAGGAGTTCCTTCAGAAACACCACCCCTACTCATTGTTCATGGAGGACCAGGATTTACTCGCTATCTTGATCCATTAACAGAAATGCACACCAAACATGAAAGACCAGTCATATTATACGATCAATTAGGATGTGGAAATTCCGATAAACCTGATGATCCATCGCTTTGGACAATAGAACGATCTGTTGAAGAATTAGATAAATTAATATTTGAATTAAGAAAGAAATTTGGAGTAAAAGATATTCATTTACTTGGACACTCGTATGGAGCAAGTGTTGTAGCTAAATATCTAATCGATAACAAACCAGCTGGGATTGCTAGCGCAGTACTTGCAAGCCCATTAATTGATACCGAAATTTTCAGAAGAGATGCAGTAGATCTAGCTAATCTTCTCCATGAGACAAGTGGAAATCAAGCAGATGATGAATTTAAATCAGCATTTGATACTTTATTTGGATATGGAACCGCATCTAACCTTCCTGTGATCGCTGAGGCAGAAGAAGAATTCGGAAGCACAGTTTATGAAACGATGTGGGGCGATTCTGAATATAATCCTACAGGAAATCTTGTTGGGTTTAGCGTACTAGATAGACTTGGGGAAATTAATTGCCCTGTCCTTTACACCTGTGGAGCAAATGATGAAGTTAGACCAAGCACACTTCAAAGTTTTCAGGAAAGAACCCCTGGATCAATGATGATCGTATTTAAAAGAAGTGCCCATATGGCGCATCTTGAAGAACCTGAACTGTATATGAGTGAAGTTGCCAAATTTCTAGATTCAGTTGATAGTGAATCCAAGCAAAAATTAATAGAAAATAAAGAAAGATCCTAAAATTATTATTAGAATTGAAAATAATTTTAAACTCACAGTTTTTTTAGTTATCACTTCCTTAAGAATATATGGGAACCAGATAGACAAAATGATTCCATAAATTAACACAAATAAAGGCTGCAGCCCTGCTAATATACTTACAATTCCAACAGTTAACAATGACAAAGCAAAATATCCTGTATACCTAGCTAAAATATAAACGAATTCGTTTATTGAAAGATAAACGAAAACATTTTTTTTAAACTTTTTTGTTTCATGAATAAATTGCTTATAATTTCTCTTGTATAGCGCTACCACAATTGCGCCAATCGCAATTCCTAATGCCTCGTATGGAAGCGTGTTCCAGAAAGGAACTTCCTCTACTCCAAATTTATATAAAACTTGAGCAACAGCAAAAAGTAAGCAAGAGAGCATCATATAGTAGAAAGATTTTCTAAGTCTGAAAATTTTTCTGTCTGCTTTCTCAACAGATAACAAAAATCCAGCTCCAATAATAAGCGCGCATCCAAAATATTGAATTAAAGAAAATTGCTCATTTAAAAGAAAAAGGCTTAAAATTAATACAAATATTGGATAAAATTGAAAGAGTGGTACAACATTTGATGCCTCATCAAGATCAAGAGCTTTATAATACGGAAAAAGATACATTGTCGTTAAAAATCCTGACGAAATTAAAATAAATAACGACTTTGCATCAACTGGATAATATCCTGTTAACAAAAATACTAAAAATCCAGCAACGCAAGCAAAAATACCACCGTAAATAGTCATTACGATTGGACTTATGTTATTTTTTTCTAATAAAAATTTATCTATGAAATTATTTACGCCAAATATTGCAGGGGAAAGAATTGCGAAAAATATTCCCATATTAAATTTACTTTACCACAAGAACTGTCTGGAGAGTTGTATCATGAGCTAGAACATGACTATTTGGATAATTATGGATATTTTGATAAAAAGATATTGATTTGGCTGTGAACTCTTCCCCCTGAATAGTTGTTGGAATACCAGGTGGATATGGTGTAATATTTTCAGCGGATATTCTCCCTTTAGCTTCAGCTAATGGAATTTTTTCGATCTGATTTTGAAATAATTTTGCAACTTCACCAAGTTCTAAAATTCTAGATACATTTGTAGGAATTTCAAGAAGTGGCGGAATAACTATTTTTTGAACTGGTGTAAAATCATTAATTATTTCTTTTAATGCTTTAATTGTTTTTTTAACATTATCTTCTTTTGCCTGAAATGGCACTAAAAACAAAATGCTCGTAGCATTATACTTTTCAACGATGATATTGTATTTCTCCTCAAGAATTTTAGATAACTCAAAGCCTGTATGTCCTGATTTAGAAACATCTAGTATAACTTTTGTTTCGTCTTTATCAAAAATAGAATTTGATTTCTTTTTCAAATTTTCCAATTTAATGACTCTAAATCCTGAAATCAAATCTAGTTCATTTGAAAGTTTTTTAGCAATTTTAAGAGATCTTTCAATTATCTTATCACCATTTTTTTCCATCTGTTCACGCGAAGCATCAATTGATGCCAATAATATGTATGATGGGCTTGATGTAGAAAGATTTCGATAAGACTCCACAAGCAAACTCGAATCAACTCTCTCTTCGTTCCAATGTATCATTGCCCCCTGCTGAAGAGATCCCCCTTGCTTATGAGTACTTTGGACACAAATATCGGCCCCTGCCTGCATTGCTGAAACTGGAAGTTGATCTGAAAAAACAAGATGCGAACCCCATGCTTCTTCAATGTAAATTATTATTTTTGGATTAATTAATCGGATAGCTTTAATCAATTTTTTAAGATCAACTGATAAGCCTTCATAGGTTGGATTCGTAATTAAGAAAACATGTGGCTTTGTCTTTTGAATTGCTTGAGTAATTTCCTTTATAGAATTTGGTAAAAATATTTGAAGATGTGAATCTATATGTGCATCAACAAAAAGAAGATTAATTCCATAATCTTGACATGCATTAAGAACTGATTTATGTATATTCCTTTGTGCTAAAATTCTAATGTTGGGAATTTGCTTTGCAAGTGATCTAAGAATAATAAAATTTCCACCAGTCGATCCATTTACGGAAAAAAGTGTTTTGTCGCTTCCGTATGCATTTGCAGCTTTTTCATATGCTTCAAGAAATATTCCTGATGGTTCCGTAGGAAAACCTAAACCTTCGAGCGACACCGACATATCGCTCTCGTAAATATTTTTTACTTTTTCATTGTCTACATCAATTGATGGCGTACACCAGCGTATACTTTTTCTAGTAGTTTGATTTAAAGCTTCTGTTATATTAGTAAATTTTTTATGCATAAAAATTTTCTATAAAGTAAATTTCGAAAAATCGAAATTGAGATTCATAAACTATAGTATATGTGTGGATATAAAATTATTCAACTCTTCCAGTGAAGGTAGATGCGGCTTTCATTTGAGCCTGAATACTAGCAGGAACTTCATCATAATGTGATGCTTCCATGTACGGAGTTGCTCTTCCTTGTGTCATACTTCTTAGAACTGTCGCATAACCAGATAATTCTGATAATGGAACTAATGCTTTAATGATAGTCGCTTTTCCTTTGTCCTCAGTGCCTGAAATCTGAGCTCTCTTACTTGAAAGATCTCCGATAACATCCCCCAAGAATTCACTTGGAGTTGTAACTTCTACTTTCATAATAGGCTCAAGAAGTGTAAGTCCTGCGTTCTGTGCAGCTGCTTGAAGAGCTTTACTTGCTGCGATTTTAAATGACATTTCACTAGAATCGACCTCATGGAATGATCCATCATAAACTTCTACGCTCATATCTACTACTGGATATCCAAGGTAAATTCCATTTTCCTCTGATTCTTTGATACCTTTTTCGATAGCTTTAACGAATTCTGCAGGAATAGCTCCACCCTTGATAGCGTCTATAAATTCATTTCCTTCTCCTCTTGGTTTTGGTTTAATTCTGAGCCAGCAATGACCATATTGACCGCGTCCTCCGGACTGTCTGATATATTTTCCTTCTCCTGTTGCTTCAGTTTTTACTGTTTCTTTATAAGCTACTTGAGGAGCTCCAACGTTTGCTTCTACTCCGAAATCATTTTTCATAGTATTTACTTTAACCTCGAGCTGTAATTCTCCAACACCTGAGATAATAGTCTGACCTGTCTCATGGTTAGTTTTAACTTGGAATGTAGGATCTTCATCCATAAGCCTCTTCAAAGCTAAACCTAGTTTTTCCTGATCTGATTTAGTTTTTGGCTCAATTGCAAGTGAAATAATTGGCTCTGGGAACGAAATTTTTTCAAGAATAATTGGATTTGCTTCATCACAAAGCGTGTCTCCGGTAATAGTATCTTTAAGTCCAACTACAGCTACAATTTCACCTGCATATGCTTCTTGGATTTCTTCTCTTTGATTTGAATGCATTAAAAGAAGTCGTCCAACACGCTCTTTTACATCTTTTGTTGAATTATAAATATAGCTTCCAGCCTGGATTTTTCCTGAATAAACTCTATAAAATGTAAGCTTTCCTACGTGTGGATCATTCTGAATTTTAAATGCTAATCCTGATAGAGGAGCATCTTCAACAAGAAGTCTTTTCTCTTCTGCTTCTGTTTTTGGATTTAATCCTACAACTTCTTTTAGATCTACTGGGCTAGGAAGATATTCTACAACAGCATCAAGAAGTGGCTGTACGCCTTTGTTTCTAAGAGAAGTTCCTGCATAAATAGGTACTAATTTATAAGCAATAACTGCTGCACGAAGTGCTTTTCTAAGCTCTTCTACGCTAAATTCTTCGCCGTTTAAATATTTTTCAAGAAGAGTGTCATCTGTCTCTGAAATTTTCTCAATAAGTTTTTTTCTATATTCTTCAACTTGATCTTTCATTTCCGAAGGAATGTCATCATTTACTTCGTAAGTTGCACCAAGTTCATCTCCGCCCCATCTGATAGCTTTTCTTGTAAGAAGATCTACATTTCCAACGTATGTTTGCTCAGAACCAATTGGAAGTACCATGATAGCTGTGTTAGCGCCAAGTCTATCTTCAATAGACTTAACTGTAGCTAAGAAATCTGCTCCAAGCTTATCCATTTTATTAACGAAACAAAGTCTTGGAACTTTATATTTGTCTGCCTGTCTCCAAACAGTTTCTGACTGAGACTGTACTCCTTCTTCTGCATCAAGAACTGTAATGCCACCATCGAGAACACGAAGCGAACGCTCAACTTCAGCTGTAAAGTCTACGTGACCAGGAGTATCGATGATATTAAATCTGTGTTCAATTCCTTTTTGAGAACCATCTGTTGGAGACCAAAATGCTGTAGTAGCAGCAGAAACGATAGTAATTCCGCGCTCTCTTTCTTCCTTCATCCAGTCCATGACTGTATTTCCTTCGTCGATATCACCAATCTTATGGGTTTTTCCTGTGTAGTAAAGAATGCGCTCGGTAGTAGTAGTCTTTCCCGCATCAATGTGCGCGATAATTCCGATGTTTCGGATTTTTGCTAAATCAAAATGTCTGTTTGCTGAATCTGCCATAGTTTAATCTTTAAAAAAGCTTCCCAATTGGAAGCTAAATGAGTATACCATAAATTTTTCTTAGAATCTAGAAGATTAAGTTTATTTATTTTTGTACAGGGGGTAAGTAAGGAACAAAAGGCATTTCTCCAGCTGCAGCCTGCATAATTTGAACCGTGCCCAAATACTCATGTCCACTATCCCTACCAAATCTTTTCGTTTCTTTTAACAAAGTCCCAGCATTACCCTTATCTCGCTCTAGCTGAGGCATCACCTCTCCTGCTCTTAAAAAAGTAAGTCTTCCAATGCCATTTATCCTTCTTGCCGCTCTTTCTCTTAATTCTGTGAGCACTACTTCTGGAGATTTTAATGCGTCTGGATTTTGCGTCACAACTAAAATCTTATTTCCACCCTCTGTTTCATGAAGAAATGCACCATAATCTTTAATCTCATCATATGTGATAGTAGGCAATGGATCTGAATCCATCAAAAGTCTATTTGGAATATTGGGATTATCAAGTCCCATTACTGCACCATTAATAATAACTTGAATACGCCTATGCTCAATTACTTCAGGATCAAGATCGATATTTCCGGGATCCAGAAGACCAAAATTCATTTGATCAGGTCTTGTATCTACAGTCATAGCTATATTTTACAAGCTAGGAAATCAAAAATCAAACTATAAGTTTTAATTTATGGGAGAGTTGTAAAGGAGAGGACATTTCCGTATGTAGTTCCAACAGAATTGGCTGCTACTGCACAGAAATAGAAAGTTGTATTTTTTGGCAAAAAACCAATAGACCTAGTGTTGGGAGAAACATCTAGACTTCCTGAACCAATATTGACTACTGAGGTCTGATTACCCAAAGCACTGCAAGCAGTATTTATAGTACCATATCTATATCTAACAGTTGTACTAGTGCCGTTAGGGTTAACTGTTGAATTTAAACTTGCCGAAGCAGATGAACCAACTACAGCCAACTCGGTAGCATCATTTGTGGTAACAGTCGGAGCAATTGGAAGAGCAGAAGTTGTAAATAAAATTACATTACCGTATGCTGTGCCACTTGAGCTAGTTCCCACTGCACAGAAATAATATGCAGTAGAAGGACTTAGTGACCCAACACTTTTCGCATTAGGCGTTAAATCAGATGTTCCTGATCCAATAGCAGTTGCGCTTGTCGATGAGGAAAGTAAATCACAAGTTGTATTTACAGTACCATATTTGTAACTCACTGAAGTCGAGACTCCGTTTGGATTAACGGTCGAATTAAGAATCGCTGAGTTCGTAGATAAATCTGTTGCAGTATTAGTCGTAACTGTCGGAGCTGAACCAGGAGTAACGAACGAAAGTACATTTCCATATGAAGTTCCACTTGCACTCGTCCCAACAGCACAGAAATAATATGTGGTAGCGGGGTTAAGAGACCCTACGCTGGTTGCATTAGGACTAACACTAGAAGTTCCAGATCCAATGGCAACAGCGCTTGTTGATGAAGTCAAAGAACTACATTCTACGTTTGATAAACCATAACGATAAAATACACTAGTACTTACTCCATTTGGATTGACTATAGAATTAAGAGTTGCTGATGAAGATGATCCGCTAGTCATTACATTCGTAGCGCTACTTGTAGTTGCAGTTGGTGAGGGAAGAGTATAAGTTATAACAGTCGCTAATCTACCTAGCTTTACCCCCTTTGTACTTGAAGTTAAGACTGCTCCTACTTCAAGAGTTGTTGAAACAGTTTTTACAATCGAAAGCCCTGAAAAATTTGTTGATAATAAATCAATCGGAGCTGTGCCGGTAAGTGAATATGCGCCCGCATCTGCACTATTAACACCATTTAATCGATAAAATAAATCTAATTGAGGATTTACACCACCAGTTGAATTTCTTGACGCGCAAGGAGTTAATGATATTTGAGTTATCGTAGAATTATTTGGTATCGAAGACAGTGAAACAATATAAGAGTCTCTTGATCCAACTACTGTAGTTCTATTATGATCAGTATTTCCATTACATGATGCCTCGTCTACCTGAGTGTAATGTACTGATCCGCTTTTTGGTGTGAATTGAGAGTATGCTCCATCAGCTGTTGGAAGAAGGGTTGAAGTAGTTGCAGCCAAGCTATCAGGAACAAAAACTAAAGCTAGAAAAATAATCGAAAAAGCAGAAAAAATTAATTTCCTCATTAATTATAAAGTAGATCTAATGAAATTCTTTGTCAATAGATAAAGGCAAAAAATAAAGTTTTTATATATACACCTGTCATAAGTCCTTCCCAGTCTTTAAATACTAGACCTTTCGAGCTAAAACAACCTAAATGATTGTCCCGATCTTTTTATTTTTCTTAGTAGCTTTAATAAATGAATTAAGTCGTCGATCGAACTCTTCTTTTCCCTGACGTTTACCTTCTAAAATATAGCCTATACGAAGCCTTTGATATACATGATCAAATTTATTCCAATTTGTCCATACTTCTGAATCTGATTTTAAAGCAGCTTCAATTTCGGATGATAAAACAATTGGCTGATATGAAAGATCAATTCCTTCTAACATTTTTAAACCAAACGGAGTCATTTGCTTATTCTTAATTAATTTTCTTGATCTTTCTTTATTTAATTCAGACCAATTTTTAGAATCTTTTCGTGGACTAAATCTCTGCATATAGCTTTCGCTATCTCTTGGGCGCTGAGTGGAGTCAATCCACCCAAAACAAATCGCTTCTTCAACTGCGTCATTATAGCTCACGAATGGTTTTCCAGAGGCTATTTTATAATAGATTAGCCAAATTTCAGCCTCCTTATCATGATTTGCGGCTAACCAATCACGCCATTGGCCTCGATCTTTCGCATAAAAACTTTTCATTTAAATTCCCTGTAGCTGCGCCTTTTTAGGTACAACAATTGTTACAGAACTTAATTCAACTTCAGAATCTACACGTAAAACTTTTGGATCCTTCGGCTTTTTAATTTTTACAAGCGCAGCCATTTGTTCTCCAGCAATAAAAGGGGAAGGTGGAAGACTTAATATAGCTTCTGAAACAGTCTTAGTAAATTTTTCCACAAATCCGAATATATGTCTTAAATCATGAATTGTCAATTGCTAAATAGTCTCTGCACGCATAACACGGAAAATAACAGCTCCTGGTTTTTGAACTGAACCTCTTGTATCAATTTCAACTCGTATTGGCCAGCCTTCAGGATTATTTAATCCTGACCCTGGATGAAGAAGCCTTGCTCCGATATGTCTTCCATTCGGATAAATTCTTTGCTCTTCCATTTTTTTAACATCTGCAGCCACAGCTAGCTTTGGCACAATTGGCTTAGCGATTTCAATTGCCACCCTGCGGCTCAACTTAAGTCCACGAAGCTCACCAAACCAAATATCTGTAGCCTCACCTCTTTTGACATCGACATATGGACGGTTTACTACTTTTCTATAATCCCTACCTGCATTTGTCAAATCTTTTAGGTTCAAATCTATTCCTCTTGGAATATACCATCTATTAGTATTATCGATTTCATTTGCGATACCGATAATTTCTTCAACTTTTTTCTTATATGGATTTTCATATACAAAATCCCATGCCCTTCCTCTCTTTCCCTCAATATCAATGTCCTTACCGCTTCCCACCATTTCATATAACTCTTCTCCAACTATAGCTGGTCCTTGAGAATACAAACCAAATAATGGCGTATTCGGAGGAATTATAAGATTATTTCCAGTATGACTTTTCATTAGAACCCTAGCTTCTTTTTGATATTGGAGCGTCTGTGATTCTTCGCTGGCCTGCGCAATTTTTACAACTCCACTCTGAACCACCTCGCCACCCCATTGTGCAATTCTGCTTTTAGTCGCAATTGATGTTCCAAGGATTTTTCCATCAGTCGGAAAACTGTCCCCCTGAGGAAAAACAGCAATTTCAGTTGTTTCACTTGAACCAAAAACTGTTTGCTCGTATCCTGCAGAAACTAAGTCTTCTCCCCACCAAAATCTAGGTTTTTCAGGAGGAACCAATTCTCTTTCTAGAGCTTCAATCATAACTGAGGAATTATATAGAAATTAAAAACAAACTTCAACTATAGGATTATGAATAATTTGATAGTTAAGGCTTGTTTATGAGTAATTAAGTGACTATAATACCTGATTATGATTGAATATGAAGGAAGACCGGGCATATATACTATAGATTCAGGCAATCAAAGAGTTATGGCGACTACCATCTCTCCTATTCCAGAGCATCCTTTAATCGTAAAAGTTTTAAATACTACTCTTGCTACACAATTTAATTTAGGAGCAAGCATGGCATACGAAGGTGGACTAGATGGCACATATAAAGAGGATCGTGTAGACCTGACCAATCTCTCAGATCTGAGTCCATCATCAAGAGGCGAAAGAGTAATTGGCTTATGGAATAACTGCTACTCTTGGTATACACCAAATCCCCCAGGAGAAGGTCTGAGCGAAATTTTAAATTTATACACAACCATGCTCAAGGATCTATTTGATGGACATCATGGAGACATACTTACAGACAGAGCTTTCAACGCCTCTGAGCAGGTTGGACAAGCCTTGATGGGAATGCTTAAATGTAAAGTTGGTAGTGATGCAAAAAGACAAATCATGCAAAATTCCGACGCCCTAAATCCCTATCTTCCCCTGCTTAAACTCCTAAAAAGAAGAGGTCCTAAATCTTAATTGAAATTAACTTAAACGAGAAAAGATATTGAACAAAAGTCAAACTTAGATTCTGAAGTGGGAGAAGGCCTTGTTAGCGTCTGCCAATTTACGATTATTTTCAGTCTATTATTTACCTAATTAAATACTTTAGATTTTTAATAATTCTTAATTAAGATTTGATGGATAAAATGGCGTCCAATCCATATTTAAACTTTGAGCCAATTCCGCAGCATACAAATCAAGTTTTTTTAAATCCCATCCTTGTCGTTGTTCTTCAGGAATATTTTTCAGCTGATCTGGTGTTCTTTCAAACACAGCTCCATCCCCTAAATCAAGATATGAAACATGAGAAGGCAAAGCTAAAGTAGCATAATATAATGCCCTCTTTAACACTGCATCTTTCATATTTGCAGACCCTTCAAAACCCTCCATACTTTTGACTGCGACTAGAGTAGTCTTAACAAGAGCAAAATGAGATCTTTTCTTAAATTCTATTTCAGAGGCTCGATTTCTATCTTCTAAACGATCCATAATTAAACGGGTGGGAGAATTATATTCTGAAGTGAGAGAAAGCTTTGTTTGCGTCTGCCATTCTATGTACATTATCTCTCTTTTTAATAGCTGCTCCTTCATTATTTGATGCTGACATGATTTCATCGGCGAGTTTTTCTGGAAAAGTATGGAAATCTTTGTTTGATTTTGCACGAGATGCCTCAATAATCCATCTTAAAGCTAGCGCAGTTCTTCTTTCTCCTCTTACTTCGATAGGGATTTGATAGGATGCTCCACCTACTCTTCTAGCCTTAATTTCAGTCTTAGGTCCTACATTCTGAATAGCTTTTTCAAAAAGAGAAAGAGGGTCTTCTTTTTTAGCCAAGATATCAAAAGTGTCATAAACTACATTTGCAGCAACGGTTTTTTTACCATCTCGCATAATATTATTTATGAGCTTACTGACTATAATACTATTATAAACTGCATCTTCTTGTATGTCTCTTCTTTTACTTACTTTAGAATGTCTCATATATTATTAGGCTGCAGCAGCTTTAGCTCCTCCTTGTCCTTTCTTTGCTCCATATTTACTTCTACTCGATTTTCTACCTTCAACTCCTGCGAGATCGAATTTTCCTCGAACTATGTGATATTTTACTCCTGCCAAATCTTTTGTTCTTCCACCTCTAACTAAAACGATTCCGTGCTCAGAAAGAGAATGACCTTCTCCCATGATATATGCTGTAACCTCAGTTCTATTTGAGAGCTTAACACGAGCTACTTTTCTAAGTGCTGAATTAGGCTTTCTAGGAGTCATTGTTTTAACCAACGTCACTACGCCTCTTTTTTGAGGAGAATTATATTCAGTATAGATTCTGTCCTTAGCATTGTAAGCTTTCCTAAGACCAGTTACTCTAACCTTCTTTATTTTCTTTGTTCTACCCTTTTTTGTTAATTGTGATAATGTTGGCATATTCTTTAGTTAGCAGCAACTAGCTTCTAATGACTAGTTACTGAATAGGTATTATACCGCATCTGAAGCTGGTGCTTCAACTGGCGATTCTTGTGTAGCAGGGGCAGAAACTTCCACAAAATTGTTTGCTTCTTCAACAGGTTCAATTCCTGCAACTGGAATAAGTCGTCCAATAATAACATTTTCTTTGAGTCCGATAAGCTTGTCTTCTGCGCCTTCAAGAGATGCTTCAGTGAGAACTTTTGTTGTTTCCTGGAATGATGCAGCTGAAAGCCATGAATCTGAGAATAGAGATGATTTAGTTACTCCAAGAATAGTTTGTCTTGCAGTTGCTGGCTCTCCACCCTGACTTAGAATCTCAGCATTCATTTCCTCAAATCTGGTTCTTGTAATAAAGTCTCCAGGAATGAGCGTAGTATCTCCAACTGTTTCGACTACTACTTTATCACTCATTTTTCTAAGAATTACTTCAAAATGCTTATCATTAATTGGGATTCCCTGTGATTCATAAACCTTTTGAGCTTCTGTTATTACATACTTCTGTGCATCAAAGAGTCCTGTAATCTTAAGAACTTCTTTAGGATCTAAGTATCCCTGTGCAAATTGAGTTCCCATTTTAACTTCCTGACCATCTTCTACGTTTAAGTTTGAAGCTAGTGGAACAAAATATTCTCTTTCTTCTGCAGGCTTTCTATGAGTTGTAACTTTAAGAAGATATCCATCTTCATTTGTTTCAATAGTAAGTTTTCCTGTAAGCTCTGCGATTGGTGAAAGGGCTTTAGGTGTTCTCATTTCGAATAATTCTTCAACACGTGGCAAACCTTGAGTCACGTCACTCATAACAACTCCTCCGAAATGTCTAACACGCATGGTAAGCTGAGTTCCAGGCTCTCCAATCGATTGCGCTGCAACAACTCCTACTGGTACTCCAAGAGCAACTCTTCTCTTTACTGAGAAATCCCAGCCATAACATGCTGCACAAATTCCATATCTGAGTTCACAAGTGATTGCTGATCTAACTACTGCTTCTTCAATATCATTTCTAACGATCTCAAGTGCTTGCTCTTCTGAAATCTCTTCATTAGCTTTTACGATAGTCTTCTTATCTTTTCCAATTATCGCCTCTACTGCTGTTCTTCCTACCAATCTATCTGCAAATGATGCTGTTCTTTCAGGATCTACTGCTACTACAGTTACTCCTTTTTTAGTTCCACAATCTTCTTCGCGCACGATCATGTCATGAGAAACATCTACTAGTCTTCTAGTCAAATATCCTGCGTTTGCTGTCTTAAGTGCTGAGTCAGTCAAACCTTTTCTAGATCCTCTAGCTGAAGCTACGTATTCAAAAATAGATAAACCTTCACGGAAATTAGATTTAATAGGAAGTTCTACGATCTTTCCAAGCGGATCAAGAATAAGACCTCTCATAGCAGAAAGTTGCTTGAGCTGTTCTTTTCCTGCACGAGCTCCTTCAGAATCGATAATAGTTCTAATCACATTTCCTGGAGTTAGAAGATCCCAAGTCATATCAGCGATTTTTTCTGTAGTTTTAAGCCAAACATCATTTGAAAGTCTTTTTCTCTCTTCGTTTGTGATTAAACCTTTTTGATATTCGGTATCGATTTCGCTAATTTTTCCTTCTGCGCCGTCAATAATTTCCTGCTTTTCGGCAACGAGCGCTGTATCAAAAACAGAAACTGAGATTCCTGAAACTGTTGAGCCGTAGAATCCAAGAGTTTTTACTCTATCGATAAGCTCTTCAACCTCTAGTGAATTTGCAACACCCATTGCGCGAGTTACGAGCTTCTTAATTCCAGATGCTTTTATAGGTTCATTAATGAAACCAAGCTTCTCTGGCAAATGCTCATTAAGCATGAGTCTGCCAATAGTTGTTTCTAAAACTTCATCAGCAATTTTTACTTTAATTGGCTCTCTGAGATCAACTATTTTCATTGAATATCCGAGCAATGCATCATTTATATTGCTGAAATATTTTTGATCCTCTTCACTAAGCCTCAAGGCTTCATCCATAGTTGTGAGATAAAAAATTCCGATTGCCATTTCCTTATCTGGAAGCGTGATTGGAGCTCCATCAGCAGGCTTTAAGAGATTTTCGCGCGGAAGCATGAGCTCAATAGCTTCTTTTTGTGCATTATCTGACAAAGGAATATGAACAGCCATCTGATCTCCATCAAAATCCGCATTATAACCTTTACAAACACAAGGATGTAATTGGATCGCAGCTCCTTCGATAAGCTTTGGATAGAAAGCTTGAATACCTAACTTATGCAAGGTAGGAGCGCGGTTAAGAAGAACTGGATGATTTTTTGTGATTTCTTCAAGAATATCAAAAACCTCTGGTGGTCTCTTCTCAATAAATCTTTTTGCTGACTTAATGTTTGGAGCAAATCCACGAACAATTACTTCACGGAGAACAAATGGCTTAAACATTTCAAGCGCCATCTCTTTTGGAAGTCCGCACTCAGATAATTTCAAATCAGGTCCTACAACGATAACTGACCTTCCTGAATAATCAACTCTTTTTCCAAGAAGATTCTGCCTAAATCTACCTTGTTTTCCTCTAAGCATATCTGAAAGTGATCTTAACGGTGAAGCAACTACTTGTGTTCCACGCTGAGATGCGTCAATAAGTGAATCAACTGATTCTTGAAGCATTCTTTTTTCATTTCTAAGAATGATTTCAGGAGCACCAAGAGACATCAAATGCTTCAAGCGATTATTTCTATTAATTACGCGTCGATACAAATCGTTCAAATCTGAAGTCGCAAATCTTCCTCCTGATAACTGAACCATAGGTCTAAGATCTGGTGGAATAACTGGGAGAGCTTTATAAACCATGTCTTTTGGAGCAACTCCAGCTTTTCTTATAACTTCAAGTAATCTCAAGCGCTTAATGAGTTTTAGATATTTCTGTCCTTTAGATTTTTCTACTTCTTTTCTTAAATCAACGATTAAATCGTCAATATTTACTTTTTGAATTAACTCTAGAAGTCCTTCTGCGCCAGTCTTAAATGTGAAGAAAACTGGGATATCATATTCTAAAACTTTAAAGTATTCATCTTCAGAAAGAACTGAACCTGGCTTTAATGACTTAACGAGAGTCATAAGAGCATCAGAAATTTCATCAATTTTCTTACTTTCAGCGGCTACTCTATCTGAAATTCTAGCTAATCTTTGTTTTCTTTGAAGCTCTAATTCCTGTTCCATGAGTCCCTTTTGTTCTTCATTTGCTTTTGCTGCTTCCTTTAACTTTTCGTCAATTTCATTATTAATGTCTGCTTCTTCAGTTTCAGAATCCTTCTTAAGCTTATTTTTTCTATCTTCAATATTTACTGCAAAGTCTTCAATAGCTTTCTTTTTCTTATCATCTTCAATTCCGGTAACTAAATAAGATGCATAATAAATTACAGATTCGAGGTCTTTTTGACTCATGTCTAAGATTAAAGACAAAGATGAACTTGAACCCTTGAAGTACCAAACGTGTGCAACTGGTGCTGCGAGCTCAATATGACCCATTCTTTCACGTCTAACACGAGAAAGTGTAACTTCTACTCCACATTTATCGCAGATTATTCCTCTGTAGCGGATTCTCTTATATTTTCCACAATAACATTCCCAATCCTTTGTAGGACCAAATATTCTTTCGTCGAAAAGTCCATCTTTTTCTGGTCTAAGAGTTCTGTAGTTAATAGTCTCAGGCTTTGTAACCTCGCCATAACTCCACTCTAAAATATCTTTTTCTCCAGCCAATAAAATCTTAAGACTTTGGAAATCCAATATACTAATATCTTTCATTTTTTTATTCTTGTCCATTTAATGCCTCCTCTGCTTCGTCTAATGTTTCATCTTTCAAATCTTCTGGAGATGGAACATCTTCAACTCCGCCTTCATTTGTCATTTCATTTGATTCTCCACCTAGCTCTTGCTCCATTTCTTTTGCATCTTGTTCTACTTTTTCATCAATTTTTGCATCCGCTAGTGGCTCAACCATCGTAGGTTCAGGTGTAATTGTAGCACCCATTGGTACAACATTTAAACCCAGAGCTTGTAATTCTTTAATAAGAACCTTAAATGACTCAGGAACTTTTGGCGTTGGGATACTTGTTCCCTTAACAATAGCCTCAAAAGCTTTTGCACGACCTACTACATCATCTGATTTAATTGTTAACATTTCCTGAAGAGTATAACGTGCTCTGTGAGATTCTAATGCCCAAACCTCCATCTCCCCAAGACGCTGGCCTCCCATTTGTGCTTTTCCACCGAGTGGCTGCTGAGTAACTAATGAATATGGTCCTGTACTTCTTGCATGAGTCTTATCCTCAACCATGTGTATAAGCTTCATTATGTAACTTACTCCAACCACAACTGAGTTCTCATAAAGTTCTCCAGTTCTAGCATCATAAAGCTTGGTTTTTCCATTTTCAGGAAGTCCTGCACTCTTAAGCTCATTTACAATGTTTGATTCATGAACTTCTTCGAATACTGGGACTCCTACTTTTTTATTCTGAGTTAGCGCTGCCCAACCAAGATGAGCTTCAAGAAGCTGACCAAGGTTCATACGAGCAAGTACTGAAATAGGTGAAATGATAATATCAACTGGAGTTCCATCTTCGAGATATGGCATGTCAACTTCTGGAACGATTCTAGAAATAACTCCTTTGTTTCCATGTCTTCCAGCGAGCTTATCTCCTACTACAACATGTCTGAACTGCGCTACTTCAACGATAATTTTGCGCAAACATCCTGGCTCTAGCTCATCACCTTTTTTGCGATCAAGAATTTGAACTGAAATAACTGTTCCTCTTTCTCCATTTGGCATTCTAAGCGATGTATCCCTAACTTCCCTTGCTTGCTCTCCGAAAATAGCGCGAAGAAGTCTTTCTTCTGCAGTAAGTTCAGTTTCACCCTTTGGTGCAATCTTTCCAACAAGAATATCTCCAGGTCCAACTTCAGATGAAACTACTACGATTCCGTCTTCATCTAAGTTCAAAAGCTGATCTTCTCCTACATTTGGAATGTCTCTTGTTGTTTCTTCAGGTCCTAATTTAGTTTCAACAACTGCTGCTTCATATTTTTCAATATGAATTGAAGATAAAACATCTTTTTTTACTAATTTATCTGAAATAACGATAGCGTCTTCGTATCCAAGTCCATCATATGATGCATATGCGATAAGTAAATTTTGTCCAAGTGCTAATTCACCATTTTCAGATGAAGGACCATCAACGAGAAGGTCTCCTTTTTTAACTTTTTGTCCACTCTCTACCATTGTTCTTTGAGTGTATGCAGTAGCTTGAGAAGTTCTTTGGAATGAATCTACTTTATATGAAACTTTTCCACTTTTTCCTACGAAATCTACTCTATCTCCATCTGCATATTCAATCTCTCCATCTTCAGGTGCATAAAATACTCTTCCCATAACCTGTGAGACTGTTTTTTCCATACCAGTTCCAACAATAGGAGAATGTGGCTGCACAAGTGGAACTGCCTGACTCTGCATATGAGTTCCCATGAGCGCTCTATTTGCTTCATCATGCGAAACAAAAGGAATAAGAGATGCTGCTGTTCCTACAACTTGTCGAGGAACAACATCGATATATTCAATCTTTTCTTTATCAATCTCAATAAATTCACCCTTATATCTAGCAGGAACTCTTTCATGAGTTATTGTTTGATCGTCATTTAATACTCCAGAATGAGTTACATAATGCTCGCGCTCATCATCTGCAGCCATATATTCAATTTGATCAGTTGCTCTTGAAACCTTACCATTGTGCTCAACTTTTCTATATGGAGATTCCAAGAATCCATACTTATTTACTTTGGTATATAAAGCTAAATATGTAACCAAACCAATGTTTGGACCCTCGGGACTTCTGATAGGACAAATCCTACCGTACTGACTGGAGTTAATATCACGAATAGAGAATGCTGCTCTTTCTCGACTAATTCCACCTGTTCCCATCACAGTTAAGCGGTTAAGATTATCAATTTCTGAAAGTGGATTTGTTTGATCGAGGATGGTTGAGAGCTGAGAGGTTCTGAAGAATTCATTAATTGAGGCCATAATAGGTCTGGCATTAATAAGTCCTGCGACTGTGACAGGAACTTCTGGAGTAATAAGTGACATTCTTTCCTTAATACTTCTTTCAAGCCTAAGCACTCCAACTCTGAATGCAGTAGAAGCAACTAATTCTCCAACTCTTCGAACTCTTCTGTTTGCTAGTGAATCAATATCATCAACGCCGTCTCTACCTTTTGATAGCTCAATAAGGAAGGAGATGGTAGCGATGATATCTTCAATAGTAAGAATTCTCTCTTCAGTTGGATTAAATCCAGGAATATCTTTTAATTTCTTGTTAATTTTATAACGTCCGACATCTCCGAGATCATATCTTCTATTGTTAAAGAACATTCCAAAGAAATTTTCTTTAACCTTATCAATAACTACTGGTTCTCCTGGATGCATCTTTTTAAAGATTTCGATAAGAGCTTCATTTTGTGAACCTGTTTCATCCTTTGTAAGAGTATTATTTATATAACTAGTTTTGCCATCAGCTTCTACATCTCTGAATTTTTCTCTTATTAAATCATTATCTGAAACACCAATAGCTCTAAGGAAAGTTGAAGCTAAAAACTTTCTTCTGCGATCAATCTTTACAGTAATTGTTTCATATCTTGTGGTTGTAAATTCGAGCCATGATCCATGAACTGGTCTAATTTCAGCTGTATAAAGAGTTTGACCTGTAACTACGTCCTGAGTTGCTGTAAAGAATACTCCAGGTGATCGAACAAGCTGGTTTACGATTGCTCTTTCAATTCCATTAACGATGAATGTTCCTCGCTCTGTCATCTTTGGAATATCTCCAAGGAAAACTTCTTGATCTATTTCTGCTTCAGTTTTTTTATTTAGGAGTGTTGCTTTTGCGTAAAGAGGAGCATCGAATGTAAGGCCTTTAATTAAACACAGTTGAGGCGTATTCGTAGCCTTACCAATTCTGTAATCTTTAAGAGTGAGAGTCCAGTTTTTACCTGTGAAATCCTCGATAGGAGAAATTTCTTGCAATACTTCACCAATTCCGTGCTCTTCAAACCATTCATATGATTCTTTCTGAATGGTCAAAAGATCAAGTTCTGGAAGTACAGGAAACTTTTTCCCCCAGTCCTCTCGTGCTATTTGCTTGTTGTCTTTAATATCAGCTTTCGGCATTTAGTTATAGCGGGCAGTTTATATCGACAAAAAAATGCACGCAGGTGCATCAACCCTTTAATTAAAAAGGAATTTTGTCTTAAAGTAATACGTTTATATCATGCTAACTCTAGGCCTGTCAATAGGTAAAATGGGTTAGCCTTACTGCAGAATAACTAAATTTGAATAGTTGTATTACTCTGGGTATGAAATTATTCATAGACATAAATTTTCCATTTTTCATACCAATTTATTACCTCACTCTTGCTGCATTTAGCAGTTAAAAAGTTAATATAGTCACAGTTCTTCTTAAGTTTTGAACTTAAGAGAAAATCTAATATCCTTAGTTAGAGTGTTCATTAAGATTCGATACTTAGATCTTTGATCTAAGTATAAGAAACTCTAAAGCTCACTCCGTTTACTAAGAGATTTCTAAGGAGGTGAAATTATGAAACTTGCACAATCAGTAAATACTATTCCGCAAACGGATTCTATTTCAACTGCTTTGGGAATAACTCCAACGGAGTTTTTCTGGGCTGTGGTTATAATTGCAGTTATGGTTCTTGGTTTCTGGGCTATTGTTAAATACAACAATTCAGACAGATACAACAACATATCTGGATTAATAGGCACAAAAGGAGGCAG
Organism: uncultured Gammaproteobacteria bacterium; assembly: GCA_964637955.1. Taxonomy (GTDB): domain Bacteria; phylum Patescibacteriota; class Microgenomatia; order Levybacterales; family UBA12049; genus 2-01-FULL-39-10-A. Next base: position 232,427 of record CAZWXQ010000001.1, on the reverse strand, counting down.
GGTTAAAAAAACTGTAACCGAATACGAAGAAATAGCAGATGAAACAATCTAAATTACTTCATCTGCTCATCAGTTAAACCGAAATGATGACCAACTTGTTCTTTTATGCTTTTGCACGAACTCTTTGTAAAAGTCTTTCACTTCTATAGCCTTCAAAAATTTGGATATCGAATTGACTAATCATTGACTCAATTGCTGATCTGTGAATTCCCAAAACAAGTCGAACAAATTCTTCTTGTGTTATCTCAGGAGTCCTATATTCCTGAATCAATCTTTCTAATAATAAATCTAATCTCTCTGCTAATCTCTTCGCTTCATAAAAACTAAACCCTGGAGTATTTTCACCTCGAAATGCGATTGATATTCTATCTGGCGTTACTAATAACTTCGCAGTATTTGATGCAGGCAATGATGGTTTAGTCAATAAACTAGCTAGATCACTCAAGCTAAAATCTGTACCCAAAGGATGACTGTGCACTCTTGCAATTGTTCTTCTTCCCAGAAGTATTGATCTCCGCAAATCAGGATCTGGTGTATCTACAAAATTTTCTCCTCCTTCAATTAACTTGGAAAATGAGATTCTTCCTTCAGGATCTAGATAAATTAGTTTTGCTGCTTCATGTCTACTAGGATGAATTAATGAGTAATTGATAACTTCATCTATGTCAGGTTGAAAATTTGCTACATCGATTGCACTTAATCCACGATAAATCTTTTTTGGACTACTTGATGTTTCAATCAATGCCCTCTCAAGTGTAACTGTCGGAAGCTTTGCTTCTCTAAAATCAGGTGACATAACAGGAGATTATATCAGATTTTGAGGCGAAAATAAACTATAGGACTTATTTCATCTGTTCATCAGTTAAACCGAAATGATGACCAATCTCGTGTATAACTGTAGAGCGAACTTGCGCTTTAATTTTTTCAGGAGTATCAGCTACGCGCAGAATTGCATTTTTAAAAATAGTAATCTTATCTGGCAAAAAACCTGAATAATTCCCACTTCTCCTTGTCAACGGAACACCCTCATAAAGCCCAAACATCAAAGCCCATGGTGGAAGCTTCATTTTTCTGAGTTGATAAATAGTGGGCTCATCTGCAAAAGTAACTGAAACATTTTCCATTCTTTTTGCAAACTGCGGAGGAAGTGAATCCAAGGCTTCGATTAATAATTTCTCGAACTCAGCGTCTTCCATAGCCTGAAGATTATAACACTATAAATCTGTAGGCAAACCTTTTGGGAATTTTTCTTTCAATATTCTAATATCATGCTGTGTAACAAGTGAAATAGACATGTTTTCTGTTTCTTTTAGAGTAAACCAACCTATTTGATCACATTTCTCAGGCTCAAGAATCTTCGGCTCTCCTTTAATTATTTTGCAAATATAAGTAGGTGAAACCCAATGTTGCTTTTCATCTGGAATAATATGATCACAAATTCCAAGAAGCTCTACTATCTCAATCTCAACCCCAATCTCTTCTTTAATTTCACGCTTCAATGCATTCTCAAATGTCTCACCAAACTCCACACCACCTCCTGGAATCTCCCATGTGTTTCTTTCATTTTTGGCTTTTGGACCACGATGAGCCAAGAAAACTTTTCCATCTTTAAATAAAGCAGCACCTACGCCAACACCAATGTAATCAACACCTTTTTTCATTTGAGGAAATTATAGCAGGTAAATAAATTTAGGTTGAGGGTTTAATTACACAATCAGAATATGTCTCTTTACCATCTTGCTCAAGAAAAGCTTCATTTCCTTGAGTCCAGAATATGACGCTTTCATCTTCATTTGCATATTTCGCTCCACTTGCGGCCTCAACATGCGGCAAATTCATCGTACTCCCATCCGAAAGCGCTATGTCTGCGCTCATATCTGTATCATTATTAAATATCGCAACGATGGTTTTGTCATCACTACAAGTATAATTTTTTTCTATTTTACCAACAGTTACGCTTGTGGGAATTGCTCTTTCTTCAGATCCGGATTTAGAAGAATTAGAATAATTCTTAAACAAGAAAAATCCTCCGCCAAGAATAACTAACAATATTATGACTCCAACTATCATCAGTAACTTATTTTTATCTTTAGATTTCTTGGGCGCTTCTGATGATTGTACTTCGTCCATAAAACTAGTTTTACTCTAAAAATCTCATTTTTTCAATACGCTAATTTTCTTTCATAGCTTTTTCAATTATTTCTTCCATAACCGGTGATTTTATGCCCATGTAAACTTCTTTGTTTTCATTTGCTTCCTCGGCAGCTCTCATTTTAATATCTGCATATTTTTGTAGGTCCTGCGGATGCGTTCTTAAATAATCCCTGAATTTTATAGCCGCAGTAAAATCTGGAGCTAGGGGATGACTTAAGTGCATGTGATAGCGACGAATCCCCTCAACGGGATCTGGCAAATCAATTACATGAAATACATGCTGGTCAGCACTCACTCTTGGCCTGTACATGTATCCAGCTTTTATAACTTCATCTGAAATTCTTACCAAATCCTGCCTATCCGCTACTGTATAAATGTCTATTATTCCTTTTCCTCCGAGACCTGGAACAGCAGTGCTTCCTACATGATGAATTTCATATTCTCCTGTCAAATATCTAGACAGCCTCATTTTTTCGACCTCAAATAGTTCGGGGAAAAATCTTTCGTAAGGCTTAAAAACGTATTTACTCATATTCACTTTTTATAAATATAAGTTGACCAGAACTGCTTAAAGTAAGGTAAAGTTAAAGTGGATAATAGAAAACCCACAGCAGGAACAATCGCATTTATCCACGGATCAATTTCCACGATATACTTCAAATAAAGCGCGATCGCCAAATAAGTGAAGATTGCGATCAATATTTTTCTAGTCCAGCTTCCTTCCCAAGCTTTATCCATCTCAACTTTAGAGTTTCTGGACTCAATTTGTTCTAATCTTTCTTCAATAGTCATGCTGCTAATCTTACCATTCCTATATCTGGCAACTCTTTTCCGCTTGGTAGAACAGAATATTTCGAATGCGTTGGTCCGATTTCTATAAATCCAAATTTCTTATAAAATTCAATTGCTTGCGTATTATATGAAGTAACATCAAGAGTTATTTTTTTGTCTTCCCCTAGAAAATCTAAAACTTTTTCCATGAGTCTTGTCCCAATCCCTTGATTGTGATAGCTACTTAATACATACAATGCCGCAAGCTTATTCTCTTCTTTTGATTTATATGCGCCAATATAAGCCACAACGGTGTCCTTGTCTTTTGCAACAAATATTCTTGAGTTTTTATCATTAATATAGCCAATCATGCGCTCAATTCCTCCAATCTGCATTTCATCCAATTTTTCTTCAATATCTTTTGGGGTTATACCGAGCTTTTCATTTGGATAAGTACACATCCATGTTTCTCTTTGAACTTTTTGAATTCCCACTGCGTCTTCAGGAGCTGCTTCGGAAATATTTATATTATTCATGATGCAATTATAGCATTTGAGGCTCAGATTCCGCCGTCGATTCGAAGCTTGAGAGATTTAATTACATTTACTAGGTCCTCTTTATTATTCTGATTACACGTTCTGAAAAAATAAGAGGTAGAAAAATTATTTTTTATTGGCATAAATGCTACAAATATATTCCCGTTTTTAAGCTTCAAATTATACAAATCAACATTTCTTGTCCCGGATTTGATAGTCTCTTTTCCTGAAAGCTCACCTATCTCAAGACTTGGTAAATCAAGCCACTGCTCAATTGACGACAATCCACCAGTTGTCCAAATACTTATGCAATCATTCGCATTGTAGCTCCAAACCTTACCTATAAAATCACCATTATCTGTTCCCATGATTTGATGATTTTTATTTAATACTAGACGCGGCGGCGCCATTCCTCCTTGGGTCAGGTAACTTGAAAGCATTTGATCTGTAGTTGCCAAATATTCTTTTGGCGCTATTATTTTAAAAGCAAAATAATCATCTATTCTAGAATCGCCCGAAGAAAAAGTATTATTTATTTCATTTCCACCTTCTTTAAACTCGGACGAAACAATTTCTTTATTTGGATAGATTAATAGAATTATGAGAATTCCTATTACCATTCCAGAAAGTAGTAATATCGCGTTTTTGGCAAAATCAGCCTGTTTTTTTCTTTTACGTTTTGATAGAGGCATTAATATATAGTATTGGGAAAATACGAATCAATTGTCAAGCACGCTTACCAAAAATTTGAGCTTATATTCTTACAATAACGTGCAGACACAAAAGAGACAAGTTCCATCGCAAATTAACACTGATTTAATCAGGGAACTTGTCATCGAACGTGTCAAATCTTTCGGGAGTCATATGCCCAATGGAGAATCGCTTGGCGTTGACGAGGTCTACAAGAAAGGTCACCTTTATGACAATTTCTTTTTACTTGAGAAATATGACGTTTTATCGCCTTCCACCTTGATATTTGCCTCGGATCATCTGCGCATCGCCTACCCATATAATAACGGCAATACCACTGAAACCAACCCCTAGGATCCTGGGCTCTTACCCATCCATTTTTAATCCAAACGTCGAGTGGCTGAGACGCATTAACCTTAAAAAAATTCAAATTTTTATCAGGACCATGTGGATCTAGCTTGGCTTCCATAAACCAGTCACTCGGAAACTCATCTTTACAATCAGTCATATACCGTCCTCCAAAGACACCTAATTTCAACATTTCCTTAGGAGTAAGTTCTGGTTTAAATTCTGGGTCGAAGTTTTTTCCCATCGGCTCAGTAAGCTCATATATATATCCATCCTGCATTTTGTCACTCACAATTACTTTTTTACCCATAATTAAATTTAAATAATATTTGCAAACATATTGTATAATATGCGCCTATGGGACTTAAAGAAACAACAGGAAATATTGTCGCAAACTACAGCAGCGATGCTTTTAATGCAGCATTATTTGGTATTGCTGGCGCCGATCTTGTTCAAGGAAGATTACTTAGCGCAGCAGTATTTGGAGTATTGGGAGCAAGAAATGTTATTCAAGATCACAAAAATCTTAGAAGAAATCAACAAAGTGCAGAAGCATTAATACAATTTGATAGAGTAAAGGAGCATGGCAGAGGCGTTAGACTAGGTAGATCACAAGTACAAGAATCTATGGAGTTAATAGCAGAAGCGCAATTCCAAAATGGCGAACCAATCTATACGCCACTCGATGGATCTTCTCCAATTCAAACTCCAGTAGAACTTATGGCATCACTCGGTGGAGATATTCAATCAATTTCAACTAGAATTGAACTCATATTAAGACATGGTGAAAAAAGAGAAGACCACCAATTAACTACTAGAGAAAACGAAGCATTAAGAAGAGCTCAAGTATTAATCAGACTTGCTGGTATACATGAAGGTGACTTAGACTATAATCAAAGAAAAAGACTTTATGATATCGGTAACAGAGTCTCAAGTTACGAATACCAAATGGCAAACTCTTCAAAATAATTAAAGGCACTCTAAACCCCTTGTTTATAATTAAATATCAACCTTTTATGCTATAATTCCCTCCTTATGAGCGTAGAAAACCCACAACCATCAGATGGATTAATAAATGCAGGATTTTATAGAGATCGCGATCAAATTTTAGTTCTTGGAGACCAAAAATTAGAAATGCCATCCAGCGTGTATGATAATTTAATTGGAGAAAAGAAAGATCCAGTCGATACCGCTATAGCAGTTATTAAAACAGGGATTCTTGCTGACAGAGGAGTCCTGGTTCAGCCTATTGGTGGAGAAGAATTAACGGTAACGGTAAAAGATGCTGCCCTGATTCCATATCCAAATAGATTCAACCTGGATACAAATACGATGGAAACAGATACTAAAACTACTATTAATCTTGCTGCAAATACAGCAAGATTTGTAGCTCAGACTTCTAAAATGTTCCCCACAAATGCTACGAATGCACTTATAAATCAGTGGTTTCTAAAAGCTCTTAGCTTATGGCTAAGATATGGAGGAGATGATGGCTTAATGCATTTTAGAATAGATGAAAATACTACAAGAGATTTTACCTTTGAAGGAATTGAAGAAACCTGGAATTTACTTGGATTTCCAGAATCTGAAATTGAATCTTCTGGCAAAAGGCCATTTACAAAGAAAACTTTATTCTTTAAAGAAACTACCGCAAAACCTGTTGATACCTTGCCTACTCAGGTTGAATCTGAGATTCCCCAAGCAACAGAGACTCAAGAACTTTCCATTGACCCTAAACCTGGGCTATAATATAAACCATGAAATATCAGATTTTACTTTATTATAAGTACGTAAAAATTAAGAAACCGCAGGAACTCATGACTATTCACCGCGCATATTGTGAAGCTCTTGGATTAAAGGGACGAATAATTATTGCTGAGGAAGGAATAAACGGAACGCTTGAAGGAACCGTGGAAAATACAAACAAATATATAGAACTAACTGAGAAGAATTTCAAACTCCAAGGAATAAATTGGAAAAAGTCTGAAGGAACAGGAAAAGCATTTAGAAAACTTTCTGTAAAAGTTAGACCTGAAATTGTAACCACAGGAATCCCAAATAAAGACTTCGGTCCGTTAGTCAATGGAAATAAAGGTGGCGCTATAACCGGAAAACATTTACCTGCTGAAAAACTGAAAGAGTGGTACGAAAATGGACGAGAATTTTATGTAGTAGACATGCGAAATGATTATGAATTTGAGGTGGGAAGATTTAAAAATTCCATTTGGCCAGCTGGACTCGGGCATTTCCGCGATGTACCACAAGCTATTGAATCAATTTCAAATTTAAAAGATAAAACCGTAGTAACAGTCTGCACCGGCGGCGTAAGATGCGAAACAGCTTCGGGATTATTAATCAAATATGGATTTAAAGATGTTTACCAACTCGAAAATGGAATTGTGACTTTTATGGAAAAGTATCCCAATACATATTTCGAAGGCAAACTCTTAGTTTTTGATGGGCGCGAAACAATGGGATTTAATCTTGATGATGAAAATCATAAAGTAGTCGGCAAATGTAGAATCTGTGAAGCAACTTCAGAAAATCTCGTGAATTATTGGAAAGGCAAAGATGATGTTTATGGAATTATCTGCGAGAACTGCATAAAATCAGGCAAAATTAAACTAGCTCGATAAAATAACTGCTTGGTTTTCTTTAATGTTTACTGCCTCTGCTTGGTTTCTTCCATGTAATCCCAACTTTTTAAATAGCCTACCTGCTATATTTTTAAAAGTCTGTTCTTTTATTCCAAATCTTCTAGCTAACTCTTTATATGGGATATACCCATTTTCTGAAACTATTGCACAATACACTTCTCTTTGCCTTGGACTTAAACTTCTAAATCTGGCTGGATCAAATCCAGCTGGCACAATATCTTCCGGATCAATTTCTCTTTTACTTACAGCTATAAAAACTGCATCCATTATAGTTCCTGCACCCAATTTACTTCTAGCTCTTCTCCTGTGCTGGACAACTGTGTGTTGAGAAATTCCTAATCTTTCTGCGATTTGTGAATTTGATAACCCGCTTCCAGCTAAACTTATTACATCTTTTTGTCGTGGAGATAAGGAGGAAGATGAACTATCATAAATCGGAATTATTACTGGAACAGGTTCAAGAGATGAAGAATCTGGCTCTCTAATTTCAACGGATATATTTTCAAAACCCACCATTGAATCTGCTGCGCTATTTAAACCCAACCTTTTCAATGCTTCTAAGCGATGATATTCAATAGTTCTATCTCCAACACCTAGTTCAACAGCTGAGCTCTGGACAGTGCAACCACTTCGCGCAAAATCAAAAGCTTGGAATTGGCGAGGTGTTAATTCTGGCTTAGATAAATCAAAAGATCCTGAAATCTGAGCAGATTTTTGACCGGGATCTGCTTCGCTCATAAATTGATTCTAGTACCAATCTAATCAGTTAGCAATTAGATATATTCTGCACATATTCTTACAAACTACTACACATTTAGTGTTTGCTTTTAAATAAACTCCTAATATAGAGCGTATTAGTTATCACAGGATGATACAAAATTATGCCCCTCCGGGGGCATAATTTTTTGTGCCTTTACAATTTGCCTATAACTGCTATACTGCTATTTATGTTCTTTTTAGGATTTCTACTTTTATTAATCGGTGGCCCAAGAGTTGGAAATGTATTTTGGTGGCTTCTTCAACCTGCAAGATATAACCTAGCTTTCCCAAATGTAATATTTGGGTTATTAGGAGTAGCATTTCTCCCATGGACTACGCTTATGTATGTTGCAAGTTTTGCAGGTGGAATTACAGGATGGGATTGGCTTTGGATAGGAATTGGACTTTTCTGTGATATTTCTTCATACGGTGGTAGCGCATATGGTGGAAAAAAACAGATGTCTTCAAAACCTGCTGCACCTTCTACCCCAGCTCAGTAATTTAAAGCAATTCCTCAAACTCTAAAGCGACTTTTATTTTCTGCTCAACTTTAATATCTTCGTTAATTCTGATTTCTTTTTTAATTGGAAGCATGTATGTTCCTGCTTTTTCCCAAAATATAGATGTTTTCCATGTACTGTCACCTATCTGAACTGTCACAGGAACAGAACCCCACCCCCTATGAACATGCCTAAATCTTTCCCTTATAATCTTTGATTCTTTTTCAGGAACTGTTATAAAATACCAAGGATTTGGGCCATCCCAAACCCACAAACTAGATTTAAAATTGATCACAAAATCATCCATCCTGGAGAAATTATAACACTTAGGTTATTTAGCCAACTTAAGAAGACTGAACGTCGACATCCGGTGCTTTCTTATCTGGAGTTGGATGAAGCGATATTGGTTTTACAATAAAATCTCTTTCTATAGTTATTAATTCAGGTGATATTTTACCCCTTCTAAGAAGCTGGGCTATTCTTTTCCAATTAATGTCTGAAAGTGTCTGTGTAAATCCCGCCCTTCCATGATTATCGGGATGTAAAGTCTTTTCCAAGAATGCTTCTAATTTTTCCTGCATAGCTTCAGCAGTAATAGCTCTTCCCCTTCTATCTTTTAAATCTTTTAATGGTATATTCACATTAAGCGAGTGATTAGCGATATCGTTAATTTCTTTACCTGCCTGCATCACTACCTCAGCTACATTCTCGGGCTTTATTAATCTCTTTTTAGTAGTTTCTACAACCGTAGCAGTAGTATTACTTTCTGGAAAACCAAAACCTCTAAACCAAGGAAGTCTTCGTGCCATACCTGTTAGATATGCTGCTGCATTTGCTTTCCGACTCTTTGCATCTCTCTCATCAGTAACTGCAGATACATATCTTTCAGCTGCTTTGACGCCATCCTTTAATTCCTTAAATGACATAGCTCCTCTTTCTCCACGAACGGCTCTAATTAATAAATCTGATACACCATCAGGTATAAAATTATCATAACGCGGATCATCTGGATCCATTGGTGCTTCTATCATCGCAGCAATACGCCCTGCTTCTAAAGTTACTGCAGTTCCCGATTCTAGCGGTTGCCCAACAATATCAATTTTACCTACACTGCCTAAAGTTGGCTTAGCTGTTTCATTACCTACCATGGCCCAGATTATACATCCCTAAAATCAAAAAAGAAAGCAAAAGAGGAATTATATTACTACAGGAAAATGATTATTTCTCCAAGCAAGCATTCCTGAATTTAGATTATTCACATTTTTATAACCCAAATTATCCATAATTTGAGCCGCAATCTCGCTCCTAGCACCACTTAAGCAGTATAAATAAACCTCGCTATTTTTATCTGGTACTTTATTTTCGATCTCATTTTCAAAATTATCCAGTGGAACATTAACACTGTTTTCAATCTTTCCCCTATTTAGCTCCTGTGTATTTCTAACATCAATAATAATTAATTCATCTCCTGAATCCAATTTTACTTTTAGGTCTTTAGCATCAATATTTGTCATAGATTGGTAGATTATATTTAAATCTCAATCGGTATTCTGTGATCTGAAGACAACTTAAAGATTTAAAGAAAAAACTAATGATAATGACTACACACAAAGCCAGAAAATTAATTATTAATTGAACTAATTGAAAATTTATCTTTCTGAAGAAATTATAAATCAAACATAAACTTCGTTGACTATAGGTCTTTATTTTGCTATAATTCTGGACTTATGCATGAACAAGCACCTGTAAATCACGAGCCAATTGAAATGTTGCCACCTGAATCAAATACTCAACCTGAAGAAGAACCTGTTTTAACAAAAATAAGGATAATTTATGATGGAATTTTATCAGACAGAATGCAGTGGGATATTGGAAATTTAAGTACATTTGAACAAATATCAGATTTGAGATCTCAAATTACTATTGTTAGTCAGGATACTCAAGAAACAGACAGCGCTGTTACAATGGGAGACACCATGGCTTTAAGATCAAATCTAGATGCAAGAGTCTTATTCGATCGTCAATCTTCACCTAGGCAAAATGTAAATGTGACTACTAATTTTTCATCAGGACATTCTATTATTGCAATTGATGATAAAGGGCTAGCCAAAGAAATGATGAAGGATGGAAAAGCATTCGACCAAGAAGAATTTGCAAGAAGATTAGATAAATTAGTTAAGACTGGACTCCGAGAAGTAATTGTAAAAGAAAAAAAACTACAAATAGAACTTGCTTTAAAGCATGATCTTGCTCTAAGCCTTGAATTACTTAGTGGCATTCCTGCATTAATCTATACGTTTAACAATTTACTGATTGACTCTAGCGATCTACTTGACAGCATATTTAATAGCAGCTCTCATTATGAAGATGTTTTGACCGAAACTATTCCAACCACAATTCTTATTACTTCACTTCTGATGCTATATATCGGAGGAAGATTAGCTGGAAAAAGTATTATTTATCTTCAGGATCAAAAATTTGAAAGAGGAGAATTAAATAAGATTTACTTTGAAGGCTCTGACAGACATAACCCTATAAATCCTATTGGCGATAAACAAAAAACAAAACGATTTTTGAAAAATAAAAATAATACTCTAGTTAGATTAAAAGAAACAAGTTAAAGATAAACTAAAACGGTAAATCGTCTTGAATAACTTTGGGGCCGGAAAATTTTTCTCTATAAGCACATAACTGACAATTTTCATTTATTTTTGGAACTGATCCATTTAAAACGTCAGAAATTTCTTTAATGAGATCGAAAAATCCATCCATGTTTTCTTCAATCGGATGCCATGTTGGACTTGTGGTGAATACAAATTTTCCATCCCTGTGCTCTATGCTTTCTGGTGAAACTGAAATTAAACCTATTTGAGAAATCTTAATAGGATCTCCTGCAGCCGGATTTTCTAATGCAAATTTATATGCATGAAGTTGGGAAGAAAACTTTTGGATTTGCTCTTCATCTGGTTTTGTAATTTTAAAATCTATGACTCCATGTGTTCCATCATCAAGCTTAGTTAAAACATCAAATCGACCTGAAACATAACAATCCTTTGCTCCCGGGATGGGCTGGGATTTAAGAAAGCCTTCTTGAAATTCTATGGTGCCTCCTGGAAGATTTGGATCGATATCTTTAAGACTTTTTCCCATCACAGAATCTTGAAGAAGCGTATTAAGTCTTCCAAAAATAGCTGGGAAAGGTCCGTAATAAGCATTCCCATTTTTTACTTTTTGGTAATAACAAAACTTACAGTCTTCCCAAAGATATTTAAAATCAGATGGTGAAAGCTTATAGCTTTTATTCATAAAAATTAATTATACCCAACTATTTGTTTTTTGAAAGGGTATAACTTATTCTACACTGATTTTGCAAAATTATTATTATTTTAAGTTTCAAAATGCAGCAAGAAAAGTTTATAAAGCAATTGAGGTTAAAAATTAAGAAGTTTGTGAAACTATATCTATTTGATATGCACCTCGAAGCCTATCGACTCCAGTTGCAGCTGTTCGGGCGTACTGAGTCGTTTCACTTCCAAATCCAAGAGAAAGACCTTTCATTCCCCCAAAACGTAAATTATCAGAACCAAATGGATCAGAATTTCCCCAACCTCTAAAGCTTAGGCTTGAATATGACGGCTCAGGATCTTTTTTTCCATAAACCTGGATTTGGAGCCTATCTTTTCGAACCTGTTCTTGATCAAAGTGATGCAACATATCAATGCTTTGATCAGGCAAAAAAACGAGCGGTCTTGTTTTCCATGCATCAAGTGTCCCTAATGGCAAATGACTTCGATGAAAAATTCCCCGAGTTGATTTTGGATCAAAACCAAGATCTTGGAATAACCTTACTTGTTCTGCCCAAAACGCTTCTTCTAATTCACTTGGCTTTATTCCTTCCATATTTATGTAAACTTCATGTGGATTTTTCTGACCTTCAATTGATCTCGTGGTGAGTGGTAATCCAGGAAACATTCCTTGCCTTAGAGCTGCCAGAGTAGATTTATCAGAACCTATAAAAAATCCCACTCTAGTTGCTCTATCTTCAGGAAGCTCTATGGCGATTCCATCATCAGTTTTTATAATTGGTAAAACTTCAGCATCTTTAGTGTCACTTATTCTAACTGCTACCAAATGCGTTCTAGTCCCTGTTGCCTCGTCCTCTTCGTGAGCAATTCCATAACCATCAATTTCTAACATCGACATGAGCTGAACGCTCTTTTCAGCTTCTCCAGGTATAGTTTTTGCCACACAATCATATGCAGGTAAAGTTAAGGTGTCTTTAAGCTGAGGATAAACCACTGGATCACTTGCCGGTAATCCGACTTCCTTAATTCCTCTTGATCCTGGTTCTATTCTATCTGTCATATTTTACATGATATCCAATTTTCCTATTTAGTTACGCGTATTCTATGCCTAACGAAATAAATTGTCAACTATGGGACAATATTTTAATTATATGGCGCAAATTCTGATTGATCAAAAAAATTGATTAAATCTTCATCCTTTCTAAAAGCAGGCCTGAGTCTAAATAAAAAATATTTATTTTCATTACTTTGAGATGTGCCAGGAATTGTACTTACTGCATTTGTGTAGCCAGCATTTTTTACAGCTATTATTGCTTGATTATCAAAATCCCCATTTGGATATGCGAAAGAATAAATCCTTATTCCAAATCTTTCTTCCAAATCTTTCTTACTTTGATTTACTTCATACGAAACAATCGGCGAAAGTTTACCTTTCAAACTTACATGATGAGAAGTATGTGAGCCAATCTCAACAAGATTACTATCTATAATTTCTTTAACCTGAGCATCGCTTAAGAAATCCGACCCATTAAGTAAATCAGAAATTAAATAAAAAGTTGCTTTTGCATTATATTTTTTTAGAATTGGGAGAACAACTGTAGCATTATCCCAGTGCCCATCATCAAAAGTAATCAAAACTGGTTTATCGGGCATCATCCTGTAGCCATTCATTATGCTATTAAGTTCTGAAGCGGTCAAAAAAGTATAACCATTATCTTTCAAGGTTTTTATTTGTTCTTCAAAAATTGGAGGCTCTATATTCATAGATTTTCTAAAAGTATCTCTAGTATCAGTCACATATTCCACATAGTGATACATAAGAATTGGAACTTTATAAGTAGTTTTTTTATCAGGATTCAAATTTTTACCCACTTCAATCGGGATTATTTTATTTTCAGACTGCGGCGTTTCAATAACCGGTTTTATTTGATAAGTTGCCAACTTAAAAATATAAAGAACTAGAAGAGTTGAAAATGCGATTATTAAAACTACAGAAATTTTTGGAAAATTATTTTCTCTATTTATTTTGCGCTTTTTTAAATGAGAATTTGCACTTTTCATTTTGTAAAACGGATTATATACTCCTTATACTTAAATTTACAAATAATTTAGCATTCCTGAGCTTCTTTTTGCATTACTCCGTTATAAAATGAAGCCTGAAGGGCATAGATTAAGCTTAAGAAAAGAAGAATTAATTACTTATAAATTTATCAATTAATATTTTTTGAAGATCTGTATTGTTTCCATCATATCCAAGCGCCCAAATCCCTACACCCTTTAGGTTTTTATCATTAATAAAGTCATATTTAATTCCCAAAGAACGCAAATTATCATAGTGAACGATTCTCGGTGTTCCATTTTCTATGTATGTATAATAAGGTGTTTGTGAATTTTCATCCCATTTAAAACTTGTGCTTTTTACCGCCTCAGCGATTTGAGCGTATGGAACACCTTTGCCTTCAGCGTCCTTATTATTTGTTGGCCAATCATAACCATAATAAGGCACTGCGAGAATTATTTTATTTGATGGAATTTTTTCAAGGTAATTTTGAACATATCCAATTATGTTTGCCGATCCACCCATAGCAGCGAGTGGACCCGGATCGCCTTTTGGAGTATGCATGTCATAACCCATGATTACCACTGCATCAAGAGCAGCTACTAACTTTGGTAAATCAAATAAACCTTGCTCAGAACCTGAAGAAAGATAAGTATCTATACTTAGATGAGCATTTGGATTTTGTTTTTTTAATTCGATATTTAGATTTTTAATAAGCCTTGTAAATCCTTCACGAGTCTCCTGATCCATTGCTTCAGTTGGCTCAAAATCAATATTTACTCCGTCGAGATTTCGAGAACTCACGAGATATGAAACGTTTGCGATCATTTTTCTTTGAGCTTCATCACTCTTTGACAGAGATCTTATGTTGTTATTTGTAAAACTTTTTACAGTTACATACACCTTCAAATTATTACCTCTAGCTTTTCTAATAAGTGCCGGAAGATTTGGATTATTCCACATTTCCCACCCAGGATCTATAGCGTTATCATCTCGACGAGTTACGATATCTCCATTACCATTTACTTCTAATCCAAACAAACTAACTGAAGTTAATGCACCGAGATTTACTTTATCCCAATTTTCCATCATCCAATATGGAAAAAATCCAAGCACTTCTTTTTTTGGTTTTCCTGTGTAAGTTAAAACAACTTTATTTGGATTCACGCTAAAAACTTTACTAGTATCGATCGGGGTTGAGTTTGCATAAACAACTTTTACTGTTTCATCCTTTACTTTATCTGCAATACTTTTATTATTTGGCGTACTGGTAACAGTAGTAGCAGTTTTAGGTGCGCTACTATTTTTGCTGTTGTAAACAAAAACAAACGACGGAATTAAGAACAACACTAATACAGCAATTGTCCCAATCTTCATAGCTTTACGAGGACTGATCTTATACCTTCTCTTCTGAGGAAGTGGACCTTGGTTCGGCCTTTCAATTTCTTTTATAGCCTGCTCAAATTCTTCTTCGGTTCCCCCGACGCTTAATGTATCATTTTTTATTTCGTCTAAAGTTACTTTATACTCGGGTTTTTTATCAATAAAATCTTTTATTAAATCAACGTATTTTTGGCGCATCACCTTTTAGTATGACTTTTTGAGGGTATTTTTGTCAAATTTATGAAGTTTTTATTCTACGATTACACCTTCCTGAGCATTTTCAAATTTATTTTTTGTGTCTTTTTGCCTCTTTTGTCCATTTATTATTCTTTTATTGTCTTCAATTACATCTTTTGGAATAAAAAGAGTAGATAAATAAAAAACTAAAGGAATGATTATGAGTTCATCAACAAATCCAGCAAATGGAATAAAATCAGGAATAAAATCTATTGGAGAAAGAAGATAAACTACAGCTGCTATGAGCATGAGCTTACTTATCAGTGGTGTTCTTCTGTCTCTAAAAAGCCTTATATAAAGCTTAATCTCATTTCTTAAAACATGCCAAATTCTTCTAAATTTCATGATGATATTTTATCCTATCCAACTTAAATTTGTGTAAGAAATTTGCAAATTAATCCTAATTGAAATACAAATTATTTAGAGTATAATAAGCTGCATGAATAAATCTTTATATAATGGCGTAATTTGTATTTTAATTTTTGTGATTGCAGGGCTTTCTTTAATGCTTTATCAATCACAACAAACCATTAAAACACAACAAGCTACTATCGCTTCAAATCAAGCAAAGATTACAGATCTCGAAGGTCAGATTAAAGAACTGCAAGCAAAACAAAACACCGTTAATACAATAATCCAATCAGCCGGAGATATTCTTAAAGAAAAAGGCGTTCAATTTATCCAAGGACAGCTCCAAAAATAAACTTACTGATTAAACTTGAGGCTTTTTGCGATTTCGTCCCCAATCTTTGTAAAATCAACTTCTCCTTTTGCCCCATTCACATTAATTCCAATGGCATAGATGTAATTTTCATCAGCAAGATAATAATAAATTACACTATCTATGTCACTGGCTGAAGGAGCAAACTCCCATCTTGTTCCTTTTACATTACCAAAATTTACCGCTTCCTTAGAATTCAACTTGTAAGTAGAATTATTTGCAAATTGTACTTCTCCATAATTTGACTCTGGAGCCTCACTAGAATTTTTTTCGTATGTGCCGATATGAAATGCTAGTCCGCAATTTGGGCCACAAGTCTTTGCATCATACTTAACAGAAACGTCACTTAAATATCCATCCATATTAGCTACTTTACTATCAGATACTTTCCACTCATCTCCACTTGGATAGCTAAATGAAACCTTAGGAATAGTTTTACTTAAATAATCCGAAAATCCAGATTTTTCAATCACTTCTTGTGTAGGCTCTGTAGCTTCAGGTGCTTCAGTTATAACAGGTGAAGGATTTGGAGAGATATTTACAGCAATTGGTGATTTATTCATATTTCCTACATAATATCCACCTACACCTACAAGAAAAACAATTATTACGAAGGCTATTCCAAGAATAATCCATATACCTTTTTTTGATTTCTTAGGCTCTACGGGATTCACAGCAGGAGTCGAGGGCTGGGACGGCGTAGTTATTTCGGGCTGCGGGGTATCCATAAAAATATCATTACATATCCTCTTTTCCTCTGTCAATTATTTTCAAAATAAATAATTTATGATAAGATAAATTTGTATCAAGAGTGTCTGATAAATCAGACCGGCAACCGAGATTGTTTAAGCTTTACGCGGTGCCCCACCAGAAATGGAGATACGGCAATATGGCAAAAATAACTACATTTACTTCTGAATCAGTCTGCGCAGGACATCCCGATAAAATCTGTGATTCAATTAGTGATGCCATTCTTGATACTGCGCTAACTAATGATAGAAATGCTAAGGTCGCTATCGAAACATTTGCAACAAAAGATAGACTCATCATAGCCGGTGAAATTTCAGCAAAGGGAAAAATAAATTATAAGAAAATTGCCCGAGACAGAATAAAAGAATTGGGATATACGAAAAGCATTTATGATTTTTCTGACAAATCAGAAATTGAAGTTTATGTGCACGAGCAGTCCCCTGAAATAGCAAAGGGAGTAGATGAAAAAGGCGCTGGAGACCAGGGTATGATGTTTGGATTTGCGACTAAAGAAACTGAAAGTTTAATGCCGATGCCCATAACCATTGCCCACAGACTAGCTGAAAAAATAGATAAAATTCGAGAAACCAAACTTACATACCTTCGTCCTGATGGAAAAACTCAAATAACCATTGAATATAAAAACGGTAGGCCAATCAAAATCCAGCATCTGGTTTTAGCAGTTCCTCACGATGAAAAAATTAAACTAAATGAAGTTAAATTCGGTTTAATAAAACTTGTGATAAATCCTGTTCTTAGGGAATTTGGATTTAAGATTAAACCAGAAGATGTAATTTTAAATGGCACAGGAGTTTGGCATATCGGTGGACCTGCGATGGACACGGGTCTTACTGGAAGAAAAATAGTAGTCGATACTTATGGAGGATTTGCAAGAGTTGGAGGCGGCGCATTTTCAGGAAAAGATCCGACGAAAGTTGACCGATCTGGAGCATACGCAGCGAGGTTTCTAGCAAAAAATATAGTTGCGAATAATCTAGCAGATAAAGCCGAAATAAGACTGGCTTATTTCATAGGAGCTAAAAAACCAATCATGCAAGAAGTAGAAACATTCGGAACAGAGAAGAAAAGCATAAAAGTAATAAATAATTTCATGAATAAACTTCTTGATACCAGCGTTGAGGGAATAATCGATGGACTTAAGCTTCAAAGACCAATTTATCTAAAAACTTCCACCTACGGCCATTTCGGCCGAGATGTTTTCCCATGGGAGAAAATAATTTAAGAAGTTTTATTCAGCGTACAAAACAACATTATCTCCATCGACTAATCCAGTCTGAGTAGATTCTACTTGCACAGGCATAAAAATAATACCAAATTCAGAGCCCACAGCTTCTCTAAAAATAGCTTGATAAGAAGATTGATCAAGATCATCGGAAAAAGCTGCAACACCCATACTTATTTGGTCATGCACAGCATTTACCCACCTTATACCTAAATATTTTCTTTTCTCTTCTGGTGTATTTGATCTATCTCTAAGCGCATCTAGCTCAAGTGCTTTTTCTACTATTTCCGGGCTATTGTTAGCTTTTTCAAGTCCCTCTCTAAGAATTCTTAACCTTATAGCTTCAGCTTCTAATGATCTAGCCAAAGATGCACTCAAATCTGGTCTGGACATAACTACATCCCATGGATTTACAGATATTCTTTCATCAGACATAAGAAAATATCATACAGTATTAAAATTCTTTGTCAACAAAAAAATAATTCAAAATTATTGAATAACTTCTTTTTTAGCAGAAAATTTCACGATCTCTTCATCAACTATTACATCATTTGGCCAGATTTCCTGTGTAAGTGCAATTCCTTTCAAACTTCGAGAACGACTTAACGCTACATATGTTTGGCCATGGGCAAATGGAGATTTAGAGAAATCTAAGTTTATATTATCAAAGGTCATTCCCTGACTCTTGTGAATAGTAATTGCCCATGCAAGTCGAAGTGGAAATTGAGTGACTTTTCCCAAAACTTTTTCCTCAATCTCCCTAGCCTGCGGATTAAATTCATATTTAATATTTTCCCATTCCTCAAGTGTCACTTCGACTACTTTTCCACCATCCTCTTCATCTATTTTTATTTTTATAAAGGATTCATCCAGATCCTTAACAGTTCCGAGAGTCCCATTTAACCATTGACGACCTTTATCATTTTTTATAAACATAACCCGAGCTCCTTTTTTAAGATTTAACTCCAGATCAAATGGCAAAGTTTTATTCTCAGTCTTAAAATCTCCTTCTATTTTTGCTAAATATGTAAACTCTTTACTATCAAGCTCTGTTAAATGTTGATCATTAATTCCTTTTGCCACGTTATTTGTGGTAGTTAGGGTCACATGCTTATCGTTAAGCTTATCGGTAACATTTTTATTCAGAGGTCTCATATCACTTGAGGTAACTTCTCCAGTTCGGACTAGATTTAGAAAATGAATAAAATCTTCATCCTTTTGCCTGAAAATATGCGTAAATTCTATTAATTTAAAATCTGTATTTCGATATGCACTTGAGCTAAAAAAATAGGGCGTTTCGTACATTTCATTTATTACTTCTTTTTCTTCACGAGTTACCACAGGTGGAAGCTGATATAAATCTCCAATTAGAACTATCTGAATTCCTCCGAAAGGCTCGAACTCATCTCTACCATTTTTCCTAAGGAAATAATTTATGGCATCCAGCATATCCGCTCTTACCATAGAAACTTCATCAATAATTATGGTATCAACCGCTTTATAAATCCTGTCATTTCCAGAGTAACGAAGCGCTACATCTTCAGTCAGAATTCTTGGAGGAAAATGAAAAAATGAATGAATAGTTTGACCTTTTACGTTTATGGCAGAAAGTCCTGTTGGAGAAAGAACTGCTATCTTTTTTTTACTTGAACGTCTTGCAATATTTATGAAAGTGGATTTTCCTGTTCCTGCTTTTCCAGTGATGAATAAATTTTTCGAAGTATTTTCAATAAGATCCAGTGCATTCTTAAACTCATCGGTAATAATAATTTCAGAGTCAGGCTTAATCTTTTCAACAATCTTTTTCAAATCCATGAACACCAATCATATCATCAAAAAGTAAAATTATGATAGAAATATATTAATCTATTGGAAGATTTTTCCTCCTGAATTCTTCTAACCATAATGCGCGCCATGTGAGCTAATCCTTCTTCTGAAGGATGAATATCATCATCAGGATTTATATACTTCGTATCGCCATCTCCTTCACTGTCTAGTGACGGGGTGTAAGTATCTATCACGGGAATATTATATTCTCGAGCAAAGTCCATGTGATTTTTAATATACATTATTCTCTCTTCCGCTTGTGCTCTCCTTCCTTCTTCATCTGCTCCTGTTGCACTCATACTGTAAGTCTTTTTATCGGGAGCAATAGTAGCCGAAAACATAATAACTGTGTCGGGATAGCGATCAGTAATCTTCTTCATAACATATAAAAGCACTTCATCTTGTTTTTTTAGTCCCTCCTCTTCACCTAAATCAGAAAGCGGATTATATCCGAAAGATTCGATGATTATTAAATCAGGCGTAGGTTCACCCGAAAGCACTGGACGCAAACGATGGCCATCGTCTGTTTGAATCTCTTCTTCGTCAAGCATTTTAGGAAGTTGTAGTAAATTAAAACCGGCCTGACCGTAATTATAAACCTCAAAGTTTGTATCGGGATAATCTTTTCTAAGTAATTCTGTAAATATTCCACCTCTAGGGCCAAAAGCATGTGTCATAGAATCCCCTATTAGGAAAATATTATATTTATCAGATTTGGCAAGGATCGGCTTATTATAAGAGGAATATGAAGTATCTATCGGCAAGGGTGTAATAGTAGGAGTTATTGAAGTATGTACCGACATTATTTCACCTTTATGATTTTGAGATTTACTTAAAGCAAAAGCCAATACTGGAATTATTAAAAGAAATGAAACTAAGCTTACGTATTTTTTGGAGAAAAGCATGAGTGACTCATTGTAACAGCTAGTTCACACGAAGCCAAGCAAAAGCGAATTTGGATTTTCTGGTATCCTTCGATTGCTCAGGATTGCCAATCACTTCGTTCAAGGTCTACCCATTCGCTACGCATAGGATTGTCTTTAGTAGCACTAAAGCCTTATAATAAGGGTGGGTAAAAGCGAATAAAATAATTTTTTAGAATATATGAAACTTTTAAATAGTCTATCTTCCTAAAAAAGGGTTAAATCCTGCTTTCCCCATATTTTCAAATGATTACAGCAAGAAATATTTCATATTCATATTCAAGACTTCCAGTCTATATAGACTCAAGCTTTAATATTCAAAATGGCGAGAAAGTCGCTCTCGTAGGACCAAATGGCGCAGGAAAAAGTACTCTGTTTAAGCTTCTAATGCGAGAAGAACACATTAACGACGGGGAACTTCTAATCACTGGAAAAGTAGGCTATGTTCCTCAAGAAATTAAACATGACCCAATTCTGGAAGCAGCCGTAGACATCCAAAGCTATATAGATCCCGAAATAAAACTACAAACCTATGAGCTGATTATTATGCTTAGCCACCTCGAAGTAAATGCAGATCTTGAAGATGTACCAAGAAAACTCTCTGGAGGACAAAGAACCAAGTTAGCACTCCTTAGAGCAATCATCGAAGAACCGGATATTCTTCTTCTTGATGAACCAACCAACTTTCTAGATCATGAAGGAAAAAGATGGATTATGGAATTTCTTGGCGAGTACGGGAAAACACTTATCGTTATTTCCCATGATATAAATCTTCTTGATCAACATATAGACAAAGTGATCGCCATAAATCCTATGACAAAAAAAATTGAGGAATTTAACGGCAATTATTCTAAGTATGTAAAAACCAAAGGAAATTTAGAAGTAGCACTCGTTAAAAGATATGAAAATGACCAGAAAGAAATTCAGAGGATGAAAAAAAGTCTTCAAAAAATGCAAAGAATGAGTTCTGAAAAAGGAGCAAGAGCCCGCGCAAACGTCCAAAACAGAATTGAGCGCGTAACTGCTGCCCTTCCCCAGCTTCCTCCGGAAATTAGACACATTAAATTTAATTTGCCCCAGCCTACTCATGTAGGCCAAAGACCTATCGCGGCAGTAGGAATTTATAAAAGTTATGGAGATGAAGAAATTTTAACTGACGTAAATCTTTCCATAAGACGAGGTGAAAGAATCGCACTTGAGGGACCAAATGGAGCAGGAA
Source organism: uncultured Gammaproteobacteria bacterium (assembly GCA_964637955.1). Taxonomy (GTDB): domain Bacteria; phylum Patescibacteriota; class Microgenomatia; order Levybacterales; family UBA12049; genus 2-01-FULL-39-10-A. Next base: position 210,345 of record CAZWXQ010000001.1, on the reverse strand, counting down.
AAAGTACTTTTATAAAAATACTTATGGGAAGACTTGAGCCAGATGCAGGTGAAATCATTAAAGACGAGGCCCTTTCCATAGGATATTATTCACAGGAATTTGAGACTTTTGATTTTAATAAAACTATTATGGAAATGGTGGAAGAGGTTTGTGATCTTCCCTTAAATCAAACTAGACCAATTCTTGCGAAGTTTAACTTTCTTAGAGATAGGATTTATCAGAAAATTGGAACTCTTTCTGGAGGAGAAAAAACTAGACTTTCAATCGCTCTTCTCATGCTTCAAGGATATAATCTTCTGATTCTTGATGAACCTACCACTTATCTAGATATGGAATCCCAAAAAATTATTCTAGAAGCTCTAAAAGCTTATACTGGGGCCATGCTTTTCGTATCTCATACTGAGGAATTCGTAGAAGGACTAAAACCGAATAGAATCCTGCTTTTCCCTGAAAATGAAATCAAATTCTGGAGCTCCAAAGACCCCGAAGCACTAATTATCTAAGATGTCCAAAAAAAACAAAATTTATGCAACTTTTTTTCCAACTACCACTAACATAGTTGCCTTTTCTATAATTTCCTCTGAGCCTGATAACTTTAATATACCGTTTGTATAATCTAAGGTATGTCCATTTTCAAAGGAAAATTGATTATACCGTGAATCATTATTTTCTCCTCTTCCAAGCCTTAGTGAAGCAGTGCGATAACCTGACTCAGCAACTAATAATCCAGCGTCCATAATTGCTCTTTCCATTTTATCTTTAAAATATTCTACAAGCGAAGGAACTATAATCCTATCTCCAGGAATTGAATCAAATAAATCGTGTGCAATATCTAATAAGATTTCTGATTGAATGCCGTTCATTAGGAGCGTATATTCGTTAATATGATCAGTTAATAGATTAGTTATTATTTTTTTAAACACAGGATCTTGAATACCTGACACTCCTTTAATTAAATCTTCTCTTTTTATTCCAACCATACTTCTCATTATGCCTCTTTGCCCTAATCCCGGAGGAATAAAAACATAGTCAGGATGATCATACATAACAGTGTCATCACTTGGCGTATTTACCTGAAAATGAATAAAAGTTCCGTCAGGAACTAGTACTCTCGCAACTTCATTCATAGCCCCTTGTAGATCAGGTAAAGTATCATATGCATCCAGATTTATAACCGCTCCTAAGCTAGCATCTTCTACCGGTAAGCTATTTGCATTTGCTTCCTGAATAGTCATTTGCCTTCTTCTTAAACCCTCTTGAAGATGTCTTAAATTATAGTCTGTACTTGTATAATCAACATGATACTCTTGTGGAACTAAATCTTTTAAAAATCCTGTTCCTGCACCAACTTCATAAATAGGCACACCTTGATCTACATAGTCTGTAAAAACAGAAGCGACAATACTGCCAATTGCTCTTTTATACGGATATCGTGGCTCCTCAACCCATCTCAAAACATCAACACTATCCCAACCTCGTGCAGCTGAATGAATACCTGAATCTGGTAATTTATTTCCGGAATCTCTTTCTAATCCTGTCATAGCGTGCAATTATATATTATAGGTCTAAAAAAAGCAATTAGACTGCACGCATGCGGTTATTTCGAGGATTATGTTCTACTTCAGCTAAACCCAATGCTTCCATAAGAGGCGGCATATACATTCCAAATCGTCCCCTAAGTCCCTTTTTTAAACCGTACCATCCACCAAGTGGATTCTCTTTCGACCTTGCCCAAGCCTCTACTGTTCCCTCTTTTGCCTCCTTTTGCTCATCAGCGCTACCTAGCTCCATCCAGTCTCCATGCTTTTTAAGCATCTCGTATAGATCATCTATCGCGCGAAGATCATAGCTAAGTGTAGTAGAGCCAACAACACAAATTATAGCCGGAGGTGTAAGACTTTCGTCTTTATACATCTTATATTCTGAGGTTCCTGGAGGAGTTTTTAAAACCCATGGATCGTCTTTAGTACCTTTTCCATTTGCCATGTGTAATTTATATCACCAAGGTTTTTATTTATCAATACCTCAGGCAAAAATAATGCAATTTACTTTTTCTTAATTTTTACTGCGGTGCCGTATGCGACTATTTCACTCATGCTACTAGCAAGCTCTGAAGAATCATACATCATCCGAACCACTGCGTTTGCACCCATGTCTTCTGCTTTCTGAATCATCCTATCCATGGCATGTTTCCTGGCTTCCTCAAGCATAAATGTATATTCTTTTATTTCTCCACCAAAAAGTGATCTAAGAAATGCCATCACATTTCCAGCTAAACCGCGGCTTCTAACTATCAAACCAAAAACCTCCCCATAAGTCTCCACGATCTCATAGCCTACGACATCTTCAGTAGTAACCACAATTATCTTTTCCTCATTCATGCCTCAAGTATATACTCCATGAGTTTTAATCTCAATGATTTAGATCAAAAGCTCTAATAAAAGAATATAATTATTCCATGAAAAAACTTAATAAAGCTTTAAAAAATATTTTTGAAAATAAATTAAATGATAAAGAAAGATATTATATAGCAGTAGTAATCTTAAGTTTATTAGATTTTTTAAAATGGCTCCAGAAGCATAATAAATTAACCAATATTTTATTCATACTCTTATTTTTGACAATTATACTTTTGGGAATTTATATTATTGGATATTTTTTCCTAGGTTTAAATTACTTTCTAGATTCGATCGGACAACACCACCTTGTGGAACTTGAGTTAAAAACCTTTCAATATATGTGGGAGAATAATCCCTGGAATCCCGAAAATCACCCAAAATAAAGCAATTTACCACTCAAAAATATCAACTATATTTTCGATAGCAGACTTTATTCTACCAACTACATTTTGTCTCTCCAAAATTCCAGGTTGATTTTCTTCAGGAAGCATATCTACAATTTCCTGCTCCTTGGGCAATTTTAACGTATAAAGATATTCTGCAATTAAATGCTCTATGTTTTCAATTGGAATATTCTCTTCATCTGCAAGTTTTTTTAATGTTTCCGATCGTTCATTATCCCAGAATTCACCAAATGAATTCTCGACATCAACTGATCTTTCAATTTTTGGTAAATTTTCCTCAATAAACTTCCTTATTAGATCCTTTTTCTTTCGCAGATGGATATCTCTATCAAAAATTTGAAGTATTTCATCAGTTTTCTTTTCTCGCAACTCGTCTGATGTAATATTTTTAAGTCCAGCAATTAAAAGAATAATATAATCAAAATTAATAATATCCCGGACTGTTAGTTCTAATTCAAAATTAATTTGATCAAGTATAGATTCAGCTCCTGAATTATTATTTTTTCTTTCTTCATAAATATCTAAATATTTACTCTGATAATCATAAAATTCTTGTTCTGAAATTCCTAAGTCTTCAAATGAAAACTCAGCAAATGTTTCAAGTGAAGATTTAATACGTAGCAAATCTCGAAAAGTTTTTACAAATTCAGCTTTATTTTCCTCACCCTGAAGCTCATTCACCGAATCAACGGTAGGTGTTTTTCCTCTAAGTTCCTCAAGCTTATTTTCAAAATCTTTCTTTTGCTCTTCATAAGGTTTTTTAAATACTATTTCTTTTGCATTTTCATCTCCAAAAAGCGCAAGCGCAGTGTCTGTAGCTTTCTTTAAATTTCTAAATGAAATGATATTTCCGTGTGGCTTATCAGAATTTAATAATCTATTAGTACGAGAGTATGCCTGCACTAAACCATGATATCTAAGATTTTTATCAACATATAAGGTGTTGAGCCTTGGACTGTCAAATCCAGTTAAGAACATATTCACAACAAGGACTAAATCTACTTCTTTATCTTTAATTCTTTGCTGCAAATCCTTGTAGTAATCATAAAACCGATCTGTGGAAAAATTAGTATTATAAGTATTATTGTAATCTCTAATGCATTCTTCTAAAAAATCTCGTGAGTGTTGATTAATCGTTGCTCCCTCTTCTGCAAACACATCAACGTCTAACATGTCATTACTTTCATCTTCATTTGCTTGATAAGTAAAAATTGTAGCAATAGTAAAGTTGTCTGATTTTCTTTCTTTAAATAATTTGTAATATTTTTTTAATACATCGATATTTGAAACTGCAAAAAGAGCGTTGAACTTTCCATTTTTCGTTTTTCTTTTCCAATCAACCAAAACATAATCAGTAATTTTTCCTAATCTGTCATCACTCTCTAAAACTTCACGAGTATCAATTCCTTCTACTAAAGCATCTGCAAAAATATCAGCATCCAGTGTATCCGCATCTTTTTGCGTATATTTCCCTACATATTCAACTGCAAATCCAAGTACATTATTATCTGAAATAGCATTAGTAATAATGTATTTATGCAAACATTCATCGAAAACGTCAGCTGTTGTTACTCCACTCACATTATTGTCTGCAAAAATTGGAGTTCCAGTAAATCCAAAAAGCTGTGATTTCTTAAAAAAGTTTTTTATTCGTCCATGAGTCTGACCAAACTGACTTCTATGACATTCGTCAAAAATAATAACTACTTTTTCATCCGCTAAATCTGCAAATTCAGATAAATAAGACTCTCTACTAATAGCGATATCAAGTTTCTGAATAGTCGTAACAATTAATTTCCGATTTTTATCCTTTAACTGTGCTACTAAGTTACGAGTATTATATGTCCCATCAACTGATCCATCTGAAAAAGAATTAAATTCCTTTGTAGTTTGAATATCTAAATCTTTTCTATCGACAACGAACAAAACTTTTTTAATTTCAGGCATTTTGGAAAGAACCTGACTTGCTTTAAATGAAGTTAAAGTCTTACCAGATCCAGTGGTATGCCAAATATAACCGTTCTTTTCTGATTCCTTAACTCGCTCTTCAATTTCTCTCACTGCATAATACTGATATGGCCTAAGAATCATGGGTATTTTAAGAGACTCAGCCAGAACTATATATTCTGCAATCACTTCTGACACTGCACATTTGTCTAAAAATATTTCAGTAAATTTATCGAGTTGTGTGATTTTATTATTTTCTTTATCTGTCCAATAAAATGTTTGCTCAAATGACTGCTTAGGATTATTTGAAAAGTATTTAGTATTTACACCATTACTCACCACAAAAATCTGCACATACTCAAAAAGCGTTCCCGTGAATGAATGTTTATGATAACGCTGAATTTGGTTAAAAGCTTCTTTCATTTCAATCCCTCTGCGTTTCAGTTCAATCTGCACAAGCGGTAAACCATTTATAAGAAGAGTTACATCGTATCTATTTTTATATCGCCCGTCTTGATTTATCTGGTGCGTTACTTGGTATTCATTTTTACACCACTGGTCTGTATTAAAAAATCTTATAAATTTTGTTTCTCCGTCATCTCTGGGCAAAACGAATCGATCTCTTAGCATTTTTGCTTTTTGAAACCTATCTCCTTTATTAAGGTGATTTAAAATCCGCTCAAATTCAGTATCCGAAAAGATAGTTTCATTAAATTTCTCCAGCTGAGTCCTAAGATTTCTAATCAAAGCATCAGAATCTTCAAGCTTAACAGAAGCAAATCCCAAACCCTGAAGTTGAGATATTAACGTATTTTCAAGTTTTTGTTCAGACTGAGTATTCATTTATTTTAGTTTTTAGTTACCTGTGTGTTTATAATAGAAATTAAATCATTTATTAATTGCTTATCATATTTTTGACTTTCTTTCATATTTGGTTCTGTAAAAAGGACACCTAAACCCTTTTCTAGAATATAATCAGACTTAGCGTCATTAGTCTTCATTAAATCTAACATGACATTAAGACTAGTATTTTTAAAGCTGTAAATTTCATACATAGTTTTATGATAGTTATATTGATTTATACAGAAGACCATAAAATATGTAGGAACTGCTAAGGAAGATATTCTTAATATCGCAGCACCTATAGAAATATCTCCATTACTCTGCAATACGCCTATAAATGAGTGAACGAAATAAATTACAATCACTCCCATCAGCGCCGCAAACAGTAACCATATCCACTGCCCAATACGAGGAAATATTATGAATATTCTTCCATTGTAAGTTTTATGATCTTTCGCTCTATTTAAAAACGTTCCTAAACTTTCTTTTATTGCTTTCTCTTCAAACGAAATCTTCTTTTTGGTTAATTCTTCCACGAGCAATATAGCCTTTTCGAACTGAACAGAATCAAAACTTTTAAGCTGTATATTTGCCTCTTTTAGTCTAGTGTTAATGTCATCTACATCTCTTTTAGTTAATTTGTGCTGTATATATATTCCAGTTGATCTTAAGATACTATTTAAGTTATTAATGGCGTTTAAACATCCATGATGTTGACTAGATATCTCATTTACAGGAATAGTTCTTAACGCTTCATAGCTAGCTATTAAGCTTGTGAGATTAGAATTAATATCAATCAAGCTATTTGGTGAAAGGGAATTTAATAATTGTGGGGCAGAATCAATACCGCTTAAAGTATCAAATACAGATGCAACAAATTCTTTAATATCTTCTCTATCCATTTCGCTCCAGGGAGATACAATGTCGCCCTCAGGATTTAAAATAGATTCATCAAAACCTATAATTGTTTTAATTTGATTTAAAATATTTATTTTTAATTCTTTTGAACTCATACCTATATAAACATTTGCTGCATTAAACCCTTTTTCCATTCTTCAGCTAGTGAAATTTGTCTTTGTTTTGCATCAACAAGATCATCTATTGAGCTTAAAAAATCGGCAATTTTATTTTGCTCAGGTAAAAAAGGAAATAAGAATTTAATTTTTGTCATTTGCGAAACCTTAACACTTGGCTGAACCGCACCCATTTCGATTCGCTTGAACTTATGGTTATTCCCCTTTTCAGTAATGAGATAAAACACAAAGTTAGGATTATCTTCTTTAAAACGCAAACCTACAATATTTTGAGCAACGACAGCTTTTTTTTCACCTGAATAAAGTGAGCACAATGCGGTTGCGCCAACTGTAGAAAACAAAATATCATTTGGTTTCAAATACTTTCTAAACCAATCTCTGTACGTATCTTCGCTAACGTATTTATTTACTTTCGAATAATCAACCTGTCTCTTTCCTAAAGAATTTACTTCAAGTAATGGAATGCCAGATTTATCTATAGGCGGCGTTTTCCCACGATTATCAATAATTATATCCAAGACATCTCCCAACATCTTCTCCTCCCAATCTGGAAAATCTTTTCCATTAGCATCCCTAAAGCGAATTTCTTGGGAGAAGATTTTTTGCATCATTCCCTTTTTATATTTTTCTAAATATTCTTTCTGCTCTCGCAAATTTTCAATCCATTGATCAACTTCACTTAAGAATGAGCTTATTTTAATCTGCTCAAGCAATACAGGAAACATAACATTGGAATTACCTATCTCACCTAAGTTAATTTTTTTTGGAAATGCGACATGAATAGTTCTATTCCAAAGTTCGCGCTGAAATGTTTCTGTTTTTATATACTGATTCAGATATTTGGAATGGAATATGTCCGATCTCTTTATTAATGCCAAACTAACATAAAATGATGCCTTTACATCCCAATCGATAAGTCGAGAAGTCCCAATGTCGCCAATTCGAGTCATTAGAATATCATCTCGCTCTAATTTCACTCTTTTATTTTCTTTTTCAAAAACGTCAATTGATATATAGTTCGTTTCCTCAAAATTATTTGCAGTTACATGCTCAACGCTATAGAATGGAATACCTACTTTTACGTAATCTGGAGTTTGATGAGTACCGTCATAAATTTTAGTAACTTCACCTAATCTTTTCTTTTCCCATTCGCCCTTAAACTCTGAAAAACGTAATATTGGATTTTTTTTTATATAATTTTGCTGAGCTTGTGAATTCATGTTAAAAAGGAATATCGATTTTTAACTCTTCGCTAAATTCGGCAATTTTTTTCTCTAGATCAATTTCTTTTTCATTTAATTCTTTTAACTTCTTAGCTACTTTATCAATATCAATCGGTTCTTCTTCTACAAAAGAATCTACGTATCGAGGTATATTTAGGTTATATTCATTTTCTATAATTTCTTCTAGAGATGCCTTACGAGAATATTTTTCTATTTCTGAACGATTCTTATATGTTTCAAAAATCTTTTTTATATTCTCATCAGTTAATTTATTTTGATTTTTACCTTTTTCAAAACCTTTTGAGGCGTCTATAAATAAAATGTCTTCATCTTCAAGTCGACATTTTTTAAATATAAGAATTGTTGCTGGAATACCTGTGCCATAAAAAAGATTTGCAGGAAGACCTATGACTGCATCTAAATAATTTAGTTTTTCAATAATGTATTTCCTAATATGTCCCTCTGCACCTGATCTAAATAATGCTCCATGAGGCATAACTACCGCCATCGTTCCATTATCTGAAAGATGATAAAGCATGTGCGTTATGAATGCATAATCAGCTGCACTTTTTGGAGCAAGTCTTCCATATTGAGAAAATCTATCATCGTGAACAAGAGCTGGATCATCTTCACCTTTCCACTCTGCTGAAAAAGGAGGATTTGCTATTACAGCTTCAGCCTTAAGATCTGGATGCATATCATCAGTTAGAGTATCTCCTTGTTTGATTTGAAAATGATCAAAATGAATTCCATGAAGAATCATATTCATACGAGCAAGATTATAAGTAGTAGGATTTAGTTCTTGACCATAATAATCAGTCACTTCTGCATAATCTCGAAGCCTTAATAGCAAAGAACCTGAACCACAAGTCGGATCAAAAACAGAGCGTATTCTTTTTTTATCAATAGAAACGATTTGAGCCATAAGACGAGAAACTTGAGAAGGAGTATAAAATTCTCCTCCTTTTTTACCAGCTCCAGATGCAAATTCACCAATAAGATATTCATAGGCGTCCCCCAGTAAATCGCTTTTTGAGTCTTCAAGCTTAAAGTCTATTCCATCAAGAAGTGTTAGTACCTCGACAATAACATCATTCTTTTTATTTTCACTTGAGCCAAGCTTTGAAGAAGTAAGATCAACATCATCAAAAAGTCCTGCAAAATCATCCTCACTGGCTGTACCTCTGGAAGTCTGCTCTATATGATTAAGAATGTTTTTTAGATCTTCAAGAATAAACTTATCTTTTCCAGATATATTTCCTTTACCTCTTTTAACCAAATAAGAAAAAAGCTCCGAAGGTTTTAAGAAGAATCCTAATTCATTTATACAAGAGGTTTCTATATGCTTAAGGTATTCCTGACCTTTCTTAGTAGACTCATCAATTTGATCAAATGTTATATTATCCCGATTCAATAACTTCTCATCTACATATCTCGCAAGTTTTTCAGAAAGATATTTGTAAAAAATGAATCCAAGAATATAATTCTTATATTCATCTGCATTCATTCTTCCCCGCAATACATTAGCTACTGCCCACAGTTGTTTTTCTAATAATTGTTTTTGATCTTCGGACATATGGGAATTATAGTACTTTGGAGGCTGGCTTACCAGCTTTCTTCTTTAAAGGGGATTTTGTTTTCTTCTAGCCATTTCTTAAAATCTGAGGTACTTGTAAACTTTTCTTTCAAAAGATAGAGAAGTACCATTTCAGCATCCTCCTTTTTTACCGTAAGATCATATTCATACTCATCACTCCCGAAAATCTTTTCGACAGTCTCCCCTCTGTCATAAAGCCCCATATTTAAATCTCCATTTTCTCTTATCTCCACATCCACATTTCCATGCAAATCCTGCCTATTAATACTATTTATATTTAGTTTCTTCATCGATCTTATTGACTTTAAACTTAACGCGATCTATTGTATAATTATATTACTATAGCTCCTTATAAGTGAAAGCAGGCTTCATGCCTTGAGTGAATTTATTCACCTAGCTTACAAGGGGCTTATTTTTTTAAGATCTAGCGGATTCTTCTTTGAATAAAAATTATTTGGATATTTATCTAAGTCATAGATATCAACGATGAATTTAACTTTTTCTTCAATAAATTTAAAATATCTGTCCTGTCCTTTTTCAAAAAATCTCTGAATACTCCAATTAACATAATCAATAACCTGTAAACATGGCTCGCCTGACGGGATCTGAGGATAAATATTTAGTGTCGAATCTATTTTTATGTTTTGTTTTTTCTCAAATTTAAGTTTTGATTGAATTATTGCGTTTTCTAAAGGCTGCTGTCTAACTTTTGATCCTCTGACTGCAAAGTAAATTTCATTATTGCTTGATATATGAAGTTTATTCTCAAAAAGCTTACTTACCAAATCATCGTAAAATTTATATTCTTTTCTTTCATATTTTTTATTAAACATATCTGGAATTTTCCTCCCTACATAAATTTCCGCACTAAAATTCAAATCTTTTATAAGCCTGAAAACTTTTTCCTTAACTTCGGGTGTATCATCTTTTGCATGAAAAGCCACCAAACTTTTCTTAATTGATGGAATATCTTTTAGATACTCGTCCTTAGATATTTCTTCCCTCAGTTTTACTAATGCAGCTCTGATCGAATGTGGATCATCTGTTTTTATAAATCCTAAAATAAGTGCCTTAGAAACACCTTCATTTCCAATAATAAGTTTTCCGTATTTATTATAAAAAATGGGATCTCCTGATTCATCTACGAAATAGTACTCAGTTTTTTGCACTTGCTTTTTCATAAAAAAATTATACTGCGAATGGGGTTTTAATGCTATTTATAGACTTTAAAAAGTTAATTAAGTGATATTCCCTTTTTTACATTTAAGAATAAGTTAATTTATTCAAATTTATATCTAAGCGGCAATTTTATTGGAGAAGGAATTTCTGGATTAACCTCTTTTAGGGTGTATGCTTTTGCTTGATTTACGCTTCCGTTATCACAAATATTTTCTCCTACATAACTTGAAACAAAAATCAGGTCACTGCTAGATAAAGGGATTGATTCATCAACAATATAATATTTTCCGTTCCATTCCGCATACAAAGAGTTTACTCTTGAAGTTTCAAAGGACGAAGTTGGCCAAAGATAAGCAGTCCCCTGACAATTCGGCGAAGTGTAATAAATACCACCAACTGCATCCGGTGCATTTAATCCCCATCCAGATTTAATTCTTCCAGTGCTTAAATCTATGCTAGCTATTTTATTTGTTTTCAAATTAAAAAATGTATCGTAAGACATAAAAATACCAATTTCTTTACCATTTGAGTCAAATATTTTCATTATGCTAGTGCCTTTTTTAAAATTTTGAATTTGATTATCGTGTTCATTAACTTTATCAAATAAATAGCAGATTATAGGGGAATCAGCTTTATTTTTAGAGCTATCATACTTATAACACTGTTTAGCAAACCAAGATTGAGAATAACTCAAAAAAGAATTGTTTGCAGAGGCATAAACAGAAGAACTAAATAATAAAAATATTATGGGCAGAAATATAAAAAACTTTTTATATTTCATTATTGTATTTATACTCTTTAAAAATCTTGTTAGCAACTACTAGATTTGTGTCAAGCTATTTAAAGCCTGGGCAGACGCCCTTTTCTTTATATAAATATAAAATTGTTGTATAATAAATTTACAAAGACCCTATATTCGAATTGTCACCGTATGGTGCGCGTTCCAGACCTACGTTTGGATAGAATATAGGGTCGCTTATTTAAAAGCCCAAACGTCCTCAATTCTTCCAGAATTTTCCAAAATATCTGAATCATCTGTAAATACCAGCATAAGAAAATAATACTGCTATAGAGGCGGGTATGTCCATTCGACTAAGCTCAGGATTGCAACTGCGGTTTTATCCATTTGCTTCGCGAAATAATTATTCAGATATCTCAACGGCGGAGGGGTTATTTACCGTGAGGGTTTGCTGACAGCTGTTATAACTTCCGGTAACGATCACATTTTGGTCTTCAAAATTTCCGAAATTTACATTTCTAGAATATGGGACAGAGACCACTAAATTTCCATCTTTCACCAAAACTATTCTTCCATGCATACTCTGAGGAAAATAATCATCAATGTATTTTCCTAAGAATGGAACTTTACTTTTCTCTACCTCCTGAAAAGAAAGAATCTTTATCGCTCCCGCCTTACTCTGTGTTCCATGAGAACAAAGCATTTGAGTACTCCCAAAAACTCCAAACACTCCAAGTGCTAGAAAAACACCCGCGATTCCCAGAGAACCTTTTAGAGTAAACGCAAAAGCTTTTTGTTTTTTAATATCTTCAAGAAGACGAGTTATTTTCTCCAGAGGATTTCCAACATGAATATTTATAAGATCATCCTTTTTCGCTTCAGGAATAGGATCACGCGAAATATTAACATTTTCTTTTACAAAGGAAGGAACATGCCCTTCATTACTTTCAGGATTTTCGCTTCGCTCAAGATTTTCTTTTTCGCGGTTGGGATGAAAAGTATCTGCTGGAGAGTAATCCATGTGAACTGACTTCACAAAATGACCATGCTCATCTCTCTCCATCTGAGCTGCAACTGCCTGATGTTCTTCTTTGGTATAGGGCATTAATTTAAGAATAGTTCAAGATAATATAGAATTCAATATTCTTTTTTCCACTTTCTGGAAAACAGCCGCAGTCCGCAACGCTGCGGGTAATCTAGGCACGATTCAAGGCTAAAAGTAACCGCAGTAAATGCGGGTACCGCAGGTCTGCGGTAAATTGAATCTAAGCTGCGGGGAGCTGCGGATATAAATTTGCTCATCCACAAAGATTTGTGGATGGTTTTGAAGCTTCAAAATAAGAGGATTATTACCAGTTCTTTAGGGATTTCTTCTTTGTCTTAAATATCTTTGGAAAATGTAATGACTGCTGCCTCTCTGGTCCAGAAGAGGAAAAGTCTGCGTTGCTCTATAACCATAAACTCCATATTCCATCCATCTGCGCCATATGTATTTAGGGTTTCTTCCATTTTCTTAACAGGAATTTTACTTCCTGCTACTAGAAGAGTACCTATCGCACCTTCTTTTACAACTTCTACTTTATATTGCTTTTTTGCCATAATCTTATATTACCAATTTCTTTTTGCTTTACAAGCTGATTACTATTTCTCGTAATAAATATATTTTCTGTCAAGCTATTCTTAGCCTATCAAATCAGCCTTTCTCTTTATATAAATATGTAATGGGTGTATAATACGATTACAAGTAATTCCTTAGTCGTGGGGTTCCGGATGGTTCCTCTTCAAAAGCGGCTAAGGTTTTGTACTTTAAGGGAATAAGGGACTCTCCTCAACTATATTTTTCTTTATTATCAAATAATATGATCCATCTCCTAGCTCATATTTTCTAAATATTGACCAACTTACAAAATCTACAACTTGGAGAGATTTTTCTTCACCTGGAGTTTTTATTTCAATTTTAATTAATTTTTTATGCTTATCTTTTATTTGACCTTCTAAATAACTTTTAAAATTGCTATTCAAAAATTTATTTGTTTCTCTTTTTTCAACAACAAGAATAATTTCTCTTGCCCCATCCATGTGTTTTGTCATAATCCTATCAAGCAAAATGTTTGCGACATAATTATAAAGCAAATGTTTTTCATTATGTAATTTTGTATAAACTTTAGATTTATTTAAATAAATGGTCATTATAGCAATATCCTTTTCTGTGAGCTTTCTTAGTAATCTTTTCCTAGTATTTGGTTTTTCTTTTACGCTATGAAGTACTCCACCACTAAGTTTTTTTACATTTTTTCTCAAACTTTTATGTACATCTTTAACAATTTTTTCTAATATTTTCTTATCAGAAGTAAATAAAATAGTAATAACAAAATATTTAGAATTTTTCTTATCAGGATCAAATCCTAAATCCCCAGATTCATCAAGAAAAAGATATTTCATAAGAAAATTATACTGCTATTGAAGCTGGAATATCCATTCGACTTAGCTCAGGATATAAACTATATCTACTGAAAATATAAAGAGCTAGTACTAATAGGTGAAAAAATTATCTTAATCGAGGTCTAGCAAGTACTAGATCTAATTTTCCTCTAATAGCCTCCACTGCTTCCTGAGAATTTTCAAAAGGTTTACCTCTAGCTGGATCTTCACAAGAAAGAAGTGGATTAAAAGCTGTTCTATTATTTCCTGTAAGAAAAAGTATCTGTTCACTTCTAATTCTTATATCCCCTACAGATAAATATATATTTCCAATTTTTCTTGGAGGCTTGGAAGGACCTTTAAAATCTTGATAAAGTAATATTATTTTACTATCCTCATCCAAGACTAATCTGGCAAAAGGAAGCCCTTTAAGACCAAATCTATCATCAACTAAATCCTCAATAACCTTCATCTCTGTAAAAGGCTGTTCACGATTTAATAGGTGCTTGTAACTAATCCACCGCTTGAGCTCATGTCTCATAGCTTAACAGCTTAGCCTAGGAATAGATATGACGAATAAACCGAAAGTAATTTAATTTTAATTTTTTACAAAAAATTCGACTTAAAAACTTAACTCTTTTACCAATTCTTTAGAGGCATATCATCTTTATCTTTAAATGAACCGATAAGGATGAAGATGAAGTCGAAGAATACCCAGACTACTGTGATTACTGCACCAATAATTGTAATTGTGAGAATAAGCTGAGCCAGTCCTGATCCTATTTTTCCTACATACATTCTATGAAGCCCGAAAGTTCCTAGAAAAAAAGCTAGAAGTAGCGCTGCTAGTCTAGATTTATTTGAAACATTTGCGTGTATAACTTCTTTTTCCATCATTAGATTTTAACATAAACATCGCAATGTTATAGCTTTAATTCTCCATTAAAGCTGCAATGTCCGAGGTTGCAGTGGTTTCAAATATCCCTTGAAACCATCATTTAATTATACACTTGATTTAGCTCTATGAGCATATATTCTTCTTAAATCAAAATAATTAATTTCAACTTCTTCAACAACATGTCCTATAAAAACCGGGGATGAAAGAGTTAAGTTTAGATCATTATTTTTATCTGGCTTATTAAAATCAAGATCAGATTCACCTATAAATACTTTCCCCGCTCGACTTAATCCACTTACTCTTGAAACCACAAATCCGTCTAGCTCTTCCCCTATCACAGGTGCTGGAAAAACCATTCCTTCTCTAGTGAAAGATACCTCAGTAGAGCTTGGGTGTACTAGGTAAAGTCTGAGAGAATTTGGGAACCCATCTCTTGAAGGTCGTAAATCATATTTTATTGCAAATCCGTCAGTTACCAAAGTCTGACCGGGCGTTAATTTTTCGCCAAATGAAAATTGCGCGCCTTCATTTCTGCCTTCTGCTTCCTGTGTGCTTGTCATAAGTGGGGATTATACCTATTTAATTTTCTTTTTTCAACCTAATTTAGAACTTCTGGAGGCGGAGGTGGAAAAAGATCATCGAGCTCATCCTGAAGAGGACGGCGTGTATCCATAATTTTTTCAAAAAGCGGTCTCGGATCTTCTCTAAATGCAATCAAAGCTCTGCCCAACCCAACCCCTGTACTTCCTCCTCCAAGAGCTTTTAATTCCGCTTCAGTATAACTTAGAACAAATCCATCTTCTACATCATCTGGTGGCGGAGTTTCGCCTTTACGATAAAACCTAAATTCAACTTCCACCCCATGGAAAAATCCTGGATCACTAGGATCTTTCTTTATGTCCCTTTCATTTTCTGCCATGAAAGAGATTTTAACATAAGATCGTAGATTGCAAAGGAGATTTGCAACTACTTCGACTGAGGCCTCGCAATTCGCAATAAATGAAAATATCCCTTTCAGCCGCAAATGTAGTTATCAAATGTTGTATTTTTTTCTCAAATTAATATAATGCTGGAGTGGCAAAAACAGTAGAACTAGAAACTGTGGAATATGATCTAGAAGCAATGGAACATGTCGCGGGACGTCTTCTTTATAACTTCGCAGTACACACTCGGATTGAAGGAGCGGAGGATTGGATAAATGCCGGTATTGCTCTAGCGACCAACATAAGAGAACAAAGAAGAGATCCATTAATTCTAGAGGCATCAGGACTCAGGGCGGAATTTAGGGGTTTTCCAGAACCAATTCCACGAATTATTGATGAAAGAGTTATTTATATAGCAAATAATCCTAGATTTACTTTCAGAGAAAGCGAAGGATACATTTCTCCCAGACAAAGAACTTATAACGAAAGGGTGACCCGAGAAATCATGAATGAAATGAGCATAGTTTATAGACTTAAAACAAAAGACTATCCCTCTACACTTTTATTTCCAAAAGCAGAGTACGCGAAAAGAATAGATGTTTCTCCGGCAGTTCAGTTAACTTAGAAAATTTCATATAATACTGTGGACTATCCTTCATAAACCGTGATGGGTCCATTTCCTAAATTTGAATGAAATGCATTAAACTCCTGCATAATAGTTCTCATGTGCTTACCCGAATCAACGACTGTACTCAAAAAAGGAACTGGAGAATCTACTTTTACACTTAACCCTTTGTCCCCATCCGGTGTATCCACAGTTTGCGTAGTTATTTCATAATGCCTTGCTCGAAGAATAGCTAATCCGTTTTTCAGTTTAAACGCAGTTACCTGAAATCCTCCAAGCGGAGCTTCTCTCTTACTGTCAGTTCTATATTTTCCTCTTAATAAATTGACCGCTTGATGACGTTGTGTGATTATTTTCATTCTTCTCCTGGGTTCTTGATACAAAACATCCTCAGCTTGAGGAAGCTGCGCATACTTGATAGCCATGAGGTGATCTACTTTAATAATTTGATGATTTAATAGAACAAGTTCAAATGATACATTTTCAGAAGATTCTTCTAATTCAGGTTCAAATGGTGTGATTCCGGTTTCATTTCGCACAAATATAAATTATAACGATTTCTGAAAAATCAGAAAAGAGTTAATTAAGATATGCAGGACCTGGGGAGAAGATTTTCTCAAGCTCTTCCTGAAGGGGTCTTTTATATATTTTTGCTTCTTGCGTAGCGGATCTTATGGAAACTGCCATTGATATTCTCATAGCACCTTTTTTATAATTCCCTCCTCCAAGAGCCTTTACTTCCTCATGAGAATATGAATAAGCTCCATTTTTAGTATTTAAAATTAAGGGAGATTCATCTTCTCCCTCATCTCCACCCAACACATCAATCATTTCATCATGCTCGACAGCTTCCGGCATTACTCTTTCTGCAAGAAGAAAATTTCTCACAAATTCTCTTATTACTGGTCTATCCATAAATGGATCCATCCGTCTGTCTACATTTTCAGAAAAAATAAATCCTAGTAAGTATGCACTGATTGCTTCTGAAAGCTCTTCATCGACTGCAGTTATTTTTTCTTTCTCATTATTTATCGCTGCATCTCTACCCGACTTTGAATAAAACGAAAATGGCGTAGACTGATCCATAAGTGATTTAAATCTATCTAAAAGCAAACCACCTTCAACCACTTCTCCATCTGGAAGCTTCAGATAATATGAATCCGAGAATTTTATGGGATGAATAATAGTATGTGCAAATTCATGCACAAATGCTTGGGTTTGCACGATTTTCTTCAAGTCTATATCATCATCCGTAGGAATTTCATAAATCTTTATTATGCCGTAAAACTCTCCCGTTGCTCGATTTCTTCTGGTTTCCGTATAACCAGGCACAAAAGCAGTTGGACTTATGGCGTCGACTACATTTACAGTCGGTAATATATTTTCAGGGGTTGAATCTTTATGAAAATAAAATCTTACATTCCCTTCTATAGAATCTAGATATGATCTAGACCTGGCAGAATCTGGAAAAAGCTCGATGAGCGACTGCATTTCGAATGGACTTACATAAAAATGTTCCAAATTCTTTAATGGAACAGAAGGCATAGAAGTACCCGGCTCAGGAAGCAAACTTAAAAGCTCTTCTTTATTTTGCCTATACCACTCAAGGGTGGACGCCATATCAAGTGGACTTTCATTTGGATTTACACCGTCACCTCTTTCTGTCATAGGTCGGAATTATACAAAATTATAGGGCGGGATTAAAGCTAGAGATTATTTACTTGTTTAATAAGCGCTAAAGAGTGTATGAATAAATTAGATGTCAGAAAGGCCACCTCGCATTACTACAGCAATGGGAGTGGATGGACCACGCTCAATTGCAGCAGATTCGGATGTTCAGTTAGCATTTCCTCCCCCTTTTGGAAACCCTATTAAATACTTTAGAGTCAGATCCTGGTCAACTAACATAGACGAAGAAGGACCTAGCGGCCTTGTGGAGCAATCCGTTTTTCTACCAGATCAATCAAGACCCCAAGAAGAACCTCGATCCACAGCTACAAACGAATCTTTAAATCTTCCCCTCGAATAATAGTAAAAACCGCAGCTTAATTGTTAAAAGTCTCCCGTTAATAATAAAAGCCGCAGCTTAATTGTTAAAAGTCTCCCTTTTAACAACAAAAACTCCCCTGGCCGAGGAGTTTTTGAAATTAGAAAATTTATAATCTTTAATTTAAATACTAAAAAACCACCTTTTCGGGTGGCTTATAGATATTTATCTAATGATTTAAAGTACGGGTATTTCACAAAGCTATAATGCCATTTTTAAATTGCCATTGTCAACTGAATAAAACTATCACAAACTATACTTTTTTTAAAGTTCAAAAACTTAGAGTCATCTTATAATAAGCATTGCAAAAATCGGAATAAAATATAAATAAAAATTTGCTAATATTTTAAGATATTGTGGATTCAAGGGAGACTTGAAACCATTGCATTGAGATACTATGTCTTGTGGTTGTAAAGGAGATTTACAACCATCACATTACCGATGTGGAAAGTAAAATTTTTTCAAACTGAAAGAGGTGATTATCCAGTAAAAGATTTCATTACCGAACAAGATTCTGAAACATACGCAAGAATTATTCTCTCCATCCAACTTTTAAGAGATAATGGACCTTTTCTTAAGCCCCCTCATATTAAAAAATTAAGACCTAAACTTTATGAACTTAGAATTAAAAGTGTGAATCCTATTCGAATTTTCTACACAATTTACGAGAATGAATATTATCTTTTACATGCGTTTAAGAAAAAATCTCAAAAAACTCCTCCGAGGGATTTGAAGCTTGCAATTGACAGACTAAACGAAATAATATAGCATATATGCTATATGAAAACTAAAAGAAAACATTTAGATTTTGATGATTTTTTAGACGAGTCACTAAAAAATAAGATCATTAAAGCCCATTATGATTTAATAAATCCTGAGTTTGCGGTAATCACCGCTATTATTAATGCCAGAAATAAACATGGACTCACCCAGAAAAAACTTGCTGAAAAACTTGGAACAAAACAATCTGTTATTTCTAGACTTGAAAGAGGTCATGCAAATCCTTCACTCGCAATTCTTAAAAAACTAGCAGATGCACTAGACTGCGATCTTCAAATTAGCTTTTCCCCAAAGAAAAAATAGCTTAAATTCCTTGAACTCCGAAGAATTTACCAATACTGTAGGTTACGATCATAGCAAGCGCTCCGCCTAATACCACTCTAACTACTGCTTTTCCTACATTTGCGCGTCCAACTTTAGCACTAACTATGCCTGTTATAGCTAAAGCCACTATAACCGAAATAAAAGCGACCGGAACTTTAAGATCTTGTGGCGGTAGAGTTATTGCAAAAAGAGGAATTAAAGCACCAAGAAAAAATGCAAATGCTGAAGCTATTGCTGCATGCCAAGGATTGGTTAGATTATCAGGGTCTATGCGAAGTTCAGCATCAAAATGTGCAGCAATTGGATCTTTTTCAGTAAGCTCTTTTGCTACTTGCGCAGCAGTCTTCGGGCTTAACCCTTTCTTTTCATAAATCTGGGCAAGCTCTTCTAACTCTTCTTCAGGAAAATTTTTTAGTTCGTATTTCTCCTGTTCAAGAAGTGCTTTTTCGGTATCTTTTGAGCTACTTACTGAAACATATTCTCCTGCAGCCATGGAAATAGCACCTGCTACTATTCCAGCTATTCCTGCTGCTAGAATTACTGTGCTTGAAGATGTAGCTCCAGCTACTCCGAGGACCAATCCTGCAATAGAAACGATTCCATCATTTGCTCCCAGCACCCCAGCTCGAAGCCAATTCAATTTAGCAGTATGATTCAAAGAATGCGGTTTAATTTTCATTCCATAAAAGATTATAAATCTTAAATAAATTTAAATCTATCTAGAGGATCACGAAAATACATTTATGGTGTAGGAGTAGATGTTGATGATTCTACTGGAGCTTCAGTTGGCGCCTCAGTTGGAACTTGCGGAGCAACTTCTGCTGCTTCTATGCTCATAAGTTCTACTTCAAAAACGAGAGGAGTATTTGGCGGAATCACTCCACCTTGACCCTGCGCTCCATATGCAAGATTGGCAGGAATAAAAATTCTTCTTATTTCTCCTACCAACATTCCCAAAACTCCCTGCTCAAATCCTGGAATTACTTGCTTTGCTCCAATCTGAACTTTAAAAGGCTGTCCTCTCTCATACGAATTATCAAATATTTTTCCGTCAGTAAATGCTCCTTTATAGTTAACTACTACAACATCTCCTGCTTTTACTACGGCTGATCCTGTTCCCACTCTTATTCTTTGAGCAGATAATTCTGTGATTGTGGGAACCGGGGCCTGACTAGGCGAAGCGCCAGTATTGCTTCCAAATTTTACAGCATCACTTCCCATTTGACCCAAGATATTACTTTTAGATGCCGGGATAAGCATGAGTACGAATAGCACTACTACTAGAACTATAACCGCCCCTATTACAATCGATTTGTCTTCCATGTCGAGTAATTATAACAAATGCGTCAAGGGGTTAGCTTAACAGGTCAAGCTAACTATTTGATACTTTTGAACAAATGCGAAGCAAGGTTAGAAATGTACAAATGCATCAATTCTTTACCGCATGAGAAAACCATGCAATCAAGTCTTAAAAAGCTTTAAGACGCAGTACTTTAATTACAATCTCCTTGAGAGGTAATTTAAGCAACAGTATCAACATATACGAAGTAAAATGAGATTAGTACAACTCATTAATCATTAATCATTAATATTAGTCTAGCTTTTAAGCCAATTTCGAAGTAAGAACAAATAACTGATCCTTGGATTTAATATCTAAGTGGAGGTCTATTCAGCGATTTTTATTGAAGCTCTCTTTGCAGCATCATCAATTTTTATTTGTTTTAATTTTTCTCTTTTTAAAGCATCTGCTGCTATAACTTTTTCAAATTCATCCTGGCACTCTTTATTTGTGCATTTATACTCTGTGTGCTTTAAAGTCATAAAACCTGAAGAATTCTCTATTTTTTCAACCCAGGTTTTAGTAACCTTTCTCTTGCTACCACATCTAGAGCATGGTCTCATTGTGTCATTATCTGAATTTCCTATTTTTGGCATAATTTAATACCTATCTCTGTTATCTCTTCTTTGATTATCGCGACCATTATATCCACCACGGCTATGTCCTCCACCTCTTCTGTCATTATATCCTCTGCCTCCAGAGTGACCGCCGCCATTGTATCCACCTGAATTATATCCGCGACTTCCGCCACCACGATTATCTTCTCTTGGTCTTGCTTCTTTAACTACGATATTTCGACCATCAAGCGTAGAATCATTTAATCTTTCTATCGCCTGAGCTGCTTCTTCATCTGTAGCCATTTCCACGAAACCAAATCCTTTGCTTCTATTGGTCTCTCTATCCATAATTACTTGCGCAGAAGTCACAACACCTACTTCAGAAAAATAATTTCTAAGGCTTTCGTTGTTTGTGTCGTATGAGAGTCCTGCTACAAATAAATTTTTTGCCATTTCGTTAATATAGAGAATTTAAAACTTTGAGGTTTTTAATCTAATCTAAGTTCATTATATCAGATTTTACTTAAAAAATCTAATAGTGATAAAATCTAGGAATGCCTGATTATGGAAAAGATTCAGACCCAGAGGAATATCAAAGATTTTTAGATAGCTTGCATGATGCCCCTCCTGATTCCCATGGTTTTTATGGCTCATCGGACCACGCGACCAAACCTGACCCTTTGGCAAATGTGCCAATTGAAGAAAGACCTCTTGATCCAGACTTCGCCCGAGAAGAGGCAAAAAGACTAGCAAGACTTCAAGATGAGGTTATTGCTCTTATGCCGGCAGAAGTTTTTTATTATAGCAATAAAGGCATAATCAAATCATCTAGCGCTAATGACATATCTAGAACTTACTCCTCTCAAAATGGCCTAGTCGGAGGCATTGGATTAGGATCTATCGAAATTTATCAAAAATTCAAAGACCCGACTGACCAAGCAAAATTATTTAATTCTTCATCAAATATTTCTATCGATATTGATATTCATATGGATATACCTACTTTAAAGATTATGGAAAGCCTAGAAAAAGGCAGTCCACAGTATAATAGTATCAAAACTCGTTTTATATTTGATCATAAAGGAAATTTTGGAAAACTAAGTTTCCTGCCAGCAGATATTGATAACAGACCGGACATGAGAAAATTAAGCAAAAGTGATTTTGAAGCATTTACTGAATTTCATATTGAACCAGGAAAGTTAGTAATTTCAGAGATGACTGTTGGCGATTTTGAGCTAGTCGGGATGGCGCTCCAGAGACTAAAAGATGCACTTACGCTTCCCGAAGATCAAGCTCCAGTTACTCCAGCCGATGCAGTGTAATTTAGCCTCGTTTTAAATCTAAATATTTCTGCTATAATTAGGCTCAACTACCACTAATCTAGTTTCTAGTAACTAGTGACTAGTTACTAAATACAATGAGCTCACATACACTTCTTTTAAAATATATTGCCTTCTTCGAAGCTCGCGGACATAAAAGAATTGCGAATAGCCCGCTGGTTCCTGAAAATGACCCATCTACTCTTTTTACCTCTGCTGGGATGCAACCTCTTGTTCCATATCTTCTCGGAGAAACTCATCCCGCTGGAAAAAGACTTGTGAATGTTCAAAATTCTTTTCGCGCTCAAGACATAGATGAAGTTGGAGATAACAGGCACACTACTTTTTTCAGAATGCTTGGAAATTGGAGTCTGGGTGATTATTTCAAAAAGGAACAAATTCCATGGCTTTGGGAGTTTTTAACACTTGAACTTAAGCTTCCAAAAAACAAACTTTATATCACTGTTTATAAAGGTGATGAAAATGTAGCTTTTGATACCGAAGCCGAGGAGCTTTGGAAAAAGATATTTGAAAAAGAAGGACTTGAGCCAAAGATTTTTGCTGATCCCACGAACTGGTGGAGCAGAAGTGGCCCTCCTGAAAAAATGCCACCTGGTGAGCCTGGTGGTCCAGATTCAGAAGTTTATTATCGCTTTGACGATGTGGAACATAAAAAAGAGTGCAAAGACAATCCGGTAGAATGTGAATGCGGAAAATTCATAGAAATCGCCAATTCAGTTTTTATGCAATATCAAAAACAAGAAGATGGAACGCTTCTGGAAATGGAAAACAAAAATGTAGACTTCGGCGGCGGACTGGAAAGATTACTTGCTGCATACGAGAACAAATCAGATGTTTTTGAAACTTCGCTTTTTTCACCGATTATTAAAATCATCGAAGAAGCAACTGGAAAAAGTTATAAGGAAGATCCAAAATCTCTCAGAATTATTGCAGATCACTTCGCTGCTGCAATTTTTATCTCCGCAGCTGGAGTCAAACCAAGCAACAAAGAACAAGGCTACATTTTAAGAAGACTTATAAGGCGTGGCTATGATCATTTTTCAAAACTAGATGTAGCCTATGAAAAAGGCTCAGGACAAGCAAATCTAGAAAAAGTTATAGAGGCAATCGTCGAACAGTATCGTCTCACAGATCCTGAAATAATGACTAAATATGAAGAAATTAAAAATATCATTCTTCAGGAGCTAGGAGGTTATCAAAGAACTCTTGGTGAAGCCAAGAAAATGATTTCCAAAAAATATCCTTCGACAAGCTCAGGACAAGTCCTTACAAATAACTCAGGAATTAGCAAAATGGGAGATGAATTAAAAGGAGTTAGTGAAATCTCAGCCGATGACGCATTTTTGGTTTACACTTCCTACGGACTTTCTCCAACTCAAATCAAATCCCTAGGCTACACTTTCGATGATCAAAAATTTGCGCAGAAGATGGAAGAGCATTCGAAAGTTTCCAAAGTAGGTTCTGCCAAGAAATTCGCAGGAGGACTTGCAGACGCACAAGAACAAACAGTTCGAGGTCACACCGCAACTCACCTTATGCACCAGGCGATTCGAGATATGCTGGGAACAGAAGTACATCAAGCGGGCTCAAATATAACCGCTGAAAGAGTAAGATTTGATTTTAACTACGATGAAAATCTAACTGATGAACAAATTAAACAGCTTGAAGACACAGTCAATGGCAAAATCCAAGAAAATCTTCCAGTTTATTTCGAATTTATGCCATTAGCGCGTGCAAAAGAAATAGGTGCAATCGGACTTTTTGATGACAAATATGCTGAAAGCGTAAAAGTTTACCTTATCGGAAGTCGCGATCCTGACCTTGCTTATAGTAAGGAGTTTTGCGGAGGCCCTCATGTCAACTTTACCTCTGAGATAAAATCATTTAAGATAATAAAGCAGGAAAACATTGGAGCCGGCCTGCGTAGACTATATGTAAAGGTCGGCTAGATAACCTGAGATTCTCTATGAATTTACCTAAACTGCCCTTTTTAGAGAAGAAGGAAAAGAGCGAATATTTCCTTTCTTTAGTTTTGCGTGATGAAAAAGTAAGCGCTGTTGTATTTAAGGAAGTTAACACCAAAGTAAACGTAGTCGGAGAACACAGTGTTCTTTTTAAATCTACTTTAGAAGAAACTAGTGAAGAAGAACTCCTTGATGCCATAGATCGCTCCGTTTCAACCGCAGAAAAATCACTTCCTGAGGGAGTGGAAAGTCAAAAAACCATCTTCGGACTTAAAGAAGATTGGATTCATGATGGCAAGATCAAGCCTCACTATCTTAGCAAACTTAAAAAAATCAGCGACGAACTCCAATTTAAGCCAGTAGGGTTTTTAGTTATCACTGAAGCCTTAATTCATTATCTTCAGGCTCAAGAAGGAGCTCCAGTATCAGCAATAATATGTGAAGTCGGAAAAAAGAGTATAACTGTGTCCCTTGCTAAGGCTGGAAAATTACTTGAAGCAAAAAATATTTCTATTGGCGAAGAAGGTATTCCTATAACGGTTGATGCTCTACTTAAGCATTTCACAACAGCCGAGGTTCTTCCTTCTAGAATCATAATTTTTGATAATGGCTCTGAAAAACTTGCTCAGGAATTTATCGCACATAAGTGGAGCAGAGAATTAGGATTTTTACATGTTCCTCAAGTTACTAACCTGCCAGCCAACTTTGATGCCAAAGCAGTTCTCACAGGCGCGGCTTCTCAAATGGGATTCGAAGTCCTAGAAACAACACTAATCAAAGCGGAAAAAGCAGATGAACCCGAAGTAGAAGAAATTGGCGAGCTTGGATTCTCAGATGAAGATAAAACAATTGAAGAAGCAGCAGGTGAATTTGGTTTCTCTTCTACAGACATAGCAGAAAAACCAAAAACCGCAGTTGATGAAAGTGTTTCCAAGCCAATTAAAAGTGATAATTTGGCGATTGAAAAAGAGTTTCAAGAAATGCCAGAACAAGAGAAAATACTTGATTCAGATACTAAGCCTCTTCCAAACAATGCAGCCGCTATGGGAGTTTCTATGAAGAGCTTTTTCAGGAAAATTAAAATCGGCCATTTATTTAAAGGTAGATCTGGAAATAAGAAAAAATTATTAATATTAGTAATTCCAATTGTAATTTTAGTCGCACTGATCGGATTTTATGCTTTTGGAAGAAGCGCTACTGTTGTTCTTGGCGTAAATAGTAAAGAAATTGAAAAGACTGAAACAGTAACGCTAAGTGAAACTGACGCGACAAGCGCATCTGACAATACGATTAATGTTAAATTTATTACAAGCACTCAAGACGGAAAAGTAACTACAGCTACAACTGGTAAAAAAGAAACCGGAGATAAAGCAAAAGGAACTGTGACCGTATTTAATAGTGATACTGGTGGCGGAAAAACCCTCTCAGCAGGAACTGTAATAACATCATCAAATGGTCTAAAGTTCGTGACCGATAAGGCAGTGACTGTAGCTTCTGCATCTGGAGATATTTTTTCAGGAACTGAACCTGGAAAAGCAGATGTAACTGTAACAGCCGAAAAGTTTGGCACGAACTACAATCTCCCATCAAATACGAAATTTACAGTGGAGGGATCTTCAGAAATTGCAGCTAAAAATGATAAAGCATTTTCGGGTGGAACCAAAAAAGATATTAAAGTAGTTTCCCAAAAAGATTTAGATAAACTAACAAAAGACTTACAAGAACAACTAGAAGAACCTGCAAAAGCAGATATAAAGAAACAGGCTGCGGGAGATTCTATAGTATTTCCGGAGTTTACTTCTGTTACCTATGAGAAAAAAAGCTTCAGTAAAAAACTTGATGAAGAAGCAACTGAAGTTAGCCTTACAGGAACCATTGCTTATGAAGGAGTGGCTTATCAAAAAAGTGATCTTGTGAAATATGCAAAAGAAAAATTATCGGAAGACGTACCAGACAACATGATGATAGATGTTGAAACAGTTACTGGAGAAGCTAGTGAAATAAAACAAGAAGATGGTGAAACAACAGCAAAAGTTAGCGTTAAAGCTTCAATTGTTCCTAAAATTGATCCCCAGCAGGTAGCAAAAGATGTCGCAGGTAAAAGCGTAAAAACTGCAACTGCTGATCTTCAGAGCATTCCAGAAGTAGAAAGAGTAGACATAAAAGTATTTATCAACCTCCCTCTTCTACCCAACAGACTGCCCTTCTCTTCGGAGAAAATAAAAGTTGTGGTAGATAAAAATGGCTAAATATAAATATCAACAAAAAAGAAATTTTAAATTATTTGGGAAAATCATATCAGCAATTTTAGTAGTTATTGGTGCAGGATTTTTCGCTTATACTTTCTTTCCTCTAATTTCATGGCAAATATACTTTGCTCCCGCATTTGCATCTCAAAAAATAGATTCTCCTATTCCACAACAAACAATCATAAACCCAACAAATGTAACAAGCCTGATTACAAGTGCAACCAATCAAGTTGGAAGTGATTATACAAACGCATATAATTGGTATCCAGGTTATGAAAAAAATGAAAGTTTTTTAATCGACTACACTATTTCAATTCCTAAAATTGAAATTGAAAACGCAGAAGTAACCAATAAAGATGCCGACTTAACAAAACATCTTGTCCAATACAATTCTGATACTTACCCTCCCAAGCTTGGAAATACTGTAATCTTTGGTCATTCTACATTGCCTCAACTTTATGACAAAAATAATTATAAAACTATTTTTGCTAACGCTTATAAGCTAGGTGTCGGAGATCAAATCTTGGTAAATATAAAAAATGAAACACATAGATATAAAATCGAAAGCGTCACTGTGGTAGATCCTGGAGACACATCTGTTCTTGCACAAAATTTTACTGATAGTTTTATAACAATTATTACTTGTACTCCTCCAGGAACTATCTGGAAAAGGCTGATTTTGAAAGCAAGGATTCAAGAACTCTGAAATTATGGAAAGAACTGATACTCAAAAATATATTTACGTTTTTTGGTCAAAAATTCATAGATTTTTAACTGGATTTTTTTATTTTTTACTAAACCTTATAAAAAACACTGTGGCGAGAGCATTTGATCAAGTTAAAAATGGATCCCGTTAGAAGCCGCGATCACAATTAATATGCAATGAAAAATGATAATCTATGATAATAACAAAACAATAAATTAGGAGACAAGCAGATCGCGATCTGCTTCTAAACGGGATGGATGAAAAAGATTTAGCCAGAAGCGCTATAAAAGACAAACTGGTTGGCCGAAAACTAAAGTATAAAGAAATTTATGCCATCATGGATCAAATTTCCCAAAAAAAACTTGGGGATATATTAACGACTTATTTTGCTGCCTCAGGAATTTCAAAAGGCTTTTCCGATGAAGAAATATACTTTCTTACGAAGGCAATGGTTGAGACAGGAGAAAAATTGGAGTTTTCTGGAATCGTAGCCGACAAGCACTCAATAGGAGGTGTTCCTGGAACAAGAACTACTATGATCGTAGTGCCAATCATAGCAGCTGCTGGCTTTAAAATTCCCAAAAGCTCATCGCGCGCTATAACTACACCTGGAGGAACAGCAGATGATTTTGAAGTTTTGGCTCCGGTAAATCTAACCAAAGAACAAATTTACTCGACCGTTAAAAAAACAAATGGCTGCATTGTTTGGGGCGGAAGTTTTAATATAGCTCCTGCTGACGACATTATTATAAAAGTTGAAGAAGCACTTCTATATGAATCATATGACAAGATTTTAATTTCCATAATGGCTAAGAAAGTCGCATTTGGGAGCACTCACGTCGTAATCGATCTTCCTTATGGAAAAACTGTCAAAGTTCACTCTTTAGCAGATGCAAAACTTCTCAAGAGGAAATTTGAAAATTTGGCAAAAAAGTTTGGGGTAAAAATTGAAGTCTTAGTACATAAAACTGAAGAACCAGCAGGACGAGGTCTTGGGCCAGTTCTTGAAACAAAAGAATCTCTGCTAGTTCTTGAACAAGATCCAAACAGAGCCCTTGATCTGGAAGCTCGGAGTATAAATTTGGCAGGAACACTTCTTGAACTGTGCCTCGCAGACAGTTCTAAGACCCTCAGAGAAAAGGTAAGGAATCAACATAAAAATGGATTTAACTGGGCAATGGACATATTAAAATCTGGAGAAGCACTTTCGAAATTTAAAGAAATTATTGACGCCCAAGGTGGGAATCCAAAAATAACTAGTAGTGATCTAAAGCCTGGAAAACATACTTTTGACTTCGTAGCTCATGGAAGCGGCGAAGTTATGGAGTTTGAAATAAAAAACTTATCAAAACTTACCAGAGTTCTTGGTGCTCCTGATATGAAAACCGCTGGAATTTATCTTCGGAAGAAACTTGGCGAAAAGGTAGTAAAGAACGAACCGATCTGTACATTTTACTCTGATTCTGTGTATAATCTTAAGGAAGGAAAAGACTCAATTGAGAATTTCCCTTTTGTAACAATTCGATGAAGAGAATCTACATCACAGTCGCAATTCTTCTTGTTCTCTTTGTAATTGCCCTAGCTTGGTGGATCAATGGAACATCTGCGGTAAATAAAAATAATAATAAGCCTGTAATTTTTGTGATTCAGCCAGGTCAGGGAATTCGAGCAGTCTCCAAAAACCTAAAAGAACAGGGACTTATTAAAGACCAAGTTGCATTCTTTCTTTTAACTAAAAAGATGGGGATAGATAGTAAAATTCAGGCCGGAGAATTTAGACTTATCCCGAATATGTCAGCTGCTGAAATTGCCACAGAGTTTACCCACGGAACACAAGATCTTTGGGTAACTGTTCCTGAAGGACAGCGTGCAGCAGAAATAGCTGAAACTTTGGAAAATAAAATGCCGAATTATGATGAGAGCTGGAATGCGGAGCTAGAAAAAAACGAAGGATATTTATTCCCTGATACTTATTCATTCCCGAAAGATGCTGACATAGATATGATCGTTAAAACTATGCGAGATAACTTCGATTCTAAGTATGCGACTCTTGATACAAGTAAAACTAAACTTACAAAAACTCAGATCGTAACTTTGGCATCTCTAATTGAACGCGAGGCAAGACACGACGAAGACAGGCCTATCGTATCAAGCGTAATTAATAACAGACTTGGAATCGGAATGAAACTTGATATCGACGCCACTCTTCAATACATCCTAGGCTATCAAAAAGCAGAAAAAAGATGGTGGAAACAAGGCCTAACCAATGATGATAAACAAATCAATTCTCCATATAACACTTATAAAGTCGCGGGTCTTCCACCAGCGCCCATAAGCAATCCTGGAATCGAGAGCATTAGAGCTGCTATTAATCCTTCAAAAACAGATTATCTTTTCTACATCACTGACGGAAACGGGATAAATCATTACGGCAAAACTCTCGACGAACACGAATCAAATATCTCAAAATATGGACTATAAAGTAGCTGCTTGTTGATTCAGTCTATCTGAATTTATGAAAATCCCCGCACTATAAAGCTCACGCACGAGATCAACTCTATCAGGATTAAGAATCATCATTTGCTCATATATTTCTTGATCGCTTAGTCTTTTCAATTCTCCAAATTTACTATTCACCCGATGAAGTGCATCATAAACGTCTGCGAGTGCAAGGATTCTTGCATATTCATCTATCTCGGCTTTCGTCTCAGCAGAATAATTATGTAAATATTTTGGTAATCTTTTTGGATATCTTTTTTCTTGATGCCTATGATGTCTTACGATTATATCTGCAGAAAAATCAAATTTTCCTTTAAGCATTTTGTGGCCAATCACTGGATGCTCTTGAATTTGTCTATAATCTTCTTCTGTCCAGGCTTCAGTCTTTCCCAAAAGAGAATCATCAATCTCACTTTTTCCCAAGTCATGAAAAATTCCCGCAAAAAACAAAGCTTTTTGATCTAAGTTCAAGTATCCACCAATTCTTTTTGCTAAAAGTCCTACTCTTATACTGTGCTCATAATGCGCACGATGAATTTCATCTTTTTCTTTTAGTGGAGCAAGGAGCTCAAGTGCTAAAGTCTTTTGCTCAGGAGTTATTTCAAGCTCTAAAAAAGCAGCATGAAGCTGCATCTCTAAGTCAATAGGAGCCAATACTTCACCCATAGGCAGGCATTATATTAAATTGCTAGGAAATAAACAAATAGAGTAAAGAATTTAGCATTTATTTAAAAATTTTGGATATAATTATTTCATGGGTGAAGCAACAGTAAACGACGATTTATTATTTCAGCAGTTTAGTGAAAGAATTAGAACCGGTAAATTACATATTTCTCCATATGAACAGTTTTTAGATCAAATTCCAAGACCAAACTTTGAAGACCTAAGTTCTGAGATGGTATTTGATGGCACTACCGAATCTGCGATTGATAGCCTTATTTCAGCTATTAAAGCTCCTGATAGAGCTGGTAATTTAAAAAGCATTGCTATTTTACCGCAAGTATTAATTAGAGGAATCATAGATCAAAATGTAGAAAATCCTCACGCCGGACAGGTAGAAAGAGTACGGGGAGCAATAGGAATTGGACTTGCTGCATACAGGAAAGATTATGAGAAAGCAATTGTCGAAGCTGAAAAATATAAATCTTCACTTACACCCGAAGAACTTGCTTGGGACATACATCAAAAAGATGACCGAGCGACCTGGATAGGGACTGATCCGCAATATTCTTACCAAACGGCAATGAACCTTGCATTTAGATTTCCACAAGATTCCTTAATGCTAATTGCCTTAGGACAAGGCGCTACAGCTGCAGGAATGGATGTATTTTTAAGACATGCCGATATTACCAAACGCAAAGACTCAAGTCTTTATGTTGTAAGGTTTTCAAGAAGTAAAAAGAATGATGCTAGACCTATGATGTCAGAGGAAGAAGCTGTGTATTTACAATCTGAAGGTAAAGGAAAACAAGTAATTCTTTTCGAAGAAGATTCGCATTCAGGCGTAACTCTTCAAAAAGGAACTGATTTTTTCCGTAAATATGTTTATCCTGGAAAACAAGTCTTACCTATAAGCAATTTCAATACAAGCTCTGCCGCATTTATAGATTACACAAAACCTTTGGACGAAATTACTTCTTTTTGAAGAATCTTTTGGAAGAAAAGTTCAATATCGAAAAATACGGACTATAATTATTGCTTTCCCTAAATAAAAAAGTTATATTTACTTTATGCCAGTACACTTTGGTACAATGGATTTTAAGACTCCCCTGGCCTTCTCTGATGGAACAGATATATACGAATCATTCATTAAGGACAGTATTAAACATACACAAGGTTATTTCATTATGGCTCCATCTGGGGCAGGAAAAAGCTATTTTCTTGAAAGACAAAAAGAAAAACATTGGATAGATGGTGACACTCTTTGGGAAAAAACAAATGCTCATCCTAAAGGTGAATGGTGGACTTGGGGCGGTGGAGTTATTGATACCATTGACCAAAGAAGCGATGTAATTACAATTCAGGCCAAATCTCTTGGACTTTGGGTGATAGGCGCTTCCAACAATTTTCTTCCACCAGATGCCATAGTCCTTCCTAACTGGAGTACTCATAAAAGATATATTGCCACCAGAGAAAAAGAAAATTACGATGGAGGTGCAACTATGGAAAGGCTCTCTGGAGTTTTATGGCACAGAAATTGGATTAGGCAGTGGAAGAAAAAAGGTGTTCCAGAATTTAAGTCTGTTCAAGAAGCCACAGATTTTCTCCTCAAAAAATATCAAGAAGGTAAGAAGTAATCTACTCCCGCAACACTAGTCTTCGATCTTCCTTCAGAGTCTATATTTATTGAAATTCCTCCTCCATAATCTACTGGTTGTATCCCAGATTTTTTCATTACATGATTTTTTACATATGGGCTAATAGTGTCATAATGGGTTGCTGCCCAAATGACAAGCCTTCTCCCTGGGTAGCTCTTGTGGTAAAACCGGGAGTACCTCTCAAGAGCTCTTTCATATTTTGCGAGCCTATCTCCAAGCTCAATAGGGCCTTCTGCTCCTACACTTTCTCTTATTTCTTTTTCAATATCTTCTTCGTAGAATTTCCAAAAATCTTTAGGATATTTTTCTTCCATAAACTTTACAAAATCAGGTGCCTCCGTAAACATATTAGGCTCTCTTAAACTTGGCGTGGGTCTCGGTTTGCCGTCTTCTTGATTATTTAAAATAACTGATTTCAAACCTCTACTTTCTATTTCTATGCTAATCCCCTCAAGCGCCGCAGCAGCAGTTTCCATACTTCTTTGTCCTCCACCACGGTAAAAAGTATCGCTTCCTAATACTAAAAAGTCAGTTTTACCAGCATCATCTCCCAGTGAATCAAATAAATTTCCCACCATACCTTGAACTAAATCTCTCTGCTCTTCATATGCTCCTTCTACTAAGCTTCCTACACCTGGACCATCTTCTCGTTGGTATTTAGCATGTCTTTGAAAAACTATTGTTGTACCATTTGCAGGTGGATCAAGCTTTATGTCTTGTGAAGTAATAATTGGAAATTTTTCGGGATTTTCCGGGATTTTTGGTAATACAGATTTTATGGGCAACTTTTTTCCTTGGATAGTGGTAGAAATTCCGCCGTCCGGAGCTATATCCAGAGCTATTCCTCCACTCTTATCCATTCCTAGATAGTTTTTTGCTGGATCTACACCTTGAACATTTCTTTTTATGTAAGGACTTAGTGAATCATAAGATCCTACTGCCCAAACAATTAGCCTCTGTCCCGGATTATGCTCATGGAATTCTTTTGCTAACTGAGCTTGAAGCGAAACTGTGTAATTTACTCTTTCTGCTATTTCATCCGGACCCTCTACTCCCATTGCTATTCTTGTTTCTTTGTCGGCATCTGCTTCATATGCCTCCCATAATGCAGTCCCATCAGTTCCATATTTATCTGTCATAAACTTTACAAACTCCGGAGACTCAAACATGGCTAAGTCCCGAAGGCCTGTAACTTCAATAGGTTTTCCACCTGCACCAGACTCCGCTGAATTATTTAATAGTTGTTCTTCCAAAAGATGATGCTCAAACAATGAACTTCTAAGTCCAGTAATTACTCTTTCTCCAGATTCAACTGCTCTCTTATGGGGACTTTTTAATCCTCCCGGAGTCTCTAGTGTATGGTCTCCAGCAATTACAACTATTTTTACGTCTTTTCTCTCACCTTCAGGAATCCCTGCCAATATTTTATCTAGAGACTCCTTAGCTCCATCTTGTACCATTTGTGCTGATTCGGGAACCAAAGCACCCAAATCAGTTGCATCCTTACTCCTATCATCCTTAGCATTTACCTGTAAAAATATACGTGTGCCACCTTTTTCTAAAGGTCTTTCCGAAGCTGCAAGAATTTCCCGGTGAGTTATTTTTCCAAGCTCTCTAGAAACAGCCCCCTTGGGGAGCTGTTCAACGGGACCAACCAAATCAGGGCTTTGACGAACAAAATTTACTCCGGAACCTGATGTCTCGCTCATAAAAAAATCGTATCATTAAAATATTTTGTAAGCAAATATTGCAATTAAAAATTAATTAACCTACTCTATATTTATGCATGGCAATTAAAATTATTAAATATTTCGGATTCGGAACAAATAAAGATTTGGACATGATGGCTCATATGGTGGGCAACAATAATCTTAAAGGTGTACCTGGAAAGCTACTGGGATATGAGCTATGCATTCAAGACATAAATCAAATTAGAGACGAAATCATTCATCCTTTTGACAGATCTCCAAGAGCGATTATAAAAGCCGGATTCGGAGAAAATTTCAAACTTTATACTTCTAGACAAAAGGTAGGTGCAGTTACTTATGGAACTATTTGGGATCTTACTGAAGAAGAATTTGAAAAGGTGAAAAATTGGGAGTTGGTTGACTTTGGCATGCAAGAAGATGTTAAAGCTCTGGCGACTGATTCAAATGGAAATCCCGTTCAAGTAATTACTCAAGCTTTACTGAAAGATCCTAAGGAAGTTGAAAGTATAGTTAATGAAGAAAATTATGACCCATATATCGCTCCAAAGGAACAAATGCTAAAAGTCGCAGACGAAGTACTTGAATCATTCATCAAAAGAAAACAATCTTAATTAGTAATTTACTTACCCTTTTTAAAGAATCTTTTGGAAGATGAGCCATTTTTAGACTCATGTGAACTATCTGCTTTTTTTGGAGCTTCAGAAGTCTGTTCTGTAGACCCTTCACCTTCGATCGCCTCATCAATGTCATCTACTTCTTCATCTTCAACTAATTCCATGATGTCTTGGGCTTTACCTTTATACTCATCGATTTCATCCATAAGCTCCGAAAACCCTGCTCGACCTTCTTCTAGCATTAGCTTTAGAACTTTATTCCCTTTTTCAGTTCCAAGCAAAAACACAGCCGCTCCACCAATGATTGCCCCCATCAAAAACCCATCAGAAAATCTTCCGTTATTATTTCCCATGATGCTTTTCCTCCTTTGAAGTAAATCTATTCATTATGCTAAGAAGAGTACTTCCGGTTTTTATACCCATGATTGCTCCTGATAAGCCCACGACAGGATCCTTTACTGCAGTTGTCATTTCTTGCGTATCATCAAGAATTTTATTGGTTTTAGCTATGGTTTTTCGAAGATCTTTAAGTATGAGAGAAACTTGAATTCCTAAAATCACTAGAAATATTGTTAGAACAATAATTACGATAAATAGTAGTATTTGGGCAGGATCGTACATAAACATCGCAATGTTATCCTGAGCGTATCGAAGGATATTTTTATCCTTAACAAACCAAGCTCATCAAACAACAATCGTATTATTAATCTATACTATAGTGACCGAGCAGTCAATATTAGCAAAGTATATAAATCTAGTTCGATCTTATAACAACTTTTCGCTCAACCGTAGTGATTCTTCCAAACTTATTTTCTACTCTAAAAGAAATTACACTTTCACCTGGAAAAACAGTAATTTTTTTCGCAAATGTCCCATCAGAATTAACGGGAACTTCCTTGCCATCTATTTGAAGGGTTGAAGCAGAATCAGTCTTACCTCGAACATCAACAACTAACGATTTTAACGTTTCATTTTCTTTCGGAGAATCTATGCTAAGACCTGGATTAAATACTGCAGCTCTATACTGAAAAACCAAAAACCCTGCAATTAAAACAAAAAATACACTAAGTACTGCTATTGAACGACCAAGTCTAAATTTGGGCGGCGTGTATTCTTTTGGATTTGAAAAACCCTTTGGTAAAACCTCTACATTCTTCTTTACATCATACTCGCGCCTGTAAATTGCCAAGCTTTTCTCAACCGGAAGACCCAAATACTTGGCATAATTTCTTACAAAACCATAAGAGTAAGTTGGGGATGGTAGTGCTTTAAAGTCTCCTTTTTCAATTGCTCTTAAAAACTCTTCCTTTATCTTTGTGGCTTTTGAAACCTCTTCAATTGTTTTACCTTGTATTTTTCTTTCTTCAGCAAATTCTTGACCTATTGTTTTCATATTTTACTCCCATAAATAATAATAAATAATTACTCAGATTGCTCGCCTAAAATCTGCGATGGATCCTTGATAAGAACGTCTCTTGGTTTACTTCCTTCTGCTCTTCCCACAATTCCCTGCTCCTCAAGTTGATCTAGTATCCTAGCAGCTCTTGAGTAGCCAATAGAAAGCCTTCTCTGTAAAAGTGATGCTGACGCTTTATCGTATTCACAAATAACTCTTACAGCTTCTGCAAAAACTGGATCCTTAGAATCACCTCCGCCTCCACCGCCACCGGATCCTTTAGGCGTATATGGAGTAGCAAGAATTTCCTCTGTATATTCTACTGCTGGTGATTTTTCTTTAAGATAGGAAACTAATGCTTTTACTTCTTTATCAGAAACGTAAGCTCCCTGAATACGAGTTGGCTTTGCCATGTCCGGCGGAGTATAAAGCATGTCTCCTCGACCAAGTAGCTTCTCAGCACCTGGTCCGTCTATAATAACACGTGAGTCAATCATACTGGACACGTTGAATGCGATTCTAGCTGGAACATTTGCTTTAATTAAACCTGTAATAACATCCACAGATGGTCTTTGAGTCGCTATTACCAAATGAATTCCTGTCGCACGAGCCATTTGAGCTAATCTAGCAATCGTGTCTTCCACCTCCACAGGCGCAAACATCATAAGATCAGCTAACTCGTCAATAAAGATTACAATATATGGAAGAGCCTGAAATCCGGCAAGCTCGTTATAACCATCAATATTTCTTACTCCACGTTCAGCAAAAGTCTTATATCTGCGATCCATCTCATTTGTTGCCCACTTGAGCGCTGAGAGAATTTTCTCCACTTCCACAATAACAGGCACCATTAGATGAGGAATTCCATTATAACCAGTTAACTCAACGCGTTTTGGATCGACCATGATTAACTTTACCTCTTCAGGAGAAGCTCTAAACAATATCGAATTGATGAATGAGTTAACCAAAACTGATTTTCCAGAACCTGTGGTTCCTGCTACAAGAACATGAGGCATTTTGCCGATATCTGCAATTACAGGATTTCCACTAACATCAAGTCCCATTGAAACAGCAAGCTTAGATTTATTTTTTCGCATAACCTCACTTGAAAGCATGGTTCGAAGAGTAACCATCTGTAAGCTTTTATTCGGTATTTCAATACCTACAAGATTTCTTCCAGGAATTGGAGCCTCAATACGGATCTGACCAGTAGGAGCCTGCGTATTTAATGCAAGGTCATTTGCCAGGGAAGTAATTTTTGAAACTTTAGTTCCAAGTGCGATTTCTAAAGCGTACTGAGTAACGGCAGGTCCGAGATTTACCTCAACAACTTTTGCTATAATGCCAAAACTCTGAAGTGTTTCTTCAATTTTTGCAGCTGTCGCTTTTACGTCTCCACGATCAGCTTTTCCTCCCTCATCATCAGAAAGAAGATCAAGCGGAGGATATTCCCATATAAGTCCTGATGATAATGTGTTGCTAACAAGCTTTTCTGAAATCATATTTTCATCTTTCTTAACTGTATTTGAGACAATCGCAGGTCCTTTATTTATTTGAACATCACCTTTTATAGTCATTGGCTTCCCAGAAAGAGCGTCAGGTTTTTTCTTTAAAGCATTTACGGGAAGAAGCTTTCCGCCAGTTTTCTTGGTTACGGACAATCCCTTAAGAATTTCATCAACTGAAGTATCAAAAAGAATAATTAGTCCGATGAAAACACCTGTTAAGAAAACCAGAAATGTTCCAACCGGAGTAACTACCTCAGCTATGTTTGCGAACATCATTTGTCCGATATAACCAGAGCGAAACATTATAACTGCTGAGAAATAAAGTATCGCAAACCCTGCAAATACATTTGGCTTAGATAAAGCAAGCTTTGACTTAAAAAATAGAAAACCAAATAGAATAAATACTAAAGGCAAGAAAAATGATAGCCAACCAAAATACTGCCTGATCCAGGTATTGAGAAATTCCATAGAAGGACCGTTTGCTATGAAAGAAAGAAATATTAGAACTCCAAATCCAATAGAGCCTATTCCAAAAATGTTGTAGATTGTTTTAGATTTAAGCTTAAACTTAAATTTTCCGCGTTTACCGTAACGACCACGCTTAGCCATATTTTACTATTATAGCATTGAATCAGAAGACTACAAGGAAGGTTAAATAGAAGCTACACTTAAATCATCATGTCTATTTGAATTACTAGTAGCTTTAAATAAATGCACTTTCCATACATCTCCAGCGCCATCATCAGAAGCTTGCAGCTCAATCGGTTTTAAACCAAGAAAATCTTCGCCTGTTATTCCCGCTGCCACAATAAATGCTCTATCTCTATCTCCTGTTACTATATCTGAATCTGCAAAGACTCTTCCTTCCCTAGCTATAACATTATTATCTTTGTCGACTCGAATATTTTCTCCGTTCCAAAAAGCTCTAGCCATATATGCAGCTACTGCCGCAATTCTAACCTCTTCCTTTCCACCGCTTCCTGCAGAGAAAATTGGCCTATCTGAAAGAAGTGCTTCAAGCATAGGTGCGCAATCTCCATCTTCA
Source organism: uncultured Gammaproteobacteria bacterium (assembly GCA_964637955.1). Lineage (GTDB taxonomy): Bacteria > Patescibacteriota > Microgenomatia > Levybacterales > UBA12049 > 2-01-FULL-39-10-A. Next base: position 171,718 of record CAZWXQ010000001.1, on the reverse strand, counting down.
AGCTCGAGTACCGTAATCCCTTTTGCCTTCGCTCTTTCAATATAATCATGATTTCTTTTTCTCTTTTCACCTCCAAGAATTCTCATTTCTACCTCCCATGGAGAATCTTGCTTACCATATGCAGTAATCATGGCATCTATTTTTTCATCGAATGTCATTTCAGGAGTTAATATATCTTTCATTCTGGTGCCCGCTGCAAAAATATCAGTATAATGCCAATCATCCTCGCTTGGAGGTTTTTGAATTTTACCACCCTCAATTCCTGCAAGAACAGAAATAGCTCTTTTTCTTCTATTAGCGAGAAATTTTGTTCCCTCAACTACATCCATAAAGGAACTTACATTTACAGTCGGTATTCCTTCTTCCTCTTTTTCTGGAGCATGTTCACCATCCAAATGCTCTACGGCTTCATCTTTATTTTTTCTTCCTTCTTTCTGTCCTTCAAAACCATCTACGGATGTCTTAACATTCGCTCTTCTTTTACCCCCAATTCCCTCCATTCTAAATCCACTTTCCGCAGCCCTTTTAGCGACATTATCTATTTGAATTTTTAAAACTGCTATCTCATCAGGAGTAATACTTTCTCTTCCCTGATAACCCTCAAGCATTGTTATTAAGCCTGCAACAGCAGCAGGACCAACTACAACTTCAGCGTAATGATCGGCTAAATCTTCAACTGGAATATTAATTTCTGATTCCCTGATTTCATCACTTGACATATATGTATCCATTATAGCTGCATCTATCAAAGTTTCTCCTTGTAAAGTTGGTAAAGCTGGAGATAAGTCATGGGTAAAAAAATCTCTTGCCACTGAGGCATCAAAACCAACATCTTGTGTAACTTGAAGAGCTTCAGACTGAGCCATAAATTAAGCTTTAAGTCCTCCTTCGGAAAGGCCGTTAAAGATTATTCCGCCTGTTAAATTTGCTTCAACTGGCTGATAAAAACTATCAGGTGACAACCTATGCATACTAGCATCACTGGTTGCTCCTCCACCATTTTGTGCAGATTCAAATTTTTCCATTCGCCTAGAAGTAGCGCCGTCAATTACCCCTCTGGAAGTTCTTCCTTCCAATCTTAAAATTCTGTAAGTACCATCTTCTCTTCTGTCTCCCATATGAATTCTTACAGATTCATGATCTCTTAAATCTCCTCGCTCTGATTTCATGAAAAATATATTAACTCAACAAGTAATTAAAGGCTTGACGGAGTTTGAATTTTTTCCTGACAGATTTCTGACACCTGTCAGATTTGATTATTTGCATATAAAACTTTAAAATTACGGAATGAATCCCGTTAGAGACCGCTTTTATTATGTTTACGTTTTACAAAGTTTGAAAAGCAATAAATGGTATACGGGATATACTAATGATTTACGCAAGCGTTTTAATGAACATCAAAATGATCGATCAACATACACAAAAGGAAGAGGTCAATTTAAATTGATATACTATGAAGCAAGCTTGCATGAGGAGGATGCAACGACGCGAGAAAAATATCTCAAATCCGGTATGGGTAAAAGATATCTCAAAAACAGATTAAAACGCTCGCTGTCTCTAACGGGATGAATTCTCATGTTATTGAAGTAAATTATCCTTTTGATTTCAGAAAAGACGAAACAAAAAAGCTCGCAAGCGCGATTAATAATAGGCGAAATGTAGTTCTTACTGGAATGAAAAGAGTAGGAATAAGTAATTTCCTGCGCTACTTTTTATACCATCCCGGAATAAATGAAAAATATCTCAAGTCAGAAAAGCATTTCTTTATCCCTGTTGATTTAAATGATCTGGTAGAACGAGAAATTTACCCATTTTGGGTTCTTACTTTTAAAAGAATTTCTGACAGTGTTGAAAATTCAAATCTTCCACTGGAAATTCAAAAACAAGTTGAAGAATATTTCTTAGATTCTATCCAATCTCAGGACTTATTTTTAACTATAGAGAATCTTAGAAAAAGTCTGGTCTTTATTACTGAAAAAGGTTATCTACCGACAATCTTCTTCCTCAGATTTGACCGAATAAAAGATGCTACTACTCATGACTTTTTTGCCAATTTCCAAGGCCTCATCGACGCGACTCACAGAAAACTTTCTTATGTTTTTACTAGTGACAGAACTCTAGATTATCTGGTCCCTGAAGTGTTTACCAAGCAATCAGTTTCTGTATTCGCAGATAACCACTATATAAAACCGGCAGAAAAACAGGATACTAAAATAATTTTTGAATCAAGTGTAAATGAAAGCCATCTTAGTCTAAAACCTGGGCTTACTCAGGAGCTTCTTAAATATGTGGATGGTCATACTCAATATCTACTATTTGCATTGATTGCAATCGGAGAACAATCAAAACCCATAGACGAAACGGAACTTTTTGATTTTCTAAAAAATGATGAGAGAATTTCTCTCCAGTCAGAAGAACTTTGGGAAAGCCTAAGTCCAAAAGAGCAGGAAATACTCATAAAGGTAGCAGGTCGGGAAAAACTTATCGCTGAAGAAATTAAAAATGCAGATTATCTTATAAATACAGGATTTTTTGAACAAAAAACAAACAAGATATTTAATCCAATATTTGAGCACTTCGTTAAATCAAAAAGCGAAGAAAGGAAAAAAGAAAAGAATGCTTCAGAACTGAGCAAAAAAGAACTTTTACTATTAAATTTCTTGGAAGCAAACAAAAATGAAATCTGCGAAAGAGAAGCGATAATCGAAGCAGTATGGCCAGAAGCTGAAGAAATTGGAGTTACAGACTGGGCAATAGATAGACTTATCGCTAGACTTAGAGCAAAAATGAATAGTCAAAAGAAAAATTATGAAATCGTGACAGTAAAAACACGGGGTTATAAATTAATCGAAAAATAAATTTATCTAGCCGCAGGAGCGCCTACTAATAAAACTCTTTCAACAGCACCCTGAGCAACATTCTGCAATCTTTTGGTAATCGTATCTCTTTCCCATCTTAATAACGCCTGTACATCTCTATTGTTTGGTAACGGAAATCTTACTATAAGTAAATCATTATTAATTCCATCACCAGTTAAAGGTCTTTGCTGAGTATTTTGAGCTTCACCTCTATACCACCTTTGAATTTGAAGAGACAATTCATTTCCACTGACAATAATCACTTCAGTTGCGCGTCCAGAAACTGAATTAACATCAGCTTCCGGATCTCCCCAACTTGATCTGGAAGAGATTACATCAAATTTATTTGGAACTTCAAACTTTCTTCTTTGATCTTCATCCTCGTAATCCAACCAATACACCAAATGATTTTTTGGCTCTGAATGAAGCCTCACTGATCTACCTGGAAATCTATTAAAATCTCCGACATAAGAATCAAATTGAGGCGTTAAAATCTCTGCTTTAACTGTCATAGGCACGAATTATATATAAAATCACCATTTAAGTCAACCAGCTTTAGCCTCGCAAGGCCTGGCCTTGCGAGGCTAAGTGATATAATAACTTACTTATGGAAGACGCCTTAAAACATTTTAAAAATGTGGATCCGGTTCTTTACGCTGTAGCGGTCAAGATCAAACTTGATGAACCAGGAAAATCCGAAGACTACTTCTTAGATTTAGCAGAATCCATTATTTCCCAGCAATTATCTATCAAGGCTTCTGACACTATCTTCAAGAGATTTAAAAAACTTTTTAAAGATGAGCAAATTAGCCCTGAAGCAATATTAAAACTTGATGATCAGAAAATAAGAGAATGTGGAATTTCTTTTTCTAAAATTAAATATATAAAAGGAATTGCGGGTGCTGTGGTTGATAAACAAATCAATCTTAACAAACTCGACAAAATGAAAGATGAAGAAGTGATCCTAGAATTAGTCAAGCTTAAAGGCATAGGTCAGTGGACCGCAGAAATGTATTTGATGTTTACACTCGCACGTCCCGATGTCTTTTCTGCAGGAGACTTAGGACTTCAGAATGCAATGATAAAAATCTATAATTTGGGCCCAAAGCCCAAAAAAGAAGAGTTGATTTTGATTTCCAGTAAATGGTCTCCTTATAGAACTGTAGCGAGTAGAATTCTCTGGAAAAGCTTAGAAAACTAGCTAAATAACTGCTTCTGAAGAATAAACCACATCTTGTTCAGCTTCAGAAGTCGAATCGATTATTCTATTTGCTTTTATCCATAAAGTCATTGCTTCAACTCTACTAGCTACATCTAACTTGCCCAACAAGGTCAACATATGACAGTTAACTGTATACTTTGAGATACCCAAGTGTTGAGCAAGCTCTTTATTCGAAAGTCCACTTGAAGCTATTAATTCTAGTAATTCTTTCTCCCTATTTGAAAGAGAATTAATTAGTTCCAATTCATCACTTGTAATTTCCCCTATGTCAACTAACTTCAAATCAATTGCTTTCTTAACTGCTACTACTCTATTCCTAGCATCTAACTTATATAAAATAGAGCTCATCTGTACCTTTACCATATATTCAGATTTTCCCAAAAATCCTGCAATTTCAGCATTCGATAAACCTCTACTTACAGCCCGTAGAACATCTAGCTCTCTGGGTGACAATGATGGCATTTCATATTCCTGATCTTCTCTTCTCCAGTCAAAAGGATCTACGGATTCAGGATCTACCCCCATCTCTACAGCCTGTTCTTCTTTTATCTTTTTTGCACCGAGATAAAAAACCATAATTTGCTCTCGACTGACAGTGCCTGTTTTTTTCATGGATTTTGAAATTCGACTTCCAACAGTGTTCTCATTCGAGCCAACCCTCAAAGCGATAGCGACATTTGAATCCCCAGAAGTCCCTAAATGTTTTATAATCTCAGCTTCTTTATCTGACACTTCTCCCATCACAGAAGGATCAAATTCTGCTGGCAATAATTCAGATATATCTATAAGCCCAATACCAATAATTTGCCTTATCGCTTCCCCTGAGGACTGAACACCTAGCTTAACAAATGCAGAAGCTGCATGATTCTTAACTGTTTGCTCAGAGACACCCATCGATGCAGCTATTTCCTTATTTATTAATCCTTTTGCCTTAAGTGTAAATACCTCAAGCTCTCTAGGGCTAATCGATCTTTTTACTTCTCTAACTCGAGGTGAATCGGGGCTTAGCTGACCAATTTCTTCATTCTCAGAAACAGGATCAGATGCAGGAATTAATCTATCTCTTTGAGCTTGAATCATGACTGCAGCGTTTAAAATAGTCTTTGCATTAATTACACCAAAACCTCTATAAAGATCTTGAAGAAAATCCTCCGCAGATAAACCTAGTTTAGCCGCAATCTCCTCATCGCTTTTCAGATCATGATTATCGTAATAATTATTCAGAGCATCTAATTGTTCAGGGGTTAAATATCTAAAATTATCATCGGTATAATCATCAGGCAAAATCTCTTGAGCACTTAAAATTCTCTGCTGCATCGCCATTCTCAAAGCTCCAAGATTTGTATTTACTCCTAAACGACTTCTCATTGTTTTCAAATTTGTTTTGAGATTGCCAACCTCGACACCAAGCTGGCCTGATACAAAATTTAAGCTATTGCCTTGACCAAGCATAAAAAGCGTTTGCCTTTCATTTGCTAATAACTCTACTTCTATATTCACGCTGAATCCTCTGTCCGAATCCAGCTGCGCATCTAAACCCGGAGTGTAACCATGAGCTGCTTTTCTTTCCATAATCTGGGGAATTATACTCTATTTTGAAGCAAAATTAAAGCTATAGGATAATGATGTGGAGCTATGATTGAAGTTTATAAAGACCAATGAGCTCTGCTTCATCAATCATGTGGCTACTAATTTGCATTTCCAAATCCATTCGCGTTACTTCTCCTTGTAAATCTAACACTGAATCTAGAGCATAAAGCCTAAAATAATAATGATGAATTCCTTCCGGCGGACATGGACCTGTGTATCCTAAATCTCCACCATCATTCATACCTTGTTCTGCTCCATCTACCCAATCATTTTCTTCAATCCTAGTAGTATCTGGTGGAATATTCCACATAATCCAATGAGTGAATGCTTCACCTGGCGCATCAGGGTCATCCATAATAAGAGCCAAGCTTTTAGTCCCTTCTGGAACATCTGAAATTAAAAGAGGGGGATTAACGTTATCTGAATCACATGTATATGTAGCAGGAATCATGTCGCTATCTTCAAAGGCAGGACTAGTGATTTTCATGTCCTAATAATAATTTGAAGAGAACAAAAATGCAAGATAGATATTTTTATTTATAAAGTCAAAAGAAATATTGAGATATACTTTGAACTAATTGACAATCCAATCTAAACGGACTAATCTTTATAGACTCCGCATGGGGGTAATCGAAATCTTTCTTCGAAGGGTTTTGGAATCCCCTAGCGCATTTAAGCTTTAGGTTGTTTGAAGTAGTACGCTATGGCAGGGCAAACAAGAGCTGGGCATACCGCTAAGGATGGCTTCCTCGGAAGTCACTTCTCTGGGTAAAAGTATGCCGCGTTATGACAAAAGGACGAGATGGTCCGTCGAGATGCAAAATATTTGTGGATCCGAAGCATTGAGATGGTGACGTGAGTGCTGGCAGAGAAAGAGAGCGAGTGGGCATCTACCTACGGACTCTCTTTTTTTCATGCGTTTAAGCCTTTTTCTCTAATAAATTTAAGAAGTTCAACTTGTGTTTCGCATAAATCTTTAATTTCTTCTTCTTTTAAATTGGCAACAATTTCTTCAATTTTAACCTGAGTTACCGTAAACTTGTTTCCAAATTCTAAAGTTTTCTCCTGCACGTTATATTCATCCTCAAGCTTAAATAAAATTACCATAGATAAATATCTCTGCATAGGCGTTAATCTATCAAGAGAATCCGATAGACCACCTGATACTTTGAAATCTACAGTCCCTTTTTTAAATTTTTTTCTTAGTGGATCAAGTATGCTTGAGTGATTTCTACCCATTAATACAAAAATTGATCCACCGTCAGTCGACATCATTAATTTATTAGTTTTTTTCTTAAGCATTTCAGCAGCTTCTTCTTCTCTGTATCTACCTCCTGCAACTGATAATTTATGGTAAGAATCAGCAAGTTTTTTAAATACTTCAAATCTACCCTCCTGCCATGCAGCATCTGCAACCGAAAACATTCTGTTAGCTTCCGGACGAAGACCTCGCGCTTTCCTAATCACGTCTGGAGAATGCGCTTCTCTTTGAAATGAAAAAGGGTATAGCTCTTTTAACTGATCGATCTCTATATATTAAATACATTTGAAGATCTTGAAGAGGAAGAAGATCAATTCTTAGTTCACCGCTCATAATAGATGTCTCAATTTCATTTATTCTCCTCTGTACGTTCTCGGGACTTCCAATCAACCTAATATCATCATCGTTCTGATTAATTAAACTTGATATAAGCAATGCTCTAAACCCATATTTTTCTATAACTTCGTTTTGAAAATCAGAATCCTCCTGTGTACCTTCAGCGCTTTCAAAAAAAAGAGTAGTATTTGGTGATTTTGCTAAATGATCTTCAAATGTGCTTCGTAAATACGGTACTACATCTAAGTTTAATGGATTATGGCTAAATCCGAAGAATTCAATTTGAACTTTAGGCCTAACATCAATCTCTTTTTCTCCAGTAAATGTTTCAGTCGCAGAATCCATTGATTAATAATAAATAACATATAATTTTCTATTGACTTTTATGCAGGTTGAGGTAGAATACGCCTATGACTAAACAGGCCATAATAGCATTAGTTGTGGGAGTATTAATCTTACTAGGTGCAGCTGGTGCTTTTCTTTACTCCCAATCCCAACCAAAAAATAAAGTAACCACAGTTGCAGAACAAGTCACTCCTACACCAAATAATGCGATGGCAAACTCTATAACTGCACTTTTAACAAAGGGTGAAAAATCAAAATGCACATTCTCGACTGAAAATGAAAAAGGAAATACTAACGGAACAGTCTACACTTCCGGAGAAAACGCGCGCGCTGATATCTCAACGACTGTTAACAACAAAGAAACAGTAGCTCATATGATCAGGACAGGCGATACATTTTATATGTGGGGCGATTCTATCCCAATGGGAATAAAAATGGTTATGAATGTAAATGATTTTGCTTCAAAAATGCAAGAAAATGAATCATTTAATACATTTGATCCCGAAAAAGAAATGGACTTTAAATGTGTAACTTGGACGGAGGACGCCAAGCTTTTCACTCCACCTACTACAATTAAATTCACCAGCTTTGGGAACACAGCGCCAACTGACGCTATGACAAAAACTACTACTGCGCCTACAAGTTCTGCAAATTCTACAGATAACTCTCAGGAATGCAAAATTTGTAATTCGCTCACAGGAGCTGCCAAATCAGCCTGTTTGCAACAATTCAACTGCCAATAACTCTTACAAAATTACTACTTTTTTGCTAAGAATTTTTAACCCTTAAGTTATATATTAATTCTATGAAAATTTTATCAGTATTACTTACAATTCTATTTTTATTTTCGATTACTTCAATCGCACAAATTAGATATGCCATCACGCATCCATTGGAACTTGGTCCTGTGTTACTTAATTTTGCAATGGCGTTTTGTATTTATATGATCCTTTCAAACTCCACAAAAATAAGACTCCCAAAAAACTTCAGGATGCGACTCGTAAACCTTTTTACATTCAAAAGCATCCCAATAAGGCAGACAAAATAAGCTAGTTTGACTTTCTATAAGCTTAAATGCTAACATATTTAGGCTTTGAGAAAAGATGTATTAATTCTACTTCTGATCCTTATTCCTGCTGCCATTTTTATGATTTTTGTAGCACGTAACTTATCTCCAAATGATCTAAAAAATCAACTTGCAGCAACTACCCCATATCCTACCGTCTCAATCGCATCAAGCGATATTGAAACTCGTAGCTCCATTACACCATCTGCTTCTAAGAATATTGAAGTATTATCTCCTCTCATGGGAGACAATGTTAAATCGGGATTTGTAATAAAAGGGAATGCAAGGACTTTCGAAAACAGTGTGACTCTTAGATTAATAGATTCAAATGGAAACATACTTATAGAAACAAGTACCATTGCGAATGCCCCAGAAGCAGGCCAATTTGGACCTTTTGAGAAAGCTATTGCATTTACTTCAGATCAAACTGAAGGAACTCTTGAAGTCTTTCAATACAGCGCCAAAGATGGAAGCGAGATTGATAAAGTAATAATCCCTCTTCAACTTAGCAATTAAACTTCAATAAAATAAACAAAATTGACAGATATTTGATATCGATTAAGATATTGTTTATCATCAAATATATGTCTAAATCACATCAAAAAAATAAATGGGCTCTATTCTTCTTACTTTTAAGCGCATTAATACTAATCGTTCTGGCAAATTTAATTCCAAAAATTCAGCTTTACGTAAACAGATCCAGCGCTTCAGCTTTAATCTCTTTCCCCCGAGATTATAATGCGCATCCTTCTTATAATTCTGAATGGTGGTACTTAAATCTAATCACAAACACCAGCGAAAATAAGCAATTAGATTACGTAATTTCGTTTTCAAGAATTTTAGGAAATTTTTACTTACTTAGCAGTAGGAATGATAAAACTAATTCAACATTTGCGGAAAATACTAACTCAAATGGGAAAATAACCAGTTATTTAAAAAATAATAAATATTTATTTTTAAATTATGAAAATAGCGACAGATACATGATTCTTCAGGAAATGCCACAAGATAGTGATAGGAAACGTATTTTTAAATTAAATGGTAGAACTCCAGAAATTGGAACATTTAATTTAGTCCTGAAAGAAAGAACTGCCCCAACAACAGGTGTTTCTAAGCCATTACTTTGGGGAGAAGAAAATGGTAGTTGCATAGGGAAAATTTCAGTATTTAAGCCTAATGATACTTTTTACTACAGCATTCCTGATCTTGATATTTCAGGAAAAATTACAGACATAAACGGCAGCGTATTAGAAATCAAATCCGGAAAAGCTTGGATTGACCACCAATGGTTTAATTCTTCACCGCCCCCTGATTGGAAAGGACACTACTGGACTAATATGCACTTTACGGAAACTGATAATTTGTTTAGTAGATCAAATCCTGATCATGCAGTTGGCTTTGTAACTCAAATTTATGACTCAGGACCCAAATATTCATATTGGGTAAAAAGAAATCCAAACGGAAATAACAGATGTGGAAATGTTGGAAATTTAAATATTAATAATTATGGCAGTACTAATTTTCCAAATAACTGGAATCTAAATCTTAATCTAAATAATCAGACTTTTCTAACTTCAAACGGAAAGACAAATTCTGATAATCAAATCTTTCAACTGCCAATCGGACCTAGATTTACTGAGGCTTCAAGTGCATTTAATGGCACAATTTTTGGAAGAAATTTTACTGGAGTAGGATTTTTCGAAACCCACCTAACTAGACCTCAATAATTGCGGAAAGACCGAAGGGTTAGCAAATTTTGTCAATTTTAAGATACTATTCTCTAGAAAATAGTTTTGGATTATATATCTTTTCCATAAGACTCTAAAAATGAATGTAAAATTTGAAAAGCAGCAATCTCAAAATTTAAGATCTGAATCTTATCGAGAACCCACTATCTATAAATTGACATCATAAATTTTAAATGTGAATATTATATAAATGCTTGATAATCTTTATCTCTTAATTTTTGCTCCAATTTATACACAGTGGGTACCAATTACGCTCGGATTATTAATACTATTACCCAAATTTAACAAAAAAAATGATATTGAATATATTCTATATGCAGGAATATTAAACATTCCCATTATTGGAGCACTAACTATCGCAATAACCCTCGCAATTTTTAAAAAATTCACAATAAGAATATTTGTTTCACTTATATTACTGCAATTTCTTTATTTATTTATATATTTTGTTTTTGCTTTATTATTTGGAACTCTAGATTCATATTTATGTAATGCCTTTAGTAATTCTGGTTGCGAATTTGCAGGATTTGGAGGATTTATAGCTGGCCCTATTTGGGCGACGGGATTTAACTTAATCATAGGCACTATATTACTCAAACATTTATTCAAAGAAAAATCAGTAGATAACCAAAATACACAGCTAGAAACAAATACAGCAGCTAGTCCCCTTCAACCGACTAGTAACGCTGCTATCGAAAGTCAAAGAATAATAAATAATTCAAATGAGAAAAAAAGAAAAGTTCCGATTTGGATAATAATTGAATTAATATTAATATTAATATTCATAGTTTCTTTATCGGGAATTTTTATCCTTCCTGAAATCATTTATCAAATCAAAAAACCAAAAACACCAGAGATCAGCAAGATCAGTACTATTTCAACTTCTAATTGGGCAACTTTTGAAGGAAAATCATTAGGAATTAGCTTCAAGTATCCATCAAATTGGCAAAAATTGGAAAATGAATACGTTTCAGAATTAAAACCCACAAAAAAAGAAATTGAGGAAGATTATCTAATCGAGAAATCGAAAGAAAGAAAATTAAATATTATCTATATAAGAAGGGACTCTAGAGAAAATTCTAATCAATATAATTACGTACTGGAAAGATTCAATAAAACAAAATCTTTTCCATTAAATAAGGAGTCATTTGAAGATGAGGTTAATGATATAAAAGTTACAAAAATAAAAGAAGGCAAATTGTCATCCGGTGAGGAATATCTGCTTTTTAACAGAAATGATTACAGAACCCAGGATAATTTTAACAATTTATCAATAATGATAAAAGCGGATGATGCTATTTATTCACTTATCCTTGATCACTACAATGAAAATGGACAAAATGTTTTAGTTAGTCTAATTCCAACAATATCCATAAGTAAAAATAAAAATCTTGAACCCAGAACGTTTGAAAATAAATATTTCTCAATAAATTATCCCGACGGGGCAGATGTTGATGAATCTACTGACATAGATGGAAATAAAAAAATAGGATTTTTACTTGATGGTAAGATAAGCTCAAACATAGAAGTTGATGGAACTATTGAAACATCTACCTACGATCAATTTTATGATGACTTTGATTATTGGGATGAAGCTTATTATATTGATTCAAAAAAAGACATTGACGAATTATTAAATGATCCATATTACTCTAAGGTAACCGACATAAAAGACATTAATGGCTATCGCATGTATATTATTGATAAAGAATTTGCAACCTCAAAAAAAAGAATTTATATCGTGAAAGACGATTTTGCCATGGAGATAATCTATGACAGACTTTCTGAAGCTGATGTATCTAAGCTTGACGAAATAATCTCATCAATAAAATTAAAAAATTAAACCTCAATAACTACGGGAAGAACTAGAGGATGTCGTTTCATTTTCTTGCCGAGATAGCGCTCGGATATATTTCCAATAGACTTTCTTACATATGCCCAATCATTAACTTTTGTATTTTTTGGCTTAATGTTATTTTTTATTTCAGCCGCAAGTCCATTCACTATTTCAGGAACTTCTGCACCAGAAAATCCTCGAACTATTATATTTGGTTTATCGACCAATCCTCCAAATGTATCAACTTCGCACATTACAATAACCACACCTTCTTTAGAAATCTTCTCACGATCTCTAAGAACAAAAGTGTCTACTTCTTCACCTGAAACTTGATCTACATAAATATTTTGAAGAGCGATCTTCTTTCCCAACCTTGCATCTCCAGCCTTAGTAAATACAACTTCCTGACCATCATCAGGCAAAAGTATATCTTTATTCTCAAATCCATTTTTCTTTGCTAGATTTTTATATGCCACCATATGCTTATAAGTTCCCCCAATCGGCAAAACCTTTTTAGGTCGAACCAAACTCATAAGAAGTGACAAATCTCCCTGTGGGCCATGACCTGAAACATGAAGGTTATTTGAAACTGTTGAATAAAGCACTCTCGCTCCAGCTTTAGCTATATCATCTATCAGAGAATTTACTGCAATTTCATTTCCCGGAATAGGATCTGAAGAAAAAAGAATGGTGTCATTTGGATTTACTCTTATATCTCTATGATCTCCATGAGCAATTCTACTTAAGGCAGAATTCTCCTGACCCTGACTTCCTGCGACTATTAGAACTACCTGTTTATCGTTATAATTTCTAACATCGTGCAGTTCAATTTCCATATTCTTATCTATCTTCATGTAACCTAGGGAAACTGCAACATCTTTTGCTTTTATAAGTGACCTGCCTACAAAGCATATCCTCCTATTTAGAGCTTTTGCGCCGTCTAGAATTTGATTAAGTCTATTTATGTTTGAAGAGTAAGTAGTAACTATAAACTTACCTGTAGTGCTTTTCATTTCTTCATAAATCTTGTCTCCAATTGGAAGTTCTGTTGGAGTAAATCCTACTCTCTCAGCGCCCAAACAGTCTGACATAAGACACATTATTCCTTCGTCTGATTTGCGCACAATCTTCGCAAAATCGGATTTATGACCATCATATGGAGTCATATCAAATTTAAAATCAGACCCATGATAAATATTTCCGACCGGAGTTTTTATAAAAATATTTGAAGTATCTAGAACCGAGTGAGTAACTCTGATAAATGAAATCATAAAAGGTCCTAGAAGCACATCGCGATCAAAATTAATACTTACTACTTTTGAATTAAGATTAAATTCCTTTAATTTTTCATTTATAAAACCTGCTGCAAGAGGCGTCGCGAAAACGTCAAATTTTCCTGGAAGCTGGGGAAGAATATATGGAAGCGCACCCAAGTGATCTTCGTGTCCATGAGTAATGGCTATTCCGACAATTTTTTTCTGAGGATTTTTAAGTAAATAGGAAATATCTGGAAGCATAAGGTCCACTCCAAGCATATTTTCATCTGCAAAACCAATTCCACAATCTACAATTAGAATCTGGTCGTTATATTCATATAAATGCATGTTTTTGGTAACGCCGGTTACGCCACCAAGAGGTAAGTATTTTAATGTATCATTTGTATTCATTTTTATTTTCAATATTTTATTTGGGTTTTAATCCCACTTCCCAATCTTTTGGGATTATTATCCCAATAAATTTTATCATTGGGGCATGAATTGTTTTATATTCTGTGAATTAATTGTAATTATAGCACCTTGCTGAATTTGGCCTTCGACCAAAAGCCTTGCCACCTTTCGACAAATCCCTTCAATTGTCCTCTCCAAACTTCTAATACCTGAGTCAAATCCGAGAGGGCGAATTATAAGTGGCCAAACGCTATCATCAACTGCAAGCGTATTTGGTTGCAATCCTGAAAATGCAGCGATTTTTGGAAGAAGAAAATTCTTGCCAATTACCATTTTCTCCTCATCTGAATATGAAGGCATTTGTATTAACTCAAGACGGTCGAGAACTGCTGTCGAAATGTTTGTTGTATTATTTGCTGTTGCGATAAATAGAACATTACTTAAATCTACCGGAAAATCTACGTAGTGATCCGTAAAAGCCATATTTTGCTCTGGATCCAAAAGCTCAACTAGTGCACCCATAATATCTGCACGTGCAGCGTCAGTTACGCGATCTAATTCATCAAGAAGAATCACACAGTTTTTACTCTTAGCATGAATTATTTTCTTTATGATTTGACCAGGTTCTGCGTCTGGATAAACTCGAGATTGACCTCTTATTGCTCTTACATCTCCCATTCCTCCAAGAGGAATACGCTCAAACTTACGTCCCAGCGCATCTGCCACTGACTTTGAAAGAGTAGTCTTTCCAGTTCCTACGAGCCCGACTAAGCAAAGAATCGGAGCATGAGTCACTGATGTATTATTATTTTTTATATTAAGCATAATTGAGGCCAGGTATTCTAAAATTCTATCTTTAGCCGTAGCAAGTCCATAATGATTTTTGTTAAGAATTTCTTTAGCATTATTTAAATCTGAGTTATCAGGTGTCATAGTTTCAAATGGAATTGCCGAAATTACATCTATATAATTTGCTACTCCCTCAAGATTTCCATAATTTCCACCCTGAGCAAGTGAAACTTTAAGAATTTCAATCATTCCTCGACCTTTTTCAAGAAGCTCAGGAGGAAGCTTATTACTGGCTAATTCCTGTTCGAGTTTTGTGATCTCAGCGGCTAATCCTTGGGCAGTTTTATCCATATATATTATCTTATCATTTACCAAATATTATTTACCAATTAAGGTGGTTAACCAAACGCTAGTTACTAAAATGTAGATAATTGTTTCATTCCTTAATTTGTTTTCTGGGCGTTTGTTTGGATACTTGATTTTGCTTAATAATTTCACTCAACTCTTCTTCGGATTCAGGAATCTTAATTCCTTTTTTCTCTAATAAATACTGGATATAACTTTCAAATGATCCCTTAAAATAATCCCAACCATGTAAAGGTAAATTTCTAAAAATATCATTTATTTCATCTTGACTAAAGCATCTAGCCACTAGTCCTTCAAATTCCAATATCTTATTTGTTTCTTCTGTTAAATCACTTAATCGGGAATTAAAAACTGAGTAGAAAACGTTCTCTAAAAAAGCCTGTGCGATTAGCTCTTCGCTCACCTCTTTTCCAAATCTAAACCTCCTTTTTACTTCTTCTATGGGGCCATAAACAAACTCACCATTTAAAGTTCTACTGACATTTCTACCTTGTCTTTTTAATTCATGATAAATTCCAGTATGAAAACTGCCCAATGATAATAAAACATTAATTCGTGGTTTATCTTTTAATTCTGAATTTTTACCTAGTTCAATCCGGATTTTTTCATCTAGAACACTTAACATGTATTCTTCTCTTGATCTATCCATTAAGCCTTTTTTTTGCAAATAATGTCTTGCATTATCATACAAATCTTCTACGCTTCTAGCAGACATCAAAAGGAGTGGATCTCTCTCAACCTTATCTCCTGGTAGATCAATAAATGTTACAAGTTTTCCTGTATTGTAAAGAGAAATGAGCTCAACTAATCCCATGTCAGTAACTCCTAACTCTCTTGCGTCGTCGATCGTTTTTGTCCCTTTAGATACTTCTCTGAATAAATTTAATGTCTCAAGATCCCATCCGTATCCCTCAGGAATATAAATATCTGCATTTTCAATGAGCGCATGAAGACCTTCAAAGTCTTTAGGCGTTCCATGAGGAGAAAAATATATTTGAAAATCTAAATTTGCAGGAAGCGGTTCCAACTCTGGCACTTGAGGTTTTTCTACTAGTTGATCCATAACGTTATCTTATCAAAAACTTATTATTTATTTCCTTTTTTTGTTTACTCCACATTTTATGTTGTTTCAATATTTCAGTTAAGCTCAATCCATGAGAATGGTAAACTCTAAATTTGGGATCATTTACTATTTTCCAGCCTTCCTTAGACCAATATAATGACCATTCGTAATCTTCGGAGCCATTAATTAATTCTTCGTCGAATTTATGTTCTTCCCATAAATTGCGTCTAATAATTGAATCTGTATTTCCCATATATCCACCTCTCTTAATGTAATTTGGAATACTACTTATTTTTTCCCAGACACCTCCATCACTTCCAGCGACTGGAAATGCAAAAACTGCAGCAACTTTATTATCATTAAAGTCTTTTAAACCATCTTCTAGCCATGTTTTTGTCATTGGATATGCATGCGCTGAAAGAAATACAATAAACTTTCCACGGGCTTTTCTTACCCCTTCATTGCATGCCTTGGAATATGTAAATCTATCAATATTAGCAATTTGAATTCTCTCTTTTGGAAAATAATCATAAGGAACTTTATCTGAACCGTCTGAAGAATTATTATTAACAATTACTACTTCAAAATCCTGAAATGTTTGTTCTTTTAAGATTTTTATAAGTTTATCGAGATTTTCCTTTTCGTTTTTTACTCGAATTATAATCGATACATTCATTAGGTAATTATAAGCTATAAACCCTTGCAAATCTTTTTAAAAACAATCAAAGAGCGATTCATATTCCATTGAATTAAATAACGCTATCATATATTCATAAGTGATATATTTTGATATAGTATATTATTTATGCTACAATCCCTGAATGAGGATAGAACTTAATGTTTGTCAAGAATGCCCTGTAAAATGTCCTCAGGGCGAAAAAGCTTCAGATTTAATTGAAGCAGTGCTCATCCAAGGTCTTGATAAAGATCAAATACGCGGAAGAGTTTCCACCTTTTCTCAAGAAGCACGCAGAGAAGGATGCCCTACTATTCCAAAATTAAGAATAGAACTACTTGCTCAGATTGACCCTGAACTGGCTATTTCTGAGGAAGGAAAACAAAATTTTGTTATGCAATTAACTCCTACACCCGTAGATATTCATGTCCTTTACCTAAGAGATCAATTACTAGAAAATAGAACGCCTCAAAGAGATTAAAATTCAAAATAATTGATATTATAGCTTGGTATTAAAAATAATTTAAAATAGTCACTATTCACTAGCAACTAATCACTAATTTAATAGTGGGTTTTTTTGTAAGGACGAGGACTACTTCCTGGTCTTCTATCTCTTTTATAATTTTCTTCACGCTCTCTTCTAAATTGCATTGCGAGTGGATGTGGAGTTGCAGGTCCTGCTGTTGGATCATCATGTCTTGGCCCTCTCATTGGAGGCCTTGGAGTTCCATTTGAATTAGATGAATAAGATGGTCTTGAATTATATGGAGGCCTGCTTCCGCCTCTATCTCCGCCACCTCTATTATAACCTCCACCATTTCCTCCTTGATGACCTCTGTCTCCACCGCCTCTATTTCC
The DNA here is from genome assembly GCA_964637955.1 of uncultured Gammaproteobacteria bacterium. GTDB lineage: Bacteria > Patescibacteriota > Microgenomatia > Levybacterales > UBA12049 > 2-01-FULL-39-10-A. The sequence goes on along the minus strand of CAZWXQ010000001.1, from coordinate 154,036 downwards.
TCTATTATCATCAGGCGGGATACTTCCATCTTCATTAAATTTCATAGAAAGATTTATTCTTCCTTGATCATCAATCTCCATTACTCTTACTTTTACTTTGTCACCAATATTCATCACGTCTGAAGGATCTTTTACGTACTCATTACTCATTTGAGAAACGTGCACCATTCCTTCTTTTCCTGGCAAGAATTCCACGAAGGCTCCAAATGCGAGCATTCTCTTTACTTCACAATCTTCAAAAATTTCTCCAGGTGTTACTTCTCTCATCATATTCTTAATCCAATCAGTTGCTTTAGTTACACCTTCTTGATCTACGCCTGAAATAGTAACCATTCCATCATCTTCTACATCTACCTGAGCTCCAGTTGTAGCTATGATGTGCTTAATCATCTTTCCACCTGGTCCGATGAGCTCACCAATCTTATCAACTGGAATCTGTACATTTTCTATCTTTGGAGCATAAGTCGATAACTGTTTTCTAGGCTCAGGAATAATTGCTTTTATTTTTTCTAGAATTTCTAGTCTTGCTGTTTTTGCTCTTTCGAGAATATTTTTAACCTGCTCATCAGTAAGTCCTGGGATTTTTACATCCAGCTGAATTGCTGTAACACCAGCGTCTGTTCCTGCAACTTTGAAATCCATGTCACCTGAAAAATCTTCAAGTCCGATAATATCAGTCAAAAGCTCATAATCTTTTTCGTCCGACATCATACCGATTGAGATTCCAGCAACTGGCTTTCTGATTGGAACTCCAGCAGCCATAAGAGCCAAAGTTGATCCACAAGTTGAAGCCATAGAGCTAGATCCGTTTTGTGACAAAACTTCAGAAACTACTTGAATTGTGTAAGGGAAATCTACTTGTGAAGGAATAACTGCAAGAAGCGCTCTTTCTGCGAGCGCACCATGACCAATTTCTCTACGTGAAGCTCCACTTACTCTTCCTGCTTGTCCAAATGAATAAGGAAGACCTGAATAATGATGAATATATCTCTTTTCCTCTTCGCCTTCAGCTGACTCAAGAAGTTGTCCCATTCTAGGACTCCCAAGAGTAACTACTGATAAAGCTTGGGTGATTCCTCGCTGAAATAGTGCAGATCCATGAGTTCTTGGGAGAAGATCAAGTGACATATTAATTTCTCTGATTTCATCCATTTTTCTACCATCTGCTCTTTTTTTCTTAGAAATAACATTTGTTCTTATGATTTTAAACATTACTTTTTCAATTGCAGCTCCGATTGTCTTTTTATCAATTTCAGTTTTTGGATCTCTTACTTTTTCATCTTCAAAAATCTTATCTACTAAAGCTCCAGTTTCATCTCCACCACTTTCTTTACTTACGCGATTTTCAATTAGTCCTTCAACTTCTGATTTATAAGATTTTTCGATTAAACCAACAACATCGTGAAGACTTGCATCTTCACTTACTTCAATTTTTTTCTGTCCCACTTTCTTAACTAATTCTTCAATTCCTTTTATAACTGCTTGAGTTTCAATATGAGCCTTTGCTATAGCATCATTTAGGATATCCTCAGAAACTTGATTTGCTCCAGCCTCAATCATAACTGTTTTATCAACAGATTGAGAGAAAACGATATCGAGCTCTGAAGTCTGTGTTTCTGGAAGAGTAGGATTTGCGATCAATTCCTGCTTTTCAAGAGAATAACCCATTCTGGTTGCACCAATTGGACCGTTCCATGGAATTCTTGAAATTGCGAGCGCTGCAGAAACTGCATTTAAAGCTAGAATGTCTGCCTGATTTTCTCCATCAACAGAAAGAATAGTTACGATAACCTGAACTTCATTTTTAAATGTCTTTGGAAAAAGTGGTCTTACAGATCTGTCGATAAGTCTTCCTGCTAAAATAGATTCATCTGTTGGTCTTCCAGCTCTTTTTACCCATCTTGAACCTTTTATTTTTCCACCAGCAAAAAGTCTTTCTTGATATTCAATAGAAAGTGGGAAGTAATCGAGATCAGTTTTTCCGCCTTCTACAACTGTAACTAGAACCACAGTATCTCCAAGGCGCGCCAAAATAGACGCTGTAGCTTGTACTGCTAATTCGCCTGTTTCAAATGTTAACTTTTTTCCGGCTAACTCTAATTCTACTGAGGTTTTTTTCATTTATTTATTTTATTCTCTCTCACACAACTACTAAATACGAGGACTATGAAGTTTATTTTAATCTATTCTTCTTAATCTTTCAATCCTACTTTTTTAGTAATGTCACCAGCACGCGCCTTATCAACTTTTGTTAAAAAGTTAATAAGTCTTCTTCTCTTAGCAATCATAGTTAATAATCCGCGTCTACTATGAACATCATGACCATGAGCTTTTAAATGCTCTGTGAGCTTTTCAATTCTTGTAGTAAGAAGTGCAATTTGCACCTCAGGACTACCAGTATCGCCTTTTTCAATAGCGAACTTCTCTATAATCTCTTGTTTTTGTGTTGTACTTAGAGGCATATCTTATTAAATTAAAAATTTAAAATTTCAAATTAAAAATTTTTGTATTCAGGTATTATATCAAAACCCCGAACTTATTACAATAAACTATAGAGACAACCCTTCACTTCTAGAAATAAAGCTTTTTGTTTGTGCCATCTCAAATAAACTTTCACGTGCAGGAAAAGAATCCCACAAAGCATCTAATGTACTATTTAGATTGTCCGCACCATGATCAACCTCTATTTCCAGGTATCTTTGGGAACGTGCAACTCTTGGTAAATCTAAAGTTGGCAACTTATGTGACATAAAGCCACTTCTATTAGAATATTCAACTTCGACCAGCTCATAACCCTCAATAATAAGTCCGTGATTTAAATCTCCAATTGATCTAATATCCATTGAATCTGGATCAACCTCTACTTCAATATCTTTCAATCTCCACACAAATCGCATAAGCCTATCAAAAGGATCTCTCCCTGTTAAGTGAACAATCCTAACAGATTTTCCCTCTTCTTCAGTGACCTTGCCATAAGCTCTTAAGTAACTCTTCGCAGTACTTGCCAATCTAATTGGTATTTCAATATCTCGATCCATAGGAGCTCGCCCTGATCTATATTCCGCTAGCTTTCTCATTGAGGCAAAAGTGTCTCTATCTATCATTTTACTTACTCAACTGTTGTAGATCCTTTGAAGATTTTTGGTGCGAGCCAATCTGGCGGCGCATCTGGGGTGTCAATTGGTGCATCATCTATTTTTGCCTCTTTTTGATAGTCTCCACTCATACTTGAGAGCTGTTGGTTAATTTGATTTATCTTATCATTTTGGCTCATAGGTGACATTTGATCATCATCTATTGGACTTTTTTGAGACCTTGGCATAGGTGGTGGTGGTAATTGATCGTCATCTAATGGACTCCTCTGTGAGCTAGGCATAGGTGGTATTTGTGGTCTTGGCATAGGAGCACGTTGTGGTCTCGGCATTTGGGCTCTTGCCTGTTGTTGTCTTGGTTGATTCATTTGTGGTCTCGGCATAGGTGGAAGACCTGGCATTGATGGCATTGGTGGGATTTGTGGCTGATTATCTCCAGTCATGTTATATCCAAACTGCTGTGGAGTTCTAGTTTGTCCTGGATTTTGTGATCTTAAAGCTTCTCTTTTAGCACCATTTCTAAGAAGTATTCCAGCCATTTCAAATGCAAGCGAACTTGTTCTTGGACTCTGGAAATTTCCAGTTGAAGCTACTATTCCACCTATAAGGTTTTGAGAAATATCTGCGTCAAGTGGGTATCCTAGTGAAAGCATAAGGTTTGCTACTTGCTCAGAAACAGACGAAGCACCCTGACCAACTATAACTACATCTCCAAACCCTTCATTATTTCCTGCTCTATCTATATTTATAATAGTTGTATCCTTAAGGGATTGAACATCAAAGAAAGTTTGAAGCTCTGATATTCTCTTAACACCAACGGTAATAATAACTTCTGGATTACTTCCACTTCTTTTGAAAATAACATCCTTTTCACCGAATGAAAGAGGCTGGTCTTTTGGTTTTACTATAATGTTTAATAAACCATCCTCAAGAGTATATGAAACTTTTCCAATTTCATCCTGTTGATATGGAAATGAAACTATAAGATCTCCAGAAGCTGATTCAAAGCTTGATTTTACGCTGTCAATTCCAACTAAATTTGAAACTTCAACAAGTGGTTCTTTTCCTGAAATCACGCTTACATCTTTACCAAGTGATTTAAGAGTTAAATAAATAGAGAGGGCTGAGCCCATTTCGTCTATTGTGTAGTTTTGACCCACAACAATAGCATATGTGCCAGCTTTTTCAAAAATGTCTTTTAATCTTTGAATATCCATATAAAAAATTTAGAATTTAAAATTAAAAATGCAAAATTTAAATTAAAAAGTTGAAAAGTTTTGAATTGAACTTTTGACTTTTAAGTTATGAATTTTGAATTTATATTCTATAGGCTCAATTAGCTATGGGATATTACCATATCCCCTACCTGAAAGTCAAGTGCAGGCCCTACTATAATACCTGCCTCATTTGGGGATTCTACTTTTGAGGTTTGATCTTTTCCAGCTCTAACAGAATTTATATGACCCTCGCCAATTATCTCTTCTCCACGCTCTATCCTAACCTTATCTCCTTTTGCCACGCGACCCTCAAGCACCTTTACACCCATGACAATCTGCTTATCGAATGGAAATGAAGCTTGAATTTTAGCTACACCATATATTTCCTCGAGAAGCGAAACGCGTTTTCCTTCAACTACATCTTCAATTTCTTGAAGCATTTCATAGATAATTGTGTAGTTCTTAACTAAGACTTTTTCAGTTAATGCAAGCTTTGCTACTTCAGGCTTAATTTTTATGTTAAAACCGAGAACTAATGCACCTATGGATTTAGCCATAAGCACGTCTGCAAGTGAAATTTCTCCTGTTTTCTTAGAAATAATGTTTAATTTTGCTGGAAGCGAAGCCACAATTGCCTCAAGAGAGCCTAGAGTGTCAGCAACCAAAATTAATGATATAGACTCATCATCATGCTTTTCTTTAACCTTAGCTTCGCTAACAGCATTATGATCGCTCTCAGACCTGCCCGCCATAGCTCTAGCGTCGGAGGGGACTTTGTAGACAACATCACCCACGCTTGGAGCCTCATTAAAACCTAATATTTCCACAGCTTCACCCACGCCTGCTTCTTTAATCTGAACTCCAGAATCAGCAATTAGACTTCTAACTCGACCGCTCACTTTTCCTGTAGTTATATCATCTCTTACAGCTAGTTTTCCATTTTTTATAACTATACTAGCCTTAGGCCCAGCCTTAGGATCTTGCTTGGATTCAATAACAATTGCTTTAAGAGGCGAATCTAGATTTACGTCTGCTTCTTTTGGATGTAAATCGTTCACAAGAAGAATCAAATCTAGTAACTCTTTTATGTTTTCACCAGTTCTTGCTGAAATTTCGATTACAGGCACATCTCCACCATAACCCTCAATCATAACTTCTTCAACTGCCAATTGCTTTTTGGCTTTTTCAGGATTTTTTTCTGGAGAATCAATTTTGGTTAGCACTACTATATATGGGACACCTGAGGCTTTAAGAAGTGAAATACTTTCCTTTGTTTGAGGCATTACGCCGTCCACTGCAGAAACTATGAGAAGTCCTATGTCTGCAGCTTGGGCACCACGCCCTCTCATTTTTGCAAAAGCCTCATGTCCTGGCGTGTCTATAAAAGTAATTCTTCTTTTTTTACCTTCATGATCAATTTCTACAGATGATGCTCCAATTTTTTGGGTGATTCCACCATGCTCACGATCGGCGATAGAAGTTTTTCTGATTGTATCTAAAAGCGTGGTTTTCCCATGATCAACGTGACCAAGTACAGCTACTACAGGGGGGAATTGTTCAATTGTTTTGTTTTTATCCATAAATGTTTAATTTTTAATCTTAAATTATCAATTTTCATTGAATTTCCAATTAATTAATCTTTAAAAATTTAAACATTCGGATTTCATTAAAAATTTAAAATTTTAAATTGAAAATTCATATTATTTAGCATCAGTATCAGGATTTTCAGGCTCAAGAGGTTTATTTAATGATTCTTCCTCTTCAATTTCAGCTGGAGTTTCTGCTTCTTCTGATTCTTTTGTAGCTTCAACTATTTCCGTTGCAGCTTCTGCTGTAGCTTCGTCCTCCGGAGTTACTACTTCTGAAGTTTTAATATCTTCGGATGTTTCAACACTTTCACTAGTTTCAATTTTTTCTTCTGGTGTTTCTACCTCATCTTTAGCCTCTACAACTTCTACTTTATGATCCTCTGTTTCAGTAACCAATTCTTCTGATCCTTCAATTTCAATTCTGTATCCTGTAAGCTTTGAGGCTAATCTTACATTTTGACCATCTTTTCCAATCGCAAGTGATAATTCTTCTTGAGGAACTTTAACAAAAGCTGTTTTTTCTTTCTCATCTATTTCAACTGTTATATTTTTTGCTGGTGAAAGAGCTTGAATTACATATTCTTTTGGATTTTCTTGCCACTGAATTATGTCAATTTTTTCAATACCACTAAATTCAGCAATAATAGCCTGAACACGTACTCCTTTTTGACCAACACAACTTCCAACCGGATCAATTCCTGCTTGAGTTGAAGAAACAGCAATCTTTGCTCTATTTCCAGGCTCTCTTTCAATAGATTTGATCTCAACTGATCCTTGTGCTACTTCAGGAACTTCACGCTTAAGTAACCCTTCAAGAAGACCATTATCAGCACGAGAGACTAAAACTTCTTCGCCTTTTGGTCCTTCATGAATTTCTTTTAGATAAACTGAAAATCTTTGATTAAGATGATACTTTTCATTTGAGATTTGCTCATTTGGAGGCATGACCCCTTCAGCTTTTCCTATGTCTACTATAATATTTGGTCCAGCAAATCTAAGAACCATACCATTTACGATAGTCCCAATTCTAACTTTATAGTCAGTGATTATGGCTTCTTTTTCCTTTTCGCGGATTTTCTGGAGAATTACTTGCTTTGCGGTTTGAGCTGCGATTCTTCCAAATCCTGGAGGAGTTACATCTTCTCCATCATGCCAAATGTGTGCTTCACCTGAATTTGGATCAAGAGTTGCTGAATATTCTTCTAATTCACTTTCAGGATGATCTTTTCTATAAGCCGCAAGAATCGCGTTCTGAACTGTTTCAAGAACGATTGTAGGATCAATTCCTCTTTCATTTGCTACCTGATTTAATGCTAAAGCGAATTCGCTTCTTTGTACTGCTGGCATAATGAATGTAAGTATACCAGAATTCGAGGTCAACCTCAAGGCGATACTAGTGAGATTCGTTGACTTTGGACTGGAGCAGCAATATAATCGCCTCATATGTCAGCAGAGAAAGATCTGAGAGCGAGAGAAGAAATTTATACCAGAAGTCTCGACCAGGTCTCAACAGTTGATGGAAGAGACGCTCCATTTACCCGAGAGATAGCTCCAATTCTTTCAGAAGGAGCGTTCCACCGATATAGAGCAATTATAGAAGTTGAAGCTTTGATTGCGCTATCTGAAAGTGATTTCCCAGGAAAACCCGAAATAGATGAAATGACTAAATCAAATCTTCGAGGACTTACTTCTCCAGATGTATTTGATCCAAAAATTGTCACGGAGTATGACCATATTGGAAGATTAAAAGATGGTCAAGAAGAAGAACAGAGAAAGTATCCAACTGAACATGATGTTAAATCAGTAGAACTATACTTAGGAGAGCTATTCGATGCTAGCGGAAATGGCCATCTGAAGGAATGGATTCATTTTGCAGTTACTTCTGAAGATATAAATAATGTTGCACTTAACCTCATGTTTCGAGACGCTATAAATGAAGCGTGGTTACCTCAAGCAGTAGGAATCATGGATAGATTAGCTTTACTTGCAGAGGAGCATAAAGATACTCCCGTTCTTGGAAGGACTCATTATCAAGCTGCTTCTCCAACCACCTATGGAAAAAGATTTTCTGAGCACTTAGAAAAAATGATGAAGGAAGTAGAGGAAATGGGCAAAGTTAGATTGGGGGCAAAATTTTCGGGAGCAGTTGGAAATAACAATGCAATCTCAGTTTTAGCACCAGACTTTGACTACAGAGCATTTAGTAGAGATTTCGTCGAAAGGTTTGGATTTACGTATCTTGAGACAACAAATCAAACCAATAATCATATTGATATTGTAGATTTCCTTCATCAAATAAAAACAATGAATACAATCGCAGTAAGTCTTGCTGAAAATGTAGGACTTTATATCCTTCAAGATCATGTATTTTTAGCACCACGACCTGGTCAGATCGGCTCTTCGGTTATGGCACATAAAGCCCCAAATCCCTGGAGATTCGAAACAGGAAGAGGAACTTTAGACAAAAGTTCAAATTTAATTAATGGCGCAGCTGATGGACTGATTAAAACTGATTTGGAAAGAGATTCTCATGATCATGCATGGGAAAGAGGCTATGGAGAAATGCTTGGAATGAGCCTAGCAGGACTAGCTTATATTGCAGATGACTTAGCGCAAGTCAGAATTGATACCGAAATTACTGAAGCTGAATTAGAAAGACATTATGAAATTTTTGCTGAAGCTATTCAACTAGCGCTTAGGATGGAAGGAAATCCTGGGAGTTACATGCAAATAAAAGATGCAACACAAGGAAAACGTCTCAATAGAACCCAGTATCAAGATCTTGTCATGAGTACAATTCAAGATCCCGAAAAAAGACAGGCTCTACTTACCCTAAGACCAAGAGATTATGTCGGCGATGCTCCAAAAAATGCCCAGGAAGCTGCTATAAGATACCGGGAGCTCAGACAGAAAGTTGAACGAGGAATTCTTGATGATGCGCATGCAATTGATGCGGTGCTTTTTGACTTTGATAACACTCTCCAGTTTGGAGATAAGGAAGAACTAGCAGCAAGAATGAAAGAGATTAGCTTGCGTATGGGTCTATTTTTCAGCGATGAAGAAATTATAGAAATTGGAAATAGAAGTGATTGGAAAGAAATGGTTAAAATTATGGCGAGAATGCACTCTGAAAAAAGCTCTGAAAATCCAATTACCGAAGAAGAAATTGAGGCAGTAAATAAAGAAGTTTCTGGAACTCTGGATCATTATTTTACGCTCTCCGAAGATACAGTAGAAATGCTTGAGACACTCAAAAAATCAGGTAAAAAAATGGGAATTGTTACTACGCGCAGAATAAATTCTCTTATGAGAAGTTTGAAAAGATATGATATTGAAAAATATTTTGATGTAATTATTACTAGAGATAACGTTGATAGAAGAAAACCTCATCCTGAACCAATTGCAAAAGCACTTGAGCTACTGGGCATAGCAGCTTCTGATCGGGTATTATATGTAGGAGATAAACAGGAAGACGATATTATTGCAGGAAATGCTCTTGGGCTTAAAACTGCTTTAATAACTGAAGAAGAAATTGATCCTTACGGAGCAAAACCAACTTACAAATTAAAAAGACTTAGGGATATAACTAATAGATTTGGAAGATAATTATGAGTCCAAAAAAAGTAATGCTTAATAAATATGCACTCGTAGGGGCAGCAAGTACTGGGAAAACCACAACTTTTAATGCACTAAAAGAACATTACTTAGATAATCCAAATATAATTTTCATAGAAGAATCAGGAAGACCTTATTTTGAAGCCCGTCCAAATCTTCCTGAGCACTTAATTTTTTCGCCAACCATTCAGAAAGAACTACAGGGAATTATTCTCTCAAGAGAACAATCTGCAAATGAGAAAAATCCTGAAGTGATAATTTGTGACAGATCTGTATTAGATTCACCTGCTCATTTATTTGCATTTGGAGATATAGAAGGCGCAGAAGAATTACTGGCAAATGTAGAATTTTGGCTTCCTACATATCAACAAATATTGTTACTCGACCCTGAGGGCGTACCCTTTGAACCAAACTTAGGAAGAAGAGAATCTGAAATTACTAGAAATAAAGTTCATCAAGGTTTTCTAGATTTTTTTGCTAAATATAAAATTCCTTATGAGCTACTAAGTGGCACAAAAGAAGAAAGATTTAATAATGTTAGAGACTTAATTTCAGGTAGACTTTAATCCTAAACGGATTACATCATTGTAGTGAAGAGGAAATAACCTACGCCGCCTAGAACTGCGAGAATTGCAAGAACTAGAACAACAGTGATAATCATTTTCTTCATTGATTTTGCAGGCTTTGCTGCCGCAGGTGCTGGTGTACCGGCTGGAGCAACAGGAGCCGCTGGCTGAGCAGGTGTTGCAGCTGGGGCTGCTGACGCTGCTTCTGGTGCTGGTGTTTGTGCTGTGTTATTGTCCATAACTTATTATGAACATAAATAAATTAATGTGTCAAGGAGTGGTGTGCATCTAAGGCACAGCAGCGACGCAGTAAGACTGAAAGGAATGGTGCGAGGAGCAAGTAAAGTTTAGCGACGAAGTACCACCAAACGAAGCAAGCGGCGCAAGCGCTTATAGATTTCTAAGAATAAATCGGGTTCCATCTGGTACGCAGTAAATCAATTTATCTTATTGGGAAGAAAGTAAGAATTGCCGTAATCTTTTCGTGCTCTGCAGAGAGTCTGGTTTCTCCAAGCTTTAATATAGTGAACAGGTCTTTAAACTCTGATGCTTTCATATCTTCCGCATCTAAAATTTCACCGAATTGAGAAAGTGCCTCTTTTGCCCAATCTCCAGAAGTATTTTCTACAACTTCATCTTCAAGAAACTTAATAATTTTGTCAAATTCATCTTTATCTAGGAAAATTCCATGACAATCTGAACACGCATCAATACTTACACTTGAATGAGAATAAGTGAGCTTATCAAGCTTAGTTGAATCAATGGGGCAATGCCTATGTGATTCAGATTTTGTGTATTTATTTTCTTTTTCTTCAAAAATATCAAAATCAAGCCATGCTAGATCGGCATCGGCTGAATCCTTAGCTCGTTTTAATTCATCATGGTCAAACCACAGACCATGACATTTTTCGCATTCTTCAATTTTTACTTTATTAAAAGTTCTAGGCGTTAGATTTCCATCACAATTGGGGCATTTCATAAAAATGATTATAACTAAACTAAAATCCTATTACAATTAACATTAGCTTAATGCTTTTCTCGTCAAACTTAATTATCCAGAAAATGGAGTCGCACAACTCAAGTAATGCGACTAATTAAGTTAACTAATAATGCTTCTAATAAGCAATACTTCTCTTAATTGAATCATAATTTATTGTTTCTTCTGCAATATTTGATATATAGCTCCTTATCCTTTCAATACTATCCTCAATCAATATATTAATAGATGATTTTTTTGAGATTTCTTTATTTATAAATGCGTTCTTATTTATATGGTCTAATTCATCTAGTAAATCGTGTGCTTTTAATCTATCCAGATTTTGAATTATAAGATTTGCTTGATCTAGGTATCTATGCACTCTCTTGATTCTGTCTTTTTCAGATTTAGTTAAAACAATTTTTTCAGATTTATTTAGTTGAAGTGTAGTCATCGCAATTCTAACTATATGATCTGCAATTCTTTCAAGCCTTATTGCCACGTGTTCATAATAATGTTTTTCTAAAAGGAATATGTCAGAATTTTCAGACGGATAAAGGGAATTAAGTAATATGTTAAATTCACGTATAGTAATTAATTCGATTCTATCTACCTCTACGTCTCTATCTATAATATCTTTTGCCAGTAATTTATCATTTTCAAAAAGAACATTCTCCATATCAGCGTACATAGAATTGATAATTCTTATCATCTTACCGATATACTCAACAACTGAAATTCTATTTTCAGCAACATTCTTAAGTATTAGATTATTTGATGTAGTATCAAATATTTCAAAACCTGCTAACTTATATGAAACTTCTCTAATTGTTGATCTTAGTTCATTTGAATACATTTGACTCCTGACATTAATTTCCATAACACCTGATAAATATAATGCAATTATTTCTCTTAAAATTCTTTCTTTAGAATAAGAATCTACGTAGATAGTTGAAGACAGTTCTCTCTTTTCTCTTTGAGGTCTAATTGCTAATTGGTCTTTCTTTTGCTTAAAAATTTCAACCTTATCTTTTTCATTTAAATTAAGCGATTTAACCCAGTCCTTAGGAAGTATTATTGTATAACTTGCTCCTCCAGTCTTCTGTAAATTTCTAATTTCCATAAAATATTAATTTATATATATACATATATATTTATATTATTACCTTAATTTAGCTTGATATATCAATCTAAATATGTTCTTAAGATAAATATGTCTCGTAGTATATTTGCTTGTTAACTTACTGGAACCATATTATCACAATACTAATTGTAAGAATTAGGTAAAAAGAAAGTAAGTAAATTGTATGAAATATATATATACACAAATAAATAATGACTGAAAGAGATAAAGGCAATATTGATCCAATTTTAGCAACTATACCATCTTCCCCACCCGTTGAAATCACCACTGGTATCGATGACTCAAGCATGTTAAGTCCATTAGCTCTAAACCCAGATCCCCTATATTTAATGCTTGGTGAATCTTTAGAAGGTGCAGATTTAATGTTTCCAGCATTTACTCAAGTTGTTTTAGAAGGTCAAATCTTAGGTGATCCTGAACAGATTATAATCGAAGGAGAACAAATTGAATTACCTTTAATTACTGAGGAGCCATCAGTTTCAACCCCTGAACCTGATGGCTCAATGCCTCAAGAATCTTTAGAATCTGACTCGAATTCTACATTTGATGCTGCGCTTGATTTGATCAGAACTAGCACTCAGGAACATGATTTACACGAGGGTGAAGATCAAGCTATAGATAAAACAAGAATAAATGCAGAACTCATAAATATAGTTCCTCCGGATATATACAATAAAGTAGGATCTGTTATAAAAGACCAATTGAGTTCAGGTGCGAAAACGGCAGATGAAATCAAAGATGCAGTTTCCGAAAGATTTAGAGAAATACCATTAGATTTAGTTACTCAAATAATAAGCTCATTTGATGAAACTGGATATATTAGAACAACCGCAAAAGGAACAATTAAATTAACATCTATAGGTAAAAAGAGACATGCGTTGGGCTTCTGGGAGCTAAAAGGTGTATTTGCTTCAAGCGATGCGCTTAGCACATCTCATAAACCAATTGAATCTTGGGATGATGTGATTACAGCTCAAGATGCATCAAGAGATAGATTCAGAGTACCTGATGTAGAGATAAAATCAAGCAAAAAAAATAGAACACTTTGGCTTGATGGGATTATTACTGGATCCTCAGTAAGTGACTCAAGATTCGTAAAACAAGTTATTGAAACAGTAAAGGAATTACCAGAAAAAGAAAGACCAGACGCTATCGTAGTTGGAAATATTGTAGAAGGCACCCATAAGCATACAAACGTAGATGCGACTGTAGGTCTTTCTCTTTCCAGCTCAGAAGATCAATTTAGAGCCTCAAAAGAGCTTATCGAAATGCTTAGGGAAATTGGAGTTCCAATTATATACGTGATGGGCGTTAACGATAGAAATCATATTAGAGATGGCGCAATTGAAGCAGTTAAAGTAATTAGAAGTGCTGCGAATCCATTAAGAGATTCTGAGAAAGGAAGCTATATGACTTTTGAAGATATTCATAAGATTGAATCAAGTAGAGAATATCCGATGCATAAAATATTTGAGCATGATGTAGTTTTTGAATACATGCTAAGAAACGGCAGAGGACTTAAGTCTGCTGATGAAGTAGAAGCTTTTACTAAAGGGGGAATCAGAATGGAAGAGTATCTTATGCTTTGGGAAGCACATCAAGCGTTAAGTATAGCATGGGAAGCACATGAAGAAGATGAAGCTTTCATTCCAGCAGAGATAGTTCCTGCAGCATTTCAACAAATTGTAGATGTTAACAATATCCCCGGGCCGTGGTTAAGGGATAGTTTTACCGTTACTGATGGAGCAAATATAAGCATGCAAAGTAAAAAAGATTCAGAAGTTACTCAGTGGGTAAGAAATAGATTTAAAATGGATGGCCCAACTATTCATCAAGAAATCATGAGAATTCCAACGATGATTTCTAAAGAATTGGTAATTAATGGAGAGCTTGTGCCCGATCTATTAGTAGGAACGGGAAATTATGAAGGGATAATAACTGCAACAAGACACGGAGCCATTATGGATTTACCCGGAATGGTTAGTAGTAGAGATGTTATAGATCAGCAGGGAATGTATGCACAATCGGGTAAAAACCCAGCAATGAGAGCACTTTATACAAGAGGACGCCCTTCAGAGCCAGGAGCTATTATGACTTCTCTTAAGGATGGTGTAATGGAGGTTAGTTTTTTTGACGAAAAATTATTAGCTTTATCCGAATCAGTTCCAGAAACAACGATTTATGCTACATTAAATGATTGGCAAATTGGTTCACCCACTACAGATTTTAGAAGAGGAATTCACTGGGTTAGACATGTTGTTAAAGACCTACCAAATAGAGGACATGTAAGATTGATGCCTCTTGGAGATTTAACTCACGGGGCAACAGTTTATTCTAAGTTCATGAATGAAGCCCCTGCATTAGGTCTACATAGAGTTCCTGATCAATTTGACATGTTTGATGCAGTCCTAAAAGGTACCACTTCTGATCTTTCGCACAGACAGATTCAAGGACTTATTGAAAAGATAGTTGGTGCAGTTGGAAATCACGAGTTTGATGGGAGTAGTTATGACAAAACAGGAATAAATGGTGTAAGAGAAACAGATATGTCATTCAGGGATTGGTACGGAGTTGACCGAAATGATCCTAGGGTATCTATATCAGAGAGAATTCTAACACGTGAAGGAGATTTTCTTGATTCACATTTAGCATTAGATAAAGTAGGTGAAATTCTAGTTGCAGGACAACATAAAATTTTAGGTAAAGGTGGCAAGGGGGCAACTCCTGGCATGCCGGTCTACCAAGCAATAGACTTATTAAGAGGTTTAGGATTAACTGCAGAACAAATAAATATTGCTTTATTTGCACATTGGCATCATTTTCAAGCTTTACTTCATCAACATAAACTTATGGCAGTTGCACCTGCTTTAGCAAAACAATCATCATTTGAAATGGGTCTAGGTTATCAGGCTGTAACTGGTGGAATGGCAGTAATGATTGAACCAAACAGGCCAGTTAAAATATTGCATTATAATGCTGACGCGCTTGATAGAATTTCTCCAAAAGGTGGATCTTTTAGTCAAAAGTCCTTAAATGAAGAAGGATTTTATGATAGTCCTAATTTTGATCCTGCAACAGATTCTTTACTAGTTCCAACAAGTGCCATAAATAAAAAAATTCATCAAATCAGAAATGACATCCTTACAAGACATATAGAAATAAGGTAATTTATGGCAAGTTTAGAATTATTAGGTGCAGCAGGGGGTGAAGTAACAGGTTCGGGAAATTTACTGAGCTTAAGAAGTGGAAAAAAAGTACTGGTAGATTATGGCGCTTTTCAAGGGCACGGAAATCAAGATGCACGTAATCAAAGTCAGGATAATACTGATTTTTCAGAATTAGCCGGTGTATTTATTACTCATGCTCATGCAGATCATATTGGCAGACTCCCTTTTTTAGCTCATCCTCAAATACCTGAAGTTCCAATATACATGACAGGTCCAACACTTGAGATTGGTAAAATCGCACTTAATAATGCAAAAAAACTCTCACCTCGCTTATATCCACCTGGCAGCGTGAAAGAGGTTTTGAGTAGAGTTCAAGTATTACCTTATGATTCTCAAGTAGAAATTGGGGGAGCAAAAGTTACTTTAAAAGATGCAGGTCATATCTTAGGATCTGCAAGTGTGGCAGTTAAGGACAGTGACGGACAAACTTATGTGTTTAGTGGGGATATAGGAAATCCGCATTCAAGCATATTAAGACCAGCAACGCCGATTGATTCTGCAGATATTATAACTATGGAAAGTACTTATGGAGACAGGAGTCATTCAGATGAAGATATGGAAGAAGTTATATTTGAGTTTATAGATGGCCTAAAAGGGCCTGGATTAATTGCAGCATTTAGCATTGACAGAACTCAAAAGATTATAGATATCTTTAAGACTTTATCCGAAAGAGGCGTTAGGGTTCCACCAGTAATTTTAGATAGTCCAATGGCAAGTGCAGTTACAGAGGTATATCGCAGCAATCCAAGACTACTAAGCCCAAGGATTCAAGAGCAAAAGCATCCATTAAAATTCAAAGAACTTATTGATACAGATAATAAAAATGTTAAGAAGTCCAGACTTCCTAAGCATGGTCCCCGAGTAATTATCGCTGGATCAGGCATGATGAATGGAGGAAGAATTGTTGGACATGCTGCAAGAGAATTGCCTGATAAAAAAACTAGAATCATGCTAGCTGGGTTTGCAGCTGCAGGAACTCCGAGTCGTAGACTTCTAGAAGGCAAAAATCAGTTCGACTTTATGGAGAAGATATACCTGTTAAAGCTACTGTATTCCAAGCAGGAGGATTAAGCGCACATGCTGATCAAGATGATTTAATGCATTGGCTAGAACATACCGTAAACGGACCAGTTCATTTTAGGGAGTTAGTTTTGACACACGGAGAGGATACTGCTCGCGAAGCTTTTGCTAGTCGAGCTAAAGAAGAATTGGATATTGCAAGAATATCGCTTCCAAGAGAAGGAGATATTATTGATTTTAATAAAAGAGTATCTCAAGTGGCTTGATTTTATATTTTATTTGATATGAATCTAAAGGATAAATAATTTAATATGGGAGAATTAGTCGGACCATTTGACCCAGATATTAGAATAGAACCGGGACCTGAATTATGGCATGGTCATTCTTTTGAAGATGATTGCTCCTCAGGCAATGGCCCTATTTCAATTCTCGAGCAAAATATTTATTTTGCTGTAGATACTGATCAATCAGATTTAATAAGCAATCCAGAGCTAGGATCAAAATTGAAAACACTAGGAGAAAACGCAGCAAGAGATTTCGAAGCTTTCCTAGTTACCCCTCAACATATTCCAACTGACACTATTATTTTTGGAAGAGAATTTAGGCCTCAAATGTATAGAGATGGTCAAGTAGTACGCTATTTAAAAGATGGGAGGAAAAAACTTGCTGATGGCGCAACTCATGAATTCGATCAATTATATTGGGCTGTGTTGAAAGATCTTGAGGGAAGAAAAATTGCATTTGAATTTGATAATTTTAGAACAAACAAGGGTAAATTACTTAATAGAATTCCAAGATTGATCGATTTAAATGTAACAATGGGTGATGTTCATCACTATCCAACGGAACTTGACCCTAGAGGTTTTATCACCCCAGAAGAAATGCTTAGATTTAAATGGTTACAAGTAATGAAAAGCGGAACTCCTGTAGAGAGTGCAAGATCAAGAATTTTCGAAACACCTGTTTTTGCAGGAGCAAGAGCAGCTTTTAGAATTACACCAGCAGTAGAAATTAATAAATAAAATACTATGTCTATAGCAAAATCGGAAGAATTAAATGATTTAAAGAGACCATTTCTAGGTACAGATTTTCTAACTCTTGAGACTATAGAATTTTTTAAAAATTCTCGATATATCAATCCTACGACACTTGAACCCAATTTACTACTGTCTTCAGCGTTTAAAATACTTGGCGATGAAATTTTTGCAACTGGATTAACTTACCAAGAATTATGTGTAAAAATAATCGCTGAACTTCATAAAAAAATGCATGAAACAGCTTTTTCTTACTCAGGAATATTTGTTGAAATGCTTGACGGAACAAGAGAAGATGATGATTTTCTTGATCTTGCTGGAAGCATTATTGTTAAATTAATCTCTAAACCTCATCCAGATCTAGTTGCATTAGATGAAATAAGATACGAAGAATGGGATATGTAATACAAAAATAATATCTATCTTTGATGCTATTAGCCTATTTTATCAGTTGGTTCATTGGAGACAAGTATATCAGGGATAACTCCATTATCTATCTAATCTTGTGCTATTTTATCCCTATCAATTTCATATCTTCTAACAACTTCAAGTGGCGTTGGTTGTGCATCCTGAAGCATTTGTGCTTTTTCAGCTGTTTTAAGAAATGGTTGTTGCTCTGTCATATATTAATTATATCAAAAAAATATCATTATGTAAACTATAGGACTTATTTTGAAATATATTTCTTTACTAACCTAAATAAATTTTTTTATTTTTAATACTGTATTAATTGTCTTATTTAGCCTTTATAAGAGACACTGCTATAATGATTAAATGGTTCGAGACCGGTACTCTCAGCACACTATTACTATCGCCCCACCGTACCCTCGCCATTCAGCTCTCTAAAATTTAAATTATATTTTGAAATCTAATAATTTTTGATATTCCTGATCAGTTTTTAATTTATTTATCAGAAAATCGATCCATGCTTGAGAATATCGATAATCGTTTTCGGCTTGCTTTAATTCTGAAAATTCATTTTTAAAACCCGAATTTTTCTCTTTAGGTCTCGATTCATACATTTTCCATGCCTTAGTATGTAGCTGAATACTAAAATTTTTAGCTATACCTGACTGAACTTCTTTTGCAACCTGCGAAGCTCTAAATTTATAAATATCTTCCCCAATAAGTACTTTTTTACTCTTTACAGCTGCTACAGGAACAGCCTGAAGATCACCTATAAGCTTAAGAGTTGGAGCACCATCTTTTTGATTAAAATCTCCATCCCTTATAAATTTCAATTTAGATATTAATGACTCATCTATTACTACTGTTCCTCCATCTCCTGTTAATTCACCTGTTATCGTATCTAACATAGCTACATTTCTAGGATCGATCGATGAAGCCTTTTCTATAACTTTTCTCCATGCTTCATTGGTCAACTCCTTTTGCTCATCAAGTAAATGACGCAACTCAGAATATTTAATTTTCTCCGATCTAGCTCTATATCTATAATAAATTTCACCTTCCTTAATTTCGGAACCATAATTTTTTCTTGCAATGATAGGCTTTTGAACAGTCTTAAATACATAAATTATTCCAAATGAAAATCCATTCCAATCATGAACTGCAATATCCCATTCCATTGCAGGCTGAAATATATCATTTAATCCCTCAGTTAATTTGGCTTGATCAATAGTATCGAAAGTATTCCTATCGATTCCAACAATCTTTCTAGGATTATCTTCTAAACCAAAAACTATATAGCCTCCATCTTTGTTTGCAAAAGAAGCCATTACTTTAGCGTAATCCGCTAGATTTGCAAAAGAAAAATTTTCCTTAAATTCAAGTACGGTCGACTCTCTTGATCCTATTAAATGATTTTTACTGGGATTAAGATAGAAAATTTTATCCAGATTGCTGCTTTCAAAATGATTCATAAATTTATATGCAGCATTTTATCCTATAGATTGAATTGAGGCAAATTAAGGATAATATTTTATGAATTATTCAGATACAGAGGAAACCAAATACTTATTTTTAATATACATCTGCTTCCCTAAAGACATAACTAAGTCTCTTTTTTCATCAACGGACCCTTTATTCAGAATATATCTACTAAAATTTACCGGATCGGATTTTTGATCATTTGGATTAATATCTTGCTCATAAAGTACTTCATTTCTAATTAAGCTATATGACAACAAACTTATATGTAAAGGGTCTGTTAGCTTGAGGAAATTAGGATGCGCGATACTCATGAAATTAATATATCTAAGAATTTGTTTTATTAATTTTTCCTCACTTATATATGGCTCTGAGCAATCACTAAGGTTTCGGGCACAGTGGTAATAAACATGTCTTATGGGGGCTCCCCATTTTCTTTTTCTGATTTTTTCTTCGCCAATTAGTTTTTTCCCACATGTTCCGCATCTAAATAATCCTTTGAATGGAGCAATATTACTGCCCCAATCTGATTTAGTTGAAGTAATAAGCTGATTTTGTACTTTATCAAATAGAATTTTTGTTATTAATGGTTTATGTTTTCCCTTATACCAATTACCACTATTAATAGGGTATTCAAATTCTCCATAATAAAATGAATTTTTCAGCATAAGATATAAATTGCCTAAGTAAACTTTTTTTCCAGATCTAGTAGTCATTCCAGATTTATCAAACCATCTTTTTATATCCCAACCACTTTGTCCATCGGCAACTCTTTGAAACATTTCGGTTATAAATGGAGCTCGTTGAGGATCGGGGATTATATCTTTAACCCCATTCATTGTTCTATTAAAATAACCTGTTGGCGGAACACCAGGTCTCCATCCCATCTGACATTTGGCTCTTATCCCTCTTTTAACATTTATTCCTTTCTGATCATTTTCGAGTTTTGCTTGAGAGCAAAGAATCATGAGTAAAAACTTATCGCTAGGACTATTTGTGAAGGCCTGAGTATATGTTTTAATATTAGTTAACTTGCCATGATCCATTAAATCTACAAGCACGCCTAAATCTCCTGCATTTCTGCTTAACCTGTCAGGCGCCCAAGTTAATATTCCCCTAAACATACCACTTTTTATATCTGCTAATAGCTGATTAAAAACAGGCCTTTGCCCTGACATTTTCGCTGAATGCTTTTCTTGTCGGATTTCTTTTATGAATATCTCTTCCTTTAAAGCCATTTCAGACATCTCTTTAATTTGAGAATCTATACTCATTGCTTGTCTTTCATCATCTTCTGTAGATTTTCGAGCATACAAACAGTAATCTATGGGTGCTTTTATTTCATTTTCCATTTCTTAACCTTTCTTTTGAGTTGACTTGAAGTTTTAAAGTATTTGTCTATGTATGATTTATCTTGTGTTAAGAGGTACTTATAGAAGTAATTCTCGCATCTAGTTATTAGCTTAAGTATTCCTGCCTCTGTATTCATTTGAGTACACAGTACCGCAGGATTTTGATTAAGTCTAGGCTTAAAATACTATATTTAATCCAAAGAAAAACATGCGATTTTAATATCGAATGTTTTTCTTGTTCTTGCTTCACCGCTTAGCTACTACTAACTCCCGCTATTTACTTAGGTGTTGAATAGCATAATCTGCTTCCGCTTGCGTGAACTTTTCACCGTAATCAGATATTAATTGATTTTGAATGGCAGCAGGTGACATACTCTGTTGCTCTTGATAGCTCTTTGCTTTAGCTAAAGCATTTGCATTCCAATCAGCTTTCACATTATCAATTGCATACTGTGCAGCTTCTGGCGAAAACTTTTCACCATAGTCTGAGACTAACTGGTCATATACACCTCTTTTTGACATATGCATTATAGTCGCATAGCTAGTTGCTTTCTTGAGTGCTGATTTATATTCCGCTGGAACATTGGGCTGCTTGTTTTCAATTGTTGCTGTTGGTTCAGCATTATTTGATTGACTTTTGACAGAAGTAGAGTTAGTTGATTCTGATTTAGTTGTTGTACTGCTTGAACCTAAAGCTCCAACTATTATAAAAAATGCGACAACTCCAATAATTCCTGACACTATTTTATGTTTTTTAATCCAGTTCATAATTCACCTCCTTTCTATTAATTTCGTGCTTACGTAAGGCATATTACTTATATTTAAGCATAAAGTCAAGGCTAAATAAAGCGTCTGACGCTATACTCAAACTTTCTGTTTTTCATTAATTTATAACTAATAAGTGAAATATAAAGTTAACGAAAAACTAGGTAAAAGAATTAGAAAAGCTAGGAGAGACAAGAAAATGTCACAAGAAGAATTAGCTGATAGAGTTGGCCTGCACTATACTACAATTTCCAGAATCGAAAGGGGTATAAGTAATCCGCCGGTTCAAACAATTGATAAAATTTCCAAAGCTCTTAAAGTTCAACTATCTGATCTTTTTTAAAATGGCTGATTGAAGCTCAAGGGTCTGTAGTCTGAAAAACTAGATAGATCTGAACCACCTATAAAGAAGAAGCCTACACTTCCTGAATCTTCCTCAATTATTTTTAACATTAGAAGAGAAAATGCATCTGCAAGATCATCATGTTTTTCTAATCCAAAACCAGTAAGTTGTAGTATCAAATTTCTACATCTATCTTGATCGGGAAATATAATTTTTCCTTGCTCTATCAAATGAGTAACTAATGCAAGTCTACTTCTTTTATCCTGACCAGAAACCTTAACCCCTTCAGCAGGAATATTATTATTAGATAAATTCTGAATTAAAGCTCTTTGATAGCCAACATCTTCAATAAATAACTTTGTATAATATCCATTTCCTAATTCCTTAGAAATCATTTTAGCCGTTTCATATGTTTCTGGAAAACTCATTCTTTTATTTATAGGGTTAGGGAGTATGTAAACCTTTAAATTTTCTCCGCTTCCATAAACTTTGGCCGACACCATAGCTGTATAATCTGCTGATTCTTTCTCTGAAATAGCAAGATCAATTCCTGTAGCTGTATACATAAAATGCCCATTTTCCTCAGAAGGAATCTCATTGTAATATTGAATCCATTCAGGATGAACAAGCCTATCAGCATCTGAAATTATTTTAAGCAAATACTCCCTATACCATGCGCTATCTGTTCCTATAGAAGTTCTTAAATTTTCGATATCAGTCTTTGATTTAAACTTCTCTGGCCATGTAATATTATTTTCATCATCAAGTAGAGGATAAGAAAAATATTTTCCATTTAATTTTCCATTTTTTATAGCATTAACTAATTTCATTAAGAGACTATCTTCATGAAGAAGATTTCCAACTATTACTATTTTTGTGTTTTGATCTCCAATTGGCAAAACTTCTCCAGCAAGCCATTGGAAAGTTTTATCTCTTCCTTCTTTAGTCTTTACTGAATTTAAGTCTTCAACATCATCACAAATCACTAAATCTGGTCGATGTTGTCCATGTCTTAATCCTCTTATGCTTTGTTCTGTTGAAGCAACAGTAATTCTTGCTCCAAATTTTGAAATTACTATTGAATTTGAACCCCATTCATCACTTATTTCTTCAAACGGTCCTATATCTGCTTTTAATAAATCGTTGCTCTCAAGCTCTCTTTTTATGTTGGCTAAATGTAGTTTCGCCTGAGCCTGAGTCTGACTTAATACTAAAACAAACTTCTTGTTTTGAACTCCAATTATTGACCAGATTACATAGGAAAGAGTTATTAGAGTGGATTTTCCAGATCCTCTAAATGCAACAAGAACTGCCAACCTTAAAGCCTCGTTTTCCGTTAAGTGAAACATTTCAATGTGAAACTGAGCAAATGGATATTTAATGTAGTGATTTAAATATATTGAAAAAAACCAGTAATGACTTCTTTTTGAAATTGCTCTTCTGACAGATCTTTTCTTTTTTAATTCTTCAATCTCATTTTGAGTTAACATCCTTATCCTCCTTAGGCATTAAAGATACTATTTTTAGTGCTCTAGTCACTAACTTTTCCTGCTCAGGAGTTAGTATTTCCTCGTCTGCTTTAAATCTTGCTGTTAACTCGATCTTGTTGGCGTAGGCTGCGTGATGGTGCTTCAACCAGAAAATAATGGCAGTTAAATTTTGCTGTTTAATCGCATTCAATAATTGAGATTCAGCAATATCATTAACTAAGGCTGAACCTTCATCAATAGCCTTATCAGCGCTCTGAGCAAACTCTTTATCTTCATTTCGCCAGCGATAGTATGTGGCACGACTTATATTTGATTTACCACAGGCTATTTGGATTATTGGTGTTTTCTTAAGTTGCTCAAGAAGTTCCTGCTTATTTTTTAATTGTCTTTTTTCGATTTTATCCCACATGCAATCCTCACTCCTTTCTGACCTGTTAAGTTTTCCCATCGCTTTTTAATCACTTCAGCATATACTGGAGATTTTTCCATAATGAAACATCGTCGTTTCATCTTTTCTGAAGCTATCAAAGTTGATCCTGATCCTCCAAAAGGTTCAATTATCAAATCTCCTCTTTTAGTTAACATTTTTATATATGGGATTAATATCTCGATTGGTTTTGTTCCAAAAATAATTCCTTGCCCTGAATGCTTTTCGTCCGAAGCAACATATTCAATAAAATCTGTTGGCTGATTTTTCCTTCCTCTTTGATAACCTTCCCAATGTGGTTTGCCAGAAATTGCATATAGCGCGGTTTCATATTCTTCTTGCAAACCATCTTTTTCATTATCTGCATTAAATTGAACATCTGTGTTTGGCGATGCACCCACCATTGCTATATCATGCTTTGAAAAGAACTTATACTTAGCTGAGAAACCCTGGTGCCTATTAGGTAAATGCCAAACAAGCATATTTTTAACTTTCCAATACTTTTCCATCTCATCCCAAATGGTTCTTATATTCTTCCAATTCTCATAAACTATTATTGAAAAATGCTCATTCTGAATTTTTGCAATATTAGCCATCCACAACTCTGTAAAATTTGATGGGAGAACATCGGTTTCAAGATATCTTCTGTCTCTTTTTGCACCAAATCCTGTAGCCGGTTTTCCGTTTTTCTTTTTTCCATGAAGGTAATCTAATATATAAGGTGGATCTGTAAAACACATAGCTGCTTTCTCCCCATCCATGAGTTTTAGGATATCCTGTTCAAAAGTCGAATCACCACACATAAGCTTACTTTCACCTAAAGCCCAGACATCACCTTTTTGTATCTCAATTTTATTAATCTGCAATTTCTGAAGCTCTTTTTGTAAATCGAATTCATCTGGATTATCATCAAAATTGAAAATTTCATCTAATTCTTCAGAGTTAAAACCTATATCGTTAAGTATTGATTCATCAAATGAAGCAAGTAATTCATAATCCCACTCACCTGTGTTTTTATTTAAACGAAGATTTAACTCTTTTTCTTTTTCAATTTCAGGTATATTAATATATACAACTGGAATTTCCGTAAAGCCTAGATCCCTTGCGACTTTCAGACGAAAATGTCCGCCTATAACCACGTTTCTCCTGCTCTCAGCGCCGTTTACGATTATGGGATCTACAAATCCAAATCTCTTAATGCTTTCGGTAAGTTGAGCAATAGAGGTTTCGTCCCATTTCCTGGGGTTATATTCAGCAGGGTTAAGTTCATTTATCTTTATTTGAGATATTTTCAAATCTTGTGCCATAGTTAGAGAATAGGATAATCTTGGAAGATTAAAAACTGAAAATTGTCAGGAAAAATCCAGGAAAAGATCAGGAGCTAATTGGTTAAAGGTTGTATGGAAATAAGTCGATATCCCTGCTTCCTGTCTCTAAATAATTGCACATTTAAGGTATTTTTATTTCTTAGAACCTTGATAAGGTCGTCTCTAATAAATCCTATACCTTTTTCTTTATCTGAAGGATTTAAAATGCTTAATGCATATTCATCAGATACATAATTAAAATCTGACTCGAGGAGCATTTTTAAGAATTTCCCATGATTTGATCCTAAAGTTAATCCAATTATTTGCTTTTCTCCATAATAGAATTTCCCTTCTATAGAGATTCCAATGTTAAAATTTTCGAATTTACCTACTATAGCCAAAACCCTCGAGGTGGGAAGCAGCGAAGGAGTAATCTCAGTAGGTTCAACATCTACAATTTGTGAAGGTGGGAAACTAGGTCTAATAAATATATTTGCGAAATTTACTAATTTCATCTGAACTGCAAATATCTGTCCTATATTCTTATCTATGTCTTCAAAAGATTTCTGAATTACAAATAACGTGCTCTCATTCATTTTGCGTATGGATTCCATTAGGGGTTCCATCTGTTTATTAATTGCTGTTAAGTTATCAAAAAATTCGGGTGGAAATATCTCAATTGAATTACTGTAGCTAATCACCAAAGAAGATTCTTGATTTAATTTTGGCATTATAATTCTCTCCTTATTAATCCAGAAAATATCCCTTGCACCTCAACTTCTCCATATGGATAAAATTTGGACATAAACTCTGAATCCAGAGACTTAGGCCTCAGTTCAATTTTATTACCTAGATTATAAAACCTTTTTAGGGTTGCTCCACCATCAGGAACTAATGCAACAACTATATCTCCATTTTCAGCATAACTAGTTTGCCTAACAATAATTAGATCGCCATTTAGAATTCCATCATCATTCATGCTGTTGCCTCTTGCTTCTAAAGCATAATATTGTCCGCTTTTTGAAACCAGCATATCCGGTACGTTTATTGTTTCCTGTGCATTAAAAGATTCTATTGGCTCTCCCAAGGCAATTCTTCCTACTAGGGGAATCTCCTTCATGGCATCTGTCTCCTGAAATAAGGAAATAGATCTAGTTTGGAAAGGTAATTTTTTTAAAAATCCTTTTCTTTGAAGAGCTGCCACATGTTGATGTGCAGCTGAATTTGATCGAAATTGAAATTTTTGTTTGATTTCGCTAAGAGTAGGAGCATAGCCATTTTTGGCTACATATTCTTTAATAAAATCTAAAATTTCTTTTTGTCGTGGTGTTAGCATAAATAAGTATTGACTAGCACAAAATTATAGTGCTATACTGAACATTAACTTAATTATATGAAAATTTGCTATTCATTGCAAATTTCATAAGGCAGGTGATCAAAGTGGCTAAAACACCAATAAATAACGGCAAACAGTGGACAGATTCACAAGAAGCTAGGCTTAGAAAATCAATAACAGGAAATAAACCAACTCCTTTAATTGCTTATGAGCTAGGAAGATCTCCAAATGCTATATATTCGAAAGCTCATGAGTTAAATCTTTCTCTGCATCCCACAAATAAGTCTCCCTATAACAGAAGGAAGAAAAATGCATAATTCAAAAAGTACCCTTCTCTTTTATATTTCTCTTAGAGGGGGTCAAAGGAGGTGAGAAATAAATGAGACAAAAAGTATATGTTTTATCCCATGGAAATCAATGGAAGGTACAATGCGAACATTGCAATGAAGGTTTTTATTCTACTCAGGCAGAAGCAATAAAAGCTGCAAAACAACATGTTGGTGGTTTACCTGCTGGAACCTTATCACAGATTCTAATTCAAGGAGTAGGTGGTCAATTTCGCACTGAATGGACTTACGGAAATGATCCATTTCCACCAAGAGGATAAAAATTAGACCAATTAAATAACGAGAACTTTTTATGGCGAGAAATTTATATTTTGCATTGGCAATATTATGGAATTTAATGAAAAACAAAAAGAATTAATTAACGAATATCATGAGGCGTTAGTATATGGATTTAAAAAGATAAGCTCTATCCCTTTAGATCTAAAAAGAGTAAGAGTAAGAAAAAGAATCTTATATTTTATGATGGGCGCCTCACAAAGCTATTCGGAGAGTATTTTAAAACTCATGGGATCTTCACCTACTTATGAAAAGCCAGGAGAATCCTTGTTAAGATCGCAGTTCGAAATTTGGCTAAATATAAGATTTATATATTCGAGTAGATCCGAAGATAAAGCAAGATTGTTTTTATCTGATCTAATCATGCAATCCAATGAATTTGCAAAAAGACACAAAAGACTCTGGGATAAATATCCTACTTGGAATATGGAATTTGGGACAATTAAGAAAGCCGGCGACTGGGAAATATTCATTAAAGAGAATTCTGAATTATTAAGCAAAGATAGAAAGCGATATAAAGATAAAAATGTTAACAAACTACCAACTTTATTTGACAGAACAATCGCAATAGACGCTCATCTTAAAAAAATTGGAAAATTTTCTGAAAATAACAGTGCGGAAAAGTTTTATACATTATTTTATCCATATTTTTCTGACTCAGTTCATTCAACGATGCCTGGACTCACAAGATATATGAGAGGCCCTGCATCAGCACGTGAGCCTTTTTTAGATATTGATTCAAAACCAGATGACGCGGAGAGAATTTTAGCGGTTAGCTATATTTGCTATTGCGCAACACTTCAAATCTTTTTACAAATATATAATGCTTATAATCCGACTGAATTTACCAGATTCAATAAGTATTCTAAAAGCCTAGAAAATCCTGCGTCGTAGAATTCAAGTTATATGACAGGTTAGCATTAAGACTGCTATTAAACTTAAGTAAAAGAAGATTATCTTAACTTTCTTCAGATTTGCTAGAAAAGAATTAATATCCCCAAGCTGCTTGCCACTGCCTCATCTGCTTAATTTCATTTGTCTGTGCAGTAATTATGTCTTTAGCAAGATCTTTAAGCTCTTGATGTTTTGCATTCTCTTCAACAAGTTTTGCCATATCAATTGCGCCTTGATGATGTGGAATCATTTCTGCAATAAATGCCTTGTCAAAAGCATCTCCTGTTTTTCCATTTAATCCAGAAACCATATCATTCATTGTCATTGAATTGCCTTCATCATTTCCCATCATATTTCCGCTAGTCATCATGTGCTGCTTAACCGGCATATTCGCTTGATCATCATTATCTTTTACGGCGTAAATTCCCATCATTTTCATCATATTTGTATTATTGCTTTTAACAATTGACGCTGAAAACACAAATGCAATTATTATTCCTCCCAATAATCCTATTAATCCATATAAATATTCTTTTTTCATTCAATCACCTCCTTTACTAGTCACCACAAGTTTTACTCTTACTTCCCATTTCTTCTATGTATTTTTGCGTAAGTGCCTGTTTTATATCCTCGTTTACATTGTTACTCCCAATGAACATAACCAAGGAATCATAAGGTTTAATGGAAAGTTTTTGGAAGTTTTTAATCTCCTTACCGTTTATATAAATAATTGCATCTTTATCTATTGGATATTTAATATTTGTAAATAAATCTCCCCACTTAGCTCCAGATTTTTCAATATGTACGACATCGCCAACATTATCATGAAGATGTGCTTTTTCTAATTTTTCATTTTCGCTTTCTTCATTCTCTTTTCCATTAATAGTGCATGGCTTTTCATACATATATTTAAAATCTGAGAAGTTTATTTTCTTATTGTCTTTGAAAACTATGAAACCTGCGTGATAGTGGACCTTCTTTGGAACTGTTACTTTACTGTAGATCTTATATCCAAATAAAATAATTAGAATGACAAATATAATTGAACCTATTACTACTAATAATCTTTTCATGTTTAATTAGCTAAACTAGCGTCATATCCAGTTTCCTTTATTTGCTTTAATATTTCTTTCTCAGAGATGTTCTCTTCATCAAACTCTACTTCACATTTTTGTTTTGCATAGCTTGTTTTAGATTCTTTTATTCCTTCTAGATCTTCCAGATCAAAATCAATATTCATAGCACAACTATTACAGTGCATTCCATGAATATCTAATACTATTTTCTTCATAAGACTTTAATCACCCCCGTATACATTCCCATAGAACAATTAAATGAATAGTCACCTTTAGCAAGCTTTGGCAGCTCTAAGGTTTGTAATCCGTCAGGTTTTAAATTAACACCCATCTTAAGAGATGGAATTCTAAATGCAATTGCACATGAATACGCATTACTGGTCCTTAAATTTAGCTTGGTGGGAACACCAGCCTTAAGAATTATATTATTCGGAGTGTAGCCACTACTACTTACATTAATTAATATTTCCTGAAAACCATTTTTTACAGGAGGATAAGCAACAGACATATTTCCAGAACTATTATTAGAATTAACTTTGTATAACGCTGTAACTTTAGAGACTGATATTGGTACACCTAATGCCACCATTCCGCCATATATTGATAGAAATCCTAAGAAAAATAATAATACCGCTGCAATTCTTAAGAAATTGTCTTTAAATTTTTCGCCAAGCAGAGAAGTAACATATCCAATTCCAAAAAACATCGGAAATGTCCCAAGTACAAAAGTAGCCATTATCAATGCGCCCTTAATAGGGCTTGCAGTACTTATGACTAATGCTTCCATAGCAAGGGTAGTACCACAGGGAATAAATATGGTCATTAAACCCAACATAGCCGGAGCAAATATATCAGAGCTTTTAGATTGATTTCTTATTCTTTTAGTTAAAAATCTAGGTGGCTGGATTACTGCATAACGAAAAATCGGATGAACATCAAGTAAATTTAATGCAATTATTATCATATAAACTCCAGCCATTAATTGAATAAAAGATTGAACTTGAGATGTTAAACTTATAAATGATCCTAGTGCTCCAAGAACAAGGCCAAGCGTAGTATATGCAAAAAGTTTGGCTAAAAGAAAAGCTAGAGTTGGGAATATTCTATCAACTTTTCCTTTTTTTTCGATACCTTCTTTTTCTCTAGATGCGATAACTGAAGCCAAAAGGCCACCTTGAACCGCTAGACATGTGAGTCCTCCTATAGTTAAACCTGTTAAGAATATTAATCCTAAATTCATACTAATTTTGCTCTTTTAAGTAATAAAGAATTTGCAACAACTGATACGGATGAGAGTGCCATAGCCATTCCAGCTAATACTGGATTTAGAACAATTCCGAAGAAAGGATACAAGATTCCAGCTGCGATTGGAATACCAACTATGTTATAAATAAATGCCCAGAATAAGTTTTGCTTTACTGTTCTCATGGTTAACTTTGAAAGCTTAAAAGCTTGAGGAATTTTAGAAATATCACCATTAAGTAGAACTATATCAGATGACTCAATTGCAATGTCTGTTCCTGTTGCCATAGCAATTCCAACATCAGCACGAGATAGCGCTGGTGCATCATTTATTCCATCTCCTGCCATAGCAAGTGAATTATTATCCTCTTTTAAATCATCAATAATCTTTGCTTTTTCTTGTGGGATGACTTCAGAGATGACTTTATCAATTCCCGTTTTATCTCCAATATACTCAGCAGCTTTTTTATTATCTCCTGTAATCATCACTGTTTTTATTCCCATCTTTTTTAATTTTTTAATTGACTCAATTGCGTTACTTTTAACTGTATCGTTAATTACTAGTGCGCCAACTAATTCATTTTCAATCACAACTGAAATAACTGTCTTTCCATCCTTTAAATAGCTTGATAATTTTTCTGATTCTTCTAAATTAGGTTTTCTAATTTCAACTTTATATCCACCTATAACTGCATTCACTCCTGATCCTTCTTTTTCTTCGAAGTCATCTGCTTTGACAAGCTTGACATTATCTTTTTTTGCTTTATCGATAACAGCTATAGCTAGGGGATGACTTGAAAAACTTTCAACACTAGCGCTAAAGCCAATTATTTGTTTTTCAGAATAATCGCTACTTAGACTAATTACATCTGTCACTTCTGGTTTTCCATTTGTTATAGTCCCAGTCTTGTCAAGAGCAAGAGTTTTAACTTTATAAAGATTTTCAAGACTATTTGCATTTTTAATGAGAATTCCATTCTGTGCTCCTTTGCCAGTACCCACAATTAAAGCAGTTGGAATAGCAAGACCAAGCGCACAGGGGCATGCAATAACTAGAATTCCTACAAATGATAATAATCCATAAGAAAATGCTTGAGACATACCAAGAAAATGGAATCCAACCGTAATCCAAATAAAAAAGGTTACTAAGGCAAAACCCAGAACTACTGGAACAAAATATGATGAAACCTTGTCAGCTAAATTTTGAATTTCTGCTTTGGAATTCTGTGACTCTTCGACCATCTTTATGATCTGAGAAAGCATAGTGTCAGATCCAACTTTGGTTGCTTTAAATAGAAACCCTCCTTGTTTATTTAACGTTCCACCGATTACTAAGTCTCCTTCTTTTTTCTCTACAGGAATAGGCTCTCCACTGATCATGGATTCATCAATACTAGATTTTCCCTCTGTAATTATTCCGTCAGTTGGGATTTTGGAACCTGGTTTTACTACAATAACATCATCAATCTTCACCTCATTAATAGGAATTTCTAATTCCTTCCCATCTCTTTTTACAATTGCAGTTTTCGCTCCAAGCTCCATAAGTTTTTCAATGGCTTCTCCAGTTTTAATCTTGGATCTTGTTTCCAAGTATTTACCTAAAGTGACAAATCCTATTACTACAATTACGACATCGAAATACACATATTCAGGAGCATTTATAAATGTTGCTACTTCAGGAAAAAGAAAAATGATGCTGCTATAAATAAATGCAGTAAGAGTTCCGATTCCAATAAGCGTATCCATATTTGCGGCTCTGTATTTAATAAATCTAGTAACTCCTTCGATAAATGGCTTTCCTACCCAGAAGAGAGTGATAATACTAACCAAGAACATGAAGGTGTTTAGATATCTCATTGAGAAATCTAAGGACGGGATTTGAGGAATGAACTTAGCTAAAATCTCCCACATCATATAAGTAAAAATAATTGCGGTAAAAGGAAGAACAAATAATAATTTTTTCATCATCTCTTTTAACTCTTTTATCTTAGCTTCTTTAGATTGGTTTAAGCCAAGATGCTGTGAATGATCCATTCTTTTCATTCCACTCATTGAGTTCATCATCGTGTGGTCTTTAGAGGAGAATGCATATCCTAATTTCTTTATTTCAGAATTCATTTTATCCTCATTGACTTGGGATGAATCAAACTTAACTTTAGCTTTTTCTGTAGCAAAATTTACATCGCACGACTCAATTCCGGGGAGCTTTTTTAGCTTCTTACTTATTATATTACTGCAGGAAGCGCAGTGCATTCCGATAACATCAAATGTTTGAGTCTCCATTTAATTTTCCTTATTTATCTACTTTTTTGAATAAAGTTAAAACTTCTTCTATGGCTTTTTCTGGGGCTTCTTGCATTTGATGCATAACATGAGTCTTAAGATGTCTTTCAAAAAGAACTGCATCTAAGCTTTTTAGGGAGTTCTGTATTGCTAGGCTTTGGTTTAATAAATCCATACAATATTCATCATTCTCAACCATCTTCTGAAGACCTTCTATTTGACCCTTAATGATGTTTAATCTTTTTTGCGCATTTTCTTTGGCATCTTCGTAATGTGTTTTCATTTCAATATCGTATACCCCATAAGGGTATATGTCAATAACCAAATTCAAAGGATTTAGAAACTATTTTTAAATGTCTTACATGTCTCATTTAGCCATAAACTGATACAATCTGAGAAAGGGCAAGTGGGAGTTGCTTGAGGAGAAGTGAGAAGCCCAAAAGGAGCTAACTTGCCCTTTAAGTTATAATGATTAAATGGTTCGAGACCGGGACTCTCAGGGGAATTAGATTCGAACTCAAAAGCTGGCGTTCGGCAGCTCAAACTGGGTAATTCAAACTGAGGATTTTTTCTCAATTATAAGATTTGAATTTAAATCTACTTTTACCTCTACACCATCTCCTCTATTTACCTCACTAGATAAAACCATTTTGGCAATAACATCCTCCACATTATTTTGCACAAAACGCCTAAGCGGACGTGCACCAAATTCATGATTAAACCCATCTCTCGAAATCTTAGCTATAGCATCATTCGTAACTATTAATTTAATATCTTGAGCAGCTAGCTTTGAAGTAATATCAGACATAACAAGTCTTGTGACTGAGGCTATTTCTTCCTGATTTAGAGGATTAAACACTACCACATCATCAAATCTATTTAGAAGCTCAGGCGCATAGATTCCTTGCTTTTGAAGATAATCGAGAAGTTCCTGACTTTCAATATTTTTTTCATTATCTACATTTTGTCTTATATATTCAGAGCCTGCATTACTTGTGGAGATGATAATAGTATTATTAAATGAAACAGTTTTACCGATCGAATCTGTCATGCGTCCATCATCCAAAACCTGAAGGAATAAATTTAAGATCTTCGGATCTGCCTTTTCAAACTCATCAAGTAAAATCAGAGAAAATGGATGAGTTTCCACTTTATCGAGAAAGCTTCCAGCTCCTGATTGAATTAGACGATTGAGCCCATCAGAAGTCCCATACTCACTCATATCTAGTCGTATAATTTGGGCTTCTCCTCCAAAATATAACCTAGCTAGTGTTTTTGCAGTTTCAGTTTTTCCAACACCGGTAGGACCTAAGAACAAAAATGAAATTGGCTTCTCGCGGGCTAACCCAGCTCGGATCCTACGAAGAGCTACAGAAACTTTTGTGATTGCTTCATTTTGCCCAATAATATATTTGTGCATTTCATTCTCAAGATTTAAAAGAATCATTTTTTCTTTATGAGTAGGCGCTCCAACAGGAATCTTACTTTTTTGCTCAACTGTCGCTACTACATCCTCCTCGAGAACTGTTGCATTTTTTCCTCTACTTATTTTTACTGTATTTGATGCTGCGTTAAGTAAGTCCACCGCAGTACCAGGCAAAACAGAATTTGGCTCATATTTATCTGCTAATCTAACTGCTGATGTCACCGCTGCGAAACTAAGGTTTACATTATTTTGAAGCTCTATTTCATCAGTCTTCATAAAAAGCATCTTTAATGCTACTGCAAAACTTGGTTCTTCAAGCATTATCACTTCGAACACTTCACGAAGAGCATTTTTCTCAAAAAATCTCTTATATTCCCCGTTGGTCATCGTGGCTATAATTGGCATATTTCCATCTCTAAGATATGGAAGGATAGCGCCGGACAAATCAATATTGTATGAGCTTGAACCCATAAGGTTTTGAAATTCCGGAATATATAAAACGATATTTCCAGAGTGTTTTACTTCCGCAATTATGTCTTGAAGCCTGATTTCCAAATCTTCTCTACTAGTTGATCCTGCAACGAATGCCCCAACCATAATCTCGAGGAATCTCCTGTGATTTAATTTTAAAAGCTTTCC
Source organism: uncultured Gammaproteobacteria bacterium (assembly GCA_964637955.1). Classification (GTDB taxonomy): domain Bacteria; phylum Patescibacteriota; class Microgenomatia; order Levybacterales; family UBA12049; genus 2-01-FULL-39-10-A. Next base: position 119,466 of record CAZWXQ010000001.1, on the reverse strand, counting down.
TTCATAGCTTTCATAAATAAAATTTTCAACCAAATTATCTTTTCCAGTTCCAAGTTCTCCAACCAAAAGAACATTATTATTCTGTGGCTTTTCCATTGTATCCAAAAGCAGTTTGTATTCTTTCTCCCTGCCTTCGATAAGGCTTCTCTTTTTTATACTCGAGAAAGTGTGATCCTTAGTATATTTCTTAGCTTCTGGTGTCCATCCATAAGTAAGTGCTTCTCCAAATCCTACTCCAACAAACCTAGCTCTTCTAATTCTTGGCCGTTCCTCAGAAACACAAGTTCTTGACCATCTGTTTATATTAAGTAGATCTTCTTCTCGAATTTTTTTATCAAATAAAAGCTTAGTTTCTGGCTCAAATGTTAACAGATACGCAGTTATAAGATCTCCCGAAGTGACAAATTTACCTCCAAGATTTTTACCGATTTCAAATGCTTTATTTGAAATTTCTTCAAATTTCATTTCTTTTCTAGCAATTTCCTTGGGATTAATTACTGATTTTTGAAGTATAAATTTTACCTGCGAAAATTTAACTAGAAAATCAATAAATTCTCCTGAATTTTTCTTCGAGATGATGCTTTCAAGAGCCTCTTTGGTAAATGAATCAAATTTATCACCATTATTTTCTGAAACTCTAATTTTCGGAGAAATATTTCCAATTCCGTATCTAATAAAAGTATCCACTATGATTCCAATTGACAGAATAAAAAATGGAATATTTGGAAACTGACCTAACCTTAACTGAATAAAAATCAAAATAATAATTAAGTTTAAGAATACAATCTTTAAAATATTCGCAACTAAGCTGTTATAAAATAATGTTACCTTTACTTTTCCTTCTCTCATGCTACACAAATAAAATATAAAAACTTAAAAATGGCCATAAAATAAATAGCCCTAATATTAAGAGTTCAAATAAAATAATCGCACCAAGAAATATTAAATCTACTAAGATTAAAGCTGATTTTAAAATAACTCCAAAAATTATGGAAAATCCCACTAAGCCTTTCCTGTATTCATTTTTTAGAGGCTTAAAAAAAGTTCTGATGAGAAGAAATAGAGAAAGAATCTGAAGAGCTGCATGATTCACGCTCGTAAAATATTGGATCAAGCGAATGGGACCGTCAACGAACCAGAATCTTAAAAATAACAGAGGCAAGCTCAAATAAAAATTCATTTATGCACTAACTAATCACTAGTATCTAGAAACTAGTATCTAGCAACTAGTATCTAGCAACTAGTATCTAGCAACTAGTATCTAGCAACTAGTATCTGAATTAAGTATAGGAACTTGAGGTTAAAATTACAAATTTGACCGTTGTCATCCTGAGCGTAGCGTAGGATCTTTCAACCGCAAATTTGTCATCCTGAACTGGTTTCAGGATCTCTTCTTTATTTCTTGAGCCAGAAGTGGATTCCACATTGCGCCAGTCGCACTCATTACGCCGTCAGCTCCTGCTTTTCTATACTTTTTATAATGCTCAGGAGTAAGCACTCCACCAACTCCAATTATTACAAATTCATAATCAAATTCTTCCCTCAAGAGATAAAGTCTTTTTACCATTTCAAGACCAGCCCAACGAATAGCATCACCACAAACTCCACTCTTTATTCTTCCTTCTCCTGGGAGAGCTTGCATCCCTCGCTCATCAATTACTTTTGCGGGTAATGTGTTTATCGCTGAGATTCCCTGAACAATTTCCCCTAATTCTGATACGAATTTTCCAAGTCTTTGCTTATTATGAAAATAAGAAATCTTAACAATAAGGGGAAGATTACCAACTTCATTTTTAATCATATATGCAATTTCCTTTGACCTATCGATATCAAAACACAAAAGATTCGAATGCCCCTCGTTTGGACAAGAGAGATTTACCTCAATACACTTAACTCCTGTTTCTTTTAAAAGTTTTGCCGTTAAAGCAAAGTCTTTCATATATTTTTTATTATCATGATTTTCATTCGTCGTTCCTTGAAAACTCCCAATAACAAGCTGTCCCTCCTTCGCATACTTTACAGATTTCTGTAAATCTTTTTGCCATACATCAGGATCCATTGATGGAACTCCAAATGAATTGGTAATTGAAGGTGGATCATTAAATTTAAAATGACCGATAAGACCTTTTTCAGCTTTTTTCTCAGTTAGATTTCCTGTAATTTCAACCGATAAAACATTTGGCCAGGAGTGAGATTTATATTCCTTACTTCTTACAGTCTTATACTCCACTAAATCAAAACCTTTATCTAATGCGGCATTTACGAAATTACTATTTAAAAGTGGTCCTGCAGGAATTCCAAATGGTTCAAAAACTGGAATTCCGAGAAATTTATTTGAAGGCTTTCTCTTATTTTTATAAATTTTTTTATTTGAAAATTCTCCAAATGGACCTTTTTTATAATTCTCCTCATATGATAATTTGGGGTCGTAGAAAGTGTTATTTTTAGTCATTCGATTTATTCTATCACTTTACTTCTAATACTTTATTGTCATAATTTAATTTGGCAATAAATGCGCAAACCCCGGTTTAACTAAAAATTTTCCATTTTCATAAACAAGCTTTTTTCTTATCCAAACTCTCTTAACTTTTCCTTTCAACTTTCGTCCTTCAAATGGAGACCACTTGCATTTTGTTTGCAAATCCAAACCTCGAACGACCCACTCTTCATTTTCGTCAATTTCAGTTTTAGCATCCTGTTTTATTCCAAAAATCCTTGCAGGACCAGTGTGACAAAGTCTTTTTATATCTTTTATCGTAAGCAAACCTTGAGACTCAGCAGTTAGAAGCAAACCTAAAGTTGTCTCAAGATTTGGCACCCCAAACGGGAAATCTTTCTCGTCTTTTTCCGCTTTGGTATGCGGCGCATGATCTGATTCAATAACATCGATTGAATCCAAATTTTTAAAAGCAAACTGCGGAAATCCATCATAAACAGGTGGTTTCATTTTTCCATAAGGCCCAAGCTTTTTTACGTCCTTTTCCGTAAGAAATAAATGATGAGGCGTAACCCCACAAGTTATAGGCAGGCCTTTTTTCTTTGCACGAATTATTTTTTGCAATTCTTCTTTTGAGGAAACATGGCAAACATGAGTTTTCTTTTTTGTTTCAGCAGTCACCTTAATTACAAGATCAATTACATCTTCCTCTGCATGAACAAGAATAGGCTTTTTAACATTCCATGCTTTATAAATTGATAATAATTTATCACGGTCTATAATAAAATTCCCTGTGGTTTTATTTAAATATAATTTCAAACCAAGCACTTTTCCATCAACTTTTTTAAACTCGTCCAGATTATCTCCCAAAGATCCAAAGTGAAAACCAATATCTGCGATCACTTGTTTTTTCGCAATTTTAATTTTCTCTTCTAGTATCTCGTTACTAGTAACTAATTTCTGATTGTTAGGCATATCTATCACAGCAGTAAAACCACCAGCGATCGCTGCCTTTGTTCCCGAAGTAAAATCTTCTTTATTAGTCTGACCGGGCGTTCTTAAGTGAACATGTGGATCTATGAGCCCTGGAAGAGTAATCATTTTCTGAAGTATACATAATAAAATATTGATTTTGCAATATTCATAGAATAGAATCTATTAATGATTGATAATCCTAATGGAGATAGATTTGCCCCAGATCCAAGATTTGGTGAGATTAATTACGATGCCAACATAAATACTCCATCCAGAAGCTTAGCTTATTTTGAAACTTTTCATGCACCTTTAATTGAGGAAGCAAAGCATCAATTAGAATCTGGGTCAATTACAATATTAGGGATTGCCTGTGGTCCAGGATATGAATTTGAATTCATGAAGGATGATCCACGCCTAAAGATTATTGGATTTGATCTAGATCCACAATTAATAGAACAAGCAATAAATAGATTCCAAGGCTCAATAGCTGATACTACATATTTAGTTGCGGATACCAGAAAGCCTTTACCAATTGCAAAGGAGACGGCTGATTTAGCTATAGCAGTAAATGCACTTATATATAATCCTGATAGCTTGTTAGATACAGCAAGAAAACATTTAAAACCAAATGGCAAATTAGTTTTAAATGCAAGACTATTCAACAATCCATTTAACAATCCATTTTTTGAAACACAAGTTGAAAGAGGTGCGACACTTGAAAACGAAGAAATAGAAATTGATGGCGAAAAATTTACCTTAAAAGTAGTAAACTACGCCAATCATGAATCATTACCGCAACTTGGAAGACAGGTTTATTTCACTTCTCAAGAAGATTTAGAAAAATTTATGCAAATTAGAGGTTTCGGCATCTCAAAACATGATAAATATCATTATGCTTCACCCGACAATCCAGATAATGAAGTAGAAGTTTATGTCCTACAAAAACCAGATTAAAGATATTAAGATTGCAAAATTATTTAAGAAAAATGGAGATAACCTTATCCTTTTTATACATGGTCTTGGTTGTGCAAAGGAGTGCTTTATAGGAGCATGGAAAATTGAAGAATTTAATAATTTTTCCCTTCTTGCCACTGATCTTGTCGGACATGGACAATCTTCTAGTCCAGCCACTTTTTCCTATACCATAAAAGACCAAGCAGAAAGAATTATGATTGAACTTGATAATCAGCCTTGGAAAAAAGTTAGCATTGTTGCTCACAGTATGGGAGGAGCAATTGGTCTTTTCTTAGCAGAAATTTTAGGCAATAGACTTGATGCATTTATTAATGTTGAAGGATCTTTGAACGTTGCAGGCCCCGCAAGTCGAATAGCCGCTTCTGTTCCGTATGAAGAATTTAGTAAAACAACTTTTGACAATTTACGTCATAACTTAGCATTATCCGCAAATCCTGGATGGGAACATTGGGCTAAATGGATGCAGCATGCCGATCCACTTGGATTCTACCGAAGCTCTAGAGATTTGATAGAACTAATTAGAAATGACGAGCTAGTAATCAGATTTAATCAACTTAAAACCAAAAAAATCTATCTTTATGGGGATCAAAGCTTTAAAAATTTAGATCGTGTTTTGAGTGCAATTCCCGATATTCAAAAAGTAAATATCCCCGATAGCGGACATTTTCCTATGATTGAAAATCCAAATTTCTTCTATAGCATAATTAAACAGAATTTAAGTATTTAAAAATAAGTTAAATAATTCAATAATTTTCTAAAATCAATTTAGATTCAAATCTTTAAGATTTAGACAATAATTATTTTCTATATTAGCTCATTTTCTTCAATTAGTTTTCTTAAGTGGACATAAGGATCAATAAGGCCTGGAAGAGTTATCATTACAGAAAATATATTAAACTAATAAGCTCAGTGCAATATATAATTTTCCAAATATTGAAAATTCTAAACGATAAGAATATTTAAATTAATTCTCTTGCTGGTGATGGTCTCAAATATCTGGAATTATCATTTGCAATTTCTGGAGAAATTTCCACCACCCAGTCCCAAAGTTTTTTGATTGGCGAACTTCCATCTATTGCTATAAGAGCAGGACACCCATGAACAGTTTTATCTGACATTACTCTCCTGCTATCTGCAGAACTTGGCCACTTCTGAAGTCTTTTTCTACCTTTGTCATTCAAATCAAGTCTTTTTCCTTTTGGAGTATCATAAAGGTCAACTGTCCAACTTTTCAGATCCACTGCGCTTATCAACGAATAAAGATGATTTGAAGCGAGTTCTGCCACTAATCCATAGCTATTTCTGGCAATTACTTGTAATTCCTCAGGCGTAATTCTTAAACCTGTTTCTCTTTTGTACTTTTCCATAATTCTATCTAAAGTCAAAAACATAACTGATACTGCTGTTACTAAACCGTTTTCAAATCCTTCTTGGTAAAAAGCATAATATTTGTAACCAAAATCTTCTAATTGCAGATGTCTTCCATAAATCTGTGCCAAAGCAAGATTTTCCTCAGGCCTCTGAAGCATTTTATCAAGACTTCGAAATTCTTCTCTTCTAGCTCTATCCAGAGCTTGATTCATACTATCCCACCATAAAGCTTCATTATAATAGTTTCTCCCGAGACTAAATCCAAGCGGAGGGTGATTTACTCTATTATCTAATGCTCTGTCTACAACTCTGTCAGCAATTATAGATGTTACTGCATATCTTTCAGCCTTATACCTTGGAAATAACAAATCTGCCTCTTCCTGGCTGTAATGCTTATGCGAAAAGGGATCATCTTGCGCAACCACTACTCCTTCTTGGGCAATTTTTCGCGCTTCAGGTCCTAATCCTACTCTTTGATAAGTTTCTGTTGGTAGATTTGGAACAGCAAGATCTCTCACTGCTGAAATAAATTCTTTCATGAGGCGAAATTATACTATAAGATTATTGCAGAGTCAATATTATAAGATTTGTTTTAAAGACTCCTTCTGAAGAATTTATCTTAATTCTTGATTTATATATTCTATCGCTTCTTCTGGTGTATTAGCAAAATATACTAAATTTTTTGTATCTTTACTAAGATTTGAATTTAAAAATCCCTCCCTTTCCATTCTGTCCATAATCATCTTTAATCCCTCGTAAAAATTATCTGTATTTAAAATCACAATTGGTTTTTGGTGCATTCCAATCTTTCTAAGCTCTATAATATCTGTTAATTCATCCAGTGTTCCAATTCCACCAACTAATGTCACGATTAAATCAGATTTCTCTAGCATCGCAGCTTTTCTGTCCCCAAGATCTTTTGCCAAAATCATGTCTTTTACATTTTTCCTCAGTATATGATTAAAAGTTGAAATTGAAACACCATAAAGCTCTCCTCCCCCTTCTTCAACAGCATCAGCAATTATCTTCATAAGTCCACGATCTGATCCTCCCCAAACCAAATTGTATCCATTTTCTGCCATCAGCTCTCCAAATTTGCGCGTAGCTTCTACATACTTCTGATCCACCTCTTGAGACGAACAAAAAACACCTATATATTTCATATGATTTCAACAGGCCAATAAGTTATAAGTGGTTCTTCGTAAGGATGGGAAGATTTAATCGCTTCAACCACTTTAGGGAAATCCTCTTCTTTGCAAAAAGTTAAGATACGCTCTTCTTCGATTAACTCAATTTTCCCGATTTCACCAATTGCGGGATTAGCTCCCTCATTAGGCAAGCTATATCCTATTCCTTTTGTAGAGAAGGAGCAGTTTGAATAATTTCCATAATTCCCAGCTCCTGCATCACTCATCGCTTTACGAACTTTATCGCCATCTTTCAGTGGAGTATTTACAGTAATTTGAATATATTTCATTTTAATTTTTATCCTTGAACCATTCTACCATTATTTTTTCTACCCCATCTCTATATTTTCCTTTTCTTATACTATGTGGTGCACCTTTCAAAATTATATGCTTTAATTTTTTCTTATCTTTTATAGCTTGCGCATAATTTTCTATAGTTTGATGTGGAATTCTATCATCATTTTCTGATTCAAGAAGAAGTACATTTCCTGTAAAATTATGAATAGCATTTAGAGCAAATGTCTCTTTAAAATTTTTCTTCTTACTTCTCCAGTTCATAATATCTGGATCATCTCCACCCAAAGACTTTTTAATATTATTAAATCCTTCATTGGGATAGTCAGCAGGTGCTCTTAGAACTAGATTTTTTAACTTTCTTTTTTCAGATAATAAAGCTACTAAATATCCACCAAAGCTTGATCCTACTGCACTTATTTTTCCAGAATCTACATTCTCAATTCCATCTAAATAATCATATGTATTTAAAGCATCATCTAAAAATTCTTTATTTGTATACTTATCTAGATCTCCTTCACTTTCTCCATGTCCTCCTAAATCAAAAAGAAAACAGAAATATCCTAAATCAGACAAGCTTTCTGCATACTGATAGCTCCTTTTTCTTTCGCTTGTCCATCCATGAATAAAAAGAATCGCAGGATTTTTTTCTAAAATTTCAGTGGGATAAAAAATGGATGCTTTCAAATTTAATCCTCTAGATATAAATGTAATTTCTTGCATTTTTTAATTAATTTACCTCGCCTCGCTGATGCGCATCAAGTAAATTTATAGTGTTTGGGGAAAGCTCTTTTCTCATCTCGTCCATTTGTTCCCATGAGAAATATCCGATTCTATCAAATTTTTTTGGCTCCCCAATCTCTGGCTCACCTTCCAGAATTTCAGCTTCCACCCAAGAATATCCAAAATTAGTTTCGTTTTCTATAAATGTAGCTCTTCCCAAAATCCTTCCAGCTCTCACTTTTAACCCTGCTTCTTCCCATGCTTCGCGCTCTGCTGCCATTTCTGGCGTTTCACCTTCTTCGAGGCTTCCTCCTACTATTTCAAATCTTGCTCGGCTGGATTTCAGATCTTCTTTTCTGTGAATTAGCAATAAATCACCCTGTGGATTTTTAATAATAACGCCTGCTAATTCAATTTCGACTGCAGTTTCTTTTCCTTTTTTGAATTCTTGATCTGCCATATGATAATTGTACACCACGAGCTACGCGACTGGAGATCCTGAGCAAAGCTCGGGAAGCAAAACTATTTTTTCCCTTTTCCTCCACTTATCCAATAAATTTCTTTTCCTTCTCCGCGCCACCAATCAACAGGACTAGTTTTTAAGATTTCGCGAGCCAATTTCTTACCGGAATTAGTCTTTAATCTTTTTAGGCAATCATTAATCCAGGTCTTTGCCTGCTTATTTCCATTCTCCTGGATTTCTCGAAGAGTTAAAAGAAGTTCAAGATGATCTGCCTCTTTTACAAGCATGCTTTCAGGAGTTTTTCTCTCTTTATATTCTTCAAGAAACTTTACAAAACTCTTTCCAAATGAAAGCTCCTGCGTGCTTTCTTTAACTGCCTGCACTTCATCAGACGTATTATATTTTTGGGAAATCCAATCTAGATCAAGTGCTCTTGCTTCTCCAAAATCATGAACCATCACCATCATTAAAATCTTTTCTTTGTTAATCTTCTTTTTTTCAAGCTCCAAAAGAACTAGGACTATAAAAAGCATTCGATGTGTATGCTCAGCAACTGATTGACGATATCCTCCCAGATGCCTAAACCCAGAACGAGGAGTAAGATTTAATATCCCAACTTCGTATAAAAAGTCAGCATATGGCTTTAATTTTTTCATCCCGTTAGAAGCAGATCGCTATCTACCTATTTATCCCTTTCTTTTATTATTTTATTTATTTTCATAAATTATATTTTTTAGATTTTAAATCCCCGAATGATCGCGACTTCTAACGGGATTCAGCCTGCATTATAAGCTTTGAATGAAACGAAAAGCAATCCCGAGCAAAGCGAGCGGATAACACTTTTTAAAACGAAAAGTAACCATAAACGTAGTAAATGGAATACCGATAAGAAAACGCAAACAATTATCTGAGCGGAGCGAAAGCAATCCCGAGCCCAGCGAGGGACAAATTACTCCCGAGGAATATCGCCGCCCTGGGCAAGCATTCTATTACTTATTTCATTTGTAACTTCGCGCCCTATCCATTCAGGCTTTTGAAAAACTAGAGCTTCCTCCATGCTTTCGAATTCTACCTCTCCCAAAATTTGTCCCTCAAGTCTATCGTGGAACACATTTATTTCCAAAATATTATTTTCTATTGGCACAAAATATCTAGTCTTTTGAACCATCTCACCTTCGATCTGAGCAGATAGTTCAATATATTCTTCCTCTGAAATTGATTTCGTATCTTCGAAATTTGAGATTCCATGAGTATTTGGAATTTTATTCTTACGAGTCAGAAAATAACTTATTTTTCCGTCAGTTGAAACTGATTTTCGAATTCTGATACTTTTTGGCAAATATCCTTGCTCTATTTCTTCAAAATCAAATTTTCCATCTCGAATTCCAGATGTAATTTCTAGAGGTAAGTATGGAAGCAAAAATTTTCTCTCAAATTCATCGCTAGCGCCAGCTACATCATTCATATTGAAATTATAAGACTTGAGCACAGCGAAAGACAATCCCGAGCGAAGCGACTGGACATCCCAGCAAAGCGCGGGATAAGACTTGAGCACAGCGAAAGACAATCCCGAGCGAAGCGACTGGACATCCCAGCAAAGCGCGGGATAAGACTTGAGCACAGCGAAAGACAATCCCGAGCGAAGCGAGTGGATAGCATCAGCTTGAGTGCTACAAAAGCAATCCTGCTCAAAGAGCAGGACCACGAGCGATTATTAACTGGTAACTTTGAGCGCAGTTAAAAAGATATCCCGAACGCAGAATAACAATTCATTCCTTGACAGAATAGTAAAAACTTTTATATAAAGAGATTGAGTTATGGCGCTAAATAAAAGATCCAAGCCAAATAAATCTATTAAAAATTCTCGCGTCTCAACCCCTGAAAAAACTAAAAAATATGCTCTCTTAAGTGTTTATGACAAAACCGGGATTGTTGAAATTGCCAAAGTCATAAGTAAAGCGGGTTATGAAATAATTTCCACTGGCGGAACTGCAAAAACACTTACAGATGGAAAAATCACGGTAATACCTATCCAGGAAGTTACTGGAAATCCTGAAAGTTTTGAAGGAAGAATGAAAACCATAAGCTTTCAAATAGAAGGTGGAATTTTATTCGACAGAAAAAAATCAACTCACGTTAAAGAAGCAAAAAACCTTAATGTTCCACAAATAGATCTTGTGATTGCCAACCTTTATCCTTTTGAAAAAACTATTTCTGATCCCAAGACGAAGACTGATGATGCCATAGAACAAATAGATGTCGGTGGTCCTACCATGGTTAGATCTGCTGGAAAAAATCATAAAAGCGTTCTTGTGATCGTAGATCCAAATGATTATGAAAAAGTTGGAACTGCATTAAAAAATGGGAAAATAGATATAAACCTAAGACGCGAACTTGCGACCAAAGCATTTAGGCACTTATCTTTTTATGATTCTCAGATAGGACATTACCTCGATGAAAATAACGAATTCGCTGGTGAAATGACTCTTGCGGGAAGAAAATCGGCAGAATTAAAATATGGAGAAAATCCTCATCAAAAGGCTTCAGTATACTTGGAGCCAAATGCGAATTCCCCAATGGGTAGACTTAAAAAAATCGGTGGCGGACGAGAAAGCTCAGCAACAAATATTACAGACATTAATGCTGGTATTGAATCTGTAAGAATGTTTCCAGATATACCAAGTGCCGTGATTATTAAGCACAATACTCCGTCAGGAATCGCACTTGGAGACACTATATCTGAGGCACTAAAAAGGGCAATTGAGTCTGATCCTGTATCAGCATTTGGTGGAATAGTAGTCACGAACAGAGCGCTCGACATGAAATCTGTTTCTGTTCTTGAAAAATTTAAAGGAGAGCACGGGCAAATGGATGTAATTTCTGCTCCAGATATTCCCAACAAAGTTCTTGAAAAACTGATTGCTCTTCGAAAAAGAGCAGGAATTTATACATTTGGAGATATTCCAAAAAAACGATCTCAAAAATTTCAAGTAAAACCGATAGACGGCGGGTTTATTCTCCAGGACTGGGATGATGATCCTACCAATACTTCCGAATGGAAAGTTGTTACTAAAACAAAACCTACGAAAGTACAAATAAAACTCATGAAATTTGGCTGGGACGCGGCGAGGAGAATGAGATCAAATACGATAATAGTCGTAGATAAAGAAATTCCTATGACCAGGGGAATTGGAAGCGGCCAAACTTCTAGAGTAGAGGCCACCAAATTAGCACTTACATTTGCAAAAGAACACGCAAAAGGTGGAATTTTAATAAGTGACAGTTTTTTTCCATTTAATGATAGCGTCAAGCTCGCGGCTGAAGCAGGAATTGCGGCAATACTTCAGCAAGGTGGATCTACAAATGATCAAGATTCAATTGACGCTGCAAATGAAGCAAAAATTCCAATGGTATTTACAGGCCGACGCGCTTTCTGGCACTAATATTATTACTTCTGATATGGACTCCCATAAACAATTAAATTTCTCTGTAGATCAACTGAATTATCATTTACAGGAACTCCAGTTCTATGTCTAATTTCTTCCACGAGATCTTCCATTCTTCTATCTCTCACTCTTGAACGAAGAACCAATTCATCCAATCTGGACAATGTTCTAGGATGATCTTTATAGTGCTGTTTTAAAAATGGTAATTCGTAAATTGACCATGCAGCTATGGATCTAGGTCCACGCGAATATAAGTCTCTATAAAAATCTGTAATAGAACCTCTTTTTCTTTTCCAATCCTCTACTGCCTGTCTTAGAGAAGCTCCAGCAACTTTTTTTCGCTCGGTTCGAGTATAATAATCATCAAGCGCTAATTCAAATCTATCTCTTATACCATCATAATTTGGAAAAACAGAATCTATATATGCAACATCTGAATTCATAGTAAGAAATATGTTTCTCATTTTTCGAGCACTTAACCCTAAATTTGTGCCTACGTTTTCCAAAAAATTAACGGTTAAAAATTGATCATCATATGGAGCCTTTTGAAATTGAACTGAATCTAAAGCTACGCCAATTAAAGAATTGAGAAAATTTAGCTTTAATGTGACATCATCTCTCGATAATGCTTCAGAACAATCTAGTCTATGTTGAACTTTTTCTCCACTGGTTAACCCCGTTCTTATTTCAGAAACTGTTTTAGGAGAAATTAAAACACCTTGACTTAATAATCCTTCTACTACTGGACTCCTTGGTGCGCCTCCCGGACCTACTATTCCTTTTATTTGTTCTGGATTTGCCATTGCGGCATTATAGCTAAATTTTAATAATAATTCAAACTATGGGATTAAAACCAGCCGGATTTTTTCTTAGGAGTCCCATCAAATTCACGGAGAAGTTCTTTCTGATGAGAGCTCAAGCTCTTGGGAATAGTGACTTTCCTTTTTAATTTGCAAAGCATAGCGAAGCTCCTGAAGTATTATGAAAATATCCTATAGTTTGACTTGGGCCTTAAAATCTGCTATAATTCCACGAATGAATTTAGAATCTGATCAAAAAAATATTTTTTTTGATTCAGGTGAAGAGACTAGTGATAGTCCTAGGCTCATTATTGAAAAAGCATCTACTGAAAACATTATAAATGCTCTGAAAAATCCTCAAAACACTGAGTTTAGAAGAACATGGTTTCCCTATAATAAATATGATCCAGATGACAAACATCCCTTAGGACAATGGAGCACAGCAACTTCACAAGATAACCCTGCAGTAATATATGATGATGGAGCAGCTTTTTGTTCACCTGTATTAGTTTTTGATAAACAAGGTAATGCTTTGCATTTTCATGATTCACTTATCGCCTGGCGTCGCTCACCAGAATATGGAAATTGTGCAAAAACTTACTTCGATGAGTTACCAAATTTTGTTAGCAATAATGAAGTAATCGCGTGCATATCTGGAACAAATGTTCATATAGCAGAAGCTTACAGAGAATTAGGTATTGAAAATCCAATAGACCAAGTTATAAATTATGTAAAACAAAAAATAACGGATCAATTCCCAAACGCACAATTTTTATCATTTGTTTCTAAGCAGTATGAAAATCAACAATCTGGACTTATTGTTCCTGATAATACGCAAGTAAGAGGCATGACATATATCCCTCCTTATTTATCGAAAGATGGTAATGCTTATCTAATGCCTGTCTTTGATGAAGAATCTATAGAAATTGATCGAGTATTCAATATTCACCCCGGAGCCAGAATCTAGACTATTTAAAACCAGCCGGATTTTTTCTTAGGACTCCCATCAAGTTCACGAAGAAGTTCTTTTTGCTGCGAAGATAAATTTTTTGGAATAGTGACTTTAACTTGAACATAATGGTCCCCTTTATTTGAAGAACTATTTACATAAGGAATTCCTTTTTTAGAAAGCCTAATTACAGTATTTGGCTGAGTTCCTGGCGGAATTCGAAGCTTTACATTTCCTTCCACTGTTTCAACACTTATTTCAGTTCCAAGCGCAGCTTGTGGAAAAGTAATCTCTTCTTCTGTCACTACGTCATATCCCTCTCTTTTAAATCTCTTATCAGGACGGACTTCCACTATAACATCATATTCACCAAATCGGACTTTTTGATTATTATCGATTCCTGCAGGAATTTTTACAGTTTGGGTTTTTCCATTCATGGAGATTTTTTTAGTAACACCTTTTACAGCTTCCATGAAATCGATAGTTAGTGAATATGTTGGCCTTCTTTGTGCTCTACCAAAAGGATTTCCTCCTCCAAAAAACTGTTCAAAAATATCAAATGGATCCGAGAATCCTCCAAACGGATCCTGCCCACCTCCACCTGAAGTATAAGTGTAACTAAAAGGTCCGTATTGGCCACCTTGTCCACCGCTAAATGGCCCTTGGGCTCCACCAAAAGGTCCTTGTCCTGCGCCCTGCTCAAAAGCACTGTGACCGAACTGATCGTATTGCTGTTTTTTTGCAGGATCTGACAAGACCTCATAAGCTTTTGTAGCTTCTTTAAATTTTTCCTCAGAAACCTTATCTCCTTTATTTCTATCGGGATGGTGTTTTAATGCCAGTTTTCTATATGCTGATTTAATCTCAGCCTCACTTGCACCTTTAGTTATTCCCAAAACTTGATAGTAATCTTGCGCCATATTTACGAATTTATGATTTATGATTTATGAAATTACCATTTTGAAATAAATAATTGGTAATTGATAAATGATATTTGATCAATGACTCTTATTTTACCATTTTTCGAACCTAAATTAAAGCTAATCAGCCTTGTTTTATTGCTATACTCTAGCAGTTTATTTACACAATTTTTAATTTTCTACCCTATTATTAGTTAATGAAAGGAGGTGGATTACTTTGAGTATAATCTTATGGATTGTATTTGGCGCAATTGTTGGATTCCTAGCTGATTATATAGATAAATCAGTACAACTTAGCTGGATCGAGCGAATCGCGGTTGGCATTCTAGGTGCAGTAGTTGGAGGATCTGTAGCACAGTTAATAACAACTGGAACTATAGGGATCGACGCGGCAGCAGGTTTTGATTTAGTATCGATTATAATTGCAGTACTTGGAGCATTAGGAGCATTGTTTGTCTGGAAAAGAGTTAGAGGAACAAGAAGTGTTGTATAAAAAAAGGAGGGGTGCGCATTCAAGCCACGCACAAAATAACTTATATTGAACTATAGGTTATTTTTTGCTATAATTCCCCATTATGCCAGATACGTCAGAACAAAAAACAGGCACATTTAGACCAATTTCACAGGATGAGGCTATTGCACGCTTGAGAGAATCTGAGGAACGAGGTAAAAATCCATCTCTTTATGGGCAGGAACCGGATTTTTTCACGAAAGGTCTTGATTTAGCTGTTCAGACATTTGGAAAACCACAAGTTGTATATTACCCAGGCTCTGGCACACATGTTGGTCCTTCTTTTACTCCCGGACTTTCTGAAAGTAGAATAATTTATTTTGATCAAGATGAACACTCAATTAAAAAATTAAAAGAAGCAGGTTATGAATCCTATCAAGGAGATGTACAGTATTTCGTGCCAGGAGATAGAGTAGATTTACTTATTATGCTTAATTTTAACCACCCCAAACCTCCTGAATTTGTTAGACCTGGAGGAATAGTAGTATGTAATGACTGGTGGAATGCAGCTACAGATCTTAAAAATAATCCGGATTTTGAATTAGTTGGAGCTATATTAGAAGACCCTGAGACACGAAATGTAAGCATAGAAACACAAAATCTCGCAGATTTTTTAACTCCGGTCGAAACTGAAGAAGAGTGGAACGAAAGAGAAGGATTCATGCTTGGTCTGTATAGAGAACAGGTAGATTCCCTAAACTCTTCTTTACCACAGGATCAGCAGGTAGATACAACCAGTCTTATTTCGGCCGTAAAGGAACTTAAAGAAAAGTTGGGAGAGAACTGTTTGGTATTTAAAATTCCTTATAAAAAAGGTGCAGTTTTACGTATTTTTAAGAAGAAAGATTAACTAACTACTTCGCCTTCTTCGGCATCTTTCTTTTTATCTTTATCTTCTTCGCTTGCAGACTCTTCGGATGAAGGCTCTTCAGAACTTGCCTCACCTGAATCAGTCGTTTCTCCTTCTTGAGGCTGCTCCGAGGTCTGATTCTGGGACATTGCTTGCCCTACTTTCTGGATAGAGTCTGATAATTCTGAGGTCTTTGCTTCAATATCTTCTTTTGAACCAGAGTCAAGAATTCCTCTTAAAGCTGAAATCTTTTCTTCCACTTCTGTCTTAAGCTCTGGAGAAACTTTATCTCCAGCGTCTTTTAGTGTTTTTTCTGAAGTAAAGATTAGTGAATCAGCTTGGTTTTTAGCTTCAACTTTTTCTTTTGCCTCTTCATCTTCTTTAGCATGAGCTTCGGCATCTTTCGTCATTTTATCTATCTCTTCATCTGAAAGACCAGTTGAGCCAGTAATTTTAATCGTTTGCTCTTTTCCACTGGCTTTATCCTGAGCTTTTACATTTAGAATTCCTGATGCATCAATATCAAAAGTAACCTCGACCTGTGGTACTCCGCGTGGTGCTGGTGGAATTCCGTCAAGAATGAAACGTCCAAGAGACTTGTTGTCAGCTGCCATTGCGCGCTCTCCTTGAAGAACGTTAATTTCTACCTGTGTTTGATTATCAGCAGCCGTTGAGAAAACCTGAGATTTAGAAGTAGGAATAGTTGTATTCTTTGCGATTAATGGAGTGGAAACAGATCCAAGTGTTTCTATACCGAGCGTCAATGGAGTAACGTCTAGGAGTAGTACGTCTTTAACTTCTCCGCCGAGGACTCCAGCCTGAACTGCTGCTCCTACAGCTACAACTTCATCTGGATTAACTGATTTATTTGGCTCTTTTCCGAAGAATTTAGTTACAGTCTCAACGATCTTAGGCATTCTAGTCATTCCTCCAACTAACACAACTTCATCAATATCAGTTACTTTTACTTTTGCATCTTTAAGAGCCTGTTCAACTGGTTTTAATGTGTTCTGAACTAATTCATCTACGATCTGCTCAAGCTTTGCGCGAGTAAGTGTAGTGGTTAAATGAAGCGGACCGCTTGGGCCTTGAGTAATAAATGGCTGGTTAATTTGTGCTTCTTGGGAAGTAGATAGCTCGATCTTAGCTTTCTCAGCTGATTCTCTTAGACGCTGCAATGCCTGTGCATCTTTTTTAAGATCAATTCCATTTTCTTTGTTAAATTCTTCAGCTAAGTAATTAATGATTGCTTGATCGAAATCATCTCCTCCAAGATGAGTATCTCCATTTGTAGACTTAACTTCATATACTCCTTCTCCCAGCTCAAGAATTGAGATATCGAAAGTTCCGCCTCCAAGATCATAAACTGCTATAGTATGTGCATTTTTCTTATCAAGTCCATAAGCAAGTGCTGCTGCAGTAGGCTCATTAATAATGCGTAGTACTTCAAGGCCTGCGATTTCTCCAGCCTGCTTTGTAGCTTGTCTTTGAGAATCATCAAAATATGCAGGAACTGTAATTACAGCTTGAGTTACTTTATCACCAAGATAACTCTCAGCGTCTTTCTTAATCTTCTGAAGAATCATAGCTGAAACTTCTTGAGGAGTTAAAGTTTTTCCATCTACTTCAACAACAGCCATTCCGTCCCTACCATCTTTAATGGTGTATGGAAGCCATTTTGAATCAAATTGAACACTCTCATCCTTATATTTTTTTCCCATTAATCTCTTGATTGAGAATATGGTAGTCTTTGGCTTAAGAACAAGTTGTCTCTTTGCCACATCTCCAACTACATGACTTATTGGATCCACAACAGATGGAATAGTGTTTCTGCCTTCCTGTGAGTGGATTACTTTTGGTGCTCCACCTTCCATTACGGCTACACATGAGTTTGTTGTACCTAAATCAATTCCAATTATTTTTGCCATATTTCTATTATATATTATTTACTATTTATAATTTATTATTTTCGATTACGAATTTCAATTCATAAATCGTAAATCATAATTCATAAATCTAATTTTTATTTCCAGATCCTACTATTACTTGCGCTACTCTTAGCACATTATCGTTTAATATATATCCTGCTTTAACTTCTTGAACTACTTTTCCTTCTGCACCTTCCGCTGTTGTCACAGCCTCCATTAAATTTGGATCAAAATCTTCACCTTCTGTTTTTATCTTCTTAACACCTTCCTGCTCAAAAATATCCATAAAATGCTTTATCGCGATTTTTATACCTTTATCTTCAGTATGCAACTCAGCTAAAAGTAAGCTATCTAATCCAGGTAAAAGTCTCAAGATCAAATCCTTATTCGCTGAAAGGATCCATTCCCTTCTACCTTCTTGAGTTCTTTTTTCAAGGTTCTGATAGTCAGCTACTGCTCTTTTTAACTGCGCCTCCAAATTTTTAAAGTCCACGCTTACTTGATCATCTCCTTCTAAACTCTCCTCTTCCAATTCTTCAATCTCTTCATCAGCTTCTAGAGATAATTCTTCCCTCTCGGCTTCATCGATCAACTCTTCTTTTGTTTTTTCATCATTATTCTGCTTTGTAGCAGCCGAGGCTGCATCCCGAGTGTCTCGAGGGGCAGAATTCTTATCGTCTTTATTCATAATATATAATTTCTTTCGTTCAAATGGTCAATACTAAATCGTCAATACTAATTTTTTTTACCAACCCTTCGCGACTTCATGAATTAAATTACCATAATATCTTACAGCAGGCACTACATAAGTATAGTTAAGCCTCGCTGGCCCAATAACTCCTATTTCTCCTCCTGCGTTTTCATTTGTTGCATATCTTCTAAACACAAATCCGTATGGACCAGCCAGTCTTGGACCTAAATCTTCTCCCAAGAGAATTTGAATCTCTTCATCCTGACCTGCTGCCTCAAAAATTGGCCTAAAGCATTCAAACTCGTCTATCGCAGATAGAAGTGTTTTTGTAAGATCTATGTCGAAAAACTCCGGCATATCGAGAATATTCGCATAGCCTGAAATGAAATACTCTCCACTATCCGTTGCCGCAATTGCTACTGCTCCAGTCTTTTCAGCTAGCGAACGGGTGATTTCCTTAAGAAATTCATTCTCCTTTTCACGAGCGTCCCAGACTTTTTCCTTTACCGCAACTTCTTCTGCCACAGAAAGTTCTTTTTCCTTCATCAGCTGCTTTACGTAAAATTTCATCGCAGCTGGAGTTGGAACTCGTCCACTTGAAATGTGAGTCTTTTTAAGATATCCGTAATTGGTAAGTCTTACCATTTCATTTCGGATTGTCGCAGGGGAAGCTGAAAGTGAATGTTTTTTCTCAAGAGTTTCGCTCCCTACGGGTTCTGCTGTTTCAATGTACTCTTCTATTAGAGATTTAAGAATCTCTATCTGTCGTTGTGTAAG
Organism: uncultured Gammaproteobacteria bacterium; assembly: GCA_964637955.1. Classification (GTDB taxonomy): domain Bacteria; phylum Patescibacteriota; class Microgenomatia; order Levybacterales; family UBA12049; genus 2-01-FULL-39-10-A. The sequence goes on along the minus strand of CAZWXQ010000001.1, from coordinate 100,169 downwards.
ATCATGCATAATCTAGTCCACTTTTTCAATCTAAAATATTTTGTGTTTTAGATTTCTTATCTAACGTCTTAAATAAGTATTAGCAGTAATATACCACCACTGCTAATAGTTTGTCAAGACCCTTTGTTGACTGCTAAACAAAGGGTCGCAGTACTTATCGAGCAATTAACGAAGTAAGGCGAGATAAGTGCAAGTACACAAATCCTTCAACTGCTAAGAGCAGGTACGCAGTGCCATTTTACATTTTCTGCGAAAGGTAGAATGGTGCAAGAGCAGGTCAACTTGACTGCTAAAGTTGACCTCGCAGTCAAGTCTTAAAGCATGACCTATTAGCTTTAAGACGCAGTACTTTAATTACAATCTCATTGAGAGGTAATTAAAGTAACGAATCGAACAATCACATGGTGAGATAAGTACAAGAATATCTGACTATTAATTTGAGGGCCAGCCAAATTCCGAGTATTGAATTGATTCTTTATAACAGCGGATTACTTCTCTTACCACTTCAGTTGTATTTTCAGGAAGATTGTCAATTGAAAACCAGCCTGCATCATCTGCCTTGCTAAGTTCATTATTTCGCGCTTCACCTTCCCATTTTTCAGCATAAAAACTGAAATGGACTTTTTCAGAATTAGTAATCAAGTGCGCTACATTAAAAAATTTCAAATCTTCTAACTGGATTTTTACTCCAGCTTCTTCTTGGGCTTCCCGTGCTGCAGCAACTGTTGCAGGTTCATTTCCATCAAGATGACCTCCAATCAAAGAATAATGTCCGTCTTTCCAACCAGTATGTGCACGTCTTATCAAAAACACTTTATCTTCTTTAATAAGCAAAACAAAAATTGCCCCAACCAGCTTAAACCTCTCTTCAGACATAAGAAGATTATAACAAAACACATTTTTTATTTGAAGCTATCTACGATTGAAAATACTCACGAAATCCCTTATAATCTCTCGATGCAAAAAATTGAAAACGTACAAATAGCTCCTGAGGCTCGAAACTATGGCTCGCCTGAGTTAATAGTTCCCTTGCCTGATTTTTGGATAGACCATGTAAGCTTTGGAGAAAAACTTCCACCTTATTATAAAGACATAATAACGAACTATGGGAGGTGGCTAGATGCATCACACGCTTCTCTGGATCATTTACCATGGGGTGAAAATCTTACTATGCTTCATACACCACGAAACCCAGAAGTAAGACAAAGAGAGGCAGAATCACCAAGCACTTATCCCATTTACGAAGCGTTATACATGTTTACAGTCGGAATTGCGACAGGAGAAATCGCTCCTGATCCAAATCTTGATCCTAAGCTATATCCATTTTTAAAACAAAAAATATTTACTAATTTAACAGAATTAATGTCAGCTATTACTTATCTTGGTCAAAGAAGAATTGGATTTGATGTAGAACAAAGAATTGGTAGGCCAAAAAATGAAAGAACTTTTCGATTACTTAATCCTAAAGCAACACAAAGAGGCAGAGGAAATAAAAACAGCACATTCGCATCACTAGAATATTCTCAATTAAAAATAAGCTATGACACTAAACAAAGAAGTCTTGAGATAACTCATCACGAATTAGATAATTTTCGATATAAGCCAGCTGAAGTAAACGGAATTGCAAAATCAGGCCTAGCAGGCTTAAGAATTGAAAGATGGAGGTCCGGAGTGGAAGAGAGGCATCTACAGATGGATATCGATATTCGGGATCTAGTATGGGGCCCAGGAGCAAATGACAGAATTGTTTCTGTTTCCCATGTTGATATTCTAGAACTATACCTAGGACCAGATAAGCATCACCTAGACCTTGCGCTAAAAAAGGGGAATGGATCTGATCAAAATTATTTAGACGAAATTAAAATAATAGTTATGGATGAATTAGGTCTTTCACCGTTGATTCCAGAGGAACAAAAATCTTAATACATTATTTAAGATTATTGATTAAAATTATTTCTTAAACCTATATCCAAAGATTAATTCATAAAGACTTCCCCAATATGCACCAAAGAGAAATGCAAAAATAAGTTCATAAACCGGAGCATTCAATAAATATATTTTGGGCAAACCATCTAGAACAAACCAATCTTTTCCAGATGAGAAAATACTTATCCATAAAATAAAAGCTGTACTATAAATAAGTCCGAAAATAAGACCTCCAATTATTGAAGGCTTAAGTAAATCTCGTCGCACCATTACTATCAAAGCAATTCCCACGATTAGCGCCACATACATCGCAATCGCTATATTAAATAACTGAAAATAATCAATCATTAATACGATTGGCAAAACTAATGCGAAAAGAAAAACTGAAAAATGACGATGAAATTTATTTATTTTCAAGATTTTTTTATGAAACATTTCGGCATATGAAACAGCAGCAATTCCACCTATGAGAAAACTAAAAATGATTCCTTCTACTCCAACTGGCAAACCAAACGCTGTCTGAGGCATCCAATAAGTCGGGACATATAAAAAGTCAAAAAGTCCGAGAGGTGCGGCAAGAAAACTCATAATGAGCATTTCTCGTCTTAGATCTTTTCGGAATATAAAAAAGACTATCCAAGGAATTAATGCGATAAAACAGGCAAACAGATATTCCACATTAAAAGTATATCAGCTTAAAAGTAGCTACGTTGATCTTGATTGGAGATACTCTAGTAATCCTTCATGTAAATGTTTATGCCCATCCCAAACTAAAGTGTTATATTCATGCATAAATTCACTTGGGTCTTCTTGTCTAAAATCAATCGCGCGGACTTTTGGCGGAAGTGCTTCACTCATATGTCTATCAGTTCCTCCACGAATCGTTGAAAATTTATCTCCCCAAATTTCAATATGGTCTGGATCTTTTAAGATTTCTTTAGTCAACCCAAGCGTTGATAAAACTGGATCATCTTCTAATACATGCTTTACCGCTGTCGTTTTGGAAACTCCCTTAATCGCAAAATCAACTGCGAAGTTTCCTCCCAGCCTAGGAGTAATAGGCAAACCTGCTTCTTTAAATAACTGATCAGCTCTTTCCAAAATTGGTATACGCAAATCATAAGCCCCATTAGTTTCTGGAATATTAGTCTCTAAACTTTTCGCCTGCTCTGGAGTCAAATCGTAACCATTTACTACCTCGAATGTAATTTGGGGACCACGATCCTCAAGCATAATTGATCTGGGATCATTTCCAGCTTCTCTAATAAAATCAGCGACTGGCATAGTTTTATAAACGACCAATTTAAACTCTGAAACAAGCTGTTGAATTAATTCTCGCCATTTCTTTTTTTGATCTTCAGAAAGATCATAAACACTGTAAAAGGGTTTTCCTCTCAAAGTTCCATCAGAATTGTACCCCCAAACTTCAGCTCCACTACAATGACCAACTAAAATTTTTACTCTTAACTCTTGAGGGATCTGATCTAAAATTCTCCATTTTACACTTTGAAAACCTTGTCCTGTTACGAAAAATATTGATCTATCTTCTTGCAGCAACCTTACAAGCTCTTTGATCATTTCTGACTCGGCAGGTTTATATAAATCAGCGATTGTCTCATCAACGTCAGTAACAATTAACCTGACATTATTGTTCCATTCAATTTTTCCTTGTTGACTAATAAATTCTCCTACCACAACTGAATTATACATATTCTTGCTATACTAATTCTTATGGATACCGTTAGAAGTCGCGATCGCAAATTTATTTATTAGAAAATTGCATGAAACAGAAAAATATAATTCGAAAAGAAAGGAGCATAAAGTAGATCGCGATCTACTTCTAAACGAGATGGAGAAACTTGCCCGCTCTAGAAGAAAAATTCCAAAACTAAAACCCATCGCCCGGAAAAGACATAATTATCTCTATTTACTTTTAGCAATTTTATTTGGAATAACTACAGTTTATCTTTTTTATAACTTTCCCCCAACTCATAAATTTCCGATTTCCAAAATTCAAATTCCGATTCTTCCATTATTTTTAATTTCTCTTGTTGGATTTATTTTTTCTTCTTTAACTTTTATTTTTATTCAAAAAACTCAAGGGATAATCATAAGCGTGTTTGTAGTTTTGTATTTAATTTTAAGACTTATTGGCCTTACTCATTGGATATTCGCTGTTTTGTTTATAGCTCTATTTATAACCACAGAGTTATTTATCATTAAGAAAAAATAGCCCTGCCTGACATTTTTTAAAATGCTGCAACCTTAATTGCTCAGGCGTTTTGATATAATTGATCACATGGCAAACAAATTTTATATCACTACTGCTATACCTTATGTAAACGGAAAACCTCATATCGGCCATGCGCTTGAATATTTTCAGGCAGACACCATCAGAAATTATCACAAACTTCTTGGAGACGAAACTCTTCTTCTTTCTGGTGCTGACGAAAATGCACTTAAGAATGTCCAGAAAGCTGAAGAAGAAGATATCTCTACTCAAGAATTTCTAGATAGAAATTCACAAGTTTTTAAAGACTCCTACGAAAAACTTGGCGTACATCTAGATGTTTTTGAAAGAGGCTCTGACTCTTCACATCACTTTCCTGGAGTTCAAAAACTTTGGAAATTATGCGAAGAAAATGGTGACATTTATAAAAAATCTTATACCGGACTTTATTGTGTTGGATGTGAAAGCTTTAAAACTGAAAAAGAATTAGTTGATGGCAAATGTCTGGAGCATTTAAAAGAACCTGAAAAAGTTACAGAGGAAAATTATTTTTTCCGCTTAACAAATTATCAGCAAAAGCTACTGGATCTGATAGAATCTAACAGACTAAAAATTGTACCTACAAGTAAAAAGAACGAAATTCTTTCATTTATAAAACAGGGCTTAGAAGATTTTAGCATAAGTAGATCTAAAGAACGCGCAAAAGGCGTTGGAGTTCCTATTCCTGGTGACGAAACTCAAGTAATGTATGTTTGGTTCGACGCCTTAGCAATTTATATAACTGGAATTGGATATGGAGCGGACGAGCAAAGCGACGGAGCTCGCCTGCTTGACAGGCGCGGTGACGAGATTAATAATCACAAACAATTACCGTTGACACAAAAAGACTTCGATTATTGGTGGCCAGCAGATACTCATGTAATTGGAAAAGATATAAATAGATTTCATACTGTTTATTGGCAGGCAATGCTTCTCTCAGCTAGATTACCAACGCCAAAAACAGTTTTAGTTCATGGATTTGTTCAAAGTGATGGACAAAAAATGTCTAAATCTCTTGGAAATATCATCGATCCATTTGAAATCTCAGAAAAATACGGCCTAGAAGGATTTAGGTACTACATGCTCTCTCAAATCCCTACAACAGATGACGGAGATTTTACATTAGCGCGATTTAAAGAAGTTTATAATGCGGATTTAGCAAATGGGCTTGGAAACCAGGTAGCTAGAATAGCAAGACTTTGCGAAAAAATTGAACTTGATTCATTACCCGAACCAATCCTAGACTCGAATTACAAACAAGCTTTTGAAGAATATAAATTTAATGAACTCTTAGGAAGTATTTGGGCTAAGATTTCAATAATCGACAGTGAGATAGAAGAAAACAAACCATGGGCAGTTGAAGATTTAGCTAAACTTAAAGAACTTCTTCAAGACTGGGTTATTAAAATTGATCAAATTGCATTTGAATTAAAACCATTCCTCCCAGAAACTTCAGAAAAAATTAGACAAGTATTTAGTGAATCAAAAGTTAAATCTATCCCCCCACTATTTCCTAGAATCTAAAAAAGTGCTATAATGCCCGCCATGGCAGCAGAAAGAGAACGAGCATTCCTTGAAGGAAGATCAGAATTCTTAATTGAAAATGGAGTAAAATTTATTTTTAATCCTGAAACAAAAGAGTTCATCCTAGGATCAGGAAAAACGTATACAAGATTCGATGAATTAGAAGACCCACAAATCGCTGAGATGATTAAGACTGGAGGAGGCGAACAAAATGGAATTATTTTAAATAATGCTGGAATAATTACTACACCTAATTTTAGAAGAGGATTAATAAACGTCTCCAACAATCCTCATCAATTAGAATATTTAAGAATAATGACTTCATTGGCTATGGAATCTGTTTTCGAAAAATACTCTCCCCCAATGAATGATGTAGATGAGGAAGTTAGAAAATTTTTAGCAGACTACAAAGCAAAACATCCTGGTGCAGATTTATCTGCTTTTGAAGTTGAAATAGATAACATAAGTGGAACATTTTCTCTAAGAGTTCCTGGTCACAGGGTAGATATGGGACCTGACCAATATCCGCACGGATTCACCACTAGAGCCCCATTTTACTCTACTGAGATGAGCATAGATCTTCCTGTTGGTTATTTTTTACATAACGTGTCTGACAATAGAGAAAGATCGTCACTACTTGCTGGAGCTGGAACTATAGCATGGGTTTTAAATCAAGCAGAAAATCCCCAAATCCAATAGGATTAACATAAGCTTATCTTGAAATTTTAGTTGCAAATAATTTATTCAAGTAATACTGTTAATTTATGCAGCAGTATTTTTTAATAGTCATTAGCTCTCTAATTGTTTATCTTTTCATAATTACTGCTATTCGAGTTTTTGGGAAAAGAGAAATTTCCCAGCTTTCTGTAATTGACCTCGTTTTTATATTACTCATTAGTAACGCTGTCCAAAATGCCATGGTTGGTGGAAATATAACTATGCTTATCGGAGGTCTAGTCGCTGCCGTTACACTTTTTATTGCCAATTATTTCCTCGGAGAATTATTTTACAAATCCAAGTCTTTTAGCAAATTAGTTCAAGGAGATCCTCTTATTCTCATAAATAAAGGTGAAATTATTAAATCAAATCTTGGAAAAGCAAAAATCTCCGAAGAAGAACTCAATGCAGCCATACGAGAACACGGTGTAGAAGATATAAAAGAAATTGATCTAGCGATGCTAGAGCGTGATGGAAATATTAGCGTTATGTCGGATGAATACAAACATATAACTAAGAAAAAAATAAAGGAAAATAATAAAACTAAAGAGGAAAATTAAATACCTGTTGAAACTCCGAGAACTGATGTGAATTGATCACGGAAAAGCCAACCAATTCCAAATCCGATTAATGCAGCCATAACTACATATAAAATAACTTTATCCATTGTGTATCCATGAGGTGAAAGCTTAAAACTTTGATGTTTAGCTGCTTTGGGAGATTTACTTACACTTTTTGTCGACTTCTTTTTTGCCATTAATAATATTAAGCGACAATCAACAAATAATGTCAAGGAGCATTTTTACAAGCTGCGACGCAGTACTTGAGCGAAACCTCAAGAAAATACCCTTTTTAAACTTATTTGCCAATAGATAGCGCTGTTACTTAATTATATAATCAATTTATGATTGATGTTCATTGCCACATGCAGTTCCATGCATTTAAAAAAGATTACAACGAAGTGATAAAACGAGCACTTGAAAATGGCTTGGAGATTATAATTAATACGGGGACAAGCCTTGAGTCTAGTGAATCAGCAGTAGAGTTTGCCGAGAAATATGAAAATTTATATGCGATCGTAGGAATTCATCCTCATCATGCTGATAAAGTAAGTAACGCTTGGGATGATAAATTAATCTCAATAGCTAAGTCTTCAAAAAAAGTTTTAGCAATTGGAGAAATAGGACTCGACTATTATTCATATGCTTCAAATGGAATAGTAGAACCAGGTCTTCAAAAAGAAATTTTTACTAGACAAATTGAAATTGCTCATGAATTAAATCTTCCTCTCCAAATCCACAACCGTCAGGCTGGAAACGATATCCTGGAAATCATAAATCATAAATCATCAATCATAAATCGTGGCGGTATGTTCCATTGCATGTCAGGAAACTTAGAATTTTTAAAGAAGGTTCTGAATCTTGGATTTTATGTTGGCTTTGACGGCAATATTACTTATGAGGGAATCGCAAAAGGTGAAGACACACCTCTTCCTAAACTTGTAGAGGCTACGCCGATTGAAAGAATCGTTACAGAAACTGATGCACCTTTTTTAACACCTATACCTCACCGTGGTAGTCGCAATGAGCCTTCCCATGTTATAATTGTGGGATCTGAAATAGCCAAAATTAAAGGCTTGAAATTTGAAGAAGTTGAAGCTCAAACAATCAAAAACGCGAAAACTCTTTTCAAACTAAACGCTAAAAACTAATACCTAGTCCCTGACTTATGACGAATTTTTTTAATAAAATTTTTACGCGCTATCCCATAAAGACACACCGCTCATTACTGGCTCTTCCTGGTCTAGTTTCTTGGGCAATAATTTTATTTCCTATTTGGGCATCACCATTTATCCCATTAGTTGTGGCCATTTTTATAATATTTTTTGATATCTTCTGGTTCTATAGGTCATTTAATCTGATGTTCACCGCTTACATTGCTTCAAAAAAAATTAATGAAGCAGAACAAGAAAATTGGCTTGAAAAAGCATCACAATTTGATGACTTTAAAAAAGTTACTCATGTAATCGTAATCCCAAACTATAAAGAAACCGAAGAAAAACTTAGAAGAATTGTAGGCACAATTGCAGCTCAAACTTTTCCCACAAAAAGAATATATGTAGTTCTGGCGATGGAAAAAAGAGAAGTAGAGGGTAAGAAGAAAGCAGAAAAAATAATTAAGGAATTTGAAGATGTATTTGGAGGAATTTTTGCGGCTTTCCATCCTGACATTGCAGGCGAAGTAAAAGGCAAATCCTCAAATGAATCTTATGCTGGCAAAGAAGCTTATAAAATCTTGGTTGACAGTGGAATAATTGATTTAAATTTTGCGACTATCACTACCGCTGATGCAGACTCCATGTTTGATCATCAGTACTATGCATATCTTGCAAATGATTTCCTTAGAGAACCAAAAAGATATAACAGATTTTGGCAATCAGCTAATGTAGATCATAATAATTTCTGGAGCGTACCTGCAGCTAGTCGTGTTTTCTCATTCTTCTCAAGTCTTCATAGAACTGGACTCTTAGTACAAGGGGATAAATTAATAGCAACTTCTACATATTCACTTTCATTTCTCCTACTTAAAAGAATAGGATTCTGGGATACGGATGTAATTCCTGAAGATTATAGAGTTTATTTTAAAGCTTATTTTGCAATGAAAGGAGACCTTAGCGCAAATCCTATTTTCCTAAAAACTACCATGGATGCCCCACTTTCTCCAACCTATGTCGGAAGTCTTAGAAATAAATATACACAAATCAGACGCTGGAGCTATGGAGCTAGTGACGATCCTTTATTTATTAAGTGGTATCTTACTGTTCCAGGTGTTCCATTTATAAGAAAGACTAAAATTCTTTGGCATGTACTCTTAGACCATTTCCTCTGGCCAGCAAATTGGTTTATTCTTACTGTTGCGACCAGCGTAATCGTTATAGTAAACCCTGAATTTAGCAGAACATCACTCGGATATTTACTACCATCCATGGCAAGAATTATTCTTACTACTTCTTTAGTTGCACTTGTAATAATGGTCGTTATTGATTATAGAAATAGACCAAAGCATTTGAGTAAATCTAGATTTAGAGAGCTCATTTTCCCATTGGAGTTTATACTAATGCCAATTGCAGGATTTTTTCTAAATTCACTTCCCGCAATAATCTCTCATACTCAATTAATGTTAGGTAAAAAAATGGAATATAAAGTTACAGAAAAACTATGAAACCTCTGTTATGGCTTCGAAATAATTTCACAATCTGGTTTTTGGTAATAGTTTCAATTTTCTATTCTCTGCTTAGATTTCCATCTCTATTCGAACCTTATTGGTATGGAGATGAAGGAGTTTATCAAGCTGTCGGAATGCTTTTAAAATCAGGAGAAAGCCTTTATTCAGGAGCGTGGGACAACAAGCCTCCACTTTTCCTAGCATTTTATTCTTTATTTAATTCTGATCAATTTATACTCCGAACAATTTCTCTTATTTTTGGACTCCTATCCATATGGTTAATTTTTTTCATTTCCAAAAAACTCTTTAAAGAAAATAATCTAGCAACAGGATTAACCACTTTTCTTTTTGCATTTGGATTTGGGAGCATGATCATTGAGGGAAATATCGCTAATACTGAAAACTTTATTATTTTTCCAATTCTGGCCGCAGCATATTTAATATTGATTGGGGATAAGATTAAAAAATCACTACAGTTTCAGACTTTTCTTGCGGCAGGATTTTTACTAAGCATTGCATTTCTTTCGAAAATCGTTGCTGTATTTGATTTCCTAGCAATGTTTTTATTTATTTCAATTTATTCTCTAAATGATATAAAGCCAGCAATTAAGAATAAATTAATTCCACTGTCTCTGGGATTTGGGATTCCTGTACTTCTGGCCATATGTTATTTTTTTATTTCAAATAATTTTAAGGATTTTCTTGATGCATTTTTGCTTAGCAATGTTGGGTATGTTGGGAAAGAAAATGCATTTATTGTTCCTCAAGGATTTTTGATTTTCAAATCAATAATACTCGGAATTTATCTTCTGCTTCTTTATAAAACAAGAGAAAAGATAAATAAAAATCTAATGTTCATATTATTATGGTTTGGATTTGGACTTTTTAGCGCATTCTTTTCTCAAAGACCTTATACGCATTATCTAATAATGTTTCTACCTAGTTTTTGTTTGATGGCAGGAGCAATTATTGTAAACAAAAAGGAAAGGTATTATTTACTTGGCCTTCTTATTTTAAGCTATATTCTTATAAATAACTCCTTTAAACTTGATACGGAGTTTTCAGCTTATTATAAAAATTACATTTCTTACACAACAGGAAAAAAAGATTTAGAATCATATCAAGCTTTTTTTGACAGAAATACCCCTCGTGACTATCTCTTGGCAAGCTACATAAAAACACACACGAAGCCCTCTGATAAAATTTTCATCTGGGGAAACAATCCACAGTTGTACAAGCTTTCAAATAAAACACCAATACTTCGCTATACTGCTGCATATCACATAACTGGATTTCCCCAAGGCTTAAAAGATATGACTATGGCACTTGAAAAATTTCAGCCAAAACTTATAATTATCATGCCAAATGCTAACGAGCCATACCCCTTGCCCCTAAATAATTATAATGAGAAAATGAACATCCGTGGAGCAATAATTTATGAAAAAGTACTTTAAACATTTACGAAAAGATAAATTGGTATTAAGACTTTTTATTTTTTCATTTATCATGCTTATGCTTACATTTTTAGCATGTGCACTAGGATATACCAAATTACCCCCGCTCTTGCCCATCTTTAATCAACTTCCATGGGGCATGCAAAGACTTAGCCCTACTCCTGGAATTTTTATTCCTCCTACAATTGCGCTTAGTATTTTTATAATAAATCTTTTCCTTGCAGCTTTTGGCTATGATAAATCTCCCCTTTTAGCAAGACTTTTTGCAGTTACAGCAATGCTTACCTCTCTTTTAACTTTATTATTTGTAATTAGAACCATAACATTGATTATTTAATGGACAGTATATTAAATCAGGTTATTTCATTACCATTTTTAATTGCATTTTTAGTAACAGCAGTTACAACTCCAATCTGTATTGTTCTTCTTAAGAAATATAAAATTGTTGACGATCCAAAAAGAAAACATCCTGGCATAATTCACAATAAACCAATCCCAAGAGGTGGAGGAATTCCACTTTTCTTAGGCGCTTTTGTAGCTGGAATATTATTTTTACCTTTTAATCCTGTAATCGGAGCGATTTTTCTCTCCGCATTCATAGCGCTTGTCACGGGAGTCTTGGATGATAAATATGATCTTTCTCCATATCTTAGATTCGGGGTAAATATTATCTGCGCTTTAATTGTGGTAGGTGCAGGAATTAGTGTAAATTTTATCACCAATCCTCTAGGTGGAATCTTATATCTAAATCAATTTCGTCTCCCATTTGAAATTCTCGATTTTCATGGTGCGATTGTCCTTTCAGATATCGTAGCAATTTTATGGATAGTTTGGGTAATGAACATGCTTAATTGGAGCAAAGGAGTTGATGGGCAAATGCCAGGAATTGTCGCCATTTCAGCATTTTTTATAGGAATACTTAGTTTAAGGTTTGGTGCACTTGATTCCACCACTCAAGCCGCAGCTTCTTTATCTTTTATAATAACTGGTGCCTCGCTTGGATTTTTAGTTTATAACTTTTACCCAGCCAAGATTTTTCCAGGTTACGGCGCAACGGCTATTTATTTACTCCTTGCTGTAGCAGCTATTCTTTCTAGCGCCAAACTCGCCACTGCAATTCTAGTTATGGGAGTTCCCCTTGCTGACGGCGCATTCACAATAGCTCGCAGAATTGCATCTGGACATTCACCATTCTGGCATGATCGAAAACATCTTCATCATCTTCTTCTGGAACACGGCCTAAGTCAAAGACAAATCGCATTGTTTTACTGGGCCCTTTCTGCTATATTTGGTGGACTTTCCCTGGTTCTATCTAGTCGCGGCAAGTCATTTGCCATTATAATGTTAGTTATAATAGTAGGTGGCACTCTTTTATTTTTGAATTATTTTTTACGAAGAAAAAATGGGCAAACAGCTGTATAACATATTTAGATTACTTAGACCCAGGCAATGGGTTAAAAACCTTGCTCTTTTTGCGGCCGTCACCTTCACTGGAGAACTATTCAATCCTACTGCCACAATTCCAGTCATTATAGGCTTCATAGTTTTCTGCGGTGTTTCTTCAGCCAGCTATATCATGAATGATATTATTGATGCCAAAAATGACAGACTTCATCCATTTAAAAGATTTCGACCAATTGCACATGGAGATGTAAGTGTCCCATTTGCAGTTCTTCTAGCAAGTTTTTTAATAGTAAGTTCACTCTTTATGGCGCTTTTAGTTAACTTTACTTTTTTTCTATTCGTAATCGTATATTTACTGCTTCAATTCAGCTATTCGACATTCCTTAAAACCATCACTGTCATTGATATTCTAGCAATCGCTGCAGGATATATTTTAAGAGTTTATGGAGGTGAAATTGCAAGTGGATTCCACATCTCTGTCTGGCTATTATTAACTACAATTTCTATTTCACTTTTCTTAGCTATTGGAAAGAGAAGATCAGAACTTACTTTAGTTTCTGCAAATACTGGATCAAATATCGCAGCTACCAGAAAAACATTATCACACTATTCCGAAAGACTACTTGATGTTTATGCATCTATTTTCGCTACATCCACTTTTATAGCTTATTCACTTTTTACATTCTTAGAAAACCCGGGAGGAATAAGTGTAAATTTTGGGCAAGTATTAACAGTGGATGCTCCTGCATTTCTTCAAAGAAAATGGCTAATGCTTACAATCATCCCAGTCGTTTATGGACTAATGCGCTATCTTCAAGATATTTATGAAAAAAATGAAGGAGAAAGTCCAGAGAAAGTTCTCTTCTCAGACAAGCCATTACTTATTACCATCGGCATCTGGGTCTTCATGGTAATCTTCATCATCTACTTCCTCGGCGCTTAAGTCTTCACCAAAATCAAATTCTGCTTTAATTTCTTCCGCTATTCTTTTAAAAACTTGTGCCATGACGGGAAATTTCCCACCATTCTCCGCAGTCTTAAATAAAATAGATTTTACAGTTGGCTTAACTTTTCTTACAGCTCTCATTGTTACAACTATATTGCCATCTTTACCTACAACAATATCCATAAATTTTGTGAACCTCCCAGCGTACTCCTCATCTTCAGTAATATCTGTTACTCTGAATTCAAAATCATCCTCATCTCCTCCCAATTCAACCTTTACAGGATCTCCATAAGCAATTCCTTCTCTTTCTAAAACTGGATATTTAATAATTTCTTTTCCTTTATTGAGTAAAAAACTACTAGGCAAAGTATGAATAAGTGCGCTTATCATTGGTAAACGTGGAGCACCAAAATGATCCCTAAATCTCATTGTCGGATTTGCTTGAATTCTATCTGGATTAGTATCAGTTAATCTAATATGTGCGTCGCTAAATGCCCAATCTATGTTCATCACAGTTGTATCGTCAGGCTCATCACTTGGTATATCGTAAACACCTGTTCTCCTGCCTACTTCATACACACTTACTCCATCAATTATAGTAGGGCCATTGCCTTGTCTTCTTTCATCCATGCGGGAGATTATATCAAAATTGAAGCTAAAAACAATATTATTCTTTCTTAGCAAATTCAGTAGAGATCCAGCCGGTTTTTCCATCGGGGAGTCTTATTTCATACCACGCAGCTTTCTCACTTACTAAGTCAAATTTTTCTCCAGGCTTTACTGTCGTAACTTGAGCAGAGCTTAAAGAATCTGATTCTCTTACTCTAAGAAATCCTGTGGGTGTATCTAAAACCACAACTTTTGTAACCAAACTCGCAGCTGGCGAAGCATTAGGTGCTTCCTTTGCCAAATCAGTTCTCACTCCAAGACTAACTGTCGTTTCGAGTCTTTTTCCTGGAACTGTTTTTACTTTTACTATTTTTTCCTTATACCCATCTTTTATAACTTTTATTTCATGATCTGAAGATGTAACATTTTCAAGAAGAAGTGGCGTACTCCCAACTATATTACTGTCTAAGACGACCTGTGCTCCGCTAGGAAAAGAGATTATCATAAGCTCAGACTTATTTTTATCCGATATACTTGAAAGTGTTATTAAGCTTCCTGATGCTGCACTCGTTTGTTTATCAAAAGTTCTATCTACCACTGTCAAAACTCCCTGATATATTTTTATTTTCTGAGAATACTCTTTAAAGTCATCTCCTTCAGGAACTAATTTAAGATCATATTCTCCAACTTTTATTAACTGAGGAAGCTCACAAAGACAAAGCGGAGTTTTTCCGATCGACTTTCCGTCAAGAAAAACCTGAGAGTTTGGCACTGAAGTTACCTGGAGTGCACCTTTTCCTCCCTCACGATTAATAATAATTATTATTACTAAAAAAAGTACTGTGAGAATAAGGAGTGGAGTTAAGAAAAGTAACAATTTTCGAAGCATAACTTGAAGTTAAATAATAACATAGGACGCTCACTAAGTTCAATTTAAAAATCTTATTGACTAATTGGTTTGGCCCACTATAATAACAATATTGCTGATATGGCTAGCTCAAAATTTTATACAAAACTTGAAAAAGGTTGGAAGAAAAATAAATTTCTTTGCATTGGACTTGATCCAGTAATTGAAAAGATTCCTCAAGTAATTTTAAAGAAATATAAAAAGACGGAAGACAGATATTTTTATTTCAATAAAGCTATTATTGATTCCACGTTTGATCTGGTCTGCGCTTATAAGCCTCAAATCGCCCATTATGAAGAGCAAGGAACTCAAGGTTGGATTGCTCTTGAAAAAACAATTCAATATCTTCACAAAAAATATCCTGAAATCCCTGTCATTATTGATGCAAAACGAGCAGATATCGGCTCTACGAATGATTTTTATGCAAAGGCATATTTCGATCAAATGGAATTCGATGCTATTACTGTAAACCCATATTTTGGAAAAGAAGCAGTACAAAGTTTTCTAAACTATAAAGATAAAGGTGTAATAATTTTGGTAAGAACTTCAAATCCTGGAGCAGGTGAATTTCAAGATTTAATGGTATCAAAAAATAAAACTCTTTATCTAAAAGTTGCCGAAAATATAACTAAAAATTGGAATGAAAATGGAAACTGCGCGATAGTAGTCGGCGCAACATATCCAAAAGAATTGGCACAAATCAGAAAAATCGTAGGAGACATGCCAATTTTAATTCCTGGAATAGGAGCTCAAGGCGGAGATGTGGAAAAAACTGTCAAAGCCGGGATGGATAGTAAAAAACAAGGGATGATAATTCATACTTCTCGTGCTATTATATTTGCTGATAGCAGTCCCGATTTCGCTGCTAAGGCAAGACAAAAGGCTATAGATCTAAATGAAGAAATTGAAAAAGCAAGAAATGCCTAATAAAAAAATTATTAAAACTAAAAAAGTAACTAAACCAAAAATTAAACTTAGTAAAAATGAAAAGCTTTTAGCTGATAACCTCCTTGAAATTGGTGCATTTAAATTTGGTGATTTCAAACTAAAATTACATAAAGAATTCCCTAATGCTCCACTTTCACCCATTTATATTGACTTAAGACTTCTTCGAAGATATCCAAGAGCCAAAAAAGTAGCAATCGACGTTTATCAAGAATTAATAAAAGACGTGAAGTTTGATTTAATTGCCGACGTTCCAACAGCTGGTTCTCCTTTTGCAGCTTCACTTTCTGACAGGCTTATGATTGGCGTTGTAACACCTAGAATTGACAAAAAAGATCATGGATCTGGAGCTCACATCGATGGCTTAGGGCCACGAGATAAAGGGAAAACCGTTCTACTAGTGGATGACCTTATCACTACTTCTACATCCAAGCTTGAGGCTGCAAATTTCTTTAAAGCACATAAAATGAAAGTAAAAGATGTTGTGGTTTTAATAGACAGAGAACAAGGCGGAGAAGCACAGCTTAAGAAAAATAAAATAAAACTTCATTTTTCATTAACTCTAGAAAAGTTACTGGATTATTACTTATCAATTAATGAAATCTCACAAGATAAATATAATGAAATTCACAAAAGACTAACTGAACTTAAAGACTACACTAAGAAGAAATAATAATACTTAGACGAATATTTAAATTATCTTGCACAGGTAGCTGAACCATATGATTCAATTGGCGCTTTCTGCTCAAAATGATCTACAATATAATCCCCTCTCCTGGTTCTAAGATTTGGAGCATGAATTTCTCTACCCTGCTCACGAAGTTCTTTTATTAAACTTGTTCCAGGCAAATCAATAAATTGATTATCTAATATATCTATATCTGCTACCATTAAGCCCACTCCGTCATACAATGTGGCACCTCTTTCATCAGGTGCAAGGTTTTCATTAGCTGAAGCTACAGATCTTCCTGAGTTTTGAATTCCATCATTCATCCAAACTAAAGTAAGAGTAGAAGGAACATGATGAACTGGATGATCTTTTATTCGAAGACCTTCAAGTCTTGAAGCATCAAAACCAATCATCTCATATTGCTCTTTAATTGGAATGGTGTCACCAAAATTTATTACAGGAATATCAAATCTCCCTTTATAAGCTTCTGGTTGAGCCTCAGCTAAATTATATATCCGATCCCATAAATCCTCTGACCTAACACCTAATTTTTGAGCAAATCCGAAATTCACAAATCTATCTGCTGCAATAGATAATAATTCCTTAACCCTTACTAGACCCAACGCTTCAATTCTGCCATCGATTTCAGGTGATAATACTTCGGGAGTACCAACAAGCCTTTCTCTTCCAGCTAAGTGCCTGAAAACAGCTGCTCCTACTTCATCGCCAATACTTAACTTATATGCTGCTAATTTATCTAGTTCTGCCGTCATAATGATGGGAAGTATATAATTTGAGTGAGGTTATGTCAACGATTAGATTGGATTAATAATCTATAGCTATGATATAGAAATAAATTTCTTGTAATAAAAATTGTTTGACACTTTTATTTTATTCTGAAATGATAAATTTATGGATGATCCAAACAATAATTCTCTTCTTCCGGCAAATACTGAATTCGTAAATCCAGAAGGAGGCGCACCTGCTCCAGATATTATTCCAGAAGTGCCCATCGAAGCCCCTGCTAGCGCACCACCAGCTCCAGATCCGACCAAAACCACAGAAGGACCAAGGCTTCCAGACAGAGAAGCTTTATTAGATGAGGTAGGCCAAAAAATTGAAATTTTTTTCGGATTTACTCGCGATAGAAGTGGAAGAATTCAAGAATCAGTAGGTGCAATAAATAAATCAAAAGAACCCATGGAAATATTGAGACAGAGAGGCTCCTTAGTAAAAGGAACATTACGAGAAATGCACGCGACACGGCTTTTGCAAGCGAAGAAATTGCCAGGAGAGCAGCACAACAGATTGATGAAACAACTAGCACCATAGGATCAATAAATGCCGACGAACAAATAGCATTTATAAAAAGTGAAGAAGGAAAATTTACAGGTGAAGCTTTAAAAGCATTTAAAGATGACATCCGAGAAGCTTTAAAAATAGATGATCCGCAAGCTAGAAAGGATAAATTAGATGAATTAAACAGTAGAATTAAAACTGTTACCCAAAGAGTAGCTGGAAGAGCAAATGCATCGCATGATAGATCATCAGAACTTCAAAAAGGAACGAGAACAAGAAAAGGAGAAATAGACTCTAGATTACGTACAGTTAAAAGTGCCTTGCCCCAGCTTGAGCAAAAACTTGGACCTTCATACCAAAAAGTAGTGGGAATGGCTGACCAGATGGGTGATGCCTTTCATAGATTTGGAATAGAAGCCCAACACATAGAGAGTATTTCTCTGGAATTTAAATTACTAGCTCGCACAGCAGGAGAACTTGGCATAAGCATAAATCATATTTTTACTATATTAGGAGCTGGAAGATTCTCTTAGTAGTCCATGCCGCCTGGCATTCCGCCTGGCATAGCAGGACCTTGAGGATTTTTCTCTGGAAGATCAGTTACTAATGCTTCAGTGGTCAAAATCATAGTTGCTACTGAAATCGCGTTTTGGACTGCTGCTCGAACTACTTTAAGGGGATCTACAATTCCAGCTTTCATCATATCAATTGATTGTGCATCTTCTGCTGATTCTAACGCTAACACATCAAAACCCTGACCTGTTGCTGCTCCTGCTCTTGCTTTAGCAATAAGCTGACCTGCATCAAAGCCTGCATTTTCGATAAGCTTTTTAAATGGAGCTTCAAGTGCATTTTTTACAATCTCATATCCTACTGCTTCATCTCTAGTTGCTTTTGGATCTACTTTCATGCGAGTCGCGATATCAAGAAGCGCAATTGAACCTCCAGGGACAATTCCTTCTTCAAGAGCTGCTTTCGTAGCTGCTACTGCATCAATTACTCTTTCTTTTCTGTCTTTAAGCTCTACTTCTGTAGCTGCTCCTACATTTATTACCGCTACGCCACCTGTAAGTTTTGCAAGCCTTTCAGCAAGTTTTTCTTTATCAAATTCAGATGTGGTAGTATCAATTGATTTTCTTATTTGAGCAATTCGACCATCAAGAACCTTTTTATTTCCTTTTCCACCGATAATTCGAGCATTTTCTTTATCAGCCCAAACTTTATCAGCCCTTCCACAGTCTTCAACTGTTACATTTTCAAATTTCATTCCTGTTTCATCAGTAATTACAGTTCCTCCAGTAAGAATAGCAATATCTTCAAGCATTTCTTTTCTTCTGTCACCAAATCCTGGAGCTTTTATAGCTAGAGTATTAAATGTTCCTTTAAGTTTGTTAACTACGAGCATTGCCAAAGCTTCACCATCAATATCATCAGCGATAATTACCAAGTCTTTTGAAACTTTTACTAGATTTTCTAAGAAAGGGAGAAGTTCTTGAAGGTTTGAAACTTTTTTATCTGTAATGAGGATATATGGGTTTTCGATCTCAGAATCCATCTTGTCTGGATTTGTTACAAAATAAGCAGAAACATAACCTTTATCAAATTCCATTCCTTCTTTATATTCGATTTCTGTGGTAAGTCCACGTCCTTCTTCAACAGAAACTACGCCATCTTTCCCAACTTTATTTAACGCTTCTGCGATAAGATTTCCAAGATCTGGATCTGCAGCAGAAATAGTAGCTACATTTGCTACATCAGTTGCTTTTATATCTTTTGCCATTTTTTTCAGCTCTGCTACAGCAAATTCTCCAGCTTTCTCAAGACCTCTTCTCATGATCATAGGATTGCTTCCTGCTGTAATTCTAAGAATTCCTTCGTCAACTATGTTACGAGCCAAAATCGTTGAGGTTGTAGTTCCATCTCCAGCTACGTCCGCGGTTTTAGATGCTGCTTCTTTTACAAGCTGTGCGCCCATGTTTTCAAATGGATTTTCGAGTTCAATTTCCTTAGCTACAGAAACTCCATCATGAATTACACTTGGTGCTCCCCATTTCTTATCAAGAGCCACATTTCTTCCTTTTGGACCAAGAGTAGTTGCCACAGCATCAGCTAACTGGTCTACGCCTTTTTTAAGTAATTCTCGTGCTTCTGCACCGTATGTAATTTGTTTTGCCATATTCTATTCCGTAATCGCCAATATATCAGATTGTTTTATAATTAGCCAGTCCTGTCCGTTTACCTTAACATCGTCTGCTCCCCATTTTTTATACATTACCTTATCTCCAACTTTAACTATCATAGAATTTTTAACGATTTCACCATCATCCATTACCCCTTGTCCAATGGCCATAACTTCGCCAATTTGTGGTTTTTCTTTTGCATTATCTGGAAGAACGATTCCAGAAGCTGTCGTATTTACAGCCTCGAGAGGCTTAACTAATACGTTATCAAAAAGTGGTTTTATTGTGCTTTTGCTTACCATATTTATAAAAAAACAAAATATCAGTCCGACATTTTGTCTGCTAATTTATACAATATTTTTTACTCCTTGTCAAGAAGGAAGACATATTAATTCAAACAGATCGCCTCAAGTAAGCACTTTAACGACAATTTCCACAAAATTTCTTGACACATATATAGTATTTTTATACGATTGAGTAAGTTGGCTAAATCAGGTTTACATATTTCTATTAAGAAACTCCTTTTGTTAGGCTTTCTTTTTGTTGTGCTTCTAATAATTCCTCTAACAATCTATCTAGTTCAACAACAACAAGATAGTAGAAGCCAAGCTACAGCAAACACTACTATGAAATTTACTCCAGATACTACCACCGCACAGGTGGGAGATGACGTTTCTTTTGACGTTATGATTGTTCCTGGAAATAATCAGGTAAATTTCATAAAGTTAGTGGTCAAGTTTGACTCTACTAAACTTAAAGCGACCAACACTAGCTTCGTAGTAGATCCAAATTCAAATCTTTCCATCTTACAAGGCCCAGTTGTCGGAACTGATACCATTTCAGTTGCTTTATCAGTTGGAAATGATCCAACCAAAGTCATTCAAGCTGATACTAAAATCGGTACTTTAACATTTAACGTAATAGATGGACCTGCAGAAAATTCACAAATTACATTTGACCCTGCCACAGAAGTCAGCTCGATAAATGGAGGAAATAACGATGCATTTAATGAGAACGTATTTCTTAGTGGCACTCCAGCAAGCTTGACAATAACCGATGGTACAGATGTGTCTCCAACTCCTGATCCAAATTTATCTCCAGAACCAACTATTAGAATAACAAGTGGAGGGGAAAATGTACCACCTGTTTGTAATAGCCTTACTCCAAGTGGATCACTAACCGGAGAAGCACCGTATGATTTATCTTTTACTGTAAATGGAACAGATTCAGATGGAACTCTACGAAACTTTAAATTCACATTCGAACCTAATGAATTTATTAATATTGCAAGCACTGCAGCCAATGCTAAAAGTATTGCAACAGTAACTACTGATCCACACACTTACGAAACAGCTGGCTCTTTTACAGCTAGTGTAATTATTACTGATGACCAAGGCGGAACAGGAAGCTCTGTGGCCTGTACAAAATCCATAACCATAACTGACGATAATGCTGATAATAATAACGATAATTCAGATAATAATGATGATGACTCAGACAATAATACTTTAGCTGATGAAAATTCTGATGACTCAGGCGCTACTACAACAAGCACTGATAACTCAGATGAAGATTCAGAAATAGTTACGACAGAAGAATCACCTTCCCCTATGCCTGCGACAGGACCAGGAGAAGCTTTAATAGGAATCGGAGCACTTGGTGGAATATTATTGCTTATTGGAACTCTTCTTTTCTTTGCTCTGTAATTGAAATTTTTAATAGTTAATCTTGTATAATTAGCCTCATGACTAAATCATTTTGGAATACTCTACCAATTCCTTTCACGGTATTAGCTCCGATGGAAGGAGTAACGGATTATGTTTTTAGAGATATAATTCAGGAAATAGGCAGACCAAATATCTTCTTTACAGAGTTTACAAACGTAGACGGACTCACATCTGAACTTGGGTTTGAAAAGGTTAGTGAAAATCTAAAATTTAGCAATCATCAAAAACCTATCGTTGCACAAATCTGGGGAAAAAATCCAGAATCTTTCCGCCGGTCAGCTGAAATTTGCAGAAGAATGGAATTTTCAGGAATAGATATAAATATGGGGTGCCCTGACCGGATAATTATAAATAGAGGAAGCTGCGGCGCTCTTATTAAAAATCCGGAACTTGCAAAAGAAATTATTAAACAGACCATAGCTGGCGCTGGTAATCTTCCTGTTAGTATAAAAACTCGTTTAGGATTTTCTGAAATAAATCTAGATTGGATTAAATTATTACTTTCTCAAAATTTACCCGCTCTTACCCTTCATCTTCGAACTATAGCAGAACTTTCAAAAGTTCCAGCGCATTGGGACCTTATGACTGAGATTATCAAGCTCAGAAATGAAATCTCACCTCATACTCTTATAATCGGAAATGGAGACCTTTTAACCATGGGAGAAATTAAAAATAAATATGAAGAATACAAATGCGATGGATTCATGGTAGGACGTGGAATTTTCCATAATCCTTGGCTATTTAACAGAGAAGTGGATATCAATAAAGTAACCGTTAACGAAAGAGTAGATTTATATTTAAAACATATTAATTTATTTGAATTAACCTGGAAAGAGAAAAATATCGCACTCCTAAAAAGGTTTTGCAAAACTTATCTAAATAACTTTCCTGACGCAGTAAATCTTAGGGAAAAAATAATGGAAACAAAATCCATTTCTGAAATGAAAAATATATTAAGTGATTTTAATCAACAACCATAAACTTAAATCTTTCATACTGATAATTTTAGCTAAAAATAAATATTGAAATAAAAAATTTTATTAAGTTTTTAATCTTAAGCTTATAATTAAATTTAAATCTAAATTAATTTTGACAACACCCACAATTAGATCTACAATGCCACTTAAATGAGCGAATCCGTAATTGCTGTAGTTTTTGATTTTGATGAAACTCTTGGACCAGATACTATTTCATATGTTCTAACTGAGCAAGGTATATCTCCCATAGATTTTTGGGATGAAATAAATAAACTGGTTGAAGAAGGATGGGATCCACCATTAGCTTACATGCATAAAATGAAGTCTCTTTCAGAAAACGGAGATCTGGATCTTTCGATAAAAAAACTCTCAAGCTTAGGTAAAAAGCTAAAATTATTTCCAGGCCTTCCACTTGCCATTTCAGAATTAAAAGATTTTGTTAAAAATAATGATCAACTTAAAAAATCTCGCATTTCTTTGGAATTTTATATTATAAGCGGAGGACTTGAAGAAGTAATTAGATCATCTAGAATTGGCGATCAAGTCAATGGAATCTTTGGCAGCAACTTTGCATATGATAAATCAAACCCACAACCAATTGGAATTCGATCTGCAATTTCATTTACAGAAAAAACAAGATTCATTCATGGGATAAGAAAAGGAATTGATATTCAGATCCTTAGAAGTGATCCTTACAGAATTAATGATGCGATATCAACAGAAATGCAGCGCATACCATTTTCTCAAATGATTTATATTGGAGATGGACCAAGTGATATTCCCTGCCTTTCAGCCGTAACTAGCAATGGAGGCGCTGGGATTGGTGCTTCGGCTCCTTTTGGAAGTTTTAAAAAAGGGTATGAACTTGCCAGAGGGAAAAGAATTACAGTTGGCCCTTACACTGCAAATTATAAAACGGGATCTGATATGCGAAAAGTTCTAGAGGAAACGATTCTTCGAATTGGTCTTTCAATTGATATTGAAAATAAAAAGAATGTTGTCTCAGCTCCTAGTCATTAATCTTATTTATCAATAATTGAGAATAAAACTTATTGAGGAATTTTTATTTAACATTACTTTAGCGTTAATTATCCGTTTTTAATATTTTAATTACATCATTTTGAAATACCTTTTTTAGCTTATCTTCACACTGACAATTTAATTTGTCACTGGAATTCATGTAAATGTAATTAATGCCTATTTTATTAATTTCATACATGACACTTTTTGAAGATTTATTCTTAAAAATTATGTCTGAACTGCCCTGTCTATCCTTAAAGTAAATTCCGTGAACTTCTAATTCTGCTTCTTGGCCAGACAAGAATGAAGGCCTATCTGACAAAAAGTTAATGTATGAAGAATGTTGATCTAAATAATTATTTAATACCAATAAAGTACTATCTTTATTTGTATTATCAGTTAGATACTTTATTGCTTGCATTTCTTCGGTAGTTATAACCGGCTTATTAATTAATATTTTTGAGCTTGAATAAAGAAAATAAATTGTTGTGGGAATAGTTACTAATACTATTAAAAATGATATTAAAATATTAAAACTTTTTTTATTCCATTTAGAAGTCCAATAATCAGCAAATAATGCGCAGTATATGCTTAATATTACGAGAGAGATAGTAATAAAAAACATACTATTTGCTCCACCTGGATTTTGAATAAAGAAAAATCCTGTTATAAAACTTATGACTATGCTTGATAAAAGAAAAACATTTAATTCTGCTGGTATTTTTTTCAAAATTTTAAATGGAACTATAAATACTCCAAGCAATACTCCAAGCACTGCAAACAAATAAAATATAGAATAAAAAATGTTGTACAAAAAAACTTTAATGAAGTTATCATGATCTAGATAGATTCTCCTCGCAAGCTCCATTCGCGATAAACCAAAAGAAGGCTGAACAATATAATCTTGCACTCTCCAAAACCCAGTAAATATCAAACCCCCTGAAGAATGTAAACTTGTCGGTAAATAAATAAACAAACTAATAATGGCCGACCATAAAAAAAGGATTATAAATTCAAATTTCTTTTTAACTAATCCATAAGTAGCTAAAACAGCTAAACCACTAAGCATAAAAAATCCAGAATTAACTTTAAATCCAATTACGCTTCCTACAGTGAGTCCCGTCAGAATTAATAAAAACTTGCTTTTGTTTAAGATATATAACGCTAGCAAATTAATAGCTCCCATAATTACTATTACTGAGAATCCAAAAGGATAATTTACAAATAAAGTTATATTTGTATGAATATAATTATCAAAAGATAAGCCATTTCCTAATAACAAATGAACTAAATAAATAAAATCTCCTGTAAAAAAGAAAAAGAAAATTAACCAAAATAATAATTTTTTTGAAAATTTAAGAGTCTGTGAAAAAGAAACTAAAAGTAAAGCAAGAAGAGTAGATAAAAATATTGGGAAGAACCTCATTGTAGTATCAATAATTGGAAGCTTAAAAACTCTAATCAAATCCCCAATTACAATATGCATCCAATAATGGTAATTGCTAATTTCATTTCCTGCTAAGCCTGGTTCCATGGGCGGAATATTTTTAATTACCTGATTTATATAAGCCAAATGAAGTAAATTATCTCGAAAATCTCCACAGCATAGTAAAAACCCGGAATCAACATTTATCCCAAAAGTAAATAAAACAGAAGATGTAGATATTATTCCTAAAATAATTAGAAAATATGTTTTATATTCTAATTTTTCTTTTTTTAAATTCTTAAAGACTGATTTTATATTAAAATTTGACTTAAAAATAATGTAAATCTGCAAAAATATAAAAAGTATTAAATATAAATATGTACCCCATTCAATATTTAAATATCCTAATATGTATGCTTGAAAAGCCCAAAAAATAATTCCAATTATGAATGAATTCGCGATCCTTTGAGTTTTAGTTAAGCTTATTTTTCTTAAAATGACATTACCCGGGATAAAAAAAGCGATTAAAATAGAAATTAAAAAAATAGAAACGGAGAGAAGAAATTGCATAATAAAACTATGTTACAACATGAATTCAATAAAACTAAGTTAATATAACTTATTTTTCTATCAAACTAAATAAAACGTCTTGAGGAATATCTATTTTTGCTGTATCGGTCATTCTCTCTTTTCCTTTTTTCTGTTTTTCTAAAAGCATTTTCTTTCGAGTTACATCTCCTCCTCCAACTACTTTACTTCCATGCATCAAAACATCTTTTTTATATGGGGAAATTTCTTCACGAGCAACAATAGTACCGTCAATTACTGCTTGGATGATTTGGCGAACCTGAAGGCGTGGAAGTTTTTCTTTTAATTTTTCTGCTTTTTCTCGCGCTATGTAAGGTGCTTCATCTTTATATGCATATTCACTAAGTACATCAACCGAAACATCATTAATCCTAATTTCAATATTTACAAGATTGGCAGGTCTATAATCAGATAATTCATAATCGATACTCGCATAGCCAGAAGTGATCGATTTTAGATCTGAAGACAAACCCCGAACCAACATCGAGTATGGCATTTCATATTTTAAAATTGCACTATTTTGAAAATATGTAATATCCACCATATTTCCTTTTCTTTGTTGGCAAGTAGAAATTACTCCACCTACATACATCGAAGGCACAAAAACAGTTAGGTTCATATATGGTTCGAGCATATCTCCATTCTCATTTTTCTCATAAAGAACTTGAGGGGAAGTTAAAAATAAATCTACATTCTCTTCTTCATTTAATCTTTGGCGAACAATGTCTGCATGAAGCAAGCCCAAAAATCCTACGCGGAAACCATTTCCCAAAAATGAGGAGTATTCATTGGCAATTGTAATTGAAGTATCGTTAAGTGCATATTTAAATAGTCCTTCTTTTAAATTAACGAGTTCATCTGTTGTCTTTGGATAAACCCCAAAGAAAACCATAGGCTGTGGTTTCTTATATCCAGGGAGTGGTTCAATTTTTCCTGAATCTAAGCAAATAGTATCTCCCACTCGAGTCTCATGAATATCTTTAATTCCCGTTACTATATATCCGATCTCTCCTGCAATTAATTCTGCCCGAGGAGTCATAAGAGGAGTAAAACATCCGATTTCATTAGCATTTGCAGTTTTTCCTGTCTGATAAAAAGTTATTTTTCCATTTTTTAAAAGCTTTCCGTCAGTTATGCGAACAAAAATAATAACACCTCTGTGCTCATCAAATAATGCATCAAAAATCAAAGCACGAAGCGGAGATTCAACTAATCCTTTTGGCGAAGGAATTCTATTCACAATTGCCTCAAGTAAATTTGGGACATTTTCTCCAGTTTTGGCAGAAATATAAATTATGTCATTTTTATCTATTCCAAATATCTCCTCAAGTTCTTTTACAATATCATCAGTTCGAGCACTTGGAAGATCAATCTTATTCAAAACTGGAATAATAGTAAGACCTTCTTTTTTTGCTGCAAAAAAGTGAGCTACAGTTTGAGCTTGAACTCCTTGAGTAGCATCAACAAGTAAAATTGCCCCCTCACAGGCTGCAAGAGTTCTAGAAACTTCATAAGAAAAATCTACGTGGCCTGGGGTATCTATTAGATTCAATACGTAATCCTGCCCATTTAGCTGATAATTCATACGAACTGGAGCAAGTTTTATAGTTATTCCACGAGCCTTTTCAATCGGGTTTGTATCAAGATACTGCTCTCCTATTTTATTTATAGTAAGAGTTTTAGTTATTTCTAAAAACCTATCAGCAAGTGTAGATTTCCCATGATCCACATGCGCAATAATAGCGAAATTTCTTATATTTTTATTCATCCCGTTAAAAGCAGATCGCGATCCACTTAAATCTCCATTTCTTTTAATATTTTATTAATTTCATAAATCATACTAAACTCTCTAAATAAGCTTGCAATCGCGGCTTCTAACGGGAGTCATGACCTGCAAGTATAACGATAGCGACGAGACAAATCAATTACTGACTAATTCTTGGCTCAATAATTTTTTCACTTTCGTCAATTATTTGCTTTGATCCACCTATCTTCTTAAACATTAAAAGGAATGTACTTGCTTCTTTAACATCAAAAAGCCAGGTGAGAAAGAAGTAAATTCCAAACCCAAGAAGACTTGAAATTCCAGTTAGTAAAATCAAGTTTACAGTTCTGGTGGTGTCAAAAACTAACTGATCGAGTAATTTTATTGGAATATAAAGTGCAAATCCCATAAATATTACACATAAAAATATTTTTATTTGAGGAACAATAAAATCCTTAGTTATTAATTTTATTTTTTTATTTAAGAAGAAGAGTAGGAGTATTAGATTTAAAATTGCTGCAACAGAATAAGTAAACGCTAGTGATTCAACGCCAACCGGAATAAGCCTGAATCTCCCTGTATAAGCATTTGCTAAAGTTTCGAGATTTTGACTCCAAAATAAAACAAAAAGAAGGCTAAGTAGAATCATAACAGCGGTAGTTATGGCACCAATTATGAGAGGTGTTTTTGTATTGTGCAGTGCATAAAAAGCTCGACTAACGAGATAAATTAAAGCACTTGCAAAAATTGATAACGAGAAGAAGGCTAGCGTTCTCCCGGTTAAAACAGTTGCTGCCCAATCAAACTCCGCTGCTCCAAAAACAAGTCTTACGATAGGTATTCGAAGAATTAAAAAAAGCACAGAAACAGGCAGAACTAAATAAAGCATTTGTATATAACTTGCTGAAAATGTAGAGCGAAAATTAACAAGATTATCTTTTTCACGAGACAACACAGGCAGCGCCGCCTGCGCAATGCTTTGCCCAAATAAAACAATTGGGGCAAATGCCAAAGTCATCGCATAATCATATATGACATAACTTCTACCAGCAGAAGGCAAAAATGAAATTAAAGATACAGTTATAAGAGTTCCCAACTGAAGAATAAGAATAGATAAAGTTCTTGGCGCCATCAGGTTACCAACCTCTCGGACTCCATCAATTTTAGTTGAAAAACTAGGCATAAATTTAAATCCAACTTTTCTAACAAAAGGCAACTGGAATACAGCAAAAAAACATGCTCCAATAATTACTCCCACTGCAGGTGCATAAATTCCGATTTTATCTGAAAGAAATACTATTCCTATAATTATTCCGAGGTTATAAAGGGCAGCTGAAATACCAGCGACTAAAAAATGATTGTGAGATTGAAGAATTGATGCAAAAAAAGTGGCAATTAAAAATATAAGCTGTCCAAAAATAATAACTCTCATTAAATTTGCCATGAGAGCCATTTGTTCTGGATTATAACCTGCTCCAGGGTTTATGAACTGTAGAAAAAATGGAGCAAAGATAAAAAGTATTACTGAAACTACGCCGAAAAATAAAAAACCCAAGCATAAAACTGCTGAAGCCATTTTATTTGCTGAATCATGCTTGTTGTGATGCAAAAAATTGGTAAAAACCGGAATAAAGGCTGTAGTCAATGCAGCAGCGATAATAAGCTGGAAAAAGAAATCAGGTATTCTTGAAGATGCGAGATAAACTCCAAGAGTATCAGTTGCTCCAAAATTTGCAACTAATAACCTCTGTCTTACCAATCCTAGAATCTGAGAAAAAACCGCTGTTGCCATTAAAACAAATGCTGCAGAAAGGATGTTTGTTTGTTGTTTAAGGAGAAAAGAAAGACCTTTTTGAAAGAAACGTAAAGGCATATGAAAAAATACCCGCTTACTCTTTTCCCACCAAAAGCATTGCAGGATGTTGCGAATATCAGTATAGCATGCTAAAATGCGCCTATGCCAGTAACAAAACAAGCAAAAAAGAAATTAAGAAAAGATAAAAAAAGAGAACAAGCAAACATATCTCTCAAATCAACTTACAAAAAAACTGTAAAGAAAACTAAAAAAAGTGTTACAGTAAAAAGCTTATCAGAAGCCAGTAAAGTTATCGATAAAGCTGCAAAAAAAGGATTAATCCATAAAAATAAAGCTGCTAGAATCAAATCGAGACTCGCTAAATCAAAATCAGCAGGCACATCTACTGAAAAACCAAAATCCAAAGCTAAATAACCTCAATATTATTTTTGACAAAAGCTTCAAAAACCCATAGACTAAAATTACATGCCCAAATCTAACCAAATTGATTTAATTAAAAGTAAAACAAGCTTAACTGATGAAATTTTAAGGTGGGCTTTAAGTTTTGGTAGATTTTTAATAATTCTAGTAGAAATAGTAGCATTTAGCGCATTTATCTATAGATTTGTCTTAGACAGGCAAATAATAGACTTAAACGATAAGATAAAAGATGAGCAAGCAATAATTGAAAGCAGTAGAACACAAGAAGAGACTTATCGCAACCTTCATGAAAGATTAGCCACAATTAAAAGCGCTTCAACCATAAAAAATTTTACACCTGTTATAGTTAAAGAAATTGTAGAAAAAACTCCACCTGAAATAACCTATAATTCAATAACTGCTTCCGAAAATAAACTTGATCTAGACATAAATGTTGCTTCATTCCCAGCATTAACAGCCTATGCTAAATCTCTAAAAGAGCATCCCAACGTTACCTCAGTAATCATTACAGGCATTGATAATAGTTCTGGAGGAAGCTTTACTAACGTAACTTTAACCGTTGGATTGAAAGGAGCAATTGAGTGAAAAAATTATTTAAAACTTCAAATTTTGATAAATACTATAAAGATTTGGTACCTGCAATAAAAAAAGAGAATAACCAAAAATATTTTCTAATAATACTCTCTATTTCTGCTTCGATTTTCTTTTTCATATTTGCGATCAATCCCACACTTTCAACGATTGCAAAGCTAAAAAAACAAATTACTGATGCGAGATTTGTAGAACAACAGCTTTCTCAAAAAATAAATAATATATCTCAACTTTCCCAAGAATATCAATTGCTCCAAGAGGATCTTCCGCTAATTTTTGATGCAGTTCCAAAAGATCCACAAGTCCCAACACTTGTAGGTCAAATCCAATCAATCGGAGGAGATTCGTTGGTCCAAATAACAAACATTGAAGTATCACCAGTAAACCTAAGCTCTTCATCATCTACCTCCAGCTCTTCATTTTCATTTAATATCTCAGGCATTTCCAGATTTGAAAACATACAAACATTTGTTGATAATCTAATTAACTCACAGAGAGTAATTTCAATAAGTTCTATTCAAGCATCTAAAGGTGAAGACAGTGAAAATTTTGATTTTATAATTAAAGGTTGGGCATATTATAAAAAATAAAATGAAACAAAGACAAATTACAATTTTACTTATTCCAGTTTTTATACTTACAATTTGTTGGGTAGTTTTTAATGTATACCATAACTATGTTTCATCTACGATCACAGATCCCCTAACCTATCAAATAATTCCAATTAAAGGAAACTTTGATAGTAAAACAATTTCGGAGGTTAAAGAAAGAAAAAGAGTTAATCCCGCAAATGGAATATTAGTTAATGATGCAACTTCTTCTGAATCAAATATTAATCAAGGTGAGGCTAGTGATTCTGCCAATATAGATATCACTCTAGAGGAAAACCAATAACATGAGACTCTTAGATAGAAAAATTCCCTCAATCTTAGCAGTTCTAGTAATCACAACTGGAATAATAGCTACGACTTTTTTAATTAAAGGAGGAAATTCTCTTCAAGTTAATGCAGGACCTGGCCAAACGCCCAAAAATATTGAAGTTTCAAATATTTCAGATACGGGCTTTACCATAACCTATACCACAGATGACGAAGTAATTGGGACGATAAATTCCGGAGAGAATCCAAAAAATCTAAACATAAAAAATATTGACAATAGAGATAAAGAATCTGGATCAGTTGGCAAACATCAAACTCACATGATCACTGTTGATAATTTAAAACCTGACTCTAGGTATTACTACACAATTACTTCGGGAAATAAAACATACTCAAATAACGATGATCCTTATGTGACAAAGACTTCTTCTACATTTGGGGAGATATCGAATATTCAAAATCTAATCTCTGGCAAAGTAATTACTTCTGATGGCCTAGTTCCTAAAGATGGAATAGTCGTAATTAAAATAAGCGGAGCTCAAATTTTATCAACGCTTATCGATGATACTGGATCCTATGCTATTCAACTAAATAATTTAAAGAATTTTGATTTAGAAAGCTTGTATGAATTTGGCGAAAATATGCCGGTAAATATAGATATTTTTGCAGAAAATCAAAATTCAAAAATCCAACTTTCCACTGATTTATTATCTGACATACCAATAATTACGATTTCAAATAATTATGATTTCTCTGAAATAAACGATAATTCACCAAAAGATACGAGGGATAATGCAAAATTTCCTGAATTTTCCTCTAAACTTAAAACTAAATCTTCGGGTCAATCAATAAAAAATACAACTCCTATAAATTTATAAAAGACAGTAATGTTATAAATTTATTTTGCTATAATTACTGATGATAAACAACTAAGATTAAATTTATAAATATGAAAATAGGTATTATTGGTGCCGGATTTACAGGGCTTTCTGCAGGATATAACTTAGCAAATAAAGGTCATGAAGTATTTGTTTTTGAGAGAGATGAAATACCAGGAGGGCTCGCACTTGGATTTACTGATAAGAAATGGGATTGGACTCTCGAGAAGCATTATCATCACTGGTTCACGAATGACAAATCTGTTTTAGATTTAGCAAAAAAAATCAACCACAAAGTAATTATAAAGAGACCTAAGACTTCTGTATATGTCGATGAAAAAATATATCAATTTGACTCTCCCAAAGAAGTTTTGATGTTCCCCAAATTATCTGTAATTGATAGACTCCGAATGGGTGTAGTGATTGGACTTATAAAATTTGATCCCTTCTGGAAACCTCTTGAAAAATTTAATGCTACAAAATTTCTACCGAGGACAATTGGACGAAAAGGATATGAAATGATTTGGGAACCACTTTTTAAAAACAAATTTGGTCCATATGCAAATGATATTTCACTTGCATGGTTTTGGGCAAGAATTGTCAAGAGAACACCTTCCCTTGCTTATCCTGAAGGTGGGTTTTTAAATTTTGCAAATCATTTGGTAAAGGAGATTGAGAAAAAAGATGGAACGGTAAAATTTAACTCTGAGGTAATTGAAGTTAAAGAAATAAAGAATAAAAAAGTAAGTGTAAAAATTAAAGAAGGAAAAAAAGTATTAGAATATGAATTTGATAAAGTGATCTTCACTCTGCCATCATTTTTATTTCTAAATATCACCAAGGATCTTCCACAAAGTTATAAGCAAAAATTTTCAAAACTTCGAGGAATTGGTGCTACAAATTTGGTTCTAAGATTAAATAAATCGTTTTTTGGAGACGGAACCTATTGGGTAAGCGTTTGCGACCCAAAATCTCCCATAATGGCAATTGTCGAACATACTAATTTTATGGATAAAAAACACTATAATAATGAATTTTTAGTTTATCTTGGAAATTATCTGGATCCATCATCTGAAAGATTTGCAATGAATAAAGATGAGGTTTTAAAACTTTTTGACCCTTTTCTTAAAAAGATAAATCCAAATTATAAAAAAACTTTACTTAACTATGAATTGTTTAAAGCACCATTTGCTCAACCAATTATTCCTACCAACTATTCCAAGATGATTCCACCAATGAAAACTCCATTTAAAAATATTTATTTGGCAAATATTGAACAGGTTTATCCATGGGATAGGGGCACAAATTACGCAGTTGAATTAGGAGAAAAAATAACGGATTATATTCTAAGTGAGAATTAATGAATTTTTCCGCAAACATTACTTTGAAATCCTTGTAATCTTAATTGGCCTAATTATTGGAAGCTTCTTAATGTTCTCTTCTTTTTCGAAAGAAAATGATTCACTTATGATCTCGACAAAATCATGGAGTGATTTCGCAAGTCACATTCCACTTATCAGATCATTTTCTTATGGAGTAAACTTTCCTCCAGAGTATCCTCTTTTTTCGGGTGAAGCAATTAAATATCATTTTTTATTTTATTTTGGAGTAGGGCTGCTTGAAAAATTTGGACTTCCAATTGATTTAGCATTAAATATACCATCAATTTTAGGATTTATTTTTCTATGCTTTATGATCTTTATATTAGCAAAAACTGTATTTAAATCAAGATTAGTAGGATTATTAAGTGTGATATTTTTTATTTTTAATTCCTCAATTTCATACTATTATTACTTCAAAAACAATCCACTTACCCTAAATTCAATTGAGAATATTCCACTTATTGATAATTTCCAATCATTTGCTCCTTATGATAAAGGTATTGTTTCCGCTTTTTGGAATCTTAATATTTATACAAATCAAAGACATCTAGCAGTTTCTTTTGGATTATCTTTGCTCATAATTTATTTGATATTAAAACCGATATTTAAAAAAGAACGACCTGAAATAAAAGTTTTTATTATTCTAGGAATTTTACTCGGACTTTCTTTTTTTCTTCACATGGCAGTATTTATCATGACCGCTTCAACAATATTCTTTTTAGCCATTTTATTTAAACAGATTAGAAAATATTCAATTTTATTATTAATAATCACAGCGATAATCGCATTTCCTCAATATATGTACTTAAATTCTTCAGAAGGTTTTAAGATGTTTTTTCATCCAGGATATTTAGTTGCAAATGAATTTACTTATTTTAAATTCACACAGTTTTGGATTTATAATTTGGGGATTTCATTTTTTCTAATTCCAATTGGATTTATTTTAGCCAATAGAAATCAAAAGAAATTTCTAATTTCTTTTATCCCACTTTTTATTATAGGTAATTTAATTCAATTCTCTCCAGAAATTGCTGCAAATCATAAGTTCTTCAATTTTTTTGCGTTGATTACAAATATGTATTGTGCCTTTGCAATTTATTTAATTTGGAAAAAAAATAATTTACTAAAACCTGTAGCAATAATTTTTGCTTTTTTTATGATCTTTGGTGGGATTATAGATTTTTTTCCTCTCTTAAATGATCATAAAATTACAATTCATGATGTGAGATCAAACCCAAATGCTGCCTGGATTTTAAACAATACTCCAAAAAATGCAACATTTTTAAATACTATTTATCTATATGATCCACCTTCACTTGCAGGCAGGAAAGTTTTCTTTGGATGGCCATATTTTGCATGGTCACAAGGCTATGATACCTATAAAAGAGGGGATGTGCTAAAAGAAATTTTGGGATCAAATAATAAATTTCAGGCATGCAATTTACTAAAATTAAATAATTTAGATTATATAGAAATTAAAATTGAAAATACACCAAATCCTGACTTGCCTCCAATATCTTCATTGTGGGAAAACGAATTTACTTCGATTTATAATAATCCTGATGAAAAATATACAATATATAAAACTGCTGATAATTGTTATTAAATTTTATGTCTGAACTTAACAGATTTATTTATTACGTAATAAAAAGTAAGCTTGTAATTTTGGGATTTATAATTTATTTTTTATTTAATATTTCTGCTCTCTCAACACATTTTTTAGATTTTTTCTTTTTTGGTAGCTCAATTCATCACTGTTGCCAAGGATTAGATTTTTATCAAATTCCTAATGGAGCATATGCATTTATAAATGGCGGAGGATTAGATGGCACGCTACTGAATGGATTTGAACCATATGCGAAAAACTATGTTACAAATTTAAATGTCTACCATCCACTCTTAACCATAATATTAGGCGGGGCATTAATTCTAACTAATCCTGAAATTTCTATAAATGCCTGGATTATTTTTAAAATATTCATATCTCTATTCAGTGTTTTCTATATATATAAAAATTTTATAGAAAATAAATATTTAGCTTTTGCAATCTTTATCTTTCTTATTTTCTTTTCTCAATATAATGAAATAAAAATCTCTCAGTTTCAGTTCTTATTTAATATTTTTATTTTATTTTTCTTAATTAACTTGACTAAACATAAGAGCAAGCTTGAGGGTGGAATTTTCTATTTTATAACTCTTATTGCGAAACCAGTTAGTCTTCTCTTTCTTCCTGTTTTAATAATTAAAAAAGAAAAAAAACTTGCGATTATTGGTCTTTCTATATTTTTAATTTCAACTCTTACTTTTAATCTTTTAGGTTTAGGCGATTATTATACGAATAATATTTTTTATCACCTACTTACTCCAATAGCTACCAAAGGAATTGATTTTCTTTCTCTTGATGCCCTACTCAGGAACGGCTTTGGCTTTTCAATCAATCAAATACGGATTTTAAAAATATTATCACTTATTTCAATTTATATCTTATCATTTGATAAAAAAATAAAAATTGAAAAATCGATTTTCCTACTAGTAGTTTATTTCTTATTTTTTTATGATCTGATTTTTCAATATCACTTTAGTGTTCTTGGTCCTGTTTTGGCAATTTGTCTTTTAACGCTTGTTGAATTTCAATCTAGAATTTCTAGAATTTTAATTTTAATAATCAGCCTTCCAAATACTTTCTTCATCTTTAGATTATTAAACATTGGAATTATTAGCGATAAAGTGCTAGGCGTAGATCCTACTTTTACAACTTGGAAAATGGTTTCACTTTTACAAATCTTGCCAATTTTAATTCTTACAGGTATAGTACTAGTTCCAGATATTAGAAGAAATATAAAATTATTTATTAAATTATGACAGGATTAGAGATTATTTTTGTATTCAAATGGTGGGCAGTCTTTCTGCTAATTGGTATTAGTTTTCTACCTCTTACCACTAAGATTTTTTCAAACTTCTTAGATAAAGGTTATATTTTCTCAAAAGTTATTGGCTTACTTATTATTTCATATTCAGTTTTTATTCTCGGCTCACTTCATATACTCAAATTTAATCAATTAAATATCTTACTTGTTTGGATCGTGCTTTTAATACCACAAATATTATTAATTAAAAATAAAAAAATAATTAATAAAAGAGATATTAAATTTTTTATCATTGAAGAAATTATTTTTCTTCTTGCACTTTTCTTGTGGTCATATATTAAAGGATTTAATCCTGACATTCATGATCTAGAAAAATATATGGACTTTGGATTTATCAACTCTATTTTAAGATCTGAATATTTTCCTCCACGAGATATGTGGCTAACGCCACTATCAATTAATTATTATTACTTTGGTCATTTGTTTACCGCAGTTGCAACAAAAATTTCCAGTATTCCATCCTTAATTTCATTTAACCTGATGCTTGCAACAATTTTTGCATTTACTTTTTCAATGTCATTTTCAATTGGAATAAATCTTATCGATAAAATTAAAAAGTTTTCAATTAAAAAATCATTTATTTTAGGTCTTTTCTTCGCATATGTAGTTTCATTTGCCGGAAATTTGCAAACACTATATTCAATCTTTGCTCATTATGAGTCCGAATATCCAAAGCCTCTTTGGGATTTAAAACTATCTCTTGCAACTTTTCCAAATTCTTATTGGTATCCAAGCGCCACCAGATTTATTTATCATACTATTCATGAATTTCCTCTGTATTCATTTGTGGTAGCAGATCTTCATGGACATGTCCTAGATATACCTGTAGTCCTTACTATGATTAGCTTATTCTTAGTTTTAATCTTTAATAAAAAAGTTTCATATTCAGTAACTCTTTTATTATCGTTTTTACTCTCCATAGCCTATATGACAAACGCTTGGGATGGACTAATCTATCTGGGATTAAGTTTTATTTTTATTTTCTTAATAAATTTACTAAATCAAAATGGGAAAGTTGTGAGAAAATTTATAAATTCCGCTCTCAAATCGATCAAACCAGTCTTGCTTCTAGTGGTATCTTTTTTTGTATTTTCTTTTATGTTCAATAAAAATTTTGCTCCTTTTGCTTCTGGAATTGGATTAAATTGTTCTCCAAATTTTTTAATTAAGATTGGAAAGATAGGGCCGTTAATTTTTGAGAAAGATTTCTGTCAAATTTCTCCAATTTGGACTTTATTTATTCTTTATGGTTTTTTTATTTTTATGGTAATTTCTCTCATGATTTTTCTACTTAGAAAAAAATTAATAATTTCAGATTATTTCATACTTACAATTTCGTTATTTTCACTACTCCTCATTTTGGCTCCTGAAATAATCTATCTAAAAGATATATACACAGGACATTTTAGAGCTAACACCATGTTTAAACTATCCTATCAGGCATTTATAATGCTTTCCATTTCAAGCGTTTATACAATCATTAGAGTCCTATCTTCTCTCAGGGAAAATGGAGCAAAAAGTTCACTTGGGAAAATTGGATATGCAATTTTCATATTTTGGGGAGTAATATTACTTTTCTTAGTTTCAATTTATCCTTATTTTGCAATCCCTTCAGGATACGGAAATCTAAAGACATACAAAGGACTTGATGGATTAAAATATCTTGAAGTTATCAAGCCTGAAGATTATAAAGCAATTAAATTTATTAATAATACTATTGGAGGACAACCAGTTATCTTAGAGGCTCAGGGAGATTCATACACTGACTTTGCTAGAATATCTGCAAATACAGGACTTCCTACAGTTCTAGGATGGACAGTTCATGAATGGCTGTGGCGCGGAAGTTATGATACTCCTTCGAAACGATTTAATGATATAACAAATTTATATGAAACAACCGACATGAATTTAGCAAAAGGAATTATAGATAAATATAATATCTCCTATATTTATATTGGTGTTTTAGAGAATGAAAAATATAAAATTTCTGAAGAAAAATTTAATAAACTTGGAAAATTAATCTACGAAAGTAACGACACAAAAATCTATAAGTTAAATTAAGGAATTTCTGAAACTATACAATCTACTCTAGTAAATCTGCATTTTACATATTCATGAATTTCTGAAAAATCATTTTCGCCAATTCTAGGAACCAAAGTCCACTTATAATCATATTTTTCACTTGTTGGTGGATGCGTAAGTAATCCTCCTCTTTTTTCCTCTTCATCTCCATAATCAATTACCACGCTCTGGAGCTTCGCATTCTGAAACTTTTGACCTAATTTTATGAAATCATCAAATTCTTCTTGAGGAATATCAGTATCGATCGAATCTTTAACTGTATTATAAAGACCAATTATTTTAGTGGGATTTCCAATTATCTTGAGGGAAAATGCTTTGTCCATAAATGCTTTAATTACTTTCTCTTGTCTTTGAGATCGTGCAAAATCTGTTCCCTCAGATCCTAATGCGTGACGAGACCTTACAAATTTTAGAGCTGTTTCTCCATCCATATGCTGTTCACCTTTTTCAAAACGTAAGTGCTCATATCGACATGGGAAAAAATCTGGAAGCTCTGTTTCAGCAGAATTACTTGCAGTAAATTCTTTAACTTCTTCTTCTGTGTGGCCACATAGTTCATTTTCGTTTCCTGTAATAGGATATTGTTTGTCATCAAAAGCTTTATCAACATTAATATCCAGCCCTCCCATAAGATCGACAGATTTTGTAAACCCTGAAAAATCTATAACGATTCCATAGTTAACGCTCTGTCCTGTAATTTTACTTACAATTGATTCTGCGAGAACTAATCCTCCGCCTTCTTTTTTCGACTCACCACGTGCGTATGCAGAATTGACTCTATCTCTTAAATCAAATGACCAGATATCTCTTGGGAGTGAAACTAAACTAACTTTTTTGTCTTTCAAATTTAGATTAGCTAGGATAATCGTATCAGTGA
Organism: uncultured Gammaproteobacteria bacterium; assembly: GCA_964637955.1. Taxonomy (GTDB): domain Bacteria; phylum Patescibacteriota; class Microgenomatia; order Levybacterales; family UBA12049; genus 2-01-FULL-39-10-A. The sequence goes on along the minus strand of CAZWXQ010000001.1, from coordinate 60,740 downwards.
GCTTCGGCCCTTCATGATTTCCTCCACCAATTCCTAAAAGTAAAATATTTATTGATTGATCTTCGACTGCTGTTTTCTTTAACTCTATATTTTTATTAAACAAAACTTGAAAAAGAATTGGAGAAATAAATCCTCCTTTGACCACAACCTCAAGACCTAAGATCAGAAAAAGTGAAAGAAATACGAGAATTTTTTTAAAAAGCATTTTTTATCAGAGATGAAAAAGAATTTGCGTCAAGACTAGCTGATCCTACCAAAACTCCTTCTATATTTTCAAGTGAGGTGTACTGATTTACATTTTCTGCCTTTACGCTTCCTCCATAAATTACTTTAACATTTTTAATTTCTTTAATATTATCAACAAACGATTTTACATCTTCCGGATTTTCAGCATTTCCGGTTCCTATTGCTGATAAGGGTTCATATGCGATGATAATTTCACTAGAATTTAAGGCTTTAACTTGTTCCAGGTTTGAGACACAAACTATAACCCTTAGTCCTGCACTAAGAGCTTTTTCAATCTTTTTATTTATTAAATCATTACTCTCATTAAAATTTGATCTTCTTTCCGAATGGCCAATTAATACAAAATTTCCGAATTCTTTAATTTGATCAGCATTTATTTCTCCCGTAAAAGCTCCTTTATCAAATGGGGATATATCTTGAGCTCCCAGGTTAACTGGCAATACATCATTAATTCTTATATAGCTTGAAAGCATATCCAATAAAGTAAAAGGGGCAAATAAAACTGTTTCTGATTCCGAAGGATGATCAAGCAAGCTAAAATTTTCTAACCAACCTTTAGCCTCAAATTTAGTCATATTAGACTTCCAGTTAGCTGCATTTATAAGTTTTTTCATATGTTACAATGGGACAAGACTAATTATAAAGTATGGAAATTGATATTCTCAAGGATCTAAATATTGAACAACAAAATGCAGTAAAAGCTACAGATGGTCCTATGATTATTCTAGCAGGTGCAGGCAGTGGAAAAACACGTGTTTTAACTTACAAAGTAATTTATTTAATCCAAAAGAAAAACGTAGATCCTACAAATATTTTAATGGTTACTTTTACAAATAAGGCTGCAGCTGAAATGAAAGAAAGAATTGCAAAGCTTTGTGGAGACAGCATTAAACCTACAATTGGCACTTTTCATTCTATTTGCGCTAGAATTCTAAGAATCGAAGGAAAACATATCGGATTTTCCGAAAAGTTCACTATATATGATACACAAGACTCTGTTGACGCTGTAAAAGAGGCTATGGCAAGGGCAAATGTTTCAACCAAGGATTTTAAGCCTTATTCAGTTCTTTCGACGATTTCACAGGCAAAAAACCAAATGATTAGTGATCTTGAATATTTAAATTTGGCACGAGGTTATTTTCAAGAAACTGTTTCTAAAATTTATCCATTTTATCAAAGGATTCTAAAAGAAAATAACGCAGTGGACTTTGATGACCTCATGGGAAGAACAATTGAGCTTTTTGATAAAAATCCAGATATCCTTAAAAAGTATCAGGAAAAATATAAATATATCCTAGTAGATGAATACCAGGATACAAATAAAGCTCAATATATGCTGACAAAGAAGCTTTCGCAAAGATGGAAAAATATCTGTGTTGTTGGAGACTTCTCACAAAGTATTTACAGTTTTCGAGGAGCAAATTTTCAAAACCTAATTACATTTAAAACTGATTTTAAAAACGTTCAGACTTTTCATCTTTCACAAAATTATAGATCAACCCAAATTATTCTTGATTCTGCATACTCAGTAATCTCAAAAAACACCTCCCATCCTGTACTTAAGCTTTGGACGCAGAATTCAGAAGGAGAAAAAATAATCACCTTTGAAGCCCAAAACGAGCATAACGAAGCTGAATTCATAATTTCTCAAATAGTAAATCTAGGCCTTGAACCAAGGGATGTTGCAGTTCTTTACAGAACAAATGCACAGTCCCGTGTAATTGAAGAGGTCTTTCTTCATCATGGAGTGCCGTATACACTTGTAGGAGGCACTCGTTTTTATGAAAGAAAAGAAATAAAAGACATACTAGCATATCTTCGTGTTATTGATAATGAAAAAGATAATATTTCATTTAAACGACTGGAAAAAATTGGAAAAACCCGACTTAAAAAGTTTATGGAATTCATGGAAACATTTGAAAAAGATAAAAATAGCACTATAGAAACTTTGGATAAAGTACTTGAAGCAACAGGATATCTCTCTCTTTATGATCCGAAAGAAGAAGAGGATATGGGAAGACTTGAAAACATAAAAGAACTTAGATCAGTTGCAATAGAATTTCCAAATCTTTCAGGATTTTTGGAAAACATCTCCTTAGTTGAACAAGAGCAACTTACAGATAACCCAATAAACGGAGACAAATCAAATGCCGTAACATTTATGACTCTCCATTCTGCAAAAGGGCTCGAATTCCCAACCGTATTTATGGTAGGAATGGAAGAGGGAATTTTTCCTCACTCACGATCTCTTATGGAAAAAAGTGAGCTTGAAGAAGAAAGAAGACTTTGTTATGTCGGAATAACACGTGCCAAACAAAAACTTTTTATGACTTATTCAAAAAGAAGACTAATTTATGGACAACAATCTTCAAATACTCTCTCTAGATTTATTTTGGATATTCCTAAAGAAACGATTATCATGAATGCCAATTATGATGATGTCCCAGATTTTCTATGAACTTTCAGGATATAAATGAAGATCAGATTAAACTTTTTAACGAAGCTGTAAATCATCCACTTCAATCTTATGAATGGGGACAATTTAGAAAAAAAACAGGACTTGATGCTTATTTCAGAGGAGAAATAATTGAAGGCAAAATTAAAGAAGCTTACCAATTTACAGTCCATAAAACTCCAAATTTTCCATATCTAATTGGTTATTTTCCAAAAGGTGATTTACCATCAAAAAATCTTATTTCAGATCTTGAAGAATTAGGTAAGAAAAATTCAATTAGTTTTATTCAACTTGAGCCCAATATAACAACTGAAAATTTTAAATTGAAAATTGAAAATTTTGACATTCGCCCATCTTTTCACCCACTATTTACGCGGTTCACTTTTATGCTTGATCTAACTAGGTCAGAAGAAGAGCTTCTTTCAAATATGCATCAAAAAACCAGATACAATGTCAAACTTTCTGAGAAGAAAGGAGTAAAAGTAGAAATTGATAATAGCGAAAAAGCATTTAATGACTATCTCAAACTAACCCATGAAACTACAAAAAGGCAAAAATTTTATGCACATAATGATGCTTATCATAAACTTCTTTGGGAAACTATTGGAAATAAAAAAAATGAATCGTTTGATCCAAATAAACTCCAAGCAAATCTCTTGAGAGCTAGCTACAATAAAAAAACATTAGTAACTTACGTTCTATTTACCTTTAAAGATAAACTTTACTATCCATACGGCGCATCAAGCGATGAGCACAGAGATGTAATGGCTTCACCTGCTACGATGTGGGGAGCAATAAAATATGGCAAAAGTCTAGGCCTTAAATCTTTTGATATGTGGGGAGCAGCAAATGTGCCCGAACCAAAAAATAGCGATCCATACTACGGGTTTCATAGGTTCAAACAAGGCTTTGGAGCTAGTTTAACCGAATTTGCAGGAAGTTTTGATTTGGTAATTAATCCACTTAACTATAGACTTCTTACTGTAGCAGATAAAGTTCGCTGGGCATATCTTAAAGCAAAGAAAAGAAATTAAATTTTTACTTTTTCATAAGCAATTGCAAAAAGTTCAGTATCTTTTTTCAAAATCATAGATTTCTTCATATAAAGTAACAATCCGGATTTATTTGAAATTATTTTCTTCTTACCAAGAATTCCGACTAACTTTTCCTCATTTATTTTTCCTGGATTAATCTCAGGCTTCCACATTTCTGAATTTTTAAATTTATAAAACTGAACTTTTTTATAAACAGACAAAGGACCTTGTGTTGATTTTTTTGATATTATTTTTTTAACCCAATCCACATGCTTTAAAATATCATTTATATTTTCTTTTCCTAATTCACCTGATTCAAGCATCAAATATGAGATATTTCTCTTTGCAAGTTCTTCAATTTTTCTTATAGATTTATCTTGATAAATAATATTTTCATTTGATAGATTGGACAGAAATGATCTGGTGATCTCATTAATATTTTTATTCTTTGTTTTCCAAGTCCAAATAAAAGGATTCAACTTTTCTTCAGTAGAACCTGAATGTAAATCAATCCATAAAAAGCATTCATTTATAAATTCCTCCAATTGATATATAAGTTGTTCACTTGATGTGCCATCTTTTTTCCCTGGATATATATACTTTGGGTATTTCCCATCAAAAGGATTATGACTAACTCCAATTTTATTTCCAAAAACATTCACCAGAGGAACTATTATTATTCTGTATTCTGATTTAATTTTATCTAGATCATTTATCAGCTTAAACGCTGCCTTTATTCCAACATATTCGTCCCCATCAATTCCTCCAGTTATTAATATTGATTTACTTTTCTTTTCATTAATAATTGCAAAAGGGATATTAATTTCCTGACCGTCTATAACTGAATTCTTATATCTTAATTTTGTCATGGCATTAGTATAAGCCAATGTTATAATTATCGCTATGGAAGAAATAATAATCGTTTCTATAAAAGATTTAAAAGAAGATTTAGAAGAATTAAACTTTCTTTATAAAGATTTTCTTAATAAGATATTAAAATTTAATAAAGAAATTGATGATAATAAAAAAAATATTATTACTTATAGTATAACTAAAACATCAACGCTAAAATATTTAAAAAACGTAAATGAATCAATTACAGAAATTGAAAAAGATTTACATAAAGCAGAAAAATCAAATACTCAAAAAGAACTACTATACCTCCAGGATAAAAAAAATATATATTTCCACTTTCTTAGAGCTAATGTAGGGTTATTTTCAGCATTAATAACATCTACAGACTGGCAATCACCGACCTTTAATCATAGTCTTTATTCATTGGCCGGAAGACAAAGCGGAAAGATAAAACATACTATTTCAGACTATAAAAGAGACATACATCTTGATGAACAGCCTTACGAAAAAAAATTTTTAAATGAATACGTTGACTTAATTTTTAAACTTCCTGTTCATGCATATGCAGTAAATAATGGAATGGCAGCATTCATTACAATTATCAATTTCTTAATAACTGAAAAAAAAGTAACAGGAAAAATCTTAATTGGAAAATCTATTTATTTTCAAAACAAAGAAATCATCAAAAGATTTTTTGAAGATAAAGTAATTGAAGTTGATGAAAACAATGAGAAAGAAATAATTGATATTATTATTAAACATAAACCTTCAATAATAATTTTTGATACAATTTGCAATTCTATAAATTTAGCAATGCCAAATTTATTAAGCATTATTGAATATCTTAAAAAAAGTTCTAAAAAAGATACATACTTAATAATAGACAATACTACTCTTCCAATTTTCTTCCAACCCCTGAAATTAATTAAAGGAAAAAATAGAAATTTAAATTTATTTGTTTTAGAAAGTTTGAATAAATATCATCAGTTCGGAATGGATAGAACTACCGGAGGGATAATACTGGCTTATGGAAAAAATGTTGGAAAGATTTATTACTCCAGACAAAATAGTGGTACAAATATTTCTGACATATCAGTTCACATGCTCCCGACGCCAAATAAAAAATTTCTATCAAAAAGGCTTTTAAGACTTGAAAGGAACACAAATTATTTAGCTAAATCTTTACAAAAATTAATTGACGAAAAACCGAATTTAAATATAGAAAGAATTAATTATCCAACAATAAAAAATCATTCATCTTCAAGATGGAACCAAAACATTAAGTTTCATGGCAGCTTCTTTAGCCTAGAATTTAGATCAAATAAAAATCCAAGAACATATGTAAAATTTATAGATAAAGTGATTAATCTAGCAAAAAAGAATAATGTGCAGGTCTCTACAGGAACAAGCTTTGGATTCAATAACACTAGAATATATTTAACAGCTCTTAGAAACGAATATGGCACTCCATTTATTCGGATTTCAGTTGGAACTGAAAGCATGTACGAGATAGAAAAAATAAATGAAGTCTTTAAGCGAGCTATTTCAACTTTTTAATCATCGATTAATTATTAAGCTTAATCTAAACATTTTATATTTAAAAATAACATTATTTCATCTTGAAAATATATCAATTATAAAAATCGCTTATCTTAAATTAACGAGGAAAAATCTCAAGAACTCTAAGTAAAGGATTATAATACTTTGTGTATGAAGGTGGAAAATTTATTTCTTCTCCATGAAACCTTTTTTTAAACTGTGTGTATCCTTTCCATTTTTTATTTTGATTTTTATATCTAAAATCATAAATAGACTCAAAATCAAAAACATTAATACCATGTTTTTTTGCCCAACGAATTCCTTCCCAAACAATTAAATAATTCGCTAAAAGCGCATATCCTCTTTTTGTAATGCCAGTTTGCATATATACCATACTTCCTTTAAAGAAAGAGTACCAAACTACTGCTATTGGAATTTCATCTTCATATGCAAATACTAAAATAGAATTATTTTTAAAAGACTCCATTTTTTTCTTGCTCTCATGATATCCAGGAGCATAGAAGCCTTTTATTCTTCTAAGGTTTTTCAAAAGAGAATAATATTCTTCAAAACTTTTATTTTCTCTATCCTTACTAACATCAATTATCTTAATCTGTATATTTTTATTTTTAGCTTTTTTAATATTTCTTCTTGCGTTCTCTGAAAATGAAGAAAATATTTCATTCTCACTACGCTTGAGATCAATTAAAATTGAGCTGGATGGAGCATAAGTCCTTTTTGATTTAATAAATTTATTTACTAGAAAATTTTTATCTGAATATCCAGATATATGAGGTTCAATTGTAACCATTGAAGCTTTTTCTTTTTTTGCTAATTTATCAATTTTTTTAATATTTATGGGTCCTGCCGGATGTTGCATTTTAATAATAAGACCCATCAAGGGTACTTTTTTCCCATATGCCAATTTACCGTCAATCAAGTAAACTTTCCAACCTATACTTTTCATATACTCTCCCCACTGCGGAAATTGACGAACATCTAGTGCATTAAGGACATGAGGCTTCACCAAATAATATTATCATTTGATTGGTTTAAAAGGAACTAAAATTTGAAGATTATTTTACCTTTTATTTGCTCTCTATTTATTAATCCAAACTTTCTACTGTCTAAGCTATCCTTTTCATTATCGCCTACTAAAAAAAATTCACTTCCTTTAATATGCTTAATTCTTTTAACATAAAACTTATTATTTCTCTCAAACAGCACTACATCTCCTTTTTTCGGCTTTATAAACATGTACGAGATAGAACTAACGATTACGCTGTCATTTTCAGAATATGAAGGGATCATACTATGACCTGAAATCTTAAATAATGAGAATAACATTTATCTCTGGACTACAATATCAAGCCCTGTGGGATATGGAGACTTTACTCTATGACATTCCAAACCTTTACTTTCATAAAATATTTCTGCGATTTTCATGACTGTTTCAAGAAGCTCTTTTGCACTTTCCATATCAATTCCTGTTCTAGCTTTTGATCCAAGAGTAGATGCTTTTTTAAATAATTCCTCAAGATCAGGATATTTTGAATAATCATTTTTAAAATAATCATCCTTAAGAGTAGACAATTCATGCTCTAAAATATTTGAGTGCTCTTCTTTAACATGTGCAACTCGGAATACATCATGCTCGGCTTTAAGCTCATCATCTCTTTTAATTTGCCCAAACAAATCAGTCATGCGGATAATAGTATGAGATGCTAATTGAGCCTGATGAACATCATATATTCCACAAGGTATGTCACAGTGCGCATATGCAACCTTGTGAGGAACTAAATTTAATACAGAAGCAAACTTCATAAAATGATGATAAGAAAGTATTGTTTAAAAGTCAAGAAAATTAGGTAGGAAAACTATAAAATTATACAGCCTGAGTAAATTCGACTACTATATTTTCACTTGATGCTCGATCTTTTTTTAATTGCTCTTCTAATAAATAACGCTCATATCTAGATAGCTTGTACCCTTCAAAAATTCTTTCAGGTGGCCTAATACCTTTTCCTGTTTCCATCCAAATCCTTCGTTGTCTCAGCCTATCGGGAACATTAACTTCTACCATATTTCCCACCAAGCCATCAGCGCCTGAATTATCATTAACTCCTCTTATTTCAATTCTGCTCATTGTGCCAAACACCTCTCTTTCCATTGGAGAAAGCTGATAATCCAGCTCGTATTTAAAACCATATGCTTCAAGTGTTTCCTGTGCTTGGCTTTTCGGCACATCCTGTGACCTTCCACTTTCAAGAACTTTTACTGGAACGTCACCAAGCAAAGCATATCCTAACGTAAATCTTTCTGATGGGGAAAGTACTGCAATCTCTTCCGGAGAATAACTATATGGATCTTTATTTGAAGCCATATATAAATCTGGATTAGGCACAGCTAAACCAGGGAGAATATCATCTCTTATTGGTTCATCCATTCTTTCTAATCCTGAAAATCTTGGATCTATATCACCTGTACCAGGAACATATTCAGCCATTATTTAATAATTGCTCTAATTTTGTGAAAAGTCAACACTATTTTTAGTGTTTTCACATTTACTTATTTTTTGAGGAATTTCTTTGAGGTATTTGGAATAGTTCCCGTCTTAAAAATCTAGCAGCAATCGCAATTAATACAGATGCAACTAATACTTTAAATGCGAAATTTGCAATCATATAAGTAAATGCGACGTAGACTTCATTTATGATCATTGAGATATTTGCGCTGCTTGCCTGCGCAGTTGCAATATTTCCAATTGTCGGAATCATGAAGTAGATCAATAGAGCTGTTGCAGCAAAAGAAAGAGAAACAATCACAATATAATTTCTTTTATCAGCAATTTTTACCCATAAAAATCCGAACATAACTAATGCAGTTATTAGAAGAATTGGACCAAGCATTGTTAATGTAGTTCCAAACTTATAAAGTGAGGGTATTTCACCCCTTCTTATTACTACCATTTTGTCAGGAATACTATTTAATAATTCTGAATCTGTCCTTTCAAAAAGAGGCGTCAATAATTCTTTTGTAGGCTTTAATTCAACAGTTAATTCTCTAGGATTTGCAGACGTTAACTGAAGATGAAGTTCTTGAGCAAGTCTCGTATTAACATTCGCATAAAGATTAGAATCCATAATTCCTGCAATAATTTTAGTTAATAGTGGAGCAGTAAAAGAACCAATGATCGGTCTTCTAGCTTTAACTGTGTCAACAATCTCATTTGAAATTGAATTCCTAACATTTTCAGATTCCAAAACCTGAGTAGTGGTGGAAACAAATTTCTCCTGATTTAGAATATTATTTGAATACCAAGATGAAAATAGAAAAACCCAAATAAATACTACTGATACAAAAAGACCCAAAATTTTTGCAAAATTTAATTCTTTATTATTCATATTTTAATTGCTTGAATGATATCACTTTCAAGCTAAATTGCAATAGTTTAATTATTTTAAGCTTTCGCAATCTTCTTAGACTTTGATTTTGATTCCGGCATTTTCCAGTGAATTGAAAATCCTTTTAGAACATTTTTCCTAAGATTTATAAATGAGATAAATCCAGGTATAGTTGGTATCCAGAAAGTAATTATTCTGTAAATCATGACCGCTGCCATTGACTCAGTAGATGGAAATCCAAAAAATGTAAACCCTGCATACAATCCTGCTTCAGCTGCTCCAATTCCTCCAGGAATTGGTACTATATTTGCCATAGTCGTTCCAAGCGTGTAGATTAAAAAGGATTGTGCGAAATTTATATCCAATCCCACAGATTTTGAACTCGCATAAAGAGTAAGAACTCCTAAGGTAGGTGCCAAAAATGAAGTCACTAATGCCCATACAATATCTTTTGGTCTATCTTTATATGACTTAAATTGTCCCCAAAAACTTTCTAATGATTTTTTAATGAAGTTTTTTATGATGTCTGATGAATAAATAACAAAGCTTATTATAAGAACTCCAATTACTAATAAAACAACTACTTTCACCCAATCAACATTTCCTGAATTAATATTTAAACCATCAGCCATTTGATATTTTGTAATTCCGACTACCAACGAGAAGATAAAAAGTGATGAAAAAGCAAGAGAACTAGTCACAGCCTTCATCGCGATAATAGATGCGATTTGTGGAGATTTATGACCTACTTTATATAAATAAAATGAGTTTATTACAAATGAAGAAATAGAACTCGGCAAAAGCTTGTTAATAAATAGAACGGACATTTGCACTTTAAATGCTATCCAATTATTTAAAGGCTTTATAGAAAGAACTATTAGTTGAATTGTATATAAAGGAATCGTTATGTAGTAAAAAATATTCCCAACAATTATCCAACCTAAATCTGCTCCGTGGATTTCTTCAACCGTCGATTCTATTGTTTCTTTATCGGGGAGAATCAGGTAAAAAATTATTACAAATATTATTGTCCAGAGAATAGACTTTTTATTTTTAGAAATCTCCGAAGTTATTCTTTTAAGCATTTTAAATTATTTTTTCCCTGGAACAAATTTTATAAACTTACTAATTCTATTTTTATAAAATGATTTTCCATTTTTAGGCTTTTCCACATTATAATTTCCCTCCATAAGAAGTGAAATAAAATGTGTTTCTTTGAAATCTGCAAGAACTATTTTTAGAAAAACTGTTAACGGAACAGAAAGAATTGCACCAATTGGGCCAAGAAGCCAAACCCAGAAAATAAGAGAAATCACAACAGCAGCAGTAGAAATTTTATTGCCTCGACCTAAAACCACAGGACTTAATACATTTTCAGCAAATACATTTATTAATGCCATTGCGCCAATTACCAAAAGCGCTGCTGGAAGACCTCCACCTGCAAATGCAAGCAAAACTGGAGGTGCACTCGCAATTATTATTCCTATATAAGGAATAAAACTCATAATGATTGCCATAAATCCCCAAACAAACGGGAATGGAACTCCTAAGATAATCAAAGCAATAGCAAATAATACTCCAGTTGCGATATTTACTTTAAGTCGTGAAGAAACATAAATCATTATACTTTCTGCAAATTTCTTAAATCTTTCAACAGTTTTATTATCATTTGTAAGTTTTTTTGATACATCCTTAGGCATAGAATCAATTTGAAGAACCATTAATACTGAAAGAATAGGAATCAAGATAAAATAGAAAACGATATTTCCAAGACTATTTGCGATCGCTCTTGCAATGTATTCAATATTTTCTGGAGTAACACTGCTCATTACCTGCTGTGTTGTTTCTGAGCTTACATTAACAGAGCTCGCAGTCTGGGTAAATGCTTCTTTAAAACCGGCTACGTATGTGGAAAGTGACTGCGCAAGAAGGCTAAAAGACCAAGTCAAAAATATTACAATCGCACCTGCGCCTAAGAAGAAAGTTGTAATCATGAGTAAAAGTGAAATTTTACTGGAGAAACCTTTTTTTCTAAACCACTTAAAAATAGGATATAAAATAACTGTTAGGAAGATTGCCAAAAGAATTGGCGCGATCAAATCTTTAGCAATATACTGAAGGCCAATTATTGAAATGAGACCAAAAGCTAACGTAGATAAAACTTTATTTATAGAGTTAATCTGCTCCTCTTTTATTACTATTTTCTTATTTTGTTTTGGCATTCCGGGATTATAGCATAAACAAAGCTAATTGCCTATAGTAAATTTAAAGAATAATCATTCATTTAACTTGTTTAATTTATAAATTTTATAGCATAATAAATATATGCAAGAAAATTCAGAAAATTTTATTGAAAAATACTCATATCGAATAATTACATCTGCTGCACTTTTCGTTCTTATTTTTGGAACAATTTTTTATCACATAATTGAAAAGCTAAGCTGGCTTGATTCTTGGTATTTTAGTGTCATTACTCTAACCACGGTTGGTTATGGAGACATCACACCAAAAACAGACATGGGAAAATTATTCACAACTTTTTATGTATTAATTGGCGTTGGAATAATTGTTGCCTTCACCTCTACTCTTATCAAAAAAGCAGGAAAAAGACGCGAAAAAAAGCTCGAAGAAAAAAAGAATATTTGATTTTATTGCAACAAATTATTATCTTTAGGAAAGGAATGAACACGAAAATATGGGTTTAATTATTTCTCTCATAACCAATGCATTAGCTCTTGTTATAACAGTAAATGTCGTAGACGGCATTACCATTCAAGATACATCCACTCTTATTATTGCAGCAATCGTTATTGGGCTCATAAATACATTTATTAAGCCTATTTTAAAACTTATTTCACTTCCAATCACTCTCGTAACATTTGGCCTTTTCGCAATAGTAGTTAACGCTGCTTGCTTAGGTCTAGCAGCATTATTTATACCAGGATTTGAAATTTCAGGAATAATTCCAGCACTCTTTGGAGCAATCGTACTATCTATTGTAAGTACAGCAATTCACTTTTTTACAGATAAAATTAACTGAAAAATATCGTTTAGCTTATTGGGGCTTGACGAAACTACAAATTAGTTTTATTATTTTTTTAAGAAGTGCTAAGTATTAGTTTATGCAAAAAGAAGAGAATCAGAAATCTCTGATTAAAATAATTGCCGGCTTAGCAATCGGATTTTTCCTCATTTTTTTAGTATTCAAAATATTCCAACCAAATCCTGCAACAATCTCAGGCAGCATAAAATATAACGGAGTTAAACCTGATGACCCAAGTCAAGGTAAAGTCGTAGTTGAGCAAAGAGAAATTGGAGAAACTCAGTATGAAATAGCTGTGGACAATTTACCCCTTGAAGATAATGCATCATGGGCATGGAAAGAAGCAGAAGAAGGCAAAACATACCAATTGAGAGCCTATGTACAGTATCAAGGAAAAAGAGTTTCTGAATCATCAACTACTACTGCAACAGCTCCTGCAAACGGACAAAATCTTACTTTTAATGTTACAGCGGAAGATATTCCTTCATCTGGAGGAGATACATCAACTAGCACAGTAACAATTTCAGGCACTCTTAATTTGAATGGATATGTTCCAAGCGGAAGTTTTGTAAATATACTTTCCCGTGAAGGAAGTTCAGGAGATTTTCAAACTCTATCACAAGGTATTCCAGCTGTTGACGGTAGAAAACTCACTTGGAGCACTGCAAAAGCAGGAGTTTATTACACATTTAGAGGCCAGCTCTTTGATGTCAATGGAAATCCTATAGGAACTAGTGAAGATGTTTCTATAGTAGGACCAGCAAGTAGTCAGATTTTAACAATTGACTCAATAGCTCAGGCTCCAGCAGAAAAAACTTCGATCACTGGTCAAGTAATATTAAATGGTCCTACTCAGCCAAACAGCACAATCCTTCTTCTCCAAAGAAAACCTGGTGACAAAAACTATACGGCTTTTGACAGAATTGCAGCAAATAGCGGTGCCCAGTGGAGCTTTGACGACGCAGTATCTGGCCAGGCATATGAAATATCAGCAAGCCTCCAAGTAAATGAACAAGACACATCCGTTGGAAATGTACTTAGAGTTACCGCTCCTGCTGAAAATGAAACAATCACAATTAATACCAATTACTCGCTCACGCCTCCAACTCAAACTCCAACAGCATCATGCGGTAATCAACAAGAAGGAAGATGGAATGTGTCTGTAACCTTCCCAGCTATTCAGAATGCAGCACAATACTTTATGCAGATTGGAACTAGTCAGGGATCAAGAGATACATTTCAAGAAAGAACAAATGCAACAGGTGGAAGCGTTACGCGAAATATACTAATAGACCAGGATAAAGATTATTACGCAGCATATGCATATACATTTGACTCAAGTTGCTCATCGCAACAATGCTTCTCGGGATCTTCCCCTACTCTAATCTTCAAATGTCCTCAATAAATTACCGGATTCCTCTTTGATCTAAACATTGAATTGTCATCGATTAATGTTATGATTCACTTATGAGCGATAAACCTTTTACTACTCTTTTTATGCTGGCATCAGTTGATGGAAAAATCACCACAGGAGATGTGGATGTACTAGATGTTGATAAAGATTTTCCTCGTATTAAAGGAATCAAAGAAGGCCTTCATCAATATTACGATTTAGAAAAGCAAACAGATAGAGTTTCTTTTAATTCAGGCAGGGTTCAAGAAAAAGTTGGAGCAAATGAAAGAAATTGGGACAAAGAAAGAGATGATGTTAGCTTTATTGTAGTTGATAACAAACCTCATCTTGATGATAAAGGAACAGAATACTTTGCAAAAAGATCAAACAACTTCTTTCTTATAACAACAAATAAAAATCATCCAGCATTTAAATTAAAAGATAATTATCCAACAATGCGCATCTTCTTATATGAAGGTCAGATTGATTTTTCTGATGTTTTCCGAAGATTTAAAGAAGAATATAATATTGAAAATATAACTATTCAGACAGGTGGAACACTAAACGCAGAACTTTTGAGACTTGGATTAATAGATAAAATCTCTATCGTAATCGCCCCAGCTTTAATAGGTGGAAATAATACTCAATCGTTAATTGGTGGAAAATCACTTAATTCGGAAGAGGATCTGAGAAAAATAAGAGCTCTTGAATTAATTGAAAATAATACTTTAAACAATTCCTACATTCATTTAGTTTATAAGGTTATAAACGAAACAAAAATTGAAATATAATTTCATTAATACTTATTGTTAAAATACCTCATTGCGTTACTTCATTAAATTAAATTTTAAATTCTGAAACTACAGGAAAATGATCAGAATAGGGTAAAACAAAAACTTCAGTATTTTCGTGATTTAGATTTTTATAGAAAACGTAATCGAGCTGTTGAGGAACTACGTATTTATATTTATTTGTAATCAAATTTTCACCAGCCAATTTATAATTATATTTTTCCATAAAAGAAATGAGTCCGTTTTTATTTAGCAAACTTGAATAGTTATAATCACCTACGATGATTGCTTTATCTGTATTTGTTTCTTCTATAACCTTACTAAGCTGCTTTCTTCTTTTACCGTGCAGAGATGCCGGGGTTAAATGAACATTCGCTAATTCAATTGTTTTTCCATTAATTTCAAATCCAATTATGATAGCGCTTCTTTTTATAATCTTTCTTTTAAATACACTTTCAATGTGGTCTGGTCCGAAATCCAGATATCTCACTTCAGTGAGTTTTATAACAGATGAGTCTATGATTGTAAGTTCGCCAAAATATTCTTCCTTTTTTAATAAGCCTTTTGCGAAAAATATATTTTGATTCTCATGTATTTTATTTTTCTTTAAATTTTCTACTTCTTTTTCTGGGAATTCCTGAAAGCAAATAACTTGAGGTGTTTCTTTTAAAGATTTTATCCAATCATATATCTCGTTTATTTTTTGTCCGTACTCAACGTTATATGATAGAACTGTAAGCATAGCTTATTAAGAGGACTTGCGTAATCAAACTGGTTGCCCAAGCGTCTTTAACCATTTTTTCATATTTTTATGAACATTTGCAGCCCCAATTATATGTTCATCTGGATAATACCAACCGTTTGGAAAAAGGACAAATGGGAAGTTCTGATCTCCCCCTAGAGCCCCGTGAGAACCAAGCAGTTCTTCAAATGCATGAACTTCATTCATTACAGGGCTATATGTACTATTAACCATAATGTCTCCACAGTTTTCAAAGTTATGCGTTCTTTTAATATGCATAGCAGCATTTGACCCAAAATTCTCGAGAGGATTTTTTCCTATCACTTTATCATTTTTAAGATAATATTCACCTTCAGGCCCAATTACTATTCCACCATGTTTTTTTGAATCTACCAATACAAATCCTATATGAGGATGTGAGGCAAGCTGATCAACTAGATTTGGATAAAGTTTATCAATCTCTTCAAGCGTTAATCTATTTTTGTATTTGGTAAAGTAAATAAGCCCTAGCGCACCAGATGCTAATACTTTTACATCTGGGTTAATTTTAGTTTTCTCTTCTTTTTCTTTCTTAGAATTATTATTTACCTTCTTAACACTCTTGATACTTTTCGCGACGAGTCCACCAGTTTTAGTAATCTCAAGAGCAGCATTGCTCAAAGTATTTTTATCTTCCGTGTTTTTCATTTCAGAAGAAACTTCTCCGTCAATTAATTTACTGACCAATTCATCAAGCCCGTATCCCATAAGTTGTTTGAATGTAGCGCCTTGAGTTTGTCCGTGATCTGATACTAAAACTAAATGATATTTTCTTGGAACTTTATCGAGAGCTTTTTTAAGTCGCCCTAGCTGTCTATCTAGATCCCTCAACACTGATAATGTTTCATGCCTTTCTGGACCTGTATGATGTGAAACTTCATCATATCCAACTAAATCTGCATAAACAGTATCTCGACCTTCATATGCATCGCCTATGAGTGTTTGGATAATTAGATCTCTTTGAATAACTGTCATTGATGCTCTTAAAAATGGGTAGATTAATTTGTGATGCGTTAAGCGTGGCCAAATATCTCGTCTCCCTTGTTCAACAGAGCTTTTTACTTCACGGATTACATCAACGAAGAAGAGTATCACAGTGCGTGGTAAATTATACGGATTTGCGAAGTATGCAAAGTATCCATGTGCTGTACCGTTACTATCTTTTTTCCCAATTGAACTAACGGTAAGCAATACATAATCAGCATTTCCAGAAAATAGATTTCCACGACTGGCACCATTATGAAACAAAAGGCCTTTTTTATTTGAAAGTCTTTCTTCGATAATTTTTAAATCTGCTGGCTTTCCAAAAGCTAAAGTTCTTCCAAGTTTTTTATCAAACCATCTGAATGCAGGGATATTTTCATTACTTCCCATAAGTAACCCCGCCTGACTAGCTCCTGTTTGACTTGACCAATCAGTCTCCCATTTTTCAAGTCTATATTCACCATCTCTTATCCATTTAGAAATATTCGGAACGTTTCCACTCTGCATTGCACGACGTAGAACCTCATATGCTAATCCATCAATTTGAACAAAAATCACTCCAGGTATTTTACTTACTTTATCATCTTTTGATTTTTTAGCTTGTTTTTTCACTACATTTCTAAAGAATGTTTCATCATCATCGATTGCCAAAAGCTCTGTTACTATGGTTGTTACAAATGTAATTCCAAAAACTAAAACTATGCCTGAAAATAAATCATTAATTTTAAAATTCGGCATAGCATATGCAACAAGTGAAATAATTAATGCATTTAATATGAGTCCAGCTATTCCGAGTGTATAAACAGTAACTGGCAATGCATATCTATTAAAAATAGGAAATATTACTGAATTTAAAATTGCGATTACAGTTATTGCGATAAAAGTTGTTAAAAGGTTTTCGAAATAAACGCCACTAAGAAGTAGCGAGAGAAGATAAACCCCCACAGAATTAACCAAAAGCAGAATAAAAAATCGAATTACAACTGATATTTTTTGAGATAAATTCATTTAACTAAATTATATTCTCGTGATTATAGCATAAAGGAAGCTAAATGAATATAATTTTGCTTATTGCTTAAGCAATAATTTCTATTATAAGATTACCAAGAAATGACAAAGAATCAGAAAATTGGAGCAATTGCAGTAATAATAATAATTCTATTGGTAATAATAGGATATTTTGCTTATCAAAATAAACAAACCCAGGAAATGATTAAACAAGTTACCGGAATTGCCATAAAAGAATCAAATAATAATAGCAGCGGCACTTCTGAAACTTCGAAAACAACTCCAACACCAATCTCAGATAATAATATTAACGATGATAATGTAGCTAAAGATCCACAAAATACTACATACACTATTGAGGGAGAAAAAGTAACTTTAATAAATGGCAAGTCAGCAGACGGAAAAACAACTATGTTTGGGGAACCCACAATTGGAGATTTAAATGGAGACAGCGCAAATGATGCAGGAGTAATTTTAGTGGTGTCTGGAGGAAGTGGAACCTTCTATTACGCTTCTACAGCACTTAATAATACAAAAACTTATACTTATGATGGAACAAATTCCATAATTCTTGGCGACAGGATTTCACCCCAAACAAAAGATATTCAAAATGAGATATACACAGTAAATTATGCTGATAGACCGCAAGGCGCACCTATGACTGAGCAACCATCTGTCGGAGTTTCCAAATACTTCAAAATAAATGGGACCACACTTGTAGAAACTGATAAGAATCAGTAATTTTATTTAAAATCTATTGAGTAAGAAATAAAATTCTAGTATAATCTGCTTGGTTGACAGTTGGGGGATTTTTAAATCGTTTAGCAGTACACCAGTAATATTTAAATGATTAAAATATTGCTGGTTTTTTTATGTAAATTATGGAAAATAAACTTACAATAGGACAAATCAAAGACAAGATCTCAAAGGAAGTTACTAAATTTTATGTAGATACAATTGGCCAAGGCCCAGAAGTAACACGCATATATATAGTTGAAGACATGGTAATAGTGCGATTAAAAGGAAAACTTCTACCCATCGAAGAAAAACTTCTTGAAGGAAAAAATGGTATTGAAATAGTTAAAGACATAAGAAAAAAGCTTCATGAAGTTTTAACATCTAATCTAAGCTTAATCGTAGAGGAAATTACAGGACAAGAAGTTATAAGCTCGCATAGCGATATAAGCACTAAAACAGGAGAGATGATGGAAGTATTTATTTTAAAAGAAAATTACGAATCAGAACTTGAAAATAAAAATCGGTAGATTGCAGAAGAAAAATACTTATAATTAAGGACTTTAATTAAGCAATAAACCTCATTTAAAACCTCAGTTGACGATTTAAGGACTAATTAGTCATTAATTTGTAGTCTGAAATCCAATAATATGGATACAGATAATTTTTGGAAAAACTTAGCTTATTTTATATTCGCTGTGCACACTCTTTGTTTAATAGAGCTTATTGATGTTGCATTTTTTGGAAAACCCCTCATAACTTTTTTTCTAATTACAGTAGGAATTTGTTACGTAATTAATCTAAAAATTTATAAATTAATTTGGGGAAATAATTAACCCTTACTGTGTTGGGGTAGGTGATGGAGTTACACTTGGTGCAATACCTGAATTAATCGTAAACATAACGTTTATTGCAGGTGCAGCAACTGTTTGCTGTCCGGAAAGAGCTACGTCTATATCTGTGCCATTTGATTGCCTCTGCTTTAGGACAGCTTGCATGTTATACCATGTCCCATTTAATGCATTTGGCCAAACCCATGCCTGACCATTTACTGCTGGCACATTATCAATTGCTACTGTAAAGTCATTACTATTCATAGGAGCTTGCAGAATAACGATCCTACTGTTACTTGGAGCTATGCCATTTAGTTGAATTGTTCCTGAGATTTTTGACTTAGCAGGCGCTTGAGATGGCTCTGGAGTAGGAGCTGTTGCATTTGAGTTGATTGTAAGTACTTCATTTCTTGCAGGTGCTACGATCGCTAATTCACTTGATTCTCCTATTTTATTTCCACTTGCATTATACAGATATCCTATTATTGTATATTCTTGTCCCGCAACCGCTTTATCAGTAGAAACTGTTGTTGATGCTTGAGCCGCAAGACCTTCTCTTACTACTTCATATGAAGTATTTGGAGTCTTCGCTAGAAGTGAAATAGTAGATCCACTAGGATAATATCCATTTACTCTTACTGTTCCTGATATTTCAGATACTCCAGTTGGAGCTTTTCCTGCAAGGTTTATAGTAACCATTTGATTTGTTGCTGGAGCTGTGACTGTAAGCGGAACTGACTTAGTAAGTTCTGCACCATTAGAGGATTTCAAAGTTCCTACTATAATATATGTTTTGCCTGACTGCGCACTGCTAAATGTCCAGGAACTTTGATCGGTTGGATTTTGAATTGTCTGAAAATCACTTGAAGATCCACCTGTTGTATCTTTAGCTGAAAGGACAAAAACAGCCCCACTTGGCACTACACCATTTATATTTAGATTTCCTGTTACTGCTGCCGATGATGTGGAGGAAGTAGAAGTAGATAAACCTGATCCAAACTTTTTAAAGAGAAATATTCCTACCACTCCAATCAAAACTACTCCCAAAACAATGGCTATTATTTTTGTATTATCTTTTTTCTTTTCAGATTCCATAACTGGAACTATAACACCTGCATTTTTAAATTTCAACAAGCAATTGCTTATAATTATTGTTAATCCAATAGAATCGCACCAATAAAATTGGGACTAAATAACTCTTTATCTAGCTTCATTTATATGATAAAATCTTTTTCACTCGCAATATTTTTGATTGCGAAATAAACATTCCGTAAGCCTGTGCGAAGCCGAAGTGGTAGAGCTGGCGACACGAAATGAATAATCCGTGATAGCTCAATGGTAGAGCAATTCGCTGTTAACGAAAAGGTTCTAGGTTCGAGTCCTAGTCACGGAGCTCATAAAAAGAAGTCGAGTTTTGCTCGGCTTTTTTTATGGTTTCTCTTGAATAGAACTCTTCGAAAAATGAGTCTAAGCGAATCGCAATTCGCAATCCTGAGCATGTCGAAGGACTAGTCACTGAGCACCGTTTTTTAGCCTCAAATCTGTTATAATTTCCCCATGAATACAGCATTACTTGTAATTGATGTTCAAAAAGGAATGATGCCTCATCTTTATAAACCAGAAGATTTTAAAAAGAATCTTTTGTCACTAATAAATATAGCAAGGGAAAAAAATATTCCTATATTTTATTTTAAAATTATTGATAATCCAAAAACTATTAGTAGATTTAATAGTAAATATTTGATGATTAAAGGAACTAAGGAAGCAGAACTTATTGATGAATTAGAAATTATGAAAGATGATCATGTATTTGAAAAAGAAAACTATAGTGCATTCAGTGTCAAAGAATTAGATATTATTCTAAAGAAAAATAAAATTGAGACCGTATGGCTTTGTGGACTTGTTTCCCATGTTTGTGTTCAATCAACAAGTGACGCTGCAAATGAAAGAGGCTATAAGGTAATTGTAGTAAAAGAAGCAGTAGGAGCAACTAACAAAGAAAATCTAGAGAATGGATTAAAGTGGATGGGCAAATATACCTCTCAAATAGCCTCTGTCACAGAACTATAATAAGTTCGGATTTTATCTGCCAGAATAGATTAAGCTCTTTCTTTTCCAATTCCTCTTACTTCCCGTAATTCCGTTGCCGAACTTACAGATCTATATAGTCCATCATTACCCTCAATATAAAATGATACCCTAGGAACAATCCTAAGTTCAAATCCTAAGCTGTTTAATTCTCGCGCATATTCATCAGGAAGTGTCTCTGCTCTGTAAAATCTGTTAACTGTTTCATCCGTTATTCTGCAAGTATCTTTTACATAGGGCGGCCATATTTGTATAGGATCGGGGTCAATAAGATCAACAATTCTATATTTTTCTTGAGAATAATGAAGTACATCTAATTGTTTTTTCATTTGTTCATGTCGTTCTTCTATAGTATAAGGCTCAGCTTTTTGCGCTGAGCCAATACAAATCACAACAGAATCGTTTTCTTTAAATGCTGTGTCAATCAAGGAAAGATGTCCCGGGTGAAGAGGCTGGAATCTACCAAGTACTAGACCAAGCGTAGGTTTACTCATTTGATGTATTAGTAGGGAATTTTAGAAACTCATCCCAATCATGATTTTCAAATCCAAATTCTTTTTTTAATTCCTCTATTCTTAGGTGTAATGTGTCTCCATTTTCAAATCTTCTTACTTGTGTATTATAAAGCTTGCTGTAATAGTATTTTAACTGTACAGCTACTATCATTCTCCTATGCCATTCCACTAAATCTGGTGGACAAAGTATAGGAGTTTTGGAATCAAATTTATCAAAATCTGCTTCAGTAATTCTACTCTTATATTGTTCCCATATTGCAGTTCCTGGCATAGGCATAAGGAAATTGGCACAGACTTGCCAAGGTTTTAACTCATTAAACGCTTGATATAAAGCTTGATAATTTGCTCTCGCTTCGTCTTGTGTTTTCCCATCAGGATTTACTATAAATGATAAAACCACGCCTATACCATTTTCTCTACAGTTGTCTGCTGCTCGCTGAAGAAGTTTATTTTTTCTATAATTTTTCCCCACGTCTTCTAATCCGAAATTTAAAGAGTGCCAGCCAAAATCACCTAATTGCCTTACTAGATCTTCATTTAATCCCATTACATTTCCTGTCCCAAAAGAATAAACTAAATCAAATTTTCCCTTAAACATTCTAGCCACTTCCACTATCTGAGGATTTGTCGCAAAACTCTCATCTCTAACAAAAACGGAATTTACCCCTCTTGACTGAAGATCCGCAATTTCTTGTTCAGCGTATTCCATGGGAGAAACTCTCATTCTTCTATTCGACATCTTGGGGGTTGAACAAAAATCACAATCGAAAGGACATCCGACGGATGAAACCATGGATCCAACGATATGTTCCGATTGAACGTCTGGATAAACTTGTTTCAAATCTCTCTGATCTATGAGATCTCTTCTCATTGGAGTAAATGCAAAAAGTCCTGTATAAATTCCATCAGGTTGTGCCAAAATCTCATCTATATTTCCACAATAACCTGCGACAACCTGATGAGCCACTTTAAATGCATCCTCTGGAATCGCAGTTGGGTGATATCCTCCGGCTACCACTTTTTCTCTTCCTACTTGCTCTGCGAATTTTCTAAATTCATTCCATCCTCTTGTGTATACGGAACAAATATATTGATCTACGCCCTCTCTAGGTTGATTATCCCAAATAAATTCAGATTGACCTTCTTGAGGAGCAACATATAATACCGATGGTTCAAGTCTTTGAGTCAATAAAAGTCTTTTTTCTCTTCCATAAAAAGAATCATCTAAAGATGGAAAAACCATCAATCCATACCTATTATCTCCCGCAACTGGATTTGCAGGTTTATATGATAAATCTAGTTTTTCTGCGCTCATTGGATGGATATTCTACTCTCAATGCCCCTTGAAATCAAATCATCCGATGTAATCTTTTCTTCCGATTTCGCTCATGACAAACGCATACCAGCAGAGCACGAGCCATACATCAAACATCACTCCATTAGGATTATGTTAATATCTCATTTTAAAATTCCATATAGATTAAATAATTCCTCTGTTATAATCAGTGGAATGTTAAACAATTCAGAGCTAATATGCAATCAAATAAAATCAATTTCTTCATTGCGTGATTTACCTAACTCAGAACACCCACAATTCAAATCATGGGAGCAATTAACTAAAACTATAGTAATAAAGACCTTAGGTGGCAATTCAACGACCAATATTCTTATACTACGACTACTTATCATGAAACAGAAATTGCTCTTCAAGTATTTTCAATCGAAGCACAGACTTACGAAGCTAAAGCAAAATTGGAACAAGAAAAAAAATGATAAAGTAAAAGCAGAAATGTATTTGAATTTCCATCATAATAAAATCAATATGATGATAAAAAATGGGAATGATTATGGCGATAAAACTCGTGAAAGAACTAATCTAAATATTCCTATACTTACCCCTCAAATGTGGAACTCATAATCCAAAATAAATTCTAAATTCTTCCATTGCATTGAGCTCATAAAAAGAAGTCGGATTTTATCCAGCAATTTTTATGATTTCTTTTGAATAGAACTCTCTTGAGTCTTGAAGCGAATTTATGAGCGGATATCCTCGGAAGGACATAGTCACGAATCACCATATTATTGACAAAAAAATCTATTATTATATCTTTGCTGCATGGCCGAAATCCCCAGACATATAGACTTAAGAACAGTAACCCCTGAATCTCTCCAAACATTGGGCGAACCAGCTTCATGGAAATGGAGAGATAAAAGAGATCCTGATTCATCATTTCTTTGGCCTGCTGTTGTTTTAAAAGGACCAACGGAAGTAGTTTTAATGGATGGTAGAGTGGCAATGCTTGACACAGATGATGAGATAGTTCAGTCAAGAGAGAATCCTCCAGAGTTCGGATATGTTAGATATTTTGTACATGAAACACAGTTTAATGTGGAACCAGTAATGGATAGAAAACCTCAAGATCCTCAAGTATAAAGTCAAACTCAATCTCTCTGTTGATGAATAAGTCCTTTAGGGGGCAACGTATTTTAGCCTCAATTTCTAGTACCCCGAATAGGACGATCGAACCTGTTATAATTTAATAATGAAACAATCACTAGTAATACTCCGGGGTGCACCTGCTAGTGGAAAAACTACGTTAGGTGAGAAATTAAGAAGTAAAGAATTGCAAGTTGTTTGGCTTAAGATTGATAATCTCAAACCTTTTTTTTCTGAAGACTCGGGTGACTCATTAGATGAGGTAAATAATATTGCTCTCGCAGTTGTAGATCGCTTATTGTCGGATGGATTTAGTGTAGTTTTTGATGGGATTTTCAAAAATCCAGAACATGCTATTGCTGCTATCGAATTAGCTAAATCTAAAAATGTTCCAGTTGTCATTTATCAATTACAATGCTCTTTAGAAACGTTACAAAAAAGAGAAGACGAGAGAGCTGAGAAATATAATAGACCTCATTTTGGAAAAGACTTGATCGAACAATTATATTTAAAAGTTTTAAACAATCCCATTGATGGAGCGATTATTTTAGATACAGAAAAGACCTCTTTAGATGATTGTCTAGAGATAATTAAAAAGAACTTTGATTAAGGAAATAGGTTCTGACATTTTCTACTAGGTGGAGCAAGTTAGCCTCAAAATGCTTCTGGTATAATCAAATCATGAATTTACTTAGTGTTATTATAGAATCAGAAAGACTAAAACTTGTTCCAACATCTGATAAATATGCCCAAGATATTTTTAAAGAATTTTCTGATGAATTAACAGTCTTAATGTATCCTAAGCCAGCAAAAAAGATTGAAGAAACCTTGTCTTTTATTAACATTTCTAGAAGAGCGATGGAAAAAGGAGAGCAGCTACAAGTTGTTATTCTAAATAAACTTACAAATGAATTTATTGGTCATGGTGGTGTTAGTAAGTTTAATACAGATACTCCTGAGCTTGGCATTTGGATTAAAAAAAGTGCTCATGGACATAAATATGGAAGAGAAGCAGTTAAGTCTTTGAAAGAATGGATAGATAAAAATAAATCTTATAAATATATAATTTATCCAGTTGATAGTAGAAATATTCCAAGTAGAAAAATTGCAGAATCATTAGGAGGAGTAATAGAAGATGAATATAAAAAGAAAAATATGGCAGGAAATATGTTGGATGAAGTTGAATATAGGATTTATCCGACAAAATAATTAATAACTTCACTTATTTATAGGATCCAAATTCAAGATAATTTTTTGAAGTAATAACTAAGACTGTTTCCTTCTGGAAATCCATCCAACTTTCCATACAGAGAGTATCCCATCTTTTCATAAAATTCAGGCGCTTGCCATGAGAATGTATTTGTATAGGAAATTGTGCAACCTCTTTTTAAACCTTCTTTTTCCGCAGCTTCAATGAGTTTTCCTCCTTCGCCTTTTCCTCTAAGTGATTTCTCTATCCATAAAGAATCAATCTCCATTC
This sequence comes from uncultured Gammaproteobacteria bacterium, assembly GCA_964637955.1. GTDB lineage: Bacteria > Patescibacteriota > Microgenomatia > Levybacterales > UBA12049 > 2-01-FULL-39-10-A. Next base: position 35,119 of record CAZWXQ010000001.1, on the reverse strand, counting down.
CATTCCAAAGAATAGAGGCAATTACTCCTCCTATTAACTTTCCATCATTATTTTTCAAAAGAATTGAAAAGATTTCTTTTGGCTCTCGCGGATGACCACTACTAGCATGGTTTTCAAGTAAGCCATCCACAATAACTTTTTTATCTTCAGGATTAGGCTCACCCTCTTCTAAAACAAGCTGATAATCTTCCATATCTAAATATTAACATAATAATTTCTGAATTTATCTATCGCTCGGAGCTCATAAAATAATCCACCCATTTGCGGTGGATTTTTTTATGACTTCTTTTGAATAGAATTCATCGGAGAATGAGTCTTAGCGCAATTCGTAATCCTGAACTTGCCAAAGGACTAGTCGCGGTGCATCATTTTTAGCCTCAATTATGATATAATTTGCCCCATGACAGAAGCAGATGATCAAGGAATAATTACAGTGGAGCCACCAACAAGAGAAATTGTTACAGGTGTAGGATTTTCAGACCGTGCTCGCGAACTTTTGATTGAACCTTTTGAGAGAAAACCCCTGAAAGGTATTCTCGCCGTTTTAAGACCAGATGGAGAAATTGTTCAGACAGAAATGTGGTATGCCCTTCAAGATGACGGCACAATCCTAATGAATACTGCTAAGTTCAGGCATAAGTATAGGCATTTACAAGAAAATCCCCATGTATCGTTTTTAGTAAGCAGAGGAAATTATCAGTATGTGACAATGAGAGGCTCAGTTTTATTAAATGATGATCATGAAGCTTCACAAAGAGACATTAGGCACTTAGCAGAGCGATATATGGATCCAGAAGGTGCTGAGCAAATAATGTCTGAAGAGTTTTCTAGAGAAGAGCGAGTAAGTATTGTTTTAACTCCTACAAAAATAACTGAATATTTCTCCCAATAAAAATTTCAAATTAATGCGATGAAATAAGTTCTAATCTTCTCTTGCTAGCAGAACGAAATTTTTAGCCTCATTCTGCTATAATCACCTTATGTTATTCTTGACCTCTCAAGCATCAAAGACGCTTCATTTACTCTTACCTTTATTAGATCAAAAACCCGAAAACTTATCTTTAGGTTTTATTCCAACAGCTGCAGATCCGTATGAGAATAAACCATGGATAGAAGATGACAGAAATAAACTAACAGAGCTAGGTTTTAAAGTATTTGATTTAGATTTAAAAAATAAAAGCGTAGAAGATCTTGAAAAGAGCTTGAAAAATGTGGATATTATTTTTGTGGCAGGCGGAAATACTTTCTATTTATTAGAAAAAGCTAAGAATAGTGGTTTTGATAAAGTTGTTGAGAGATTAATTAGTGAAGGTGTTATATATATCGGCTCAAGTGCTGGATCAGTTATAGCAGGCCCAAACATTGAATCTGTTAAAGACTTTGATGATCCAAGTGAAGCAAATTTAGAATCTAGCGAAGGATTTGGATTAGTAGATTTTGTTATATTACCTCATTTTAAAAACGCAAAATATTCCACACTCCATAATAAAGTGCTTAAAGAATATTCAGATAAATATAAAATTATTCCAATAACTGATCAGCAAGCAATTTTAATTAAGGATAATAAGCATCAAATTATTGAAGCATAATAAGTTCGGATTTTTTTCCTTCAATCCTTGCAGGGCAAATGCCTGCCAGCGGAGTCAAATAAATTTGCCTCAGTTAAATAAATCAATCTGCTCCTACCACGAACAGGATTAAGACCTCTGATATAATTTGAAAATGTTAAAAGATTTAAAACATTTTAAATATCAATTTGATAAAGGGCCATTACTTTTAAGAGATCTTAAAAAAGATGAATTTAATGAGGGAAACTGTAGATTAGCATTACAATATTACTTTTATAAAATTCACAAAAAGTTTTACAAATCAGAATTACTTTTAAATCCTAAAGCATTTAATAAAGTTGGAAAATTTATTATTAAAGAAGGATTTTTTACCAAAGATTCCTTAAATCTTCTTAAAGAGGGAGATATTATATATGCAGATAAAATTAGAATTGAAAATAAAGAATTAAATAGAAAAGATTGGATAATTAGACTACATACTGCAATATACTGCGGAGATAATAAAATCTATCATTCAAATTTAATTGATAATGGTACTAGTATTTGGAATTTTGGTAAGTTTATTAAATACTACAAACCAATCGCTGCAAAAAGAATTTTATCTTAAAAATTTCTGAATTTATCTACCGCTCGGCGCCAGATATTTTAGTTTTGAAAATACAGAAATGGGAGCTAGGAGCTCGAACCTGAGGATTATTTGTCTTCTGGGAGTAGGTCAAATTCTTTTCGCTTTTCGTCCATCCATTTTTGCATAGCATTTGGGTCGGACATCATCTTCATCATCTCCTGTTGTGCAGCAAGATGTGGAACATCTCCCTTTTGAAACATTTCCATTCCGTGTTGCTGACTTAGCTTTGCCACTTCATCAAATGTCTCCGTATGAAACTCCATGTCGCAAGCGCCAGCGAGCTGTTTACAAGTCATTGTTTTCATAGTGAATAAATTATACATAATACATTCGACTAATGAAATATGTTCTGACATTTTCTATTAGGTGGAACCAAATAAATTAGCCTAGTTTTAAAATATCAATTTATTTCTACCATGGAATAGATTAGAACCTTTGATATAATTTTATTATGAAATTAAATAAATATTCAGTGTTAGCAATATTTGCGGCAACTTTATGGATTAGTTTTTCTGAATTTTTAAGAAATGAGATTTTATTTAAATCAATGTGGGTTAATCATTTTGAACGTTTAGGATTAATTTTTCCAGATACACCTATAAATGGTGCGACATGGGGCGTTTGGTCACTTTGTTTTGCTGTATTAATTTATTTCATTAATACTAAATTTACATTTTCTCAAAGTATTATTCTGTCTTGGTTAGCAGGATTTATCCTAATGTGGATTTCATTATGGAATTTAAAAGTGTTACCACTAAATATTTTGATATTTGCAGTTCCTTTGAGTTTAATAGAAATATCTATTGCAAGCTTTATAATATTAAAAATTAGAAAATAATTTAATAATCAAAATTATCCCTTGATTGTAATATCAATTATTCTTATAGAACTAATACTGAAAAATTATTAAAATATGTTAGAATAAATAAAATGAGTAAACTAATAACATGTCTCTGGTTCGCGAATAACGACGGCGAAGAGGCAGCAAAATATTACATAGATACTTTTAATTCAGCACCTGGGGAGCACTCTGCAACAATTGGAGACATCACAAAAGCACCAAAGGCATCCGAAGAAGTCTCTGGCATACCTGAAGGATCTGTTATGACAGCTGAATGCGAACTTGATGGGATTAGCTTCATGTTCCTTAACGGAGGCCCTATGGAACAATTCAAGATTACTGGCGGAACCTCATATATTATTGAGTGTGATACTCAGGATGAAATTGATTACTTCTGGGAAAAGTTATCAGCAGTTCCAGAAGCAGAACAGTGTGGATGGTGTACAGATAAATTCGGAGTTACATGGCAAGTAGTCCCGAGGATTTTAGATGAAATGATGCGTGACCCTGAAAAAGCAGAGGCAGTAACTGCTGTATTCATGCCAATGAAAAAACTTGATCTTGAAGCAATCCGAAAAGCTGGGCAGTAAATCTGCAGCCAGCTAACCTCAAAAAATATATATTTAATTTATCTATTTTGATTTGATTATCAGAGTTAAGTACTTGAGTTTAAGTACTTAAATGCTAATATAAATATATGAACATGAATAATCTATTTCCAGTACTTGGAGTTTTAGCAATTATCTTAATTTTGGTTTTAATTTTTCTTTTGACAAGATACAACTCATTTATTAAAAATCGAAATCAAGTTAAAACCGATTTTTCTGACATAGATATCCAACTTACAAGACGCTCTTCTCTGATTGGCAAATTGGTCGAAATTGTTCAAGGATATGCAAAACATGAAAAATCCACATTCACACAAGTCACAGAAGCGAGATCTGCTCTAGATAATTCAAAAACTGTTCAAGAAAAGGCTCAGGCAGATAACTTATTAACTCAAACATTAAAATCAATATTTATGGTTGTCGAAAATTATCCTGAGCTAAAAGCTAATGAAAACTATCTTCAGCTTCAGAGAGATTTAAAAGAAACGGAAGACAATATAGCTCACTATAGAGAAGACTATAACCGATCTGTTCAGGAATATAATAATAGTATTCAAACTTTTCCAAATCTTTTGGCTGCTTTTATTTTTAAATTCTACGAAGAAGATTTTTTCCAAACTACGTGAAACCAAAAAAATATACAAATATAAAACAAGTTACATTTCGAGCAGGCTTAACTCTCACAATAATTATTTTATTAATTACGATTCTAGCTACTTCATCTGCTTATGCATTAATTAAATCAGGAGAAATTAATAATAGAATAGTTAACCCCATTAAAAAGAATATTGATTCAATTTCAAAAGCATTAGAAGCACCAATACCAACTATGATTCCAGATCCAACAGCTGAACCTACTATAGAGCCTACCGAAGCGCCAGCTCCAACTGTTGTAATAATTTATAAAAAGAGTGTTTCGAATGACACTTATAAACCGCCTACATATGCCACTCCAAAGCCGGGAGAATTAGGCAGCAAAGAATGGATAGATAACTTTAATAAAGAATTTAATGATGCTCAAAAAAGAACTCAAGAAACTATTCAAAAACAACAGCAATTCTGTAAGGACAATCCATCACTTTGTAATTGAGCTGTCAAAAATATCAAAAAGAACCTGATTTGATATTGCTTTTGATATAATCAAAATCAATGAGCGATTTAGGAACTGAGCTGCCTCCAGCTACACCCCCAGACACTAAAGCAGTTACTGGCCTATACCTTGGTCCGACTGAACCTAAATATTTTGCAAGAGGAATAAGTTCAATAGATGGTCTTATCACTGAAACCGGTGAATCAGTAGATAGTTTAATGCTTGATAGGCTCAAAGATGCGGTTGTAAATGGCAGAAGCGAAGTAACAGTTATAGATATAGGAAGTGGTGATGGATTTATGATGAAAGATTTAAAAGAATACAATCTTCAGAGTTTAAAATTAAAAGCTTTTTTAGTTGATAATCCTGGATTAAGACTAAATGTAATTGGCCTTACGGATAGCCAAGAACCAAATCTACAGGATACAGAAAAACCAATAGCAATTGACTATTCAAAAATAGATTCTCTTAACCAAGCCATAAATCAACAAATAAATGTAAAAAATTTTTATTACACTCTTTCTCGAACTCAATCCCTTGAAGCTTTCCTAGATTCTCATGGAATTAATACGGTAGATTTAGCGTTTGCAATTGAAAGTTTAAGATATTTGGGACCAAAAGTTTTTGAAGAAGTTGTAAGTACTACTATAAGTAGAATTCCACAAGGTGGTAGATTTGTTGGAACAGGTTTTACCGGGTCTCATCCAGGCTATCGTGGTATTTCTTCAAGTGCTGTTTTAAATATTAGAAATATCCCTGAAGGTATAAATAGAAAAGCGATGCTTGATTTGGCTAATAAAATAGAATATTTTGAAGCAGCAAAAAGGAAAGCATCTCAGCCAGGAAATGCTGAAGAAGAGGAAAAAGCACTTGATGAAGCAATAAATACTCTTAAAAGACTTGATGTTTTAACAGATGATGAAATTACTGAAGAAGAGGAAAAAGTAAAAGAAAGACCTTTAAATGAAAGAGAGAGATTTTATTATTTAGGAGGGCAAATAATGAAAATTGGCTTATCTAAATTAAGACAAAGAGAATATCAAAAGCTTGATGATCAAAAGCAACATATTATAGCTAATCTTTCAGGTGTTAGTAGCAAGATTATTAGAGATGGTAGAGGATTTTCTTTCACTAAAAATTAAACATTTTAATTAATAATTTTTAGATTAGCCTCTTTCAAAATTCTTACGATTTCTTAATTGTTTTCTAAAAACTATTTCCTATCATTAATAATTAAAGGAGGATATTTTATGGTCGATAATGACTTACAGAAGAAAAAAGATCAGATAGACCAGCAGGCTCAAGAGCAAAAAGATGCTGCTGACCAGCAAGCCGCTTATGATAAACAACGACTAGCTGATGAAGAAGCTGATAGGGTTAAGAGTGAAGCAGACAGGAAGGCTCAAGAAATTCGAGATGGCGCTCAAGATTAGAAATTAAAATATATTACATTAATTACGCAATAAAGATTTATCCAAATAATTTTCTTTTGATATAATTGTTGGATGAACCTTGATAAAAATACCCAAAGATTATTAGGTTTCGCGTTTTTATTTCAGTTTTTCACCTCACTAATTAGTGGACTAATTCCCAGCAAAGTTTTACCAGGCAACTCACTTCCTACAAATGAAATAGTAAATTTAAATTTAAATAATATTGCTTCAAATGATTTAATAATCAGGATAAGTATTTTAGGGCAAGTTATCACAGCTATCGGAATAGTGTTCCTCGGATCTATGCTTTATATAGCTCTTAAGAAAGAAAATAAAAAAGCAGCAACGGTAGGATTTGGACTATATATTCTAGAAGGTACAATTCTTGCATCAAGCATGCTTTGGGCATTTATTCTTTTAGGTATTAGTCATGAATATGCATTATCAGGTGGACAAGCATTACTTCAGGCTTTAGGAAATCTTTCATTTCAAACCATGGGTTTTGGTATGACACTCGCACTTTTACCGTTTAGCATTGGAGCTATTCTTTTCTACTACATTTTTTATAAATCAAAACTTATCCCTCGATTACTTTCAATTTGGGGAATCATTGGTGCAAGTATAATTCTATCTGCAACACTTTTTACTGTTTTTGGGCAAACTGTTCCAACATTAATATACCTACCCTATGTTCCATTTGAGTTAGTAATAGGTTTCTGGATTCTTATAAAAGGCTTTAGTTCCACAAAAGATTAATTTCAGATTCCATTAACATCATTTGATATAATCTCATGATGGCAGAGCCTAAAACAAAAATTTCTACTCAATATCCAAAAGAATTTCTAAATACTGTAGAGCCAGAAAAAACTAAAGAATATATTAATAAAGCTAAAAAAATTGCTGAATCTGATGGAAAACTAGTAATGCGGAAAAGATTTGGAAAAATTAATTACTGCCTCTTAAAAGAGGCTAATTATTTATTGCGACTAAATTTATTGCAAAAAAAATCCATCCTCAATTTGTTATAATCTGTGCATGAATATTAAATCAAAAACAATTAATGTTGATTTTGTAAGATTTAAAACGACGGACAATATTGAGCTTCGAGGATGGCTCACCAATAAAAACAGCAATACTGCAGCAATTCATATTCATGGAATGTCAGGAAATGGATATGAAAATTATTTCCTTGACAATCTTCGAGAAATGTTTAGCGCTAATAATATTTCTTTCTTCGCAATTGATACTAGGGGAAGTGGAATAATTAATTCATTCTGGAAAGACGGAGAAGAAGATAATTGGGGCGAAGGAACAAAACACGGCGGAAGCTGTTTTGAAATTTTTAAAGAAAGTGAATCCGATATACAAGGTGCTATAGATTATTTAAAAAGCTTAGGCAAAACCAAATTTATTTTATTAGGACATTCACTTGGTGCAAGCAAGGTTGTAAATTATTTAGTTTCTAAAAATAAAGAAAAAATTATCTCATCTATCTTACTAGCTCCAACTGATATGGTAAGCTGGGCAGAAACTGATCCCAAAAACAATGAGTATTTACAGAAAGCTAAAGAACTTTTATCAAAAGGTAAAAATGAAGAATTAGTTGCATCACAGTGTTGGCTAGATAAAACTCCTCTTTCTGCTCAAACATACCCCAGCATCACAGAAGCTGGAACCAAAGTTGATATTTATGGAATAAAAAACGACAATGCTCCTCTCGGCAAAATTACAATCCCAACATTAATTGTATACGGAGATATTGATATTGGCATTACAATGGTTGATAAAACAGTTGAAAAATATATTGAGAAAGTAAATAAAATTAAAAATGAGAATACCAAAATTTGTATCATAAAAAACGCATCTCACAGCTTTAAAATGTATGAAGATGAACTTGCGTTAACTGTTGAGAATTTTATTAAAAAATCAGTCAAGTAGCTTGGCATCAAAATTATAATTTTATCCTACCAATAATGTTTTAGAGGTAAATTGTTTCATTTTTATCAGGATTATAGATACTAACTATTTGCCTTCTCTCTTTTTTACTTAATTCACGAGCTTTCTCCATAGCCTTATTTTCGTCCTCCATAGCTGTAATTATATCTAGATAATAATCCTGAGTTTTAGGATTAATCCATAAACCAAAATAAGTATCCTGATCAGAAAGATAAACCAAATTATTTTCAATAAAAGATTTTACTTCAATATTAATGCCTACATCACTTTTTAGAATTAACGTTTTTGAGGGAAATTTTGGAAAAAGCCAATGATCTTTAGGCTTAACAATTGAATTATTTATAATATCAAATGTTACTCCTCCATCTTTTTTAGTATTGTCTATAAGCAACTGATAGGGAATTTGTTTATTTATAATTTTATGATTATACAGTATCAATAAGGTAAGCAATATTTATTTGATGAGAAAGTAATTACTGAAATTCCAAGCTATGAAGATAGGAATACTATTCAATATTTTCGTCACTTTTATACTCTAAGATTTCTCCAGGTTGGCAGTCCAAAGCTTTACAAATCGCCTCAAGAGTTGATAATCGAATCGCTTTGGCTTTTCCATTTTTTAGAATTGAAAGATTTGCCATGGTAATTCCCACTTCCTCAGAAAGCTGTGTAACGCTCATTTTTCGTTTTGCCAACATGACATCAAGATTTACTATTATTGCCATTTCCTGCCTTTCTAACCTAAACGGTTAAATCATTTTCCTTCTTTATGTCTATAGCATTCTGAAGAATTTTTTGAAAAACTCCAGCGCCAGTAGCGAGTACTATAAAAATAAAACTTACTATTATGCCAAGTCCAGTTGGCCCTGCTGGATCATCACCAGCGGCCACATTTAATCTTATATAGAATAGTGCAAGAAAAATAAAGATAGGAATTAATAATGCGCAGTATTTTATAATCTTAACTGCTTTTACTGCCGCTTCTGAAAAAACTTTATTCTTGTCGACCAATCCAAGAAGTTTAAATAATTCATAAAGAGCGATGAAAAATGGAATTGAAGCAATGTAGCCATAAATAATAAGTGGATCCATGTAAACATGTAATAGATCTAAGTCCTTTGCTCTTCCTTCCGTAGTAGGGAAATGAACCAAGGCAATGACAGCAACCACTCCGATAAGTAGTATCGCAAATTTAAGAAATAATGTGGATCCGCGTTTCATAGATAAATATATTAAAAGCTATTATTTATCGTTTGTCAATATATAATTATTGTGTTTCAATAATTAAGACACGAGATTCTTAGGAGATCCTGAGAAAAAAGCTTCAACATTACTTACCACCATTTCAGCAAGATTTTCAAATGATTCTTTCGTGAGCCATCCAGAATGAGGCGTAAGAACTACATTTTCTAATTTCAAAAGAGGATTATCTATATTCACGTTGTCCATTATATCTAGTCCAGCACCATATATTTTCTTCTCTGTTAAAACTTGGAATAGAGCCTGATTATCTATGTGTTTTCCTCGAGCTGTATTAATTAAAATTGCATTCGATTTCATCATACGAAGCTCTTCTTCTCCGATAATTTTTTCCGTTTCTGCTGTTAATGGCAGATGAATTGAAACTACATCGCATCGCTTTAATAATTCTTCAAGACTAACCATTTCGACTCTATCTAATGATTTATCTGATCGATTATATGCAATCACTTTCATGCCAAGCCCTTTACCAAGTTCTGCAACTCGCAAGCCAATAGAACCCAGTCCAATAATTCCTAGAGTTTTACCCGCAAGATTAAAACCTGCTAAATGTGCATCTTTTTCTGGATCTGTTTCAAATGGATGATGCCTCATTTCCCGATCAAAATAGGCGATTCTTCTATTAACTGCAAACATTAACGCAATTGTTTGCTCTGCAACAGCTTCAGTTGCAAAACCAGGTATATTTGAAACCTTTATTCCTTTTTCTTTTGCAGTTATTAAATCGACAAGATCATAACCTGTACTGTTTATAGTTATAAATCTTAGATTTTCAATTGAAGAAAAAACATTTTTATTTAATGGAGAAATGAAACAATCAGCTAAGGCAATATCTGCATCTTTCAATCTTTCAATTGCGAGATCTTCTGAATTAGTATCACTATAAACAGTTAATTCACCAATCTTTTTAAGTCTTTCGAGATGATTTTCATTCAAGAAACACTCATTTAGAATAACTATTTTCATCTTCTTGATTATATCAATTACGCTGGTTTTATGTCTGCAACTTTTACATTTAGCGAGTTTTGTGGAATTTTAGAATAAGCTATAAATTCCAGAGGACCAGAATATAACGTAGGTTCAAAAGTAGTTTTTTCAGGAGCACCAATTATAGATATTTTTGGCCTTAGCCTAGAATTTATTTTAATAGTTCCTGTTTTTTTTCCTTCTCCAGCCAAAAACCACAAAGAACCAAAATCATAATCTTTTGTATCTGGAGGAAGTCCATCTATCCTAAATGATGCTGTAGGAAAAGCTATATAATTTGCTTCACGAAATGTTTCCAATCCTTCTAGCGTATCCCCAACTAACTGCGTAGTCGGATCAACCGGTATCCATTCTCCATCGCTTGTCTTTAATTCTACCCAAGCATGAGCAGACCAGGCGTAGTCTCCAGGAGCACCAGTCCTGAAAATAGGCTTACCATTATCTGGTCGTATTACATTTTTAATTAAATATCTAGGATCCTGTTCAGGTGTCGGCGCCATTGGAGGAGAATAAGAAGCATATGCACCTTCCATTCCTGCTTCTCTTGCCAGATCCAGCATTGCTACCGATAAATGCCTGCATACTCCATACCCATAATCCACAACTTGGGATAAAGTTACATTTTTGTAAACTTTAGGTCCGGTATTTTCAGCAACCCAACTTGCAGTCTCAGGCCTATCAACTGCAATTTCTGCCATTACATCTTCATACGCAAAGCCAACATTTGATCTTAATAATTCTAGCAATCTGCGTGGTCTTTCTCTTTCAGGAATTTCTCGCAATACCCTAGCTTCTTCGCGCATTTCCTGAAGCTTAGGACTCTCAGAGTCAATCGTAATATTATCAATTGTTTTTCCAGGAAGAGCTGGGGTAGCTGCTTTTTCTAAAGTAACTGAGAAAAGAAGAGGATCGCCTTCAGATTTTAAATCTATATGGGGACTCGTAACTCTAAAAGAATCTCCTTCCTGATTGATTTTAAAAATAGGTCTTGGGTTTTCTACTAAACCACCTGCCGGTGCTCCATCAATCATAACATTAGTATAGCATGAAGCTAATTGGCTTAAATAATATATTATTAATCTATGATAAGTTCTATGACTTATTTCCCTACTAGATCTAGGAGGTGATTCATGAGCTCTTGGTAATCACACATTGCGAGACAGATTCCCTGATCTCCACTTCCGTAATATACATAAAGATTTTCTCCGAAAACTATTGCTCCCTCTGGGAAAGCTACATGATCTACTACTCCGTGTGTTTCGCGTTCAGTTTCTGGCTTAAGAATATGGTCTACGTTTGCGAGAATCTTCCTAGGATTATGAAGGTCAAGGAGTGCTGCACTTATAGACCACTGCGTATGGTCATCCACTGTTGAAAGTGCACTATATATAAATAGCCATCCATGAGGAGTTTTAATAGGCACTGCTCCTACTTCATTCCCTCGCCCTTCACTTGGTCTGAAGACTACATTATCTTCAAATTCTTCATTTACAATTCTATTCATATAACCACGCTCTGGAAAAAATAGATCATATAGATCGTCAAACTGTGCCATCATAATGGTAGCTTTTGGACTCTCTATTTCAAATGTAAAAAGCATAGTGTACTTTCCATTTATCTTTTCCGGAAAAAGACATGCTGCTTTTGAGAAAATATCAGGGCCTATTATTCCATGCTTATTCCAATGAATAAAATCTTTACTAGTAGCTAGAGCTATCCTTACTTTCTGCTCATGCCCCATTCCTCCTACCGCTGTGTAATAAAGATAATAGACACCGTCTATTTTGGTGACTCTTGGATCTTCACATCCCAAACCATTTTCATAACTCTCAGTGGGAGAAAGAATAGGTTCTTCAAATCTTTCAAAATGCATTCCATCCACGCTTTCTGCGTAACCAAGCGATGACATATATGCTCCTTCTTGGTCTGGATGAACATCATTTGTAGCACGGTAAATCATGCGGAAAAACCCATTTTCATAAATGACTCCTGGATTTAGAACTGATCCCTTTTCCCAATCATGATCTGGGTCTCGCTCAAGAATAGGATCACCGCGAAAACGTTTTAAGTTCATATAAATATAATAGCAGCAAGATGAATACGATTGTCAAGAAATAGGCTGCAACTAATTACTGTTATGTTAAAATTCTTTTTTCAGAATTTCTTGATGCTTATCAAAAATATTCAATATAAGTTCTCCAAAAAGTGAATTTACCCATGCAAACCAATGCCTAGTGTAATGATGAGCATCATCCACATCTACGCTTTCATGCATATAAAATGTTTTCCCATGCGTCTTCTTAAGAGTCGTTAGACATTCAATAATTTCTTTTTCATCATTTGTAGTAAGAGCTTGCATAATTGTTGCCATCGGCCAAAAATGATCACAAACTCCAACATGCGGCGAAGTTATGCCGCACGCCACCTGACCTTTTGCGAAAAATGAATTCCACTCAGAAAGAATTAGTTTGCGAGTATTTTGGTAAACCTCTTCGTCCAGGTCGCAATATCCAAGATATGGAAGACTAAGTAAACTTGGAATATTAGGATCATCCATAATAACATTTGAACCAAAACCATCCACTTCATACGCATAAATCTTACCAAACTTTTTATGCTCCACAATTCCCCACTCATTAATTCCATTTTCGATCTGATCAGAGATTAAATGTGCTCTTCTGACAAGCTCTGTGGCCCCCAACTCTTCAAGGATGGGTTTAATTTTTCGTAATCCAACTACAGTCATTGCATTTGCAGGAATGAGATATGGAAAAACATTCTCATCATCGCTTGGTCTAAAAACACATCGAGACAAACCGCAGCGCTTACTTGGGTATCCATATCCTTCAAGCCTTACTGCAGGATGAAGGTATCCGCCATGAGTCTTAAACTGAAAAAGAAATTCGTGATTATCTTTATCTAGTGTGTTTTGCTCAATATGAATTACTTCAAGGGCCATATCAACTGCCTTAAGCCAATTACTACCAAAAGGAGACATATCTTTTGTCTTATCAAAGTATCCTACAGACAAACGAAAAAACGCTGCTAAACTGTCCAATTCATATTTTCGTTCAAAAACTTCAACCTTATCTCCATCTACTTCACGCTTAAATGCATTTGCATAGGGATCTGTAATTATGCAAAGAGTTTGGCGATGAATAAGTCCTTTAAAAAGATTCTTAATTTCATCATCCTTTTCTGTAAACTTAAGATATGGCCAGACTTGATTAACTGAATCCCTAAGCCACATGGCAGGAATATCTCCAGTTACGACAAATGTATCCGGATGATTTTCTTGATTCGAATGATAAACAGTGGTATCCAGAGTATTTGGAAAACATTGAATAAACATTCTCTTTATATCTTCATCCACTATTTTTGATGAAATAGCCTCAATCGTCTTTTCAATTTCATCACTTCGAAATAATCTGTCATGAGGCTCCGGTCTATTATTCAGATGGGAAAAATTCTGAAGATCATCTGGATTTTTGTAGGGCATACAACTATATTATAGAAGAATCAGAATAAGGGCAAACAATTGATCAAATACTTATAAATTTGACTACTTTCTCAATTTGATATCATTAAACCATGGAAGAAATAGTAAATAAAGAATCAATAGAATATTTAAATTCTCAAATAGAAAAAACTCTTTCAGAGCAAAAAGAAAAAAAGGGAAATATTCAAAAAAGTTTTTTAGTACGTAATAAAAAACTAATCATATTTTTTTCTATAATTTTAGTAATTCTTTTTATCTCAGTAAATATTTATGTAAATTGGGGATTAAATAATATTTACAATCAATTTTATAATCAGAGGTAATAATTTATTTTATGACTGAAACATTTTTTGCCAAAGTTTTAAATCTTTCGCCATTTTTCTGAATAACTGTTATTGTTATAGCGCCAGTTTTACTAATATTTATATCTTCCACTATCCCACTTTTCCCGATATGAGTTCCCAAAATCACGTTACATATAGAACCATTCTTAATCATGCTTATAATTCAGTAGATATTACCTAGCGCTACTCACGCCAGTAACTGCCAATTGATCCTCAGCAGTTCTTAGAGATAGCATGTTTCCCTGAAGAGACCAAGTATTTGCTTTTTGAAGATAAGTCAGAAATGAAGATTCTTGCTCCATAATTCCTTCTGGTTCTATGCATTCTCTGCGTGTTGTAGCAAGAGTGCTGATAGTTATCGACTGTCCGCTTATTGAATACTTACCTGAATATGTGTTACACCCAGCACTTCCAGAAATAGTTCCATCGTCACCAAATGTTATAGTTGGATTAGTATCAATAATTGGTGAAACTACAGCCTGATTTCCATTATTATATCCGGTTACATCCCATGATGTTTTGGCAATAGGATTTGTTGATCCAGAAAAATTAAGCCCTGTTGAATTTCCTTGATTTAAAGCAAGGGTTCCCTCTCCTAGACTAAAACTAGTAGAGGAGAATAATAATTTATTAAAAGCATTTGCTTGGTTCATTATATTTGCAGCACAAGCCTTAAGAGTAGAAGCGGCTGGAGAATTTATTTTTATTTTTTCACCATTAACCGTATAAGTTGAGTTGAAATTATTGCATCCATCAAAACCAGTTACTCGACCATCATTATTAAATTGAACTGTAATTGAACTCTGCGGAATTGGCTTATTATTTTCGATCAAACTTATAGACCAGATGGTATCAATAAATGCAGGATTTTCTTGAGTAGGAGATATTTTTACAGATAAATTATTCTGGAAATTAATTTTTTTTGATTTTTCAGAAATTAGCCAAAGTGCACCAAAAGCTAAAATTATCACCCCAAACCCAATTAATATTTTCTTATTTTTATTCATAATTTACTGATCGAATTATAACACATTAAGTTTTACCTATCAGCAAAACCTTTGCTATAATTCCTCTATGAATAAAATAATTCCTTCAAATAAAATCTATGTTTCGGATTCAAAAATAGTACCCGGTGAACGCGGTGTATTTGCGCTAAGAAATATTAAAAAAGGAGAATTAATTGAAGTTTGTCCGGTAATAGAATTTACTGAACATGATTCATCTAATTTTCAAGAAAGTCTTTTGGTAACTTACACTTATTATTTTGGTAAAGAAAAAGACCAAGCAACAATCCTCTTAGGTTTTGGCTCAATCTACAATCATTCATATGAACCAAATGCTGTGTATAAAGAAAAAAATATGGAGGTCAGTTTTACTGCAAATAAAAATATTAAGAAAGATGAAGAAATTCTAGTTAATTATCTTCAAGAAAGTAAAAACACCAAAAGTCCACTATGGTTTGAGATTAAATAATTTTTCTAAGCTGGCGCCTATTCGCTCATAATCCTAATTCCCAGCGAATGGCAAGAATTCAAAATACCCAACTGCAAAAAAGTAAGCATCATCCCAAGCCCATCCATCAATAAGTAATGTTCCGAATAACGGAATAAAAAGAATTCCTAAAGTTACCATGAGAGGACGAACGATATTTTTAGTTTTCATTTTTTCACCTCATTTTTTATTTTAAAATACTTTTTCCGGAATCAATAATAGTTCTGGTCCAAAAATTAATTAATCTATCTCCATTTTTGGAGTCTGCATCTCTAAGGGCTCCAGAGAAAAACATATTTCATTTCTTCACCAAACTTCTGCCTGTAATCTTGAAGATAAAATCTTAAATAAAATTGTAAATATTTTCTGATTTTTGAATTAACTCTTTGCTCATATTTCATAGGGCAAATTTAGATAATCCCAAATTCTTAAAAAGATTTTTTCTTTTTGGTAAATTATCAGCACCATTATGTCAATTAATTTCAAAAGCGAGTGATTTTCTATCATTTTCAGTTAACTCGTAATGCTTACTCTAGGAGTATCTCCAACAACTTCTTCGATAAGTTTTCTCTCAAGTATTCGCTTAATCGATCCATATAAAGTTCCAGGGCTTAAGATAACTTTTCTTTTTAAATCGCTCTCGACTTGTTTCATAAGATTCTAAATTTAAAATGATAATAAAAAATAAAACCATCTATGTTCCAATTTCCCCATTGAAATAATTATTTTTCAGACTATACTAATCTCAGAATAATACTTATCAAAGCATAAGAAAAACTAGAACTCATGCATTTGGCATTTATTAAGTTTTTCTAAGATAGGAGGTGATTATATGTACGGACCAATACAATTTAGCATAATAGCATTTAACAAAGACGATATAGCCTCAGAACTTATAGATAAAGTTCATGAAGTAAGAGTTGCAGGAGTTATAAGACTCATAGACTTTTTATTCATCACTAAAACAAAAAAAGGCACACTTGAAGAATATCAAACTACAGATCTTAGCCCAGAAGAAAGACTAGAATGGGGAGCTGTTGTCGGCGGACTAATAGGATTTGGAGCAAATGGAGCTAAAGGACTTGAGAGAGGCGCAGCGCTAGGTGAAGTTATGGTTTCTCAAAATGACTTTGGACTTCTAGCCGAGGATTTAAAACAAATCTTAGAAGTTGATCTAAAACCTGGAATGAGCGCAATGGTTGTTCTCTTTGAACACGCATGGGCACTCCCTTTAAAGCAAACTATCATTGAAAATGATGGTGTTCTTTTAGCGCAGGGGTTAATTTCTCCAATTGACTTAATAAATGTTGGAGCAGCGCTTTCTGAAGCAGTAGAAGCAGAAAAAGAAATAGAAAAGGAATATTTGATGGAAAGTAATGCTAAGAAAGTAAAAGGAACTAAGTAGAGGCCACTACGTCTGATAAATTCAGATGGGTGGCCATCCTGCCCAACAGAAATATGAGTAAAAGCATTCAAGCTAAAATTGAAAATTTTTTTTATAAATATAAATCTCAAAACTTTAAAAAAAATAAAATACTGATTAACATCTCAGAAACCCCTTCAAACATTTATTTCCTCGAAGATGGATGGGTAAAAATGTATTCTTTAAATAAAAATGGAGAAGAAATAATTCTTAATATATTTAAACCAAACTCTTTTTTCCCAATATCCTTAGCGATAAATAACAATGAAAATAATTATTTTTACGAAGCACAAACCGATATAAAAGCCAGACTTGCTCCAGCTAATGATGTAATTAAATTTCTAGAATCAAATCCTGATGTGCTATTTGATCTTCTCAAGAGAGTATATAGAGGACTCGATGGAGTTTTGTTGAAAATGGAATATGCCATGACCAATGATGCCAAATCGAGACTTATACTAGAGCTAGTTATTCAAGCTAAAAGATTTGGCAACAAATCGGGAAAAGAAATAAGCTTTAATATATCTATAAATGATTTAGCATTGTCTGTCGGGATTGCACGAGAGACTGTTAGTCGAGAATTAAAACTCCTAAAAGAAAAGGGATTAATATCTTTTGAAAAGAAAACATTAAGAATTGCAAATATTCAAAGACTTGAGAATGAAATATTTTAATTTTTATTTTTAAATTTGATCTAGATCACAGATTATTAACATTAAAAGATTCATTCTTAAAAATGTGCAAGATCATTAAAACGCAATCTTATTTATAAGTAAAATTATCTAGGCTGTTGACTTTGCATAAGTAAATATATTTAACTAGACTAAGGGGATATTTTTCCCTTTTTAGGCTATGTGGAAAGACTCTCAATATGATTAAGTTCCTGGGTACTGCTCAAAATAACAACAAGGTTATCCTCTATTATCTACAAGACGAGGGCAAAAACATCTTCTTCAAGGCTGCGACAAGCAACGATAATCATGAATTTAAAGAGTCAAACAGATATGTCTTTGCTTTTGACATAACCAGAAAAGAAGAACAAACTTATGACTGGGATTCATTCAGAATATCAGAAGGCGAAGAACAATTCGTCCTAACTTATAAAGACAGTAAGAAGCCAAAGTCTCCATTAATGGTCGCTATTTCCACAGATTTAACAGTTTGGTATAAAATCGGCGAAGCTGAGAACATATCTGAAACTGCATCCATAGCTCCTGATACGAAACAAGATGAATCTCTTGTTATGTATACCGGAGAAAAAGAAATTAAACTTGCGCTTTCAGAAAATCTCATCACATGGAAGCTGAATTCAAATCCTGTATTATCAAAAAGAGAAGATCATTTTGATAGACATGATCTAGAAATAGCAAATACATTTAAAATAAATGAAAATATATTGGTTTTATACTATGCAAAAAATGAGGTTGATGGTAATACTAAGTACAGTGTCGGCGCAGCATACTTTGACAGAAAAAATCCTGAAAAATTAATCTGGAGAAGCGAAGAGTCTATTTACGATCTGCCAGAAGAATATTATAAAGATAAAATTAAACCAATTGGAATAAACCTAATAAATAATGAGCTGATTTTATATTGGTCAACAAACGATACAAACATTTTTTCAGTCACTTGCCCCATTCCTCAAGCTTTAGACATTCCAAGAAAAAAAATATTTTCATATTTAGTTAGCAAGGTTAAACAGAATCCGATTCTTTCACCTCGACCTGAAGTTCCATGGGAATCCAGAGCTACTTTTAATTCAGCCGCCATATTTGAAGATGATAAAGTTCACTTCCTTTACCGCGCACTAGGAGACACTGACCTTTCTGTTCTTGGATATGCAACAAGCTCAAATGGCGTAGATATTGATTTTAGATCGGATATGCCAGCATATATTCCAAGAGAGCCCTTTGAGACTCCTGGAAATAATAAATTTAGTACTCTAGCACAACATTTTATGTCCGGTGGATATGGTGGAATTGAAGATCCAAGAATCACCAAAGTCGGCGACAAGCTATACTTAACCTATGTCGCATTTGACGGCGCAACGCCACCGCGTGCTGCTATCTCAAGTATAGGAATTGATGACTTCCTTAAGAATAACTGGGACAAATGGGAAAGTCCTAAGCTCATTTCTGCTCCAAATATGGTCAATAAAAGTGCCGTTGTTTTCCCAAGAAAAGTAAATGGAAAATATGTAGTACTTCACAGAGTCTATCCAAATATTTTAGTCGATTATCTTGACGATCTAAATTTTGATAATTATCTTGAGGGTCACCATTTCATCCCACCAAGAAAAAACTTCTGGGATAGTAAGAAAGTTGGAGCAGGAGCGCCACCAATTGAGACCGAAGACGGATGGCTTTTAGTTTATCAATCAGTTGGCTATCAAGATCCAGGAAGATATAAAATTGGTGCTATGATGCTTGACCGAGACAATCCTTCAAAAGTTCTTTATAGAACCCACATGCCTATAATTGAACCTGAAGAACATTATGAAAATGGAGGATTCAAGGCAGGAGTTGTTTATCCATGTGGAGCAGTAACTATGGACGGAAAGCTAAATATTTATTATGGTGGGTCTGATAGCTATCTTTGCGCGGCCACAACTGATCTAGAACATTTCCTATACCAAATGAAACACAACAGAGAACCAAAAATCAGAAAAGTTAATGGTGCTTTTTATAATTAACTTTTCTATAATTAATTTATGGCAACATTAACACGCGTTCCTCAAAATCCTATTGTGTCTCCAGATGAAAATTTAGAATGGCAAAGAACAGGAGCATTTAATGGCTGCGTTGCATATGCAAATGGAAAATATCACATGGTTTATCGAGCACTTTCGTCCAAAAAAATGCAACACGGGATAGAAATGAACGTGTCATCAGTTGGCTACTGCATTAGCGATGATGGAATAAACTTCACAGATCACAGACAAATCATAACACCTACTGAAGACTGGGAAGCATATGGCAGTGAAGATCCAAGAATTACATTCATGGACGGCAAATTTTATATTTTCTATACTGCTCTATCCGTTTATCCATTTGCTGCATATGGAATAAAAATAGCAGTTGCTATTACAACCGACTTTGAAAATTTTGAAAAACATACTGTCACTACTTTTAACTCAAAAGCAATGGGCCTTTTCCCAGAAAAAGTAAATGGAAAATATGCTGCGCTTGTAACTTTAAACACAGATATGCCTCCAGCAAAAATCGGACTAGCTCTTTTTGACAAAGAAGATGATATGTGGTCACAGCAGTACTGGACGCAGTGGTATGAAGATGCAAATAGTCATACTCTACCACTTTTAAGACATGCGCAAGATCAAGTCGAACTTGGTGCACCGCCTATAAAAACTCCACATGGATGGTTAGTAATCTACTCTTATATAAAAAACTATTTTTCTGATAAAAAAATTTTTGGGATTGAAGCTGCGCTTTTAGACTTAAATGAACCAAGAAATATTATCGGAAGAACCACTCTTCCACTTTTAACTCCTGAAGCTACATATGAGCTTGAAGGAGATGTTCCTAATGTAATTTTTCCATCAGGAGCTCTAATTAAAGATGATCTATTACACGTTTATTATGGCGCAGCAGATACAAGAGTTGCTTTAGCAACAATGCACCTTGCTTCGCTTCTTGATCAATTAAAGCCCGTGGCAGCAACCGCTAGCTTAAAAGGCTTTACAAGATACGAAGGTAACCCAATCATTATTCCGCATGAATCACATAAATGGCAAAAAAGAGGAACATTTAATCCAGCTGCAATTTATGAAGATGGAAAAGTACATATCGTTTTTAGAGCTCAGGGTGAAGATGGAGGATCTCGCATGGGATACGCAGTAAGCCATGATGGAATTCACTTAGATGAAATTTTGGATGACCCAATTTATGAACCGCGTGAAGACTTTGAGAAGCCAAAATCTTCAGGGGTAAATTGGGGATGCGAAGATCCAAGACTCACTAAAATTAATGACAGATTTTATATGACATACACAGCATATGACGGAATAAATCCTCCTAGGGCAGCTCTCACTTCTATATCAATTTCAGATTTTCTTAGTAGAAATTGGAATTGGGATAAACCAAGACTAATTTCTCCTCCAGGCGTCGATGACAAAGATTCGTGCATTGTTAAAAAAGTAAATGGAGATGGGTATGTAGCTTTCCATAGGCTTGGAGATGCCATGTGGATGGATTTCCTAAGAGACTTAGATTTTCCAGAAAGAAAATATCTGACTGGTGGAATTATTGCTACTGCCAGAAAAAATAATTGGGACAATGTAAAAATTGGCATCTCAGCTCCACCTCTTGAAACAGAAAAAGGATGGTTACTTTTGTATCATGCTGTTTGCCAACCTGGATTTATTTATAAAGTAGGGGTAATGCTTTTAGACTTAGATGATCCAAGAAAAATTATTGCTCGTTCAGATGAACCCATATTTGAACCTGAAAAACCCTATGAACTTGAAGGAATAGTGCCAAATGTTGTTTTTCCGTGTGGAGCAGTAATAATAAATGATGTGATCTATATGTATTACGGCGGCGCAGATCTTGTTACAGCAGTAGCAACTATTCCAGTCTCAATAATACTCAAAGATCTTCTCGAAGATTAATTGACTTTTTTCTCTATTTCAAGCCATACTATATTTACAAGTGGGAACCTACGACATCATTTGTATCGGTGACGCAAAACTAGATACTTTTATAAAGATCAAAGATTCAGAAGGAAAATTCTATTTTGACGCGCCTACAAATGAACTTCGCTTTAAACATGGTGAAAAAATCCCCGTAGAAGCGACTTATATCTCTATCGGCGGAAATGCTGCTAATGTAGCTGTTGGACTCACTAGGCTTGGGGTAAAATCTACCATAGCCGCAGAAATTGGCGATGATGAATTTTCCTTAAAAATAGTAAACGCGCTAGCAAAAGAGAACATAGACAGAGGATTTTTGAAATCCACAAAAGGTTCATTCACATCTTTTAGCGTAGCTATTGCGTATGGGGACAACAGAACCTTATTTTCAGAACATGTAGAAAGAAAGCATGATTTCTTCTATGAAACTGCTACCACTAAATGGATTTATCTAACAAGCCTTGGGCAAGATTGGATTACACCATACCAAAAAGCATTAAGTTTTGCAAAAACAAAAAATATAAAAATCGCATTTAATCCCGGTACTATTCAGCTTGCTCAAAAATCTACCCTAATTGATGAGATATTTAAAAATACAGAAATATTATTTATAAATAAAGAAGAAGCTATAAGATTAATAAAACAAGATAATCCAAATTTTGAATCTGCCCAAATTCAGGAGATACTAACAAGCATTGAAAAGCTTGGCCCTAAAAATGTAGTTATTACAGATGGTAAAAACGGTTCATTTGCAATGGATGTGAATAATAACCACTTCCATCAGGACCGAATTGATTGTACAATCATAGAATTAACGGGTGCAGGAGATGCTTATGCAAGTGGATTTTTAGCAGGCGTTTTCCATAACTTAAACTTCCAGGAATCGATGCTCTGGGGAAGCTATAACGCAGCTTCCGTAGTAAGTAGCGTAGGAGCACAACAAGGACTTTTGAAAAAAGGGGCCTTAGAAGAAAAAATAAATGAATCTAGATAAATATCAAGAAAATTGCAGAAAAGCTAGGGAACTTATGAGAAGAACCCGAGATGAACATTTCGCTGTCGGAGCCTTTAATGTAGATAATCAGGAAACTTTACTCGCAATCTGTAAAGCTGCACAAAAAACAAAATCTCCAATTCTCGTTGAAGTAAGTCAAGGAGAAGTAGACTTCATTGGACTTTCAAATCTTCGCTGCATGGTCGATAACTACAAAGAAGAATTTGGAATCGAAATTTTTATAAATCTTGATCACAGCCCTAATGTAGAAGCTGCAAAAAAAGGCATCGATGCAGGATTTGAATTTATACACATAGATCTCTCTCAAGCGAAAAAAGATGCAAATGACGATGAAATAATTGATGCCACTAAGCAAGTTGTAGAATATGCCAAAAAAACAGGAGCACTAGTAGAAAGTGAGCCTCATTACTTTGGAGGAAGCAGTAATGTACACGATGAAGAAATTAATTATGATGAAATAAGAAAAACCTTTAGCACTCCAGAAGGCGCAAGATCATTTGTAGATGCAACAGGAATTGACACTTTCGCTGCAGCAATCGGAAATCTTCATGGCAAATATCCTGTACCAAAACAGCTGGATCTAGAACTGCTAAAAACAATTCGAGAAAGTGTTTCATGCAGCATAAGTCTTCATGGTGGAAGCGGTACTCCGTTAAACTTCTTTGAAGAGGCTGCAAAAATTGGCGTAAGTAAAATTAATATAAATTCTGATATGCGTTATGCATTCAGAACTACTCTTGAAAAAGTATTAGAGGAAAATCCTAAAGAATTCGCAATCGTTAAAATTATGCCAACTGTTATCGATGCCGTTCAGTCTGTAGTTGAAGAAAAAATTCAAGCATTTGGCTCTTCTGGAAAACAACAAATTTAATCTCAATACCTTAATCTAGTAATTTATTCTATACTTAAAATATGAGAAAGTTTTTTTTGGCTTTTGCGCTTTTATTTTTAGTGTTATTCACCGGTCAATCTAATGCCCAAACTCCTGCTCAAAACAGCACAAATCTTCAAGATGGCAGCGCTTCTCTAGGAGTTGCAAAAATGGTCGTAATTAACGATAAAGATGTGAAGGATGGGAGCCTAATTTCATCTTCAACTGAAGGCGTTAAACTATCAACTATCCCATATGATGCACAGATATTAGGTGTTGTTGCAAGAGATGCAGGAATAATCATAAGTAATACCGACAGTAAAAATGCCCTCCCAGTAATTTCAACTGGATCAGTTTATGTTTTGGTCTCAAGCAAGAATGGCGTGATTAAAAAAGGTGACATTATCACCTCCTCAACTATTCCGGGAGTCGCAGTTAAGGCTGCCAAATCCGGATATGTCTTAGGCTACGCTATGGAAGACTACGCTGATTCTGATGCAAATAAAACTGGAAAAATTGCGGTTGATTTAAGTCTTCACTATTTTAATTCCAGATCAACACTTGTGGGAACTTTGACCGATATCTTTAAGATAGCACTTCTTCCAACCAAAGATTCTCCAAACGCCATATTTAAATACATCGTTGCCGCATTAGTAGTTCTAGGCTCATTTTTGCTCGGATTCCTAACATTCGGAAGAACTGCAGCAAAAGGGGTCGAAGCTCTCGGAAGAAACCCTGCAGCAAGCAAAACCATTCATTTGGGAATCATCTTAAACGTATCTATAGTGGTAATTATTATTCTTGCTGGAATCACAGTAGCATTCTTCATTCTAAGGCTATAATTTACATTTTTAAGCGTCAAAATTCGTTGTTTTTGGAACCTATCTCATATACAATGGTTGTATGCTGCCCGAATTGCAATTTATTCTTACTTTAGCCTCAAATATTCTAATAATTGTACTAGTTATTTACTATTTTGCAGTAATTAAAAAGAAAGAAAAAAAGATCGAAAAAGAACAAAATGAAATGGACGCAAATTACCACCATGTTGTTGATGAAACTCTAAGTAAAGAAAGAAAAATTATTGACGATGCTACAAATGAGGCAGGCCAAATCATAACTCAATCTAAATATCTAACTACGGAATCCCAACAGGAAATTAATAATGCAGTTAAATATGTCGTTTCAAATATCCAAAAAAATGGAGAAGCGATAACTCAAGCATTTGCTGCTGAATACACAAATTCACTTAGAAACATGAGCGCATCATCTTTAACTGAATTCCAACATGTCATGTCAGGCCTCCAGCTAGATTTAAAAAGGCAAATCCAAGATTTCCAAACAACCCTTCTTCCACAAGTTGAAAAAGAATTGGACACATATAAGCAAACGAGAATGCAAGAAGTTGACCAAGCAGTGATAGCGATTATTCAAAAAGCTTCTCAGGAAATTTTTAATAAAACTGTTTCCATGTCTGACCATCAAAACGCTATCATTCAATCACTCGAGAGAGCAAAGAAGGAAGGAGTGTTCGAATAATGGCAGAGATTTTAGATTTATCAGGATTTTTTACTACCAAGTCTCAAGCTAGTGATTTCGTAAGAGGCTTATCAAATATTATTGACGAAATGTATGAGGTTAATTTCAACTTAGAGGAAGCTTTTGCTCAAGAATTTGGAATTGATAAAAGAGATAAATTTATAGAATTACTGCATGAGAATAGCCACAAAAACTTGTCCCTCAAAGATTATCTTAATTCATTTATTCAGCAGGTAAAAATCTTACCTGAACTTGAAATAACTATTGCATATGAACCCGACAATAATACCTTAAAAGCAATATCTCAATGGTTTATTATTTCATACGGAAAGCAAGTCTTACTTAACATAAAAGTAGATAGAAGCCTGATAGTAGGCGCTGCAATAAACTTTAACGGAAAACATAAAGATTATTCATTTAAAAATCAATTTGGGGAAATTATAAAAAATCACTTATTTGCCAAGACGAATTCTACAAACACTCAGACAACTCATCAACAAACAGAATTTATGACAATCGGAAGATAAACTTAATCTTCTACGAAAGTTAAAATCATATGGATTCATTTCAGCAGTTATTACAAAAGGTTGGAGAATATGGAGTTGCTGTTCAAGTCAGCCATCCAATTGTATTTATTGAAGGCTTACCATCTGTAAAAACAAATGAAGTTTTAGTTTTTGAATCTGGGCAAAAAGGTGAAGTTTTCGCAATCACCCGTGGAAAAGTTGAAGCAAGAGTTTTCTCTCATGAACCAGTTAAAGTAGGCACTAAAGTTACGAGAACTGACAAGCTTTTATCAATACCTGTTGGGAAAGAGCTACTCGGACACACGATAAATCCTCTCGGTGAGCCAATTGATCCAAGTGACACATTTACAGTGCCAACAGAGATTCGCGAACTCCACGTAAAACCTGGAGGCATATCAACAAGAGCCAAAATTACGAAACCAATGCTAACTGGAATATCTCTTATTGATCTAATGATTCCACTTGGAATTGGACAACGAGAACTTATTATCGGAGATAGAAAAACCGGAAAGACATCTTTAATTTTAACAGCTGTTAAAAAACAAGTTTATGAAGGAGTGATAGTTATTTATGCTGCGATTGCAAAGAAAAAAAGTGATATTAAAAAGCTTCAAGAATTTTTCATCAATGAAAAAATAATGAGTAATATGATCATAGTTGCCACCAGCTCATATGACTCTCCTAGTCTTATTTATCAAACTCCATATGCTGCTATGTCTATTGCTGAATATTTTAGAGATTTAGGAATAAATACACTTTTGGTTTTAGATGATTTATCTACTCATGCAAAATTTTATCGAGAACTATCACTTCTTGCAAAAAGATTTCCTGGTCGTGATTCATACCCAGGTGATATTTTCTATACGCACTCAAGACTACTTGAAAGGGGAGGCTACTTTAAGCACCCAACAGTTGGAGAAGTAGCAATATCTTGTTTTCCTGTAATTGAAATCGTGGAGGGCGACTTTACTGGATACATTGCAACCAACGTGATGGGAATTACTGACGGCCATCTTTATCTAGATACAAATATATATTTTCAAGGCATGAGACCTGCTGTAAATATCCCACTTTCTGTTACTCGTGTAGGTAGACAGACTCTGGATAAATTGTCTCGTGAGATGAATAAGAATCTTACAACATTCCTTTCTTCCTATACAAAGCTTCAGACTATCTCCCATTTCGGACAAGAACTTACGGAAGACGTTAAAAGACAGCTAGTACAGGGCGAATTAATTAATAAGTTTTTTAATCAACCATACCAACTCACTGTTCCGCGTCCAGTCCAATTAATAATTATTTCAATGATTCAGCAAGGCATCATTACCACAAAAGAAGATCTCGATAAAAATAAAAAGGGTCTAATCGCCGCTTCATATAATAGGCAATATCAAAAACTAATTCATGATATTACTAGCACTAAGGATCTAAAAGGACTTGATGAAAATGTTTTAAAAAACAAAGACATGTTACTAAAATTGAAGATAGAAGATAAACCAAAAGCAGCTGAACCAACTTCTGGCTCTGCGACCAACGCTCAAGCTAATACTCAGCCAAATGGCACTCAACCAGCGGCGCCAACTCAACCACAACAACCTCAAGCAGCTCCTGCTATAACCCAAACTAATAATAAAGCACAAACTCCACCCTTAAATCAGTAATTAATATGACTAAAAATACATACTATAATTAATATATGCCACAGAAAAAACTAATACAGGAAGACCTAGAAGCACTTAATAGTATTAAAGATCTTGCGGAAAGTTATGAAGAAATTGCGGTTGTAAAAATGCAGAAAATAAAAGACTCTGTTCTTAAAACCCGTGAATTTCTTATCGCCATATCAGATATATTTGTTGATTTAAAATCTTCGTATAACAGAGAAGTCAAAGACCTTATGGCAAGAATCAAAAAAGGAGAAAAAACTCTTATCCCCGGTCTTCAAAAAAATGGAAAAACCCTTCTAGTATATTTATCTTCAAATGGAAAACTTTATGGATCTGTAACCAATAAGACTTTTCACTTATTTATGGACGACTTAAAAAAACCTGAATTTAAAGATGCAGAACTTGCGATAATCGGCACTGCAGGAAAAGAAATGTTTGAAGGATCAGGGAATAAGAGACCTTTTACATATTTTGAAATTCCAGATGTTAAGGTGGACGTTGACCATATAAAAAATTTAATGCAAACTTTTATGAATTATGAGAAAGTCTATGTTTATTATGGTAAATTTGCAAATGTTATAAATCAAGACCCAATCTCTTCAAGCATTACTGGTGAGGATGTGTTCGAAACAGAAGTTCACCGAGAAACACCTCGCGAAGATAGATTTATATTCGAACCATCACTTGAAAAAATATTTAGTTTTTTTGAAACTCAAATTATGGCAAATCTATTTAGTCAAACATTACTTGAAAATCAATTAGCCCGTCATGCATCACGTGTTAATTCAATGGAAGCCGCGCTGGTGCATATAGAAGATGAAACAAAAAAACTTAATCAATTAACCGTTAGACTTAAGCATTTATCTCAAAATAAAAAGCAAATTGAGACGATTTCTGGTGTAATTTCACTATTAGAATATTGAACATTTTTATGGTTCAAGTAATGTTATTAATATAAATTTATCAAATAAAATGTGTATACATAATTAACCAGTTTAATATGATAAAAGGCAAAATCATAAGCATTAAAGGACAGATAATAGAAGTGGAGTTTACAGGCGAAAAACCTCATATTTTCGATCTATTAATCTCCGAGGAAGATCCAACAGTTAAAATGGAGGTTTATACATCCAGTCTTCAAGATAGTTTCTTTTGCCTTGCATTAACTCAGATAACAAAACTTCATCATGGATCTGTAGTAATTAGCACAGAACAACCAATTAAAATCCCTGTCGGCCCAGAAATGTTAGGACGCGTTATCGATACACTTGGAGAACCACAAGATGGAAAGGGACCGATCAAAACAAAAGATAGTAAGCCGATTATCGCTAAAGACGTAAGTTTTGCAAACGTAAATATTCCTAAAGATATCCTTGAGACAGGAATAAAAGTAGTAGATTTTTTTACACCAATTCTTAAAGGTGGAAAGGTTGGACTATTCGGAGGAGCAGGAGTAGGAAAGACAGTTATTATTTCAGAAATTATTCATAACCTCGTTATCTTAGATCCTGAAAAAAATGTATCCATATTTACTGGAGTAGGAGAGCGCACTCGCGAGGGAGAAGAACTTTATTCAACACTCATCGAAAGCAAGGTTATGCAGGGAGTTAGTCTTATCTATGGAAGTATGGGAGAAAATCCGGCTCTCAGATTTAGAACAGCGTTTACTGGAGTAACACTTGGCGAATACTACAGAGACGAGATGGGAAAAGACGTGTTATTCTTTATTGACAACATCTTCCGTTTCGCCCAATCTGGATATGAATTATCCACACTCATGAACGCTATCCCATCAGAGGGAGGATACCAATCTACCTTAACTTCTGAGATGGCTTCTTTCCATGAAAGACTTGTTTCAACTCATAAAAACTCCATAACCACTTTTGAAGCTATTTACGTTCCAGCAGACGATTTAACTGACAGCGGAGTTCAAGCTATTTTCCCATACTTAGACTCAAACATTATTTTATCTCGTACTGTTTATCAGGAGGGGAGATTTCCAGCGATTGATATTTTAGGATCAAATTCTTCAGCGCTAAATCCCGATACAGTTGGAGAACATCACTATCAAATTGCAGTAGATGCACAGGCCCTACTCAAAAGAGCAGGGGCACTAGATCGTATTGTTTCTCTTATCGGAGAATCTGAACTTTCAGCAGATGACCAAACAGCTTACAAAAGAGCTAAAATGTTGAAGAATTTTATGGCTCAAAACTTTACAGTTGTTGAAACACAGACAGAAAAAAAAGGCGTATTTGTAAAAGTGGAGGATACCGTGAGAGATGTTAAGGCAATATTGGATGGAAAAGTAGACAGCTTAGAACCAGAAGATTTAATGTTTATCGGGACCTTGGATGATGTAAAGCAAAAGCTAGCTGAAAGAGCTGCGGAAAAAGCTGCAAAAGCAAATGGAGCTCAAGGAGGCCAACCGCAACCACAAACGCCTCAAGGCAACGACGTCGCACAATCTAATGGATCACCTCAACCCTCAGCCACAACTCCACCATCAAGCCAACAACCACCAGCTCAACCAAATCAAAAATAAACATAAAATTAATAAACTATGCTACCTCCTATTAAATTAACAGTTAGAGATGCAGAAAATATAATTTTTGAAGGCGAAGTTGATCGAATCAGCTCTTTTAATGAAGCTGGCCGTTTTGATATTTACCCTAAGCACGCAAATTTTATTTCCATAATTCGTCAACAGTTAACTATCTATAATCACCATCAAATATTAAAAGATTTAAAAATTGAACAAGCAGTACTTAAAATAAAAAATAACGTTGCGAACATTTTTCTAGGAATCGACACCATTATGGTAGAATCAGACCAAAAACCTTCAAAACCAAATAAATAAAACGTGGTTTTATAGCATATTTTTAAAATAACCTCTCATAGAGCATTCTAGAGGCTCGCAATTTTGAGGCTAATTCTTAAATTTAGACATTTAAGCGATCATGCTCAAGCAATTAGTCGACTCTAACTGTTGGAAAATTATTACATAAATTCTAAGCTAAAGTTAAAAATTTTCTCTAGGAATAAATTTACTCATTTGGATCAAGCAAATAATAAAATATAAATTCACAAAAATAATTAATTTAGCTCAATTCAGTATAGGATCCCGTAGTAATTATTTAATTAAGGCCTATATTTATTTATAATATATTATTTATTGTCATAATTTATAAAAGTTTAGTTCATTTTTTAAATGTTAAAAACGCAACAAAATTAGCCTATATCTTTACGAAAAACACTAAAAATTGCCATTTTAACAATAACAAATTTAGCTTCAAATTCGGGCTTAATTGCATTATATGATTAATTTAATTGTTCATAATGCGCAGAATGAGCTTAATTATCAGTATTTATACTCAACACCTTGTCATATTTAGATTGATATATCAAGCTAAACGTATTTTTAAAGTACTTATTGACTACTACTATAAAAAGCGTTTACGATTAAATTGGTTGAAATTATATATAAATTAGCTTCAACCAGAAATTATCTAAATAATGGATTCAGCTCGCCCAGGCAATCCGCCTATATTTTTGACTTTAAAGCAAGCCGCTCAAAGCCTAGCGGTTTCTGTTGACGTCTTATTGACTTGGAATGAGAATAACATTCTCAAACCCACCGTCACACCCGATGGCGAAGTTGGATATACCAAGCAGCAAATTGACCAATTCCTTGCAATCAGGAATTCGAATCAAATTTCACTCCGTGAAAATTTTATTCAATCGTCTTCAAATTTTTCACAACCCCCTACTCCGCAATTTGAAAAAATTGTCCAAGAAAATAATTATGATTCTCACAATCAATCAGCAAATAATTTTGCTCAAGTTAATAATTATAATTTTTATACAACCCCAATCGAAAATTCAAAAAACAACAAATCTTTTTTTTCTACGATTGGGATATTTACTGGAATTTCTATTTTTATTGTTATAGTTTTTGTAATTCTTTTTTCTCAAGAAAATAAGTTAAATGAAATTCGGAGCGAAAATAAAACTGCAAAAATTGAAAACGGAAAAATTATCGCCCAAAATTCAAATTTGGAAAAAACCGATTTAACAAATCCCGAAAGCAAGAAAAATACTAATAATGAAAACCTAACCAACGAAGGTGATCAATTCTCAAAAAATAAATCAACAGCATTGAATAATGCATTCGAAGAAAAAGAAGTTAGTGCATCTGCTCAAAAAAATGACCAGGATAAACTTGCAGTATTAAAATCTATTTTAGGAACTAACTCATCAGAAGATATAAAATCAGGCCTGAGACAAGATGCTGACGTAAATACCTATGCCCAGAAGGCAAATTTTAATACTTCTTCTTCATGCCCAGATTGTGATACAGAAAGCACAGTATTTGATACAGAAGGAAATATTAAGGTAAGTAAAGAAGAATCTGAGGAAAATAAACTTCTAGCAACTAGTATGAGCATGGGAGGATTCAATCAAACTCAAAGCTTGGTCAAACAAACTTCAAGTTCAGTCACATTAATTAGCTTCATTATTCTTGGCCTATTCTCACTTTATGTTTTATATTCGGGCAAAAAACAATTATTCCCTTACTCTTCAACTTCAGAAAATCTGAGTCTTCAAACTATTCATCAATCTCAAATTCAAACAAAAATTCTACCTCGACTCATGGAAATACATCAAAAGACTGATGGAACAGTTGCTTTATTTCTCCAGGGAAAAGAGTTTAAAATCAGCAAACCCGAACTTGATAGCGAATCTGATAAATTCATAGAAAGACTCATGCAGCTCACGAGCAATAATGTCAAAGAAATTGAATATGATGCTCAGATTGATAATCTAAACATAAATACTCCTTTAAGTAAGCTAGTCACAAGACTTGGGTTCGTTGGAATCAAGCGTGAATTATTTTTCCCAAGAACTTCAAAAACCCAAGTGTATTTTAGAAAATATTTAACTGCTGAGGACCTTATGGGCATGAATTTAACAATCGATGACGTTAAAGCCGGTTTTCTCCCTCTTAATTAAGCTTCAATCATCCAGGGCCACACAGGTCTAAACAGGCTCTTTTATACCCCACATGGAGCATAAAATTTGAGGCTAATTTATGCTTGAAAAAGAACTAAATATGAATTCTTTTCGCCCAAGAAATTCAGAAAAACTTTTAAATATCCAAGAAGCTGCTGATCAACTAGGAGCTTCAATTGAGGCACTCCTCGAATGGAACAAGAATCAGATACTAAAACCAACGATAACTCCTGAAGGCGAAATAGGATATACACAGGCTCAAATCGATCAATTCTTAAATATACAAAATACTCTACTTGGGACTGGGATAAGTCCTGAGGAGAAGGATCCACAGGATATGGCTGGGCGAGCTGAATCCGAAGTGGTGACTAAATCTCCTCAGGACTTCCCTTCCTCCTCAACATCCTCTTATCATACTTTCCTAAAGTGGATGGGCTTAAAATTTTATAATGACAGCTTCAGTGAAGATTATATAAATTCAAGAAATTCCAAGCCTTCAGATAAAAAAAGTTCAAGATCTTCAAATACAAAACTAGTCTCTGCAAGTATGATTGTGTTTCTAGTTTTCGTTTTAGCTTTATCTACACAGCAATCAAGATTAAATTTTTACCTCGGTAAAGCCGAAAATAAAGTAACAAAACAAGGATTCGGAAAAGGACAAGTGCTGCAGGCAAATACGAGCAATACTAGCAAGCTAAAACTAACTGGAAGAGTTATCTTCGCTCTCCCACTTGAGGCCAAAGAAAACGTTCAGTTAGACAAAAATCTTAGAGTGGAAGGAACAAGCGTATTCGTAGGAAATATTACTGCTCCAAATATTATTTATGGAATCGAAGCTGGAACAGGAATAACAATCACAAATGAGGAATCTCAAAGGCCTACGATTTCTGTTTCTGGAATTGTTAGCTCACTTCAAGGCCAGCGCGGAGACATAACACTTGATGCTGGACAAGATATAGCTATAAACGGAACTACGATAAGCAATATCTCTACGCTTGCCACAGTCGTAGCCAGAGGCGATTGTGAGGATTGTATTGAAGATAATGCAGTAGTTAATGATTTGACTATAACTAGCGGAGGAAATGTCGCAGGTGAAGCTATTAAATCAGGCATTATCTCTCCTACCGTCGGAGGCACAGGACTAACCACATATGCTACTGGAGATATTATCTTCGCAAGCGCAGCAAATGTTCTTGATACACTCCCAGTAGGCTCAACTGATGGCCAGATTCTTCAAGTATTAGGCGGGGTTCCTGCCTGGACTTCAATTGCATTGAATGCAATAGGATCAGATGCACTTACCTCAGGAGCAAATTTAGTTGGTGTTTTCGATAACTTAAATAATTCAAATTCTAACAATCTACAACAAATACTATCAGACTTAGATGCTTCTATAACATCTGCTGGTGTATCCCCATTCACAATTGAGTTTGGGCCAACACCAGATCTTATAAGAGCTACTGATACAACGAATGATTTCGCGATTGGCGGAAATACTCAAGCAACATCTAGTTTATTCTTTGACACTTCAGCGGGAGCATTATATTTGGGGTTAAACAATACTGGCTCAGGCGGACTTAATGGTGCACTTACCTTTTACTCATCAGGAAACGGCGCAACTGATCCTTCATTCTCAGCAAACTCAGGCGGAGACTTAATTCTTTCAAATGGAAGCTTAGGAGTGGGAGTTTCCACAATTGATACTGATGTGGATGGAAATCCGTTCGCAATTGAAGTATCCGGAAGCATAGGACCAGACCTTGATGCAGTTTATGATTTAGGGGGTCCAGGTCATTCATTTAGAGATCTTTATCTATCAGGAAGTACAACCTCTGGAGGAGATATAACTATATCAAACCCTGATCCTTCTATATTCTTAAATGACACTGATGCAGGCGAAGACCAATATTCAATTAATGTTGATGGATCAAGCTTTGACATAGTCAACGACTCAGATGGAAGAACAGATTTAAGTATAGATGGTACTGGGAATATTGATCTAGCTGGTGGATCAGGATCAACTGGGTGCTCTATCTCTGGAGCAACAGGAAACTTAACTTGCACAGGAAACATTCAAACTGTATCTGGAGCATTTGAAGCAAATGGTGGAAGCATCACTTCCACTTCAAATACTTTAACGATAAATGCAAATGGCGCTCTAGCTGTAAATGATGTCTTAAATATAACAGGAGGACTTGGTTCAAATGCAGCGCTTAACGTAAATCAATTAAATAATGGGGACTTAATTACAGCAAGCGCAGCAGGAACAACTAGATTTAGAGTCGCAAATACAGGTGAATTATTTATCTCAGACAACAACACAAACTTCTTTGTTTCTCTAGATACTGTTGCTCTTACAGCTGGAAGAACCATTTCCCTACCTGATGAAGACGGAACTCTTTGTCTTCAGAACTCTTCTGCTTGCGGATTCGTTCTAGGATCACAAAACTACTGGACACTTAATAACAACCTTTTAGCTGCAAACAATTCTACTTATGATTTTGCAATTGGCGGAACCTCTACATCAAGCGCTCAGTTCGCAATTATCGGTGTAGCTACCGGAAATCCGATTGCTACACTTTCATCAACTCTTAACAGTAATGGCGTTAGCATTGATGCAAATGCTTCAACTATCCAAAGTTTAAACATGAACAGCCTTACTCTCGGCGGAGCTACTACTGGAGACATTATCCTCTCTGGAAGAAATGGAA